>JADFDJ010000009.1 GCA_018262895.1 Methanomassiliicoccus sp. | reverse complement strand
GTATGATGCGGCACGCGCTCCAGATCAAAGTACTCCTGGAGCAGCTCCAGGAGCGCCTGGAGCTGCCGGAACGTGGAATTGAACAGTTGGCGAACGAGGAAAGCGATCATTAGATATCGTTCTGATACTGGCCTCCGGCCTGTGCTCTTCCTCCGCTGCCAGAATGGAAAAGCGTCCGCGAGCTCCTTGACCCTCTGCATCGTGAGGTGAATGTCCGCCACCAACCACCTGGAGTATCGAGACGAGCTCGATACCAGGTGGTCGCGGAGCGACCACGTGTCGATCCGAGATTGTCCGGAAAATCTGAATACTTGCTCGTCGATGAGGATATCGGTGGCGTTCATCTTCTATTCCTTTCCTGAACAGCTGGGTATATAAGGTGCGCCACCTTAAATTTTACTAAAAATACATATTTCTATAGAAATTTTAAGAGCGGAAATCCACATAGAACCCTTCAAGCGCGTTTAGCGTCAAAGCCAAGAATGAGAGTTCAATTATATTTTGCGTCACTCCCCCGGGCGATGCCCTAAATACGATAGTCGTTAATCTCTAGGCTACCTAAGGCAGGAGGGGAAAAGATGAACGCTGTGATGGACAATATATATGGAAGGAGGTCGGTCAGGGCCTATTCGGAGGAGCCGATCTCGGAAGATAAGATCAGGGAGATAATCAAGGCGGGAGTTCATGCACCGAACGGCGCGAACAGCCAACCGCTCCGCTTCGCCGTCATAACGAACCCCGAGAAGAAGAAGCAGTACTCCGATGTCTCCAAGGCCTTGTTCGTTGAGAACATGAAGAAGGCCATGGAAGAGGCCCCACCCGACAAGAAGAAATTTTTCGAGGCTTATATAGAGAGGCTATCGAAGCCGGAGTTTGATATATTCTACGGCGCGCCTATTCTCATATTGATCTACTCATCGCCGGAGTCCTACACACCGGTCGAGGACGGCTCTCTGGCAGCGGAGAACATGATGCTTGCGGCCCATTCAATGGGCATCGGCAGCTGTTGGATAGGGTTCGCATCACCGCTGGGGTATGTCCCCGAGGTCTTCAAGGAGCTGAACGTTCCAGAGGACCACAGGTTGATCGCTCCCCTGGTGTTCGGCTACCCCAAGAAGAAGGATATGTCACCGACGCAGAGGTCGGAGCCCAAGATAATGGCATGGCTCAAGTGAAATTTCCGGTGGAGTTCAAGAGAAAGACAGCATCTTGTCCGATCATCGCCAACATGGCGAGATGATTACAGATGTTCAGGCCGATGGCGGTTACCCAAGAGACAGGATATGATATCACCATAGGTCTTGGCGTACTTGTTGTAGGCCGGGCACCGGGGTCTTATGCACATCATCATATGGTTATCCATCATTGTCGTTCTTGCCTCTGGCTCACCGAGTTCGAGGTCGTTGACGGCTTCCTAGAAAATGTCCGTACCCTCACCGCAGCCCATATTGGAGGCACTTGCTAATATGCCATCAACAGAGTCGAAGTAGCATACAGTAATCTTCTTGGTCGCGGTGGCTCCGAGGCTCATGGAACCAGATGAAGTCGCGTCCGCGATGTCGTTCGAGGTATCGGAGCTTTGTTCGTTACTTCGGACCATTAGGGCCGAAGTGATTGCAGCCGATAGCAGTACCAAAACCACTGCCAATATCATTGTTCGTTTGGTCGATTAAAACCCCCTAGTGTGGTTTTACCTAGAGCCATCCCCCCTTCATCCTGACCCAGAAATCATCGTTGGGGATACTCACGCTTGATAATACGAAAAGATAATACCATAGATCGTTGCTGGTCTGACTATAATGCAGTAATAATTACCTCGAAGAGAGTTGCTATCTGACAATGTTCCTCTGCTAGACATGAGCCAGCATATGGACCTAACAAACGGGTTTATTAATTCACCAGACTAGTCCTTAGACAGAATACAAATAGTTAAGGGATGCGGGGAGTCCTGGGCCTTACGTCCGCCTCATGGCGGGCATTTCTTAAGCTTGGCCTATGATTATCACATTTCCACTGAAATTTTTTCTTCATCGCTATTTAAGAAAATGGAGGATACCAGTATTTTATTCATGTAGTTCAATTCCAGTGGAAATAAAGGGGTTGCGTATCAGTCGTTGATATTCAGGATTGGCACTTGTCTGCATGACGAGAACGGCCCCCCGTTAAGGGATGGGAGTGGCTCAGCCTCGTAAGTAGCCACGGTCGGATCATGCGCAAGTGATGGTAGGCATTGAATTGCTTTGACATTAAAAACAGAACACTAAAAAGCAATAAATTATATATTTAAAAAAATTATTAAAGAAGTTGGATGGGGTAATATGTTCAGGAGGTCGGAAGGAACATGGGGAAGCGACAGATCCGAATATGCTGTGAGATCATGGAAAAACGCCTTGAGGAGGGAGGTGTAGAGCTTGATAACGCGGGCAATCTTATCTTTTCGTTTGGTTGCTGGCTTGACAACATCCCCCTTCAAAGGTGCCCTTACTGTGGCTCAGAGATAGAAGTGGTGGTCGAAGGAATGAATGCTGTGCGGATCATTCGTTGACCACGGCCGTGAGCATGTCGTCCCGTATCTCTATGTTTTTCTCTTCGGCAACTTACATATGAAGAATCGATCTTTATCACCGAAGAACGAAAGGGCACACATCACGAAGTGATAAAAAGTAATAAATGATCATTTCCTTGCTTTTACACGCCAAATCCTTGTTCTCGTGACCGTGACAACTTGATGCCGTTTGGTGCTGATCGCGCCCTTCATCATTGTCGGCCTTAGTTGATCGGTTGGAAGGGAGCCGATATAACGAGCCATAATGGGAATTAAAAAGATGCATCAGGGGAAAGGACCTACATGTTCAGGCTCGCGGAGGCGATCACGGACCCATCCTGGGCCCATATGAGGTAAACGGTGTACTTCCCGTTCATGGAACCGCCGTTGGTGTTGGAGACGGTGAGGTGGTCACCAGGGCTGATCCTCCCGTCCCCTCCAAGGTCCGTGATCATCACATTATAGGGGCCGACGGTGATGTTGCCCGAGGAGACCAAGGCCACCGCTGTCGCGGAGTTACCATCATGCTCGATGGTCACCTTGCAGTCGGTGAAATCGGTGTCCTTGTTGAACGATCCGAAGGAGACCTTCATGGTGTCATTGGAGACCTTCTCTGCAATGCCGAACGCTCCGGACGGGGGCGGGGGGCTGTTGCTGCCGAGCTCCGTGACCATCACGTAGAGGACCGAGGACAGCACCACGGTGATGCCCACCAATAGGATCGTTGCGATTATCGGGGAAACACCAGAGCGGCCCATCCGCTTGCTCATCATCTTCACATCCCTCCCTCTGGGCCGTTATCGCCTAATCCGTAAAAGAACTTATTTAATGGCCCACGCGTCTCACCGCCCGTTCAAGTGCAAGGTGTTCGTGTCAGGGGTCCCTTTCTTTCGGCCTCCTTGCATACCGATCTGACGAGGGCGCTGGTGGAGAATGATCCTGAAGTATCTAAAGGCCAGGGAGTGGGCACTGGTCGCGCTCAGCACGGCCTTCATCGTGGTCCAGGTGTGGTTCGACCTGACAATCCCGGACCACATGTACGCGATCACCAACCTTCTCCAGACCGGCGGCACGGTGGACCAGGTCATGAACGAGGGGTGGATGATGCTCGCCCTCGCGTTCGGGAGCCTTCTCACGGCGCTGGCCGTCGGTTACCTGGCCGCATATGTAGCCACATCCCTCTCCAAGCGCATCCGTTCACTGGAGTTTAGCAGGGTGCAGTCGTTCTCCGCTGCCGAGATCAGCAGGTTCTCCTCGGCAAGCCTGATCACCCGTGCGACCAACGACATCACCCAGGTGCAGATGGCCGTGGCGATGGGCCTGCAGGTGATCATAAAGGCACCTATACTCGCAGGATGGGCTATCATCAAGATCTCCGGTAAAAGCTGGCAGTGGACCGCCGCCACCGCCGTGGCCATCGCAATACTGCTCGTGGTGATCATCGTGCTGATGTACTTCGTGGTCCCGCGCTTCAAGCGGATCCAGTGGCTCACCGATGAGGTCAACCGGCACGTGAGGGAGAACCTCAAGGGCATTCGCGTCATCCGCGCATACAACGCAGAGGACTATCAGGAGGAGAAGTTCGAAAAGGCCAACGAGGACCTCACGTCCAACAATCTGTTCACAGGCCGAGCGATGGCGCTGATGATGCCGGTAATGTCGGCGGTGATGAGCATGCTCTCCCTCTCCATATACTGGATAGGGGCTATCATCATCGCGGCCACCGTCGGTATCGGCTCGCAGATGCTGCTGTTCTCGGACATGATCACCTTCCTCGCATACGCCATGCAGGTGGTCATGGGGTTCATGATGCTCGTCATCGTGTTCATCATCCTCCCGCGGGCTCTGGTGGCCGCAAGGCGTATCGAGGAGATACTGGACACGGAGCCGTCAATCAGGGACGGTAGCGTCACGAGATCGTCGGGACCAGCGAAGGGCGAGATAATGTTCGACAAGGTGGGTTTCAAGTACCCCGGTGCATCCGATTACGTCCTGAAGGACATCAGCTTCAGGGCGGAGAGGGGTGAGACCGTGGCGTTCATCGGCTCCACCGGGAGCGGGAAGAGCACCATCGTGAGCCTCATGATGCGCTCGTACGATGTGACCGAGGGGGCGATCACGATCGATGGCGTCGATGTACGCGACTATACTCTGAAGGCGCTCCACGGGAAGATAGGATACGTGCCGCAGAAGGCGAACCTGTTCTCCGGCACCATAATTTCCAACGTCGCCTACGGCGATAGGACGTCTGAGAACGTCGAGGAGGACGTTAGGAAGGCGGTCGCGGTCGCACAGGCCACGGGGTTCGTGGAGAACATGGAGGGCAGCTACAGCGCTGCGATAGCCCAGGGCGGAACGAACGTTTCCGGCGGTCAGAAACAACGCCTCTCCATCGCCCGCGCAGTGTTCAGGCGGCCAGAGATCTACATCTTTGATGATTCCTTCTCCGCGTTGGACTACCGGACGGACCGCATGCTCAGAAGCGCCCTGAGGAAGGAGACTGCGGATGTTACCAGCGTGATCGTCGCCCAGAGGGTCGGCACGATAATGGATGCCGATAAGATCGTCGTCCTGGACAACGGGTACGTCGCGGGGATAGGGAGACATCACGATCTCCTGGAGACCTGCCCCGTGTACAAGGAGATAGTATACTCTCAGCTTTCAGAGGAGGACCTCTGCAGATGATGCGCGGCGGTCCTCCAGGCAGACCCATGGGCGATCACCAGGGAGTAAAGGCGAAAAGCTTCAAAAAGGCCTGGAGCAAGATGCTAGGATACATGAGGCCGTACATACCAGCCATCATCGTGGCCTCCGTCCTCGTGACCATAGGCACCGTGTTCACGGTCATAGGGCCTGACAAGCTCAGCGAGATGACCGACCTCATCTTCGAAGGGATGATGGGCGGGTCCATAGACCTCGCGGGGGTGGCCGGTATCGGAACGTTCCTGGTGACGATATACATCATCTCGGCGGTCCTGACCTACGGCCAGGGCTACATAGTGGCCACAGTGGTCCAGAAGCTTTCTAAGCGCCTCCGCACGGACATCTCGGAGAAGATCAACCGTCTTCCGCTGAGGTACTTCGACAGGACCAGCTACGGTGACGTCCTCAGCCGGGCGACGAACGATGTCGATACCATCGGGCAATCGATGAACCAGAGCATCGGTACGCTGATGAGCGCCTCCGCTCTGCTCATCGGAGCCTTAGCTATGATGCTCATCACTGACCTCACAATGACCGTGGCCTCGGTCCTCTCCGCTCTGGCCGGTTTCGGTCTGATGATCGTCATAATGACCAGGTCGCAGAAGTACTTCGGACGCCAGCAGACCTATCTGGGAAAGATAAACGGTTTTGTCGAGGAGATGTACACCGGGCATAACATCGTCAAGGCGTACAACGGCGAGGAGGCCGCACAGAGGGAGTTCGACTCCCTCAACGACGAGCTCTTCGACAGCGCGTTCAAATCACTTTTCCTGTCGGGCATGATGATGCCCATCATGGGCTTCATCGGCAACCTGGGGTACGTGGTGGTGTGCATCGTCGGCGCGGTGCAGGTCATCAACGGCGCCATATCCATCGGCTCGATCGTCGCGTTCATCGTGTACGTTCGCCTGTTCACACAGCCCCTCACGCAGCTGGGACAGGCCATGACCAGCCTGCAATCCGTCGCCGCGGCCTCGGAGCGGGTGTTCGATTTCCTCGACGAGCCGGAGCTGGAGACGGAGGACGATAAGAAGATGGTCCATAAGGAGGTAAGAGGGGATGTGGAGTTCCGGAACGTGTTCTTCGGATACACCCCTGAGAAGGAGGTCATCCACGATTTCTCGGTCAGGGTCAATGCCGGGGAGAAGGTGGCGATAGTCGGTCCCACCGGTGCGGGCAAGACCACGATAGTTAACCTCCTGATGCGGTTCTACGAGGTGAACTCGGGAGATATCCTCGTCGACGGCGTCTCCACGAGGCTGCTCACCAGGGAGAACGTGCATGACATGTTCTGCATGGTCCTACAGGACACCTGGCTTTTTCAAGGCACCATCAGGGAGAACGTCGCGTATCGCAAGGAGGGCGTGACCGACGAGGATGTCGAAAGTGCTTGCCGGGCCGTGGGAATCCATCACTTCATCAGCACCCTCCCGGACGGTTACGATACCGTCCTCGACGAGGAGTCCAAGATGTCCATCGGACAGAGGCAGCAGCTGACCATCGCCCGGGCGGTGGTGCAGAACGCACCCCTCCTGATACTGGACGAGGCCACCAGCTCCGTCGACACCAGGACGGAAAGGATCATACAGAAGGCGATGGACGACCTCACCGTGGGGAGGACCTCTTTCATCATCGCTCACCGTCTCTCGACCATCAAGGATGCTGACATGATCCTTGTCATGAGGAACGGAAGCATCGTGGAGAGCGGGAACCATGAGGAACTGCTCGGCAAGGGCGGATTCTACAGCGAGCTTTACAACAGCCAGTTCGAGGAATGCGATTGATATTATTCCCCATCAACACTGCCCATCGGGACCGTCCGATATATCATCCACGATCGCATAGACGGCATTGCGGTCGGCTCTTCCAGCACGACGACGGCGATCGCCGCGTCAGAGATTCTGGTCGGACGATCCCGATCGAGGCGGGTTTTTGTAATATGGGTATGTTTCGTAAGACGGAGGATACCATTTGCAATTGGGCCAAGAGATGAGGGAAGCGGGCATTAACCCTGCCCTGGAGAGGACAATTAAAAAGATTAGATGCCCCCGATGCGGTCAGGAGTTCTCCCTCTTCCAGTCGCGGGCCATAGCCTGCCAAGGGTGCAGTAAGGGGGCGTTCGGGTGCCAGCTGGTGCGATGCATCCGGTGCGATCACGAGTTCCCTCTTGAAGGAACACTGGCGAAGGACCGTACGGACCAGAAGCTCCTCGCGGATTACATGAACGAGATCGTTGCCACATACAACAGGAACATGGGCCGTAGCAACTCACGTTGAGACGGAGATGTGGCCGGTCGGCGACCTCACCGGGCTGACACGGGGGTAGAGCATTAGCTCCCGACCCTATTTTGATTCATGGATCGACAAATAGTACAAAAAAGGTCAATATGCCTGCATAAACGATAAGAGGGCAGACGTGTTACATTTTGTCACTGTAGGTTCTTTAATGAAGAACGTGAAAAAAAGTGGGTATTGAAATGCCGATCACAGATATTCTAGCTCACAACGCCACCCTCTATGGCCATGATGTCAGCCTGATCGAGATCAACCCCGAGATCACAGAGGTCCGAAGGAGCTGGAAGGATTACGAGCTCGTCGAGCTCAACCCGGAGAGAAAATACCGACGGCAGATGACCTGGCGGGAGTTCGACGATAAGGCCAACCGGCTTGCCAATTTTCTCCAGGAAAGAGGCTTGGAGAAGGGCCACAAGGTCGCGATACTGCTCATGAACTGCTTGGAGTGGCTGCCCATATACTTCGGCGTACTGAAGACCGGCGCCCTCGCCGTCCCTCTCAACTACCGCTACACAGAGGACGAGATCAAATACTGCCTTGAACTGGCCGAGTGCGATGTGCTGATCTTCGGTCCCGAGTTCATCGACCGGATCGATGCCATACGCGAGCAGATCCCCAACGTGAAGATGCGGTTGTTCGTAGGGCAGGATTGCCCGTCGTTTGCCGAGAACTACTATGCGCTCACCGCCTGCTGCTCCTCCGTAGCCCCCAAGGTCCACATCACCGATGAGGACGATGCCGCCATATACTTCTCGTCCGGTACGACCGGTTTCCCCAAGGCCATCCTGCACACCCACCGCGGTCTGGTATCCTCGTGCGAGGTGGAGATGAACCACCACGGTCAGACAAGGGAAGATAATTTCCTGTGCATTCCACCGCTCTACCATACAGGGGCGAAGATGCACTGGTTCGGGAGCTTCCTGTCCGGGAGCAAGGCCGTGCTTCTCCGAGGTGTGAATCCAGAGTGTATCCTGAGGACTGTGTCCGAGGAGAAGATCACCATCGTCTGGCTCCTGGTGCCCTGGGCACAGGACATCCTGGACGCGATAGAGCATGGGGACGTTCGTCTGGAGGACTACGATCTCGAGCAGTGGAGGCTGATGCACATCGGCGCCCAGCCGGTGCCTCCCAGCCTGATCAAGCGCTGGAAGGAGTATTTTCCGAACCACGCCTACGACACCGATTACGGCCTCTCCGAGTCCATCGGTCCTGGCTGCGTCCACCTAGGTATCGAGAACATCCACAAGGTCGGAGCCATCGGAAAGGCGGGCTACAACTGGGAGCTGCAGATCGTGGATGAGAGCGGACGTCCGGTGAAGCAGGGCGATGTGGGCGAGCTCTGCGTGAGGGGGGCGGGCGTTATGAAGTGCTACTACAACAACCCCGAGGCGACCGCCGAGGTTCTCAAGGACGGCTGGCTGTACACGGGCGATATGGCACGTATGGACGAGGACGGCTTCGTGTTCCTGGTCGATCGCAAGAAGGACGTGATCATCACCGGCGGCGAGAACCTGTACCCTGTGCAGATAGAGGACTATCTGCATACGCACCCCTCGATCAAGGATGTGGCCGTCATCGGCCTCCCCGACCACCGCCTGGGGGAGATCGCAGCGGCCATCATCGAGCTTAAACCAAACGTCTCCTGCACCGAGGCCGAGATAATGCAGTTCTGCAACGCGCTCCCTCGCTACAAGCGTCCCCGCAGGATCATCTTTGAGAAGGTGCCGCGAAACCCTACGGGGAAGATCGAGAAGCCCCGTCTCCGTGAGAAGTACTGCGGCGGAAGCCTGGTGGAGGCACAGACCAAGGACGTCTGATCACCTCCCAGCGGCCCTACACCATCCTTTCAGTGCGGTGCATGTTTCGTCCGTCATGATGGGTGTGACACAGGGACGCTGTGCTCGGGCGTGAGCAATGAAGCCGATTGGACGGGAGCCATGCCCCGTCCTAGGCCCGGATCCATCATGGGTTTTTAGAAGGGATGGTCAGACCTGCGCTTTAAAAGGGCCCCTTCTTGTCGTCCCTTTTCGGGGGAATTATGGTCATGGGGATGGTTATGTGGTGAGACACCCTGCCGGTGACACTTCCCAGGAGGAAGCGTTCCACGCTCCCCAGGCCCCTGCTGCCCAGGATCACCTGATCGTACCCCTTCCTTGATTCGTCTAGTATCTCCTCGGCCGGGTTGCCTATGGCCTTGACGATATTGTACTTCAGCCCTGCTGCGTCCAATATCTCCTTGGCCCCCTTGAGACGCTCCATCTCCGAGGCTGGGATGTCATAAGGGATACCCATCTCCTGTCCGGCAGATGCCGGAGGGGTCCAGACGAATATGAGGGAGATCTTAGAGTCGAATTTTTCGGCGATCTCCACGGCGTGCCTTACAGCATCCTCAGAGTACTTCGAACCGTCTACGCAGACCAACAACCTCTTTATGGGCACCGTTCAACACCTCCTTTTTCCGTGAATAGAATTGATATTTGGGGGGATATGAAAGGATTCTTTTTCATTGTGGGCTGAGCGAATTAGTTTGTCAAAGGGAGGATCGACGCCATAAGGGGGCGAACCTGTACGGCACTTTACGGTCCCCCTACCTTGTCCCACTATCCCTTCAACGAATAGTAAGCGCTAGGGGACAGCGGTCAGGCATCATCCTTCGACTACCGTCCGCTGGCATATGGCCTCACTTATGTCGAACAAGCGCCTTGCAGCTTCCATGTCCCTCGACCTTCTGGACGTCCTTGCCACCTTGCACTTGTAGAAATACTCGCCGCTTAGATTAGCTACTTCCTCGGAGGTGGCAAGGTAGATGGCCGTTCGACATCCCTGCTCCGGGGTTTGAAAGAACGGTCGCATCATCCTAACAACGGTCTTTCCGAAACCCGTGTTCCTGTCGACGCCCATCTGTGTGGCTACGGCCCCAGGATGACAGGCATTGACAGTTATACTGCTCCCCCTCTCCCTCAACCTGCGGGCCAGCTCCCTGGCGAAGTAGAGGTTGGCCAGCTTCGACTGCCCGTAGGACCTGATGACACTGTACCGCCGCCGGAGGTTAATGTCATCAAAGTGGACCTTCCCCATCTTATGGGCGCCGGAGCTGTAGACCACGATGCGACCCGATCCCGATCTTTCCAGGAGGTCCAATAGCGATGTGGTCAGCATAAAGTGTCCTATGTGGTTCACCCCGAACTGAAGCTCCAATCCGTCCGCGGTCTCCCGCCTGTCCAGGGTGATCACGCCAGCGTTGTTAATGAGGACGTCCAGTCTGTCAAACCTTTCCCTGAAGTTTCTGACGAAACCGCGTATCGAGCCCATGTCCCCAAGGTCGCAGAGCATGAGGTCCACCATGCGTCCGCCTACCCTAGTTATCTCGTCATATGCCGCTCTGCCCCGGGTCTCGTCCCGACACAGCATCACCACATGGTACCCCATGTCTGCGAGGATCGCTGTGGACGCCTTCCCCATTCCCGAATTGGCCCCGGTTATCAGGGCGATCTTCCCGGTCACACCCTTGGACACGACCCGTCATTCGGGTCCAGACCTAAATATCTCAGGGTTCGGATAAGAAGAGGGGAGAATTAGGCACGCCGATCATACTTTGATGGAAAACGGTCGTTCTTACGAATGTCCACACTCCCTATCGGTGATATAAGAAAATATGACACTTTGCGCTCGCCGGGATGGGCCTGGCCCGACGGGGGGATGCACCTCAGGGATCGAAGGTGCTGCTCATCTTCGGAGAAGTGCGCCTGTGAGCAATTGCCTCAGAGCACCTTGGTGCCTTCCTTTGGCTTGGGGGTCTTCACGACCAGGAACCGGAAGTCCTTATCGCCGGGGTTCATGAGCCGGTGCGGTACCTTGGCCGGCGATTCAACGATCATGTCCTTGGACACGTTTGCGGTCTCTTCTCCGATCTCCACCACCCCTTCTCCCTCCAGTATGTAGAAGAAGACGTCGACCGGAGTTATGTGCTTCTTTAAGGATTCTCCAGGTCTCAGGAGTATATGGACGCACTGCGCCAGGTCCTGGTCATATATGGTCTTGGCACTGACCTGGTGTGGGTTGGGGCGATCCTCAAAATCGGAGGTCTTCGAAACCTTCATCTCATCATCTCCTCTATGCTCGGATCACATTCTGTTGGCTGTGATGTCTCTTATGTTCTGGTTGGTTAATTTCTTTGTGCCATTACTGCGAAGGCATGCTCTAACAAGATCGAGCACATCTCTTCAGCCCCCTCAAATAGCGGCTGAAGGCATACCGGCGCAACACGACATCATCGAGCATGTCGTTCGATCAGAAGGCCTTCCTTCTTGAAGACACGAAACCCTTGACCATGGAAACGGCCTTATAGGGTGTGTATCGGTCGAACACGTTGATCACCAACAGGGTCACCAGGGCGTAAATGCCCAGGAGAATGAATAAGGAAAGGAGATCTGGGGCCGGGAACAGCATTGTCCTGACCATTGCTGTCGAGCTGATGGAACAGATTATCAGCGTCAGGGGGTAGATCAGGGGAGCATAGGCCTCCCAGACCCTGATAGCCAAAATGTTCTTGACGGAATTGATGAAGAGGAACAATACAGGGAAACAGCTGAAGGCAACGGCCAGGGATACGCCCACAAGGCCGTAGTTGTCCATCAGGGGGAAGATGAGCGTGAAGAGGAGGATCACCTGTATGAACTGGAGGATGGAGTGAAGGCGGGGCTTCCCCACGGCCATGAAGAGAGCGGCGGATGTCTCCTCCAATCCCCGTACCAGGCCCCACCACGCCAGTATCTGGACGAGGGGTATGATGGGCGCCCAATTGCTGCCCAGGAACACTATTGCTATCTCCGGGGACAGGGACACCAGGAGGCCGGTCAGGACGAAAGAGATCAGGGCTGTAAGCTCCAGCGTTCTCAGGAAGAGGGCCTTGAGCTGTACCAGGTCGTCCTGGATCTTGGAGTAGACCGGAAAGGCCACCTGCGATATGATCTGGCTGATCTCGGTGGATGGGGTGCTGGACAGGCCGTAGGCCATCTGATAGAGCCCCAGCGCGGTGATGCCCAGGACCTTCCCCACGATTATATCGTCACCCTGTATAAGGAGGAACACCAGGACGGAGGATGCCATGATCCAGATGCCGTACTTGGATAAGCCCAAGACCTTCCCAAGATCAAAGTTAAACCTCGGTCTGTAAGGATGTACGAGGTAGCTCACGATCATGAGGGTAAGGTCCTTGGCGATGATCCCAAAAATAAGGGCCCAAACATTATGGAGAACGAGGACGGCGGTAATGCTCACAACGAACTCGGCTAGCACTCCGCTGAGCTTGAATAGGTACTGTCTCCGGAAATCCAGGTCCTTGAGGAAGAATATGGTGCCCAGGTTGGTGAATCCCTGGAAGATGAGGGTGATGCCCACGACCTGGAGCACCGGTGCGGCCTCGGGAGTGGCAAAGAAATCAGCGATAAAGGGGGCGAAGAGGAACAGGATGATGAACAGGATGCATCCCCGAGCAACCAGCAGGGTCCAGGCCGCGTCGAGGTCCGAGGTGATGTCTGCCTTCTTATGCACCAAAGCCTGCTGGAAGCCGGTCTGTGAGAAGACGTCCAGGGCATAGAGGGTCAGGATAGCGATGTCCAGTATACCAAAATCAGAGGGCAACAGGAGCCGGGCGAGGATGACCAGGCGTGTCAGGACGAGTATCTGCTGGAGGGAGTTGATACCGAAGGACCATATGGTACCCAGGAGCATCTTACCGTCAACCCTCGGCCTCCCGGGAGGACCTATGCCAGAGATGTGGTCATCTCCTGAAGTTGCCTCTGACAGCGTTCCCTCGGACGGCCCTATGTGCTCCCCCCACACATCATGCCCTCGCCGACTCTAATAGGTTGGGCCGCGAGGTAGTAGGCGGAGCCCTCAACAGGATTATTACATTACAAGAGCATGATGCAGCCATGGTCGGGACCGAGCGTCCGGTCTTGGAGCGTTCCCACATCGCCCCCTGCGGGATGAACTGCGCCCTGTGCTTGGGCTACCAGCGGACCAAGAACAAGTGTCCGGGGTGCTGGGGAGATGATCCTAATAAGCCCGATCACTGTCGATTATGTACCATCATCAACTGCCCTACCATCAGCGACAACAGCTCCCATTTCTGTTACGAGTGCAGCAAGGTCCCCTGCAGAAGGTTGAAGCGGCTGGACGCTCGCTACCGCAACAAGTATGGGATGAGTATGATGGAGAACCTGGAAGAGATAAGGGAGCAGGGAATGGACGACTTCCTGGCCCACCAGGCTGAGCGGTACACGTGCCCGGCATGTCATGGGCTGCTGTGCGTTCATCGCCCCCAATGTCTCACATGTGGATGGACGAGGGACGATCACGAGGCCAAGGCCAAACCTTCCCGTAAAGCTCCGTGAGGCAGGTCCCGGCGCCTTTCTTTTCCCCTAGCGGGGTATCGCCGCGCCCGCCTCGAAATACCGACGATGGAGACAGGCTCTGAGCCTTTGACGAGTGGTGGAGAAGGCAAAGCCCCTATAGATTAACCCTGAGGCCTATGTCGAGGTCATGAAGAGGGTCGCGCTTATCGTCGAGGGGTTCCAAAAGAGCATACCTGGCCAGGCAAGTCAGCTGCTGAAGTGGTATTGGGGGGCGGTCTCGGGGATGAGGGATATCCTGATGAGGGACTACGGATACCCCCGGGAAAACATCACCCTGATGTTCCAGGACATGAACGCGGGTCCGGACATTTCCATGATATCCACCAAGGTCAACGTGGAGAAGGAGCTTTCTCGTCTGGCATCTGCCCTTGAGGAGGAGGACGAGCTGTTCTGCTTCTTCGTGGACCATGGCCACTTCGATGGATCCTCCTCCCACTTCCAGCTCCAGGACGGCACCATCACCGATGCCAGGATGAACGAGTTGGCAGGAAGGATAAGGGCGAGGTCTCAGGTGTGGGTGTTCACCCAGTGCCAGAGCGGGGGTTTCGCCGAGAGGATGGGCGCTCCGGGGAGGATCGTCATGTCCTCCACCAGACGCAGCGAGAACAACCGGGAGGCCTTCGCGGAACCTTGCAGGGACGGCCTCGCCTGGCCCTCTGGAAAGGAGGCGCCTCCCTCGATAATTCAGGGATACGAGAGCGCCCTAGAGAGGATCTGGCAGATATTCAGAGAGGGGCAGCGGAAGGGTGAGCCGCTACAGGAGCACTGCCTATTGAACGTAGGCTCGAAGGCAGAGTATGGCAATTACTACAAGCTGTCCAGCATAAATGGGGCGGTCGCCGTCCCCGACCAGGAGTTCCATGTCCGGTTCCCGGTGGTAAGCGCCGACAGCTCCCAGATCAAGGAGGGGACCACTATCCTCGTTAGATTCGAGATCTTCAACCCCACTCCCCGCGAGATACGCTTCGGCCCGGCCGGGGTCTTCGTGGCATGCCGTGGACCAGGGGACGAGAACAGGGACTTCGGTCATGTGCCCGATCTGGCGATACCTTCCCGTGCGAGCTTCCTGTACGAGGGACGGACGAAGCTCGACAAGGGCGGGCAGTGGTCCATCTGGCCCGCCTTCCAGAAGGACGGAAGATGGGGCCCCAGGTTCATGGAGACCAGGTTCCAGGTGCCTATCACCCTCCCCCTGAGCAACGCTCATCTTCGAACGCTCGGGGACCGGAAGAACCTGGCCGCCGCAAGCTCGGGGGGACGAACGCTCTCCCTGACCGCGTACTGGCCTTACCGCCCGGAGAGAAGGCCGAGGGCAGGAGATGAAGTGACCCTCAGGCTATCTGGGGTCGATGGGTCGAGGGGCGGGTATCTGGAGGCGACAGGCAATGGGAAAGGGCAGAGAATAGAGCTAAGTCCATATCCGATCGCGGGAATGGGTACTGTCCTGGAAGGAACGACAAGCTCCTTGGCCGCAGGGGACTGGACACTGGAAGCCTTCGTGGACGCTGGCAGGGGGATCGCGAGCGCAGGCATGAGGGCCAAGCTGACCATGGGCTGAGATCATCGTTCAAGAGCTACAGGCCGGTATAACGAGGATCGTCCTTTAGATCTGGCCTTTCGCTGCCGAGTCGGTCCGGACAAGGAAGTGAGATCCGTCGATGCTTCAAATGTCCTGAGCGATGGAAACCAAATTAATTATGCCATGTAAAGCACTTTTTTTCTGGTGATGACGACGCCCGAATATGTCATTCTGTCGAGGTTGACGGCCGACGGCCGTAAGACCCTGAGGAGCAACCCAGAGCGTTTGCTGGAGGTCAACGAGGAGATAGATGCCATGGGGGCCAAGGTGATGAGGCAGTATGCTCTCCTGGGGAAGTACGACTTCCTGACGATACTGGAGGCGCCCAACAACGAGACGGTGGCAAAGCTGATGGTGGAGCTGGGGGCCAGGGGGAGCTTGGAGACAGTGACCTTTGCCGCAATGAACGTGGACGACTTCCTGGCATCCTTGAAGTGAAGCCCGCAGGAGCTATATGAGCGTGTAAGCAGCACCATGCCGTGAAGCGATGAGCGATCGGTGGTCCCTTCCGTTCCTTTACCTTCAGGTCTAACATGGCATACCACAGGTCAAGTGGAGTTCACCGTCGATCAACTTTCGAACGCCGATATTCCATCACTGAGCAGCATTACCCAACGTACATCGACGGAACGGGCATCAGAGCGCCAGGGCCATTGAAAAGGCGACAAATGACCACCTAATGCGATCGTTCGAGCCCTTGCCCGCAGGCAGGACGCCCGAACACGCCCCCCTGTGTCCAGGACGAGCGTTTTCTCCGATCGAACGAAACTTTTTTTATGAGTATTCGGTTCCGACCTCATCGAGGTCAAAGAGGATTTTTCTAGATGATGAGGTTCGACAACAAGGTTCTGATCATTGGCTACGGCTCGGTAGCGCGGTGCACCCTCCCCATTTTGCTGGAGCACATCCAGATCCCTTATGGGAACATAACGATAATCGACTTTGAGGACAAGAGGTCCGCATTGAAGAAGTGGACGAGCAAGGGCATTTCATATCTCCGGCAGCGGATCACTCCGGAGAACATAGCCGCCGTCCTTTCGGAGCACCTGTCCCCGGGTGGCCTCCTGATAGACCTGTCGTGGAACATCGATGCGAAAACCATCATAAAGTGGTGCCATGACAACGAGGTCCTGTACATCAACACCTCGGTGGAGATATGGGACTCCCTGTCCGAGATCGAATCCAAGGACCCGGTCGAGAAATCGCTGTACCATCGACAGCTGAGCCTCAGGGAAATGGCCAAGGACTGGAACGGGGGAACCACCGCGGTCGTGGACCATGGCGCCAACCCCGGCCTCATCACCCATTTTGTGAAGCAGGGCCTCGTAGACATCTCCGAGAAGATGATAGGCGACAATAAAGTGAGCACGGATGAGGCGGAGCATCTGAGGGAACTGGTGCGGAGCAACAACTTCGCGGAGCTGGCCATGCTCCTGAACATCAAGGTCATCCACTGCTCTGAAAGGGATACCCAGATCACCAGCAACCCCAAGAAGGTGGGGGAGTTCGTGGGCACGTGGAGCATCGAGGGTCTGAGAGAGGAGGGCACTGCTCCGGCAGAGCTCGGCTGGGGAACGCATGAGAGAACGTTGCCGCCCCTGGCCTTCGTGCCCTCTTTCGGGCCCAAGAACCAGATAATGCTCGCCCAGATGGGGATGAACACCTGGGTAAGGTCCTGGGTCCCTGACTGCGAGATCGTGGGGATGGCCATAAGGCACGGGGAAGCCTTCGGCCTATCGGACAGGCTCACCGTCTGGAACGATGGCACGCCCATCTACCGGCCGACCGTCCACTATGCCTACATGCCGTGCGATGACACCTTGGTGTCTCTGCACGAGCTGAGGTGCAGGAACTACGAGATGCAGCCTAAGCTGAGGATCCTCAAGGACAAGGAGATCGTGAGCGGAGCGGACATACTCGGTGCCCTCCTGATGGGTCATGAGTACGGGTCCTGGTGGTGCGGCAGCATCCTCTCCGTGGAGGAGGCCAGGAAGCTTGCGCCGGGACAGAACGCCACCACCGTTCAGGTTG
The DNA here is from genome assembly GCA_018262895.1 of Methanomassiliicoccus sp. Classification (GTDB taxonomy): domain Archaea; phylum Thermoplasmatota; class Thermoplasmata; order Methanomassiliicoccales; family Methanomassiliicoccaceae; genus UBA6. The sequence continues at coordinate 107,017 of JADFDJ010000009.1, read as the reverse complement.
CCATGGGCGTCGTGTCTGCCGTGATGTGGATGATCGAGAATCCCCGGAAGGGGCTGTGCACACCTGAGGACCTGCCCCACGACCAAGTCCTGAAGATATCCATGCCGTACCTCGGAAGGTTCGTATCCGCTCCGTCGGACTGGAACCCCCTGAAGAACCGGAAGGTGTACTTCAAGGAGAACCCGGCCAACCATCACGATGACGACATGTGGCAGTTCACCAACTTCCTGTTCGTCCCCTGATCAGCTCATCAAAATAGCTGAGGCTCGTGCTGAACGGCATGGAGATGGAAGGATGACAACTCCCTCGTCAATCGATGACGAACTCCACATCGTTGGACCTGTTCCTACCGGCGCACGTGCGTGTTATCATCCCCGCCTCCACCCAACCGGCGCTCATCACGCCTGCGGGGACCAGGCAGTTGGCGGACATCCTGCAGTCACAGTAGCGGTTCACGATCTTGCTGTTCCTCTTGTCCGTGAGGTCCATGATGGTGATCCTCTCAACCCCCTGGGAGAACTCCTTCACATTGACGCAGTCGGTTTCGATCTTGCATGAGAAATCCCCATCCTCCGTCCTGTCAACGGTTATGAGATGGGTCTTACCGCAGAGCCTCATGTTGACCTTGACCTTGGCTGTCATCTTACCATCTGCTCCAGAGTAGCTAGACCGTAGTCCAAGAGCCCGGAGGAGCGATAAAAAGCCTTCACCTCATTTCCGCGCCGATAAGGTCCCATCCCCGCAGTCATATCGGCACGAAATGCTCTCGTTCGACATGGCCAGACCCAACCTACGTGGTCCCCCTTGAATCGGGATCTATTGGACAATGGTCAAATCTGCTCGGTAACATTCCTGAACGCTCGTTTTATGAATCGCCGAGGCCATCCCCGGGCGGATAAGATGGCCGGACCGAACATCGAGATCGAGCTGGAGAAGATGGCGAAGGAGAGCGGCGCCACCGCCTTCGTGCCCATGGACACATCGCAGGTCGTCACCGCCCACTGGGTGCGGCTGAGGTGCCAGTTCGGTTGCAAGTATTACGGCACGCGGTTGACCTGTCCTCCCTACAGCCCCACACCCGAGGAGACCCGGAAGGTCCTGGACGAGTACAGGAAAGCGTACCTGATCCGTTACGAGGGCTTCCTGGACTGTGACACCTATCCGCCTCAGAACCTCCACAATGCCATCAAGAAGATGAGCGTGAAGGCCTGCGACGCAGGTTTCGATATGGAGAGGCACGCCTTCCTCTCTGGCTACTATAAGGCCTATCTCTACGGCGCTCACCGGTGCTACCGGTGCGAGAAATGCGCACTGGAGGATGGCCAGAACAAGTGCAGGTTCCCGGTGAAGGCCAGACCATCAATGGAGGCGGCAGGAATAGATGTGTTCGCCACCGCGGAGAACGCTGGGATAGGGACGCGGGTCATCAGGGACAAGAACGTAACATCTCCAGAGATGCTTCCCACATTCATGTTACTGCTCCTCGAATGACCAACAGGATATCTGAAAGGATAGAGGTTGCCCCTGGTTCCTTAATACCCCAGGATGATCGAGGGTTCGAGGTAGTGGCCGAAGCATCATGCCCCGTTCTCATCGAGCTCTCTCAACCTCTTCAAAGCGGCCTCAGGACCCACGAACAGCTCCTCGTCCACTACAAGGACCGGAAGGGCCTTCCTGACCGCGTGATAGGCGCTGTAATAGGCCACCAGGTTCTCGTTCTCCTTGAGCGTGCAATCGTAATAATGGACCTTGTCGACGAACTGGGGGGGCATCCGCTTCTTTACCAGCTCACAATATTTACAGCCAGGACTGGTGAACATTATCATTTCCATGGTCTCACTCGAAATGTGCTACCGGGGAATTCCTGAATATCCATATACTTTATGCCAAGACCAGAGATATGGCGCGAAAAGTAGTCGCTCATCAGAAACCCGTACCGTCGCAGTTCCGGTGAGGAGTCCGGTCCCTGTACAGTCACCAGGCCCCTGTCCTCCTTCCCCTAGAGATGGCGCTCCGCCCCCATTGGTATCAAGTTCTAAATCCCATTAACATCATGCCAGTGACGTAAGGGGCGGATTTTATGAAGATCGCGATCATCGGGAAAGGCCATGTGGGCTCTGCCCTCGGCGCCGGTTTGACAAGAGCAGGCCATGACGTAAAATATGGTCATCGGGCCCCGAACGCCAGGCCGCACAAGGTCGCGGAGTGGGGCGAGCTGGTGATAATCGCCGTGCCCTATAACCAGCTGGGCAATGTCACCATAGAGCTGAAGGACGTGGTTGATGATAAGATAGTCATAGACGTGACCAATTGCCTGGACCCCCACGGGGAACTGGCCATAGGCTTCAGCACATCAGGGGCAGAGCAGCTTCAGAAGGCGCTTCCCTTGGCCAAGGTGGTGAAGGCCTTCAACACCGTGTTCGCTCAGAACCAGAGCACGGGCTGCATAGGGGAGACCAGGCTCTCAGCGTTCGTGGCGGGCGACGATGTCGACGCCAAGCAAAGCGTCATGTCCCTCGCGACCGAGATCGGATTCGAACCCGTGGATTGTGGCCCGCTCACGTCAGCAAGGTTCCTGGAGCCCATGGGTATGCAGCTGATCCAGCTGGGTTACGGCATGCAGATGGGCCCCTCTATCGGGTATCGGCTCATCAGAGGATGACTATGGCGTTGGCGGCCACCGGCCGTCGAACGGTGCCTGAAGCATCTTCTCGAGGACCTTGGTGGCGAAGCCCTCCCGTAGTGATTCAGGTTGGCCCCCTAGCCTCTCCTCCGCCTTATGCCGATGAGGGCTAATCCTCCCAACGCCGCAGCGCCCACAACGCCTGCGATGGCCAACACGGTCATGTCGCCGTTCAATGGCGGCTCACCAGTATTGGAGGTCATGCCTACGGTGAACTCGGCCTCATTGATGAGAACGTTACCCGAGGAATCCCTTGCTCTCACTGTCAGAGCATGCTCCCCATCCTCAAGCCCGCTAAGCGACACCGAGGTGGTATTGGCGTCGATGCTCACATAATCGCCCCCGTCCAGCGAGTACTCCAGTTCGATGATGGGTGCTGTGGAGGTCACGGTGAACCTTATGGTGATGTTACCGTCGTTGGAATGCTCTCCAGAGTTTTGGAAGACCACCCCCGGGACCCCGTCGACGATGGTGATGGTGGCCTTCTTGATAGGCTCACTGTTACCCATCTTATCGACCGCATAATATTCCACCAGGTGCTGCCCGTCGATGGTCAGCCCCACCATCCCCTCGTAGATGGTCCACTCCGACCCGTCCACGCGGTATGATATGTGGTCGACCCCGGACGCGGCATCGGTACCACTCAGCGTGAACGTGGCTGAGCCGGAGTAAGCACCGTTCCGGAGGTTTCCGCCGATGTCGATCGTGCTAACGGGCGGCGTGCCGTCAAGGACCGTCCAGGTATCCGCAACTCCACGCCAGACCTCCGCACCACCATTGATATCGTATCCCTGGGTGAAGAACTCGTAGTTACCATCCTGAATCGCATTGAACGATATGGGGCTGGAAGTGAACCTCCCCTGGGGATTCTGCACGTTCGCGTACTTTGTCCACTGCTCCGTTCCGGTGATCCGGTAGTACAGGTCGACATACTGGAACTTGGCGATCTCGGGATCGTTGTGGCTCCAAGAGATAGTAAAGTTCTTGACCTGCTCATAAACTGGCAAGGGATCAACATGGGTGAACAGCGGCACATCGTCGCTGGGCCCGGTCCCCATTACCACCACATCATCGATGTAGACGCCCTCCTTCATGCCCGTGGAACCCTCCGGGGTCGTCCGGATGTTGTAAGCGGCGAAGGCATCAGCATCGTCCCCGCCCTGGGGCGGGACTGTACCGGAGACGAACTCGAAGCCTACCCAAGTAGCTTCGCTGGGGATGGTCACTGACTCCTGCAGCCAAGTCTTGGCAGTGGCCTGCTCGTAGGTGTCGGTCCACAGGACGTGCTTCGAAATTACTCCGTTATTGGTAGTATAGTAGATGACATTGAGGAAATCATACCCTACGTAGCTCCCGCCGTCAGGCTGCCTGGCGTCCGAGCGACCGGTGTCCGAGTAGAACCAGAAGTTCATGGTGATCGTGTCATAGTAGCTAGCCCCTACAAGCTCCCGGCGCATGATGGCATCCATGTTGGTATCGTAACGGAGAACCAGTTTGGTAGGGTCCACCGGAGGCTGAAGGGAGGTGATGTTTCCGTTGTATGGGCGCAGCCCCGTGCCGTTGATATAGTGGGTGTTGTAGCCCTGACGAGAGCACCAGGCCGCATGTGTGCCGCCGTGGGCGTTGTGCATCTGTCGGCACCAGGTATCTAGGCTTGAATCCGGGTTCTGGTCGGTCTTATGCCACCGGACGTGCCACTCATCAAATGTAGGCTCCTCCACCTCCTCAGTAAAGAAAACATATGCTCCGTCGGTTGCGGCTGATGTGTTCACCGGTAGCGAAGAAGAGAATGTAAGAAAGCCCAGCATAAGGGCGATTATGATCGTAAACCTCTCAGCTTTCATCTTTTACAGCCTTCCACAAAAAACCAATTCTCAAATAACCTACGGTCGTAATAGAAGCTTCATGGGCGCCGGTAGGATTTATAATGAACGATTGTTTAAATGTCGCTGTATCAGGGGAGCCCTCAAATGTGTTGGCCAATAGCAATGTCCACCTCTCCCATACTGGCCAAAAAAATACTTTTCATCCATCTTCCATTTCCATAAAGAGATAGTATCGGATGGTTAGCTCGATCAAACGCAAGTACAAAGGATACGATTATGTCCGATTATTGGGGAGAGAGCTTCGGTAACCATTTTGCTGCCCATGCTCACATCTCTTTCAGCCGCTCCCATGTGCCGGACATTCATCCCATCATAATATTATGAAAAAAGATAATATTTTATATCGGCATCAGATACAGAACAAGCATGGAATCGACTGAGGAGGTCAAGCTCCGTAACCTTAGAAGGTTCAACGCCGTGATGGCGGCGGTGCACTTCTTGCAAGGCATCCTGATACTGGTCCTGTCGAACAACGTGACGTTGCCCATTAAGACCTATTATCTGAACTTCGATACCGTCACGCAGTCGTTGACACCTGTGGCTCAAACCCTTTACGATCTGCCAATCGGGCCAATGATCGCCCTGTTCTTCTTCATCTGTGCCACGGACCACTTCCTCCTGGCCGGACCCTTGAGAAAGTGGTACGAGGAGAACCTGAAGAACCACATCAACAAGGCCCGCTGGTACGAGTACGCTCTCAGCGCATCGGTGATGATCGTGGTCGTGGCCATGCTCGTGGGAATATACGAGGTTGTGGCACTGATGGGCGTGTTCGCTCTCACAGCGGTCATGAACCTGTTCGGGCTGACCATGGAGCAGTACAACCAGAGGTCTGAGAAGGTCAACTGGACATCGTTCATCTTCGGCTGCTTCGCCGGCATCGTTCCCTGGATAGGGATCGCGATGTACCTGGCAGGGGCAGGATCATCCACCGGTGGAAGTGTTCCGGACTTTGTCTATTGGATCTTCGTCAGCATCGGCGTGTTCTTCTTCAGCTTCGCCATCAACATGGTGCTTCAGTACAAGAGGGTAGGAAAATGGAAGGACTACCTCTACGGTGAGAAAGTGTACATCATTCTCAGCCTGGTGGCCAAGAGCCTTCTGGCATGGCAGGTGTTCGCCGGTACTCTGAGGCCGCTGTGAGGGCTTGATGTCAGCGGAGGAGAGCAACAGTTTAGGATGATCGTTCAGGTGAAGGGGTGAGATCGTTAGCATCCCCAAGCGTATCGAGCCCCGCCCTGAAGAACCTCCCCGGCAAGGCCGATCGCCGGGACCCCACACCTGCCGCCCGTCGTAGGGCGGCAGTATTTTTTTATAATTAAGCAGAAATGGTAGAAAAATTGCCTAGATCACGAAGCGTTCAAGACATCTCTCTCCAGTCGCAGGAATCGGTGATCCCCACTTCCAATATGCCCTCAGGGAACGGTTGGAAGAAGGTCTGGGACGCGAGATAATCGCTGCCGAAGCGGATGATGTAGGATCGCATCAGGCTCAGGCACACGCTCAGGGGGATCCGCGCATCCTTGTACATCTGCAGGCTCTGCAGGAAGAACTCCTTTTCCTGGGGTCTCATCTGCTCGGAAAAGTAACCCAGGCAGTGCATGAGAACATTGACAGGGCTGGTGCATCTTGGAGGCTTGGAGAGCGCGTTCCTGAGGTGCGAGCGATAATCCAGAATGAGATCCTTCACCGAAAGCCCGGAGCGGTTGGCTACAACGTTTCCGAGGTACTTCAGCTCCTTCTGACTGTACATCATCAGCAGGTACTTGTTGCGGGTATGGAAGTCCACCAGGTCAGCGACACCGCCGCTCTCGGCCAACTCCCGGAACCCCCTCAGGGTGAAGGCACGGGTGAGGAAATGCTCCCCCAGCTTTATATTGCGCAGGCGGGCCTCATCCTCCACTGGGATGCCCTGCAGGCGTTCCAGCACCCTCTTCCCGAACATCCCCGAACCTCTGTCCAGAGGAGCAGAATTAGCCTTGTCCGGGTATATCCGCACATCGTACGCGCCGCAGGAAGGAGAGCGGCTCTTGAGTATGAAACCGTCCACCTCCCCCAGCCGGTCAAGGAAATCGTTTGTGAAGGAGACCATGGAAGAGGTCACATCGCGGCCGGTGGAGGGCTGAACGAGGTGGCGCTCCTTTCCTCTGAGAACGATCCTGATGGGGTCCCGCGGAACACCAAGGCCGATACTTACTTCAGGACATACCGGCACCAGTTCGACGTGGTCCCGGAGGCGGCGTACGAACTCGGAGCCTATCGAGTCGCCGTTGTAGCGGCAGTGATCGAGCTCGATGCAGCGGCTAATGCCGATGCGGGGACGAGGGAATGATGGTCCCGCGGGCATTCATGCACCACCTTTGCCGACGTCCTCCTCTCTTACTTCCACTCCCACCTCGTTGCGTCTCAGGAAACCAGGGATGAACGGGCTGTTATAACGCATCAGGAACGGTCTTCCTTTCGTGCCCACACCCTTCTCCTTTAGGACCTTCATAAGCGCTCCCTCCATCTCCAGGACATCACGGAGGTATGCCTTTCCGCTGAATCGGAGGGTGGCCACATAGCGGGACGGGATGGTGGAGAGCGTAACCCGTGCATCCGACGGCCGGGGTGCGTTCGCGATGTCGGTCCCGGTGGGAAGAACGAAAGAGAATCCCTCAGAATCGCTCAGTACCGGAGCGGTCATCGCCATCCTCTCCCCTGGAGCAGGTGAGATCACCGGAGCGGTCATCGCCAACTTTCCCCCCGCCTCATTATACCCCGAGATGTACTTGAACAGGATGGCGAAGGCGATATCGTCATAGGAGCTGTTCACTGTGGCTAGGACTACTGGAGGGTACCGACGTACCTCAACAGCCCCCCAAGTCTTCACCACCTCATATTCGATGGTCTCGGTCATATCTGTTCGATTAATCTATCGGCTCTTATACTCGACTGAAATAGCTTCACGACCCACGTCGTATTTCGTTGTGCGTAATGAACCAGAGAATGGATGTCCACTCGTTCCAGACAACTAAAAGAGCGGTATGCGGAGGTCATGGACGCTCTATCTTAATCGTGGTGGCATGCTCTGACATGCCGTTCAATCGGGGACCAGCTCCCATCTCTTACATGAACAATGGGGCGGGAAGGGGATGAACGACCGGGAGAGGCGATAAGGCATGCCCATCCCCTGGTTTTCGACAATAAGGGGCGTAGTTACTTTTTCATCAGCTTGGACCTCGCTTCTTCCAGATTGCCCATCTGTTCCTCTGACATTTCTGGATACCTCAGTCCCAGCTTCTTTATCTCTGAGGTCACGATCTGGGACGCCAGGACGCGGGACAGCCACTTCTGGTCGGCAGGCAATACATACCATGGGACTTGCTCGGTGCTTGTGTGCTCGAGCACCTGACGGTATGCCTCCATGTACAGGGCCCACTGGTCCCTCTCCTTCACGTCATTTGGATTGAACTTCCACCTCTTTTCCGGCTCCTTGATCCTATCTAGCAGGCGGTTCCTCTGCTCTTCCTTGGATATGTTGAGGAACAGCTTGACGATCATCGTGCCGCTCCTCTCCAGATGCCTCTCGAGGTCATTGATGCTGCGGAACCGGTCCTCCCAGAACCGGTCATCTATCCTCTTCTGTGGCAACCTCTGGCTCTCCAGGAACTGGGGATGGACACGAACAACCAGAACCTCCTCGTAGTAGGAGCGGTTGAAGATACCTATCTTCCCCTTCTCTGGAAGTACCTTGACACACCTCCAAAGGAAATCATGTCCAGCCTCCTCCGCCGTCGGTGTTTTGAAGGACGTCACTTGACAGCCCTGGGGGTTGACGCCCGCCATGACATGCTTGATCAACCCATCCTTGCCTGCAGCATCCATTCCCTGAAGGATGATCAAGAGGGCGAAGCGGTCGTCGGCCCACAGCACCTCCTGCATCTTTACTAGTTCCTTCTGACTTCTGGCAAGGAGCTCGTCCGAGTTGTCCTTAGAAAGCTGGAGGCCGTTCAAGGAATATTGTTCTGAATAATCCCAGGAGGTAGGGTAGTCACCAAGGTCCACCTTCTTACCTGGCTTAACCCTCACTTTATTAACAAGTTCCTCAACACTGTTCTTCTCTCCCATCAGTTCACCAGTGGTTGATTCAATTGTGAATAGAAATAACTACTAGTGTATGGCCGTCAGCCAAGAAATGAAGATTAATTTTGAAAAAAAGAAAAAATTGGAGATGAGGCCGAAATGCCTAGCTCATCTCCTTCGTCATCCTCTTCGTCAGCATGTATGCCACAGGCACCAGCATCAGCGCCAGGGCGATGGCGAAGGCCCAGGAGACATTGCCGACGATGCTCGTTACGCCAGGGAACGTTGCGAAGATCGCACCCGCACCGATTATCAGGAACACCGAATACAGAACAAACTTCGCGTATCCAGCGACCGCCTTGAACTCGGCGTGGTCCTCTACAATGGACCTTATCAGAACATCGGTCAGCGAGATGCCTGCTCCGATGATGACGAAGCCTAGTATGAGGGGGTACACGGTGCTGCCCGACAGGAGCATGGTGTCGAGCGCCAGCAGGAGGATGAAAGCGATCAGGCCGATGAACAGGAGGTTCTTCAGCATGTCCGCGATCTCGACCTTCTCTGGTGGAAACATAGGCCTTATCATCTTCCCGATGAAGGAGGCCAGGAAATCCACCAGTATCGCTCCCAGTATGATAATGAGCAGACCTGCCAGTAAGCGCGGTAGGTATCCCGCGATCTGTTGCAGGTAGAATCCAAGCGTCCCACCTATGTTCAGTATCTCGATGGCGAAGATGACCGAGATGATTATTATGAAGGCCTTGACGAACATCCCTATCACATTTGACAGGTCCAACCCTGCCGAGCGGAACGTTCTGCCGACTGAGCTCTGGTCAAAACTCTTCTCCAAACCGATCCTTTCCACGAGATGGTTGACGGCCTTTCCGACCACCGACCCAAAGATGTATCCGAGCGCGATAACGATTATCGCTCCCAATATCGCCGGTATCGCGGTGATTATATCTCCAACCATGTCGTTCAATACTTGCACTAGATCAACCATTGTTCACCACTTCCTGGTTTTGTTGTGCTATAGGTGGTATTAAATACGCTATAATATTTTTCGATAAAAAGAGCAAGCTGACGAAAAAAATGCCCTGTTCGCAATAACATTAGCGAATAGCACTCTATTTTTTTATTTTAATTTAATTTTCATCATTCTATCGGCGCAACGATCATGACGGCGCGAGTGCATTTGAAGGTAGTTTATTCCTAACGCAAAGCCTGATGAGGAGTCATTTTGCAGTCCCGGTGCAGGCCAGGGAAAATACCGCTTCTGGCTGTCCCTGCGGTTCTTGATCGAACTCAGTCACCTTTACCTGAGAGACACAAAACCATGACACAATGATGTTTTAGGAAAATAACGATGGAAAATGTTTAAAGAGGCAGGCAGGTCGCAGCCCGCCTACTCTTTCTCAATATCTTTCTTGGACATCTTCTCCGCCCGACCTTCGCGCTGGAGGCGCCCGGGGGCCCACCATGCCCACTTGCCCATGAGCACTATGGCCGCGGGCACGATGTATGTCCGGACCACCATCGCATCCAGCAATACAGCCAGGGCCAGGGCGAAACCGAACATCTGGAGCATCGTGTTGCTGGACAACATGATCGATCCGAAGGCTCCGGCCATTATCAGTGCCAGGGCGGTGATGATGCCGCCGGTCCAGTCGACCGCGTCCACGACCGCCTCCTTGATCTCCTTGCCCTTGTGGACCTCCTCCCTGATGCGGGTGAGGATGAACACGTTGTAGTCCATACCAATCCCCATGAGCATGACGAAGAGGATCAGAGGTATGATCCACAGTATGGGCAGGCCCAGCCACATGCCGAACACCAGGGTCACGGCGGCGAAGGCCCAGGTGATGCTCATGGCTATGGAGATGATGGCGAAGACCGGAAGCAGGATCGAGCCCAGTACTATCATCAGTACGATGAAGATGCCGATGATCACAAGTATCTCGATGTTGGTGAACTGCTCCGATGTACTGAGGCTCATATCATAGAGGGTCGCCGTCGATCCCCCCACCAAGATTTCGGATGATGAGAGGGCGGGCAGACCGGCCTTCGCGTCGGCAAGCTGGTCCCTGAGAGTGGCCATGAAGTCCACTGCACTGGCCTTCTGGGGCTGTTCCTTGAGGACCACGGTGAGAAGAACGCTCTTGTTGTCGCTCCCCACGCTCTGCAGCATTGCCGCCTGAAGAGTGGCCTGTGTCTCGATGCTCAGGGCACTAAGGTTGCGGTAATCGATCCACTCACCATAGGGTCGAGTGATACCCGTCACCTGCTGGACCATGGGATCGGCCACCATAGTGGCCGTCAGATTATCGATGGCGTCGAGATATTCATAATTGAAGTTGCCGTCATACACCACAGTGTCCCCGGTGACCACGACCTGTGTGGGCATGATCTTTCCGGCACCGAAGTCGTCGGTCATGGCGTTCATGCCCTGAATGCTCTCTGGATTGCCCATGCTGCCTATGAAGTCAAAGCTGGTCTCCTGGGTCATGAAGACGTACGTTGAGGGAACGGAGATCAGGATGGCCACGATGATAACCGCCTTCGCGTGCTTGACCGAGAAGGATGCTGCCTTGTGGAAGTAACCGTGGTTTCCTGCCGCCTTCCTCTTCATCACCTTCTCGGCGTAGTCCCGGAACCTCTTCCCATTGTTCGGCCAGAAGACCCCGTTACCAAGAAGCATGAGGAGCGCTGGCACGAAGGTCAGGGCGATGAGCAGGGCGACCACGATCGCCATTCCCAGCAGCAGGCCCATGGTCTGGACGAAGGAGAACTGGGCTATCGCCATGGAGAAGAACGCGATTATTACCGTCGCACCTGATGTGACGATGGACTCGCCAGCCCAGGTCACCGACGTATGTACCGCCTCCTTCCTGGAAGCACCCTTGATCCTCTCTTCCCGGTAGCGGGTGACGATGAAGATCGAGTAGTCCGTACCGACACCCATGAGGATGGCGAACAGCATTATGGTGACAGTGTAGTTGATCTCGGCTATAGTAGAGCCGATGACGAACACCAACGCTTGGCTGATGCCGACGGCGATGCCTACCGCGCCGAGCGGAATGACCCATGCAAGGACGGATCTGAACAGGATGCCCATGAGAACAAGGATGATGACTATCGTGATGGGTTCGATCATCATAAGGTCCTTCTCTGAGCTAGCCTGCATATCCGATGAGATGGCAGCGTCACCAGTCACATAGGTGTTGAGCGGCGATCCCGTGCTCTCCTTCACAGCGGCGATCTTGTCACGTAGAAGGTTGACGTTCTCGAGCATCGGCTTGTCGCCATTATCCTCAGTATATTCCGCCCCCACATCGAAGGCGGTCATGAGCAGCATCGTGTTGTTGGTGGAGGATACGAAATTGCTCGCCAGCTGCTCGGGAATGGGTATCGGATAGGTGGCCAACGTCCCGTTCTTGATGATATTTTGGGAATATTCGTTGATCTCCGCGGCTTCGTAGACCGGCCCGAGAGCATACACCTCCTGCAGGAAGGTCATGTTCGTGATCCCGGCCGCAGATCCTATGGTGTTCAGGGCGAACGAACGAATAATGGTCTGATTGTTGAAGGATGTGAGATCGAAACCGTTTAGAACGGCCATCATAAGGGCTTTGGTCTGTTGATCGGGAAGGTTGTTGATGAACGTAGGTGCGACAGCGTTCACGCAGGAGGTAGCCCTTGTCACCGGATCAGGCTCAACGGTGTTGTTCCACGCTCCCGCGAACGCATTGTAGTAGCCAAAGGCAAGGGCCGTGGTGTTGGCATCCGCTTGGAACTGTGCGAGGTAGGATGAAAGCGCCGTTGTGGTCGCGGTGTATGCGGCGGCGTCAGAGCCTGACTGGCCCCAATTGCTCACATGCAGCGCGGGAATGCCCCAGAGTAGGAAGGCGCTCATGTTCACGCTCTGCTCAACCGGGCGCATCGACATCCCTAGCTGTGGGATGCCCTTCTCCAGCACCATGCTGCTGTAGTAAGTATATATCGATGAAAAGTTCTGGTAATACCTCAGGTCCTGAGAGCTGTCGATAGTTTCCTGAAGCTTCAGCACGAAGTCCCTAGCGGAGACGTCGGTGACATCATTCCCCTGGAGCAGGACCAGCAACGTGCCGTTGGCCACCGACGTTTGGAAATACTCATCGATTATTTTCTGGGCCTGGAGGGACTCGTACCCATCTCCCGTGCCGAAGTCCGTCTCATACTGGACCGCCTGGTCCACCGACATGATCGCGGGGACCGACACGAGCAAGGCAACGAGCCAGAACACGATGATCAGCTTGTAGTGCTTGGTAACAAAATCAGCGATCTTTTCGAATATCATTCTTTTTACCTTCCCCAGGGGTTGTAAGATGGCAAACCTACCATTGTTAATAAGTTTGTTGTCATCAGTGCAGTGACATGATTTCAGTCATTGAGCACTTCATGAGGCTTGGTTTGAGCGAGTACGAGGCCCGGGCCTACGTCGCCACGGTGGCCCTGGGGGAGGGGACGGTCAAGGAGATCAGCGTGGAGAGCGGCGTTCCGCGGTCCCGAGCCTACGATATCATGGAGCGCCTTGCGGAGAGAGGCTTTGTTCAGGTCAGCAACTCCACGCCCATATGCTACCGTGCCAATGATCCCCTGATCGCTTCCCAGAACCTGATGGAGGAGATCAAGCATGCCAACGATGAGATCGTGAAGGAGCTGAACGAGATCAACCGGAAGGCGGAGAAGGTGGAGAACCCTGTTTGGACATTGACGGGCCAGTATTCCATCGACCACAAGATCACAGATCTCCTCAGGTCGGCGAAGGACAACATAGTTTTCATTTGCTTCAACAATAGGAACGTGATAAGGTACGCCAAGCTGTTGGCCGACCGGTCGAAGGTCATTCCGGTCTCTGTCGTTTTGGTGCGGAAGGCGGAGAGCTTCGTAGGGCACCTGGGGAAGGCCAAGATCATGAGGCTGGTCCCAATGGACCCGCCCGGGGAGTGGGAGGGGGAGCTGACCGAGAAGGGGTTCGTCACCGGTGACAGCAGATACTGCATAGAGCTGCTGCTCCTGGTCGATAGTGATTCCACTCTCGTGCTCACAAAGGAGGGGGATGTCCACAGGGCCATTGTTATCACCGGCACAGTCATGAGCTTGCTGAGCAGGGAGACCGCGAAGATCCTATTGGGACTGTCGGAGGAAGTAAAGGACTCCAACAACAGTAAGTGACAACAACGGGTAGCCAGCACACCATCGCAAGAGGACATGGCCGGGACATATGGGTGAGTGCCAGCCCATCGTTCCCACATCATCCAACAAATAGGTGGGTTAAAATGAGGGTTTCGATATAGTACGATGCCATGAGCCTAACGTCCCGCTTTCTTAAGGCCGTGGTACTCTCCACCTGGCTCTACAGCCTTCTGTTATGGGCATACATTTGCATCAGGATAGTGTTCACTACCAGTGAGGTTGTGTACCCCAGCAATCAATTCATTGACAATGTTCCAGGGCTCACCTTCCTGAACCTGGGCATCTCCTCCTTTCTGCTGAGCTTCATCTGCCTCATCATCTACCTGACGTTCTGGGGGAAGGCAAGGACGACCTGAGAGATGGAACTGAGATAAAATGCTTGATGGTCAAGGAGCCTTATTCTAAGGATAATTTCATTCCTGTTGATCGGGTATGGGGGGTGGAGCACACATGAAGGCTCCTGCACAAGGTACATGCCGCTCCTCTTTGGACTAATACTAGGGATTTACATTCTAAGAATCAAGTACGATAATCTGGATGTTACCTTCATGTTGGAACTGACCGTCCATAATGACCACTTTATGGTGTGGTATCATGACGAAGGTTCGCGCGTCATCTGTGCTTCTCTGCCTGATGTTGTTGACAGGAGGCTTGGTATCTGTCATGGGATCAGCCGTTTCCGCGGCCGGTCCGGCCGATGCTCCGCCTACCTCGGCACCTGCCTCGAGGTTGATCATCGACTCTGAAAGCGATTTCACACAGGCTGTCACTGAAGGGCGATGCTCCGGGTCCGGGACCGTTAACGACCCTTATGTTCTAGAGGGCGAATCCATAACCTGGACCTCGGCTGGGCCGGCGATCCTGGTGGCGAACGTGACATCGCACTTCGTGATCCGCGACATGGTCCTGACTGGAGATATCTTCAGCGATCTGATGCTTTCACCATACGGCATACAGATCTACAATGCCTCCAACGGGAGGATCGACAACTGCATTGTGAACGGATTCACCAAGAACATACTCATCGGAACTGAGGGCAGCGGAGGAGCTAGCAGCGGCATCGAGGTATCCAACTGCACCATCACCGGTCCCGGCACCAATGAGTGGAGCCTGGGGATAGAACTTGCCTACGCCGCAAGCGCTGAGCTCAGGAACAATACCGTCACCGGTTGCTTCTATGCCCTGTTCATGATGAGCTCCAACCACGCGAGCGTTGAGGGCAACAACTTCTCGTACAACCAGGGACCGGGCGTCTGGATGGGAAGCAGCTGCTCGGACAACTCCTTCGTCGGAAATCTTGTGGCATGCAACGGATATGGCAACGCCCTGATGAGCGTGGAAGGCTCGAACAACCTGTTCTACGGTAACGCCTTCATCACCTCCAGCACATCCAATCAGATCAACATAGGTCTGATGATGTCCACCAACCGGTGGAACTCCAGCGGCGGCATCGGCAACTACTGGGGTAACCAATACAATTCAGCCCTGGGGCAGAACGGCAGCTTCAGCGGCACATCCGTCGATTGGAACGGACAAGCGGTACAGACTCACTACGTGGGCACCAACAATGTCGATAACCACCCTTACAGATACATCATCAACGCTCCTGCCATTACTGATCTGTCGGTCGGGGGTAGCAGCATTACACTATCCTGGTCCGCCCCGACCTATGCCCTGGGTCCTGATATCACAGGCTATCGTATAGTGCGCAGCGACGGGGCCGTGTTCGATGTCGGACCTGGCCAGCTGTCCTACTCTGACAACATGGCAGGGGAATGGACCTCCTACAACTACACGATAATGGCCAGGAGCGCCTGGGGCCTGGGCGGGAGCAGCGTATCCTCCCTGGCCCAGAACCCTGACCGGCCTTCTCTCGAGATCACATCGACCCTCAGGGGAGACATGGTGGTAGGAGAGGCCATCAGCCCCAGGAACGTCGTCGTGGCTTGGACCGGATATGACTCCGACTCCGACCTGGCCGGCAAGGGTCTGTCCAACTACTGGGTCTCGATCGATAACGGGACATGGATAGATAAGGGCTCGTCCACGTACCATATCTTCGACAAGCTGATCGCGGGACCCCACTCGGTCAAGGTCCGGGGAGAGGACGCTGATGGAAACACTGTGACGGCCGAGAGGTACTTCTCAGTTTACCAGGCCCTCAACATAACCATGGACCTTACGTCCATAAAGACGACCCTGGGCTCTGATGTGACCGCCAACGTCCTGGTGACCGACTATGCCACGGGCGCTCCCATGCCCGGTATCAACCTGGAGTTCTTCCAGTCCGTTGACGCAGGAGCGAGCTACAGTTCGGGGAAGTTCGCGACCCTCACTACCGACAGCGAGGGGAAGGGCACCGTCTCCTTCATACCCACGGCCACCTCGAACTACGTGATCCAGGCCCGCGGTCAGCTGGGATTTGCTACCCAGTTCTTCTACTCGAACGTATCCCTGACCGTATCCCCGTACGAGGGCAAGAACGCATTCTCGGTCCAGTCGACATCTACCGTCACCGACCTGACGTTCAGCTCCAGCACCAAGGAGCTTCGGTTCACTGTGAGCGGCGAGAGCGGGACCACTGGTATCACCAAGGTCTTCATCGCCAAGAGCCTCGTCGCCGATGGGACCAGCGTGAACGTCCAGTTGGACCAGGATGACATCGAGTACTCGGTCTCGGAGATGGGAGATTACTGGGTTCTGACCTTCACCTACACCCACTCATCGCATGCCGTCCTGGTGGGAATGCCGACCCTGTCCGCTAGCAGCGGCGGTATAGGGGGACTAAGCATGGAGCTCCTGGCGATCATCGGCATTGTCGCCGTAGCAGCCGTGGGCGCGCTTCTTTTCCTCAGGTCCAGGCGCGGGAAGAAGTGAGCCCAAACCCTTTTCGATTTCTTTTTCATTCATCAGCTCATCAGAGGGTAGTCGTTCACCGGGAACGATAATGAGCAACTTGACATCTACGAAGGACCACTGACGATTTTTATTATCTTTATCGATACCGATTCCAATCACCATTATTATAAATTATCCTAATGTGGAAATAAAAATCTCTTTGAGCTAAATTTATAGCAAAGTTTATGAGGCCCGGTTGTTAATTCGACCGATGTGAGACCAACCACAGTCCGCTCGCTCTTCTCTTTGTTACTTTGCATGTGCTTGACCATCACCGTACTGCCCATGGGTGCGTCGGCGTCCGGTGCCTCGGAGACGTTCATCTCGGAGACCGCCGAGGAAGCCACCTATGCGCTCTGGGACGCGCAGTGGGAGAGGTATGACGCCAATAAGGCCAATCTATCGACCGACAGCGATTACTGGTGCCGTACGATGCATGAGGTCCATGGAGGCACCCATGCCGTTTACTGCGCCAAGATCGGCTACAACTCCCACTACACCAAGGGCGGCGCCCAGTGCCTCGACACCAACATCACCGCGAGCTCCAGCTCCGATCAGAGCAACTGGGTGATGAGGTACGACACCGAGCAGGATTCCATCATGCGAAAAACGCTTGATCCGAACGTGAGGTACTACGGCACCCTCACCATGACCTTCTGGTTCTACTCGGATACCGGCCAATCCGACGCCAGGCAACCCAGCAACAACACCCTTGTAGGCTATGACTTCCTGAACGCCATATATTACACCGGCTCTACGGCGGCAGGCAACCTCACGAAGCATGTTCTGTGGACGGACACCTATCAGCAGGCTACGGCAAAGAGCTGGATCCAGGTTAGCTTGAACCTGCCGAAGGACGCCACCATGGTGGGCTTCGAGTTTGTTTCCGGCACCGTTGCTCCCGTGGGAGGGGATGAGATCGATGCGTTCGCATCCGAGGGGATAACCATCATCAACGGCGGTATGAAGGAAGGTGTGTTCCTCGATGATATAACCGTCGTCGGCTCAGACCCCCTGCCCACCCTCCCCCTGGCCTCCGAGGTCTCCGACCTCCCGACCTACAGCGGCCGCAGCTTCCCGGTTAGCTACACGGACAACGACCCCCAAGTGGGACTGAAGTGGATCACCCTATGGTACCGCGTGGATGAGACCGGAAGTTGGACCAAGTACACGACCTCCTTGAGGCCTGACGGCAAGTTCGTTTCCAGCCCCATCGACTTCGTGGCCCCCTCCGACGGCAAGTACGAGTTCTACACTCGTGCCACCGATCAGCTCGATGTCGTGGAGGATGCCCCCAGCACGGCGGATGCTTGGACCATCGTGGATGGTGTGGCCCCGAGCAGCAGCATCTCCGTCAGCGGGATAAAGTCCGGTAGTTCCTACACCGGCCATGTCAGCATTAACCTCACCGCAACAGATGCGGTATCGGGAGTAGGGGCGATGACCTACAGGCTGAACGGCGGTAGCTGGACCATATACACGGGCAACATCACCGTCCTGACCAACGGACAGCACACCGTGGAGTACTACGCCACCGATCTGGCAGGCAACAACGAGAGCGTTAAGAGCGAGGTCTTCACCCTCTCTGAGGCATCTACCACCGTGGTGTTCTCCGACAGCGGCAAGACCTACCCCGACGGTAACGTGACCGTCAACTTCGCCCTGCCCTTCGAGGCCTCCACCATAACCAAGCTGGAGTATTCCCTGGATGGGGGTAGCTACACGACCATCGATGCCGCGGCCACATCGGTCACCTTCAGCGGCCTCACCAACGGGACCCACCATCTGACCGTGCGCGCCACCGACTCCTCCGGACAGACCGCCACCGGCACCACGAGCTTCAACGTGGCCTATGCGACGGAGAACGATCTGTTGGGAGACCTGATGGGCAATCCCCTATTACTGGTAGGCATAGTAGCAGTTGCCATAGTCGTCGCCGGCGCGTTGGTAATCTTTAAACGCAAGAAGTAGGGGGCACAAGGGGCCGAGGCCCCCCTTCCTTTTTTTTCTATCCGCTTCTCCAGCTCAGGCGATCAATAGGAGATGTCAGTAAAAGCAAACATCATTTATCCGAGAACTCGATACCATGTGTGGAGGTAAAGAAGTGGCTGAGAAGAAAGGAAAGTTCGAGTTCGACGACAAGATAAAGGACGGAGCTAAGAAGGTCGGTTCTGAGGTCAAGGAGGTCGGCGGAGAGCTAAAGAAGGACCTCTCGGAAGCTGGCAGCAAGCTCAAGAAGAAGCTGAAGAAGTAACGTAACTCCACTGTCGGCGGCCTTGTGCCGACAGCAGCATTTTTTCTTAGTTTCCTTTACTATCATATGCCCGCCATACAGGTTAAGGTATCGTTTGTGAACGACAGGCCACAGCCTTTGATCTAACATCATGAATTGAACAGGCCCCCTGGGCGTCAAGCCATAACGTTCTGCGCAGATCAAGCGTTCCATGATAATGATAAGGGAGAGGCCGAGAGGCCTCATTTTATCATAGAGGTTTAGAGGTCCGATCCCCCGACCTGCTCAGGCTTGCTCTCCCGGGGTGCAGCCGTTACCGGTGCCGCTTCCCCCTTGCGCGACATCAGCAGCAGGATCCCGCCGACGATCAGCAGAAGTCCTGCGATGGTCAGAACGTAGGCTCCGATACCGATCCCCC
Source organism: Methanomassiliicoccus sp. (assembly GCA_018262895.1). Lineage (GTDB taxonomy): Archaea > Thermoplasmatota > Thermoplasmata > Methanomassiliicoccales > Methanomassiliicoccaceae > UBA6. Next base: position 87,599 of record JADFDJ010000009.1, on the reverse strand, counting down.
AGATAAGCCCCACCGTACCATATCCTGGTGTGACCACGACCTGATCACCACCCAGAGGATTACTGGCCACAGTAGAGAGGATCTCCTCCAGGGAGGCATCCTCGATGGGCACGTTGAAGCTGCCGAGCAGACCTACTATCGAGCCGACAATTATCACGGTTATCACCAGGGGGAGCAGCAGGCCGACGCCCCTGCTTAGATATTTCAGGCCGGCCCGTCGAGGCCGTTGTGCCACGAGGGACATGATGAAGGCCAGGAGACCCACCACTATCAGGGCCCAGATGGGGAATGGCAAGGCCGCTATCTGCTGGACCCCTCCCTGCACCAGGGTGTTTATGCTAATCCCCGATATGCCGTCCACGTATAGCACCCGCTGGTAGCCGTCGGTTGCGAACTGGCCGGTCTGCACATTGGCGGACACTTCATAGAATGGCAGGAAGGCACCTATCAGACCGAGGACCACCCCCACTATGGCCAGTATGTTACCGATCTTCTGCCCGCTTCCCCCGCTGAGGTCCAACAGGCTGATGATCGGCCTGATGGGCTCCCCATTTTTTCGTTTCATGCTGATCCGACGGACCATGAAGAGCAGGGGGATGATGAGCAAGGCCAGCAGGATAAGCCAGAGGTATGAGAGCAACAGCTCCAGGGTGAGAAGCCCCTCATCGAGCACTGCCCTAGAATCGACCCAGCCCAGGCCTGACCACATCGTGCCACCCATGCGGTAAGCAGGCCCCAGAGGACCTCTCTGCCCCATGAAATCAGAGGTCTGGTTGCCCCAGTCGCCCCAACGGCCAGAGTAATCGATCCAGCCCTGGTCCGAAGGATGATTGCCCGCTCCGGTCTCCCCCAGGACCACGAGGTCATAGTCATCAGGCCCAAGGACCTTGCCGTTCCCCGCCACCTCGTCCTGGGCAGGTCCCATCTTGCCCTGGAAGGAGCGGAAGTAGTTAGCATGGCTGCCCTTGGCCACGTAGACCACGGGGCCGTCTCCTGACCTCTCCACCTGGGACCACGCGGCCTGCTGTCCTTCCTCATGCTGGCTGTATCCGACGATCAGCGGCTCGAGGTTACCGTCGAGGATGACCTCGATCATCTCCCAGTCCCCCTCGTGGTTATTGTAGGTGCCGAAATTGAACACGTAGAAGAACCAGTACTGTATGGCGACCCTGGTCCCATCGGAAGTGACGTGGGAGTACACCGTGTATCCGAGCGAGCCCTCGTTGGACTTGTAAGCGTCGATGATGCCCCGGTCCTCTATGCTACCCAGCTTGTTGTCAAGGTAGAAATTGCGGGCAGTGTTCGAGTAGCTGGAAAGGCCTGCCGGTGTAGGATCCGCTGTCAGAAGGACGGCGGTATCGGCCACGCTCTCGTTCAGGTTGCAGTTGTCTATGTAATATGTTACATTGACCGGGAAGACCTCCTCCCCGCCATGGAACTGAAGTGTCGGAGCGTACTTCTCAGCGAGGGTACTCTCCTGTTCGGAGGTGAGGGTCACCGCACCCCCTGTCCCCCAGGGCATGGCGGAAGTTATCACCGCCAGCACCAGCATCCACAAGGTCACAGCTGTCAAATAACGTAATCTATGTTCGTGCATCCCCATCTTATCTCTCCCCGGATTCGGATAGTATAGGAAAAGGACTCGAGGTTATGGTAGGCCGCAGTAGGCCGCCCCCCAAATCATTCCCGTATCGCTCTCTGATTATATATATCCAGACATCCACATTTTTCATGTGAAGGTAATACTGCACGGGTGGAAGGGGAAGGGTCAATCTCTTCTCATGAGCAAATGGTGAATGCCTAGGTCAGCAAAAGGCATATACCCTGTTAGGCGTTCTCACGCCTCATGGTCTCCAAGCGCGTTACGTCGATCAAGCCCTCGGGCGTTAGGGAAATATTTGAGATGGCCAGCAGGGAAGCCATAAACCTGGGGCTGGGTGAGCTGGACTGTGTCCCCCCGGTGGAGGCCCGGGAGGCTTACAAGGAGGCCCTGGACCAGGACTGCCACCGCTATGGGCCCACAAAAGGCATCGATGAGCTGCGGGAGCTAATAGCAGGGAAGGTCCAGAAGTATAGAAAGGATATCGAACGGGAGAACGTCATCATCACCGCTTCCGGTACCCAGGGTACGATGGCGACATTCCAGACCCTCTTCGACCCCGGCGATGAGATCCTGATCCCGGAACCTGGGTTCGTGCTATACGAGCCGGATAGCATGCTCGTGGAGGCAAAGCCTGTCCCATATCCGCTCCTCGATGAGGACGGCTTCCAACCGGACATTGAGGCCATGAAGGCCCTGATAACCCCCAGGACCAAGGGCCTGGTGGTGAACTCCCCGTCCAACCCCACAGGTTCGGTGCTGACGCGGGAGAACTTCCAAGCGCTGGTGGACCTGGCCACCGACAACGACCTGTGGGTGATCTCCGATGAGGTGTACGAGGATTTCATCTACGAAGGGAAGCACCACTCCTTCAACGAGATCATAGAGAGATCGGTCGTGCTCAACTCCTTCTCCAAGTCCTTCGCGGTCCCAGGCTGGAGACTTGGCTACCTGACCGCACCGCTGGACCTTGTCAACCACATCGCGAAGATGCAGTACCAGCTGGTGGCCTGTCCGCCCACCACGCCGCAGTATGCCCTCGCCAAGGTGTTCGATGTCCAGGAGAAGTTCACCAAGGAGCTCAATCCCCTGTTCAAGCGGAGGAGGGAGACCATGGTGGACCGGCTCAACGACATCGAGGGGTTCAGATGTCACAGGCCTGAGGGGGCCTTCTACACCTTCCCCTCCTACGGGCAGGACATCGATTCCAGAAAGCTATCTCACAAGCTGGTCGCCAACGGTGTCATCAGCGCACCGGGCTCTGCCTTCGGGGAGCGTGGGGAGAGACACCTGCGCTTCTCCTATGCAGCCTCGGAGGAGAGCATCGTCAAGGGCCTGGAGATCGTGAAAAAGGTGGTCGAAGGGCTTTGACCCTTTACTATGGGTGATAAAGAGGGTCTTTATACCGGCATGTCCTTTATTCGAACGACCAACACCCGCCTCTAGCTCGCTGGACACCTTCTCGCGAAGGTAAGGTGATGCGGAGGGAATAGCACCTGAACGGGGAGATCGAAATTGAAGAGCGATAAGAAGACCGTAAGGCCAGTGAAGAAAGGTAACTCAAAGATGGACAAGGCGGTAAGAGGAAAGCCTATCCGGAGCAAGAAGCCGGTGAAGCCCAATGACCTCCCCTCGTGCGAGGAGCTGGTCGAGGACCTGGACACGTTGGCCGAGAGGGTGATCTTCGGCAAGAACCAGAACCGCAGCTATGCTCTCAGGGATGCCTGGTTCCCCAGCCTCGTAGAGGTAATCTCCGACAAGTCCGTTCCCCAGGAATCCAGGGAAGAGGTATTGTTCCTGACCCTGACCAACGCCCTGCTGGACATGACCATGGACGTCGTCCCTGAAGAGATGGCGCTGGCCTACGCCCGCAACCTTGACGACTACATCACCGTTACCATGGTGAACCAGAAGTACGATGTGGACCTCCTGAGGACCTTCCGGGAGGACTTCAAGAAGAGCGAGGGTGACAACTTCAGCAACGAGGAGAACCTAACTTCCGCGCTCGCTCAGTTCGAAGAGGAGTGGTGGAACAAGCCCCGGGACGATCTGGACGGTAAGACCCCCAACGATGCCTTGGAAGAGATGGCTGAGAAGTACAGCCTGTGATCCTTGCTGAGGTGGGCCCCTGCGGCCTGAGTACCGTCCGACCTTAGTGTTGTCGGTAGTGGCGTTCTTCGTGATGATGGGGGTTTCCATCATCTCGCCGGTGCTCCCCGCCTACGCCCTGAGCTTCGGGATATCCTTAGGCCTTGTGGGCCTCCTGATCTCCGCCTTCGCCGTGGCCCGGGTCCTTCTGGACATCCCCGCGGGGATGTTCGCCTCCCTGGTCGGAATGAAGCGCTTCATGCTGCTGGGCTTGTCAATTATTACTATCTCCTCCTTCGCTGCCGGTCTCGCCGTCAACTACGAAATGCTCCTCGTGGCCCGCATCCTGGAGGGCGTTGGCTCCGCGCTTTACACCACCACCTCCATAACCGCGGTCAGCAGGCTGGCCCCTGAGGGTTCCCGTGGTGTACACCTCTCGCTTTACATCAGCATGTTCCTCGTCGGCACGTCCTTCGGGCCCGCCGTCGGAGGGTTCGTCGCGGACCACTTCGGACTGGGAGCTCCCTTCCTGGCATACGGCCTGTGCGCCGCCGTCTCCACGCTCATGGTCATCTACTGGATCAAAGACGTGCGCCCCGGCCCGGAGGAGGTCAGGGCGATCTCCCTCCGCCAGCTGGGACACCTGTTCAAACGGTTCGATCTCCTTGCCATCAACCTGGCCACCATTGGTATCTTCTTGACCCGCCAGGGCATCCTCAATACGATGGTGCCCCTCTTCGCGAAGTACAACCTGGACATGGGCGAAGGGACGCTGGGGATAATCCTGACCCTGAGCGCCGTGTGCAACCTGGGGACCATGGTCCTGGCCGGACGGCTGACGGACATCTACGGGCGGAAACCCTTCCTCTTTGGGTCCATCGTACTGCTGGGCATCCTCACCCTCTTCATTCCTGTGGTCACCGATGTCCTGGGGCTAACCCTGCTCCTCATGGCCATCGGCCTGACCATAGGCTTGTCAGGGCCGATCGCGGCATGGATAACCGACGTCTGTGCCCCCGGCGACCTGGGGGGCGCCATGGGGCTTTTCCGCACTATGGGCGACATTGGATTCGTCATCGCGCCGATCGCGCTGGCCTCTATAGCGGGGGAGGCGGGAGCGCCTGTTGGAACAACCCCCTTTCTGGTGGCAACGACAGTGCTGGTGCTGATCGGCCTGCCGCTATTGGGCATAAGGGACCCTGTCGCCGAGAAGCGAAAGGCCTCCGCTCAACGTTTATAATCTTCCTCTGCATTTAAAAATCGGCCATGAAGCTGGAGGTCCATACCTTCGATCCCGAGCTGATATGCGTCCTGATGGGTAAGGGGACCGTTCCCGAAGGCTGTGACCTGGTCCTCGGCGAGGACGCTCACTTGACCTTTCGCAGGATGTTCACGGGCCGGGTCAAGCACTTCCCCATAATCCTTCACTTCGACGTCGAGCTATTGTCCGATCGCGGTGCCTGCACGGTAGTGGACTGGCTCTTCGAGAGGTCCACCGGGCGCAACGTGGAGAAGGTGGTCGTGGAGTACCAGGACGTGCGTATGGACGCAGCCCAGATGCGAATCCTGCTTGGCTGTGGGCGGTGACCTCGCACCACATATGACGTGGCAGAGACCGCGCATCGGTCAGCCCCGCAACTAGGTGGCCATTGGGCGCCTCTCCTTAGGCAGGATGGGGCGTCGTTCCGACCTACAGAATAATGGTCTCTTTGAACAACCGATCATCTGGAGAGGGCGTATTGGGTGATCTGGCACAGCATGATCTCCCATTCCCCATCGCTCTCCATGGTCTTCAGGGACCGCTGAAGCTTGGACATACCAGAAACATAATAGGGCATGGCTTGGGCCGGGGAATCGAAGACCTTCCACTCTACCATCTCACCGTTCATCGTGGTCATGACCGCGCACCTGTCCGTCAATATCATCATCTCCTTTCTCTTAAGGAATTTTATTAGAACGAGAGATATATTAAGATATCCATATTCGCAGATGCCCATGCCTGGTCCCGAGTTTACTGGACAATAGGAAATGGTTTAATCCCGGAAGTGAATAGGACGGACATGGTGGTGACATCGGCACCCGGAAAGGTCATTCTTCTGGGGGAGCACGCTGTGGTCTTCGGTAGGCCGGCCATTGCCCTGGCCATTGGATTGAGGTCGAGATGCAGGGCCCAGATCATCGATGACCATATCGGCAGCGTAGACCGTATCGGGGTCCAGCACGGGTCATACATCAGCACTGCCATCCACTGTAGCTGGGACGGGGGGCCGCTGGACATCGAGATCCAGTCCCAGCTCCCTTCCGGCTCAGGCCTGGGCTCATCGGCGGCAGTGACCGTAGCCACCCTGGGTGCCATCGCTAGCCTGAAAGGTGAGTTCGACGAGGAAACCATCGCCCGACAGGCCTTCGAGGTCGAGTCCGTGGTGCAGGGCAGGGCCAGCCCCATCGACACGTCCGTTTCAGCCCACGGAAAGGGCATCTTCATCTCTTCTGAGCGCGGGTCAGATCTTCTGTGGCACATATCAAAGGATACGCGCAACTGGTACATCCATGACTGCGAGGTTCCGGACATGACCCTGGTTGTGGGGTTCACCGGCAACAAGGCGCCCACGGGACCGCTGGTCGCCAAGGTGAAGCGGTACGTGGATCACACCCGCTTCGCCAGGGAGATCATCGATGAGATCGGGGATATCACTCTGGAAGGTCTACAGAGGATGAGATCGGGAGACGTCGAGGGCCTGGGAAGATTGATGAACAGGAACCACGGCCTACTAGCAATTTTGGGTGTGTGCACTCCGCCGTTGCAGAAGCTTGTCGATGCCGCGCTCCCCCACTCCTACGGTGCTAAGCTGACCGGCGCTGGAGGCGGCGGTAGCATGATCGCCCTGACCGATGCCCCGGAAAAGGTGGCCGAGGCCATCAAGGGTAGGGGCGGCATCCCCTTCATCGTCGGAACTGGCGTTGAAGGCGTAAAAGTCGAGGAGTGATGTGAGCTCACCATACGAGGACCATTTTCATTTAAAAGAGAATGCTAGACCGTGTTGAACAACGCCCCTTGTCTTTCCATCTTTAACTCTTTTTCTCTCCATATCTCGCCCTGACATCCCAGCTATGCACAAATAGTGATTGACCTTTATCTAATGCCAGATAAGTTTGAATAACTCAGATCGGCGCTAATTATCATTATCAAGAGTAATTATTTTATATCTCGTTTTGCTTTACGAGTTATAGGACAATACATCCAATAAAAAAGATATATTGGATGTATAATCCAATTCACTACCCGGGCACGATCCGTGACTGTAGCTGGAGAGAAAAAAATGAAATGCTACCAACAAATAATGACCGCTCTTCTCCTCTTGACATTACTTGGTACATTTTTCGTTCCAGTTACGTGCACCGCGACCGTGTCCGAGAGCATTCATTTAACATCAACTATTCTAGAACCAAAGCCGGAGATCGGCATCGAACTAAACGCTACCGCCTTAAGCTTCGGCTTATTGTATCCCGGTGACACCTCGAACCCGCAGGACCTCAAGGTCACCAACATCGGCCTCAAGGAGATCGATGTGACCGCAACGGCGAGCGATGACAGCACTGAGCCGCTGTTCGTCCAAGGTCTGCTTATTAACAACGCAGCGTACAGCGACTATTCGGCAACGCTAATTGCCAACGAATCTGACGATACCCAGCTCATGCTGCACGTCCCTGACGACTACGCTTCCCGCGGTGACGTGAGCGGTGGGGCCACCTTCTGGGCAGAGGAGCATATCGATGATCTGATGCTGATTGCAGACTTCTCATGTGATGTCGGTTCCGGCACTGCTCCCCTGACCGTCGTATTCACCGACCTATCCACAGGTTCCCCAGCCTCCTGGGCCTGGGACTTCGATTCTGATGGCACTGTAGACAGCACCGAGCAGAACCCGACGCACACGTATTCTGAGCCGGGTACCTACACGGTCACCTTGACCGTGAATAATGCTGCGGGTGCTGATTCCGAGATAAAGGCAAACCTGGTGACGGTCGGCGTGTCCAGGAACGATGATTGGTCGCAATGGCAGAACAGCGTGACCCATTATGCCGTTCATCAGACCGATTCTCCTGTTACCTCGGCATATCTATCATGGACCTATGATGCGGGAGGGACAACGAACAACATCGACGTAACACCCCTAATTGTCGGTGACGTGGTCTACATCTTCGATGCATCCGGACAAGTGCATGCCGTGAACCGTTCCACTGGCACTGCGATCTGGAGCGCAAGCATCGACGGTTCGTCGTACTTCCAATCATCCATCCCTGCCTACGGGGACGGAAAATTGTTCGTGGCTTCCTACAACGGATATATCTATTCTTTCGATGCCACGACGGGGGAGAGACTGTGGAAGGTGAAGGCAACGTCCAGTACTTCTAGGAGCTTTGAATGCCCCATCACCTATTACGATCACAAGCTGTACATCGGCGAGGGGCTCGCTGGACTAAAAACGACCAAGTACTACTATTGTTACGATGACCAGGGTCAGCAGCTCTGGAACTATGCCGTGGAGAACACCTCCGGGTTCTTATGGGGCGGGGCGGTCGTGGTGGGCGACCATCTTGTCTTCCCAGTGTTCGAAGGCAGGCTTGTCAGCGTTGACAGGCTCACCGGCCTCCTTTCCGACGAGATCGATCTCACCAATTCCAGTCAGCTCTCGTTCGCCCAGCCCGGCCTGGGGATGATCAGGGCCTCCGTTACCTATGCTGATGACCACATCTACGTTACTACAGAGAAGGGGCAGTCGACCGGTTACATCTTCAAGGTCGCTTACTCCGACGGGCAGTTCCAAGACGAGGGATGGAGCACCCACATCGGCTTCAGCACCTCAACCCCAGTGGTGTACGATGGCAGGGTGTACGTGGGCAATGGGGAGCATGGTGCCCGCTCGGGAAACATGACCTGTCTGAGCGAGGTCGACGGGAGCATCCTCTGGTCTTATCAAGTCGATTCCGGTGTTAAGTCCTCTCCGGCTCTGTTCGTAGACGGAGACCAGGTCTACATCTACTTCGCTGTTGAACGTGGCACTAACGGCAGCGTCTATTGCGTGGACTCTAACGGCAACCTCGTCTGGGAGTTCGATCCCCAGGGAGATGACGCCTATATCCTGCAGGGCGTGGCCCTCTCCGGAGACGCAGTCTACTTCGGCACGGATGGCGGAAAGCTGTATTGTCTGAGCAATCTAGGCGGTGATATGGGATGATCACCTCAGCTTCTAACCAACCAAACTTATCGTCTAACCAGTACACTCGATCAGATGCCATCTCACAGATAGGGATGGGGTAATTAAAAAACGGAGGAATAAAATGAAACTCGCAAAGCTAGCGGCAGCTCTAGCGGTCATCGTAGTGATGACCGTGGTGGCCGCTCCGGCCGTATCGGCCGAGGAGAGCAAGAGCGTCGATCTGACGGCGACGGTGCTAGAGCCGAAGCCAGAGATCGGCATCGAACTGAACGCGACCGCCTTAAGCTTCGGCTCATTGTATCCCGGTGACACCTCGGATCCGCAGGACCTCAAGGTCACCAACATCGGCCTCAAGGAGATCGATGTCACCGCTACCGCGAGAGATGACGGCACTGAGCCGCTGTTCGTTCCCGGCCTGCTCATCGATGGGGCGTCTTACAATGATTACCTCGCTACACTTGCCGCCGACCAGTCCGACGACACCCAGCTGGCGCTGCACGTCCCCGACGACTATGCTGCTCGCGGCACAGTGAGCGGTGGAGCGACCTTCTGGGCCGAGGAGCACTCAGGTGGCCAGGGGACCACAGTCCTTTACGACGGTACCGTCACCCTTATGGAGGGCGGTACATTCGACTTCACAGCTGAGGACGGGACCGTCTACACCGCCCTGCCGATAGAGAACGACCTGGGCGCACTATACAGCACTGGCCTTTCTATCGGAGCTGACGATCAAAACTATCCGAACTGGTGGCTCAACTCCATAGATGGCATTGTTAACGAGCCCTGGCCAGGGTACTCCTGGGCCATATTCATCAACGATGCTTTCGCAAGTTACGGCCTAGGTGATAATCACCTCGTGAACGGAGACAATGTCAAGTTCTACTATCTGACATATGACGATAACACCTATGATCCGCTCATCGACGAGGCCTTATACGTCGTGGACATCGACGTGACGATCCAGGCCGAGGCCGAGATCACATGGGAGCTGTTCCAAGGCAACCAGCAGCTTACTGGTTACTACGCCGGGGATGCCCCTGACACCAACGCTCAGAAGTGGGCCAGCGATGACATCGATGCCGTTGCAAGCTCGTCCTTCGTCGTCGGTGAGGGAAAGCTGTTCGTCTATTGTAACGATGGCAGTAAAAGCTACATCGCCGCTCTGAACATTGATACGGGAGCATTGGTGTGGAAGAAGGAATGCGCGATCTCCAACACCTACGGTTCCTGGGCAACGCCCGCATACCATGACGGACTGGTCTTCACCCCCGGCGACGGAGCGAGGTACGCCTCCAACGGCACTCTCGCCTGGAGCGGGCTGCCGGACAACACCAATGGCAGCCCCATGGTCGCCGATGGGAAGGTCGTCATCGGCAACTGGGACGGTGGAAAGTACATCGCCTACAACGAGAAGACCGGAGCACAGGCGTGGCAGTTCACCGTCAACGGTTATGCTCAGGGGACTCCTGCCTACCATGATGGCAATTTCTTCCTTACCAGCTGGTCCTATGGAGGCGATCCTGCCGGGACATTGTACTGCATTAACTCAGAAAATGGACAGATGGTATGGTCAGCAGGGGACAGCAACAGTGCCTTCTGTGGCTCACCTTGCGTTTCTGGCGGGTATGTCTATGCAAGCTCGTATGACTTCTATGGGGCTGGTTTCCTGTACTGTTATAACGAGGCCAATGGTGCGCTGGTGTTCAAAGTGGCGCTGGAAAGCAGCACCGACTCCACCCCCGCCGTTCATGACGGCAAGGTGTACGTGACCGATGGATGCTACGGCTTTTCCGATCACCACATCTACTGCTTCGACGCGGTCACCGGTGAGCAGATATGGAGCACAACTGCCGATCAGGACATCGGCGGCTGGACCTCCTCCGTGGTCATCGCGGATGGCTTGGTGTTCGTGGGACGTGAGCAGGGCGATATGGCAACCATGGCGTTCGGTTATACCAAACTGTTCGCGCTCGATGCTGACACCGGCACCGTGGTGTGGGAGACCAACAATGGCGGAGCGACCGTGGCCATCCATGATGGCGTGGTCTTCACCGCCGGTATCGATGGCAAGGTGTACGCCTTCGGAAGCTGAACTCCATCAATCCTCAACCCTTTCCAAAACCCTTTCCAAACCATTTCCATAATTTCCAACTTTCCAAGTTCCGGACAAGTGATGGAACGGAAACAAAGAAAGGAGACAGAAGATGAGGTCCTATCTTAAACCGCTAATGAGTCTGGCGCTCGTCCTCGGCTTGATGACGTGCGCGCTCTTGCCAGTAGCTTCTGCTGTTCCCGTAGGTGAGAGCGTCGATCTGACGGCTACGGTGCTAGAGCCTAAGCCGGAGATCGGCATAGAACTTAGCGCGACCGCGTTGGACTTCGGTGAGCTATATCCCGGAGACACGTCCGCGCCGCAGGACCTAAAGGTCACCAACATCGGCCTCAAGACCGTGGACGTGACCGCCACGGCTAGCGACGACGGTAGTGAGCCGCTGTTCGTGCCCGGACTTCTCATCGACAACTCAGCCTATGGTGACTACTCAGCCACCCTCGTCGCGGACGAGTCGGACGACACCCAGCTCGCGCTGCACGTCCCTGACGCATACGCTGCTCGCGGCGCAGTGAGCGGTGGAGCGACCTTCTGGGCCGAGGAGCACGTCTACGAATCCGTTCTATTCGATGGAGAGGTCGAACTCAATGTCGGCGAGACATTCGATCTCGTTGCTAAGGACGGTACTCCTTACAGCGGCCTTGCCATAATGAACCTGATGGGGGCCTTGTCCAAGACGGGTCTGCAGTTCCAGGTCTCCGATGATTTTTATCCCAGTTTCTGGCTGGAATCGATCAACGGGATCTCAGACCAGCAGCCATGGTCATTTAACACCTATTCCTGGGCCGCGTTCATCAACGGCGGGCAGACCAGCAATTGGATCTATGACAACACGCTCGCCGATGGTGACAATGTAAAATTTTACTATCTGAAATACGAACAGGTCGGACAGACATTTGAGCCGATGGTCGACCAGGCATTATATGTTGTTGATATCGACATAAAAGTGATCGGTTCGGGAGCACCAGAGGCTCACTTTATTACCGACGTGACCAGTGGCAATGTCCCCCTGTCGGTCCAATTCACAGACCTGTCGACCAACGGACCGACATCATGGTCCTGGGACTTCGAGAACGACGGAGTGGTGGACAGCACCGAACAGAACCCGACGCACACCTACTCCGTGCCGGGGGTCTATACTGTCTCGTTGATGGTTAGCAACGCCGTCAGCAGCGATGAAGAGATCAAAAGCGGCTATATCGTCGTCAATGAGCCGGTTTCTCCGGTCACCGACTTCACCTACACCACCAACGGCGGTGCGATAACGATCTCGAATTACACCGGTCCGGGCGGGAGTGTCATCATTCCTGGTGAGATCGATGGCCTGCCGGTCATCACCGTCGGCGACCGCGCATTCAAGGATTGTACCACCCTGAACTCGGTGGTCATACCAGATAGTATCACAAGCATCAGGTATAACGCGTTCGATGGTTGCACCAATCTAACCTCGGTCTCCATCGGGAGCGGCGTGACCAGCATCAGCAACAGCGCGTTCTACGGCTGCATCGCCCTTACTTCCGTAAGCATACCAGACAGTGTCACCAGTATAGGTTCCAGTGTGTTCGAGGGATGCGCAGCCCTGGCCTCAGTGACCATCGGCAACGGTGTAACCAGCATTGGCAGTTATGCGTTCAGTTACTGCATCTCTCTGACCTCCGTGACCATGCCTGACAGCATCTCGACCATCGGGAAGTATGCGTTCAGAGGCTGCACCGCCCTGACGTCCATTGTGTTCATGGGCAACGCGCCGACGGTTGGTAATGGCTGGGCCAATGGATGTACAAATCTGATCATATACTACCAACAGGGAGCCACAGGGTTCACCACCCCGACGTGGAAAGGTGTCCCTTGCTATCCAATATAAAAAAATTGGGGAATACCTCCCAACCCTTCCCGATATCTCTCAGGTAAAAAAACAGAATGGAAAAAACAAGGAGAAATGAACATGAAACTCGCAAAGTTGGCGGCAGCTCTCGCGGTCATCGTGATGATGACCGTGGTGGCCGCCCCGGCCGCCACGGCCGAGGAGAGCAAGAGCGTCGATCTGACGGCGACGGTGCTAGAGCCGAAGCCGGAGATCGGCATAGAACTTAGCGCGACCGCGTTGGACTTTGGACAGCTATATCCCGGAGACACGTCCGCGCCGCAGGACCTAAAGGTCACCAACATCGGCCTCAAGACCGTGGACGTGACCGCCACGGCTAGCGACGACGGTAGTGAGCCGCTGTTCGTGCCCGGACTTCTCATCGACAACTCAGCCTGGAACACTTACTCGGCATCGCTGGCAGAGGACGAGTTCGATGACACACAGCTTGCGTTGCACGTACCTAACGACTACACTGCCCGAGGCACCGTGACCGGAGGAGCGACCTTCTGGGCCGAGGAGCACAGTGCTGCCCAGGCCCCCTTAGCAGACTTCACCGCATCGCCGCTCAGCGGTGTGGCGCCGCTCACAGTGCAGTTCACCGACCTGTCGACAAACACCCCGACCTCGTGGTCCTGGGACTTCGGGGATCAAACCACCAGCTCGGAGCAGAATCCCAGCCACTTGTATTCTTCGGTCGGTACCTATGCCGTCTCCCTGACTGCATGCAACGGGGCCGGTTGCGACGATGAGGTCAAGAGCGCGTTCATAACCGTTAATGAAGTCGTTCTGGCGCCGGTGGCGGACTTCTCCGCCGATGCGATAAGCGGCATGTCTCCTCTGACCGTGCAGTTCACCGACTTGTCGACAAACACCCCGACCTCCTGGTCCTGGGACTTTGGTGACAGTGCCTCAAGCACCGAGCAGAACCCGAGCCATATCTACGCCACCGCTGGCATCTACACGGTCACCTTGACAGCGACAAACTCCGCAGGGTCCGATGATGAGATCAAGACCGCGTACATAACGGTCAACAACCCGGTGGTCACACCCATGAATTGGGCCACCTTCCAGGGCGACAACTACCATACCGGCGTGACTACCGAGGCCGTGTCAGGAAATACGCTCCTGTGGAACGCCTCCACGGGTGGTAGCGGGATGTCCGGCTTAGATGTAGCGCCCATCGTGGCCGATGGTGTCGTATACGAGATGAACTACCAAGCCCGCGCTTTCGCGTACAATGCTGATAGTGGGGCCCTTCTGTGGGAGCGGACCGACCTGTCCCCTAGCACAGTGTCGTTCCAGCTGTCCACTCCGGTCTACCATGACGGCGTTCTTTACGCGGCTGTAAACTCCGGGGCGAAGCAAGGCACGTTCGTCTACGCCCTGAACGGCACCACTGGTGCCACCATATGGTCGAAGCAATTGTTGAGCGGATGGACCGTCCAGCCCAATACTCCCGTCATCTATGACGAGGGTAAGGTCTACTTCGGGACCTGGTTCTCCAACAACACGGCTGGCCACTACTATTGCCTGAACGCGGCCAACGGGGCTTTGGTATGGGACTTCACCGCGACCGCTAAGAGCTACTATTGGGCTGGTGCGGCGATCATAGGGAACTACGTTGTCTTCGGTTGCGACGACGGAACCCTGACCTCCGTGAACAAGAACTCCGGTTCCGTGACCCAACAAATCTCCGCGGCGACGACGTTCGGGATAACCACTGGCATGATACGCTCCACGGTGTCCTATTCCGCGGCCTCGGGTATGGTGTTCTTCACCATTCAGTCCGGCTACTGCTGTGCCATAGGATTCGACAGTGCCACCGGCATGTTCGACGCCTCCAAGAAGTGGGCGACCAATATCGGGAGCGGAACCTCCACACCTGCAATCTACGATGGAAAGGTGTATGTGGGACATGGGACGTTCAGCGGCACTAACCACCTGTACTGCCTGGACGAAATGACCGGGTCTACGCAGTGGACGGTGAACGTCACCGGAGGCGTTCAGTCATCACCGGTCGTATCCGTTCATGATGGCGAGGTAAGAATATACTTCACCACCAACGCCGCCTCTGGAATGGTCTATTGTGTGGATGCCAGCGGGAACGTGATCTGGACCTACACGCCTGCGCAAGTACAGTACATGCTCCAGGGCGTGGCCATCTATGACGGCAAACTGTTCTTCGGCAACGACTCCGGGTACATCTTCGCCTTAGGGGGTGAGTGAAGATAGACCCATGGTCCCAGAGGGGTCGGGATGGCCACTGTCCATCCCAGCCCTTCCAATATTTTTATTGACCGATTGAATATTATTGAACGACGCAAACGAACCATGAAGGTAATGACATGAAAAAAACAAAAACGGCGGTAGTCCTGACGGTCATCATGATGATGGCCGCGGTGGCCGTCCCGGCAGTGTCCGCCAACACGAGCAAGAGCGTCCATCTGACGGCCACGGCCCTGGGGCCGAGGCCAGATATCGCCATCGAACTGAGCGCTACCGAGCTGGACTTCGGACCATTGTACAACGGAGAGACCTCAACGCCGCAGGACCTCAAGGTCACCAACATCGGCCTCAAGGCCATAGATGTGACTGCGACCGCGAGTGACAAGGATGGTCAGGAGCCGCTCTTCGTTCTCGGATTGCTCATCGACGGCGGTTCCTACGCCGATTACTCTACCACCTTGGCCGTCAACGGATCGGACGACACCCAGCTCTCGCTGCACATGCCTGATGATTACGCCTCTAAGGGTGTGGTTTGCGGATGTGCGACGTTCTGGGCCGAGGAACATTCAGCCGGACAAATATCAGCAGCGGACTTCTCCGCCGACGTGACGTCCGGGATCGCACCATTGACGGTACAGTTAACTGATTTATCTACGAACTCACCGACGAACTGGACATGGGACTTCGGTGATGGTTCTAATAGCACGGAGCAGAATCCCTCGCACACTTACACCGCGAAAGGTAGCTACACCATTATGCTGTCCGCCTGCAACTCCACCGGTTGCGAAGAGGCGGTCAAGACCGCGTACATAACCGTTACCGACCATCCCTCCGAGGAGACCACGTGGTCGCTGTTCCACGGCGACCAACAGCTAACTGGTTACTACGCCGGTGACGCTCCCGATACCAACGCCGTCAAATGGACCAGCTCCGCCCTCGATGCCGTAGGGAGCTCGTCCTTCGCTATTGGGGAGGGAAAGCTCTTCGTGTACTGCCTGGATACTAGCGGCAAGAGCTATATCGCCGGCCTCGACGTCGAGACCGGCACCACGGTGTGGAAGAAGGAATGCGCGATCTCCAACACCTACGGTTCCTGGGCAACGCCCGCATACCATGACGGACTGGTCTTCACCCCCGGCGACGGAGCGAGGTACGCCTCCAACGGCACTCTCGCCTGGAGCGGGCTGCCGGACAACACCAACGGCAGCCCCATGGTCGCCGACGGGAAGGTCGTCATCGGCAACTGGGACGGTGGAAAGTACATCGCCTACAACGAGAAGACCGGAGCACAGGCGTGGCAGTTCACCGTGACCGGTAATGCGCAGGGCACTCCCGCATACCACGACGGCAAGCTTTTCCTGACAAGCTGTGTGTACGGCGGAGATCCAGGCGGATACCTGTACTGCGTCAACGCTGAGACCGGATCTAAGGTCTGGTCCGTCAACTCCGAGGACGAGGGCGAGTTCTGCGGTTCACCGTGCGTCTACGGAGGTAACGTGTACGTGACCTCCTACAATTGGAACGGGGACGGCGCTCTGTTTTGCTACAAGGAGTCGAACGGATCGCTGGCGTGGTCCAAGACGGTCCAGAGGACCGACTCCACTCCGGCCGTCTACAACGGCAGGGTGTACATCACTGGCGGAGCCTATGGCTACTCGGACCACATCACCTACTGCTTCGACGCTGCGACTGGTGCTGAGGTCTGGAGCACAACTGCCGATCAGGACATCGGTGGCTGGACCTCCTCCGTCGTGATCGCCGACGGCAAGGTGTTCGTCGGCCGAGAGGGCGAGGGATCCGCCGGTCAGATGGAGTTCGGTTATGTAAAGCTGTTCGCGCTGAACGCTGGCACCGGCACCGTGGTGTGGGAGACCAACAATGGCGGAGCGACCGTGGCCATCTATGATGGCGTGGTCTTCACCGCCGGTATCGATGGCAAGGTTTACGCTTTCGGAACATGAGCCCAACACACCCTCAAACCTCTTCCAAACCTTTTCGAACATTTCCATATACATAATGTATAAAAATTTAAAATAAAAATAAGAAAGGTCGAGACAAATGAGATCAACCACTAGATGCATCATCTGCCTGGCGCTCGTCGTGGCCATGATGGCGTGCGTGCTCATACCGGCGGTAAGCTCCGCGCCGGCGAGCAAGAGCGTTTATCTGACGGCCACGGCCCTGGGGCCGAGGCCAGATATCGCCATCGAACTTAGCGCGACCGAGATAGACTTCGGAGATCTGTACAACGGAGAGACGTCTAGCCCGCAGGCACTGACGGTCTCCAACATCGGTCTGAAGCCCATAGATGTCACCGTCACGGCCAGTGATGAGGGGGATGAACCGCTGTTCGTTCCCGGCCTTCTGGTAGATAACGCGTCCTGGAGAGATTACTCTACCACCTTGGCTGTCAACGGATCGGAAGACACCCAGCTAACGCTGCACATGCCCGACAACTACCCCTCTCTGGGAGAAGTGAGCGGATGTGCGACGTTCTGGGCCGAGGAACACACTGGAAGCCAGGACTCGGCAGCGGACTTTACCTCCGATGTTATATCCGGACAGGCACCACTCACAGTGCACTTCACCGACGCCTCGACCAATTCTCCGACCTCGTGGTCCTGGGACTTCGATTCGGACGGTACCGAGGACTCCACCGAGCAGAACCCTAGCTTCACCTACACCGCGGACGGGACGTACACCGTGAAGCTGACCGCCACGAACTCTACCGGCAGCGATGAAGAGATCAAGAGCGGCTATATCGTGGTAAGCAGCAAGGTCGACGCCCAGATGGACTGGGTCACCTTCCAGGGGGACAACTCCCATACCGGTGTGACCACCGAGCAGGCCGCGGTCTCTCAGCCCTCCCTGTCATGGAGCGCTCAGGCCACGACCACCGGCATGGCCGGTTTCGACATCGCGCCCATCGTGGCCGATGGGACCGTGTTCATGATAGGCCAGAACGGTGCGGTCCTGGCCTATGGCGTAGATAGCGGGAACGTGCTGTGGCAGCGGACCGACCTGGTAATCAACAAGGGCATGGGCTTCCAGCTCTCCACCCCCGCGTACCATGACGGCATGCTCTACGTCGCTCTCATAATGGGGACGAAGCAGGGCTTCGGCGTATTCGCCCTGGACGCGGACGATGGCCACACCGCATGGTCCGCTCGGTTCCTGGAGGGATGGAACGTGCAGCCCAACACTCCTATATCGTATGATGAAGGCAAGTTGTTCCTGGGATGCTGGTTCTCCAACTCCACCGCTGGCCACTACTATTGCCTGAACGCCGCCGACGGCTCCATCGAATGGGACCGAGTGGCCAGCAGCGCAAAGAGCTACTACGGTGCCGGTGCCGCCATAATCGGCGACTACCTGGTGTTCGGGGAGGATTCTGGGAACGTCATCTCGGTCAACAAGCACACTGGGGAAACGGTGCAGGAGCTCTCCGCCGCATCGACCTTCGGCGTAAGCAGCTCGGTGATCCGCGCCTCCGTCACTTACTCGATCTCCACGCGCATGGTGTTCTTCACCATGCAGACTGGCAAGTGCTGTGCCATTGGCTTTGACGCTACCACGGGCACTTTCGACACGTCCCAGAAATGGGTCGCCACCATAGGTACGTACTCGACCTCAACACCTGCGGTGTACGACGGCAAGGTGTACGTGGGATCGGGAACCTTCTCCGCCGGTGAGAACTACCTCTTCTGCCTGGACGAGGCCACCGGAGCGATACAGTGGCAGCTTAGCGCCAACGGAGGAGTGGCCTCATCACCGGTCATCTCTACGCATAACGATGACGGCGATGGGGAAGTGTACATCTACTTCACCACCAACGCCGCCGCCGGCCGCGTCTACTGCGTTGATGCCGACGGCAATGAGAAGTGGTACTATGAGGCCCCAACCGGTCAGGGGAACTACATCCTTCACGGCGTGGCCATCTACGACGGAAAGGTGTTCTTCGGTAACGACTCCGGGTACATATTCGCTGTGGGAGGTGCGTGAGAAGAACATCAACATGGACCGGATCACCCTGGTCCTCCTTTGGACCTTCCTTTGGTCCGCTCGAACTCAATGATCAGTAGGTAAAAAAAGGAAACAAAAAAAGGCAAAGGAAGTAAGAACATGAAACTCGCAAAGCTAGCGGCAGCCCTGGCGGCTATCATGATGATGACCGTCCTGGCAGCCCCGGCCGTATCGGCCGAAGACAGCGTCGATCTGACGGCGACGGTGCTAGAGCCGAAGCCGGAGATCGGCATCGAACTGAACGCGACCGCCTTGAACTTCGGTTCATTGTACCCCGGTAACACCTCGGAACCGCAGGATCTTAAGGTCACCAATATCGGCCTGAAGACCGTGGACGTGACCGCCACGGCGAGCGACGACGGCACCGAGCCTCTGTTCGTCCCCGGACTGCTCATTGATAACGTCGCGTACGGTGGCTACTCAGCTACCCTCGCCGCCGACCAGTCCGACGATGCTCAACTCGCGCTGCACGTCCCTGATGAGTACGCTGCTCGTGGCGCAGTGAGCGGCGGAGCGACCTTCTGGGCCGAGGAGCACAGCAACACCATCGCGCCGTCCGCCGACTTCTCGGCCACACCTCGTAATGGATACGCTCCCTTGGTGGTGCAGTTCACCGACCAGTCCATAAGCATGGGTAACAATCTTCCGACAGCGTGGGAATGGGATTTCGATAGCGATGGTGTCGTGGACTCGACCGAGCAGAACCCGACCCATACATACTCCATGCCTGGTACCTACTCTGTCTCACTGACCGTCAGCAACTCGGCTGGGAGCAATGACGAGGTCAAGAACGACTTCATCACTGTGTACTTCCAACAGGACCCTGCAGACTGGTCTTCATTCCAGCATGATAATTACCTCTCTGGTATCACCGGCGAGGCTGGCCCGCGGACCAATGATGGCTCGGCCCTCTTTTCCACCTTCACCAAGTCTGGAGGGTTTAGCGGCATCGACGTTCCCCCGGTAATCGTAGACGACGTCGCCTATGTCTTCGCCCAAGGCTCCGCCTTCGCCATCGACAAGAGCACCGGGGAGATCATATGGAGTCAGGTCGTGGGCGGCGGGTTCACCTTATCCACGCCGGTGGTGGCCAACGGCAAGATGTTCGTCGGCACCAGCAACGGGATAATCGCTGCGCTCGACGTAGCCACTGGTGCCCAGCTGTGGGTCAACTCCACCGGGCTGGATGCGGGGCAGGTGAACACGCCCATCGTTTACGACGCCGGAAACATTTACTTCGGTACCTGGGGCGGTTACACAAACGGATACTACTGCTTTGATGAGAACGGCAACTTCGTATGGTCGAGGACCAGCGACGGCCACTACTGGGCTGGTGCCGTCGTTGTCGGCAACTACCTCGTATTTGGCGGCGAGGACGGGCACTTGGTCTCGGTCGACAAGAGGATTGGAGAGGTCGTCAATGACGTCGATAGTGACACCATTTACGGCATTGATGTTCAGAAGATCCGCTCCTCCCTGACTTATGTCCAATCGACCGAGAGGCTGTATTTCACCTCCCATGCCGGATATTGCTACTACATAGGTTTCGATCCGGAGACTGGCATTTTCAGAGGAGAGGACAGCGCCAAAGGCAGCATTGGATACTCGACATCCACCCCTGCGGTCTATAACGGACGGGTCTACGTCGGCACGGGTCAGTTCAGCCCCGACGGCGGCCTGACCTGCCTTGATGCCGAGACCCTGGCTCCAATATGGAGCTATGTGGCCGGCGGTGGGGTTCAGGCATCTCCGGTCGTTTCGACATACTACGACGACGGTGATGGTGAGGTATACATATATTTCACCACCAACCTGGTGAACGGTGGCCTGCACTGCTTGAAGGACCTCGCTGGCAACACCGCGCCGATCGTGCAGTTCGTGTTCACCCCAGAAGCGAGCAAGCAGCAGTACACGGTGCAAGGTGTGGCCATCTCCGACGGAGTTGTCTACTATGGCAACGACAAAGGCTATCTGTTCGCCCTAGCCGAACCTGCACCAGAGAGTGATTTCGTCTACTCTGTCGGCAGTACCTCGGTGACCATCGTCGGTTACACTGGACCCGGCGGAAACGTGATCATACCCAGCACCATCGAGGGCAAGCCCGTTGCCGTCATCGGCGACTGGGCATTCTCTGAAACTGCTGTGACCTCAGTGACGATACCAAGCAGTGTCAACCGAATCGGGGCTGGTGCGTTCAGTGGCTGCACCGCCCTGACCTCGGTGACGATACCTAACAGCGTCACCATCCTCGGCAGCAAAGTGTTCAGCTACTGCACCGCCCTGACCTCGGTGAGCATAGGCAGTGGTACCAATGTCATCAGCCACGAAGAGTTCGATGGCTGCACCGCCCTGACAGCTATAAACGTCGATGCCAACAACGTGTACTACGCCAGCATTGACGGGGTATTGTACAACAAGGCGATTACCACGCTTAAAGTATGCCCGCAGGGAAAGACCTCGGTCATCGTCCCGAACAGCGTCACCGCCATTGGTGACTGGGCCTTTAACAGCTGTACCGACCTCAACTCGATAACGTTCGAAGGCAACGCGCCGACGGTGGGCAGCAGCTGGGCCTGGAACGTGCCCTCAACCATGATCGTGTACTACCATACTGGCGCTACCGGCTTCACCGATCCATGGAACGGGTTCACCACAGTGGAGCTGTCGCCATGAGATAATAAAACTTCAGGGGGCATCCCCCAACATTTTTTTCTTGTTGTTTCAAATATTTTACAGAGATTCAAGCACGTAAAGCCATTTGCTCGTTTTACAAGTTAATTATCTGGTTTATCGGGTTTCCTTTTTCCTCTACATTGTCCGTTCTCGGGACAACTAGAGGAGCGCGAAGGCAATGATCATATTATTCATTTCCGTTCCACTTCGTAGGCTTTCTTTTTTTCGAGCATCTGGTCGGACGTTCATCGAGCATTTTTCATCAAATAAACCGAAGCTAAACAACCTATCCAACCTGATCAATTCTCCATTGTTAGCTTCCGATCTGACGTTGCACATTTGTTAAAATCAAAAACAATCGATTTTGAACGGAGAGTGAAGTAATCAATAAATAGAACCAATTACTATCATGAATGGATGTATAATCCTATATAACAACATAATAGGATATATCATCCAATATGGCCCTTCAAATTAAAGAGGCCAGTAGCGGAATGGATGGTCGTTTGAAAAGGGAATATATCGATGCCGCCTGTCGGTGCGATCTTGTCAATCACGCTTATCGATGGCCCAGTGAGATCGCCACGATAAACCTCGATCGGAGGAAGGATCGACATACGGTTCGATTACTACCGGGGAGATCAACCCTCGCCTATCCCTACCAATGGCCAGTTAGATTGAAGTCGCGTCGTGGATGACAGCACCACTTCATGACGATACCATGTGAACGAACCTCGATGGTGGTGATCGAAAATGAAACCAATAATGAAGAATGGTTTAATGACAATACTTGTCTCGCTCCTGATCTTCGGTATTGTCTGTCCATTGGGAACATGTCAGGCCGTATCTATAGGAGCAAACCCTTCCTCGATCAATGCGGACGTGGAAAGAGGGGGACTGTATAATTGCAGCTTGTTCGTCTTCAACCTCGATAAGACGGCAATGATGAACTGTTCGTTATATGTTGATGATGCGTATTCATCATGGGTCACATTTAACAAGACATCCGTCATTGTTGACCCGGACAGCTACGAGGTCATCGAGTTCGAGCTCAGGCCTCCCCAGGACAGCGACGCCAACTGCAGCTTTTACATCTATATCCTGGGTACTTCGACCGATTCGACCGGAACGCCTATCTCGGCCGGCTTAAAGGTCCCAGTTAAGGCCGATCTGACCGATCCCCGCGGTCTTTCAGTTGAGGCACTATTGGCGATTATCCTAGTCGCCATAGCCGCCATATCGGTGCTGTCCGTCATCGCCCTGAAGAAGAAGGGGATCATAAAGTTGGGAAAGGGTGGGAAGGAATGAGATGGCTTGTCGTTAACAGAGACCTCGACCAGATATGTAACGACGATCCGGTCACGGCAAGTTCCCAGGCATCATGTGTTACCATGGAGCAAAGGGCAGGGACGTTTGTACTGGTGGATCGTGACGGATGCCCTCGACACGTCCCAACGCTGAGCTTCATGATCTAAAACCGGCGAGGGACGATAAAATGGAGGGGAACGGGTGTCAGAATATACTTGAGGGGGAACAGAAGTATCTATTGGATCCCCCATCCTCGCAGCGATCAGATATTCATGGTCCTAGAGGGGGCTGGGTGCGATGGGCATCGAGACATAATGAGTATCCACCCGCCGATGACTATCATGAATTATTTTTATTCAAACCACCGGACCTTTTACTCCAGCTTTGTATCGATAAGGAAACTGGCCATCTCTCAATTGTTGATGAGCGGACTAGCGTGGAGCTTACAAGATCCCCCCTCTCCCTATTCCAACGGATATTTCTCACTAAAGGTAGCGAACTTAACGCGGGTATGGTCGGTGATACTCGGTGGTGAGCCCTTATCGCAACAGGAAGGAGTCCCCTCGGAAGGGGATCATCAGGGCGGCCATCGTTCTGGGGATACTCGCGGTCCTGATAACCTCATTCTACGCATCGTATTTGGTCTTCTTTGCCAAGGGCCCGGAAGTGGCGGCCTCTACCGGTTATGTCTTCGGGGACGCCAACAACATCACCGTAGTGATATCCCGTGACTTCGGCGAGACGAACCTCAAGCAGGTCACCGTGAACTACTCTAACGGAATGACGGCGCTTAAGGCTCTACAGGCGGCGGCCGAGGTGGAGGAGCAGGGGGGCTTTGTGTGGGCCATCGACGGGCTCAGGTCCGAATACAGCGGGGAGGGCAGCGGGGACCCGGTCGATTGGTTCTACTATGTCAACGGCATCTTCGCCACCGTATACGCCATATTCTACGAGATGCAGCCAGGCGATATACTGCGGTGGGACTACCACTGGTGGGCCCTAGATCGCACCAGCGGATGCATCGCCACCGACCTCTTTGCCGGGTTCGCCTACGGGTACAGGGGTGTGGAGAACGGCGGCATCTGGCCTAATTACATAGTTGACTGCGGTGGTTTTACAGCAGAGGCTCAGCAACTTAAGGAGGCCTTTGATGGCTGGGGCCTCAATGCCACAGTGAGATTATGGAGCGACCTAAGCGAGGATGAGAAGAAGAAGGCCAACCTGTTCCTGGTCGGCACCTTCGACAGCAACCTGACATCCTACGTGAACGACAACTACGAGGGCATGGGGCTGTTCTACCACTACGATGGTGAGGAGGTATATCTCTTCGACCCGGTGAGCGATTCGCCAACGCAAACGTTCGAGCACTGCGGGATCATCGCCAGCGCCAAGGACCCGTGGAACCCCTTGGGGGTGTGGAACGCCATGAACCTGTGCTGGATGGCCACGGGGGTCACCCGGTCGGATGTGCAGGCAGCACTGGACACCCTGATCAATGATCCCCACGTGCTCAGCGACAAGTTCGGGGGTTTCGCCATCGCTAACGGTGAGATCTATGAGGTCTTCTGATGAAGCTGTACGCCTACCGGTTCCAGGACACCCCCGTTCATCACCTACACCCTACAGCAGTGACGACCTGGGCCCTCAGCTGCATGGTGCTGGCCGTTATCGTGAGCGAGCCCATCATGCTGACGGTGATCCTCCTGGCGACCATCCCCTACGTTTTCATATCACGCATCTACCCGAACTGGATAACCTTCGTGAAGATAGGGGTGCTCATGGGCGTGGTGATAATATTCTTCACCACCATATTCGTGAGGACCGGGGCCACGGTTCTGTTCTCCCTGCCCATCAGCATACCCACATTGGGCAGGGTATACTTCACCCTGGAGGCCATCTACTATGGCCTGGCCATGCTCGTCCGCATCCTGGCCATACTGACGGTGTTCGCGGTCCTCACCTACGCGGTGTGCCCGGACGACCTCCTGGACCTTTTCATGAAGGCGAAGCTGCCTTCCCGCACGGCGTTCAGCACCTCCCTGGCGACGACCTACGTCCCCACGCTCATGAAGGACATGGATGACATCCAAATCTCCCTAAGCTCGAGAGGCTACGCTTTCGAGGAGAGCAGGAGGTTGAGCTACCTGAAGCGGAAGGCCACCATCGTCATGCCCCTGCTCGCCAACTCGCTGGAGCGGGCCATACAGAAGGCCGAGGCCATGGAGTCCAGGGCCTTCGGCTCCATGAAGGGGAGGACCCAATTCTTTGACGCACCTCTTACAAGGTACGACCGGTCGGTCGTGGCATGCTCCTTGCTGCCAGTAGCCTTGGCCGCCTTACTATACATCGGCGGCCTGACCCCATATTCATACTACCCTCGGCTGGAGCCCATTAAGATCGACCCGGATTATATCTTGACACTGGCTGCTATAGCCCTGTCCGTTCTGGCAGTGCTGATCGTATCCCCGCTTAAAAGGAGGTTCGACATATGATAAGCGCAAAGGACCTAACGTTCTCGTATTCCGATTCCCCCATCCCGTCGATGGAGGACGTGAGCCTCGATATAGATCCCTCGGATTTCATCCTCCTCACCGGCCCCTCAGGGAGCGGCAAGTCCTCCTTGTGCAGGGTGTTCAACGGCCTCATACCCCATTTCTACGGCGGAAAGGTCGCGGGCAGCGTTTCTGTGTGCGGGATGGACCCCCTGCGGACGGACACCAGGAAGATGTCCACCAAGGTGGGGATGGTGTTCCAGGACCCCGAGAACCAGATCGTCACCTCATCGGTGGAGAGGGAGATCGCCTTCGGGCTGGAGAACCTCGGCATGCCCAAGATGACCATCGCCAAGCGCGTGGAGGAGATGCTAGACACCGTCGGGATAGCGGACCTCCGTAAGATGGGCACGGACGAGCTATCCGGCGGTGAGAAGCAGAAGGTGGCCATCGCCTCGGTAATGGCCATGCACCCCGAGGTTCTCGTTCTGGACGAGCCCACGAGCTCGCTGGACCCCATCAGCGCGGACGAGGTGCTCCGTGTGGTCAAGGACCTGAACCACGAGTTCGGACTGACGGTCATCCTGACCGAGCACCGCATCGATCGGGTGGTCCCCTTCGTGGACCGTGTGCTGTACATGAGCGGTGGCAGGTTGTGCTTCGATGGCACTCCCCGGGAGTGGATAACTTCGGTGAACGAGGCGGAGTACGGGTTGCCTCAGATGATGGAGCTGGGCCGTTTTCTCAATCATAAAGGGTACCTGAAGGACGTGCCCTTGTCGGTGAAGGAGGGCCGGCAGAAGCTATCGGACGTGTTCGCCAAGCACTGGACCGGACTGGAGCTGAGGCCGGAGGTTAGGACCAGGAACGGAAACGCGCTCATCAGCCTGCAGAACGTCTCCTTCCGTTATGATAAGGGAGCTACCGCTCTCAAGGACGTGAGCATGAACATCTTTCCGGGAGAGTTCGTGGCCATCGTCGGCCGCAACGCTTCCGGGAAGAGCACCCTCGCCAAGCACCTGAACGCGACCCTTCTCCCCACCAAGGGGAACGTGATGGTCATGGGCAAGGACACGCGGAGCACGAGCACCGTGGAACTATCGAAGGATGTGGGCATGGTTTTCCAGAACCCCAACGTCCACCTCTTCGCGGACACCGTGTACGACGAGGTGGCCTTCGTCCTCCACAACCACAAGGTTCCGGAGGAGGAGATAGATACTAAGGTCCGGGGCATCATCGATCATTTCGAGCTGACACGCTACCTGGACACATACCCCCGGGACCTGTCGGGAGGGGAGAGGCAGCGAGTCGCCCTGGCCTCGGTGATGGTGGGGGACCCCAAGGTCCTGCTGCTGGACGAGCCCACCAGGGGAATGGAGTACCGGAGGAAGCGGCGTTTGATGGACTATCTCAAGGACTACCACGATAGGGGAGGTACGGTCATCCTCATCAGCCACGACATGGAGCTCGTGGCTCAGGAGCCGGTGGAGAGGGTTGTCCTCATGGGAGAGGGCAGGATCGTCGCCGATGGTACCAGGAGGGAGATACTGGCACGGTCCTTGCACTTCTCCCCCCAGATCAACCGCCTGGTGCAGCCGTTCGAGAGCATGGGGGTCCCGGGGGACATCCTCACCCTGGAGGAGATGATGTGCGGTCTGCGTTGAAGGGCGGGAGGTGGCTCCTTATCCCTTTATTGGCCCTTTTCGCCCTGGCAATATATGGGCTGATGTATCCGGACAGTGCCTTGGGGTTCTTGGGCAACTGGCTCATCCTCCTGGTCCTGGTGGTAGTAGGGATACTGGGGGCCTTCGTTCTGGAGTTTGAGAGCGCCAACATAGGTGCGAAGGAAGTATCGCTCATCGCCGTCCTCAGCTCGGTGGCTTCCGTGAGCAGGATCCCCTTCGCCGGCTTCCTCAGCTTCCAGCCCTGCACCTTCATCATAATCTGCACCGGGTACGTATTCGGACCGGTGGCAGGGTTCATGACCGGGGCCACCACCGCGCTCGTCTCCAACATCTTCATCGGCCAGGGGCCATGGACGCCGTTCCAGATGCTGTGCTGGGGACTTGTCGGCGCCAGCTCGGCCATCCTGGGAAGGTACAAGGTGGGCATGACCGGCCTAATGGTCTGGGGCATCGCCTGGGGCTTCATATACGGCTGGTTGATGAACGTTTGGTTCTGGGTCCTGTTCGTCTTCCCCCTAAATCTGGACACCTGGATCGCCACGGTCATCATGAGCTTCGTCTACGACCTCTCGCACAGCATCGCCAACGTGGTCTTCTTCGGGCTGTTCGGCTCCCAGATGCTGACCGTGCTGACGAGATACAAGAAACGGTTCCACGTGGAGTTCGGGAGGTCAAAGAAGGTCGAGGACGCCCGATCCTGCATCCCCCCTCCCATCACCTCACAGCCCGAAAGCTCCGCATGATTATCTTCTCGTTGATGGATGGATGCTCCTGGATTCTCGACACACAGACAGGCATACACATTCACTGAAAGATGGCCTCAAGGCCATTATATTCTAATTTCATTATGGACAGAAAAAGGGAAGGAGAGGACCGGGGTCCTCGTTTTTCACAGGGAAAACCGTCTGCTCACTGGTAGGCTATTACCGTTGCCTTTAGGTCCTTCTCGACCTTCTGAAGCTCCTTGACCTGTGCCTCGGTGAGGTTTGCGAACTCGGTTGGTTTGTAAGCAATGAGGACCACGCCAAGCTCTTGTTCGAGCTTCTTTACCTTGCTCAAATTTCCCACTGTGAGCTGTGCTACCTGGGGCAATGTTACCATTTTTATTACCTCAGAATACTATAGTTATACCATCTATTTTTATTTAATCTGGATAGGAAATAATGTCCTACCATTATTGGAGTTAGTGAAATAATCCAATGATGGGGGATGCTCAAGTTGGCCATTTTGTCACCTCTCCTGAGCCCCTATTTTTCCGATGCCCATGTCGATAAGGTGGCCTGAGGCGCCCACCCCCAAACTAGGTCCGTCGATGCCCCTTCATGCCCAACTTAAGGATCCTGTCAAATAATACTCCAAATAAGGCTGGTAAAAGACAATGGGCGTAGATCACTCGCTTTCACCAGTTGTCATTTCATCATTCAAGGCAGACGTAGCATCATAACTAGGTCCAAGCCACGTAATGGTGGAAAGTGAGAGAATAAAATTAATAAATATAAAAAGATTAGAAAAAAGATGAAAGAGAAGGAGGCTCGTTCTGAGACGGTTAAACGCTCAGATGAGGTCCTCGAACTCCTTGACCAGGTCTGGATGGTGGGCCTTCACCACTGCCAGGAGGTTCTGCACCGAGAGCTTCTCCACGCCCACCTCCGTCAGGGTGTGGACCAGCTGGTCCAGCACCTCGTCGCTGAGGGTGGTCAGCTTCTCCTTGGCCATCCAGTTCCTCCAAAGCTTGTTCTCGAGGCGGTCCCTCCAGGCCTTCTCGTATTCCTGGAGGACGTTCATCGACAGGTCCCCTGCCTTCACGCCCTTCGCCAGGACCTTACCAGCGCACATACCAGCGATGCAGCTCATGGAGATGCCCCCTCCGGTTATGGGGTCGATCATCCGGGCCGAGTCCCCGACCAGTAGTAGGTTGTCCACGCACACCGAGTCCAGCGGTGCGCATATGGACACTGCTCCGGCCACAGCCTCAAGGGGCTTCCCTTTCTTCAGTCCCGGGTTCTTGGCGATGAACTTGTCAAGGTACATCTTGGGATCGCCTGGGGTCTTTACCTTGGACAGCTGCACCCCGATGCCTACGTTGGCGGTATCCTCGTCCTTGGGGAACACCCACACGTAGCCGCCGGGGGCGGCCGAGCCCAAGGTGAACTCGCAATAGTCCGGATCGTAGTCAATGTTGGTGAGGCGGTACTGATAGCAGGTGTCGATGTCCCCTGGGGTCAGGCTGGTGTCGATCCCTGCCCAGCGGCCCACCTGGGACTCGTACCCGTCGGCGCCCACCACGCACTTGGCGCGTATCTCGATGGGCTCGCCGTACGACTGGGCCCTGACGCCCACGACCTTGCCGTCCTCCTTGATAAGGGATGTGGCGGAGGTCTTAAGCATGATGTCCGCGCCAGCCCTCGCCGCGTCCCGGGCCAGGGCCTTGTCGAAGAACACGCGGTCCACTACCCAGCCTACCTCGTTGCCGGCGTTCTTCTCGTCCACCAGGAAGGTGTGCCCCGAGGGCGATACTATCTTGGCGCCTCGGACCTCCCGGGCGACCCACTTGGGGTCCACGGTGATGCCCACCTCCTCCAGCCATTGCTTGGAGATGCCCTCCCCGCAGCGGACAGGAGACCCTATCTCCTGGCGCTTCTCGATCATCAGGACGTCCGCACCGCCCTGGGCCGCCCACTTGGCGGTCATGCTACCTGCCGGGCCTGCGCCCACTACCACTACGTCATGCTCTACGCGCTTCATCCTCTCATCTCTCCATGGTGATGGCGCTGACGGGGCAGACCTTCACACAGCGACCGCAACGGTTGCACTCCTCGCTGAAGACCAATACCAGGTCGTTCAGGAAGATGGCGTTCTGGGGGCAGGAGCCCACGCAGGCGCCGCAATGATGACACTTCTCTATCGATACTATCATCCACACACCTCAGGTATATTCCTCGCCCTTCGTCTTCCTCCACTCAACCAAGGGCACGGAGAACTTCTTCTCCACCTCGGTGCGGTAGGTCGGACCACCGTTGTACGCGCAGAAGGGTATTATGCGCCCATCAGGCACCACGTAGTGGATGACGCACCTCTTGACCCGCTCGATGTCATAGTTATAGTCGTCCTGGAAGTGCATCGAGGAGATCAGCATCATGCTCCATGAGAACTTGGCCAGCCCCTCCTTGGTGTTGTTGCTGAAAACGTTGGTGAGAACGTTCAGGAACTGATTGGTGGTAAGTCCCTCAGGCATCTTGCTCTCGTCCAGGTGGTCCTTGAGGATCTTCCTGGCCTTGAGCAGGGAGAGCTTAGGGAACCTGGAATCTACCGTCTTCTTGGAGAGATCGTACAGCTCCTTGAACAATCCCTCCACGTCCACGAACTGTGTCAGAGGCACGACCGTCTTGTCCTCCTTGACGAACCAGTAGGTGGCCATGCCGCAATGGGGATGGGGGGTGAAGGTCACCTTCTCATGGCCCAGCAGGGCGGAGGCATAGGTGGAGATGGGCACGACCACTGGAACAGGGTACCAGTCATCCTCCTTGGCGTAGCCGGTCTGGCTATCCACGTCCCGGACCAGGTCGGGGATGGTGTAACGGCCCTCCTCCCTTTCCTTCTGATCTATGCGGCCGGTGAAGGCCACGGGCTGGAAGTTAACGCCTCTTACAACATCACGATTCTCGATGGCGAACCTGATGATATCGCCGATCTGGTGGTCGTTGAATCCCTTGACCAGGGTGGGGACCAGGACGATGGAGGGGCGGTGCTCCTTGAGGTTGCGCACGTTCTCGATGGCCTTCTTTTTAACCTCCACCATGGGCCTGGCCCGGGTCTTCATGTAAATATCGTCGGTCACACCATCGAACTGCAGGTAGATGGTGTTGAGGCCCGCCTCCGCGCACTTTCTCGCGAACTCTGGGTCCTCGGCGAGCTTGATGCCGTTGGTGGCCATCTGCACCTGGGCGAACTTCAGCTCCTTGGCCTTTCTTATGACGTCGAATATTCGGGGATAGACAGTGGGCTCGCCGCCGGAGAACTGCACAGCGGTGCAAGGGACGGGCTTCTCCGCCCTCAATGTCTCCAGCATCTTCACCACTTCCTCATATGTGGGCTCATAGACGTAACCGGCCTGGTTGGCGTTAGCGAAACATATGGGACATCTCATGTTGCATCTGTTGGTGAGATCAAGATTGGCCAGGCCAGTGTGGCTAAGGTGAAGGTTACACAGGCCGCAGTTGTCGGGGCAGGTCTTGGCGTTCTGGATGAGGGCATTGCTGACCCCGATGCCGTCGTAGGCGAACTTCTCGGCTTTAGTGTACAGGCCGACATTGGACCAATAGACATCGGTCACCTTACCGTGCTCGGGGCAGGTCTTCTCCATCAAGACCTTGCCTTCGGACTCGAAGATCCTGGCCGGAACTACCTTCTTGCACTCTGGACACAGGGATTGCGTCTCCTTGGGCAATCCTTTCCTCAACATACTCTCTTTTGCGATCATATGAGTGTCATCCCGCGGGCGGAGATTGCCCATGAGATAATTTAATACTATTGTAGCCTATAAAGCGACAAGGATGGGAAATGATCGATCAAACTGTTCTGACACCGGGGGGTCCCGACACCCTGGAGAAGGAGGACATGATAATCCTCCTAAAGAAGACGGGGCTGTCTGACTATGAGGCGAAGGCGTACTTGGCGCTGGTCCGGCGCTCCCACGGCTCCGCGGAGGATGTAGCTGACGTTGCGGAGATCCCCAGGACCTCTGCCTACAAGGTACTGGAGTCGCTGCAAAGGAAAAACTTCGTAAACTCCAGGGGAGGCCGTCCGGCGGTTTTCCACCCCGTACCTCCCCTGGAGATAAGGGACCGCATGTCCGCTGAACTGGAGCGTACCTTCACCAGCCTGGACAGGATCAGGGGGACCCTTACCGACAAGGGAACCCCCCAGCTAGTATACACCATTGTGGGAAAGGAGAAGATACTATCCAAGATCGGGGACCTTTTGGACCAATGCAAGGAGAGGTTCTTCCTGTCATCGCCGGAGCTCCTGGAGATCAACAACTCGTTCGCCACGAAGTTCTCCAACGCCCTTAAGCGCGGGGTGAGGGTCACCGTGGTGGCAGAGCCATCGGCCCGGGTACCCGACGCTACCGAGGTCATAAGAAAGAAGGACCTTCTGGCAACGGACGTGGTCATGGACAGCGAGGTGGCGCTGATGGCCACTCCGGACCTCAGCATCTGCGGCTTCACTGACAACTCCTTCCTCGCTGCGCACCTGGACAATTTCTTCCAGATGTCCTTGGAAAGGCCGATGGACACGATGAGGTGAGGGTACCCCGGTCACGAGCGTAGCTTGCAGTTAGTTCTCTCCCTTTTAATTCGCGGGGGCGTGCCATGGGCGATGACACGATATCCTCAGGGCTGCACAGGGAAACGCTGGTCGGTGGCCGGCAATAAGGCTCAGATGCCGTTCTCCATCGTGGCGGTGCTCCTCCTACTACTATCCTCAGCAAGCATCGCCTTGATCTACGGCTCGGACATGCAAAAGGAAAGGGCAAGGATCCCCCAGGAGACCCTGGAGGACATGATGCGGGCCATGGATGAGGGCTGCGAGGAAGTTGTTCGCCTGGCATATTCCGCCGCGGCGGATACGGTCCTCGCCGTCCGCTCCCTGAACAGCACTGAGGTCCAGGAGAGGTTCGTCTCTGCCCTGGCCCTATCCCTCGAGACCGCGTTCTCCTCGGCCGAAGAAGGCATATCGGTGGAGGTGATGCCGAATCTATCCCTGGTCTACCTGGACGGATGCATGGCCGACCCCCTTCCGCAGCGCAGCCATGGCCTCTCCTCGTCGGAGATGGGGAGCATACCGGCCTACGTAGCCCTGGTCGGGAACTACACCATCGAGGTTCACTGTCCCCAGGGAATGCTGACTAAGACCACGGAGCTTGAGCAAGACATCTACATACCGATGCCGCTGCTTGCCTATCGCCTAGGTCAGATGTCAGCATCCATGGACTGTCGGGGGGAACTGGAGAGCATCGTAAAGTATGAGCTGGCAGCTCTGGCGCAGGACCGGGTGCTCCGTGGTTACGGCTCTTACGCCAAGACCGGGCCCATGAGCACGGAGGCGATACTCACCTCCGAGGATGTGATCCGGGCTGTGGAGATGGCACTACTGCTCGAGGAGCTGAGGCTCTTCCACGACCTCCCCACATCCACAGGCTCCGCCTGGGAGGCCGTCGACGATAGGGTGCTTGGGCAGGAGGGATACATCGATCCCGCAGACCTCTTCCTGCGCTCCTACGGTAATGACGGCATCGACCTGACATCGCTTGTGGCACAGTCCCTGTATGCACGGGCCGATGCCATAGTGCTCAGGTGGATGGAGTACCTCGGCTTCCTGGAGCTGGCCGATCTTGCCGAGGACATAGGCAAGGAGGTCGAGGGGGGACTGTGGTCCGTTGTCGACCTCGTGACCGGTGGCGATAGGGACCAGGCCAGCATGTTAAGTTACATTTCCCAGGCGATGACTGACGCGGGCTTCGCCGAGGCGAACTACCGGTGGCACAACTATGGCGGTGGGGATATCATCGTAACGCTTCCCAGCTACCGCATCTGCCTGTACGATGATGCAGGAAAGATGGTCTGTCCCTACTTCGAGGGCTCCTATGCGGTCGACCTGCCCAGCGTCGACCTGTTCGCCTCTGAGGAGTGGGGTGAGCTCTTTGACACTTATCGTTCCGAGACCCACATCCTTGCAGAGGGGATGAGAGGATACATAGAGGCCATTGCCCAGGGCATCGCTTCTCATTGCAACCTTCCCATGATGCAGCTGGAGATGGACCCTGAGGACGGCCTCAACTATGTCCAGGAGATAGACAGGCAGCTGCAGGAAGCGTTCAAGGACCGCTCCTCATGGCTGGATCCTGCCCTGCAGAGTATAGAGAAGATAGGGAAGGTCCGCGATGGGCTGGCACAAGCGGTGATCGATTTCATCGATGAGCACTGGATCGAGCTCATGCAGGTCAACAGGTCGGTGTATGCTGCCGCCCAGGAGCTCAGCGTCACCCTCGCCTCCCAGCTGGAGGGCCGGCCGGGGTTCTCATCCGCATCCATAGCCGAGGCTCAGGAGACGATACTGCTTTTTCTGATGGGGGACGCCTGGGGGGCCCGGGAGGTCCTTAGGGAAGGGGTCCTTGACCGTGCCGACCCTATGCTCGATATGCTCAACAGAGGGCTGTCCAAGAGATATGCCGAGGTCGACCCCTATCTCGGTCTCCTCGCGAACGGTCTGACATTCCTGCCCGGGCTTGGCACCCTCACGTCCCTTTCGGTCATGGAGACCGTTGGAGGGATGGCCGATGGACTGGCCGCGCAGGGAGGAGAGCTACGTATGCCCCTGGTCCCAGGCGGCCTGGTTCTGACCCTTGCTGACGGGCAGCAGCGGACAGAGAGCATCGTTGTTGACCGTTCTACGCTTCGCTCTGCGAGCATGGGGCAGGCCAGTTCTTTGGACGTGGACATGACCCTACCCTGGGATTTCAAGCGCAACACCACCTACCCCAACCGCCATGTTACCGAGGTTATGAACCTGACCTCCTCCCCATATCTGACACAGTGGGGCATCAAGTACGAGGGGCAGTTGGAGATAGTGATCAGGTCCGGCTCTGCGGACATTCCCTACACGAGCTGCTCGGCCACCATATCACTTGGCTCCTGCTTCAACATCGTGGCCTTCAGCGGATGGGGGCTGAAAGGCGTCTCCTACGAACCTACCGCCACCCTGATAGGGGATATCCAGGGATTCCTCCTGAAGGCCTGGGACTTCCTCGAGGCGGCAGTGCTGGCCGTCGGGGGAACGATGGGGAACGCCTTCCAGATCTTTAACTGGCTCGTCGAGGGCCTACTGTCCTTCTCCACTCAGGGCCTGGAGGCGCTGAACGATCTGTTCACGGAGATCATCGAAAGGATGACGGGCGCCATCAGCGGCTTCCTGGCGAGCATGGTGGGTCTGGTGGCGGAGAGCTTCCTGGCATTATGGGGAGGGACGGTGATAGACCTGAGCGTTCTAGGCCTGGACCTGAGCATCCACATCGCACCCCAGGACTCGGTCCTGGCAGGGGTCAAGGACCTGATAAGGGTCGATATTGAACAATCCCTCATGGGCATCACCCTGGTATCCTCGCTCAGGGTTCTCCGGCTTGCCAGCGGCGACCACGCCATGGCGGCGGCGGTATCCCTGGGCGAGGAAGATTGGAGGGTCGGCATCACCATCGACCCCTCGTGCAGGGTGTTCTCCCATGAGGTGGAGGTCCGCGGCTATCTCGGAGGCAGCGTGCTCGAGGTTTTCTTTCCAGAGGTTGAGCGGAGCGAGAAGATCTCCCTTGCTCTGAGCGACATTCCGGGTATGTCCCAGCTCCTGAAATGCATCCCCTCTCCTCTTCCGGGTACAAAGTTCCACATCGATGCGAGCATGGAGCTGAGCTTCAACGTCCCCCATCGAACGGGGGTAATGATAAACGAGGTCGAGCTGAACCCTCAGGGACAGGACCGCTCCCGGGAATGGGTGGAGCTCATCAATCCCACCGACGAGGCAGTGGACCTGAACGGCTGGACCCTGGTCTCATCGCGGGGGCAGGCTCACGTGGAAATGCTTAGCGGGACCTTGGAGGCCCACGGCATGCGGGTCCACCAGTTCACCGGGCAGGCTCTCGACAATGGAGATGTCGAAGGCTTCCCTCTGCAGGAATCGCTGGCCCTGCTCGATGAAGATGGCAATAGAGTGGACTCCGCCCCATGGCTCCAGGACCTGAAGGATGACGGATGGACATGGCAGCGAACCTACGATGGCTCGTCAAGCTGGGAGATGCGGGAGGGCAGCAGGGGAGAGACGAACGGCAGGGTCCTCTCGGCGGATGCGGACCTTGCGGACGTGACCGCCCTTGTGGTCGACTGCTTCCAGAGGTCGGCGCAAAAGTATATCGGCTCGGGCATGGACGTAACCACCCTCAGGGAACTGGTCGCCGATGCCCTGTACTGCCTCGAGGACCGTATGCTGGATTCTATGGAGAAGGCCATCTCCTCCCTCCGGTTCTCATTGGAACTGGGACTTGATGACGTCACCGGGTCCCTGGGAGGGGGGCTGTTCGCAGCCCTCGTTTATGACGGGAAGGCCATCCGCGACTGCCTGGAATGGTTCGTGGACATGATCGGGGAGGTGCTTAGGGACCCTCTCAATCCCCAGGCAGCGGGATCGCGCGTTCCTGTACCCATCACCACTTTGGCAGACCATGTGTTCGTCGAGGCGGGGGGCTATGTTCAGGTCAGCGCCCCGGACCTGCTGGAGGACATCGTGGGGATCAAGATCACTGTTAAGGCGGTGGTAAGGGTGAACATCGGAACGGTCGTTCACATCTGCCAGGACATGGGCTCGGCCGTCCACTTCGGACTGGTCGCCGGAGGCTTCCCCGGTGGGAGTATTAGGACACCTTTTGGACTGGCGGCTGAGGACAGCTATGACGTGTGGCTGCTGAAGGGGGTGCTGAGGACGGAGTAATGCAAAGTTCAATATCGGGGTCGTCGATATTCCGGCCTATGGTATGGATGCCAGCGCTCCCCACGTTCGAGGTGGGAGATGCCGAATGGATGAACGACGTGGGGTGGCCGATCCTTGCCCTCGTGGGAGTATTGACCGTTTCCCTATACCTGTGGTCATACCTCAGCAAGAACTATGAGATCTGGAAGGCTCATGAGGGCCGATACTTCGACTTCGAGGTGCTGGAAGCCTCAAGGAGAATGGCCCTCATCTTCATCGTGTCCCTTCTTTTCCTCTGCTGCTACGTGGTCGTGTCCCTGGTGTTCCACCTGACCACCCACCCCCAATGGCCGGAGGTGACCAGTGCCCTGTTCAAATTGTTCGCCATGCTCATCATAATTCTCGCGGCCAGGCTGGTGGTCATGGTGCTCAACCGAATGGCGCGCAAGCATGGCACCGAAACGGCTGCTGGAAAGAAGATGCCTGCAGCCCTGGAGTACTCCGCCGTTATCCTGAGCTACATCATCTACATCGTCTCATCCATCGTGGTGCTGCTTCTTGCGGTCTCGATATTCACCAAGGACCTGGACCTGCTCTTCAGCAATATCGGGACGTTCATCTCCGATAAGAACCCAGCCATATTGGGAACCATCGCCGTGATAGTGGGCATCTACCTCGCCATAAAGATGGAGGAGACCATACTCGAGGACGTCAAGTTCCGCTCCCGCAAGTTCAATCCCCAGGTCATAGACCTCATCCAGGTGGGTATAAGGTACATACTAACCATCATCGGTGTGCTTATTGTCCTCTATAACCTGTTCTACATAATCGAGATGGGCGACGTGGGCGTGCTGCTGGTCCTGGTCACGCTCATCTTCATCATCCTGGGCATCGTAATGTCCTATACAACGGTCCAGAACATCATATCTGGACTGGTGCTCATGGACATAAGCCCCTTCGAGGTGGGGGACCGCATCCGCATCATGAACGACATGGTGGGTGACGTTTTCGAGAAGGGGCTGGTGTTCACAAAGGTCAAGACGCTTACGGGGGAGATCGTGGACATACCCAACAGCAAGGTCATAAGGCAGGAGATAACCAACTTCTCCCGGCTCCCTTCCCATGGGGTGGTGCTGAACTTCGACGTCTCCTTCGAGATCCCTCATGAGCGGGTGGAGAGCTATGTCAAGGAGGCGCTGCAGGGCGTCGAGGGCATCCTCAACGATCCCAAGCCCTCCCTGCAGGCCGAGGATATCAAAGGTCGCGTTATCCGCTACAAACTGGTGTTCTTCACCAAGGACGTGCAGCGCGAGGCAACCCTGCGTTCGGTCGTGATACAGCGCATCCAGGACATATTCCACACCGAGGGGCACAAGTTCATAGGAGCCTGAGGCACTGGTTCGCCGCTTGTCGCCACGTGGGTCCCCCTTCTCATACAGAGAGCCATCGCCCTGACCCTGGCAATATTGGCCGTCAGAAGCCCCTCACGCAGGTTGTTCCGGCAGCTTGCACTCCCCGTACTTCCTGCGGAAGGCCCAAATGAGCAGGAACGGCGCTATTATGGTCGTGGCCATGGACATGAACACAACAACGGAGAACATGTCCTGAGATACGACCTGCAGGCTGAACCCTATCGAGGCAACGATGATTCCCACCTCTCCCCGGGGGACCATGCCCACCCCGATGATTGTGCTGGTCTTCTTGCCCATCTTCAGCGCTCCCAGGCCGCATCCGATCACCTTCGTTGCCACGGCCAGTATGGTCACCAGTATGGCCAGGAAGAGGACGTCGCCGAATGACGAGATGTCGACCAGCATGCCAGTGTATATGAAGAAGAAGGGGACCAGGAACTCATTAATGGAATTAAAGTCGTGCTCGCACGGCCACTTGTCCTTGAACTCGGCGAAGGCCATCCCTGCGAGGAAGGCACCTATGATGGCCGCCAGGCCCACGTAGGAGGCGACGAAGGATAGGCCGAAGCAAATGAGCAACGCCAAGGGAAGGGGGGAAAGCACTGGCTTCTTCTTCTCCACGCAAAGGATGTCCTCTTCTTGATCATCGCCCGTCCTGCGGTTCCTGCGATCTTCCACTCTTCTGCGCGCATGAGGCATCATTATGGAGCCGATAAAGATCACCGCCAGGACGAAAGCAATCCCCGAGGCAGAGACCAGGATGATGTCCAGTATCCCGGTGTTGCCTCCGGAGGCGACCCCTACCACTATGGCCAGGACTATCATGCCGAGAACATCATCTATGACCGCAGCCCCAATGATCACCCGGGCCTCAACGGATTGCATGAGGCTCATGTCGCTG
This sequence comes from Methanomassiliicoccus sp., assembly GCA_018262895.1. Taxonomy (GTDB): domain Archaea; phylum Thermoplasmatota; class Thermoplasmata; order Methanomassiliicoccales; family Methanomassiliicoccaceae; genus UBA6. Next base: position 48,479 of record JADFDJ010000009.1, on the reverse strand, counting down.
ATGACCCTGGCGGTGATGCCCACGCTGGTGGCCACCATTGCCGCACCGATGAAAAGCGCCTCGGTCTGACCATGGCCGAAACCGAGTATGAGGGCAAATCCTGCGAAGAAAGGGAGGATGACACCGAGGACCGCAACCAACGTGGCGGTCATTCCCACCTTGCGCAGCTCTGAGAACGGGGTCTCCAAACCCACTGCGAACAGGAGGAAGATGACGCCCAGCTCGCTGAGGATCTCGAAGAACGAGATGTCCTGGTCAAGACCCAAGATGTTGAACAAGGAGATGTCCGGCCCCAGGCCCAGGACGCTCAAGGGAATGGTCGTGGCCACCAGGATACCTGCTGATATCTCCCCGATCACCGCTGAGATGCCGAGGCGCTCGCACACCATACCGAAGAGTTTGGCGAGGAGGAACAGGGCGAACAGTTGCAGAAGGACGGCCTCTATCGACATCTCCATGGTGACTACCTCTTCCCGGATGGAACAACTTCGTTATAATGCCTGGGATAAGGAGTATTGGAACGGCCATCCATTAATATGAACCACCTCAGGCGGGCGATGTAGGCCTATCGGAAGTATAAGGCAGGGTAAGTCCCCTCATTCAATCACCCGATGATCTCCTGGCCCTGCATGTAGGGGCGCAGGACCTGGGGTATGGTTATGGTGCCGTCCGCGTTCTGATAGTTCTCCATGACCGCCACCATGGTACGTGGTAGCGCCAGGCCGGAACCGTTGAGGGTGTGCACGAACTCGCTCTTGAGGTGCGGCTCAGGCCGATACTTGATGCGGGCCCGGCGTGCCTGGAAGTCAGTGAAGCAGGAGCATGACGAGACCTCCAGCCACTGTTCCTGACCTGGAGCGTACGCTTCCAGATCATAGGTCTTAGCGCTGGCGAAGCCCATGTCCCCGGTGCACAGCAGCTGCACCCTATACGGTATCTCCAGGCCCTGCAGCACTGCCTCGGCGTCGTCCCTTAGCACCTCCAGCAGCTCGAACGAGTTATCAGGCAGGACGAACTTGACCAGCTCCACCTTGTTGAACTGGTGTACCCGTATTATGCCGCGGGTATCGGCGTTCCTCCCCGCCTCCCGGCGGAACGAGGGGAGATAAGCGGTGTAGGATATCGGCAGCTGATCCTTCTCGAAGATCTCGTCCTGGTGCAGGTTGGTCACAGGCACCTCGGCGGTGGGGTTCAGCCACAGGTCGTCCCTCTCGCACCAGTACATATCGTCCTTCAGCTTAGGGTACTGGCCAGTGCCGATGACGGCGGCCTTGTTCACGATGGCGGGCGGGAAGATCTCCGTGTAGCCCTGCTTATGATGCAGGTCCAGCATGTACTGGGTGAGAGCGCGGTCCAGTCGAGCGCCGTCGCCCTTTAACACGAAGAAACCGCTTCCTGTGATCTTGGTCCCGCGGACGAAGTCGATGATGTCCAGGTCCTCGGCCAGCTCGAAGTGCTTCTTTGGTACGAAATCGAAACGTCTGCCCTTCACGCCCCAGGTCCTGATGGTCTGGTTGTCCTCCGAGGACGAGCCAATGGGGACACTGGCGTCCGGGATGTTGGGAAGGTTGAGCACCACATCCGCCCTTCTGGCGTCCAGCTCCAACACCGTTGCGTCTATTTGCTTGATCCTCTCAGAGACCCTTCGCATCTCCGCGATCATGTTCTGCTTCTCATCGCCCTTCAGACCAGGGATCGCCTCGGACGCCCTGTTCCTCTCGTACTTGAGGCGGTTACCCTCATCAACGAGCTTCCGCCACTCCCCGTCGATCCTGAGGAACTCATCGAGCATCTCCTCGGAGTAGTTCCTGTTCCTAAGGGATGTGCGTACGAACTCTGGGTCCTTCCGGATGAGATCGATATCGAGCATGGCCAGTATCTCCTTATCGCCCTAACGTGATTTCTCATCAAAAAGGCTTGCTTCACAGAGGAGGACGGTGAAACCACGGGTCTCCACTACTTTGGCGCCCGTTCTCTGGGCCAGTTCCTCAGCTACCTCGTCCTTGTCCTGGTCCGCCGCAGGTAGCACCCTGACCTTGACCAGCTTGCTTCTCTTTACCTGGGCCTTCACCTCCTCGATGATGCCCTCGCTCAACCCCTCCTTTCCCACATGGATGGTGGGATCGAGCTCCGACCCCTTCTTGATCAGTTCCTTCTTGCTCATCTTGACTGGCAATTTCGACACCTCTTTTTTCCTTCAGATAAGGCACGCGCCTTACATGTCCGCATGCAAGGCAGTGCACGCTGACGCGGTTCGACCGCAATCGTACTCGGCAATTTAGGCCAGGGACCAGGGCCAACATGCACTCGGGACAATAGAGGCGCTCCTTCAGCATGGGGGTGTTGGTCCTCATGGCGATCGCCCGGGCCAGGCCCACATACCGGCGGCTGCGGGCCTGGTCACCGCTCTTGGCCTCCACAGCGGCCAGGTCCATGAGCCTCCTCATCCTGCGACGAGCGATGCCCTTCACCTCCCTGTTGCTCAGACGTTTCTTGGCCATTTGCCGCCCTTATCCGTCCATCGACAGTGGGAGGGGGATGAAATATGTTTGCTTACCTCCCTGGGTTGCTGCACTGTAAGGATGTGGTCCGATGCTTGCCGGTCCTGCTTCCAACCAGGGGATGACGATAGCAAATATGTCCATCGCCCAGGATCGAGGTCGATGAGATGCGCACCATGTATGCTTGGGACCCTACCAGCTCAATCCTTTTCCTGCAGCTTCCTGAGACCTACGGATAGTCCGCACGTCATGGCCATGAACGTACCGATCATGATGGCCTCCAGGATGTCCTCCCTGGATGCTCCGGACTTTAAGGCCTGGGATATGTGCAGGTCCAGGCAATGTTCGCTGGCCAGAGCGGCGCCGGCGGCCACGGCGGCCAGCTCAGCCTCCCTTTTGCTGAGGTTCTCCGGCTCCAGCAGAAGGCGTCTGGACAGATCTGTATAGGGCACGAACAGGTCAGGCTTCTCGGCAAGGGTGCTGCAGACCAACGGCATTTGTCCGTAGTGCTTAGCGATCCTCTTTAACCGCTTCTCTATCTCCTTCTCCACCTCTGCCTCGTTCATGCTCTCCCACCGCCAATATGCGGCGGGGTGTAAAAAATGATGTGTTCCAGTTCCGTTTTTTATGTCTCACTTAGAATCATTCTTGATTCTCATTATCTCGATGGAGTCCAATGCAATCTTATATATTGGTCGTAAGTGATTCCCACTCCCGGGGATGGCATGGATGCAATAACCGCCTCAGGCGTCATGAATGATGAATATGCGGCTCGCATACTTGTTTGGTCGATCGATAAAGCGAGGACCGCCTCCGAAATGAGCGAGAACCTGGGGATCCCTATCTCTGCCTGCTACAACAGGATACGCATGCTGGAAGGCCTGGGATTGCTGAAGTGCGTGGAGATGAAGATGTCCGCCTCCGGCAAGAGGATCGCCGTCTATCAATCGATGCTTCGCAAGGCATCCATATTTATGGAGAGAGGAGAGGTAAGGGTCAAGCTGGAGCTAATCGACGGTAAGGTCGAGGACCTAAGCCTGGTGAGGAGCTAGACCTCAGTTGAGGTCCATATCCAGACGTTTTTCTGCGCCCTGTCACTATACCCTTCTGGGCCATCACCCTTAAATACAAAAACAATAATGTAACCCACCCTCCAAGTTGAATTTCACAGGTGAACCTTTATGTCGCGCAAGCCCGGAAGAATGTACCGCCAGATAAGGGGCCAGGCCTACACCCGCAGGGAATACATGGGTGGTGTGCCCGCTCCTCGCATCAACACTTTCGACCTAGGTACCATCAACGGTGATTTCCCGGTGGTCCTGAACCTCAGGATCAAGGAGCCATGCCAGGTACGTCACTCCGCCCTTGAGGCCGCGCGTATCGCAGCCAACAGGGCTCTGTCCAAGGGAACGACCAGTGCTTCCTTCCACCTCAAGATCCGCATCTTCCCCCACATCGTTCTGAGGGAGCACAAGATGGCTACCGGCGCCGGTGCGGACCGTGTGTCCGGAGGTATGCGCGGGGCTTTCGGCAAGGCCGTGGGAACCGCTGCCAGGGTCCAGAGCGGGGACACCATTATGACCATCCGCGTCACCCCCCAGGCATTCAACGCCGCTAAGGAGGCGATGTGGAAGGCCTCCATGAAGCTCCCGTCCCCATGCTACATGGAGATCGAGAAGGGCGCTGAGCTCCTCACCTAAACAACTTCTTTAAACCCCCCCTCATTTCTTATTCTCCAGAAGAGGTCTGTCATTGTTCGACTTCAGATTGAACGAGGTCGCCGAATGGATCGTGAACATGGACGCAAGCACGGTGGCGGTCCAGCTCCCTGAGGGCCTCAAGGTCCATGCCCAGAGCATCGCCCGCGAACTCCGGGAGAGGACAGGCGCCGACATCCTCATCCTAGGGGATCCGTGTTACGGGGCCTGCGACTATGCCCCGTCCTTCTCCCGATACGCGGACGCGTTGGTGCAGTTCGGTCACGCAGAGATACCGTCCATGGCCTCTCCCTCGAACGTCCTGTTCGTTGAGGTCTTCATCGACCTTGATGTTACCATGCTCCTCGAAAGGGTGTTGCCTATGCTCCGGGACCGTGTAGGGCTGCTGACCACTGTACAGCACGTGCACCAGCTACCGAAAATCAAGGAGTGGCTAACGTCTCACGGAAAGGAGGCCCGTATAGGGCGGGGAGATCCCCGCATCAAGTTCGAAGGCCAGGTTCTGGGGTGCAACATCAGTTCCGTCGATCCCCTCTTAGAGGAGGTGGACCAGTTCCTGTACATCGGGAGCGGTGACTTCCATCCTTTGATGGTGGCCATCGAGTCGGACAAGCAGGTGCTGGTCCTGGACCCCCTCTTGAACGAGGTGAGAGAGATCGACCATCTGAAGGAGAGGATTCTAAGGCAGAGGCACGCAGCAATCACCAGGGCTGAGACAGCAAGCCGCTTCCTCATCCTCGTGTCCACCAAGGTGGGGCAGGAGAGGATGAGCCTGGCAATGAGGCTTCGGAGATTTGCGGAGGAGAACGGCCGTTCCGCTGACATAGTACTACTGGAGGAGTTCCACCCTGACAGGCTCCTTCCATACCAGGCCGACGCGTACGTGTCCACTGCCTGCCCCCGCATCGCCATAGACGATTACCTGCGGTATCCCAAACCGATCCTCACACCGGTGGAGTTGGAGATCGTCCTAGGCCGGAAGAAGTGGACCGACTACTCTCTGGACAGCATCCAGGGATGATCACGAACGAAGGGGTTCGGACGGCCTTGCCTCTGCAAGCTCCGATCCCCTGAGGTCAACTATCCGCTCGGCCTCTCCCTGCAGACCATCCATCGCTGGCAGTGGCAGATGGTAGAAGGACAATACCGACAGGGAGAGATGTTCTCCATTCTTCAGCGGCCTCCATGTCCCAAACCTCTTTAAGCGAGGACCGGGAGCATCGGCGGTCAAGATGTTGGGCCGAGTTACGGCGCCGGAGCCTCCTATCCAGCTCACCCATCGCGTTCTTCACCTCGATCCGCCTCCCTACAATGAGCCAACATCTGGTAGCATGGGCATGAACTATTAATCTAACCTTGGGCCATGACCCTCTTATGATGACCTCGGACCTCCTGCTGTCCCAGATCAAGGGCCGGAGTCTGCGCATAGGCATCGGCACCGCCGAGGACGATCACAAGGTCAGGCTAAGCTGCGATCAGGCTGAGCCCCTGGGCTTGGGCGAGATCGTCATGTATCACGATGCCCGGCAGCTGGCGGAGGACCTTCAGGAGGGAAAGCTGGACGCGGCCGTCCGGGGAGACATGGACTCCAACGAGGCCATGGCCGCGTTGAGGGCGGCGTTCGGGGTCAAGAGAGTACTGCGCGCAGCCTTTCTGGAACCGCTCCACGGGAGCATGTTCCTGCTTGCGCCCGTGGGGATCGATGAGGGCTGGACGGCCGATGAGAAGTTCGAGCTGGCCAGGCTGGGGGCGGGGGTGCTCCGCCGCCTCGGCGTTGAGCCCGTGGTGGGCATAATGTCGGGAGGCCGCTCCTCCGACAGAGGACGCATGGTCGCCGTGGACCGCACCCTGGACGATGCCGTCATTGTCGTCGAGCGTCTGAAAGAAGAAGGCATCGATGCCCGGGACGTACAGATATTGATCGAAAGCGCGGTCAGGGAATGCGATGTACTCATCGCTCCTGACGGCATTTCCGGAAACCTCATCTTCAGGACGCTGCACTTCCTTGGCGGGGGTAAGGCCTTGGGGGCCCCTGTGCTCAACATACCGCGGACGTACATAGATACATCGAGGGCCAAGGAGAGCTACGTCGACTCCATCATACTCGCCGCGGCCCTGTCAAGCAATGGCACGCGATGAAACAGGGCATAGAATTATTAACCATAAGCCGGTAATTATAATGGGGACGGGGGGCTTCTCCAACTTCCCCAAGTATTGGTTTTACTCCCCCGTCCTCACTATGTTCTAGGTCAGTGCCGAATGTAAGTTCAGGCATATAATAAAGGACCAGCGTCAAATGTAAATGCTTAAGAACTCGATACATGTCCGATAATCATGAGGATCGAGATAGATGGCGAGTACTCGGGGATAAAGTTCTCCGCTTCTCATTTCATACCAGGTCACGCCAAGTGCGGCAGGCTCCACGGCCACAGCTACACTCTGCGCTTGGTGCTGTATGGTGATAAGGCCGAGGACGGCATGGTTATGGACTTTGTCGATCTGAAGCGCTCCCTCAGGAGCATCGTGGAGGAGCTGGACCACCGGATCCTGCTTCCAGGCCGCTCGCGGGAAATAGCGATCAAGAAAGGACGAGAGGTAGAGGTCCTGGTCGGCGGAAAGAGGTATGTGCTCCCCCAGGAGGACGTCACCATACTGGACGTATCCCAGACCAGCGCCGAGGAGCTCGCAGAGCTGATCCTGGGCCGCCTGATCCGTGAGCTCGACCCGCCGGCCAACGTGAAGATAATAGAGGTCGGCCTGGACGAGGAGAGGGGTCAGACGGCGTGGGTGAAGCGCGAGGTGAACGATTGAGCAAAGCGGTCGTTCTCCTGTCCGGAGGATTGGACTCCACTACGGTCCTGGCCTATGCGCTGTCCCAGGGCTATGAGGTCATCCCCCTTACAGTGGGATACGGACAGCGGCACTCCCGAGAACTGGACTCGGCGAGATCTGTTGTCAGGCATTACGGATTGAGGCAGCACATCGTGATGGACCTTGATCTCAGCTTCCTGAGGGGGAGCGCGCTCACCTCCAAGGAGGTCGAGGTGCCGCTCCACGATTCTCCTGAGGGCATCGGGGACGAGATACCTGTGACCTATGTCCCGGCCAGGAACATCATTCTCCTCAGCCTGGCGGCAGGCCTGTGCGAGACCGAGGGCGGCGATGCCATATTCATCGGCGCCAATGCCATCGACTTTTCGGGTTATCCTGACTGCCGCCCCGAGTTCTTCGAGGCCTACGAGAAGGTTCTGCAGGTGGGCACCAAGGCGGGGGTAGAGGGCCGCCCCATCCGCGTGGAGGCCCCCATTCTCAGGATGAGCAAGGCCGAGATCGTCAGGCTGGGCACCGAGCTGAAGGCGCCGTTACATCTCACTTGGTCCTGCTACAACGGCGGCGAGAAAGCGTGCGGTCACTGCGACTCCTGCCTCCTGCGGTTAAAGGGCTTCCGCGACAACGATCTCCAGGACCCTGTTCCATACGAGGACCGAGCATGAGGATCTCTGAGATATTCTTCTCCATCCAGGGCGAGGGCGTTCTGATAGGGACGCCGACGACCTTCGTTAGGACCGTGGGATGCAACCTGGATTGCTCCTGGTGCGATACCCGCTACGCACGTGAGGGCGGTAAGGACATGACAGCGGAGGAGGTCAGCGCCGCCGTGGACAAGATCGGTGCGCCCTTTGTGAGCCTGACGGGCGGTGAACCCCTCATCCAGAGCGATATAAACCTGCTTGTGGGGATGCTTCTTGAGGATGGGTACCATATAACCATCGAGACAAACGGCTCACTGCCCCTGGACCGTCTTCCCACCTCCGAGGAGATCATGATATCCATGGACATCAAGTGCCCCAGCTCGGGCATGAGCGGCCATAACCACTACGAGAACCTGGATTTCCTGTCGCCCCGGGACCAGCTCAAGTTCGTCATCGCGGACCGAGTGGACTACCTGTTCGCGAAGAAGGTACTGGTAGAGCACGACGTGAACGCCCCGGTGATCATGACCCCTGCAGGGGGGATCGATATGCTCCCACTGGCGGAATGGATCCTTACCGATAAGCTATGGGTGCGTGTGCTTCCGCAGCTCCACAAGATCATCTGGGGCGAGAGGCGCGGGGTGTGATCGGAGCCTTACCTGAGCACAGAGTCACGGCAACGGACAAGCCCCCATGCGGAAAGGTCAACGTTCTCAGCGATAGGGGCGTTTTATCGCCGGTCAAAGGACCCTGCGCTTCCTTCGTGCGCATCAGCGGCCTCCCGATGGTGGTGAGACGTAAAAAACGGTCCTCCCATACTGCTTTCTCTCCAGTCTCTTCTCATCGACCAATAGCTTTATGGCATCGGCCACATGGTTCTCGGGAAACCGGCTTGATAGGATGCCCGCAACTTGGTCTTCACGCAAGGGATGGTTCGCAGCGATGGCCAGTAGATGGGCTATCGGATCTTCGGAGCAAGCTTCGAACTCGCCGGCCTCCGGGCCGGTCATGTCCAAGGCACCGGGTAATGAATCAAGTGCCCGTCTCAGGACATCTGGTTCCGGAGCAGAGATGCGACACTCCGCCGGAGGGCGCGTAGGGACGGTGATGTATGTACGGTCCGCACCTATGGATCGTATCGCCTCTCGGATACTGTCAATGGACCCTTGGGAATCATTGATACCACGCACAAGCATGACCTCCGCCCAGATCTCACCAGGGAAGGTCCTTCGGAGATCGACAAGGCCATCCAGCGTCCTGCGGAGCGTGAACAGACGATGGGGGCGGTGCAATCTCCGAAAGGTCATCTCGTCCCCGGCGGAGACCGTGGGTGAGATGACATCGAACCCCATGGCATCCTCCCTGACGTCTGGCAGGGAGAACAGGGAGCCGTTGGTGATCAGAGAGACCCCCCCTTCCCAGAACTCGCTGACCCTCCTCACCATATCCCCCAGGTTGGAGGCTAGGGTAGGCTCCCCCTCACCCATGAACGTAACGAAGTCCACCTGACCTTTACTGGATTCGAGGGCAGCGCGTATCTCTTCGACCACTTGTGATGTAGGGTAATACTCTCGCCTTTCCGTCCGCAGGGGTCTTGTTCTTCCCAACTGGCAGTAGACGCATGAGTAGTTGCATGTCTTGAAGGGTACAGGATTCACACCCAGGGAACTCCCGAACCGGCGGGAGGGAACAGGACCGAAGACCAAAGCGTCCATTCAAAAATCCCAGGCATCTCTACGTTATTAATCATTCAGACCATCTCATCGCCTATTGGCCTGCAATAGAGTGGCGCTTTGAAAAGAAACGCTCACATGATAAGTTCTCAGAAGAGCGATCTACCGGACATTTATCAACTGACACAAAGGCCAAAGTCCTCCCCTCGTCTCCCTCCATCATAGAAACTAAAGATTATATACCGATATGAGGTTCCGATAGTCGCCGAAAACGAGGCCCGAAGCAATGTGTGTCATCGCCACTAAACTGGCATTGATTTTGCGTAAGTACTAGACACATTGCTGAATCCTGGGCAACCTGAGGCGATTACTATGGTCGACCAAAGTGCTGCAGTCCAAACTAGAGCCCTCCGTCCCCCGCTGGACCGAAAGAGAGTGTACACCAGCCAGTTCAACAACATGGTCAGGGCCGATACCCTACCGTCGAGGGTCATGGTGCTCGACACCACCCTCCGTGATGGGGAGCAGACCCCCGGTATTGCGCTCTCCACTGAGGACAAGATCCTCATAGCGCAGGCCCTGGACGAGCTGGGGGTGGACGTCATCGAGGCCGGCTTCCCCGCGGCCTCGGTAGGGGAGCAAGAGGCCGTAGGGAAGATCGCCAAGCTCGGCCTGAAATCCCGGGTATGCGGTCTGGCGAGGTGCGTGAAGCGGGACATCGACGTGGCCGCGGACTGTGGCCTCGACTATGTGCACACCTTCATCGCCACCTCGGACATCCATCTCAAGCACAAACTGAAGATGACCCGTCCCGAGGTGATGGCCCGAGCGGTGGAGTCCATCGAGTACGCCAAGTCACGAGGCCTCACGGTGGAGTTCTCCTGCGAGGATGCCACACGTACGGACCTGGATTTCCTCAAGGAGATGCACGTGGCCGTTCAGAAGGCGGGAGTGGACAAGATCAATGTCCCGGACACCGTAGGGACAATATCGCCCTCGGCCATGGAGTACCTTATCAAGGAGCTCATGACCGTGACCAAGGTCCCCATCTCTGTGCACTGCCATGACGATTTCGGTCTTGCCGTGGCGAACTCCATCGCGGCCGTCCGACAGGGGGCACAGCAGATCCATGTGACCATCAACGGGCTGGGAGAGAGGGCTGGAAACGCCGCTCTCGAGGAGGCCGTCCTCGCCCTCATGGCCTTCTACGAGACGGACATGTCCATCGACACCCGCAAGATAGGCCCCACCTCCAAGCTGGTCAGCCGGCTGACCGGTTATGCCATCCCTGGGAACAAGGCCATCGTTGGCAACAATGCCTTCGCCCATGAGTCCGGGATACATGTCCACGGAGTGCTGGGCGATCCTTCCACCTACGAGGCCTTCGGGCCAGAGATGGTGGGGGTGCAGAGGAGCATCGTTATCGGGAAGCATACTGGCGCCCATTCCGTGAAGGAGAAGCTCCGCGAGTACGGCATGGAGCTCAGCGACGAGCAGGTCACCCAAGTGGTGGACAAGGTGAAGAAGCTTGCCGACGGTGGAAAGGACGTCGATGATGCCGAGCTGGTGGCCCTGGCCTCGCATATTGTGGGGAAGAGGGAGGCCCACCAGGTCAAGCTCAAGGAGTTCGCGGTGTTCACCGGCATGAACACCACACCCACCGCGGTAGTGTCCATCGATGTCCGCGGGGAGAAGAAGACCGGAACCGCCATCGGGATCGGGCCCGTGGACGCGGCCATAAACGCCATCAAGACGGTCATGGGTAGTGACATATCCCTGGAGGAATATCGCCTCAGTGCCATCACTGGCGGGAGCGACTCCCTCTGCGAGGTGACCGTCAGGATCGCACGGAACGGCGGGAAGAAGACCATGTCTATAGGCAAGGCCGTGGGTACGGACATCGTCCAGACCAGCGTGGACTCGACCATGGAAGCTCTGGACCGTCTGTTCAGCCATTGAAAGGAGAATTCCGATGTCAAGCGTTAAGACCATTTCCGAAAAGATCATGTCCGCCCACTCCGGGGTGGAAGCCCAAGCCGGCCAGATCGTGGAGGCGGAGATAGACTATGTGATGGCCAACGATGTGACGGCCCCCCTGGCGTTCCAGGAGTTCGAGGCCCTGGAATGCGAGCCGAAGAGGGACAAGATCGTGCTCATACCCGATCATTTCGTTCCCAACAAGGACGTCGCCTCCGCCGAGCAGGCCGCGGAGATGAGGCGCTTCGTCCAGAAGTACTCCCTTCCCCACTACTTCGAGGTCGGCAGGGGCGGGGTATGCCACCAGGTCATGGTGGACGAGGGGTTCGCTGCTCCAGGCCGGCTGATCGTGGGGGCAGACTCGCACACCTGCACTTATGGAGGCATCAACGCCTTCTCCACCGGCATCGGCAGCACCGAGGCGGCCGCTGTCTTCGCCGAGGGCCGCCTGTGGTTCAAGGTGCCCGAGGCCATCGACGTCCGCCTCAGCGGGAGGTTCCGTGGCCTCGTGTCAGGCAAGGACCTGATAATCAAGATCATCACCGACATCGGCGTCGACGGAGCGAACTACAAAGCCTTCGAGTTCTCCGGTGCCGGAGTGGCCAACGTCCCCGTATCCGACCGCCTCACGGTCAGCAACATGGCCATCGAGGCCGGGGGAAAAGCGGGGATCTTCCCGTGCGATGAGCACACCGTCTCTTATATTCAAGGCCGGGTCCGAGGTGAGTATACGCCGGTGGCGCCCGATCCCGGGGCGGTTTACAGCCGAACGCTGGAGTACGACCTCGGCGATCTTGACTATATGGTCGCCCTACCCCATCTCCCTAGCAACGGCAAGCCGGCGGCAGAGGTTGACGTGGTCATCGACCAGGCATTTCTGGGCTCGTGCACCAACGGGCGCATCGAGGACCTCCGCACCGCTGCCCAGGTCATGAAGGGCAAGAAGGTGCATAAGGACGTGCGCATGGTGGTGGTCCCGGCCTCGACGCAGGTGTACCAGCAGGCCATGGAGGAAGGGCTGCTGGCCGAGTTCGTGCGGTCGGGGGCTTTTGTCTCCGGACCTACCTGCGCGGCCTGCCTGGGGGGGCATATGGGGGTACTCGCCAAAGGGGAGAGGTGCGTGTCGTCCACGAACCGCAACTTCATCGGCCGCATGGGGCACAAGGATTCAGAGGTGTACCTCGCCGGGCCGGCGGTGGTGGCGGCGAGCGCGGTGGCCGGAAGGATCGTGGCACCGGAGGCGATACAGTGAACGAGATAAGGGGCAGGGCATGGCGCTTCAATGACCATGTGGACACCGACCAGATCATACCCGCGGAAAGGCTGATCAGCCAGAACAACAACTGCCTGGGCGATTTCCTCTTCGAGAGGGTCCGCCCAGAGATGTCCAAGAACGTGAGCAAGGGCGACATCATCGTGGCCGGAAAGAACTTTGGCTGCGGGTCCTCGAGGGAGCATGCGCCCCGCGCCATCAAACAGGCAGGGATCACCTGCGTGGTCGCAGAGTCCTTTGCTCGGATATTCTATCGTAACTCCATCAACGTAGGCATGCTGCCGGTAGAGTGCAAGATAGAGGCTGATGAGGGAGACATCCTCGCTATCGATGTTCAGAACGGTAAGATCGTGAATGAGACCAAAGGGATGGAATGGCGCTTCGCCCCGTTCCCTCCGTTCATCAAGGACCTGATGGAGAGAGGGGGGCTAATGGCCAAGATAAGGGAGGAGAAGAGATGCATAAAATAGCCGTGATACCGGGCGACGGGATCGGACCCGAGGTGATCAATGAAGGATTGAAGGTCTTGAACGCACTGGCCGAGAACCACTCCATCCAGTTCGACTTTCAAGAGTTCCAGATCGATGCGGAACGTTATCTGAGCACGGGTAAGCTCCTCACCTCAGAGGACGTTGAGGGGCTGAGGAGGTTCGACTCCATATACCTGGGCGCGACCGGAGACGATCGGGTCAAACCAGGAGTTCTGGAGAAAGGAATCCTCTTGGCCTTGCGCTTCACCTTCGACCAATACATAAATCACCGTCCGGCCCCCCTGTGGAAGCCGTTCGGGAGACTGAAGAGGGATGTGGACTTCAACATCGATGTGTTCCGGGAGAACACCGAGGACTTCTACGTGGGAGTTGGTGGAAGGTTCAAGGACAAGGTGGGCTCGAAGACGCTCGATATTGACCGGCAGCTCTACCACATGAGCATCGATGTCAAGGCCTCCTCCAGCGTCGAGGACGAGTATGCGTACCAGGTGGGCCTTCTTTCCAGGAAGAACACCGAACGCTTTGCGGACTTCGTGATCGACTATACGAAGATGGTCGGTGAGAACTACATAACCATAATCGACAAGGCCAACGTCTGCAGCGACATATACGGTATGTGGAGGGACGTCTGGACGGAGAAGTGCCGCCAGGCTGACATGGGATTCGGCTTCATGTTCGTGGACGCCATGTCCATGGCCTTGGTCAAGAACCCTGACAAGTTCAGGATCGTGGCCACTCCAAACATGTTCGGTGACATCCTCACGGACCTTTTGGCAGAGGTCACGGGGGGACTGGGCCTAGCGCCTGGTGGGAACATCAACCCCCACGGCATCTCCATGTTCGAGCCGGTCCATGGCAGCGCGCCGAAGTACAAAGGCCTGGACCAGATCAATCCATTGGCAACCATCCTGGCGGGTAAGATGATGCTGGACAATCTGGGCCGCAGGGACCTCGGGGACATTGTGACGAAGGCGGTGCGAGCCACCTTGGACAAGGGCATCTATACCCAGGACCTCGGCGGGAATGCCAAGACCCATGAGGTCGGTGACGCGGTGGCCGCGGAGATCCGCAGGATCTGAGGTCCAAGCTGGCCGAGGTGAGAACGCTAGTGGGGTCGGGGCCGCCGGCGCTTGCTGGCGACACGTGTCACCCTGAATGACCGGTCCCCGTACATGGCTGGACCGGCAACGGAAAGATGAGGGCAGCTAGCCGCAGCCCTCCTCATGAAGGCACCACCCAGTATCAGCTCCCGTCCTTGCTGCATAAGGCTTGAAGGATCATGCGTGAACCGTGATCAAGGGGACCGAATGTCTTGGGTCCGCCATCGTCCTATGCAATCGGCCCACTAGAAAATTATAGGAGCTGGACATTGAGGGTCACATTTCAGAGGAAATTGCATGTACAAAATTGCGGTGGTACCTGGAGATGGGATCGGACCAGAAGTGATAGCTGAAGGGGTCAAGGTCCTGAATGCGGCTGCGGAGGTCGAATCGCTCTCCATTGAGTGGGAGTGGTTCCCCATCGGTTCGGAGAGGTACCTACGAACGGGGGATCTGCTCACCGAGGAGGACATCGATCGCCTGGGTAAGAACGATGCTATTTATTTCGGTGCGATAGGTGACCCGCGGGTCGCTCCCGGCATCCTCGAGAAGGGGATCCTCATCACCATGCGGACCCGTTTCGACCAGTATGTCAACATGCGTCCATCAAGATCCTGGCACCCCTACACTCCCCTCAAGAGAGAACGGGATTTTGACATCACCTTCCTGAGGGAGAACACCGAGGATTTCTATATGGGGGCGGGAGGCTCCTTCCAAAAGAAGGAACCGACCTCCACGATCAAGATAAGGCGGCAGCTCTATGATCTGGACCTCAAGGTCGAGGCCGTATCCTCAACCGACTACGAGTTCGCCTATGAGGTCGGGATAATGTCCAGCAAGGGTATAGAGCGCTTCGCCGATTTCGCGTTCGAGATGGCCAAGAACAGGGGGATGGAAAAGATCACCGCTGCGGACAAGGCCAACATATGCACACACCTGTACCACCTATGGAGAAGGATATTCAAGCAGAAGTCAGAGGAATATGGTATCCCCGTAGAGTTCATGTACGTCGATGCGATGGCCATGGCCCTGGTGAGGTCCCCAGAGCGATTCGGCATAGTGGCCTGCCCCAACATGTTCGGCGACATTCTCACGGACCTGGGCGCGGAGATCATGGGAGGGCTGGGAGTGGCCGCATCGGGAAACATCAACCCCCATGGAGTATCCATGTTCGAGCCTGTGCATGGTTCCGCACCCGATATCGCGGGACAGGGGAAGGCCAACCCCATCGCCGCCATCCTCGCGGCCAAGATGATGATCGACCAGCTGGGCCGCCCGGACCTCGGTAAGCAGATCGAGTGGGCGGTCAAGAGGGCTATGGACCAGAAGCTGGTGACCGCGGACATGGGGGGCAAGCTCAGCACACAGCAGGCCGGGGACGCCATCGTGGAGCTCATACGAGCCTCTGGTTGATCCACGGAAATCTCTTCCTTCTCTTTTCCTTTCACCCTCAATGGTGTTATCATCGATGGTTTTTATAGAAAAAACTTGATATTCATATCAGGACGGTAATCACCGATAAAAAATGTACCGCCCGACCGGACCGCTTACGATCAGGAACATGACCAGGGAAGAGGTCTGTACGGCCGTGGACTGGGCCGACAAAGAGGGATGGAACCCCGGCCTACATGATGCCGAGGCGTTCTATGATGCAGCGCCCAACGCCTTCTTCGCCGGCGAGATAGCAGGGGAGATGGTATCCTCTGTATCACTGGTCGATTACCCTGGCGATCTCAGCTTCTTTGGGTTCAACATAGTCCGCAAGGACATGCGTGGCCAGGGCATCGGCAGAAGGATGGTGGAGCACGTTCTGGAGAAGGGGAAGGGACGCAACATCGGGGCCGACGGCGTTCCCAACATGCTCCCGCACTATCAGCGGATGGGATTCCGACCCGCTTATTGGAACCACAGGTTCCGGGGATGGGGGGGCGGGGACCATGACCCAGACCTTGTGCTCGGGACCGAGGTCCCCTGGGACGATCTATCTGCATACGATACCCGGATCTTTTCCGCCCCCCGGGATGACTTCTTAAAATCCTTTCTCTCCCAGGAAGGGACCGCGGTGCTGGTGTCGCTCCACGATGAGACGATAACCGGCTACGGGGCCATCAGGCCATGCAGGACCGGCCACAAGATAGGGCCGCTGTTCGCCGATAGCCGCCGCACAGCGGAGAAGGTGCTGCGCGGCCTCATATCCACGATCCCCGGGGAGAAGTACTTCCTTGATGTCCCCGACTACAACCATGAGGGCATGGCCCTTGCGAACATCCTCCACCTGGCCGAGGTCTTCAGGACCGTGCGCATATACACCAAGGACCCGCCCGCCGTCCAGCTGGACCATGTCTTCGGCGTAAGCAGCTTCGAGATGGGGTAGGCAATGCGGCCGTTCGTAAAATAGCGGAGCATTGTTCAGTTGGGTACGTCATAAATGATAAGGTGGATGTTGGCAACCTCTGACCCAAGATAACCAACTTCTTCAAAGGACCCATCACCGGAGTGATGCGATCCAATGGCCTAGGGCCTGGAATATATGAACACTCGCTGTTCAAGGGGCGATATGGGGCTGCCTAGACCGGTCGATGAAAAAAAATGTTAGGGAGCGCAAGAGAGAGATCCCCAATGTCGTGCTGCAGGGACCAGCGCTACCTTGTGCAATACGACACGTCCTAGGGCTGCGGGGGGCCTTCGTCCCGCTCCTCCGTCACCTCCTTCTGGTAAATCCGAACATCCTTGAAATATCCCGGTCGTGAGGTCTCTGCGATCATGCCTATCGCTTCCTGGGGGCAGGCATCGACACAGACCCCACAGGCGATGCAGCGGAACACCTCCAGGGTGATGGTCCCGGCCTTCTTGTCGACCTTGAGGGCGAGGGTGGGACAGCGCTTCTGGCAGAGGCCGCAGAGGGTGCAAGCTTCCATGTTCCAATCGACCCTGCCCCTGTTGCCCTCGGGAATGTCCGCAGGTCCCTCAGGGTACCTTGTCGTTACCGGTCCGGTGATCAGGTTCCTCAGCACTATGGATAGCATGGCCATGGGCTCACCTCTCCGTGCAGCATATGCAGGGGTCCACAGACACAGTGATCACGGGTATGTCCGCCATCTCGCAGCCGGGGACCATTGCCGACAACGCGGCGACGTTAACGAACGCTGGGGTCTTGATCTTGATGCGCTCCAGGTCCGTAGTTCCCTTGGCCCGGACATAGTAGAGCAGCTCCCCGCGGGGGGCCTCCAGCCGGGTGAAGGTCTCACCCGTGGGTCTCCCCCTGAACGGGATATTCAGAGCCCCGCCCGGCAGCTCCGATGCCGTCTGGCGGATAAGGTCGATCGATCGGAGGATCTCCTCTACCCTCACCATGCTGCGGGCATAGGCATCGCCCTCCTCCCTCACAACGGGACGGAAGCTCAGGCCCTGGCAGTACGTTTCCCGAAGGTCCTGGGCGATGCCGCTGGCCCGGGCCACGGGACCAACGACGCCGTAGCTGCGGGCAATCTCCGGGGTGAGCACACCCTTGCCGACCGTGCGCGCCCTTATGGTCGGGTCCTTCTCGAAGATCTTGGCCAGCTCCTCGAAGCGAACTTCCAGCCCGTCCATCCTCGAGACGATGTCCGACCGCTGCTGTGCCGAGATGTCCCTCCTGACACCTCCGATGGCGTTCATGCTGTAATGCACCCGGTTCCCAGATATGTCATTCACCATGCGCATGATGGACTCCCTCTCCCGGAAGAGCTGCATGAACAGGCTCTCGAACCCGATGGCCTCGGCCGTGTGGCCCAGGGCCAGAAGGTGTGATGTCAGGCGCTGGCTCTCCATCATGATCGTGCGAATGTACCGTGCCCTCTCCGGCACCTGGACCTGGAACAGGGACTCCAGGGACTGGCAGTAGGCGGTGGAGTGGAAGAATGAGCATATGCCGCAGACCCTCTCGCACATGTAGATGCTCCTGCGGAAATCGCTGGTCAGCGCCTTCTCCAGCCCGCGGTGGTTGTAGCCGTAGTTGATCTCCGCCCCTATGACCGTCTCCTCGCTCAGCTTCAGGCTGAGGTTGAGCGGCTCCAGGAACGCAGGATGCTGCGGTCCGAACGGTATGATCGTCGTTCTGCTCATCTCATCACGCTCCTTTATCATCCTTCCTCAGGGGCGGATCATCTCCCGGCCCCAGGAACAGACCTCCGCGGACCCCATGGAAGCTGAGGCCCACCAGATCGATGATCTCCCTCTCCATGTTCTCCGCTCCCTTGTATGCCGGTGAGAGGCTCTCCAGCTCCTCGTCCCGGCGGCCGCGGGCGCGGAGGGTAATGAGCTCACCGTCCCTGTCCAGGACGTAGATGAGCTCCATTTCGCCGCCCCCCTCGTCCGCGGCCACGATGGTGACCAGCCTCGTCTCCTTCTCCCTCATCATCGCCGCGACCCTCGCGACAGTCTCGGTGTTGGAGCGCCCGCTCATGATCTCGCCCCCTCGGACGAGGCGCCGGTGATCTCCCTCCACTTGTCCACGGCCATGACCACTCCGTCTATGAGGACCTCGGGGCGGCAGGCGCAGCCCGGGACGTACACGTCCACGGGAATGACCGAGTCCACGCCCCCGCAGGTGTTGTAGCAGCCCACGAAGGGGGCGCCCGTGGAGGCGCAGTCACCGCAGGCCACCACCAGCTTAGGGTCGGGCATCTGCTCGTAGAGGTTCTTCAACCGTGAAGCGCACTTCTTCGTCACCGGACCGGTGACCAGGAGTATGTCGGCGTGCTTGGGGTTGCCCTTGTTCATCATCCCGAACCTCTCCACATCGTACTTCGGCGTCAGAAGCGCCCATATCTCGATATCGCACCCGTTGCACGAGCCCGTGTCAAAGTGCAGTATCCACGGCGATCTCGCCTCCCTTCTTCCATTCACAGTATCACCCCTGAATCGACCAGATAGAGGACGATCAGATTGAGCATCACCGCTCCCAGGCAGAGGGTGAGGCTGAAGCGTAGCATCCTCCAACGGGTAAGCCTTGCAGTCGTGTTGTCGATCACGGCCGTCGTAAGGACCACGGCCAGCACCACCAATCCCTTGACCACCAGGTCCAGCGCGGGGTCGGACAGGCGGAAGAAGAGCAGCAGGATGCCGAACATCACCCCCAGCTCGAACCAGTGCGCCAGCTTGGTGATCCCCAGGCCCCTGCCCGAGAACTCCACGTAGGGTCCGGAGACGATCTCCGAATGCGCGGTGGCTATGTCGTACGGCGATTTCTCCAGCCTGATGAGGAGCACCGGCACCATGGCCGCCGCTGCCAGGGGCAGGGCGAGGACCAGCATGCCCTCCATCTCCGCACCCAGGAACGAGCCGCTGGCGTACGCCAGGGACAGCACCACCATCATCACCACCGGCTCCGTGGCCATCATCTGGACCAGCTCGCGCTGGGCCCCTAGGTGGGAGTATGGGGATCGCACCGATAGGGCCGCCATGACCATGAGGAAGCAGCCCACGCCTGACAGGAGGAAAGCGGTGAGGACATCGCTCCCCATTATCAGCACCAGGGCTGCCGCGGCCTGAAGGGCCAGGGCCCCGTAGGCGAACAGGACCTGGGACCTGTTCACGTAGCTTCCCTTCTTGTGCAGCAGCTTCGTCAGGTCGCGCAGGGACTGCAGGACCGAGGGACCCCGGCGACCCTGAAGGCGGGCCGTCAGCACCCGGTCCAGGCCCAGCAACACACCGACCAGCAGCGGAACCGCCGCCCACAGGGCCAGGAGGGCCGCCTGTTCGAACATGGAGCTCACGCTGCCACCTCCTGGATGACCGGAGCGAACACCAGGGCGATCACAAGGAGCGCCATCAGCATGTTGGCCGTCCTCATGAGCCTTGCCACCCTCGCCTCCGTCCAGTAGTAGAACGTTCCCACTTGCACTTCGCTGCCCTCGCCGCAGGTGTAGACCTCGCTGGTAGGCGGCGCTCTCCCGCGGTACAGGGCCGCAACGGAAAGCAGCGATGCCAGGACGATGAGGGCTACGAGGGGGAACAGACCCACGGTAGTGGAAAGCCCCCACCCGCCCGTCTGCAGGACGGGGTCGAAGACCTTGGACACATAGGGGTTGATCAGGCCCTCGAGCAGCTGCCCCATCAGGCCCGTCGCGAGGATCCCGACCACAGCCGTCGCCATCAGGGTCGCCGCATAGGTACGAGGTGTCCCGTCCCTGCAGAGAGCGTCCCTATCGGTGCCGCCAGTAAAGATTCTCCCCAGCCACTTCGCGTAGTAGACCAAGGTGGCCCCGAAGCCCAGGACCAGGAAGAGCGCCATCAGGGGATGGGAGGCGACAGCCTCGCTGAGCAGCCACTTTGACGCGAACATCCCGAAGGGAGGCATTACCATCATGGACACTCCCACCAGCACTGCCCCTGACACCAGTGGCATGCGGTCGCGGAGGCCCTCCATGGCATCGATGTCCTCCGATCCTGTCCCCTCCTTGATGGCCCCGACCGACATGAACAGTAGGGCCTTGGAGATGGCGTGGAAGACCAGAAGCAGCATGCCCGCCGTCATGGCCATGGACGTTCCCAGGCCCACGCACGCCACGATCAGGCCAAGGTTGCTTATGGTGGAGTAGGCCAGGACGCGCTTGGCATTGCTCTGGGTCATGGCAAGAACGGCCGTGATGAGGAAGGATGCGACCCCCGCCAGCGCCACCATGCCTGAAAGGGCTCCGCTGCCCTGCAGGCTGGGAGCCAGCCTGAGCAGCAGGTAGACCCCCAGGTTGACCATGGTGGCCGAGTGCAGAAGGGCCGAGACCGGCGTAGGCGCCACCATGGCGCCCAGCAGCCACTTCTGGAAAGGGATCTGGGCCGACTTGGTGAACGCCGCCACGGCCATGAGCGCCAGCGGAAGGAGGGCCAGCCCGCCGATGGCCGCCCCCGAAGGTAACTGATCGAGGAATACCGTGCCGAAGTGGTGCTCGCACAGCATTATCCCCACGGCGAGCGAGACTCCACCTCCCAGCGTGTACTCTGCAGCGGTGACCGCGGACCTCCTGGCCTCCATCGTGCCGGCATGCCCTATGAGCAGGTACGAGCACAGCGTGGTGACCTCCCAGAAGAAGAACAGCCACAGCAGGTTGTTGGAGAAGACCGCACCGTTCATCGCCCCCAGGAACAGCAGCATAACGGCGAAGAACCGTCCGTGGCCCTCATAGTGAGCCATGTACCTGACCGCGTAAACACATATTATGGACCCAATGACCGAGGTGACGAACGCCATCATCACGCTGAGCTGATCCACGTAGATCGCTGCCCCGTGCTCACTGACGCCGCCTATCTCCATGGTAGCCAGGACAATGAGCTGCAGGGCTGCGAAGACCCCCGCCAGAGCGCTCTTTGCCTTCCAGGATATGTATACGAATGTGAGCATGAGGGCAAGGTCCAGGACCGTGATGGCCGTGGTGATCGAGGCAAGATCATGCGCCTCCCGGACGATCGGTCCAGCTGTCACCACGATCGTTAGGAGGGCCATAGCAAACATTGTCATGAGCACGGAGACCGCTCCGACCGCCTTTCCGATCGCTGGCAGCTTCCTCAGGAAAAGGCAAAAGAGAGCTACCGCGACAGGAGCAACGACGAGAAAACCAACAAGCAGGTCGACGATAGGCTCATCCAAAGCAGCTCACCGTCCCTGAACTATCTTCTGTCCCCTCCAAGACCGTCTGACCGTCAACCGCTGGCTCTCCCATCGACGAAGCTCCCTCAAGGCGATGGAAGGATTGGTGTTCCCGTGTTCGGGTCATTCCTATTCCTCGAGGCTTTCATCGATCTGACCGAGCATATACTCGTGTTAGCCGCGGAAAATAAGAAGAGGAACAAAATTTGGGGAGGATTGCTCTTTTTTTACTATGTCAATTAAAAAAGGGAAGGGATGAACGCAAGCCAGCAAACAACAGGGCGGGCTAGTGCCAAGGCCCGGCTATCCTCTCCTGCAGCAGCTTGTTCCTCCAAGTCTTGAACAACCAGGTGCTACGAATGATCCTGGAAAAGGTGAGAGCGGTCTCCTCGTCGGCGGATATCTCCTCCACCAGCTCCATGTGCCTGTCCATGGTGGGAGACCAGCAGCTGAGGACGACCAGGTCAGGAAGGTTGCTGGATTCCAGCGCCACGAGAATACGTGGGCCGAACCTATCGTTAAGGCGGGCGATGTATCGGCCCTTGTTCTCACCCGGCCGTAGCTCGACATGCACAAGGGAGTAGATGCCAGATGTCCTCTCCGGCATCCAGTTGGTGCTGAGCTCGATGGACCCCTGCTCCACCATGGTGTCAAAGTGACGCCTGACCGTTTTCACGGAGACATCGAGATCATCTGCCACCTCGTTCAGGGGCTTCCTCGCATCCTCGTGCAGTGCCGCAATGATACGATAATCCAGCATTGTGAGCGGCTTGGTGCCGGCATACTTGTGGTGGACCGGTACGTTGGCCGAGGTCACCCTGGAGGGTATGACCACGCTGAGCTCCTTGATCTCCAAGCTCTCGCGGATGCGCTCCACGGAGGGGCCAAGATCATCCAGACCTTTCAGCAACAGGGTTATGACCAGGGCGTTCGATCCGAACTGGTATATCTTCTCCGTGCAGCTCCTTCCTGTCGGCTCTTTCATATGGCCGTTTATGGACTGGGACTCGCTGACCCCCATGACCTTAACCGGAACGGCCTTGAGGTAGCCAGCGGATATGTTGGCTGTGAACTTGGTGACGATCCCCTGGTCTATCAGGTTCTGAAGGCGTCTGTAGACCGAGGGCACAGAGATCCTCAGTTCTTGGGCCATCTCCCGATGAGTGATCCTGTTGTTGATGAGCAGTAGCTGAAAGAGCCTCAGGTCCTTTTCGTCCATCCGCTCCCAATATTATTGTCAGGACAAAATCTTTTCTGCATGATGATAGGCCCAAGGACCCCATACTGGTCGCTGCAATGCTGATATGATCCATGCCGGGATAAAAGGGACAGGATCACGATTGAATGAACTTGAGATACTCGAGGTCCTTTTCCTTGTGGAACTCGTCCATGAGGCTCTTGACGCTCTCCGCGCTCCCTTTGATGAGGATGACATCAAGGCACTTTCCGTTCTTGAGGTGGGAGTGGAGCTGCGTGGAAATGATGTCTGTATGATGATGCACCGACTCCTCGAAGCTCTGCTCATCCCTCTTGCGATGGACGGTTATCAAAACGCCTTCCACCTCTCCGGTGAGGGATGCCCTCTCCTTCAGTTCAGCCTCCGCTGCTCTGAGACAGGCCCTGATGGCCTCGCTTCTGCCTGCCAGTCCCAGCTCTTTCTCCATCTTATCAAGCACCTCGAGGTTCTTCTCGTTCAAGGA
Source organism: Methanomassiliicoccus sp. (assembly GCA_018262895.1). Taxonomy (GTDB): domain Archaea; phylum Thermoplasmatota; class Thermoplasmata; order Methanomassiliicoccales; family Methanomassiliicoccaceae; genus UBA6. The sequence continues at coordinate 24,949 of JADFDJ010000009.1, read as the reverse complement.
GACGCTGATGACCGCCATCTTACGCATGCGGTGGAATCAACCCAGAGCCTAATAATATTTTAGCCGGATGTTGTTAAATCTTAATAAGTTTATTAAATACAATAATCGAACTTGTGCGCCAACAGCATTTTCATCATTTATCCTTGCGGCTATAACGGACTCAGATCATGCAACGTCGTTCCATGACGGGAAAAAGGTAGTGCAGGGGAGGCCCCGCATATCTCCAAAGAGGTTACCGTGGCAAGTTCTCGTGGACAGAGGCCCCCGAGGGGCTGTTCTCGGCGTTCAATTGGGCAACAAAGTCCTCGAACCTTACGCCGAACCTAGCGCCCTTGGCGCCATGCCTCCTGACTGCCAAGGTGCCGTTCTGCTCCTCCTTGTCCCCGATCACGATGATGTAAGGTATCTTCTGCAGCTCCGCATCCCTGATCTTACCTTCCACGGTACCATAGCTGAGGTCCAGCTCGACACGGTAACCGAGGTCGAACAGCTTATCGTGAATGGCCTTGGCAGTCTTGGCATTATCATCCTTGAAGGAGATCACACGCAGTTGCACTGGGGCCAGCCAGAGAGGGAAGTTGCCATTGTAGTGCTCGATGAGGATGCCGATGAACCTCTCCAGGGAGCCGTAGATGGTACGGTGAAGCATGATGGGGCGGTGGTCCTTGCCATCATCCCCCACGTACTTAATCTGGAACCTTTCAGGCATCTGGAAGTCCACCTGGATGGTGGCGGTCTGCCACTCCCTTCCCAGCGAGTCCTTTATCTTGAAATCGATCTTGGGCCCGTAGAACGCACCATCGCCTTCATTGACCTCATACTTGACGCCCCTGTCGTCCAGGACCTTACGTAGGAGGCTCTCTGCCTTGTTCCACTGCTCTAGCTGCCCCATGTAGTTCTCCGGCCTGGTGGACAGCTCCATGCGGTACTGGAACCCGAAGAGCTTGTAGAACATGCTGACCAGCTCGATTATGCCGTTTATCTCGGACTCCAGCTGCTCCTCGGTGCAGTAGACGTGTGCGTCATCCTGGGTGAACTGGATGACCCTGAAGAGGCCTGAGAGCACGCCGGAAAGCTCCACCCTGTGCACCTCTCCAATCTCCCCTACCCTCATGGGAAGCTCCCGGTAGCTGCGGTCCTTGCTGTTGAACACCAGTATGCCGCCGGGACAGTTCATGGGCTTGACCACGAACTGGCGGTCATCGTAGTTGGTGAGAAAGATGTTATCCTTGTAATGCTCCCAGTGTCCGGAGGTCTTCCACAGGACGTCGCTCATCACCTGAGGGGTCTTTATCTCCACGTAACCGGCCTTCCTGTGCTCTGCCCTCCAGAAATCGATGAGGGCGTTGCGTATCACCAGCCCCTTGGGATGCCAGAACACCATTCCCGGCGCAACGTCATAGAAACTGAACAGGTCCAGTTTCTGGCCGATGATGCGGTGATCGTTCTCCTTGAGATCGCCCTTGCTCAGCTTGGTCTTGGATATCTGCTTTAGCATGACCGATGGGTCGTACTTCTCCACCTCGACCTTCTTGGCCTCGAGGCGCATCTCCCTGGACAGTTCAGATAGGGGGTGCCCCTTGCAGCTGATCTTGAAGGACTTATACCAGCCGAATGGCGCACGATGGACCTTTACACCTTTCTCCTGGAGCATCGACTCCATGGTCCGGAGCATCTTCTTCCCTGTGTCCGGCGAGGACAGTGAGGAGGACAGGTGAGCGTATGGGTAGAGAACGATGGTGTTCGCCCCGACCTTCTTGGAGACCTGAGCCAGGTCCTCGGTGACCCTCTCAGCTATGGCCTCGGGATCGCCCTCATCCTCTTTTTCCACGCTGATGAAGGCTACCAGGACCTCCTCGAACCGACCCTGCTTCTCGTCCTCGGTGATCTGGTCGGCGACGGGAGTAGGCTTCTTAACGGTGTACTCCAGGTAGTCAGAGTGAATGTAAAGGGTCTTCATCAGGCCGCTCCTAATACCTGTCGCATATTTACGGTTTCTCCGGAAAATATGGCTAACGCATCCTAACTGGCCTTCTCGGAGATAGCTAGAAAAATGAAATTAGGCTCGAGGATCGAACTAGTTCAAAGGTCCAAAGCCATCCTGGCCTTTACCTAACATGGTGTAATCTTTGCCTTTTGGACCACACATTATAAATCGGGCGAACAGAATCACTGGCCTGGTGGTCCTATGAGGTCGAGGTCTACATTATCCCAGGATCGTGATGGTAAGAACGCTCTCATCGCCCTCATTATCGTACTTGTGTTGGTGGTTTCATCGATAGGGGCTTTCCTGTTCTTCACCGGAGAGAGCCGGGCTGCGCAGAAAGGAGATACCGTCAAGGTCGACTACATCGGGAAGCTGGCGGATGGAAGGGTCTTCGACACCTCGATCTACTCGGTGGCCGCGGACAACGCCACCTATCCTAAGTCGCTCTCCTTCACCGTAAGGGGCAACGAGACCGTCTACAAGCCCTACGAGTTCGTTCTTGGCTCGCAGGGCACACTGGCCGGGTTCAGCGATGGGATTGTGGGCATGAAGAAGGGTGAGACGAGGACGATCGTCATACCCGCTGGCGAGGGATACACGCTCAACGAGAGCAAGCTGACCACGCTCCAGCTTACAGAGTCGGTGCCGGTCCAGAGGACGATGTCCATAAGTGATTTCGAAGACTACTTCAGCGCGACTCCCACGGGCTTCATGCTCTACACCGACCCGGTCTATGGTTGGAACGTGCAGGTGCTGTTCGTCGACGGTGAGAACGTCCGGATACTCAACGACATACCTGCTGGTGGCGCTGAATACAGAGCGTATGGAAGCTCATCAGACCCCAGCTACGGATGGCAGATCAATGCCACCTACGACAGCACAGGTGATAACATTACGGTGCATCACCAGCTTGACGCCTCCAGCGCGTTCGACAAGAAAGGTCTAGACTACAACGGCTCTGAGATCTACGTGGAGAGCGTGGACGAGACCAACGGGACGGCCGTCATCAATCATGACAGAGAGGTGGCAGGGAAGGAGCTGACCTTCATAGTGACCCTCGTCTCCATCGGCTAGGACAGCCTCCTACGTACAACCTCACCAGAGACCGTCCAGAGAGGATACTGAACCATCCCAGGAGCAGGCCGACGACCACGTCTACAGGCCAGTGGAGTCCGAGGTAGAGCAAACCCAGCATGGTGAGGCAGAGAATGGAGAGGGCGATCACTGCTGCTCTCTCCTTCCCCTGCAGTGACAGGACGACCACGGTCAGGAGGGCGGTGTGGCCGCTGGGAAAGCTCTGACCGCGTGGGATCAGATCGCCGGAGAGAGGCCCCCATAAAGGGTCCTGGTACAGCAGCGGCATTATTCCTGACGTGGGGTCCAGGGCAGGACGGGGCGAGAGTATCAGCATGTGAGCCAACAGCAGGATGGTGCTGGCGATGGCGACGGATGCGCAATAGGTCCGGAACCTGCTGGGGTCCCTGGACAATAGCCACAGGGCGGCCGCTACCAGCGTCAGGGGGAAGAGGAACACATACAGGAAGGAGAACAAGGACACGAGCCCTCCTGGAAACCACGACTGCATCGCCGCGACCTCATTTCCGAGGATATGGAAGGCATCGGGCAACAGCAGGGGAGGCGCGGATGTCACGATCGACCTCTCTGCCCAGGCCCTTCCGCCCAGCGCTAGTAACAGTAGAACGATGAAAGGCCACTCCTCCTTGGCATTCCTGAGAACATCGACCGCCCCTTTCCTCCCCAAGCTCAGGGCCATGAAGGCGATGGTGCAGGCCACCAGAAGCACGAGCGCGATAAAAGTGGTGGACATCGAGCAGCTATTCCTCCGCCACCTTGCGGTAGGCGGTCTCCACGTCATGCACGATGTTGTCCCATGAGAACCTCAGGATGTGCTCCCGGGCCCTCTGGGCGGTGGCCCTTCGGACCTCATCGTCCTCAAGCAGCAGGTTGAGGGCCGCGGCGATGGCCTTGCTGTCCCTGGGGGGTGTGAGAACCCCGCCGTCGCCCACGGCCTCCGGCAGGCCCCCCACCCGGGATGCCACCACCGGCTTGCCCCAGGACATGGCCTCCGCCACCGCCAGGCCGTAGGACTCGAACAGGGACGGCATGGCGAACACCTTGCAGTTGGAGAGCAGCTCGATCTTCCTCTCCTCGCTGACCCGGCCAGTGAAGGTGACCTTCTCCCTCACACCCGCCGATCGGACCACCGACTCCAGGCGCTCCCTCTCGGGCCCATCCCCCACAACGATGAGGCGCCCGTCGACCTGATCCATGGCCCTGATAAGGTACGGTATGCCCTTGGTTCCGACCAGGCGTCCGACGAAGAGTATGTAGTCCCCTTCCTTGCCTACCTCCGCGGGGACCTCGATCCCGGGAGGGATGACATCCAGCAGGGCCGGGTCGAACCCCCTCTTTAAAAGGTCCCCTCGAATGAACTCAGTGATGCATATCACCCGGCGCTTCCGTATGATGCGGCAGAACAGGGCGTCATTGATCAGGCTGGGGACGCGGCTGGGTCCGTGACCTTCTCCATATGTATTATGGAAGGTGAACACCCATTTGCCCCGGTATCTCTTCATGGCCTTGGTGTAGGACGGGGCCCACCGGTAGTGGAAGTCGACCACGTCCGGGTCCAGCCTCTGCAGTGCCTCCAGAACCCCGGGCGTGCTGACGAATGGAGGGTTGTAGATATCGATGAACCTTGAGGGAAGGCGCACGATGCGATAGCCGTCGCGCTCCTCCTCCAAGGGGGTGCCTGGCAGCTGGGAGGTTAGGACGATCATCTCATGCCTTCCGGCCAGCCGGCAGGATATCTCATGCAGCCGGTGCTCTATGCCCCCCATGTAGGGGTAATGATATGGGTTAAGCAGTACCACACGCATCTTGCGACTTCCTTTTCCGGTAATAGGAGACGATCACGCTCAGCAGGATGATCAGCAGCACCATCACCACCGTAGCTATCCTGGCCGTACCCTGGGAAAAATAGACGACGAACATGCCGCTGAGGGCAAGGATGATCCCGTACTTTATCACCCCCCCGATGACCACGAAGGCAAGGGATCTCTTCAAGCTCCATCGCGTCACCGCGATGAACGCCCCCAGGAATGGCACCACAGGCGCGATTCGGTTCACCAGGATCATGCGCTCGTCCCGGCAGAACAGGAACGCCTGGTAACGGCGGATGACCTCGCAGATGCGCTCCGGCACCTTGGCCCTTTTTACTATCATGTACAGGGTCAGGACGCCGGTGATCTCCGCCACCACGATTGTGGCCAGCACCCCCCCGGCGTACATGAGCAGGGATGGTCCGGGGTTCAGCGGCACGGTGGTGAAGATGATGACCGTGAACAGCTCCGGCACCGTGGGGAAGAGTATGGCATCGACATAGAACAGTAGGAAAATGCACACCAGACCGCCATAGAGCCCTAACGGCTGGAACAGATCATAGACCATCGTACCTATGTCGGTCATTTTCTTCAGATAATCCGTATGTCTTAGAACTACTTTCCGTTCAGCGACCTCTTCTTACGCTCTATGGTGGCCTCGTACAGCTCGACCAGCTTAAGAGCGCTCTTCTCCTGGGAGTAATCGAGGGCGGACCGCCTGGTGCTCTCCCTGAGCTCCTGAGAATGTAACAAGGCCTCCCTCATGGCGCTCGCGCAGGACCGAACGTCCTCCTCGAACAGGTATCCGTTCTCCCCCGGCCTAACCATCTCCGCCACCGCTCGGAAGTTGATGCCTGCCACGGGCTTTCCTGTGGCCATGGCCTCCAGCGCTGCCAGCCCCTGGGTCTCGAACTTGGAGGCGATGGTGAAAGCGTCGCAGGCAGCGTATGCAGACGGCAGCTCATCATCCGGTACGAACCCGGTGAACAGGACCTTGCTCTCCAGCCCCATGTCATGGACCTTTTGCTGGTAGTGCTTCTTCGCCGGCCCTTCACCTACGAGAAGGAGCTTCACCTGGGGATCCTCCTTTGAAAGCAGGGAGAAGCCGTCGAGGATGAGGTCGAGGTTCTTCTCCATGGCGATCCTCCCAACGTGCATGAGGACCTTCTCGTCCCTGAGACCATATCGTTCCCTGTAGGCCGTTCCGTCCACGGTCGGACTGAAGCGGGCGGTGTCCACCCCTGTGGGGATGACCTCGACACGGTTCATGCTGGGGGCGTAGGAGAGCAGCTCGTTCTTGATGGCGTTCGTGGGCGCGACCACCGCATCCGCCCTCTCCAACAGCTCCCGCAGGTAGAACCAGAACGGCCTGGTAAGCATCCAGTCGGGGACATCGATGGGGGAGTAGAACTTGGCCGCGTCCGTGAGCATGGTGTGGAACGTCACCAGGTTCGGTATGTGGAGGGTGCGGGACGCGAACATCGACCGCACGGCCATGAACAACAGGCCGTGATTATGTATGATGTCAACCTTCAGCTCCCTGAGGATCTCACACTTGTTGGAAGGGAAGATCGCGGCGTTGTAGCCAGGGTACTTCTTGTAGTTGAGGGAACGAAAGTAGTAGACGTCCTCCTCCTTGTGGCCGTTGCCGGGATCGGGAGCGAAGATGAAAACCTCGTGGCCCATGCGTTCCAGCTGCGCCCTGGTCAGCAATATGGAGCTAACTACACCATCGCGTGCTGGAAGATATGTGTCCGTGAACATGGCGATTCGCATAGATCATCCTCATCTTAGGGCTCTCTCGATCCTGCTGACCAGCTCTTCGGGGCTGGAGGCTAGCACCCGGACCAGGGGCTCCGTTCCCGGGCCACCCCGGTCACAGACAACATCAGGGACACATCCAAGGACGTTTATTAGCTCTTCCATCCTCTCTCCCTCCCAACAGGCGAGGTCCCCCGTCCCCGTCCTTCTCCTATAGGTCCCAACGGCCATATCCGCGCGCCGTGCCCAGGTGATAACGCTGTTGGTGCACCTCAGGCTTATCCCGGCCCTTATCCCTCCATCGTGCCTCATCGCCGCCAGGACCGCCGTGGACAGGCGCGGGGCACTTCCGAAGGACGGACAGCGCGCACCCCCCCGGATACCTACGGGAACGCTCATCCCGCAAACGTCCATTATGTCTGCGGCCCCGGGGAGGCAGAACACCATGTCCGCACCGGTCGCAGGAATCCAGCTCTTAGGAAGGATGTCTCCCGCCCTCTCCGCCGAGGCCCTTAGTCGGGAAGTGATTCGGTATCGGTGCGCATCCTTTATGACGCCGGCCATCGGCTCCACCAAAGGTACGCCCCTCCCTACCTGGAACCGGCAGGCTATCGAATCCATGATGGCAGCGTGCGACGCGAGGAACGACTCCCACATTCCCTTCCCCTTCGCCAGGTTGGCCGTGAGGTACGAGGACAGGATGCAGCCCCCACCATGGCCGCGTGCCTCCACCCGAGGGGACCCCAGGCGCAGGAACTTACCTTGATGGAAGAACGTATCCACGCTCATGTCCCCATCCATATGGCCTCCCTTGAGCAGGACCGCCTCCGCCCCCAGCCTTGCCAGGGCTCGACAGGCCCTCCGCACGTCATCATCCGTCGATATTCTTAGCCCAGTGAGGGCCTCGGCCTCGGGGATGTTCGGAGTTATAATGGTCGCCAACGGTGCGATCCTTTCGCGCACCGCCTCCACCAGGCCATCCCGTCCCAGGGAGTCGCCCACTCCAGCCACCAATACTGGGTCCACCACCAGAGGAAGATCGGTGGAGGCCAGCCTCTCGGCCACGGCCGAGGCGATCTCCCCTGAGTACAGCATACCGGTCTTGGCCGCCGATATATGGACGTCCTCCAGGACGGCATCCATCTGCCCGATAATGTCCTCCACGGGCAGGGGCAGAATCCTGGCCACCCTGCAAGAGTTCTGGGCCGTCACAGCGGTGATGGCCACAGCTCCATGCACGCCTTGCGATGCCATGGCCTTGATGTCGGCCTCGATGCCCGCTCCTCCCAGGGAGTCGGAGCCAGCGATTGTGAGCGCCACCAGCACGCATCCTGGACCAGATTAGGGCATATATAATCACCATGGACCCTCACCAGATGGAGGGTCTCCCCGGGACGCGGTAAATTATAAATACGCACCCCCCTTTCAAAAAACGATGAAGGCGACTAGCGGGCATTTCATGTTCGGGCCCGAGTTCCAATACAAGGACCTTGCGGAGTCGTTCCCGGAGATACTCAAGGTTTTCTTGGAGGAGACAGATCAGTTGCCAGACGATGATGACGTCATGCAGATGTTCATTTTCATCAACCAGCAGGCGCTGAAGAAGAACGAGAAGCCTGAAGGTTATAACCGCAAGGGCCGCATGCGGATGATCTTCCCTCTGGGAAGCAACCAGTTCTACCTTAAGTCCAACATCGCGGGCAGCGAGGTCGTCCGCCTCAGCGAAAAGGTGAGCAAGATATTGACGAAGAGCGGCGTCAAGCATACCCTGCAGTGGAACGCTCTGGGCCCCAAGGACGACGATTGAAGGCTGGCCTCGTGCGATAGTGCCATGCTTCAGCTGAGCGCCGTCGAGATTTCCATCATTGATCTCAGTATTCTATCATCGAGAGAACAGGCCCTCATGCCAGCAGGGCGCTGAACGCGCTCGCTATCCTTTTCCTTTCCCTGTCCGCGAATGCTGCCTGGGCCTTAAGACCTGACCTTGCCCGCTCCGCCTGCGGTGGGAAGACCTCGGGCGAGGTGCCTCCCAGGGAGGTTCTGCGGGCCACGCACCTTTCTATGGGCAGCACCTCGAACACATCATCCTCTATGAGGTCGCAGAACCCTTTCAGCTCCCTCAGCGAAAGGTCCTCCAGCCTGCACTTCCTCTCGATGGCGTGGCGGACCACTGCTCCCACCACCTCGTGGGCCTTGCGGAAGGGGAGGCCTTTGACGACTAGGTAGTCTGCGAGGTCGGTGGCGTTGAGGAAGCCTTCCCGGCATGCCTGGAGCATCCTCTCAGAGTTGAGCTTCATGGTGGTGATCATGGACGTTGTCATGCGCAGACAGGGTATCAGGCGATCATAGGAGGCGAATAGGGCAGGTTTGTCCTCCTGCAGGTCCCGGTTGTAGGCGGTGGGAAGCCCCTTCATCGTGACCATGATGTTAATGAGGTCTCCCAAAGCCGCCCCGGCCCTTCCCCGTGTCAGCTCCGCGACATCGGGGTTCTTCTTCTGGGGCATGATGCTGCTTCCGGTGGAGTACGCGTCAGCCATCTCCAGGAAGCCGAACTCCGGCGAGGACCAATACACGAGCTCCTCGCACAGGGAGGAGAGGTGAACGACCGTCAGGGCAGCGGCGAAGAGGTACTCGGCCACGAAATCGCGGTCGGACACGCCGTCGATGGAGTTGGCGCATGGAGCCTCGAAGCCCAGCAGCTGTGCTGTGTACGTCCTGTCGATGCTGTATGTCGTTCCGGCGAGAGCTGCCGATCCCAGGGGGCAGATGTTGAGGCGCTTGTAGGAATCGATGAAGCGCTCAGCGTCACGCTGCAGGCGCTGAAGATGGGCCATCATCCAGTGCCCGACGGTAACCGGCTGCGCGTGCTGGACGTGGGTGAAGCCCGGAAGGATGACATCGCGGTAGGCCTCCGCCCGCTCCATCAGCCCCTTCTCCAGCATCATGATGGCCTCGATAGTGTCCAAGGTGGCATCGCGGAGGAACATGCGCACGTCCGTGACCACCTGATCGTTCCTGCTGCGACCGGTGTGCAATCTGGCACCGGCATCCTGGATACGGTCGGTCAGGATGAACTCGATGTTGGAGTGGATATCCTCCAGGTCCTGCTGGATGGGCAGGGTCCGGTCCTCCACCTGCGCCAGTATTTCTTTGAGGCCATCCTCGATGTCCTTCGCGTCCTTGGCTCCGATGACGTTCTGACGGGCCAGCATTCGCACGTGGGCCAGGGAGCCGATGACATCATACCTGGCGAGGCGGCTGTCGTCCTGCAGGGAGGAGGTGAAGGCCAAGGTGCTGTGGGAGGCGCCCTCGCTGAACCTACCGGACCACAAAGTCTTCTTCTCGCCGCTCATACTACAAGACCTCCGCGGAATTCATCAGCTCCAGAAACACATAGTAATAAAAAAGGGGTGGGTTAAGGAGTTTGCTTGCCAAGCATCACTTTCTCTTCTTGGCGGGAGATGACTTGGCCTTCTCAGCCTTCTCGTCCACCACCTTCATCTTGTCCTTGTGGGCCGAGGCCACGGTCCTCAGCGGCAGGCCCCAGACGTAAATGAAGCCCTCTGCCGAGGTGTGATCGAACTCGTCGCCCTTGGCATAGGTGGCCAGACCCTCGTTGTACAGCGAGTACGGGGATTCCCGTCCCACGACCTCCGCGCTGCCCTTGTACAGCTTGACGCGGACCACGCCTGTGACGTATTTCTGGGTGCTCTCCACGAACGCGCTGAGGGCGTCCATGAGGGGGGAGAACCATAGGCCGTCATATGCCAGCTCGGAGAAGCGCTGCTCGACGAGCTTCTTGAACGACAGGACATCACGCGTCAGGACAAGTCCTTCCAGGGACTGGTGCGCCTTGATGAGGGTCACCGCTCCCGGGCACTCGTAGGTCTCGCGGGACTTGATGCCAACCAGGCGGTCCTCCACGTGATCTATGCGTCCCACGCCGTTCTCCCCTGCCAGCTTGTTCATTCTTACGATGAGCTCCACGGGGGGAAGCTTGCGTCCGTCTACAGACACCGGCACCCCGCGCTCGAAGCCGATCTCCACGTACGTGGGCTTGTCAGGAGCTTTCAGCGGGGACACCGTCCACTCGTGGGAGTCCTCCGGTGGCTCCTTCGAGGCGTCCTCTATGACACCGCACTCGCAGCTCCGGCCCCAGAGGTTCTCGTCAGTGGAGTAGGGGCACGCCTTCTTCACCGGGATAGGAATGCCGTTCTTCTTGGCATAGTCTATCTCCTCCTCACGGGTCATGACCCATTCCCTCATGGGGGCCAATATCTTGATGTTGGGGGCCAGGGCGGCTATGCTGACGTCGAACCTGACCTGGTCGTTCCCCTTGGCAGTGCAGCCGTGGGCGATGAAGTCCGCCCCCTCCTTCTTTGCCACATCCACCAGCAGCTTGGCGATTAGCGGCCGGGCTATGGCGGTGGACAGAGGGTAGATGCCCTGATAAAGCGCATTGGCCTTCAAGGAAGGCCATACGTAGTCCTCGGCGAACGCCTCGCGGGCATCGATGGCGTAAGCGGCCACCGATCCGATGGACTTGGCGCGATCGATGTTCTTCTCCATATCGCCAGGCTGGCCTACGTCTATGGAGACGGCCACCACATCGAGGTCATGATTTTCCTGTAACCAGCGGATCGCGACGGAGGTGTCAAGACCTCCAGAGTACGCGAGTACTACCTTCTTCCTTTCAGACTTGGGAGCAGCATTTACCTTCTTCTTACTGGATGCCATTGGGATCGAGGCTGCTGAGATTGGACACATTATTTAGGGTTGACGAACGAACTCCGACAAACAGACTCCTCGGAGTCTCCTACCGGACAATGCAGAAATCCCCAGGGCCAGATAGTCCCTTTTGTAACAGCGGGGGACTCGATTGTCTCATTTGGGTCATCATGCTTAATATCCGACCCTTTTTATCATCGGACCTTAAAAATCGCGCATGAGGTCAACCAGAATGATAAAGGCCGCCATCGTGGGAGGCTCCGGGTATACCGGAAGCGAGCTCGGACGCATACTATGTCGCCATCCCCAGATCAGTCTAGAGGCCATAACCTCCAGGCAGAACGCCGGCATCCCGGTGGCCAAGGTCCTTCCGTCCCTACAGGGCTTCACGGACCTTTCTTTCGAGGCCCAGCTCAGTGACGATGTGGACATCGACCTGGCGTTCTTGGCCACCCCACATGGGGCCTCCATGGAGATCGCCCCCGGCCTCCTGTCCAGGGGCATAAAGGTCATCGATCTCAGCGGCGACTACCGCTTATCAAGCCCCGAGGTCTATGAGAAGTGGTACGGCCATCCCCATAGCGATCCTGAAGGGCTGTCGAAGGCCGTCTATGGGATGACAGAGCTCTTCCGAGACCGCATCGCACGTGCCGATCTCATCGCCAACCCGGGGTGCTATCCAACCTGCTCGGTGCTGTCCCTCGCCCCCCTGATCGCAAGCGGCCTGGTGGACGAGAAGGTGATAATCGACGCGAAGAGCGGTACCTCCGGGGCTGGGGCGGAGACCACCAAGGCGACCCATCACCCCAACTGCGGGGCCACCATCACCCCTTACAAGATAGTGGGCCACCGCCATACCGTGGAGATCAGCGAGACCCTCAGCACTGTTGCCGGGTCCGGTGTAGGCGTCGTGTTCACGCCCCACCTGCTTCCCATAATACGCGGGATGCTCACAACGAGCTATGTTACGTTGAAAAAGGATAAAAGCAAGGACGAGTTGCAGGCGCTCTACGATAAATACTACTCCGGGCGCAGGTTCGTCCGGAGGGTGGCCGTTCCGTCCATCCCCTCCACGTTGGCATCCAACTTTGCGGAGGTAGGTGCGGAAAAGGCCGATATGGGCACCGTAGTGGTGATGGGCGCGCTGGACAACCTGGTCAAGGGCGCGTCCGGGCAAGCGGTGCAGAACGCGAACATAATGTTCGGCATGGATGAGACCGTAGGTCTCGATTTCCCAGGATTAGGAGTGTAGGAGATGAACATAATTGATGGCGGGGTGACCACCCCCAAGGGCTTCAAGGCGGAAGGGATCCACTGTGGGATCAAGAGGGAGAGGCTGGACCTAGCGATGCTGTACTCGGAGAGGCCGGCCATAGCCGCTTGTGCGTATACCCAGAACAAGATGAGGGCGGCACCCATAGAACTCATGATCCAGCGCCACACCGATAAGATCCAGGCCTTTGTCATCAACAGCGGTAATGCCAACGCCATCACCGGTCCTCAGGGTATGAAGGACGCCATAGCCATGTCGGATTCGGCTGCCAAGGCATTGGGCATACACCCCCAGCTGGTAGGGGTCGCCTCCACCGGGGTGATCGGTCGTTACCTGCCCATGGACAAGCTGGAGCAGGGCATCAAGAACATCGCCGGGAAGCTCGGCTCCGGGCGGGAGTACGACCACCGCGCCAACATGGCCATCCTGACCACCGACAAGACGATCAAGGAGGCCGCCTGCCAGGTCACCCTAAAGGACGGGACAGTGGTCACCATCGCGGGTATGGCCAAGGGGTCGGGGATGATATCCCCGTCCATGAGGACCAAGCATGCCACCACCTTGAGCTTCATAACCACCGACGCGGTGCTCAGCAAGTCCCCGGAGTGGAAGTGGCAGGAATGCATCAACAAGAGCTTTAACATGATAAACGTCGACGGCGACCAGAGCACCAACGACATCTCGGTGCTGATGGCCAACGGCGCCGCGGGCGGTAAGCCCGTTGACGACAACCACGATTTCTGGGAGGCCGTCCTTTACGTATCTCAGTCCCTGGCCAAGCAAGTGGTTCTGGACGGGGAGGGGGCCACCAAGCTCATCGAGCTGAAGGTCACCGGCGCCAAATCGGACAAGGAGGCCAGGACCACCGGGCGTTGGATTATATCATCCAGCCTGGTGAAGACGGCCATCTTCGGGGCCGATCCCAACTTCGGCAGGGTCCTGGCGGCGATGGGCAACTCCGGAAGCGAGTTCAACATCGACAAGGTCCGCCTGACAATCGGAAGCAACGGAGAGGAGGTCATCCTCTTTGAGGGAGGGGTTCCGCAGGTGAAGCCTTGCTCCGAGGAGGAGGTCAAGGCCCGCAAGCTCCTTTCGGAGCACAACATCTCCATGCACCTAGACCTGGGCGTGGGGAACGGTGCGGCCGAGGCCTGGGGTTGTGATCTGACCTACGAGTACGTCAAGATCAACGCCGAGTACACCACCTAAGGGATCGGCATGGAACAATCTCAGGGGATCAGCGGACGTCGTGTCCTGGTGAAGTTCGGCGGCAATGCTCTCAGCGGCGAGGGCGATCTAGAACGCTTCGGCCGGGACATATCCTCTCTTCTTAACGCCGGGTTCAAGCCCATCCTGGTCCACGGCGGCGGCCCGGAGATATCGCAGGAGATGGAGAGGCGCGGCCTCAAGGTCAAGAAGGTGTCCGGGCTTAGGGTCACCGATGACGGCGCCCTGCAGGTGGCCGCAGAGGTGCTATCGAGGATCAACGCTCAGGTCGTCGAGGCCCTGACCCGTGCTGGAGTGGACGCGCACGGCATGGCCGGGTCCGAGAAGGGTACGGTCATCGCCCAGAAGATGCCTCCGGTGACTACGGAGGATGGGAGCGGCCACGAGGTGCATGTCGACCTTGGCAGCGTAGGGGAGGTCTCTCACGTCGAGCCGTCCTTTTTGGAGGAGCTGATGGGCGACGGCATCGTCCCCGTCATCTACCCCATCTGCGCCGATGAGCACGGCAGCGCTCTGAACGTGAACGCTGATACGGTGGCCGCCCACGTGGCCAGGGCGGCCGGGGCGAAGGAGATGGTCCTTGTGACCGATGTGCCCGGCATACTGCGTGGAGGGGAGGGCAGCAAGGAGCTTATACCTTCCACCACCCTGTCGGAGATCGACCGCCTCATAGAGGCCAAGGTGATCACCGGAGGCATGGTGCCGAAGGTAGAGGCCTGCCGCATCGCGCTCCTTAACGGTGTGGGGACAGTGTACATGTTGAACGGGAAGGAGCCGCACTCCCTGATCAAGAGGCTAGTGCATGGTCAGGACAGCGGCACCAAGATAACTGTGGGATGAAGATGGACATAGAGAAAGTGAGGGACCTGGACCATCAGTTCCTGTTCCAGAACTACGGGCGCCAGGACTTATGCTTCGATCATGGGGAGAAGGAGTTCCTCTACGATCTGGACGGTAGGCGGTACATAGACCTGGTGGCGGGCATCGCCGTGAACGTGCTCGGCTACTCCCACCCGGCGATAGTCAGCACGGTCTGCGAGCAGGCAAGGCGCATCATGCACGTCTCCAACCTTTACCTTGTCAGGGAGCAGGCCGAGGCCGCTGAGGCGCTTGCCTCCGTGTGCCCAGGGCCTCTGGGGGTCTCCATGTTCTGCAACAGCGGGGCGGAGGCCAACGAGGCCGCTCTCAAGCTGGCGGTGAAGGCGACGGGACGCGCCCGCATCGTGTCGACCAGGAACTCCTTCCACGGCCGGACCATGATCCCTCTCTCGGCCACCGGTCAGCCGAAGTACCAATCGGGCTTCGAGCCCCTGGTCTCCAAGGCCTTCGACTTCATAGACTTCAATAGCGTGGAGCAGCTCAAGTCGGCGATAACGCGCGACACCGCGGCCTTCATCTGCGAGCCCATCCAAGGAGAGGGCGGGATCATCGCGGCCAAGGAGGAGTTCTTCAGGACGGCCCGGGACCTCTGCGATGAGCGCGGGAGCCTGTTCATCGTGGACGAGGTACAGACGGGGATAGGCCGCACTGGCAAGTGGTTCGGGTTCCAGCATCTGGGCGTGGTCCCCGACATCGTTACCCTCGCCAAGGCCCTGGGGGGAGGCTTCCCCATAGGGGCCTGCCTCACCTCCCGCGACATCGCCGCCACGTTCAAGCCAGGTGCGCACGGTACCACCTTCGGCGGAAATCCATTGGCCTGCGCGGTGGCCAGGACGGTCATTGAGACCATCAAGGCCGAGGGCCTGGTGGAAAGGTCCGCAGCTCTCGGTGAGAGGTGGTCGCAGCAGCTTCGCACCTTAGCTGTAGGCAGCGACGTCATCAAGGAGGTCCGGGGAAAGGGCCTGATGATAGGCCTGGAGATGGGCGAGGATGCCAAACGCTTCCAGGAGCGCGCGCTTGGCGAGGGGGTGCTGGTCAACGTGACAGGGGGGAGGACAGTGAGGATGGTGCCTCCCCTTATCGTGAGCGACACCTCTATCTCTAGGACCAACGATGTCCTGAAGGACTTCCTGGACCGGTGACGATGATGCATCAAGGGTGGTGGCGATGAACGCGGGTTGGGACGTCCTGTGGGTCCTGGGAGCTTACCTGATGGCCAACGTCGCCGCCCTGGTCATCTACTACGCTGACAAGAGGGCAGCATCCAGGATGCTGCGCAGGGTACCCGAGAGGACACTGCTGCTGGTTGCCCTCATCGGCCCTTTCGGGGCCCTCGTGGCCATGCGCAGCTTCCGCCACAAGACCAAGAAGAACAAGTTCCTCGTGGTCTACCTCTTCGCGCTTCTGCACATCCTCCTGGCGGCCTACCTCCTGACCCGGTGATGTCAGGGCTTAGAACATCCACATGCCTTGAGGGGGCAGGCTCCCAGGTCTGTTAGATGGATAAATTTTATACTGTCCCTTGTTATTTGACAGCAACATGAAGAAGGAAGTGCAGAAGGAGAGCATCGCCGAGCGGACCCGTCTTTATATCGATGCTCATCCAAGCGTCAAGGACTGCATTTCCAAAGACCTTATCAACTACTCATCGCTGGCCAGGCTGATAATGAAGGACCTGTCTATCGCCAACGAGGAGGCGGTGATGATCGCCTGTCGCCGCTACGCCGTCAAGCTGGGCCGGCGTGACCATGAGCGGGAGATACTGAAGGTTCTGCGCAACTCCCGCCTGGAGCTGAAGACGAAGATCGCGATCATAACCGCCAAGAACGATTGGACGGTGCTCCACCGCCTGGAGGCGGTCCTCAAGAAGCTCTTCAACGAGAAGACCATCATGCAGATCATCCAGGGCACTCATGCCATCACCATCATCGCCGACGAGAAGCTGCAGAACGAGGTGGTGAACGCGGTGGGGCAGGAGAACGTGCTGAAGATACGTACCGATCTCGTGGAGATATCCGTCCGCTCCCCGGAGAGGATCATCGAGACCAGCGGGGTGTTCGCGTTCCTAGCCAACAACCTCGCTGACGGTGGCATCAACGTGCTGGAATCGGTGAGCGTCTTCACCGACACAATCTTCATCGTCAACGAGGACGACATGATGCAGGCATACTCGATATTGTCGAGGTGCATCGAGTCCGCGGAGAAGCTCAACCCTGATGATTGAACGCCCTCTGGCATAATCTACCAATGATCTTGCCTATTCAACATCGACCCTGGAAAGATAAGCATCCTCATCGATAGGTGCTGGCGCCTCCGGCGTTCCATCGATCCCTTCAGCCATGCCCTTGCCAGCGTCGATATCGTCATTCCCACCTGCAGGCTCGCCATCCGGGGTAGCGTCACCCGTTATGATGTCGTCAGAGACCACGATGTTGGCGGCATTGATCTGGCTCAGAACGCTGCCGGAGGACAGCTCTGCCGCCCAGGTCTCGACGGTGTAATCGCCGCTGGTGACGAAGTACAGGTCAAAGCTGACCGACCAGTTCCGTGGAACATCCGTCGTGGCGGCCGCGGACAACGAGGTTCTGGTGAGCTCACCAACGAGGCGGTCACCAGTATCCCTCCAGCTGAGGAAGTAGTACCCGGTGGATGTAGGCACCCTTACCTGGACGTCGACGCTGCCTATTCCCGCCTTGGATATCGCAAGGTAATCTACCACAGTCCCCGTCCACCCACCGCTGGTAACTGCCTGGTCGATCACGCTCGCCGGGGACCAGGTGGTCAGGTCCAAGCTGCCCGCGGGAGAGCTGAGGGTCTGGACCAGGTCTATCGTGGGGTTGGAGGCCGGGTCCACCTCAAAGCTGACCCAGCGGGCAGGGCTGACCGCTGTCAGGTTCCCCAGGTCTGTTAGCGGAAGATCCCTTGCATCAGCAAGCCAGATGCGGAACGTGTAGCTTCCGGAGGAGATCATGGTGAGGGTGAAGGTCGCGGTGACGTTCATGGAGGTAGCACCTGCGCCCTGTGTGAACCGAGGTCCCATCCCTATGGCCGAGGTACCTTCTCCAGAGTACCACTGTACCAGCTGCTGCTCAAAGGTAAGGATCGCCGCTCCGTTCCTGATGTCGGTTCCGTCCATAACGATTACCCAAGCGAAGTCCCCGCCCTTTCCCGTAGTGGCGGAGACCGGTGACGCGCTGACGGTGAAGTCTACTGACTCGCCAACTGTCTTGACCAGCGAGGTCAGCGTTGTGGTGGGAGCGTTGAACCTTAGCCCTTCTCTTGACGTCTGATCGTCGGCATCCCTGTTGTTCCCGGTCTGGTTCTGGTCCGTCAGGCCGGGAACCACCACCGTGGCTATGACGAACAGGCCGATGAGGCCCAATGCCACGATCCATAGGCGGCCGAAACCCTGACCTTTCATCCGGGATCCAGGTTCGAAGAGGTGGAATAACTATTTGTACTTAGGTCCGGCCATGGCTGCGGGCACGCTACACTGTTAAAATACCAAGGTCGCCCATTTTGTTATCAGGTGGAAAAATGGGAAAGATCGCCAACATGCTCACGGAACCGCCCGGGCCCAGGGCGAGGGAGATAGTGGCCGCGGACCATCGTTACCTTGCGACCGCAACCAAGGCGTCCCCGGTGGTCGTCTCCCATGCTGAGGGTGGGAAGGTCACCGACGTTGACGGCAACACCTTCCTCGACTTTGCCAGCGGCATATCGGTCATGAACGTTGGGCACTCCCATCCTAGAGTAGTGAAGGCCGTGCAGGAGCAGGCCTCCAGGCTCTTCCACTTTGCGGGCACGGATTTTTACTACGATGCGCAGGTGGCATTGGCCAAGAAGCTGGCAGATATGGCACCAGGGTGCGGTGACAAGAAGGTGTTCTTCACCAATAGCGGCACGGAATCCGTGGAAGCGGCCATGAAGATCGTGCGTTGGCAATCCGGTCGGAAGAGGTTCCTGGCTTTCCTGGGATGCTTTCACGGGAGGACCATGGGCGCCCTCTCCTTGACCTCCAGCAAGACCGTGCAGCGGGCACGCTTCTTTCCACTGGTGCCGGGGGTGACCCACGTCCCCTACGCCGACTGCTACCGCTGCCCTTACAAACAGGAGCCTGGCTCTTGCGGCGCCCTCTGCGCCAAGGTCATCGAGGAGACCTACTTTCCTACCATACTGCCGCCGGACGAGGTCGCCGCCGTGTTCCTGGAGCCTGTGCTGGGCGAGGGCGGCTACATAGTACCCCCGGCGGCGTTCGTCAGGGAGCTGTCACGGATATGCAAGGAGAACGGCATCCTGCTCGTGGACGATGAGGTGCAAGCGGGTATGGGGAGGACCGGGAAGATGTGGGCCATCGAGCATTTCGGCGTCGTTCCTGACATCCTGTGCACGTCCAAGGCGCTGGGCTCCGGGTTGCCCATCGGGGCCGTAATCTTCCCTGCCCACATGGACCTTGGGCCCGGAGCCCACTCCAACACCTTTGGGGGAAACCTCCTGGCCTGCGCCTCCGCCCTGGCCACCTTCGAGGTGCTGGAGACCGAGGGGCTGGTGGAGAATGCCGCCAAGATGGGATCGTACCTGCACCAAAGATTGTTAGAGCTCCAACAGCATCATGAGATCATCGGAGACGTGCGGGGCCTGGGCCTGATGCAGGCCACTGAACTGGTCAGGGACAGGCGCACCAAGGAGCATGCGGTCAGGGAGAGGGATGATATCATCGAGAGGTGCTTTAAGCTCGGGTTGATCCTCCTTCCGGCTGGACGGTCCGCGATCCGCTACATCCCGCCGTTGATCGTGGACAGCGAGTTCATCGATGAGGCCGTGGACATCCTCGATCGAGCGCTCCGTGAGAAAGAGAGGTGAGATGATCAAGCATTTCAAGGCAGCATCGATGCAGTGGATGGACGGACCAGGCTATTCGAAGAGGAAGCTTCTGACCGGCGATCTCTTCCCCCAGGAGGTGGACCTGCTTCAGGAGGTGAGGTTCAGGAAGGGGTCGACCATTCCGCCCCACTATCACAAGGAGCAGACAGAGATATTCTTCGTTCTTGCCAAGGGCTCGATAACCATCGATGACCGGCGGATCGACGCGGAGGCAGGCGATGTCATAGTCTGCGAACCAGGGGAGGTGCACGGAATGCCCCTGGTGGAGGAGGACTTCGGGTTCCTGGTGATCAAGATCAACTACAGAGAGGATGACACCGTGTGGCTGTGAGCCAGCAGCGACGGACGACCCCGTCCAAATACCTTCTAGGACCACCGTCGGTTGGCCATAAGAGGAATTCACTTCAACGGCCTTTTTGAAGAAGGAGTGGAGCCACCAGCGTGATTTGAACACGCGACCTGCTGATTACAAGTCAGCCGCTCTACCGGGCTAGGCTATGGTGGCTTGCGCCCAGGATAAAGCTCACCCATATAATATATTTGGAGGTCAGGACCGCTGGAGGACCAATACCAACGGCCATAAAGGAATGCTGTAGCCACATAGGCTTTTTCCTTCCTTTTTTTAGCCAGATAGCGGCCTGGGAATCACCAAAAAGTATAAAAATGACGAACTAATCACACCACTCCATATTCCGCCATTCATTCAGGTGATTTCATGTCAAGTGGAGACGAGAACCAGGGCGATAAGGCAGTGAAGGGAGATATCGTACGCATAGATTTCGACGGCTGGGTCGAGGACACCAATGAGCTGTTCGACACCACCAGCGCTGATACCGCTAAGGACGCAGGGCTGTACAACGAAAAGGTCCAGTATGTGCCTGTACCGGTCCTCATCGGTGGCGGAAGGGTCTTTCCCGGTCTGGACGAGGCCTTGGAGAACGTCGAGGTCGGAAAGGAATACGACATCGTGATCCCCCCTGAGAAGGCGGCTGGACCTCGCGATCCCAAGCTTGTTGAGATGATCGCCCTCCGCGAGTTCCTCCGACAGGAAGTGGAGCCCCGCGTGGGAATGGAGGTCAACATCAAGAACCGCGTGGGCATAGTCACCGCGGTCACCGCTGGCAGGGTCCGCGTGGACTTCAACCGCCGCCTCGCCGGGAAGAGCCTGAAGTACCACTTCAAGGTGCTGTCCAAGGCCGAGGGCGATGAGGAGAAGGTCAAGGCGGTCCTGGAAATGGACTATGGTTCCGCTGACAACTTCAACATCCGCGTGAAGGACAAAAGCATCTGCATGGTCCTTCCGGACGTCTGCAAGTACGACCAGAAGTGGCTCCTCGCCAAGTACCGCATCGTTGCCGACCTCCGCGAGGCTTTGAAGGCTGAGAAGGTCCGCTTCGTTGAGGAGTACGTTAAGCCGGCCGAGACCTCCAAGGAGGAACCAGCCCCCGAGGAGATAGCTCCGGAAGAGATACCTCAGGACCAGTGAGGTAACCTCCGACCCAAACCTTTTCTACTGAATCTTCTTCTGGTAAAAAACACAAGCACACGTGGCCTAGCTTGGATATGGCAGCAGCCTCCTAAGCTGCAAGTCGGGGGTT
Source organism: Methanomassiliicoccus sp. (assembly GCA_018262895.1). Classification (GTDB taxonomy): domain Archaea; phylum Thermoplasmatota; class Thermoplasmata; order Methanomassiliicoccales; family Methanomassiliicoccaceae; genus UBA6. The sequence goes on along the minus strand of JADFDJ010000009.1, from coordinate 3,709 downwards.
CGAATCCCCCCGTGTGCGCCATCTCCCCTACTAATCGATTGTATGATTTTTCCACATAGCGATATCACGCAGTATGAACCCTCATGGCGAACGGGATGGGCAGCAAGGCTCGCTAGATTCATGTTATTAAAAGAATATTACTTACCGTGCACCGATGGTGAATGGTCAACCAAAGCTCAAATCTCGAGTGTATCAGATACTCGAGCCGACCGGCCATTGCGATAGGACGACCGTTTTGGTCATGGTGCTCATCACTGGCCTCATCATCTTTAGCGTTCTGAGCGTTATTATTGAATCTATAGAGTCCATCTATCAGCAATACCAGGATTTTTTCAAGGTCAGTGAATTTATTGTCGTCGCGGCCTTTACCATAGAATACGTCCTCAGATTGTGGTCGTGCACCGTGGATCCCCGGTACCAGCGCCCCATCATAGGTCGATTGAAGTATGCGCTGACCGTTTTCTTAATTCTTGACCTGCTAGCCATACTTCCATTCTACCTACCGCTATTCATAACGTTCGATTCTAGGTTTTTGAGGGCGCTGCGACTGGTCCGGTTCTTGAGGATCGGTAAGCTTGCCAGATACTCTCATTCGGTCGGGTTGTTGACACGTGTTGTGAGAAGGCAGAAGGAAACCTTGATCGTTACACTCTTGTTCATAGTGATACTCATCGTGTTCGCATCGTGCCTCATGTGGCAGGTGGAGTATGAGGTCCAGCCCGATAAATTTTCGAGCATCCCGGACACGATGTGGTGGGCGGTGGCCACTGTCACCACGGTTGGATATGGTGACATCGTACCGATCACCCCTTTGGGGAAGTTCCTTGGTGCCTTCATTGCCATGCTGGGGGTAGGCATGATAGCAATGCCAGCGGGCATAATTGTTTCTGGATTCATCGATGAGGCCAAGGAAAAGGAGGAGAGGGACCATAGATCCCATATGCGGGAGGCCAAAGAGGAGATCGACCTCCTGGAAAGACTGGTCATCTTAAAGGAGAAGGGAATAATCACAGAGGACGAACTTGCACAGCAGAAAGCGAAGATCCTGCACGGTCAAGGAGAAGCGACCCATGATCAACGGGAATGGTGCCGTTCTTCGAAGCCATGATGTGATTGACTCGTGTTCACGGGAACATGGTGAAAAATAGGGGCAGCGCCCCACTTTGTTAGAGGACCACGCATCGATCTGCTCGGCACACTCCTGGATAGAAAAAACACGCTCCACCCCCGATCATTTGTGGAGGAAAGGAATATGCGGGGGTTCTTCTCGGCTCTTGTTGCGAGGCAATAGCAGCCAATGATCGCTGTAGACTCCCTGAAAAAATGTGGACGATGCCGGAAATAACCGTGGGCGACCATATCCTAGATATGGTCTGCTCATATCTCAGTCTTCCACTTGCTCAGCATGTATGTGACGATGATCACGGTCATGATCAATATTGTCGATCCCAGGGATATCATGACCATCTGGTATTGTTCGCCAAATGCCCGATTGTTCAATGTTATGATGAGGCCGAAGGAGAGCAACGGGGCTCCCAATCCGATGGCCTTCATGATCTCCTCTATTCTCAGCGCCCGTCGGGGCATCCCCATAGATGATCTGAGGTACCTGACAAGGAGCAGGCTCGGTACGCCGATCGCTACTATGACGGCAGGTATCAGGAATAGCGGGTAGTCAACCTTTGTTGAGACGGCAGAGGAGGGGGCAGAATATGTGTACAGGCTTAGATCATCGATATAGCCAGCGACTCCCGACTCACCGCTCGAGATCCTGATGCAACTGAGTAGACCGAGATCAATGCTGAGGTATGCTGTAGACATCAACTTTCCATCGATGAAAGCACCGATCTGACCGGTCGTATAGTTCAGCAACAGACCACACAGATACCATCTCTTGGCCTCATAGGGCATCAATATGGACTGGTCCTCTCCATAATCGAAGATGATATTGCCAGTCTCGCTAAATAGGATGCTACCATAATAATCCGTTGAGCTCGAGTAGGAGAATCCTAGAGCTATGTTGACATTATCGAATCCTTCTGAGTTCTGCGTGAACGTGAAGTTCTCCGCCATCATGTGAGCGGCCAGGCCCATGTCTGCCCTAGGATTCGAAATATCGATCTTCACGCTACCGAACAGGCCGTCAGTACCGATCAAACGCAGGGACTTAGAGCCACCAAAAGCATAATCATCGGTCACCGTCTGATAGATTACGCCAGCTCCTTCTTCAACCAATTGAAATGAAGGAGGTCTTACCCCTTCGTAATACGACTCAAAATTTTCATAGATGATGAATCTTCCCTCTTCTGCCCTCACACCACTGGTTCCAAGGGCCGCAAGGACCAGCATCGAAGCTAGAATGGCCGGGCAGACAGCCTTCGCACACTTATAGCTCCCATGCATTTTGTGGACCTCCACAAGGACTCCCTATCATTTTAAATTAAGTAAGACCGGCCTCATTGGCCTTTGAGTATCAGCACTGCTCATCATGCCATCTTTCACAGGCATGATGCAGGGTCAAAAGGCTATCGGCATCTAATATGATAAATAATACGAGTGAAAGAATAGTATCTACCTGTGCTGATACCCTACTGCAATAATGACTAATGAGCAATGAGTATGTTTTCATCAAGCTAGTTGCATAAATGGGACAGATGTGTCTGGCAAAGTTTATCCGTCATGCGTTGGCACGTCGGTTCGTGAACAACAATGCCAGACAGGACGATATCGGGCTCGGAGGTAAATAACCGTTGGCACAACAGCGACGCGCGATATGTCGCTCGTGGACGTCAGCTGCTCGCGCGCACCTGGCTGTAGCGCTGGCCCCGAACTCTGAGAAGCGCTAACCGCGGAAAGCGCGGTCGACAGTATGTTCTTCCGCCTACCATGGTCTCCATCGTGAGACGCATGCTCGTGAGCATGCGCATCTCGCTGCGCGTGCTCGAGGGCGTGCTTATCGACCACCTCAAAGTCAAGGCGCCGGACTTCACCATCATATAGAAACGACTGGCAAAGGACCATGCGGAACCGGTGGTGCCACCTCGCGACGCCATCGTCGCCGTAGACTCCACTGGCTTCTCGACGTCGTTACGGGGTGAGTGGTTACGAGACAAGTGGCATAAGCGTCGAGGGTTCGTGAAAGCTCACGTCGCTGTGGACGTCGAGACGCTGGACATACTCGATGTCGTGGTCACGGACGACACTGTCGGCGACAACGGCGTGTTCGTACCGCTCGTCCAGCAGGTGCTGGATCGTGGCGTCACGATCAAGCGCGTGCTTGCTGACGGCGCTTACGATACGCTGGATGACTTCGATATGCTCGGCCGTCATGATATCGAAGCAGGAATAAAGCTCTCCAAGGACGCGAGCACGAAGTCTCGTGGTCTCACTAACGCACGTCCTCGCGCGGTTCGCGAGCGTAACTTCCTCGGCACGTGGCTCTGGGACAAACGTTACGGTTACTCGTTACGTTGGATGATTGAGTACGCGTCCTCGGCGGTGAAGCGAACGATGGGATCGGACGTAAGGTCGCGCAAGCGCGACCTAATGTTCTCGGAGGTCGAGAACAAGTTTTGGACTTGGAGCGATATGCGACGGGAGGAATTTTTCAACTAGCTTCCTTCCATTTGTCATCCCTGTCGTTCCCCCAATATCTGCACCCCTGACCAGATGCTGAAAAATCATTGAATATAGCATGCTACAGATTAAC
>JADFDJ010000008.1 GCA_018262895.1 Methanomassiliicoccus sp. | reverse complement strand
GGTCGCACCCCTCGCGGGTGCGTGGATTGAAACATGCTATCAGTGATAGCGTCCAGATGTCCACCAAGGGTCGCACCCCTCGCGGGTGCGTGGATTGAAACCTATATCGGGCGCCTATCTTGTAATAGTTAAGGCTGGTCGCACCCCTCGCGGGTGCGTGGATTGAAACTGGCCGAACCGCTCCTGGTGCCGCTTGGCGTACTCGTCGCACCCCTCGCGGGTGCGTGGATTGAAACTGTTTATTACATGCGGGATCTTCCACCGGCGATCCGTCGCACCCCTCGCGGGTGCGTGGATTGAAACTCGTTGATCGTGAGCCATGATGCGGCGTTGAGCCTGTCGCACCCCTCGCGGGTGCGTGGATTGAAACTGCCGATGCACGAGACGACTACACCGGCACGAAGTCGCACCCCTCGCGGGTGCGTGGATTGTAACATGGAGCGTCTCAGATAGGTCTTGCAGTATTTGAGGACCGTGAGATGGTGTTGCATGGCAGCCTTCGCTATCTTGCCCGATATGAAGGTGTGAGAGTGGGCATTCGCTCTCTCATCATTCAGGATTGTATCGATTTAAGTGCGAATATTGCGCCCGAGCATCCAAGTCAGGTTCCGAGCCACTCAGAGCAGTTACCCCTCTCTAGGACTAACTAATTATAGAAGCGTTCACTGAATATTTGTCTGGCCAAGGTCTTGTCCCGTGGGTGGTCTTGCCCCATGAAAAAGCCCAAAATTTGGTGCATCGTATCTCATCTAGTGTCACCTTCCGCGGATACGAGTGGTTTGCGAATATTATTCGTTGACGACTAAATCGGGACAAATATACGCATTTGATCCTGCTATGATGCCCGAAAAAGTGAATGCTTTCCGCTCAAAGACAGCGTTAGAAAAGACGTGGTGCAGGGGAAGGGATTTGAACCCTCGGACCACTAAGGACAAGACCCTCAATCTTGCGCCGTTGGCCAAGCTTGGCTACCCCTGCTTATAGCCCACCCAATAATGGGAATGAATATTAACCTTTCCTCTGCTAGGCCCCATTATGCCCCGCCTCGGGGATGTTTTCTCACACTGTCAAACCGAACATCCGTTCTCAAAGATCTGTGCAAAGCTCATCAGTGATCAAACAACCGGAGGAGGTTGATGAATCCATGGCAGCCACAGGCGGTGGCTATTGCAGTAGTGCTCTCGTTCCCCATCCGATCTAGGGAAGAAAGCATGGCCACCAGCTCTCGACCGGACACAGAGGCAACATCGTCAGAGTGGATGGTCTTCAGGACAATGGGCAGATCGACCTTGTCATCCACAGCTCGATGTATGGCAGCGTGCATAGGTACAGAAATATCCCGACCTGTCACCGGGCAAACAGGCGGTTGCATGCATCCCTCGGTGCATTGAAGCGAGGACGGCATGTAGCTTGTCACCACCACCGCCTGATCCAGGTCGTTGATGATTACCGACCCCGAGGGAAGGCCTTCGATTACATAGGGTACGAGATCCGTTGATGGCAGGAGCTCCTTTCCCCGCCGCATAACATGCTCCACCGCGAGATGTGCCGCGAGATGGCCGCGGGAGGCAGCAACGACCAGGTCGGGCACCCACCTATCAAGGATGTCCAGTAAAGCTCGTGTTCCATCATCGACCAGGAGATAGATGCTCCCTGGATGGGAGTCCAGGATAGTATTCGGATCAACAACGATCCTGTCCGCATACGGTCTTGCGCGACATTGAGCATCGATATCTATGACCAAGGTCCTGTCCGCCTGGGCGCGGCCCTGCAATGCTGCGAGAGTTCCAAATGACCCCCCTCCCACGCAGATCCTGATGCTCATGCTATCGCCGCTCAGAAGGCACGTCCTTAGGTCCAGAGCATCAGAGGAGCTTCTTTCCAGCGTCCTTGCCTGAGGTGCACTCGAATACCCCTGTGATCTTCAGGACCAGGAGGGAACGGCATTTCAGGTCCGCCCTTTTTGCGCTCACCATCTCCCTCATCTTCTCGTAGTCCTCGCCTTCTTCCATGACCGTAACGTCGGCCTTTATCTTGAGGCAACCTTTGACGCCCTGGGTCCACACATAGACAGAGGCCCGGGGGTTCTCCTTGAGGTTCTTGATGGTGGCATCCATGAACTGGTTGCCGATCCATATGGTCTCAGGATCGATGAGGAACACCGAGCCCACAGGCACCACGTTGGGATCGCCGTCCGCGGAGGCGGTGGCCAGGGGGAAGTAGCGGGTGCTCCGTATGAGCTCCATCATTTCTGGGGTTAGACTTACCATGCTCGTGAATGAGCGACTTCCCTATAAGACAGTTAAGTAGGGAGGATTTCGGTCAAAAGATTGGACATTAATGTTCTTAGAACGGAAGAATCACAATATGTTGAAGGTAAAAATAAAAAAAGGATGGATCAGGTTTAGAACCTGTCCCTGGGCTTGTGCTTCTGGAAGCAGTCCCTGCAGTACACAGGCCTGCCTTCCGTCGGCTTGAATGGTACCTGGGTCTGAGCTCCGCAGTCGGAGCAAGTTGCGTCATGCATTTCGCGGGGTTCGCGGCTGTAGCCGCCCTGTCTCTTGTTTCCGTACATTACTATACCTACTGTTGGTTTGTTTCGTCCTAAAAAAATCCTCTCAGACTTTTTCGACTGAATCGCCAAAGTCCTTCTAGTATTTAAATAAATGTCCTTAAACTCAAAATTATCCTGCCAATCCCCGCATAAATGCCCTGTTCAGGGGCTGGATATCATTTACGCGAGCGCCTTCAAGTTCAAAGGGTTTATATCGCTTAAACAAATGGACGAGAACGTCAGCGGAGATGGGCCCAGTCCTGGGCCTTGATAAGGCGCTGATGACATATGGAATGAGATGAATCATGACCCAGCGTATCAAGACAGATTGTGAGAGGTGCGGTGAGAAGTTCGAGACTCTATCTGAGCTTCAAGCGCACCTAGAGGACGTGCATGGTGAAATGCAACGCAAGCGTGTCATCCCTCGAAAGAAGCCGAAGAAGAAATGAGCGATTGCCGAAATGAGCGGCGATCGCCCCCATATAGTTCACCGAACGTCCCATCGACGGACCGGGACGCGGTCAAGGAAGAACTCCTCCGGACATCGCTTTTTTGTTGGGCTCATGTCCGCGTCCCATGATCATGCGTTCTCTATGGAAATAGAAAAAAGCGGTAGCACACCCGTCGAACAGGGCGTGCTCCGTGCTCCGCTCTACCGCCAGGGGTAGTGCTTGCCTCTCTTGTCGGCCCAGTTCTCCAGCCCATGCTCGCGTATCATCTGATGGTTGTGCTCGATGGTCTTTCCATGGAACCTCTTCAATGATGCCAGCTTATTGCAGGTGGAACTTTCCTTGCATTCCCAGCAGCCCCTGTAGCCTTTCGCTTTTACGCAGTCCCGTATAATGCAGACCTTCTTTCCTCCACCACATGCGCAGGGTCCTCTGCACTCGATGGCCTCGATCTCGTCGAGCACCCTGATGAATATGGGGTAGTCGAGCAACTTACCGTAGGCCTGGGACCTCAGATAGGCATACTGGTCGAACTGGACCTCGTCCAATGCTTTCTTCAGCTCCTCTACGGCCTTGAACACTCGCTTGTCGTGGGGAATACAGTCACCGCAGTAGAGACCGCAGTAGGCAGTACGTTCTGTGGATTGTGACATGATGCTCAACCCCCTTAGGCCCTGTTCGGTCTTTGAATCTTTCGCCAGTAGGCACGTCCGGCGGGATTGACCATGTACGACCTACGGGGCGTTTTGATCGTAGCCCTCCCGCCTTCCGCGATTGTCTGGAGCCGCCGCCTTTGGTTATGGTCCGGCGGTCGGTCTTCACCGCTTCCTGCGACGCGGACCCATGCATGTGGCTGATGACGGCAGGACCCTTGTTCCCCCCTGCGCAATTGCGACCACACTGCTTGAGGTCCGCTTTCTATTGATTATCTCATGCATATCCCCTCTCCCAAAAATCTTTATGCTCTATGGAGCTAGGTAGCCTGCCAATGCTAGCCACTACCCACCTCCTTTTTGCTCTGATCCTCATAGGGTGGTTCGGTCTCGACCGCAAGGCAGCCTTTGCCACTATCCTGTTCGGTGTCCTCATCGACATCGACCATGTTCTGGGCATGGCTGAGTTCGTGACAAAGGAGGGCTTGGAGAACAGCCTCAACCTCCAGGCGGCCCTTTCCTCGGACGTCCAGTGGAAGAGCCTATTGCACAGCCCTCAGGCAGTCCTCTTCGTAGCGCCGGTGGTCCTGGGGTTCCGCATGGTGCTTCCCCTGGTGGCTTGGTGTGCGCACCTTCTCATGGACTATGTCCAGACCAACTACCTGGGCATATGCTCGCCGGCGGAGATGTTCCTGATGGGGGCGATGGCGTTGGTGCTGCTGCAGATGCGCAGGGCAGAGTTCTCGGCGAACACTGGCGACACCTCCATGAAGGGACTGTTCGTCCATGAGACCTTGAAGATGCTCACCCTTGTGGGAGCACTACCGGTGCTGCGGTCCGTCAAAAGGTGGATAGCACCTCTAGGTAGCCTCTGGTGAACTCCGTCGTGCTGAGCCTCCCCCCAGCATCAGGGGTCCGTATGCCCTGCCCCAAGGCCGCAGGGATAGCGGCCTCTATCTTCTGGGCCTTCGAACCCATGCCCAGATAGCGAAGCATCATGGCCCCCGAGAGGATGGCGGCAATGGGGTTGGCTATGCCCCTTCCAGCTATATCAGGGGCCGACCCGTGGGTAGGCTCGAACAGGGCAAAGCCCTCCCCGATGTTGGCCGAAGGGGCGAAGCCAAGCCCTCCCACCAGGGCCGCCGCCTCGTCCGACAGGATGTCCCCATAGAGGTTCAGGGTGACGAAGCACTCCTGCGTTCGAGGTTGCAGCACCAAGGCCGCGGCCGCGGCATCCACCAGAAGGTCCCTTCCCTGAAGGCCGCTGTCCTTGACCCGCTCGTAAAAGATCTCTCGAAACATTCCGTCGGAGCGCCTGAGCACGTTGGACTTATGGACGCAGGTAATGCTCCCCCGTCCCTCCGCCCTGCACAGCTCGATGGCCTTATCCACTATGCGCCGGCACGCCCTTTCGGAGACCTTGCGCTCGGTGATGACGCCGCCGGGGACCTCCCGCTCCGATCCCGTGTACATCCCCTCGGTGTTCTCCCTCACGATGAGCACGTCCAGCTCGACCAGCCCTATGGACGGGTGTAGCCTCTTCACCGGCCGGACGTTCGCATACAGGTCGAACTCCCGGCGCAGCTGGAGGAGCGGTGACCTGTAGCTGGGATCATACGTGGTGGGCGAGGTGATGGCCCCGAAAAGGGCGGCATCGCTCTCCTTGAGCAGATCGATCGTCCCCTGCGGAAGGTAGCTCCCGTTCCGGCGGTAGCTTCCCTGCCCCATGTCCGCGGAGACCATCTCCAGGTCGGCGCTGATGTACCGGAGGACGTCCACCGCGGACCTGATGACCTCGGGCCCGATGCCGTCCCCCTCGATGATCGCGACCTTCCTCATCGGCGCTCGAGCCTCTCGACCAGGCTGGCCACTATGAAGGGCAAGGTTATGGTGGCATCACCCTCCACGGTGACGTGATCGGCGTTCTCCTTAACCTTTCCCCAGGAAACCGCCTCCCGCACCTGAGCCCCGGAGAGGGAGCCGTCGTACTCCACGGCGGTGGTCAGGTATACCGCGTGGTCCAGGCCTCCGCGGAACTGGTTCCACCAGATGGTGTGGTGCTTGGAAATGCCTCCCCCGACCATGAGGGCCCCGCTCTCCTTGGCGTCGAAGACCATGTCCATCAGGTCCTGCTCGTCCTGGAAGAGGTCTATCTTGAGGTCACGATGGTCCTGCCAGTACATCCACAGCTGGCTGCCGAAGGAACCGTCGGTGATCCCCGGTATGAACATCGGGACGTTCTTGCGGTGGCACCAGTATGCCAGGGAGTCCTCGTCCTTGAGCCGCGCGCCCACCTCGTCCACCAGCTGACGGGTGGATATCGAGCTCTTCCCCTTCAGGATCTCCTTGAACATGGGGGTGAGCTTCCTCTCGAGGACCACCCCGTAGCTGGAGTTGGGTACCAGGACGTTGCCCAGACGGTTCATGCCCTGCTGATGGAGCTTGACGTCGTCCATCAGGAAGTCCCCGTGGTAGTAGCTCTTCCAGGTCCTTGCCAGGTCATGGTCCATGGTCCCGCAGGTGGTGATAATGGCATCGACCATCCCCCTCTTGACCATCTCCACTATGACCCCCCGGGTCCCCGTGGCCATGATGCATGCCGGGAACGACAGGAACTTGGTGCAGTCCTCCTTCCGGACCATCTTCTCCATGATGTCCACGGCCTCGGCCAGCTTCCTGCCGGTAAAACCTCCGGCCTGGCGCAGCTGGACCATCAGGTCGTCGACGGTCATGCCCGATCCCATCTTGATGTCCTTGACAGGTCTCTTAGCCTTCATGAAATAAACCTCATAGCGAATAAAAAAAGCAATCCCGTGACCCTAAATAATCCTTGTCATCGATGACCTACACCGTGGCATCGCCCAGGGTGCTGTCCCATTCCTCGAGTATGCGTGTCAGTTGAAGGCGGGAGGCGGCCTCGTCCTGGTTGTTGTCCAGCACCTTCCAGCCATGGGACAGCATGAGGACCTTCTCTCTCTCCCTGGTCAGCGATGGTATGTTCTCGAACATCTCCTCCTCGTCCTCCCTTGTGGATATCCGCTTCATGGCGGTCTCGGGATCGATATCGATGAGAAGCAGCCGGGAGGGGATGGGCAGCACCTTGGCGATGACATCATAGCCCTGCTGAGCATAGCGCTTGGGCAGGTAGGCCGCGGCCATGATGTACCGCACGAAAACCACCGTATCGTAGGACCGGCGCCACCGCCTGAGCCTGGACAGGGAGCCGAGGACATCGAGGATGAAGAAGGTGGTGGACACCACGAACATAGCAGACCCCTTGCTCTGGAGGGCCCTGCGGGCGATCCTGCCCGTGAAGCGTTCTGAGGGATGCATCTGGACCAGCACCTTCTCGCCCCTGGTCTCGTAGTGGTCGCCTATCCAGTGGGCGATAGTACTCTTGCCCGAGCCATCCAGTCCGTCCACGATGATCCACCGCTTCGTGCTCATCCCCCCATGAGGGACCATTGTATCAGCAGCACCAAGGCCACAGTGGAGAAGGGTACGATAAGATTATCGTACTCTCCCGGTGAGAGCATCTCCACCAAGGACACGAAGAGGCCTACCACCGCCGCCAGGCCGAAGGCCGAAGCAACGGAGTACTGGTGTACGTTGAGCCCGGGAACGATCCCGTTCAGATACGTGTAGAAGGCCAGAACTGCCAGGGTGGCTAGGAAAGTCCCGATCATCACCGCCGCCGTACCGACGTAGCTCTTGGTCTTCCACAGCTTGCGCCGTCCGTACTGCTTTCCTATTAGGCCCCCGACCCCGTCACCGTAGGACATGGCCACGATGCCGATGCTAGCCACCATGCGGTCATCGAACAGCAGAAGCGCCAAGAGGGTCCAGGAAATGGCGTAGTAGACCAGGCCGTAGCCGTGCCCTTGGGAGGTGGCCATCTTGAGGAACGAATTATCGAGCTTTCGCAGAGGGGAGCGCGGGGTTACCAGAAGCAGAAGAACGATGAAGGGCGCCGCGGCCAGGAAGGCCATGATGTATCGTGATTCGAATACCCACCACAGGAACGCTATGTTGCCGACCAGGATGTGAATGATCTTACGGTAGCCGCATCCTGGAAACCTCTTCTTGGCAAGGGTCGAGACGATGATGACAACGATCACATAGGAGTATACCAAGATCAGACCGACGATATCTCCTATGCTCCACATGAACGCCGGAAGAATGGTCTAAGATTTATTATATTTTCCTCGCACGGAACTCCCTCATCGGCCCATCGCCGGCGGCGCTGGGTGCGAATCTGGATCATGGCCTATGATGCAGTCCCTTTGCACAATGTTCGATCGGGGATGCATCTGGTCTGTGATGGGCGTCCCGGTCCTTCCTCGACAGGATGGGACGGGAACGGCGTCACACCTCCATCCCCGCTCTCCAGGTCAGGCCAGGCACCTGCAGGTTCTGAATCAACCCAGATAATTAGTGGACAAGTTTTATAATATAACCGAGAAATCCCAACTCGGACCTGAATGAACGAGCAGGATGAGTCTTTGATGAGATACATTATAGCTTCACTGGGCGAGAACACCACTGGGCCCGTCCTGTTTGATGTCAACTCCACGCAGTTCGTCAGGGTGAACCTGGTCATATTGAAGGGCCTGTTGCTCGAGAAGAAGCTGAACGGCCTGTTCATCTCCGTGGACCGTCCTCATCAATACATGGTGCACCTGATGCGCATGCACCAGATCGGCCTGGACCACCTGATGTTCCTGGATGCCATCGGCCGCTTCTCTGCCGATAACAAGATATGCAATGCAGGAGCGAGCTTCGTGGATGCTCCTTTCCACATCGATACCCTTCCCGCCGCCATCAACAGCATGGGGACCGACAAGTTGAACCTCAACGCTTGCGGGTTTGCCATGATCGATAATCTGGCCGCGATGCTGCCCTACAACAGCTTCGCCTCGGTGCAGTCCTTCCTCAAGATGTTCGTTGAGGTGATGACGTCAAGGGGCAACACCATCGTCCCGCTGGTAGTGGACAGCGAGAGGTGCGGACCACTTTATGAGGCCGCAAAATCCCTGGCCGTAAAAGAGATCGACTGCCGGGCAGATGCGATCGCCAAGGCCACATCCAGCATGGGATCGATGAGGACCGTCGAGATAAGGAAGATATCAGGATCAAGATTCGCTGAGGGGGGAAGGTAACAATGACGACATGCAGCGTACCAAACGGAAATGAGATCATCAGGATCAGCTCCGGTATACCTGGCCTAGACCCGATGATAGAGGGGGGCTTCCCGTTCCCAGCTGTCATAATGGTCGCAGGTACCGCGGGAGTCGGTAAGACCACCTTTGCCCTCAAGTATCTCAGCGAAGGCGCCCGGAGGGGGGAGCAGGGGCTCTACTTCACGACCCTATCGGAACCAACCCAGTGGATGCTTAGGTATGCGTCCCAGTTCAAGTTCATCGACCCCGAGATGTTCGGGGACAAGATCATCTACTCCGATCTGGGAGCGATGATCCGTGACATCGAGCCAGCGGACCTCCTCAACATCATGGAGGAGAAGATAGCCGAGGTCATGCCACAGCGTATCGTCATAGATCCCATATCCGTTATAGGAAGCATGATGCGGGGCAACTACCGTGCCTTCCTTTTCGACATGGCCAACCGGCTGAAGAACTGGAACGCTACCACGGTGGTCACCGGAGAGGTGCTTCCCGGAGAGATGTACCCCAGCGACCTGGGCTACGCCGTCGATGGAATCATCCTGCTGCTGATGGCTGAGGAGGAGGGAGCGAGGCGGAAGTACATCGAGGTCCTGAAGATGAGAGGCACCGACCACATGACGGGCAAGCAGTCCATCGACATAAACCGCAACGATGGCATCGTGGTCCTGAAGTCCCGCTTTTGACCTCATAGGGGTCAAATAATAAGCAAGGGCATGCCACCCCCGGTGTTCTGCTGATAGACCCCGTGCTCCTGGCCACGTTGATCTCTGGAGTGGCCCTGTTCTTCGCCTTCACCAACGGGTTCCAGGATTCCAGCGCCACAGTGGCCACGATGGTGGCCTGCCGTGCGGCCACCCCCAGGACCAGCGTCCTCTACTCCGCGGCCTTTGGGTTCCTGGGCGCAATCCTCGGGGGGAGCGCCGTGGCCTTCACCATAGAGGGCCTGGTCCAAGTCCAGCAGCCGGACGCCTTTTTACCGATCCTCCTGGCCGCGGTGCTCAGCGCATCGGCATGGAACCTTGTTACATGGTGGTTTGGCCTCCCCTCGTCCTCGACCCATGCCCTGGTAGGGGGGCTGGTCGGAGGAGGCCTTGCCGGTGCCGGTACGAGCAGCATCAGTTGGGGGACCACAGAGCTGTTGAAAGGGGAGCTCACCGGGCTCAGCAAGATACTGCTTCTATTGGTCTTCTCCGTGGCCATAGGGTTCGTGGGCGGGTACCTGATGAAGAAGGCCAGCATGCTGGCCCTCAGGAACGCCAAGCGATCGGCCAACCGCCCCATCCGCCGCGCCCAGTTCCTCACCACTGCCGTCCTGTCCTTCTCCCATGGGGCCAACGACGGACAGAAGCAGATGGGGGTCATCACCATCGCCCTACTGGCCGGAGGACTGATCGGCGTGCAGGAGATACCCCTGTGGGTCCGCCTTCTGGTGGCCGCGGCCATCGCCATGGGAACGATAGGCGGAGGGTGGAAGATCATGAAGACACTGGGCAGGAGGATATTCCCCATAAAACCCATCGACAGCCTTGACTCCCAGATCTCATCCTCTGTCACGATACTGCTGTCCACCGCCGCGGGCGCTCCCGTGTCCTCCACTCAGGTGGTCGCCTCCAGCGTCATGGGCGTGGGGGCGGGGGAAAGGGCCAAGATGGTGCAGTGGTCGGTGGGAAAGCACATGGTGGTCTCCTGGATGCTGACGATACCGGCCTCGGCGGCACTGGCGGCGTTGATATTTAATATCCTCAAAATGCTGTTCGGCCTCTAGGTGGTCCCATGGAGAACAAAGGGCAGGAAACGAAGGCTGGCTTATGGAACTCCATCTTTCCTCCCAGGTACGACTTTCTGGGAATGCTGCTGTCCCAGGCGACGGAAACACGCGATGGGGTGAGGGCCTTCCACGAGTGGCTGGACATGGACGATCTGTCGCAGGAGCCCGGTGAACTTATAAGGATAGAGCAGCAGGCCGACGACCTGAGGCTGCGTACGGAGGACCTGCTCCTAGAGGCGTTCTCCACCCCGTTCGACCGCCAGGACATCTATTCCTTCTCCCGACAGATGGACCACATCCTCAACTATTGTTTATCTACAGCGCACGAGATGCGTGCCTTCAAGGTCCATCCGGATGGCACCATCAAGTCCATGACAATAAGCCTGCACCAGGGAACGGAGATGATAGTGGAGGCTGTAAGGATCATGGCCAAGGACCCGGCTGCCACCAAAAAGATGATCGTGGGTATGAGGCAGTCGGAACATGATATAGAGAAGACCTACGTCGCCTGCATGGCCCATCAGTTCACGACCGACGATGTCATTGAAATAATTAAGAAACGAGAGGTCTACCACCATCTTAAGGACGCGGGTAGGGCGCTCAGTATTACAGTTGATATATTGCACAGGATCGTCGTGGAATTGGCTTAGCATCACGGAAGGATGACGAGCCCATGCACATCCGTAGTTCGTGCATCGATGCGGTACCGCTTGACTTGGCTCCTTATTGGTATAAAAATGTACATTGAGGTGCTGAAACGGGAGTTGAACAGGTAGCAATATGCCCCCTTTACACCTTATACAACAGTTCGTGTGATGATATTCATGACACGCGTTCATTTCAGCCAGTATAGTTTGTTGAATATTATCAAATGAACAAACAATATATACATGAATCCTAATTATGGGCCCAAACCTGAGAGAGGTTCTGATTATGGCTATAGAACTCGATGCCTGGGTATATCTAATACCGATCGCTGGCGTAATCGGCCTCCTGGTCGCGGGCCTTCTGACTCGTCATATCTTCAAGAAGGACACCGGCACCCCTGAGATGAAGTTCATCGGGGATGCCATTCGCGAAGGAGCCATGGCCTACTTGGCCCGTCAGTATAAAACGATTGCAATTATTAGCGTGATTTTGGGAATTGTCATTGCTATAGGAATAAGATTTGAAGTCGGCATTGCCTTCTTGCTTGGTGCCTTCTTCTCCGCCCTGTCCGGCTATATCGGAATGTATGTTTCTGTCAACAGCAACATCCGGACCGCCAGCGGTGCGAGAAGGACCCTTAACGAGGCATTGCAGACATCGTTCCGCGGCGGCGCCGTCTCCGGTATCGCTGTGGTCGCCCTGAGCCTTCTGGGTGTTGCCGGTATCTTCTTCCTGTACCTGTTCTTCGTTGTCTCCGCTCCAAACGCTGCCGATGTCCCGAACGGATACACTGTCGAGTCCTGGCATGTGGTGGAGACCCTGAACCTGGCCGTCGGTTACGCTTTCGGTGCGTCCTTCGCTGCGCTGTTCGCCCAATTGGGCGGCGGTATCTATACCAAGGCCGCCGATGTGGGCGCTGACCTCGTTGGTAAGGTCGAGGCTGGTATCCCTGAGGATGACCCCCGTAACCCCGCTGTTATCGCTGACCTAGTCGGCGACAACGTCGGTGACTGCGCCGGTCGTGGTGCTGACCTATTCGAGTCCACTGCTGCCGAGAACATTGGTGCCATGATCCTCGGTGCGGCCATCTTCGGCCTCACCGGTAACATCGACTGGGTGTTCTTCCCGCTGGTCGTTCGTGCCTTTGGTCTGCTCGCCTCCCTGGTCGGCATCGTGCTGGTCAAGCTGAGGAACGAGGACGAGGAGCCCATGGCGGCTTTGAACCGCGGCTACTATATCTCTGCAATACTCGGCGCCATTGGGTTCTACTTCATCAGCCAGGAGATGCTGGGCGCATGGCAGTTCTTCTTCTGCGGCGTCATCGGTATCGTTCTGTCCATCGCCATCGTGTTCATCACTCAGTACTACACCGCTGGCGAGTACAGGCCTGTCCGTGAGATCGCCAAGGCCTCCGAGACCGGCCCGGCCACGAACATCATCACCGGTTTCTCCATCGGTCTGGAGACCACCGCGATGCCCATCATCGCCATCGCTGTCTCCCTCCTGCTTTCCTACTTCCTAGGACAGGACGCTGCGACCACTGTGATGGGAGCCGAGAATGTTACCGCCAACAGCCAGTTCATATTTGGCCTGTTCGGGACCGCTGTGGCCACCATGGGTATGCTGGCAACCGCCGCTTTCGTGCTGGCCATGGATACTTTCGGACCGATCACCGACAACGCCGGTGGTATCTGCGAGATGTCCAAGCAGCCTGAGGATATCCGCCGCAGGACAGACAGGCTGGATGCCGTTGGCAACACCACCAAGGCCCTCACCAAGGGGTACGCCATGGGTTCCGCGGCCCTCGCCGCCTACCTTCTGTTCGCTGCCTACTTCCAGGAAGTAGCAGTGAAGCTAAACCTCCCCTTACTAGAGGTGTTCAGGGTCGATATCGCTCAGCCCCCAGTTTTCATCGCCGCCCTTATCGGTGCCATGCTGGTCTTCTTCTTCACCTCCCTCGCCATCCGTGCCGTCGGCAAGGCTGCCTACGACATGATCAACGAGGTCAGGAGGCAGTTCAAGGAGAAGCCCGGCATCCTCGCCGGAACGGACAAGCCCGACTACGCCCAGTGCGTCGATATCTCGACCAAGGGAGCGCTGAAGGCCATGGTCCTGCCAGGTATCCTGCCTGTCGTGGTCCCCATAGCCGTCGGTCTGATCTGGCGCTTCGCCTACCCGAACGCGACCGACCAGATCGCCGTTCAAGCTGTGGGTGCGTTCCTGATGGTAGCGACAATCGCCGGTATCCTCATGGCCACCGTCCTAAACAACGGTGGCGGTGCCTGGGATAACGCGAAGAAATACGTGGAGACCGGACACCACGGCGGTAAGAAGAGCCCTGCTCACGCTGCCGCCGTCGTCGGTGACACCGTCGGTGACCCCTTCAAGGACACCGCTGGTCCGTCCCTGCACGTGCTGGTGAAGCTGCTCTCCACCATCACCCTGGTCTTCGCCGGGCTGTTCATCATCATGTGAGCGGTGAACCGAACAAACCTTTTCCTTTCCTTTTATCCAGATAATTTTTCTTGTCCTTTTGATAATCCTCACGTTTAAATAACAGATGGCTTATCCCCAATTATCATTCAGAGGCCACGCTATGTACCTATTGTCAACCAAGGAGAAGGTCGTCCGCATCCCGCCTGAGCGGCTCGGCGAAGACCTTACTGACGTCATCAATCAATTGAGCTGGGAGTCCTTCGAGGGTAGGATCGAGGGATCCGACTCTTTGACAGTCCTGGTGTCCAACGTGGAGCCGATAGGTGAGGGACGGATCGTCCATGGCGATGGTGCCATCTACCAGAACGTGAAGTATGACAGCCTGATTTTCAGGCCCATGCTCCAAGAGGTCATCGAAGGTACCGTGGTCGAGGTCCTGAAGTTCGGGGCGTTCGTCCGTTTCGGCCCTCTGGATGGCCTTCTACATATCAGTCAGATAATGGATGACCGCATAGACATCGATACCGAGAACGGTCGCCTTCTGGGAAAGGACACCAAGCGCGACCTCAAGGTGGGGGATACCGTCCGAGCTCGCATCGTGGCCCTGAGCTTGAACGAGAGGAGCCCCCGCGAGTCCAAGATCGGCCTCACCATGCGGCAGCCCGGCCTCGGCAAGATCGAATGGATTGAGGAAGAAAGGAAGAAGACCAGTGGTGGTGCTGCATGAAGATACAAAAGGCGTGCAAGCACTGCAGCTACATGACCGAGGAGGACAACTGTCCGCTCTGCGGGAACCAGACCTCCAAGGATTGGCAAGGTTACGTTATAATCGTGGATCACACTCGTTCGGAGATCGCGAAGCGGATGGGGATCAATGTCAACGGAAAGTTCGCCCTCAAGGTGCGTTAGGCTGAGGTGCCCTCGAAGAGGATGGTCTCTGCCTGACAGCATGAGGGCTCAGCTGGCCACCGGTCTCGGCAAACTGGTCCCTCTTGAGGACCTTCCTGCCGAGCTATGTGGATGCAAGCTCATTATGGCCGTTGGTGATATGGTATCTCTCACTTTGCTGGAAAACGGTTTCAAACCGGACCTGGTCGTCTATGACCTCAAGACCGAGCGCCGGCCGTTCACCTCTCTGACGGCCAAGCTCAAGGACATGGAGGGAGTGGACCGCAAGGTCGCGAACCCAGCGGGTCAGATCAGTGCTGAGCTCGTGCGTGAGATCGCCCGGGCTATTGATAGGAACGTTCCAACGAAGGTCCTTGTCGAGGGCGAGGAGGACCTGGCCGCATTGGTCTGCGCGGCCATGGCCCCAATCGGCTCCTGTCTGATCTTTGGCATTCCTGGTAGAGGAATGGCATTGTTGAAGATCGACGAGGACGCTGCGGACCAAGCAAGATCGTTGATATATTCGATGGAGGAATTGAATTGAAGCTAGAGATCGTCAGTAAGAGCGAGAACAAGCTCATGGACAGGGTCGATGTCGAGTTCAGGACCGACCACGTCGGTGAGCCTTCCCCTAACCGCGATGCTGTCCGCACCGCCCTAGCCGGAGCAATGGGTGTCCAGAAGGAGCGCGTCGTGGTATCGGACATGGCCTCCCGCTTCGGGATGGGAGCTGGCGACGGATACGCCAAGGTGTACGGATCTGTCGAGAGCGCCAAGAAGTATGAGGCCAACCACCTGCTGGTACGCAACGGACTGGCGGAGAAGAAGGCGAAGAAGCCCAAGGCGGCTCCTGCGGCCAAGAAGAAGAAGGCCAAGTAAGGGTGATATGAATGGCAAAGGACGCTAAGGCCGCCGGGGCGGCACCTGCAGAGAAGAAGCCAGAATCGAAGGACAAGGGTAAGGCCGGTGCGGGCAAGAAGGCCGCGGCCGGGGCTTCCGCCAAGAAGGACCACTACGTCGTTCAGGGCGGCAAGCTAGAGCGCAAGGGTCGCAACTGCCCCAAGTGCGGTCCGGGCGTGTTCCTTGCAGAACACAAGGACCGCAACTCCTGCGGGAAGTGCGGCTACACCGAGTTCAAGAACAAGAAGTAAAACCCCTTTCAACAACCCCTTTCACCATTTTCTCTCCCCGGAGAAATTCCGGCCTTACGATTGAAATAATCGTATCGATTCCAGTCTGTCATGAAGAGGTATGGGTTCATTGGATACGGCAACATGGGGCGGGCGCTGGTCCTATCTCTCCTGAGGGACCGCTCCCTCGCTCCTGATCATGTGACGGTCTTCAACCGCACGTCAGACAGTCTGTCTGAGCTGTCTGAATTATTCCCTGATGTGGTCTTATCAACCTCCCCATCGGAGGTCGCCCGTGCCTCGGACGTACTGTTCCTGTGCACCGACACTTCGGCCGTCGGTGACGTTATGGAAGAAATATCTCGTGATCTGGATGGGAACACTCACGTGGTCACGATAAACAGTGGAATAGCGATAGGGACTTTAGAGGCCCTGCACGCCGGACCGGTCAGCAAGGTCATTCCAACAATGATCATGACCTCTGGGCATGGATTCACGCTGATCGCTCACGGTTCCAGGGTCCCACCGCTCTTGCAGGAGGATCTAGAGGCCTTGTTCCAGCGGTCCAGCAAGGTGAAGTTGGTGGCCGAAGGGTGCTTGAATGATTCCACTGACCTGACCAGCTGCGCCCCCGGCCTCATGGCCATGATGATGGAGGCCTTCTCGGAGTCAGGAGCGAGGTCCTGCGGCCTACCCCTCGAGGAGGTCAGGGAAATAGTGCTGGAGACCATGCTGGGTACGGCTTTAACCCTGGCCACGGGAAACGATAACACCCTTGGATTGATGGATAAGGTCGCTACCAGGGGCGGTATTACGGAGAAAGGGCTCAAGGTTCTGGAGATGGAGCTCCCCGCCATCTTCGACCGCATGTTCGAGGCGACAAGGACGGCACGAGGTGGCCAAGCTCTGCCGATTGGAGAGACCAGCGGATAAGCATGTGACGTTACGGGTCGGGATAACTTTATTACTACCTTGTCCATCGGATAGCCGGGACTCGTAGTGTAGCTTGGATATCACTGAGGCCTCCGGTGGACCATCACGGTCCAGGGAAAGCCTCGAACGGGGGTTCGAATCCCCCCGGGTCCGCCTTTATTCCATCACGCCATCATCCATCGTCATGAAGGACAAACAGCAATAAAGGGTGTCAAACCTCTCTTCGATAGTAAAAATGTAAAATGAGAGACCAAGGGGATAGGGCTCGTTACAATTCACAGATCCGTCATTGACCTAGCCGACGTCTCTCTTTGTTATATTCATACAGTATATGTTATTTAGGTTATCAACTAAACAATTACTAGATTAATCAAAACGACAACACTATTTACACTTAATATTATCAAAGATCGTCCCGATCTCACCCGGGAGCAGAGCCCTCTTTCACGTCACCGAAGCCTTACATTGATCTCATATAAACCACCTGACATCTGCGACTCCCCGAACCGAACCCTCTTCTCCGCCCCGCAGTGAGGGCATTTTGGCTTTTTTTTGATGTACCGAGAATATTTTCTCACGATCAAGTTACGGGCAGATTTCATTGATCTCCTTATCTATGAGAGATGCCTGAAAGTGCGCGATCTTATGGAGTGGTTAATACCTAGTCCACCTATACAGGTCCAGTTATTTTGGTGAATTCATGGCTCCAAGAGTGGATGTTACAAAGACCCCGCCGGAAAAGAGGAAAATACCCAATCTTGATGAGGAGGACAAAGACAACAATAAGGGTCCGGATAAGGGTAAGATGCCAGATCTACCGATCAAGAAGCCCGATCAAGATACCATCGCTGAGGAAGAGAAGAAGAACAGTAGAGTACGCTACGTGTAGACCAGGTTGGTCAGACCGTTTTCTCGCGCCATAAGGCCGCCAATGATTTCCGGGACAGAGTCGATCATATAGCTGCCGCCCAACAGTAACGCCAGCAGCGAGATGAGAAATATGATGGACCCTCGGCGACAAGAAATTTGGGATTGATCACCAGGGTGGCAGCTGAGGAGCCGATGATCAAACCCCCTAGCATTAAGCCGATTCCCAGGACGACCTCAGTTAACCCGGCCCAAGCGCCGTATTCCATTACATTCAATATGGGCCGGAAGAATAATGGCATGAACCTTTGGATGAGGATAATCTATGCACCGATCGTGGATAGCCAGAATGCAAATTTCGGGTAGTTCTTGGCTGCCAATCGATCATTGGTCAGCTCCGTCAGTTTTGCCCCTTCCTCCGTTTGATTCTTCCAATAGTGATATGTGATCTATCAATCTCTTATCGTTTGTTATCACCTTCAATCATTATTTCGCATGTATGTCAAGTCGAATGTTCATCCTGGGGCCTCCATGCTTGTGATCGAGGTAATCTTCTTCCTCTACCGGCAGATCAATGACGATGCTTACGTTTCCTTTGATGGCGAGCGAGGTCAAATCCGAGAAGTATTGAGTTTTTAGGCATTTGCTCCAGGTTCTGTATGCATGAATGAAACATCCGACAGTATGTTTAATATACTATTATCTATTCCGATTTTCTTAGAAAGGAGAGACCTAGACTTGAGGCCACTTCCCCTGATGATCATCGCGTTCACCTTGATGCTTGTTCTCGCTTTTGGAGCGAACCTTGCCATCACGAAGAATAGCGACAATAACAGTTCATTACCCGACGTTGACCCCGAAGAGATATCCTCGGAGGCATTGAGCCTTGGGGCCAGCGCAAGCAGCGGTATCAAAGTGTACTTCTTCTACGGCATCAACTGCCCTCACTGCGCAGCAATAGAGCCGTACATCGACAGCATGGAGAAAAAATACCCACAGGTAACTTTCCTGAGATATGAGGTTACCCAGAACAGTGCTAACTGGGACCTATATCAGGATTTCAACCATAGGTATAACGTCAAGAAACAGTTGATCCCCTCGGTCTTCATCGGGGACAAGGCGCTCATAGCTGAAGATGCTATCAGGGCTAACCTTGAGCCTACCATCAAGGCTATGCTGGCTGAGCAAAACGACAATCCAGAACCCACCCCTACGATAAAAAAGCCTGGTGCGCCTACCTCTCTGACCTCTATGGCCGGTGATGCTCAGGTGACATTGTCCTGGAAAGCACCATCTAGCAATGGGGGAGCGGCGATCGACTATTATGTCGTCTATCAGAACGGAAAGGACGTCGCTCATGTGAAAGCTACGAGCACAGTGGTTAAGGGGCTTAGCAACGGTGTCACATACAGCTTCGCGATCGCTGCCCACAACAGCGCTGGCATCGGCACCCTGAGCTCCACGGTCAAAGCTACGCCTCATACTTCGGTTCAGACTCCGGGAGCCCCAAGCTCGTTAAAGGCATCCCCGGGTGACGGAGAGGTCCGACTCTCCTGGAATAAGCCTGCAGATGACGGAGGAGCGGCTATCAACTACTACGTCGTCTATCAGAACGGAAAGGACGTCGCTCATGTCACAACCACGAGCACAGTTGTGAAAGGGCTCAACAACGGTGTCACATACAGCTTCGCGATCGCTGCCCATAACAGCGCTGGCATCGGCACCCTGAGCTCTACTGTAAAGGCGAGCCCCCACGCATTGATACAGACATCCGGGGCACCAACCGCCTTAAGGGCATCCCCGGGTGACGGAGAGGTCCGCCTATACTGGGACGAACCTGCAGATGATGGAGGAGCGGCGATCGACTATTACATAGTCTATCAGGACGGAAATGATGTTGCACATGTTAACGGTGCCACAGCCAAGGTAACAGGCCTGACCAATGGTGTTCAGTACAGCTTCGCCGTCGCTGCCCACAACAGCGCGGGTCTTGGTGTAAAGAGCAACCCTGTTAGCGTGACACCATCACTGTTGGTGGTGGCACCCGGGGCTCCGATGAACCTCACGGCCGTGCCTTCCCTGGGCCAGGTACAGCTCACCTGGAACGCCCCTGCGAACGACGGGGGCGCTGCCATAACCGGCTATAACCTGTCCTGGTCCCTTGATCCGAACGGTACCTTCGCCTTCTTGCTCCTGTCTGAAACCAGCTACGTGCACGAGGGTCTGGAGAACTCTACGACGATCTACTACCGGGTATCGGCCATAAATGAGGTAGGCGAGGGAGAGAAGTGCGAGGTCGTGAGCGTGACGACCCTATCTCCGTCCATACTCTCGCCGGGATCAACCGACCTGTCCGCGTCCGTTATCAACGGAAGCATCTCACTTTATTGGAACGCTCCGGTTGGCGAGGAATCGAACATCACCGGATACAATATTTACCGGGGAGAGAACCAAACTGCCCTGGAGTACTTGGCGTCAACAACAGGAACAGAGTTCCTGGATGGCGATGTGCAGAGGAACATGACCTATTACTATGAGGTCAGGGCTCTGGAGAAATCTGGTGAGGGTTCAATCATAGGCAGCGTAAACGTCTCCACCGCTGTCGGTGTTGATCAGGGCACGACACAAGCGTTCTTTGATACCGCGGCAGGTCAGGTAGCGCTCGTTGGCCTCGCCTTATGCGGCGTAGGGATAGTCGGATATGGGCTATGGAACCGTAGACGATCGTGAAGCTCCGGGCATCCTCAGGAAAAACGGGGATGGTTCGCCTCCTGCTTCCTTAGAGGATGCTTGATCAGGGTCTGAAGAAGAACCAAAAGGGGATGCTGATAGGGAGATCCCAGAAGTGGAGATGATCCCCGTCCCCGCTCCTTTTTTTATCATTCCGGTGTCTTCACTACCAGCACTGGACAGGCTGCGAACCTCACGACCTTCTCGGCCACACTTCCAACGAACAGTCTGGCAACGCCGGTCCTTCCACGGCTGGCCATCACGATGAGGTCATGC
The DNA here is from genome assembly GCA_018262895.1 of Methanomassiliicoccus sp. Lineage (GTDB taxonomy): Archaea > Thermoplasmatota > Thermoplasmata > Methanomassiliicoccales > Methanomassiliicoccaceae > UBA6. Next base: position 106,810 of record JADFDJ010000008.1, on the reverse strand, counting down.
TTCTTCGACTCCTCGATGATATCGTAGGCCGGTGAGCCTCTTTTCACGATCGAGGTCGCCCTCACGCCCATCTCCCTGGCCACCGCCTCCGCGGCCTCCACCGCCGCCTCCGCGGCCTTCTGCTGGTAGGCGTACTCATCAGGAACACCCAGGCCCTGCTGAAGGCTTACAGTGGCCTTGACATCGATGACTGTGAGGAGGGTCACGTCCGCGTTCAGCCTCTTGGCTATGTACAGGCCGCGGGTCACCGCGTTCTGCGCGTACTTGCTGCCATCAGTGGGGATGAGGATCTTCCGGTACCATTGCATTAGAACACCTGGTCGTCCTGTATCGAATACACTCCCCATCCATTAAAAAAATGTCGTAGGTAGGGGTTTGCCCGGCCGCTTTACTCCTTTCCAGGCTGTGCGGTCCCTGCCATGGCCTCAAGCTGAGCTGGATTACACTCTTCCTCATGGTACTCCTTCACGCTTTTCAGTGGTACGCTGCGGACCAGCGCGCTGGCGATGAGAGACAGGAGGACGATGACGCTTCCTACCAGGAAGGCGAAGGTGATGCTGTTGCTCAGGGACAGCCGTATGGCCTCCAGCACCACCCCGGGTATTGAAGGATCAGTCATCAGCAGCAGCTGGCCCAGGCTGTTGACGTCCATGGTCGGCAGTACGGAGTACATCTGCGGCGATAGGTTCCTGCCCAGCTCCTCGTTCATACGTCCGTTGATGAGGCCGCCCAGGGCCGCCACGCCCACGGTCCCGCCGATGCTGCGGAACAGGCTCATGGACGCTGTGGCCACGCCCATGTCCTTCTTGGGCATGACGTTCTGAGCAGCCACGATGTAGTTGGACATGACCGCACCCAGGCCGGCACCGGTTATGACGAGGAACAGGATGGCATCCCACGGTGAGCTGCCGGCGTGTTGGGTGGACAGCAGGTACAGGCCAAGGGCGGAGACGGGAGGTCCGATGAGCAGCCAGATCTTGTACCCTGTGCGCCGCAGCAGGAACCCGCTCGCCAGGGAGGTTAGCATCACGCCGGCCATCATCGGGATGATGAGCTCACCGCTGTTGGATGCGCTCATCCCCACCACGGCCTGCAGGAACAGCGGCAGGAAGGATATCACGCCGAACATGCCCAGGGACATTATGAACAGGCCTGCGCTGCCCAGGGTGAATATGGGCTCCTTGAACAGCCTCAGGGGAAGTATAGGGTCGCTCGCCCTCCTCTCCTGCCAGATGAAGGCAAGAACACTGATGATCGATACAGCACTTAGGCCGATGATCTCCACGCTCGTCCATGCGTACTCGCTCCCTCCCCAAGTGATGACCAGGAGCGCAGGGGCCAGTGTTGCGATCAGGGCGACCATGCCGGCGTAATCGATGGTCTTGCTGCGGTCCCTTTGGACCGTGGGGAACTTCATGGACGTGACGAGGATGGCCAGTATGCCCACAGGAAGGTTCACGTAGAACACCCACCGCCAGTCCATGTTGTCCACTATGTAGCCGCCCATGAGGGGGCCTATTATGGTGGAGAGCGCGAACACCGAGCCCAGCATCCCCTGGATCTTACCCCTCTCGGTGGGAGCATACAGGTCCGCCACCACGGCCATCGATATGGGCATCATGGCGCCACCGCCCAGGCCTTGGACGAAGCGACACGCTATGAGGAACTCCATGGAGGTGGACATGCCCGCCAGCAGGGAGCCGCCCAGGAACAGCAGCATACCTGTGAGGAAGATGGGTTTCCGGCCTAAACGGTCGGAGAGCTTGCCGGCGATGGGGATGGTCACCGTCTGAGCCAGCATATACGCTGTGAACAGCCACGAATACAGGCTCATACCGCCAAGGTCCGCGACTATCTTTGGCAGGCTGGTGCTGACCACGGTCTGATCCAGGCTTGCAAGCAGCATGCCGAGCGCCAGCCCGAGCATGATGAAGGACCGCGTGCGGTTCCTCCTGCGCTCCTCCTCGCTGAGCACTGGCCTTTCTGCAGATACCCTTCTCTTACTCTTCTTCCCGAACATCACTAAACCTTCTTGCTGTTCTTGGTCGACCAGCCCCCTTGATCGAAGGGTGGCAGCAGCTTGTCAAAGATATTGAGCGATCCCGCATCCATTCCCAGGAGCCTCTCCGACAGGTCTCGGAGGGCCTGGAACATGTTCATCAGCTCCTCGCTCGTAGGCTCTGGAGGAAGGTCGTTCTTGAGGCCCTGGTACATGGCGTTGAGGGCGATCGCCGTCTCGCGAGGATGATCGACGCGGAAGGTGCCCTCATCGACCCCCTGCATGATAATGCCCTCCATGACATTGATAAGCAGGCCGTGGGCCCTCCTCTCCATGGTCAGGTGGAAGGACTGGTTGCGCTCCTTCTTGAAGTAGGCGACGATCATGGATGAGCGGCAGGTGATGTCCCGGTTGGTCTCGAAGACCTCGCCAAACCTCTCCAAGGCCGTCAGTCCCTTCTTCTCCATCACCGCCGTGATGGAGGCGCTTATCTCATCGAAAAGGCGGTCATAGAGGATACCGATGATCTCCTCTTTGGAGTCGAAGTAGTAGTAGAACAGCCCCTTGGCCACCCCGACTCTCCTCACGATATCGTCCACCGAGGTGTTCTCGAACCCCTTCTCATTGAAGAGATCTCGGGCCGCCTCGAGGATCTCGTTCGCACGGTCTGGTGATGCTTTGATGGTCCGGGGCATGGTCTTACCGACTGACCGTCAGTCAATAATAAGGTCATATAAAAGAATTTCCAGCTAAGGAACCCCTAGGATACCGATCCCGGCTTCCCCGTATCAAGCAGGTACCGAACACGTTCGTCATCACATATGAGCGATAGCTCGCCGACCGGGTACCTCGGTAGCAGACCTTTTTCTCCAGCAGGTTCGGGGATCACCTCACAGGGGTGGCTGGTTCATACACAAGGATTTTATCGCCTGATAGCCTAGAGAGGGAACATCATGTTCCTTACACGGGATGAGGAGTCTGTCCTGGCGGGTGAGAAGGGCGAGGGCCTGAGGACAGCCATGGAGCTTCTGGTGGCCCTTGGCGATATCTATGACGCCAAGGAGCTGGTGCCCATATCCTCCGCGCACCTCTCTGGTGTTTCCTATAAGACCATAGGTGAAGGGGGGATAGAATTCCTGGAGAGGTTATCAAAGGATGCCAAGGTGTGCGTTCCCACGACCCTCAACCCTGCGGGCATGGACAGGCAGAAGTGGAAGGAGATGGGCATATCTCCCCGTTTCGCAGACCGCCAGCTGCACATAATCGACCAGTACGAGCGCCTGGGGGTCAACACGGACTGTTCATGCACCCCTTACCTGGGAACGAACATCCCTCAGAAGGGGCAGACCCTGGCATGGGCGGAGTCCAACGCCCTGTCCTTCGCCAACTCCGTTATCGGGGCCAGGACCAACCGCGAGGGGGGGCCGGGTGCTCTGGCAGCGGCTATTGTAGGCAAGACCCCCAGGTACGGGCTCCACCTTGATGAGAACCGCGCACCTTCCATCATTGTCAGCGTGGAGCTGGACAAGGTGGACTACTCCCTTCTGGGACAGGCGGTGGGGTCGGCTGTAGGCGGGCGTGTCCCCTACTTCAGAGGCATCCGCCCCACCGTTGACCAGCTCAAGACCCTCGCCGCGGCCATGGCGGCCGCTGGCTCTGTCGCCCTGTTCCATGTCGAGGGCGTCACCCCGGAGGCAGGGATCCACGACCTCAAGGGAATGGACCGCCTGGTCATAGGCAAGAGGGAGGTCGAGGCCGCAAGGAACAAGTTCGAGACCGGTAAGGACCCGGACCTCATCGCATTAGGGTGCCCTCATCTATCGGTAGAGGAGATCAGGGACCTGGCCTCCCGGCTCAGGGGGAAGCGCCGAAAAGGGGACGCGGAGGTCTGGTTCTGCACCTCCCGGTGCACCGCGGCCAAGTGCCCAAGGGAACTGGACGTGCTATCGAAGTTCGGTCACGTGGTGTGCGACACCTGTATGGTGGTGACGCCCATCGAGGAGCGCTTCAAGACCACCGCCACGAACTCAGGGAAGGCCTGCAACTACCTCCCTACGTTATGCTCGCAGAAGGTGGTGTACCGTACCACCGACGGCCTCGTGGAGATGATAACATGATCCTGAAGGGAAGGGGCATCTCCAAGGGTAAGGGGGAGGGTGAGGTAGTTATGAACGCATCCGCGACCTCATTCCTTGGTGGTGTGGAGCCGTCAACCGGCAGGCTCACGGACCCTGCCCTCGGCGGCCGCTCGGTCAAGGGGCGAGTGTTCGCCTTCCCTCAGGGCCGCGGGAGTACCGTCGGTTCCTACGTGCTTCTGGAGATGAAGAGGCAGGGAACGCTCCCTGCGGCATTGATCAACGCCCTGGCCGAGCCCATAGTGGCAACGGGAGCAGTGATGTCAGGGGTCCCCCTCGTTGACCATATCGACCTGTCACTGCTGAGGGACGGGGACACTGCGGTCGTTGACGGCACCAGGGGAACGGTGGAGCTGCCCAACGTCAAGGAATGCCACGTGGTGAGTTGCATCGTCAGGGACGGCGACAAGGTACTCCTTCTCAAGAGGAGCGCGGAGGTAGGGACTTTCCAGGGATACTGGGCCGCTGTCTCCGGCTTCGTGGAGGTGGGGGAAAGCCCTCAGAGGACGGCCGTCAAGGAGCTCAGCGAGGAGACGGGGCTGGACCTGCCCATCGCAAAGGAGGGAAGGATGGTGACGGTCCGAGACCGTGACACCATATGGCATATCCACCCCTTCCTGTTCGAGGCTAAGGCCCCTTCGGTCTGCATCGACTGGGAGCATACCGAGTTCTGCTGGGTCACGCCGCAGGAAGTGAAGGACTACCAGACCGTGCCCGGCCTGGCAGAGCTTCTGCACGACCTCCTTTAGAGGTTCGCGTCCACTTCCTTCTCCAGCAGGTTGAGCTCGTGGGGGTCCAGAGTGGATGGGTTCACGGCCAGCATCAGGATGGAATGGTTTATGGCCACCTGGTCCCTGAGGCTCTGGATGAACCTCAGCACCGTCAGGAAGTTGTTGTTGGTGATGAGGTACTCCAGCCCGTCCAATAGGATTATCACGTCCTTCTTGGCGAGGAACTGCTCCAGGGAGAAGCTCAGCTTCTCCAGGTCCTTGGGCCGTAGGCAGTTCTCCTTCCCGATATTGCTCAGCCACACCACGGGGGTCTCTCCGAGGCTGTACTTGGAGCGTATCTTAAGAGGATACTCGCGGGTGACGCAGTACCCGAGCATCCCCTTCTTGATCGCCTCCTCGAACAGGGAGTATGACAGCCCTCCCTTGGTCTCCTTGATGAGATAGGTGAACGAGGGCTCCAGCTTGGCCTGTGACGGCGTCGCTTTGGGCTTCTCCTCCGTCCCATCCGCCTCCTCCCCGGCCTTGACATCCTGCACGGAGGCCTCGACCGGGGCGTGACAGGATGGACACTCCCGCTCATAGGGCTGTACCGCTCCTTGGCACTGGGGGCACTGCATGACCTTTGTGAACCCTCCCGCAGCCGCGTAGTCCATTATCTCCTGGACGGTCTTGTTGCCCAGGCCGCTGATGGCCCGCAGGGCATCCTTGGACGCTTGGGCGACCTTATCCACGGTATCGTAACCGGCATCGACGACCATCTCGGCCTTCAGCTGGTTCATACGGGGCACTCGCATGAGGTAGTTGATCATGAGATCGCGGTCCCCTGTGTCCAGATTCTTGGAGGGCGCGGGGGCGGCCTCGGCCTTGGGCACTATGTCCTGTCTTGCCAGAAAGTGAGCGATGTTTCGAGCATCGCTCTTGCTGATGCCGGGTATGGCGGCTAGGGCGGCCTCGTCCATCCCCTTGAGGTCCTCCACCTTGGTCTTGCCGGACCTTATGACGGCGAGCGCACCCTCCTGGGAAAGTCCCGGAACCTTGGTGAACTCCTTTAGTCCTTCCTTGAGGTGCAGGGAGGTGAGAGCGATGTCCATGCGCTGTTTCTCGACCTCCCAGCTGGCCTCCCTCTCCCCCTTGGGATCGGTCTTGAAGTCCATCTGCAGGGCCCGGGTCTCCTTCATGATGTGCTCTTTCCAGGACTTGAAGTACTCCTCGATGACGGTGGGTGCCCGGACCTCCACCCGCACGTACTCCTCCACGTCCAGCTTCATGTCCTTACGCATTTGCTGTATGCGGCGGATGAGCTCTCGGGTATAGCCTTCGGCCTCGATCTCCTCGTTCATGTTGAAGTCGATGTACAGGTCCCCGCCGGTGAACTTCACTCCAGTGACGTTCTCGGGGAGCGTGGAGGTGAAGGACACCATGTTGGGCTCTATCTTGACTATCTGCCCCTCTATGCCCAGGGAGTACTCCCCGCGGTCGATGGCCTCCTTTATGGTGGCTGCGGGACGGTTCTTCAGGAGCACCGCGATCTTTGACGACCACTGGCGGTAGACCTTGCCGATGGCGTTGGGGTTGGGCACCACGTCCAGTACCAGCTCGCTCCATTCCTGCTCCGGCGGGACGTACTCCACGTTCTTCACGTTAGCCTGGGACAGCAGCACGTCCTCCATCGGCCTCAGGAGGTCCAAGGTCTCCTGCGTCTGGGGGTGGATGATGATCCTCTGGAGGGGCCAGCGTAGCTTCATGTTCTTCTTCTGCCGCTCCTTGGTGATCTCCTCCACCAGCTCCTGCATGGTCCTCATCGACGCTTCCAGGCGGTCGTCAACCTGCGTGAGGTCGGCGATGGGCCAGTCGCACATGTGCACCGAGCCCTTGGAGCCGTCCAGGGCCTGGAAGATCTCCTCGGTTATGTGCGGGCACACCGGCGCCAGGAGCTTGATGGCGGTCATGAGGGCGTCGTGGAGGGTGAAGTAGGCGGCCACCTTATCCATGTCCGTGGACTCGCTCCACATCCGGTCCCTTATCAGGCGCACATACCATCGGGACAGGTCCTCGAGGATGAAGTCCTCCAGCGAACGGCACGCCTTATGCAGGTCCAGGGAGTCCAGGTTCCTGGTTACCTCCACCTTGAGCTTCTCCGTCCGGGAGACCAGCCAGCGGTCCTCTGGCCTCATGGCACTACGCACCGCCGCAGGGTCCACGGATGAGGGATCGAACTTGTCTATGGACATGTAGGTGGTCGCGAAGTTGGCCACGTTCCACAGGATGTTGAGGGTCTTGCGGGCGTTCTTCACCCCCTCGTGCTGGAAGGAGATGTCCTCCCACGGCGCGGATACCCGCAGGAAGTAGAACCTGAGGGCATCGGCCCCGAACTCGGCTATGACCTTGGCAGGGTCGATGACGTTCCCCTTGCTCTTGGACATAGGCTGTCCCTGGGGGTCGAGCATCCACCCGTGCATGAGCACGCTCTGATAGGGGGCGCGGCCGAAGGCCACGCACGACGAGCCCAGCTGGGAGTAGAACCATCCCCGGGTCTGGTCGTGGGCCTCGGTTATGAACTTGGCAGGCCACCAGCGGTCGAACTCGGTGCGGCTGCGTGGAAATCCCAGCTGGGCCCAGGAGGCGACACCGGCGTCGAACCATACATCGAGGACGTCGCCCACCCTCTTCATCTTGGAACCGCACTTGTCGCACTTCAGCGTGACCCCGTCTATCCAGGGCCGGTGGAGCTCCATGTCCTTGCGGTAGCCCTCTGCGACGCTGAGCTCGTCCACGGATCCTATGACCTTCATCTGCCCGCACTTGCAGGTCCAGACGGGCAGGGGTATGCCCCAGTAGCGCTGCCGGGAGATGCACCAGTCGCGGGCGTTCATGGTCCAGTCGTACTCTCTGGACGATCCCGCCCACTCCGGCGTCCATCGCACCTTAGCGATCTCGTCGAGCATGAGGTCCTTGACCTGAGTGATCCTAAGATACCACTGGTTGGTGTTCCTGTAGATGATCCCGGAGTTGCACCTCCAGCAGTGCCCGTAGCGGTGCTCTATGGTGCCGTGGTGGAACATAAGTCCCTTGGCCTTCAGGTCCTCGATGATCTGGCCGTTGGCCTTCCTCACATGCAGCCCGGCGTACCGCGGCCCCACGTCCTTGGTGAACCTGCCGCTCTCGTCCACCGGGCAGTACGGCTCCAGGCCGAACTCCTTGCCCAGCTCGAAGTCCTCGGGACCGTGGCCAGGAGCGATGTGCACCAGGCCGGTCATGTCCGCCTCCACGGTCTTGGAGGGTATGACCTTGTGCACCCACTTGCCCACCATCGAGCCCTGGGATTCGACCTCACCCTCCAGCGGAGGAACGTACTCCTTGCCCACGAGGTCATCGCCCTCTATGAGCTGCAGTATGTCGTACTCCTCCCAGCCCTCCAGCTCCCCCACCTGGTCGATGAGGGACTCCAGTATGATGACGATGCTCGACTCGTCCCCCTTGACGAACTTGACCTTGGCATAGCGGTAATCGGGGTGGGCGGCCACCGCCATGTTGGCCGGCAGAGTCCAGGGGGTGGTGGTCCAGATGAGGAGGGACACACCTGCCTCGCCGCGGACCGGAAACCTAACGTATATCGACGGGTCCTTCTCCTCATCGTACTCGATCTCCGCCTCTGCCAGCGCGGTCTCGCAGCGGGGGCACCAGGAGATGACCCGGTTGGAGGATACCAGGAGGCCCTTGTCGTAGGCCTTCTTCAGCGTCCACCAAGCCGCCTCGACGTAGGTGGGGGCGATGGTCATGTATGGCTGCTCCCAGTCCATCCACACGCCCAGCTCCTTGAACTGCTCGGTCATCTTCCTCTGGAAGTCCAGAGCATACTCCTTGCAGGTGGAAACGAACTTGTCGATACCGTAGGTCTCGATGTCCTTCTTGCTCTTGATCCCTATAGCCTGCTCCACCTTGACCTCGATAGGCAGCCCGTGCATGTCGTAGCCCGGCTGGTCGCGCACGTTGTGCTTCTGCATCCGCTTGTAGCGGACCACCGCATCCTTGATGGTCTTGTTCCAGGCAGTGCCGAGGTGGATATATCCGGTGGTATACGGGGGACCGTCCACGAAGTAGTAGTCCACCCCGTGGGCACGGAGCTCCTTGGTCAACTTATAGGCGTTGGTATCGTTCCAGAACTTTTGAACTCTCTTCTCAAGTTCAGGAGGATTATAATTCGCTTGAACCTGCTTTATCATCGCAGTCCCTTTCCGACTGTCAATAGAGTGGCCCTTTAAAATCTTGATGGTATGAGAGGGACCGCTGGATAATTCATCTGGCCTCGTGATCGGGATCAGGAGCCCCAGCGGTCCAGACTGGACTGGGACGCTGGCATGCTCTCCGCCTTTTTCGCAGGCCTCTTCCTCTCCAGCCGGTCCAGTGCGGAGTTAATGCGCTGCTCCGAGAAGCCGTGCTCATCGCACATAAAGCTGACGACCTTGTCCCGCTGCGGGTCCTTCCAGTCCAAGCTGTAGTCGTCAAGACGCTCCCCGTGAAGGAAGATCTCCCTGATAACATCGCTGTCGGGTATGCTCTGCCCAGCTGCCTGAAGGGCCCTCTCCAGGGTCCCGTTCTCCTTTATGAGCTTCAATCCCTTCTTCGGACCTATGCCCCGGATACCTGGGTTGAAGTCCGTGCCGATCATTATGCACATGTCGATAAGCTGGTCCCTGCTCTCCAGGCCGTTGACCTCCAGGACCTTGGCCAGCTCCACCACCTCTATGTGCACGTCCCGGTACTCCCTGCCCCCCGGCATCTTCCTGCGGCCGGTGATGTTCAGGTTGCGCACCAGCCGGGGCGCGCCGAACAGGAGGGAGTCGTAATCTTGGGAGGACGCTGCCCACACGTCGCCCTTGATGGCCATGTACGCGGCCTGTGCCTCCCCCTCCTCAGGCGCCTGTATCACAGGGATGCCCAGGTAAGTTAGGAGTATGCGGGAGGACTCGACGATCTCGTTGTTGATCCTCGAGGATTGCGTGGCCTTGCTGCGCGCCCGCTCCATGTCCCCCTCGGTGATGGCCTCCCTCCACTCTTCGTGAGCCTTGCTCCTGCGCTCCGACCTCTCCACCAGTGTCTGGGTCTTCATCACGTGGGGATGGCCATCGAACACGTAGGCCGGACGCACCCCCGCCTCAAGGAGGTTTATGTTGCGGTACAGCAGCCCGGCCAGGTGGGACGTCACCCTGCCCCTGGAGTCCTTGAGGGGAGTGCCGTCAGGACCGCGTATGATGGACAAGAACTGGTAGATGGCGTTATATGCGTCGATCGCGAGCCTCTGACCTGAAAGGTCCTCCAGCTCCATGGTCTGGACCGGCACGATATCTGAAAGATTGACCCCCATCGGTCAGAACTAACGTCGGACCGGGTAATAACGATTTGGGGGCCTAGTCCTTCGCTTTAGGCAGGTAGAAGAGTATCAGACCCATGCCGATCCACAGGAGGATGAGGAAGAAGTAGCAGATATCGGCATTGAGCACCATGGCCAAAAGCAGTAGCAGAATTGGCAGGATGATGATCATCAGCGGCTGGAACCACCTAGACCCGACGAAATCGAACTTCATAGGAACGATGGTGGATGATATGGCCCGTTTAAGAAACTTTCCCGGTGCTAATCATCTTTCTGACAACGGAGCTGCCTCCATCTCGCCATCTCGGCCCTCATGTCCCTGCTCCTGAAGAGGGAGCTGCCTGCGGCAAGGACCGTGGCCCCGGCCTCGATGGCCGTACGGGCAGTATCGTAATTGATACCCCCGTCGACCTCCAGCTCGGCGTGGATTCCATGGTCGTCCATGAACTCTCGGGCCTGGACTATCTTAGGCACGCAGCCCTCCATGAACGACTGCCCTCCGAACCCTGGATGAACGGTCATGACCAGCAGTAGGTCTACGTCCTCGAGGTAAGGTGCCACCGCCTCGAAGGGCGTTTCGGGGTTCAGCGACAGGCCTGCCTTCTTTTCCAGAGAGTGTATGGTCTCGATGCTGCGGGGGACGTCCTTGGTCGCCTCCACGTGCAACGTGATTATGTCTGCACCGGACTGGGCAAAGACATCAAGGTACCTCTCCGGCTCGACGATCATCAGGTGAACGTCGAAAGGTAGCCGAGTGAACGGCCGGATGGCCTTCACCACCCCGGGCCCGATGGTCAGGTTAGGGACGAACACCCCGTCCATGATGTCCACGTGCACCCAGTCCGCCCCCTGCGCCTCCAATCTCCCCACCTCTTCCCCCAGCCTGCTGAAGTCGGCGGATAGGATGGAGGGTGCGATCTTGGTCATCCGCGGGAAATCTCCCTTGCACTATAAAGGCTTAGGGCACGATAAGCACTGGTATCCTGGAATGCTGTACCACCTTAGAGGAGACACTTCCCAGCATGAACTCCTTCACCGCGCTGAGGCCCCTGGTCCCCAGAACGATCATGTCGTACCCGCTGTCTCCTGTGGCGATCAGCTTCTGGGCGGGGTTGCCCATCTCCACCACCGTATCGTAGGCCACATGCTTCTCTTCCATGATGGCCTTGGCGCGGTTGAACCTGCTCCCCACCATGATCTCCTCGTTGGGCGTGTATGTAGGTTTGGCGATGAATCGGTCGGTGTACTGGTCTGATACCACGAACATCAGCGTCACCGTCGCTCCCACACGGGCTGCGAGATCCGCTGCATAGCCTGCGGCCTTGTACGAACCGTCCGATCCGTCGATACCCAGCAGAATCTTCTTGATCTCGGTCATACAATTAATACTATATGGAGTGCCAGCATCATAATGCTGACGGTGGAACCACCTGAAAACTTATTTTAACCGGAAGGGCGGATGAGGACTTCATGGCTGAGGACAAGTGCGGCGTGATGGGCTGTTCACAACCTGGCGTGAGGTCCTACTCCCGTGACGCGGTGGAGAAGGGGGGCCTCAAGGTGGCGGATGAGAAGGCGAAGCGGGTACACCTCTGCAAGGAGCACAACAAGGAGTACAAGAAGGCCACCAAGGACGAGCGTAGGCTGGAGAACCTGGGACGCTGATCCTTTCGCACGAAGGAAGTAACCGCGGCGACATGCCATGAGGGAATGCAAAGTTATTATCCCTTGATGGTCATGGAAGGAGATATGCAGCTGACCTTCCTAGGCACAGGTGGAGGAATGCCTTCACCCTCCAGGGGGGTCAGCGCGATCGCCCTGCAGGTCGGGCGGGAGGTGCTGTTGTTCGACTGCGGAGAGGGCACCCAGCGCCAGTTCATGCAGTCCTCGGTGTCCTTCATGAAGGTCACCAACATTTTCATCACCCATTTTCACGGGGACCACTTCCTGGGCCTCCCCGGTCTGATACAGTCCATGAGCTTCTCCGGCAGGAAGGAGCCGCTTGCGCTCCATGGGCCCCCAGGTATGATCGAAACGGCCGAGCAGTTATTGTCCCTGGGCTACTTCCAGCTCGGGTTCCAGGTGACGGCAGCGGAGATGAAGGACGGGGACTCGCTCGATCTCGGCCCCCTCACGGTGACGGCCTTGGCCGGCGAGCATACCGTTCCCGCGCTGTCCTTTGTGGTGGAGGAGAAGGAACGGAGGGGACGCTTCCTCACCGAAAGGGCCAAGGAGCTGGGAGTGACCCCCGGCCCCCAGTTCAGCATCCTGCAGTCAGGGGGCGAGATAATGGTCGGAAACCGGCGAGTGAGGTCCGAGGACGTGCTGGGGCCGTCCCGTAAGGGGCGGAAGGTGGTCATATCCGGCGACACCCGCCCCACCTCCAGGCTTACCGAGGCGGCCAGAGGGGCGGACGTACTGATACACGAGGCCACTCTGGATTCGAGCATGCAGGAGGGAGCGAAGAGCTACGGCCATTCCACTGCCAGGGAGGCCGGGGAGGTGGCCCGGGAGGCCGAGGTCGATCTGCTCGTCCTGACGCACATCTCCAGCCGATATGATGACCCGTCAGTGCTGGAGGCCGAGGCCCGGGAGGTGTTCCCCCGGACCGTTATTGCGGCAGATTTCATGACACTAGAGGTCAAGGCTAGGTAGGAAAGCTCCACTTGAGGCCGCGAAGGTTCCGTTTCCGTACCTTCAAAAAAATGGCATGCGATCGCTCGGTTCAGGCCGTTCATGCGATGACAAATTGTTTATGGACATGCGAACAATATCCTGGACGTGAAGCTAATAGATCGACCGAAGTACGGACCGTTGTTCCGCTTCAGCGATTATCACGTCTACAAGACCCTCTCCCTTCTGTCCGATGGTCGGAGGAAGGGTCGTAAGCAGCTTGCCGACCGGATCGGGGTGGGCGAGGGCAGCATGCGCACCATCGTCGACTATCTCCGGGACGAGGGGTACATAGACGTCAAGCAGACCGGGGTCAAGATAACCAAGAAGGGCCAGGACTACATTGTCCGCCTGCCGCTCCAGCTGTACACGCTCGACGTGCCGGAGATGACCCTGGGCCAGCAATCCGTGGCCGTGCTGGTGAAGGGAGCGAGTGCCAAGATAGGCTCGGGCATGGAACAGAGGGACAACGCAATAAAGGCAGGGGCGGACGGAGCGACGACCATCATAGTAAGGGGCGATCGCCTGGTCGTTCCCGTGGACTATGATCTGGACAAGGACCGGCCAGAGATAGCGGGTGAGATCCGCAGGCTGTTCGACCTCAATGACGGCGATGTGGTCATCATAGGAACATCATCTGACGTTCAGCGCGCGGAAGAGGGGGCGTTGGCCGCCGCCTTCGAGATCATCTGACGGCATGTAGAAGGTCTATCAGCGTTCTGGGATCATTGGTCCCCTGCAGGCACCCGGTCTGAGTGCATGCATGTGCGGCGGCCTTGCCCTTCAGCATCCCGTACTCGCGGACCACTGGGGACAGGTCCCTGATCCGATCCCCACGCTCCCCCGGATCGACGATCATTACGATCTTGTTGGGAAGGTATTCGGGAGAGAGAGCGTCGATGAACGAGGTCGTATCGGCCCCATCATAGTGACCAGAGATCACGACCGAGTAGAACGGTCCCAACTTCATATCCAGGGCGCACAGGAAATGCGCGAAGTTCTCTGGGGAGCGGAATATGGAGCCGGAAAAGGCGGCGATCAGCCGCTCCGCTCTCCTTATCAGTTCCTCATCCTCTGTTATCCGATATAGGATGAGCAGTACCATTAGGGCCACGGAGTTGCCGGAGGGCAGGGCTCCGTCGTACACCTCCTTGTGGCGGTGCAGGACGTCCCTGGAGCTAGTATCTGTCTGGAAAAAGCCTCCTTCCTCATCGTCCCAGAACCTATCCAACATCGCGTCCATCAGTTCCATGGACGCCCTCAGCCACCTGGGGTCCTGATCTGCCTGGAACAGCTCCAGCAGGCCCCATGCCATGAACGCATGGTCGTCCAGGAAACCCGGCACCCCACGTGCGCCGTCCATATGGAGAAGTGCCCCTTCCTCCGTGCGCATACTGGTGAGGATCATATCGGCCGCTCTCCTCGCTGCCTCCACATATCTTTGTTCCCTAAGGGCCCAACCGGTCCGGGCCAGGGCGGCGATCATCAGGCCGTTCCAGTCGCTCATGACCTTGTCGTCCATCAGCGGCCTGCCCCGGTCCTGGCGAGCCTTCAGCAGCCTGTCCCTCATCTCTTCGAACCGGGGCTCGGACATGGCATCCAGGCTTCTTAGATGAAGGACGTTCTTTCCTTCCAGCTCTCCTCTGGCCCCTGAACCGACGTTGCCGAGGAGCTCGAGGCCGAAGAGCTCTTGAGCTATCCCAGCGTTCTCGGCGCCCACGGCATCCTTCACCTCGGCCACGGTCCAGAGGTAATACTTGCCCTCCTCTCCCTCGCTGTCCGCATCCTCTGCGGAGCAGAAACCTCCCTGAGCAGAGGTCAAAGTTCCAAGAACATAGTCCAGGGTCTGGCGGGCGGTCAGGGCAAGTGCATCCCTACCTGTTGCCTGCCAAGCTTCGACATAGGCGAGCGCAAGCAACGCCTGGTCGTACAGCATCTTCTCGAAGTGTGGGAGCATCCACCTCTGGTCCGTGGAGTAACGGTGAAAGCCGAAGGCCAGCTGGTCGAAGATACCGCCCTGGCGCATGGCCTCAAGGGTATCGACGGCCATGTCCCTTGCCCTCTCATCGCCGCTTCGCTGCCAGTACCTCAGCAGGAAGGTGAGCCGGTGGGGGGTAGGGAACTTAGGCGCTAGGCCGAAGCCCCCATGAGCCTCGTCATATTTATCCAAGAGAGAATGGAAAGCGCTTATCAACACCTCCTCTCCCAGGTCCCCACCGGCCGTGGAACCCTGCTGTTCCCTTAGGACCTCCAGGACCTTTCCGGACGTTTCCTCGATCTCATCCCTCCTCTCCTTCCAGTATCTCGTGATGGTGGGAAGCAGGTCCAGGAGCCCCAGCATCCCTCCCTTGGCCCGCTTGGGCAGGTAGGTGGCAGCGAAGAACGGTCTCCTTTGGGGTGTGAGGACCAGTGTCAGCGGCCAGCCGCCTCCGCCATGCAGCAGCTGGGCCGCGGCCATATAGGTGGCGTCAAGGTCCGGCCGTTCCTCACGGTCGACCTTGATGGGGACAAAATTATCGTTGATGTAGCAGGCCACCTCCTGGTCCTCGAAGGACTCCCTCTCCATCACGTGGCACCAATGGCATGAAGAATACCCTATAGAGAGGAAGATGGGGCGGTCAAGTTCCACAGAGCGGTTCAAGGCCTCATCACCCCAGGGGTACCAATCAACGGGGTTGTAGGCATGCTGCCTCAAGTAAGGGCTCTTCTCACCTAGCAATCGGTTCGCCTTTTCTCCCTCAGATCTCATGAGAAAACCCGGTGGTATGCGAACGGTGTGGGCATGTTAATAAGATTTCATTCAGGACTCAAAAGGAAACGATAGAATGGGGATGGACCGTCTACAGAGACCTGTCCACCCCCCGTTTTTCCTCCTCTTAGTCGGTCGGGAGGGTAAGCCTCCACGACTCTGTCTCTCCTTCTGCTATCACAATTTTTTAACCAGATATAAAATGATATGCCACGGATGTTGGAAAATAAAGTATCTCCTGAGTTTCTTGGAGGAAACCTCCTCCCACGTGGACCTAGGAGCCGTCCCGAAGATTTAGTTTCAGCGCAGATCGATGATAGATGGATCCGGTCAGATGCAAGACCATTTTCTCAGCTCCCCTCTCAGTTTTCATCCACTTTACTATGAAAATTTCTTGTTTGTTTAGGACGCTGGATAATATTTTTTCACATTACTTACGGGCCAAGGATTAAGTTACACAAACATATCCCTCCAGCATAGGAGGACGAAAGAAATGGTAGACATTAAGGAAGAAGAAGGCAAGAGCATGGGAACGATCGTCATCGAGGTCATCGCTGGCCTGATGAGCGCTGCCTTCGCGTTCGTTGCTGCCTTGGCATGGAACACCGCGATCCAGACGGCGATCACACAACTGTTCCCGAACGAGGGCGACCTTACCGGTCTTTTCGTGTATGCTATCCTAGTGACCATCCTAGCGGTCATTGCCATCATAGGTATCGCCAGGGTGCTAGCAAAATATCAGGCCCGGGACAAGAGGAAGAAGGCCTGAGAACGGCAAAAACCTTTCTTTTACTTTGACTAAAAGCGCGGCATTATCCGAATCGTGCTTCTCGTCCCATATAGCTTACGCTGTACAACTCGTCCGTGCGCGCATCGCCGAGATGTCAGGAACAACCCAATTTACTTAGGCGGCAGCGTCCGCAGAATGACATTTGGAGCATGGACCTTTGGACGTCTCCGTGATTTTCACAGGCGGCATGGTCCGCAAAAAAGAGCGACGGCATTGTCCTAGGTCCTCATCCTCTCATGTCGGCGTGCGTACATCGGACGTGAGCGAACCGTCCGATGACGGTTCAGGCGGTGAACGGCGTTCCTCTTGTGAGCACCGCGTGTATCACGGCCAACATCTTTCGTGCGGCCGACATGAGCGCCTTCTTGATGCCCAACTCCTTCGACTTCCTCTGGAAATAGGCGGTTATCGTCGAATCGCAGAATCGAACATGAGATAATGTTATCCTCTCGATGATGGAACGCATCATGGGATCCCCGTTCTTCGTCATCCTCCCATGATGTTCCTTTCCTCCCGAGTCTCGAACTCGAGGAACCATGCCGAAGTACGCGCACAACTTCTCCGGATCTTGGAACCTACCAACGTCGATTATCATGGACATGAGCTGGACGGCGGTCTGCCGTCCGATGCCCGGTATCGATTCCAGCAGCTGCACGTTAAGATCGTCCTCTCCTCTGCGTTCGATCTCCGCCGCCACTCTCTTGGACTCTTCCAGAAGCGCGGCGTAACCGTCCAACCGCCGCATCAAGGTGTAATCGTTCCCGAACGTCCTCGACAAGAAAACCCTGGACTTCCTCGTCGAGATGTCCTGGAACTGCGGAGGCAGTTCCAGCAGTTGCGGTGCATGTGCGATCTGATCCGCCTAATCTCGTCCCCCAGCTTGTTGGACAGCTCCTCCTTGTACCGGCAGAGGTCCTTCAGCTCCGCTTCCTGTTCCGTTGGAAAGTAGGACATGGACAGCTCGATCTCACCGTTCTTCCACAGACGCAAGCAGCGACCGATCCGCTCGGCGTCCAGGATGTCGGTCTTCTTGTCGGTGTCGGTTATCATCTTGAGGCTGCGAGCGTGGACGACATGAGACTCCACGCCGAGCTTTAAAAAGAAGCGGTATACGATGTAGGAGTAG
Organism: Methanomassiliicoccus sp.; assembly: GCA_018262895.1. Classification (GTDB taxonomy): domain Archaea; phylum Thermoplasmatota; class Thermoplasmata; order Methanomassiliicoccales; family Methanomassiliicoccaceae; genus UBA6. The sequence continues at coordinate 89,236 of JADFDJ010000008.1, read as the reverse complement.
GTGCTCGATTCCATCATCACCGCGTACTCCGCTCCGTGCATCCGTTGATGTATCTCGCACAGGCCAGCAGCGTTCGTCCTCACTTCGGCGCTCATGACTGCCTTTCCGCCTGCGCTGATCGCGCAGGCTACGGTGTTGTCTTTATGTACGTCCAGACCAATATATTTCATGCGGCATTCGCTCCTTTTGCTCAACACTACTAGGTAGTGAATGCCGCGCTTTTAGTCCGATGGTCATTTTCCTAATTATTTTTCGCTGCCAGATGCTCTACATCCCAGGTCATGGCTGGTTCCTCTCCACCTCTAAACAGTCGAATTACAAATCATCAAGGGCCTGGATCCCTATCCATCGTCCAGGGATGACCGCGGATACCATAGCGAGCAATGGTCCGACTATCCATCCCGCCCAGAAGAGGAGGCCGAAGCTGCCGATCACCAGCAGGGCCAGACGTGTGCGGGAAGTGAACGGCCGGGAACGACGGTCCCTCAGACCGATCCTGATGAGCATGAGCCCGAGCAACAGGGGGATGGTTGCGAACATGATGCTCACTAGGGCGAAGGCATCCCAGCCGACCTTTGCCAGACCCCATGTCATCTGATAAAATATGGAGGCAGCGGTGGCCACCATCAGCGAACCTGATATCACGGTCAGCAACCATAACCCATCAATAGGGACATCGCGCTTTCTAGAGGCCCAGGCAGCGTAGCCTACGGATACCATGAATGCCACGATCGACGGGGCCAGGATGCTCAATGCTGACTGTCCCTCCCACTGATAGGTCCTGAAGGAAACGAACGGTATCAGAAGCCACTCCTCTGCGGTGAAGGTCTCCCTGGTCCCTACCGCGATCCCGTAGTTGCCGCCGACGCTCACGTCGAACACGACCACATAGTATGTTCCGTTCACGGGTGCATCCACGGCCCCCTTGGCGATCTCGTGGAAGGCTGCAGGTGTGAAGGGCTCGAACTTGAGAGTAGGGGACGGATCACCCGGTACCAGTAGCACACCAACATCCGCCGGCCTCTCCACGAACGACGGCAGCTCTCCATCGCTACCTAGCCCCGGACCCATGATGGCTAACGATGGCAGGAAGGCCTTCTCGACACTTGCCTGGGGGGAGATCAGGGAGATGACGATGCCCTCGCCCTGCTTCATCTCCAATCTGTAGTAATGCGCCGTACCGCCTCCTGGCAGCTCGTTATATATGGCCCATGACTTCGTGGGATCATCTACCACCATGGCGTTATCTAGCCTCTCGTTTCCCCCCGAAAAGATCGGGCTATGGGCGGTCACACTAGGTATCGATATCAGCAGAAAAAGGGCCAGGCCCATGCATGTCGCTCTGAAGCGGTCCATCGGCTTTTTATACAAATCATCGCAGAATGTTTAAAAGCTGTCCCGAAAGGCCGCACCTTACTGTATGGATGGAACAATGCCATTGAACACAGGCCTTCTTCATAATTCAGGAATTGGACGATGTAGGATGCTCCAGCATGCGTATGTTCCTGCTAACTGATACGATACATTTATCATCTGACCCATTCATTTTCCACATAAATGGGGATGTGACATGGCCGATATTCGCCAGAGAGTCAAAGAGGACCAAGGCATACTGAAGAAGATCCAGATGTTCGTTCCGGGTTTCCGTGGCTACCGCCAGAGGGAGGACCTGCGGGACGCCGACCGAATGCTCCGAGACCAGCTGGCGAAGAAGCTAGGGGCTCAGCGGGAGGAGATCGAGGAAGCGCGATCACTGGTGACCAAGTCCTTCAAGTCCAAGGAGCTTGAGCTTATGGGCAAGGTCATCAACCAGTACAAGAAGACAGAGGGACTGGTATCCCATTCCTCTCCTGGCTATTCAGGTATTTCCGCGGACATCCAGTTCAAGCAGGACGAGATCAACCGCCTGTATGATTACGATGCTTCCATGATCGATGGGCTGGAATCGATGCAGCAGGCCATAGATGCCATAAAGGCCGCCCTGGAGGCCGAGGAGAACCAGCAGGCGCGGAAGAGCATCACCCAGCTCCGAGCGCAGATAGATAACTTCGAAGATCAGTTCAAGCGCCGTATCGACATCATCCAGGGCACGGAGGTCTAAACATGGCGAAGGTCACTGACCCCAGCAAGGGCGGGGCACTTAAGGACAGCCTCATAGGATCGGCCACATTCAGCTGGGACGACAATGAGAAGCGGAGCAACATCATGTTCCGCGTCCCCCGGCTCATCAGGTGGAACGACAACATCGTGGTGAGGGAGGACGAGATCGCGGTCTTCTACCGGGACGGTAAGGCACTTACATACTTCGACCGCCCCGACAGGTACGCTCTGACGGACATCAACGCGCCCATCGTGGGCACCATAGTCAAGGCCCTGACAGGCGTGCAGCAGCAGGCAGAGGTCGTCTACCTCCAGAAGAGGGCGTTCGACGGAAAGTTCGGCTCCAAGCAGCCATACCAGTTCCGCGACCCGGACTTTGGTGTCGTGAACCTTAGGGTGTTCGGGGAGTTCCGTTACAAGGTCGGACAGCCCGAGAACTTTGTCAACCAGTTCGTCGGTACACTGAACTTCGCGACATCTGCGGAGGTCGAAGAGAGGATCAAGGAGCAGATGGTCGTCCTCATCTACAACGTCGTTGGCGAGATGAAGGAGCAGGGAATGGGAGTGGCCGATTTCGCGTCCAGCCTGATGAACATCGAGCAGGGAGTACTGGACAAGGCCAAGGACCATTTCGAACTTTACGGCATACTGATCGATAAGGTCTCGGGACTGTACATCTCCCTGCCCGAAGAGGTGCAGAAGGCTGTCGACACTCGTGCCTCCATGCAGGTGCTGGGCACCAACTACATGGGCTACCAGACCGGACAGGCCATGCGGGACGCGGCCAACAACCCCTCGGGAGGGGCCGCGGGCGTAGGCGTGGGCGTTGGAGCCGGCATAGGCATGGGTTACACGATGATGGACCAGATGAGGCAGCCGCCGGCGGGGCAACCCCAGCAGGCGGGTGCCGCCGCTCCGCCTTTCGGGAACACCGTCAAGTGCCCCAAGTGCGGGACCATGAACCCGCCCTCCAACAAGTTCTGCTCAGATTGCGGGACCAAGTTCGAGGCCGACAAGAAGTGCCCCAAGTGCGGGAGCAACGTGCCGGGAGGGTCCAAGTTCTGCCCCGAGTGCGGGACGCCCATGGGTAACAAGAAGTGCGCTAACTGCGGTGCTGAGGTGTCCGCAGGGTCCAAGTTCTGCCCCGAGTGCGGTAAACCAACCCCGTGAGGTCCCTAGATGCCTCAGGTCAACTGTCCGAAATGCGCAGCACCAGTGGAACTGGACAGCGGCATTAAGTTCACCAAGTGCAACTACTGCGGCTCTCTCATTTTCTTTGACCGGGCTAGTGCTGGCTTCTACTACGTGATACCCTTCAAGCTCAGCCAGAACGACGCCATCGGTACGTTCCGGCGGTGGGCGGGGGGCTCCACCAAGGCCAAGGACCTGGACCGCCAGGCCAACATAACTGCCGTGAAGAAGGTCTACTTTCCGGTGTACATGTTCCGGCGGGATGTGGACGGTCGGGAGGAGGTCATCATCGAGCCAGCAGGCTCCACCACCCTGCCCGGGCTCCACAGCCTGAAGGTACCCGGTGGCGACCTGAAGATATTCGACCAGTCGTTCGACACCACCGAGGCGGAGCTGATCAAGCCGGACATCGAGATGACCCACTACCTCAACTCCCTGCCAGGCAAGTCCAAGGAGCAGTCCCTGGTGTACTTCCCCATCTGGAAGATCGACTACACGTTCAACGGCAAGTCGTACCAGGTCATAGTTGACGCCTCCTCCTCAGAGGTCTTCTCCAACGAGTTCCCCACCCGCAGCTCCGCCGCCTATCTCCTGGTGGCCATCGTGGGGTTCTTGGCGTTCCTGGTAGAGGGGTTCATAGCCACGGTCGCCCTGGTCCCGGCCCTAATCCTTATGGGCATAACGGTGCTGGCAGTGTTCTTCCTCTCTTTGACAGTGGCCAGGAGGCTATGACATGAGCGATCTGTCAGTAGGTCTGAGCTGCCCCTCATGCGGGGGTGCCATCGCCATACAGGAAGGCGACACATCGGTCAACTGCGCTTACTGCGGTTCCACCCTTTTTGTCGAAGGGGACAAGGGCTTGTTCACCATCGCATTCAAGAACAAGCTTACCAGGGAATCGGCGGTCAATGCCGCCCAGGGATGGTGGAGGAAAGGATTCAAGGCCCGCGATCTGAAGAAAACGGGCACTGTCAACGAGTGCTACCCCATTTACATACCGTTCTGGAACATCAGCTCCAGGGTGGCGGGGTGGGTATGCGGCTACGAGGAGAGGACCCGTTCCGACTCCAAGGGCCACACCACCACGGAGAAGATATACAAGGAGGAGATGGTCCTCCAGGACCTGGTGTTCTCTGAGATCGCCTGCGACCCCGGGGACCTGGGGATAAGGGCCCTGAGGAACTTTTCCGGCGAGTCCTCTTTCGAGGACTTCGAGATGATACCCACCTTCGAGTCCACCACCAGCAAGGACGATGCCACCGCCCACGCCCGGGCCGATGCGGCGCAGCGGGGCAGGTCCTCTGCCAACGTCCCTCACGTCACATTCGAGAACCTGCACGTGCTTCTCAAGAAGACCTCCATGATATACTACCCGGTATGGGTTGTGAGGTACAGCTACCATGACCGCATGTACATCCTGACCGTGGACGGCGTTACCGGCGAGGTGCTCTCCGGGCGTGCTCCAGGTGACCCGCTGTTCCAAAGCCTTGCGGTGACCGCAGGCACGTCCATAGGGGGGCTGGCCGCGGCCGGGGGCATCCTGTTCACCATAGCTGCTGGGAACGAGATAGGGATCGCTGGTGTGATCGGTGGGCTGATCATTCTTGGACTTACCTACTTCTTCTTCCGCCATGGCTCGGAGATAATCCAAGGGGACTTCAGCGACAAGAAGAAACCGTTGGACCTCAAGGCCATGACCGATGTAGGGAAGCAGATAGGGGGGTTGTACCGATGAAGGTCATCCAGGTGAAGTGCCCGAATTGCGAGCAGCCGATCTATCAGAAGCAGAGGGACAACATGTTCCACTGCAAGAACTGCGGGACCATCCATTACCGTGACATGAAGGGCTCCCACACCGTGGAGTACGAGATAGCGGACGTGAACCCCAATGTCAGGGGTCGGCAGTACTATATCCCCTTCTGGCGGGTGTACTGCCACTTCAACATCCGCTCTCGGGACGTGGAGGGAGGCTACATCCACAAGCTGGCAACGAAGATCAACGGCGGCGATAACGGAGGCATGCTGTACATCTTCGTTCCCGCCTCGGACCTCGAGGCCTCGACCTTCCGCTCCATGGCCGTGAACCTGACGGTGAACAATCCCCGCTACAACCTGCGACGGGACTTCAGCAACGTGGAGAGGATGCCCACCACACTCACCCCTGAGGAGGCGGCGGAGATGGCGGACTTCGTCGCGGTCACCCTGGAGGCCGAGAAGCCAGGCAAGATGCAGTACCTGGACTATGAGCTGAAGGTGCAGGAGACCAAGCTGGTCTACCTGCCCTTCGAGCAGGGCCCCAACGGCCTGCAGCTAGCGGTCTGAGTTTCCACTCTGAGGCGATAAGGTATACAAAGGGGCTAAATGGCCCCGCACTTTCGACTGGAAGGCCCTCCTTCCAGGCATACCTTTTTAAAAACCCCCACTCATATTTTTTTCCATGACCGGATCGGACCTAGGATTGATATTCATCATCATTGGGGTGATCATGTTGTTGGCGGAGGCCGTAACGCCAGGAGCTTTCCTGGTGGTCCCCGCGACAGTATTGATCGTACTGGGTGCGCTGGGTCTGGCCGCGCCTGACCTGCTTTTGAGCATCTGGTCGCCCTTGTTGGCCATCGCCGTGGGCGTGCCTGTGTTCCTGCTGACAGTAAAAGCCTATCAGAAGCTTTCGCCGTCGATGCCTCCCACCACAACGGTGGCCACATCCCTCGTGGGGATGGAAGGCATGGTGGTGACCGACGTTTGCCCCAAGAACATCCGGGGCAAGGTCAAGATCAACAATGATGTCTGGAGCGCGACCTCCTCCCGTCCCATAGCGGCGGGATACAAGGTTCGCGTGGTGGCCAGTGAAGGAGTCCATGTCAAGGTGGAGCCCATAGGGGACGCCCCCATGGCAGAGTGCAAGTGAGGAGGTCGATGAAATGGTAGATGTAATTACGGTCGGACTATTGGTGCTGGCGATCGTCGCCGCGGTGCTAATCCTGATCACTGGTATCAGGATCGTGAAGCCTTACGAGCAGGCGATCTATATTTTGCTCGGTACGTACAAACGCACGTTGAATCCCGGGTTCAACTATGTGTTCCCGTTGATAAGCGAGGTCGTCAAGCTGGACCTCAGGACCCAGGTGCTGGACGTTCCCAGTCAGGAGGTCATCACCAAGGACAACTCCCCCACGAACGTTGACGCCATCATTTACATCAAGGTCATCGACCCCAAGAAGGCGTACTTCGAGGTCACCAACTACCGCGCCGCCACTGTGTACCTGGCGCAGACGACCCTGAGGGCCATCATCGGCGATATGGAGCTGGACGAGATCCTCTCCTCCCGTGAGAAGATCAACCTCCGGCTGAGGGACATCCTGGACGATTCCACGGACAAGTGGGGCATCAAGGTCGAGGCGGTGGAGATCAGGGAGGTCGACCCTGCCCCCAAGGTGAAGACGGCGATGGAAGAGCAGACCTCCGCTGAGCGTCTGAGGAGGGCGGCCATCCTCCGCGCGGACGGGGAAAAGCGTGCGGCCATTCTCAGCGCCGAAGGTTCGAAGAGGGCTCGCATCCTGCAGGCGGAAGGCGTCCGTCAGTCCAAGGTCCTGGAGGCGGAGGGTGAGAGATTGGCCATCATCTTGCAGAGCCAAGGTGAGGCCCAGAAGCTGCGCATCCTGGCGGTAGGTGCCAGCCCCCTCGACTCTAAGGCGCTGGCGGTCCTGTCGATGCAGACCATGCAGAGCCTGGGTTATTCCCAGTCCACCAAGTGGGTCATCCCCTTCGAGGTCACCAAGATCATGGAGGGCATGTCCGAGTTCCTCGGCGTCTCCAGGCAGACCCCCACCCGCGAGGTCACCGACAGAGATGCCCTGGAGAAGGCCGTGGGCAAGCCAGAGGACATCCTCGGCCCCATACCCACCCCGGAGGAGCTGCGCAGCGAGCTGAAGGGTCTGGAGGACATCATGGCCAAGGAGAAGGCGGAGGCCGAGGCCATCGGTGCGCTGGGATCTGGGAAACCGGACAAGGAAATGCTTCCCTGATCCGTCTGAAAACCTTTTCCATCCTTCTTTTCTTATTGTCGGTATAGAACCAGTGACGTTCTCCGGCCCACAATTATCCCGGGACTGAGTCGATCATCGCATGCCATCAGCTCGTCAGTATCACCGAGGATATTGAGAAACAGGGAGTTATATACGCACGGAGCGAACCAGAGACTCAACGATCCTCGATACTGTATGGTCAAGGATGGTGAGCGATAATGGGATGCCGTGGATTACTGATTATCATAATGTGTGCATCAGTGCTCCTATCGAGCTTTGGTGTAGCTACCTATGGAGATGCTCAGGTAACATCTGCCGCCTCTTCGGAGGCGGACCTGGTACTGTCAGATGCAGCTGTGGTGAGTGCACCCAGGGGAATAGTGCCCCTGGTTACTATCACCTCACCCAGCGAGGGCTTCTGCAACAACACTGGCAATGTCACGGTCACATGGGAGGCCGGTCCGTACATCTCGTACTTCGAGGTAAGCCTGGACGGTGCGTCAGCTGTCAATGTGTCAACCAATACCAGCATCACCTTCGATCCGTTGGAGGAAGGGACCCATAACGTGAACGTCACGGCCTACAACCTTGAGGGGTACAGCTTGTACGATGAGGTGAACTTCATCGTGGACATGACCGTGCCTTCTTTGATGATCACCTATCCAGCTGTCGGCGCTTGGTATAATGTCACCACGATAAACGCCACTTGGACGGCTACCGATGCTGGAAGCGGGATACACAACACCTCGGTATCCTTGGACGGAGGCGAGTGGATCACGGTCACTGACGAGTACTATGAGCTCACCTCCCTTGCCGACGGTCAGCATAACTTTTCCGTCCGCGTTTACGACAACGCCAACAATGTGCGTACATCATCCAAGACCTTCAACATCAACACGGCCTTGCCGACCGTCATCATAAATGATCCCTCAGAGGCGGAACTGCTCTCCTCGACCAGTGTGACCGCCACCTGGGAAGGGGTTCCCTCGCTAGAGATCGCCAACTACTGGGTCAGCATCGATGGCGGTGCTTGGACTGACGTTGACCTGAACACCTCCCTCACCTTCAATGGACTTTCGGAGGGTGAGCATGAGATATCTGTGAAGGCCAGCGATTATGCGGGCAACATGAACACCAGCATTGCGTCGTTCTTCGTGGACAGCATCTCCCCGGAGGTGCTCTTCTCCTCTCCCAGTGAGGGTGCCCACATCGGGACCAGCGCTGTGACGGTGGAGTGGACGATGGTCGAGACCGGCTCAGGGATCGCCAACACCCTGGCCCGGGTCGATGATGGCTCATGGTTCACCGCATTCACCAGCCTCTCCCTGATATCCCTTGAGGATGGACCCCACACCGTTGTGGTGAGGTCCACGGACAACGCGGGCAACTTCGAGGACGCTACTCTGAACTTTGTTGTGGACACGGTCGCTCCCACAGTGACGGGCACCCCCACTGGTACGAGCGTCCCCATAGCCAGCACTGTGGGCGTTGCCTTCTCCGAGGCCATGGACCAGGGTAGCGTAGTCATCTCCGTGAACGGGGTGACGGGGACCCTAACGTGGAACGGCAACACCGCGGTATTCACCCCCTCCACCTTCCTGGATTATTCCACCACCTACCCGGTGACGGTGGAAGGGCAGGACCTGGCTGGCCATGAGGTGAGCGAATCGTGGTCATTCACGACCATGAGCAACGAGGGCTCCATCTCCGGCACGGTCAGGGACCCTGATGGAAACCTGGTGGAGAACGCCACGGTGACCCTGTCGAACGGTCAGATCGCCACCACCGACGCCTACGGCCACTTCGTTTTCACCAACGTCAGTGCTGGCAACTATACACTGGAGATAACCAAGGCGGGATTCCCTACTGTGACCCAGAACGTTGAGATCGGTGCAGGCCAGGAGAGCAATCTGGGCAGCATCAGCTTCCGATCCAGCCCCGCTGTAGGTGACGATTCCAGCGGGACCATCATCCTCGCTGCCTCTGGCATCATGGTAGTGGCGATGGTGGCGTTCCTGCTCCTCGCCGGACGCCGTTTGAACAAGTAGGGGAGGTAAGAGGCTGCAAAGCCTCCCTTTCATCTTTTCTCTTTTTCTACATCATAACGATGTTCACGAAAGCTGGCTGCCGCCGTTGGTCAACAATTCATTTTGCCCCCTGTCCAGTTCTCCTGAGGGTTCTGGGCACAGATCAGTCCTTGGTTCGTTTCCAGGAGCTGGGATCATTCATGACCTGAGCAAGAGCGAAGACGCATCGGCGGCAGTCCCCTGAGCCTGTACGGTAATCATAGCTGCACTCGCGGTCCAGAATCTTACATCGATAGTCGGCATATTTTTCCTTTGAGAATGGCTTGAAGGATAGCGCCTCCAATTCTGTCTGTGCTCGCTCTTTAGCATCCCTGTACCAGTTCCAAGGCTCGTCCATGAACATCGAATGTCCTGCTCAGAAATAAATCTGAGCGATGAGCCCCCATGGTCGCAGGGCAGTAGGGGAATAACTTGAACCAAAAGGAGAATAACATGTGATGGTTAAGGGCCGCGCATGGCAGAAGAGAACGTGATAGATAGCGATGTTGAGCGGATATGCCCCAACTGCCAGCATTTCTACGAGCACGGTAAGACGGAGTGGGAGGATGCCAAGGAGTGCGAGGACTGTACCCGCCGTGGGGGCATTTACGATCATTGGAGGCAAAAGGCACCCAAGTCCCCGTGAGACCCAACACACTTCTATTCTGGCGCCTGCGCTGTGATGATGGATCAGAACAGCGCCGTATATGAAGGCCGTGAAAGGGTCTGTTCCGGAGTTAAGATTCTCACCCCCTCATGAGCCACGCTCGCTGTGTCCATATGAACTCCTGGCGATGATCTTATCGCAGGCCTCAAAAAGGATGGGAATGGAGTCACGATGACCGAATGGTATCTTGGCGCTCCCCTTGCCGAATTTAGCTTTTGGCAGCAGTTCTTTCAGCTCCTTTATCACTTCGAAGTCCAGCGTATGGAATGTGAAGTGATCCTTGGCTACGGAGAATGCTATGTACTGGCCATCGAACTTGTAGGTGGGTATCTGGTATGATATGATCTCCTGGAGATGAGGATGTTTCTTCCGCATGTATCCGACCATCGTCGACAACCACTCCCTCTGCTCGCCGTCGTATCTTCTGATGTAGTCATCCACAGGTGTCATGGGAATCGTATCTGCCTAAGGTCCATGCTCTTAGGGAAATCATTAGCGCTCACAGTTGAATATAATATCCCTATGTGTCCTGATCAGGATTGTGATGGAACGAGGACACCGCTCCGCATCAACCCTTGATCATCCGTTATACCGTAGAAAGATGGATACCTCCGCACCACCGTTGAGAACGGTGGGCGGGAAATAGTTTATGGAAAGGATATGTCGCGGTGCTCAGATGATGCCCTGGTCCAGCATCGCTTCGGCCACCTTAAGGAAGCCGGCGATGTTGGCACCCACAATGTAGTTGCCGGGGCTGCCGTACTTCTTGGCGGCATCGGCGGCGTTCTTGTGGATGTTGATCATGATCTGATGCAGCTGCCTGTCCACCTCATCGGCGGTCCAGGAGATGCCTATGTGGTTCTGGCACATCTCCAGGCCCGAGGTGGCGACGCCACCAGCGTTGGCCGCCTTGCCTGGACCGAAGAGGATCCCGTTCTCGATGAACAGCTCTGCGGCCTCCGGAGTGCAAGGCATGTTGGCCCCCTCGGCCACAGCGATCATGCCATGGTCGATGAGGTACTTGGCATCGTCCTTGTCCAGCTCGTTCTGGGTGGCACATGGCAGGGCGATATCGCACTCCACCTTCCAAGGCTTCTGTCCCTTCCAGTAATCGCAGCCGAACTTGTCCGCGTACTCGCTTATGCGGCCGCGCTTGACGTTCTTGAGGTCCATGATGTACTGGCACTTGTCCAGGTCGATGCCGCTGGGGTCGTACACGGTGCCATCGGAGTCCGAGACGGTGATGACCTTTCCTCCCAGCTGGGTGACCTTCTGTGCAGCGTACTGGGCGACGTTACCGGACCCGGAGATGGCGACGGTCTTGCCCTCGAAGTTCATGTTCTTGGTCTTTAGCATCTCCTCGCAGAAGTAGGTGCAGCCGTAACCGGTCGCCTCCGGCCTGATGAGGGAGCCGCCCCAGTTGATGCCCTTGCCGGTGAGAACGGATTCGGACCTGTTGGTGATCTTCCTGTACTGGCCGTAAAGGAAACCGATCTCCCTTCCGCCCACGCCGATGTCTCCGGCAGGTACGTCAGTGTTGGGCCCGATATGCCGGTACAGCTCGCTCATGAAGTTCTGGCAGAACCTCATGACCTCGTTGTCGCTCTTGCCCTTGGGGTCGAAGTCCGAGCCGCCCTTCCCTCCGCCCATGGGTAGGCCGGTGAGGGAGTTCTTGAACACCTGCTCGAACCCTAGGAACTTCAGGATGCCCAGGTTGACCGAGGGGTGGAAACGCAGGCCGCCCTTGTAGGGGCCGATGGCACTGTTGAACTCCACCCTGTACCCACGGTTTATCTGAACGTTGCCGTTGTCGTCGGTCCAGGTGACACGGAACATGATCTGCCGGTCGGGTTCGATGATCCTGTCGATGATCTTCGCCTTCACGTACTCAGGGTGCTTCTTGAGAACCGGCTCGAGGGATTCCAGAACCTCTCCCACAGCCTGGTGGAACTCTTTTTCACCCGGGTTCTTCGCTATTGTCCTTTCCAATAGATCTTTGGTTAGCATGGTACTTGTGCTCCTGATTTGCGCTAGTTAACGATGCGACTTAGGAGCGAACGAATAACGTTTATTTAATAGCTATTAATGACAACAAAATGATAAATAATTAATGATTTACGCAATTATTTAACATTATTATTTCTTATTATTACACATATGTATTGTTTCGAAAAAGAATATTAGATTTTTAATCAAATAACTCCTTTGCTAGCAATCCATCGAACATACATATAATGTCGAAATAATGTTCATCTGTTTACCTTTAGGCGCTCTTTCTAGATATTCATGTTACGAATTTATCCGTTGTACGAACCATCGGTCAAACACATTAAATAATACAAAAAAATACGAAAAACGAACCTCCGAAGGCTTCTAACAGGGGCCATCCCACGTGTTACCGGCACATGCTAAATATGTCGAAGTGCATGCGACGGCCCACTAGAGTCCTAGACCCTGGAGGGGGGAATTAGTGATGAACGATACCTGCCTTGCAGCCGTGAGTATAGACCAAGACCTCTGCAGCAGATGCAAGGTATGCTACTCGCTCTGTCCGTTCGACGCCATCTATCAACAGCCCGAGGACGGCAGAATAAAGATCGACATCCAGAAGTGCCAGGTCTGTGGCATCTGCTCCAGTTCCTGTCCTGTGTCGGCCATCGAGATGGCGTACTATGATCATGAAGGCCTGCTGGAGCACATCCGAGTAACGACCGGGAACGAGAACGCAGAAACACTGGTGATAATGTGCAGAGGCAACTCCCCCAGTAGCGGGGAGGTCGAGGATATCCTCGCTGCACAGGGGCTGGACGGAAGCAGCTACCTGCCCATGCGAGTCCCCTGCGCGGGCAGGATCCCCATGGACTTCATATTCAACGTCCTCAGGTCCGGCACTAAGAACATTATATCCATACAGTGCCAGGACGGCTTCTGCCGGATGAAAGAGGGCACCTCGATCGAGACCAGGCGCATGCTCCTGGGCATGGCCGTCATCCAACAGTTCGGCTATCCGCGGGATTCGCTGAAGGTCGTGAAGTACTCAAGGAAGGCGATGTGGATAAACCAGGAGTGCGTGGGATGCGACAAGTGCGTGTTCATATGCCCTTACGAGGCCATCAAGGCTGAGCCGTTCTCCTCGCCCACCGTGATCGAGGAGAAATGCGTGGGCTGTGGAGCATGCCAGCTGGTATGTCCGCACAAGGCCATACAGGTAAAGGGGTACGAGTTCGACAACGTTCTCGCCTCCTACGGGGAGGCAGCGAAGCGGTTGCGGTCCCTCAGTGACCAGCCGGCCATCCTCGTTTTCAGCTGCCAGTGGTCGGAGTTCTCTGCCCTGGACGATCCGGAGAGGATGCTCAAGGGCAAGAACGCCATGGTAATGGAGGTACCATGCTTCAAGGGGATGGACCCCGTCCACGTCGTCAATGCCTTCAGGAACGGGTTCGACGGAGTTATGGCCGTGGTGTGCTCGGAGACCGACTGCAAGCTGCAGAAAGGAAGGGATGTAGCGGACAGGCAGGTGGAGGTACTCCGGAACGCCCTGAAGAAGCTGGGATTGAGCGACAGGTTCGAGCTTCACGAGATCTCGCCTCGGTGCGAGGGAGAGTTCGCTGCCAAGTTCGATGCCTTCCATCATAAGGTGATGAATTTATCGAAAGGGTCTCCTGTTCCCGGGGGGTCGCAGCCGTGATGTATGAAATATTAACGAAGATCCAGCTGGCGCATAAGGAAACGCTGTTCGAGGTCCACGCCCCGGAGGTCGCGGCCAAGGCCCGGCCGGGGCAGTTCCTCATCGTCATCCCCCGGGCCGGAGGGGAGAGGGTCCCGCTAACGATATGCGATTACGACGTCGAGCGGGGGACCGTATCCTTCGCCTTCCATGAGGTAGGCAAGACGACCAAGGAGCTGGGGACGTTCGAGAAGGGCGACTGCCTGTACAACGTGACCGGTCCCCTTGGCAACCCCTCGGAGATAAGGAACTACGGCCGGGTGCTGTGCGTGGGAGGCAGCATAATGATCGCCCCCCTCCTCCTGCAATCGAAGGCCATGAAGGCCGCGGGGAACCACGTGACAACCATCCTAGGCTGCCGCAGCAAGGATTTCCTGTTCATGGCAGACAAGGCCAAGGCCTGCAGCGATGAGGTCCACGTGGCCTCGGACGACGGCACGGTCGGTGAAAAGGGGTTGGACTTCCTGAACGAGCTCCTAAAGAAGGAGAGGTACGACCGATGCGTGGTAATGGGTCCCGTGGTCATGATGAAGTATGTCAGCGAGATGACCAGGCCATTCGGGATCCCTACTGTCGTGACCTTGACGCCGATAATGATCGATGGCATGGGGATGTGCGGAGTTTGCCGGGTGACCGTAGGGGGGAAGATGCTCTTCGGTTGCGTGGACGGCCCCGAGTTCGATGGCCATAACACCAACTTCGACGAGCTGATCAAACGTCAGCGCACCATGCTTCCAGAGGAGAGGCTTAGCTCCATCCTATGGGAGACCAGCGGAGGCTGCGATTGTGAACGGCAGTGAGCCCGATACCAAGAAGGCCGCGTCCACGAAGCGCCAGCAGGCAGTGGAGATGCCCAAGCAGGAGCCGGAGGATAGGGTCAAGAACTTCCGCGAGGTCGCCCTGGGCTACACCGAGGAGATGGCCCGCGAGGAGGCCAGCAGATGCCTCCAGTGCAAGAAACCTCAATGCCGAAAGGGCTGTCCTGTGGACGTGCCCATACCTGATTTCATCAAGTGTATCACCGAGGGCAACTACGCGGACGGCATATCCGTGATCAAGACCAAGAACGCCCTCCCGGCCGTTTGCGGCCGAGTGTGCCCCCAGGAAGAGCAGTGTCAGAAGATGTGCATCTTGGGTAAGAAGGGGAATCCCATAAGCATCGGCCGCCTGGAGAGATACCTTGCGGACTGGGAGAGGGAGCACGGCGTTCAGGTTCCAGACCGGGCGCCACCCACCGGAAAGAAGGTCGCGGTGATCGGGGCTGGACCCGCTGGCCTTACCGTCTCTGCTGACCTGGTGAAGCTGGGCCACGAGGTCACCCTGTTCGAGGCGCTGCACGTGGCCGGCGGGGTGCTGATATACGGCATCCCCGAGTTCCGGCTGCCCAAGGACATCGTGCAGAAGGAGGTCGAGTACGTGCAGAGGCTGGGCGTGGACCTCCGGCTGGGCAACCTCATCGGGAGGATTCATACTATACCCGAGCTTTTGGAGAGCGGCTACGATGCCGTCTTCATCGGCAGCGGGGCAGGGCTCCCGCAGTGGACCGGATGTCCCGGGGAGAACCTGGGCGGCATTTACTCGGCGAACGAGTTCCTCATCCGCGTGAACCTCATGAAGGCCTATGATTTCCCGCAGAAGGACACACCCATCCGTGTGGGCAAGCACGTCGTGGTCATCGGCGGCGGAAATGTCGCCATGGACTGCGCCCGCATCTCCATGAGGCTGGGCGCCACCGTGTGCCTGAACTACCGCCGCTCGCGGAAGGAGCTGCCCGCCAGGGAGGAGGAGATCGAGAACGCCGAGGAGGAAGGCCTAATCTGCAGGTTCCTCAACGCTCCGCTGGAGTTCTACGGCGACGACAAGGGCTGGGTGAAGGCCATGAGGTGCACCGAGATGGAGCTCTGCGAGCCTGATGCCAGCGGCCGGCAGAGCTGCCGGATCGTCCCCGACACCGACTTCACCATGGACGCCGACACGGTCATAGTGGCCATCGGGCAGACACCCAACCCCATCATCCAGCGCACCACCACGGGGCTGCAGACCGACCCTCGCAAGGGGACCATCATCATAGATGATGAAGGAAGGACGAACCTCAAGGGGGTGTTCGCCGGAGGTGACGTGGCCACAGGGGCGGCCACGGTCATCAGTGCCATGGGGGCGGGGAGACGCGCAGCCCAGGCCATCCATGATTTCCTTACCAACCAGGAGCCCAAGGAGGGGTCACCATAGACCGGAAACTAAGGATAGCGTTCTACTGGGCCGCAAGCTGCGGCGGCTGCGAGATCGCCGTGCTGGACATGAACGAGAGGATACTGGATGTGGTCAAGGTTGCGGACATCGTGTTCTGGCCGGTGGCCATGGACGTGAAGTACAAGGACGTCGAGGCCATGCCTGACGGCCACATCGATATCACATTCTTCAACGGCTCCATACGCAACAGCGAGCAGGAGCACATGGCGAAGCTGCTGCGCGCGAAGTCACGCACGCTGATAGCGTTCGGCTCCTGCGCCAACGAGGGGTCCACTCCCGGTCTGGCGAACTTCCTGAATGCCAAGGAGATACTGGAGAAGGTATATCTTAGCAACGATCAAGTGTCGTCAGACGGCGGGGTCATTCCCAAGCCCGAGACCCATGTCAAGGAGGGAGATCTACACATACCGGTCTTCTACGATGCCGTGAGGACCCTCGCACAAACAGTGGATGTGGACTACTTCCTTCCCGGCTGCCCTCCGCCGGTAGTGCTCATCAACAGGGCGGTGGATGCCATCGTAAAAGGCGAGCTACCTCCCAAGGGCTCGGTGCTGGCACCGCTGCCCGCGGTGTGCGACGAGTGCCCCCGCAAGCGGGAGAACAAGAAGATCACCACCATCCGCCGTGTATTCGAGGTCACTCCGGACCCGGAGCGCTGCCTCATGGAGCAGGGCATTATCTGCATGGGTATGGCCACCCGCAGCGGCTGCGGGGCCCAGTGCCTCAAGGTGGACATGCCCTGCACCGGCTGCGGGGGAGCGACGCCCAACCAGCCCGACATGGGAACGGGCATGATCACGGCCCTGGCCTCGATCCTGAACCCCGGCAAGGAGCCGGGTACTTACGAAGAGGAGGATGTCAACAAGCTCATATCGCAGATAAAGGACCCGGCTGGGATATTCTATATGTACAGCCTGCCGGCGGCCATCCTGCGCAGGAAGGAGATGAGAGAATGAAGGAGATCAGCATCGACCCTATCACCCGTTTAGAGGGCCATGGCAGCGTTTCCATCTTCCTAAACGAGGCTGGCGAGGTAGAGAACGCGTACCTCAAGATTCCAGAGCTAAGGGGCTTCGAGGCCTTTTGTCTCGGCCGCCAGGCAGAGCTCATGCCCATAATCACCACGAGGATCTGCGGGGTGTGCCCGGTCGCTCACCACTACGCCTCCGTGAAGGCCCTGGACGCGGCCTTCAAGGTGACCCCACCCCCGACCGCCAAGAAGCTGAGGGAGCTCCAGTACGTTGGCTACATAATCTACGACCACACGCTGCACTTCTACTACCTGGGCGGACCGGACTTCATCGTGGGGCCGGACGCGCCCGCGGAGAAGCGCAACATACTGGGAGTCATAGAGAAGGCAGGGATGGACGTCACCATGGAGGTGATCAAGCACCGTGCCTACGGCCAGAAGATCACGGAGATTATCGGCGGTAAGGCCACGCACCCCGTGAGCGGTCTCCCCGGCGGTCTGAGCAAGCCTCTCAGCGAGGAGAACCGGCTCTCCATACTGGAGATGGCAAGGTCGTCCGTCAACTTCTCCCAGTTCACGCTGCAGCTGTTCCATGACCTTGTCTTAGATAACCCGCGATACCTGGATATGATCAAGAGCGACGCCTACACCATGAGGACGTATTACGCCGGCACGGTCGACGCCAAGAACCGCGTAAACTTCTACGACGGCGACGTTAGGGTCGTGGACCCCGCAGGCAAGGAGTTCACCCGATTCGCGGCCGATGATTACCAGGAGCATATCCAGGAGCGCTCGGAGGAGTGGACATATTCCAAGCTCCCCTTCCTGCGCAAGATCGGGTGGAAGGGCTTCACTGACGGTCCTGACAGCGGTATCTACCGCGTTGGCCCCCTGGCCCGCCTGAACGCCGCCGACGGGATGGCCACGCCCCTGGCGCAGAAGGAGTACGAGACCATGTTCAGCATGCTGGGCAAGCCTGTGCACGGCACCCTGGTCTTTCACTGGGCCCGCCTCATCGAGCTGCTGTACGCGGCCGAACGGGCTGTCGAGCTGGCGAGCGATCCGGAGATAACCAGCACCCATGTGCGCAATCCGGTCGGAGAGCCGGGGGAGGGCATAGGCATCGTGGAGGCAGCCCGGGGCACGCTCATCCACCATTACAAGCTGGACGAGAACGCCCTGGTTCGGAAGGCGAACATGATCGTCGCTACCACCAACAACTACCCGTCGATCTGCCTCAGCATACGCGATGCTGCCAAGGGCCTGATACACGAAGGGAAGGTCGACGAGGCCATACTGAACAAGGTGGAGATGGCCTTCCGCGCCTACGACCCCTGCTTCGGCTGTGCCACCCACTTCGCGGTCGGGCAGATGCCCCTGGAGGTCCAGGTCTTCGACCACAAGAAGATGCTGCTCGACTCCGTGTCGCGGTAGCCGCAAACCCATTCTAATCTTTCTTGAGGTGGTAAAGGCTTTTGAAAAGGCACGACAAGGACATTGAGGATGAGCTGCGTTCCTGGCTGAACGACGCTAACAACGTTGTGGTCGCAGGCATCGGCAACGCCATCCGCTCCGACGACTTCGTGGGCGTTAAGGTGGTCATGGGCCTGCAGGGAAAGGTGTCCCCGGCGGTAACGCTCATCGAGTGCGAGACCGTGCCCGAGAGCTTCGTGGACGAGATAGTGGGAATAAGGCCGTCGCACGTGCTCCTGGTCGATGCCGCCCTTCTAGGCCTCGGTCCGGGAGACGCCCATCTTTACGAGGCAGAGGAGGTAATCAACGTACCCTCGATATCCACCCACACGCTGCCTCTGAGGGTATTCTGCGAGTATGTCAAGAAGCTCACCGGGGCTAAGATAGCTCTAGTCCTTATCGAGCCGAAGAACGTGGACTTCGGCGAGGGTCTGAGCGAAGAGGTGGAAGAAGGGGCGACCAGGGTAGAAGCGGCGATCCTGAGCAGCCTACCTTGAAGCATGGAGGTGCAGGAAAGCGGCGTCGGCGTCACCTTCATCGACAATATTCTGTCAATCAACCGATCGCTTTGTGATGGAATCCGACGTTGCTCTGGCGAAGGAGGTTCACCTTCGGCGAGGGTTCATCGAACGCTGGGTCCTGTTCTTTACCTCAGTCTTCTTCGATCGCTTCTCCTTGTTCTTATCCCTCACCTTACGCTCCTTTATGGTCTTCACTTTAAACGTGGGCGCTTCAGCCATTATCAGCTCTAGGTCGGTCATTCCTTCCCCATTGAGATGAAAAAGTCTCAAGGGATAATACTGAGTGCCCGATGTTCACATCCTTGGCCGGGTTGTACTTATCAGATCATCGATTGTCCCGGTGGTACAATGATCGACCGAGGGATGTGAGAGCAGCGGTATGGATAGAAAGAAAATCGAGATCGACCATACTAATGTTGGTAATAGGGACGAACGAACAGGGTCTTCACAAACTGGACATGAGCGTTCCTTCGACGATCCTTTTTGTGCGGAGGGTGGGTTCGATGACCCCGTTGAAGAGGATTCGGATGGTGGGCAGTTAAAAAATATGAACCATCCTCAGCCTGGCATCATTGGGGATCGTGCTCACGTGGATCATACTGGGAGTGCGGCGCTACCTCCAGGTACTGACCTATGAAGGCGACTGAGGTATAGTGTGAGCACAATCGCCTCAGATGATACAGCATGCCTTGGAGCCCATAATCATTTTGTTGTTGAACCATCCTCAAGATCCATCAAGCCAACAATATCTTTTTCTAATCGACAGTATGATTTGTTATCTAACAGCATAATGATGCGGCCGTAATGAGGATGATGCGATGAAGAAATGGAAGGGCGATGAGAGCGGAGGAATAGTGTCAACAGCCGTTTGGTTAATTATATTGTTCATTCTCGCCGCGGCGATATCGGTGTTCCTGCCTCAGACGTGGAACGATATAACCCAGTTCATCAATGGGATCTGGACTGATGTCTACCAGTGGTTGAACGGGACCTGGGAGACGCTCAGGGAGTTCTTCAGCAAGCTGCTGAACTTCAGCTGAGGTGCCATCGCCTCGGCCTTTTTTCATCCAATCATCGTCCATTTCGTTCGATACATTCTCGATGCCTGGTGTTCGATCCATTTTTACTTTGCCGAAGGCCCTTTGTTTCCACGAGGAAGTGAGATGTCTAAGAGATAAAGAAGAGCAGAAGATCGCTTATACTCGCATGAGTGGTCAGTTCGACAAAAGACCACTCTGATGAATTTTTGGTTGAAAACTTCCCTCCTTCAACATCCCTCAAGGCTCGCCCCGCTCCTATGCCAAACCCCCTTCGCCCTATTATCCAACGTACTTGTTTTACTTTACAACGGTTGCCGCAAGACTGGAGTCACCACAATTTCCGGAGAGCGCTTGTCCTTGACAACTGCCGATAGGAACATCGCAACGATGGCCAACATAAGCCCGATTAGCATCACTCCGTGGAATCCGTACAAGAAGGTTGCGGGATCGAGGTCCGTGAAAGGAACGTTCCCGGAATTATTGATGAAGGAAAAGAGCGCAGCGAAGAAGGCCGCCCCGACAGTGGCCCCGAGGTAACCGGAGACGGCGATCAAGGCAGCACCTGTACCTTCCTCTCCCTCTTGAACATGTTCTACGATACGGCCTGCGGCCGGGCCGGAAAAACCCCATAGGATCCCTGAGAGGATGGCTACGGAGATGAGCGGAAACAGCCCCATCGATGGATCGATGAATATCAGAATCGTGCAGGAAATGGCCATGGCCAGGCATGAGCCGACGCTGAACCATCTGCGCCCTACACGATCGGACCATCTTCCTATCGGAACGCTGATGATGACCGTGATCGCCGCCTGGATGAACATGTACATCCCGCTGGTCGCAGAGTCGAAGCCCATGATCAGAGCGAGGTAGAACGGCACAAGATACCACTTGCCCGTTCCCACCAGGTTGATCAGGAAGTATGCGGCGAACACTGGACAGAAAGTACGGGAACTGAATATCTTCAGGTTCAACAGGGGTGCTTCACAATGCCTCTCCCAGATTATGAATGATATTGTGGAAATGACGCAAACCATCGTGGCGGCCACGATCTGGACATTCCCGAAGCCGATGTGTGTGGACCGCTCCAGGGCGAAGATGCCTGTTATTATTGACACGACTATCAGTATGGAACCAGGCAGGTCGAAGTAGGACCTGACATAGCCCTTATCCTTGGGTATGGCCCGCATCAGGAAAACGATGCCTGCCATGCCGATAGGCACATTGATGAGGAAGATCCAGTGCCAGGAAAGGTATTCTGTGAGTATGCCGCCCAGTGCTGGCCCGGAGGCATATCCGATTGATGCGCCCGCAGCTATGACGCCCATTCCTATCCCGAGCTTGTTCTCAGGGAGGAACCTCACGCACAATAGGGGTGAACAAGCACCCATGATGGCGGCACCTATTCCCTGGAAGACGCGACTTATCAGCAGTGTTTCGAAAGTATTCGAAAGTCCGCAGCTCAGGGAGAAGACGGAGAATACGATCAACCCCGCGATAAGTATCTTCTTGATGATGCCGCGATCGGCCAATCTGCCGAATATCAACAGCAGGCTGGCCATCATCATGAAGTAGACCATGGTGATCCAGACGGCGGTGCCTGCGTCGATCATGAAGGAAGAGGTGATGTACGGCAGGGCGATATTGACGATGGAAGCGTCCAGGCCGTCCATGAATACGACGAAGACGATCGCGATCAGCAGGAATGCCTGACCCTTGCTGTCCCTGATGATCGTCATCCTGCTCCCGACAGGATTCAACGGTATATAAGGCTTGGATGCGAGCGCGTTTGATCTATGGGGATGGGGTAATTTTTCTGTCTCTGAAGATCAGGTAGCGACAGCTGGATTTTTTTTAGCTTTATTTACTACGTGATTTTTCCCATCCCCCAACATTGAGCACATCTTAAGTTAGTACCAAATCATAATGGGAACAGGAAATGATTACATCTTCGCTTTATGGGGTCAGAAGGGCGTTCGGACGGAGGGAAAAAGGGGCGACCTACTAAACTGATAGCAGCTATCGTAGGAGCCCTAGTCTCTACTCTGTCCCTGATATTACTTCCCTTTGAAATTGCCATCGTTATCATTTTTTCCACCCTCTACCTTTGCCTGATAGTTGATATTTTTTTCAACCGCCTGATCAACACCATGGCGCTCCGTAACTCATCCAGACGCCCCATCATGACCGCTCTTGTGATCGGAGGTCTCATGATCGGAACGGCGGTGATCTCCTCCTCCTTTGTGATCAACGATACTCTGGATAACATGATCCGGACTCAGGCCGGGGAGGCCTTCGGGGAGGTCGACCTTGCGGTTGCCTCTCCGAGGCAAGGTTATGATTACCTCGACGAGGGGCTGCTCAGCTCATTGATCAATGAGATCAATGGAACAGGGTCGGCAAGGGCTGCCCATTCCATAATCCTCGATTCGATGGCAGGACAGGACGTACGCACAGGTATAGGGGAGCCAGTTCTACAAGTGATAGGGGCAGAGGATAGCGCGTTCCAAGACCTGGGCGGTCTAAGCCTCCATGAGGGGGGCTCGATCTTCAGCCCCCCGCCAGGAACGATCTATCTGAACTTGGAGGCAGCAAAGAAGATGGGTGTTGCTGAGGGTGACCAGTTCCTAGCACTGCGTGGGAACAAGAGCATGATGCTCACAGTGGGGGCGATACTGGAGCCTTCTGGTCTTGCGGGATACAACCGGATGCCCACAGCCATAATTAGCCTTCCTGACCTGATGGACCTTGTCGACCACCACGGTGAGCGCAACCTCATATTGATCGCTGTCGATGGAGATGTTCAAAAAGCGAGGGACTCCATGAACGACGTCCTGTCAGCATCCGCTCCCGGGACCGGTCTGAGGATCGTTTCTGACAAGGAGGAGACGATCACCAGCACCAGGGACTTCATGGATATGTTCGTGGTGCTGTTCTTCGTCCTGGGGTCGTTCTCCGTGATCGCTGGGACGGCTCTGATCGTCAACATATTTTCAATGCTCGGTGAGGAGCGTAAAAGTGAGCTGGGAATCCTTCTGGCAATCGGCTTCAGGCGCGACCAGCTGATCCGTCTGCTCGTTTACGAGGGTGCCGTTTATGCGGTTCTGGCATCTGCGGTTGGGGCGTTGATGGGGGTGGGAATGGCATATGTTATCGCATGGGTGATGGCCAGTGTTTCCTCCATCACGGGGATGCAGCTCCTACCCTACTTTGATTTCCGCCCTGCCTCACTCTTCCTTTCCTTCGCCATCGGGGTGCTGATCACCATGGTCACGACCTACCTGGTCGCGACCAGGATAGCACGGCTCAACATAGTAGGGGCCATCAGGGACGTTGATACCACTCCTCAGGCTCGTCAAAAAATGAACAAGCAGCTCGTCGGAGCAGCCATGTTAGTATCAGGCATGGTGCTGACCACCATTGGCGTTCTTGAAGAGTCACTGATGCCTGCCAACACCGGTTTTTCCCTAATCGGCCTGTCGGTCGGCCTCTGGGGCCAGAGGTTCGTTAAAGAAAGATGGGCTTGGACCCTGGGCGGCATCATTACGTTATTGCCGTGGCTGCCATTTCCCGGCGACACCCGCCTCTTCCCCTATGACGCACCGACCGAGATATTTGTCCTGGCAGGGCTTTTCATGGTCACCGCCTGCCTGATATTGGTCATGCTCAATAACGACCTCCTCATAGCCGCTGCGGTCAAGCTACTGGGAGGGAGGGGGGAGTACCGTGCGGTCATCAGGACCTCGATGTCCTACCCCCTGAGGGCCAGGTTCAGAACTGCCCTCAGCATTTTCATCTTTGGGCTAGTGATATTCACCGTCACAACACTGTCAGTGGTATCGAGCTTGGTCGGAACGAACGTGGGGCTGCAGATCGCGGAATCGTCAGGGGGCTTCGATATCATCGCCCAGACAGGTGCGGGGACCCCCATACAGGATGATCCATGGAATATGATGAACTCCACCACGTCCTTTTTCAGGGGGGAGAATGCCACCACCGTCCTATCCTATCCGACCGCTTTTGCGAACATGGAGAGGGAGCCACCGGCTGGCGATGAGGCAAGCGTGAATCTCACGCGGACCGTGGGGATCGACCGACTTTTCTTCGAAGCAGGGAGATATCCATTGGCATCTTGGGACAGAGACCGCTTCAGTTCGGAGGAGGATGTTTGGAGCAGTGTCCTTAACGATCCTTCCCTGGCTATCATCGACGGGAGCCTGGGAGGCGGTGTCGACCAGACCGGCGTGGTGATAAGTGCTGAACCTTTGAAGGTCGGAGATACCCCCATCTTGATCTACGAGACAGGGGCGACCAACGTCACTGTCGTGGGCGTCATGAAGCAGAGCGTTCTCAATGGCGTTTTCATGGCCGAGGAGGGGGTACGCGGGAAGATGGGAGCCCAGGGGGTAGGCCTCTTGCTGATCGAGCTCGTCGCTGGTCTGGATGCCACAGAGCAAGCTGCCTTGCTGGAGCAGACCTTCCTCTCCAATGGGCTACAGACGGTGGCAGTGGCTGAGCTTGCTAGAGAATCCGCCCGGACCATAGAGGGGATGTTCGCCCTGGGAAGGGGCTACCTCGCGTTAGGATTGATAATCGGGATTATCGGCCTGGGGATCATCACCATGAGAAACATCAGGGAGCGGAGGAAGGAGATAGGGATTATGAGGGCCTTGGGATACCATCGAGGAATGGTCATGGCCCACTTCATGCTGGAGTCAGGTGTCATCTCCATTCTCGGCATCCTAATAGGTACGATCATGGGGGTCCTGGTAGGATATCAGCTGTGGATCGTCACCTTGAAGGAGAGCGGTTTCTCGTTCTACCTGGATTGGTGGCCTATTGTGCTGATCGATATGTTGGCGCTGATGATTACCCTCCTCAGTGTTTACCCTCCTTCGAGGGGGGCTACTAGGATCTCTCCGGCAGAGGTGCTCAGATTCGAGTGAGCAAATAAAATAGAAAAATATTATATTCATTAACCTCGAATATTCAATCTTCTAGGGAGTTTTGTCCAGTTGACTTCAACTGATCCATGGTTAGTGAGGGGAACGTCTGGCCACTATAGAGAGATAGCCGGAGCGAAGGCAAGGGGATTATCCGACCTGAGCAGGATGGGTTTCAGTGTCCCTGATACCTGGGCCCTCACATACAGTGCCTATGAGGCGTACAAGGCCGATAGGGAGTCAGCGCTACTCAGGCTCCGTGAGGAGCTAAAGAAGCTATCCGCAGGCTATTGGGCGGTCCGTTCCAGCGCCGATGTCGAGGACCAGCCGGCATCATCGTATGCAGGGCTCTTCACATCCAGGATCGGGGTTAGGGGACTAGATGAGCTGGTCAGAGCCGTCGAGGGAACATGGGTATCCGCAGATGCTCCCCGCGTATCCATCCACGCACGGCGAAGTAAAATAGGGGGAGCGAAGGTTCGGATGGGCGTCCTCATCCAGCAAATGATCGATGCGTCGATATCGGGCGTGGCCTTCAGCCGCGATCCAGTGACCGGTCGGAAAAAGGTGGTCATAGAGGCGGTCAAAGGATCCGGCGAGTCATTGGTGCAACAGGGCATCGACCCGATGGACCTGAACGGTGGGGAGGTCCCCGCAGACCTCCTAGATGAGCTTGAGAAAGGCACAAGGCGCATCGCTGACCGCCTCAAGATGGACGTAGACATAGAGTGGGTCTATGACGGGGAGCGCCTGTGGTGGTTGCAGGTCAGGCCGGTCACGGTTAGGAGCTCTGTCAACATCTATTCCAACAGGCTAGCCAAGGAGATGCTCCCCGGGGCTGTACATCCGCTGGTATGGTCTGTCAACATACTCCTGCTGAATGGTGCCTGGATAAGGATATTCCGCCAGCTGAGCGGTCGCAAGGACCTGGAACCATTCACCCTCAGCAGGATGTTTTACTATCGGGTGTATTTCAACATGGGGGAGATCGGGAAGATATGGGAGTCGTTGGGACTTCCCTCGGACTCGCTGGAGAGATTGACACTGGAGGGTATGGGGAACGGAATGAAGATGCGTATGACCCCTCAGGTCCTGGCCCGCTCCCCCAACATCGCCTGGTTCGCCCTGGGGAAGCTGGGGTGGCCTGGAAAAACGGAAAGGTTCATCGCCAGCCATGAACGGACCTGCCACTCCATGATCGAAGAGGACCTGTCTGCGATGACCGACGGGGAGCTTTTCGACCGTTATTATGAGCTGATGCGTCTGAACCAGGAGGCGGCGTATCGCAACATCATAACGATGCTCCTGTCTGCAATGTTCACAGGTGTTTTGAAGAGGTTGCTGGAGAGGAGCGGTACCAGCCTGGAGGAGGTCGATTGGAACACACTCCAGCAGGAGCAGATGAGCTGCTATCCGGATAGCGGACTCCGTTCGCTGCACGAGAAGTATCGGCAGATGCCATCGCCGCTCAGGTCGGTCGTCGATGAACGGGGCCCCATGGCAATGGCGGGCGTGGAAGGGGCACAGGAGTTCGTGCACGAATGGGAGTCTTTCCTGGAACGGTTCGGTCACATCAGCGAGAGCGGGAACGACTTCACCCGACCGCCCTGGCGGGAGCAGCCCCAGGGCCTGATGGACATCGTCCGCAACTCCACGAACAACCAGAAGCGGGCGGGACGCAGGCAGCTGAGCAGCATCGCCGTGTCGCCTATGAGACGGTTGTTCCTGAACGGCATGGCAAGCAGGGCCTCCCGCTATTCCCTGCTCAAGGAGAGGATGAGTTCCGCGTACGCACTTGGCTATGGCATGTTTCGGCCATTGTTCCTTGAGCTGGGGACGCGGCTTCGAGACAGGGGAATACTGAACTCCAGGGATGATGTGTTCTACCTCTACCTTGAGGAGCTGCACACTGCCCTCGGCGATGTTAGCAAGGATCTTCGCGACCTCATCGTCTCCAGAAAGGAGGAGATGGACAGATCGGCTGATATCCTCCTGCCGGAGGTCATCTTCGGGGAGGAGGCACCTCCGCCCATCAGTACCGAGGCCAAGGTCCTCAAGGGCTTGGCCACCTCAAAAGGTTACTATCGTGGCCGAACCAGGCTGGTGAGGAGCGCATCGGACTTCGGTTCGGTTGAGGAGGGGGACATCGTTGTGATCCCCTATTCGGATGTCAGCTGGAGCAGTATCATAGCTAAAGCATCGGCGGTGGTGTCGGAATCCGGAGGCGTCCTGTCCCATTGCTCCATATTGGCGCGGGAGTATGGGTTACCTGCAGTGGTCTCCGTACCCCATGCAATGTCCATCCCGAACAGGACCACGGTCATTGTTGATGGGTTCAAGGGTCTGGTGTATCTTGATCCTGAGGGGGAAGATCCATAGATCTCTTTCCCATGGAGAACTTTTTCGAATGGCCGTACCTGAAGTCGTCCATCTCCGGCCTGAACTTGACAATGTACAGGGCAGCGACATAAAGAGCCAGTAGTACCAATGTCATTCGACCATCTATGATCAGAGCCAGTATGGGGGCCATACCATAGACGAAGGGGGCCACATGATAGGTCTTCTTCATGAACTTAAGGCATATCACCATCAATACCAGGATGGTAAGAAGCAGAAAGGGGGAGAGGAAAAGGAAGGACCACAGCATCATGGTGGTGCCCATCCCTCCCTTGAGCTTTAGGAACAAGGAGAAATTGGTGCCCAGGAGGGACCCGATCAGGAGGTACGCGGAGACATCCAGTGAGTATCCGAAGAACAGGAAGGATACCAGCAGGGGGAGCAGGCCTTTTGAGATCTCTCCCATGACCGTAAGAGTCCCAACGAGCATCCCCGCTGTGTTATAGGAATTGGCCACACCAACATTGGTGGAGTTCTCCTCATAGATGCGCTTCCCTGTCTTCAGATACGTGAAGATGTAGGCAAAGGGCAGGGAGCCATACAGATAGAATAGGATCGGTCCATATCTCTGAACATCTGAGGTGGCTGTGAACAGCAGCGTCGCGAATGTGGCCAGGATGATAGCCGCCTTCATAGGTGTCGTGAGCACATATCTAGACATGATAGACCCGCCTTCCGCATCCTTCATCGTCGTGCTGTCGTTCACCTGTCACGCCCCATAAAACAAGCCGTCGTATCCCACGGAATGTGTATATTCTTATTGATAACAAGATAAATATTATACTATCTTTTTAGGAGGACTCTAAACTTACTAACAACGCATCAGCGTGCATCTGTGTCGCGCTTCAATTAAAGGAACTTAGATTCTCAAGGTTGAAGGACCTAGTTCTTGTTCGTTATATTATTTCTGTCGAAGTGGCACGGGGAAGAGGGCGCGATGGCGAACCCAGGGTCTTTATGATACTTTACGAATGGATGGAGTTCCCTCGCCGATAATGTGGAAAAATAAGTGACTACCTGGTTATGTATAGAAGTGCGGGCGACGGGATTCGAACCCGTGTTCTAACCTTGGCAAGGTTAAGTGATAACCAACTACACTACGCCCGCGTGTGCCACTGTGAACAAGCTTCTCCCATTTATATTTTGCTCACTTTTCAGTTCTCATTATTGACTACTGGAAGGTAGACTGGTCAGGGGCTGACAGCGATGAGGATGTCTCTCACCTGCAGCGTCTCCACGGCCTTCCCCTCGATCATGAGCTTCTTCTGTACCTCCACGAAGCTGGGATCGAGTTCTACCTTGCTCCCGTCCGAGAGGACCAGCTCCAGGGCGCCCTTGTCCAGGGCGGCCGCGGCCTCCTGCGGGTCGATCGCCGATAGCATGTCCAGGACCTCCTTGCCCTTGGTCTTGAAGGTGGGACCGACCTTTGATTTCACCGGCTTAATGGCCACGACCTTCTGCTCCAGGTCGGCCTCGGTGACGATCTTCAGCTCCTTAGCCCGGGAGGTCTCCAGGATGTCCTTCTCGTAGCCCACCAGGGACGGTGCCGACGGCCCGATCAGCTCCACGAGCTCCAGCTCCCTATTGAGAGGCAGCTTCCTCTCCGCCTTCCAGGAGCGGATGGCGCTGACCACGTCCTTCACCAGGTCCCCGCGGACCTCATCCTCATCGGAGAACAGCACCGGCTCCGGCCATGTGGAAACGTGAACGCTCCTGGCCCCGTCCATGGCGCCGAACCCGTCCTGGTAGATGTCCTCGGTGACATGCGGCAATAGGGGGGCCAGCATCTTGGCGATGCCCAGTGTGATCGTGTAGAGGGTGAAACGTACACCGTCGTCCCCCTCCCGGGTCCGGTACTTCACCAGCTCCAGGTAGTGGTCCGCATACTCATGCCAGGCGAAGTCCTCGACCACCCTCATGGCCTTGTCGAACTGGTAGTCCTCGTAGAACTGCGTCGTCTCCCTGACCACCTTGGAGTAGCGGCTCAGGATCCACCGGTCGAGGGGCTGGAGGCCCCTCATCTCCGGGCGCTCCTTCACCACCATGTTGGTGAACTTGCCGATGTTCCAAAGCTTGGTCGCCAACCGCTTGCCATGGATGACGTCCTTCTCCCGGAAGGCGTTGTCCTCACCCAGGGCGCAGGTGCAGGCATAGTAGCGCAGCGCGTCCGCTCCGTACTCCTCGAGGATGGGCACGGGATCGATCACATTGCCCAGCGAGGAGTGCATTGGTGTGCCATCAGGCGCCATGATGAACCCGTGGATCATTATGTGGTCCCACGGCCTTCTGTCGGTCATCAGGTAGCACCGCAGCAGGGTGTAGAACGCCCACGTCCTGATGATGTCGTGGCTCTGGGGCCTCATGGACATGGGGTAGAGGCGGTCGAACAGCGCGGGGTTCCTCTCCCAGTGCGTGTTGAACAGGGGGGAGATGCTGGAGTCCATCCACGTGTCGAAGACGTCCTGGCAGCCGACCAGCTTCCCGCCGCAAAGGGGGCAGCGCTCCACGGGCGGCTTGTCCACCGTTGGATCTACGTAGCAATCCTCCTCCTTGGCTGGCACGACATAGCCGCAGTCCTCGCACTCCCATACAGGTATCGGAGTGGCGAAGAACCTCTGCCTGGATATGACCCAGTCCCACTGCAGGCTCTCCACCCAGTCCTTTAAGCGCACCTTCATGAACTCCGGGTGCCACTCGACCTCATCCGCGAGCTTCAATACCTGCTCCTTGAACTGCATGGTGCGCAGGAACCACTGAGGGACCTGCAGGAACTCGATAGGAGTGTGGCAGCGCCAGCAACCGCCGACGTTCTGCTTCACCTCCTCCTGCTTGATAACCAGCCCGGCGGCCTTGAGGTCCTCTATGACCGCCTGCTTGGCCTCCTTCACGGAGAGGCCCTGGTACTTTCCTGCGAGAGAGGTCATCTTCCCCTGCTCGTCGATGGCCTTCTCCAGCGGAAGGTTGTACTTCATCACCCACTCCAGGTCGGTCTTGTCCCCGATGGTGCAGATCATCACCACGCCGGTACCGAACTGGGGGTCCACCTTGTCGTCGGCGATGACCTTTATGCCCTTGCCGTAAAGGGGCGTCAGCAGCGTCTTCCCCACCAAGGAGACCTTCTCCTTGTCCTCCGGGGACACTGCCACCAGCTGGCACGCGCAGATCAGCTCGGGGCGGGTGGTGGCGATGATTATGTCCTCATCAGTTCCCTGCACGCGGAACTTGATGTAGTTCAGCTTGGTGACGTTGTCCGAGTACTCCACCTCGGCGTCCGCGAGGGCGGTGATGCACGAGGGGCACCAGTTCACAGGGTACGTTCCCTTGTAGACCAGGTCCTTCTTCAGGAGGCGGAGGAAGGTGATCTGGGTGATGCGGCGGTAGTAGGGGGCGTCGGTCTGGTAGTAGATGGAGGGGTCCATGCTCTCCCCCAGCACCTCGAACTGCCTGGTCATCTCATCTATGAAGGAGTTGGCGAACTCCGAGCACAGGTGGATGTACTCCTGCCGGGGCATGGTGAGCTTGGTGATGTCGTGCTTCTTCTCCACCTTTACCTCGGTCGGCGTCCCGTTGACGTCGAAGCACAGGGGGAAGAATACGTTGTGGCCCCGCATCCTCTTGTAGCGGGCCGCGAAATCGATCAAGGAATAGCCGGTGGCGTGTCCCAGATGCAGGGAGCCGGACGTGTACCGGGGAGGGTTGTCGATGCTGTATACGGGAGCGGTCGAATTGGGGTCGAACCTGTACAGCTCCCATTCCTTCCACTTCTGCTGCCACTTCCTCTCGGTCTCTACTGCTTCATACTGCGACATGAACGGCATCGGACATGTCCGGTATAGATTAAAGCATTTGGCCGAGAGGCGATGCCCTTGGAAGGGATGATGGTCTTTTGTAATTTGATTGAATAGAAAAAAAAGAGGGGTCGCTGCCCCTTGATCAGTGGTGCCCGATGTTCTTGGTCCGGCGGCGGTGGTCCAGCTTCTGCTCCTTGTGGTCGATGACCCTGCGCTCGAAGGTCTTCATGAGCGTGGCCGTGGCCTGCACCAGGTCCCACTCGGTGGAGCTGGCAGTGTACAGGCGGTCATCGGTGGTGAGGCGCCCATGGAGGGAGTACTTGTAGTTCAGCCCCTCGTCCTTGTAGGCCGCCACATGGAGGTCGAACATCACCGGCGTCTCGATCGCGGCTATCTTCTTCATGGAGCCCTCGATCTCCGTGATCATCATGTCCTGCGAGAACCTGTCGTCGTCGCTCAGACCGGAGATCTGGATGTAGAGCTTGTTCCTCTGACGGAGAGATGCCAGGAGGGCGACGAGGTCGTACTTGGTGACGATGCCGAGCAGCTTCCCGAAGTCCACCACCGGGAGGGTGGAGATGCCCCTGTCCAGCATGATCTTCGCCGCTTCGCCCAGGGTCATGTCGGGCCCGGCCACCACCGCCGGTTCCACCGCTACCGAGCCCACCTTCACCTCGATAGGGAGGCTCTCTCCGGCGAGCTCTCCCACCGTTGCCCTGTCGCGCAGATGCCAGTTAGCATGCGAGATGTCCTTGATGCCCACCACTCCGATGATGCGGTCACGGTCATCGACAACCGGAAGGACCCTCACCTCCATGGCGCTCATGTACCGCACCGCGTCCTTCACGCTAGTGTCCAGCTTGACCGTTCTGACCTCCTTGGACATCACCTCGCTCACCGGTATGCGCTGCAGCTCCTTCACGTCCTGGATGATCCGCAGAAGTCCCGACCGGGAGACCACGCCTATGATGGTCCCGTCCCTGGTCACCGGCATCTCCCTGAAGCCGGAGTTGATCATTATCTCCGCCACCTCAGTTACCGGCGATAGAACTGTGACGTTCTGCGGTCTCAGGAGCAACGTCTCGGCCTTGGTCTCTATGGAGACGTTCCTCCTCTTGAGGAGGGTACCGTAGCTGACCACGCCCATGAGCCTCCCTCCGTCCACGGCGACAGGCATCTCGTGCATGTCTAGGTCCCTCATCTTCTTGAGGACCACGTTCACGGTGTCCGAGGGGGAAACGGTCACAAAATCGGCGTTCATGATATTCTCCAGGCCCTTGGCGTCCACCTCGGCCCGGAGCCTCTCCTGTCTGTTCGCTCCAACCAGTTCCTCGGCTTTCATAAAAACCTCCTTTCGCTAGACCGGCGCCCGGACCCTGTCCCCATGGAATGGCGCCGGCCCCAACTCCTTATTAAAAGCGTTTCCACCAGTATTTATCGTCTGGCCCGTAGCTTTCCAATTCGTCTGAAGTAAAATGGTTTATAGGGTTTGCCAGGACTAGCCGCTCTCAGCTGTGCCCGATGTTCTTGGCCTTCTTACGGTGGTCGAGCCTCTCCTCCTTGCGCTCGATGACCCTCCGTTCCAGGTGCTGCATCAGGCTGATCGTGGCCTTGTTGAGGTCCCAATCCACGGCCGACGCCACCCACACCTTGCTCTCGGTGGTGAGACGTCCGTTCAGGGAGTACTTGTTGGTGTTCCCCTGGGCGTTGTACTTGGTCACGTGGAGCGTGAACAGCATGGGCCTGGTGATCTTGGCGATCTTCTGCAGGGACGCGGTGATGTCCTTCTCCATCTGGTCCGCTGCGAAACGGTCCTCCTGGTCCAGGCCGGTTATCTGGGTGTACACCATGTCCCTCTGCCGGAACGATGCCAGCAGCTCGATGATGTCGTACTTGGTTATGATGCCGGCAAGGCGGCCGCCCTCCACCACTGGCAGGGTGGACACGTTGTGCTCCAGCATGGCCTTGACCGCCTCTCCCAAGGTAGCGTCCTCGTTCACCGTGTAAACTGAGTCAAGGGCTATGGAGGAGACCTTGACCTTCACCGGGCTGTTGTCGCCGGTCATCTCTCCCACGGTCTCGCGCTTCCGCTCCTTCCAGTTGTAGTTCGCCACCTGCTTTATGCCCACGATGCCGGTGAGGTTGCCCTCGCCGTCCACCACTGGCAGGGTGCGGATGGTAAGGTTCTTCATGGACAGCAGCGCCGTCTCCACTGGATCCTCGAGGCCGACGGTCTGCACATCCTCGGTCATAATGTCCCTTACCTTCAGATCCCGAAGCTCCTTTATGCCCTCCACGATCTTGATCAGGTCGGTACGGGCGATGATCCCCTGTATGTTCTGGCCCTTAACGACCGGGATCTGGCGAAAGCCGGAGGTCATGAAAGCCTCAGCGACCTCGGTCACCAACGTGTCGGGGGTGACCTCCTGAGGCATGACGGTAATGGAGCCCGCCTTGGTGGTGATAGGGAGATTCCTCCGCTTTAGTAGGGTGCCATAGCTTACCACCCCCATCAATCTCTTACCATCCAAGCTTACTGGCATCTCGTGCAGGTCCAGTTGCCCCATCTTCTTAAGCACGTCAGAGAGCTGGTCCTCAGGGCTCACAAAATCGAACCTCTTGGACATCAGGTCGGTTATCTTGGTCGCTTCCACCATCGACCTGAGCTGCTCCCTCTTCTTGATCCCCGCTATTTCCGTTCCGTTCATCTTATCGACTCCCGTATCGCTTGGGTTCTCTTGAAGAGGTTTTCGCCCGAAAATGGCGAATCCTTGTCTCTGGACGACAAATCGTCTTCCTCGCTATTGAACCTTCTCCATAGAAATCCGCTGATAAGAATCAATGCAGATACGATGTTACGAAATGGCAGAAGGGAAGGGTTATGGGAAAAGGTTTCCAGGTAAGAGAGTTCGAACTCAGGCCTTGCTCTCACCAACAACGAACTGATCGAGGTTCGCGCCGCACAGGGCCGCCCGGGCCACTATGGTGATGTCCTGGACCTTGACACGTATCTGTGCCTGACTGTCCCTTTCCCGGAGGGTCACCGTGCCGTCCTCCAGGGTCTGGTAGTCGACGGTCACACAGTAGGGGGTGCCGATCTCGTCCATCCTGGCATATCTTCTGCCGATGGAGCCGGAGTCGTCGTAGTAGGTCTCGATGCCGCTGTAGCGTATCTCCTGGTCGATGTCCATGGCCACCTTGTCCAGCTCATCCCTGGCCATAAGGGGGAAGACCCCGAACTTTATGGGGGCGATGGCCGCGGATATGCGCAGCATCTCCATGTCCTCCTTCTTGGTGTAGGCGTGCTCCAGGCATGTGTAGGTGATCCTGTCCAGACCGTGAGAGGGCTCTATCACGTGCGGTATAACCTTGACTCCGGAGACCTTCTCCTTGACCCGGGCCACATCGAAGCAGTCCCGGCCGAGCACGTAGCTCTGCCCGTCCACCTCCACGGTGATCGAGTCGTCCTTTATCAGGGACGGATCGGTGGCCTCCATGGCCTTACCGATCTTGCTGCCGAGGGCCTTGTACTTGGGGCCCAGGACCCCATACTTAGGCTTGATGACGTCCCTCTCCACCTCTTGAGGAGTGTCGAAGCGCTTGAAAGCGCTCATGTCCACGCCGGAGAACTTGATGTGGCGGGAAAGGTCCCAGCATCCCCTGTCGGCGATGCCCACGATCTCGGTCCAACCGAAGCTGAGCAGGGCCTCAGCGTCCCAGCAGTCGGCAGCGTAGTGTGCCATCTCGTCCTTCTCGTGCTGGCGGAAGCGCAGGCGGGCGCCGTCCACGCCGATGGCCTTGAGGAACTCCTGGGTGAACCACATGAAGTACGCCAGGACCTGGTTGCAGATGATGCCCTGCTCCACCGCCTCCCCGACGCTTATCTCCAACTCCCGGCCGTCGTTGGCCAGCAGCTTCAACTTCTCGTCCTTGACGTCCTTGAAGCGGGGCCAGCCCTTGTCCTCAGGGTCCACGAAGAGCTCGCACTCCATCATGTTGAACTCCCGCATGCGGATGACACCCTGGCGAGGAGAGATCTCGTTGCGGTATCCGCGGCCGACCTGTATCACGCCCAGGGGCAGCTTCTCGCGGTTGTAGCGGTAGAGGCTGGGGAAGTTCACGAAGATGCCCTGAGCGGTCTCCGGGCGCAGGTATCCCACGCGTCCGGAACCAGGACCGATGACGGTCTTGAACATGAGGTTGAACTCCTCCACCGAGGACAGCTCCCCGCCGCAGCCGGGACAGGCGATGCCGTTCTTGCGTATCAGCTCGTCCAGCTCTGCCTCCTTCAGGGAGCCGGGGTTTGGGTGGCGGTCGCCGATAAGGTGGTCCGCCCGGTAAGCTTCCTCGCAGACCTTGCACTTCACCATCTTGTCCGCGAACTCGTCAACATGTCCGGACGCCTTGAAGACCACCTCGGGGCCGATGGTCTCCGAGTCTATCTCCACGAAACCCTCGCCCAGCGTGTACAACCTTCTCCAGATCTCCACGATGTTGTTCCTCATGGCTGTGCCCAAGGGCCCATAGTCGTACAGGCCAGCTACCCCGCCGTAGATCTCGTACGAGGGGTAAAGGAAACCCCTGCGCTTACAGAGCGAGAGAACGTCTGATGCATCCATTGTAATTCCTCTTATATTGAGCCCAAAGCTCACTGTGCCAGTATCGATACCGCGTTGATATCGTAGAGCATGGCCACCAGGTTCTCCTTGGAATCGACCACGGGCAGCTGACCGAAATCATTGCGGCGCATCGTCCGCGCAGCCTCGGAAACGTTGGTCTTCTTAAAAACCGTTGTGGGGGAACGCACCATGATATCCCTTACAGGAACGGCGGGCATCTCGATCTTGGAAACCTCGAACCACAGCTTCATGATGTTGCGGAGACCGTCCCAGGACCACGAGTCCTCGTCATCCCCCATCCCCAGGGCGGTGAGGGCCACCGAACCGTTGATCAGGCTCTTGTTGAACACATCCCTGTCCGTGATTATGCCGGCAAGGCGGCCGTTGGCGTCCAGCACAGGGAGGGCGTTGACCCTGCTGGCCTTGAAGGTGACCAGAGCCGCCCGCAGGGGCGTTTCCTGGTAGATGGGCACACAGGGATCTAGGGCCAGTTCCTCCACAGGGATGTTGGAGGCCTTCTTCTCCACCTCGTTTAGCAGGTCCGTGGGCGTCAGTATCCCGACTAATTTCCCGCCTTCGACCACGGGGAAGTGGGTGACCCTCTTGGTGGTCATGAGGGCAGCAGCCGTCTCCACAGTGTCCTGAGGGGATAGCACCAGAGGCTCACGGTTCATCACCATCGCCAGCTGGTCCTCCTCTGGATGCTGGAAGATATCGTTGCGTGTGACCATCCCGGCCAGGCTGCCGTCGACCTTCTTGATTATGGGGAGACCGGTGAGGTTATGCCGCACCATCAGCTTGAGAACGTCGTTCCTCGAACCGGGTATCTCAGCTGTTATGGGGTTGTGGGTCATCACCTCGTCCACTGTGGTCATGCCTACTCCTCCTCGGGAGTCTCGGCGCGGACGACCAGAACGGGGCATGGAGCGAACCTGACCACCCTTTCCGCCACGCTGCCAAGGAGGAGCTTGGAGATGCCTGTCCGACCCAGGGTGCCCATCACCACGAGGTCATAGTTCTCGGCCTCGTCCACGATCTTCTTCGCGGGGGAGCCCTCGACGACCTTGGGCGTGACGTTGACACCAAGCTTCTGACCCTCGTTGACCACGTAATCGACGGCGTCCTTTCCCTCCTTTTCCAGAAGGGAGTAGATGCTGACGACGGTGGCATCCATGGGGAAGTTGACGAACGACGCCTGATCAACAACGTAGAGCGCGGTCACCTCGCTTCCCATTACACGGGCCAGTTCCAATCCCTGAGTGATCGCGGCCTTGGTGTTCTCGCTTCCATCGGTCGGTATCAGTATCCTCTTGAAATCGTTCATCTAGTTCCTCTCCTTTTATTCTCACCAACGCACACGAGAAGGGGCTCCTCCCCTGCGGTGCGCAGTACCAGGTCGGTCAGCGGGTCTCCTTGCTTAGATCGGACCACCATGAGATCCAATGGCGTGTCTGGTATTATCTCCATTAGCGGAAGTTGATTTATAATTTTTCGCCCATTAGCCACAGCCATACTGAGAACGCAGTCAAGGCCGGAGATTCCTTGCTGTCGGAGCAGTCTTCCCACGAATTCCGTTTCCACGAACATATCTGGCATCGAGATCATGGCATTATCGGTGCCTATGGCCACTGTAACGCCGTGATGTACCATCCTAGCCAGAGGCGGCACCATCCCGAAGAACATGTTGGACCTGGCGCAGACCACGATGGGAACGTCCAGCTGTGCGCACCTTTCAAGGTCCCCGTCGGTGGCCTGGGTCATGTGGACCAGGTACGAGGGGTGCAGGTCCAGGACCTTGTCCAGGTCCTCCCTGACCCTTTCTGAGCAGTGAAGGGCCACTATCTTCCCGCGGGACCTCACGAAGCTGGTCAGCTCTCTCAGCTCCTCATAGTCCCAGTCGGATATTGCTGAAGGCCCGATGCCCTCGGTGAGTTCCAGAAGGGCGGATATCTCCTCGCGGTCGAAGCGCGGCGTTCTCGGCTTTCCGAGGACGTACGGCCGCGCTCCCCGGGCCGAGGACATCAATCTGGCCCCTTTGACACCCCCCTCTCGGAAATCAGAGAACACGGAGGTGCCCTTTCGGAGCATGGCCTCCGACATCTCGGCGATGGCCTCCCGCTGCCGCTTCTCAGGCGTTTGCGATAGGATGCGGTACTTAAGGCCATGGGGGGGCGCGACCATCTCCGCCAAGGTAAGGGATAGGTCCACAGGGACAACGTAGTCGGCGATGTGGGTATGGGCGTTGACAAAGGTGGGCAGGACAAGC
Organism: Methanomassiliicoccus sp.; assembly: GCA_018262895.1. Taxonomy (GTDB): domain Archaea; phylum Thermoplasmatota; class Thermoplasmata; order Methanomassiliicoccales; family Methanomassiliicoccaceae; genus UBA6. The sequence goes on along the minus strand of JADFDJ010000008.1, from coordinate 51,193 downwards.
CCCTCAGCCACGCTGACCTTGGCCTTACCTCTGCCTACCTCGACGATCCTTCCGTCCTCGAAGCCCACGTGACCATCCCGGAAGCCTTCCTCGGTGAGGACCTTTCCGGAGACATACTCCATGTTCCAGGGTAATGGAATGTGATATTTCAATGATGGCGCTGGAATATGATCGAGGCCATCAGGCGATGCGGCATTGGCCCGTCGATCGAGCGTTCACAACATGGACGACTGGGTGTGAGAAAAGTATTTGAAAGAAAAAAACACCATACGCCATCCAGTTTGAGGTCGCATCCTATCATGGGAAGAGCAAGTTCATGTCTAGGGTCTCCTCCCTCCCTCACCCTTCAGTGGAAGTCTTTTTATAGAAATATTAGATTGTGCATCCAAATTAAACCGAGGTGCTAGATTTGGTTGCGAAGATTAACGCTGACGAGTGCGTTGGATGCGGAGCTTGCGAGGATGTCTGCCCCCAGTCGGCCATCAAGGTCACCGATGTAGCAGTGATCAACGAGACTGATTGCGTAGATTGCGGGGCCTGCGTCGACGAGTGCCCCAACAACGCCATCACCATCGACGAGTAAGACCGTACGATAAGATGCCAACGGAGCTCTGCTCCCTCTTCCAAATTTTCATCCATCCTTGGAAACACCATCCTTAATACCCGGCCTCGTGCTACCCGGACCTGATGAACGCTGACCAGGTGACAGGGACCCTCCTCCTCCTGATCGCAGCCTTCGTCCCGCCCCTTGCCGTCCTGTTCTGGCTGCGATGGGGTGAGCGAGGCAAGAAAGAACGATGGGACGACCTCATCATGACGTTCATCGGTGGTGCGGTCATCGCGGTCATCATCGCCACCATCCTGGAGCTTATCGCCGCCGAGCTCCTGTACTCCACGGTGGTCCGGGAGTACCAGCTATTTGTCCGCGAGCCCACCATATTGACCTTCCTGGCCATCATCGTCGTGGCACCCTTCATAGAGGAGTTCGCCAAGGTCATGGTGGTGCGTAACTTCTCCCGCTACATATGGAGGCCGCGCAACGGCCTGATTTTCGGTGCCGCCTGCGGCCTGGGCTTCGCCGCCACGGAGAACTTCCTCTACGAGGGAACAGCGCTCTTCGAGGAGGGGGTGGTGGCCTTCCTGGTCCTGGCGTTCGTGCGCAGCATCTCCTCCTCGCTGATGCATGCTGCATCCACCTCGGTCTCCGGATACGGTGTGGCCCGTGCGAAATCGTATGGTGTTCACTGGTGGCCATACTACCTCATAGCAGTCCTCATGCACGCCTCCTTCAACCTCTTCGCATCCATGGGGGAGTTCTTCAGCGGCGAGCTCGGGGCAGCCACCTCGGTTTACGGGCTGGTAATCTCTGTTGCCCTGGTCGTCGTGGCCTTCCTGTATCTGCGATGGAGGATAAGCGGCTACAACGCCTGAACCCACAAGGGGAGCGGTTCCCACACGCTGCGTTTTAACATCCACGGCCATCCAGGCATGCACGATCCCCCGCCTCTTGCCGAGAAGCCCTGTCCTTTTACAGTTGTGTGACAGCTCTGTAGGAACGGAACTGAGGCCGGCTCCTGATGAGACATGACGCTCACGCGTCTTTCGTGCCCGCACGACCGGGATCGAGATAGATATCCCCTGCTCAGCTACGAATGAACTGACGACATTTTTTTGTGATTGACACCAGTTGAACCCCTGGCATGACGTTCCGGGCGTTCATCTCCGTCGATATTCCATGGGAGGGGAGGCTGGAGGACATTCTGAGGAAGATCCACCTTGCCGACCCTACACTGAAGACCGTGGATCCCTCCCTCATGCATGTCACCTTGAAGTTCCTAGGCGACACCGAGGAGTCCAAGGTCAAGGGGATATCCGAGGGTATGAGTAAGGCGATCGAAGGAGTGGTCCCTTTCGACCTCGCGCTTAAAGGAATGGGAGCGTTCCCTCGCAAGGACCGGCCGAGGGTAATATGGGTGGGGCTGGAGAACGCGCAACCGTTGGCGGTCATAGCCCGCCGATTGGAAGACCTCCTCTCCCCCCTGGGTTTCGAGCCGGAGAGGCGGGGCTTCACACCTCACCTGACGGTGGCCCGGGCACGAGTTGAGAAGTCGGTACCGGCGGTCCGCACGATCTTGGATGAGAACGTCCATACCTCCTTGGGCAAGGCCCATGTGGACCGCATCCGCCTCAAGAAGAGCGTTCTGACACGATCAGGCCCCATCTACACCACCGTGGATGAGGTCCTTTTCCGGTAGCCTCTTCGAAGACTTAGTGTAGTGCCATAGGTGAGATACCCTCCCGTAGCTTGAGAGCACCGGGAGAAACATGAGATCGTTCAGCAAGAACATCCGCAAGGACAAGGACGCAGGGATCGAGGGGCTGCCATTGCAGCTCATGATAATGGTGGTCGTGGCCGGGCTAGGCACCGCAATATTACTGGGATGGATGGGAGGCATCAGCGCTCCCAACGGGATAGGGGCCGTGTACTCGAGCCCCAGCGAGCTGGTGCTCACCGATGGCGACCGTGACGGCATTCACGCGAGGAGCGGCATAACGTTGACCATCACTGTTCTGGACAAGAACGGAGAGGCCGTACAGGGGGCCACTGTCCTGGTGGACGGGTGCAATATAAGGACCAGTGATGGAAAGCAGGTCCATGGCACCACGGACATCACGGGTAAGGTCACGTTCACAGGCCTGAGCGCCTCCCAGACAGGTAAGTCCGTGGGATATCTAACGGTCAGCGCCACCAAGAGCGGCATGGGAACAGATGGCTCCCTGACCATCCCGGTGATCTCGGAGTGAGCCCATGCTGTCAGTAGACCGCCGGGCCCTGGAAGGCCTGCCGTTGAAGCTGCTGATAATGTCCCTTCTCATCTCCCTTACCGCCCCGGCGGTCATGGGCAGTCTGGAGGGATATGAGCGCTCCATAGCACGGTCGGAGATTGTGTCGGAGGCCAACAGGCTGGCCCGGTTGTCAGAGGAGGTGCTGTCGGCGGGAGAGGGCAACAGGCGCTCGATCACCATGGAGCTGCCCGTGGTATCATCAAGATACGGCTTGGCCGTGGAGGTAGGTGGCGGTATCGACAACACGTCCGCTTACAGCATCCGCTGCCTGGAAGAGGATTCGGTCTTTAGCGTGATCGTCATCGATGACCCGCCTGTGAGGACCGTCACCATGAGCGGTTCACCATTGATGCTCGAAGCTGGGACGATATCGCTGATGCTGGAGTGCGCTCGGGTCGATGGCAGGCTGTGCGTCGTGGTGGAGGCGAGCCCATGATGGAGCTGATAATGTCCAGGGTATGGCTGGTGATCGCAGGGTTGATGGTGACCGCCGCAGTCCTGTACTCCTTCGGAGCGATGGATGACCGCAGCCGTAACGCTTCTGAGATGGAGGGGGCAGAGTCGCTTGCCAGTTCCATTGAGGCACTAAGCAAGGACGTATATGAAGGTACGTTGACCTTCGAGGCCAAGGACCTTCTGCCTGCAGGCGGTGAGCCCCTCAGGGTGTTCAATGGTTCGATATGGATCGGCGAAGGGACGACGGCTCGGGCCGTCGACATTTCTTCGCCCCTGGTGCTTATCAGCGACGGGGTTCGCGTAGATCATCTCATCGTCCACGGAGGCGATGTCCTCACCATACGGTCCATCGGAACGCCTGAAGAGCGCGAGGTTCACCTGGAGAAGGTATCGGCAATGAACCTGATGGTATCAACAAACTTCCGGCAATCCTCTTTCGTGTTGTAAATATAGAAGGAGGCGCGAGCGCATCCATCTATCCCCCTCGAGAGGAAGAAGGGGTGCACGCAGTGCATGCCTGACCTGATCTCCACCTTGGCGACCTCGTCAGCGATCATGGCGACATCGTGCGAGGTCATTCCCCTGATGTTGAAGGACAGTATCCCATCGCGATGCCGGGCATCCTGAGGCGCCAATATCGAGACGGAAGCAAGATCCTGCAGGCCCTCGGTAGCGGTCTTGTTGAGCTCCGACTCGTGCTCGCATACCGCCTCCATGCCCAGCTCGCTCAGGTATTTCACCGCCGCTCCCGTGCCGATGACCCCGGAGTAGTTCATGAGCCCCGCCTCGAACTTTTCTGGTGGGGGAAGGAAGGTTACCTTCTCGTAGTCAGTGAGACCGACCGAGCCTCCTCCTCCGATCAGCGGCCGAAGACGTTCCAGCAAAGCCCCCTTCCCGTAGAGCACGCCTACGCCTGATGGCCCCAGCATCTTATGGGCGGAGAATGCGAAGAAGTCCACGTCCAAGTCCTCGACATCGATTGGGCGGTGAGCTGCGGACTGTGCCCCATCCAGCATCACCAGGGCTTTGCGGTCGTGGGCCTCTTTCACTATCTCCTTGGCCGGTATGCTGACACCGGTTACGTTGTTAGTGTGAACCATGGCCACCATGGTCACGTTCTTCTGGATCTCCTCTTTACATCTCTCGAGATCAAAGAGGCCCGAGGGCGGAGTAGGGACCGTTCGGACCTCAAGGCCAATGGAATCGCGCTGCTGCAGCCATGGGACGTGGTTGCTGTTATGCTCCATGTCGGTTGTGAGCACCGCGTCCCCCCTGCGGAAGGGATAACCCTTCGCTACCAGGTTCAGCGCCTCGGTGCAGTTCTTGGTGAACACTATGCAGGAAGGATCAGAGCAGCCGATGAACTCGGCGACACGCTCCCTGGCCTCCTCCACCTTCATCGTGACCTTGGTGGCAAGATGGTGAACGGAACGCCCTCCGCAGGCCGGAAACTCGTTATAGTATTCGTTCATGGCCTCCATGACCTGCCGGGGTCGTAACGTCTGACAGGCATTGTCGAGATAGACAATGTCCTTGTCCTCAGAAGAATACAACGGAAAATCCTCTCGAAGCTTTTCAAAGGCCATGGTAACGACCGACAATTCAGATAACCTCTATTTCAGGCTATGGTGTCCGCTTTGATAATGGCCCGTTTATTAGAATGCTATGCTACCTGACCAACTTCGAATTGGTCGAAATATTAACCATTGTTGTTGATTCTACCCGTTTTACGCACGTCGAACATATGTCGTGCATCCATGGAAAGGATCTACTCATTCGGGTGCGGAGCGGCTACTGCTATCATCAGCATGGTAACGGACCTGGCGAAGGGCAAGACCATTCAGGAGGGCCTTAGGATTACCAGGAACGACGTCGCCGAGAACCTGGGGGGGCTGCCGCCACAGAAGATGCACTGCTCCAACCTCGCCGCCGACGGACTTCACGAGGCTATCCACGATTACCTGAGGAAGCAGGGGAGGGAGCCGCCACTGCCCGCAGGCGTCAAGGAGGAGCACGACCACTCGTGCGAGACCGACGAGGACTCCCCGATACATATCGAGATGTCCGCGCCCAAGGGCCCATAGGCGGCCTAAGGCTTATCACCCCCGAACGGCATGAGCGGGCCGATATGACGACCTCGCTGGAGACCGATCTCTGTGGGACCAGGCTTCGCAACCCCACCATGCTGGCATCCGGAGTCATGGGGGAGACCGGCGATTCCCTTCTGAGGGTGGCAGAGGCCGGGGCGGGGGCCGCGGTCACCAAGTCCATCGGCCTGGAGCCTCGCAAGGGCTACCCCAACCCCACGCTCGTCGAGCTGGATGACGGTTACATCAACGCCATGGGCCTCCCGGGCCCGGGCATAGAAGCCTTCGGCGAGGAGATGTCCGTAGCTCTCAAGGGAGGCATACCTATCATCGCCAGCCTCTTCGCCGCCATCCCCGAAGACTTCGTGACCCTGGCGGTCAGGATGCAGGAGTACGGCGCATCGGCCATAGAGCTGAACCTGAGCTGCCCTCATGCCAAGGGCTACGGGATGGAGGTGGGCGTGGACCCGGAGGCTGTCGCTAACATAGTGATGCATGTGAAGGCGGCCATCGATATCCCTTTGTGGGCGAAGCTGACACCTAACACACACCGTCTCCTCGATGTCGCCAGGGCGGTCGAGGGTGCAGGTGGCGATGCCATAGTGGCGGTCAACACAGTGAAGGCCATGGCCATCTCCGTAGAGGCCAGGCGGCCGGTTCTCTTCAACCGCACCGGAGGTTTGTCAGGACCCGCGATCAAGGCCGTTGGCCTCCGCTGCGTCTACGAGCTGTACGAGGCGGTGGACATACCCATCATCGGGGTGGGCGGAGCGGAGACGTCTAGGGATGTCCTCGAGTACCTTATGGCGGGCGCTAGGGCAGTGCAGATAGGCAGCGGGGTCGGACGCAAGGGCCTGGGCGTGTTCCAGGCCGCGTGCGGAGGCCTGATAAGATATCTCGAGGAGAATGGTTTCTCCTCTCCCTCGGACATCGTGGGGGTGGCCCATGTTCAGTAAGGCGGTGAAGATCGAGCAGCGCGTGGAGGAGGGGAAGGGCATCACCACCCTGAGGTTCCCCATGGATGCGAAGGTCAGGCCGGGGCAGTTCGTGATGGTGTGGATACCAGGCGTGGACGAGATCCCAATGTCCGTCTCCTTCATCGGCGCTCTGGCAGGCATCACAGTGAAGGAGGTGGGCGAGGCCACGAGGGCCCTTTCCTCGCTGAAGGAGGGAGATGTGCTGGGCGTCCGCGGACCGTACGGCAACGGGTGGCACCTCCCCCCGGGCCGGGTGCTGTGTGTGGGAGGGGGCGTGGGAATGGCGCCCATCATGACAGCGGCCGAGGGCATCGCCGACCGCACCAGGGTGGACGTGGCCATAGGTGCCCGAAACGCAGGAGAGATAATATTCGAGGAGAGGGCCCGCCGGGCGTCGGACGACGTCCGAACCACCACGGATGATGGCAGCTACGGCCTCAAGGGCACCGTGGTCGCCCTGGCCGACCAGATGATGAAGGTGAAGAGGTACGATGTGGTCCTGGGCTGCGGGCCCGAGATCATGAACCGATACCTTCTGAAGGCCTGCAAGGATAACTCCGTACCCTGCCAGCTGTCCCTGGAGAGGCTCATGAAGTGCGGGGCCGGGCTGTGCGGCTCATGCGTCATCGACGGCCTCCGGGTGTGCGCCGACGGTCCGGTGTTCACCGGGGAGCAGGTCGAGCGCATGACCGAGTTCGGCAGGTGGAAGAGGGACGACGCCGGTCTTAGGGTCAGCCTCTAGCAATGACCTCGTCCACGATGCGGTTGAACTCCTGGTTGCTGACCCTACCCACCTTCTCCCCCAGCTCCTTTACGCGTCGGCATATCTCCGCCGCCTGCTGATCGCTGGCCTCCACCCGCATCTCCTCCAGCCTCCTCTTCACGTAGTTGACCCCGGTCTTCTTGCCCATTATGATGTGGCGCTCGTTGCCGACCGCCTCCGGGGGGATGGACTCGTAGGTCATGGGACAGTTGAGGATCGCCGCTACATGGATACCGGACTCATGGGCGAAGACATTCGTCCCCACCAATGGCTGGTTACGGGGCTTGTGCAGTCCTGAGAACTTGCATATGGTGTCCGACAGCGCCTTCATCTTGGTGCAATCGATGCCGATGTCCAGGCTGTAGAGGTACTTAAGGGCCACGACGAACTGCTCCAAGGGCACGTTGCCCGCCCTCTCCCCGATGCCGTTCACGGTGGTGGTGACCGCGGACGCTCCCGCCTTCACGCCGGCGATGGCGTTGGCCGTGGAAAGGCCGAAGTCATTGTGGAGGTGCAGCGCCACCGGCACCTTGACCTCCTTGACCGCCCTGCTCACAAGTTCAGTGATGGCCTCGGGCGTGGCGCACCCCAGTGTATCGGTCACCCCCACCCTCACCGCCCCGTTGGCCTCCGCCTCGCGGTAGAACCTCATGAGGAACTCGGGGTCGGTGCGGGTGGTGTCCTCGGCGCTCACCGAAGCGGGTACACCCCGCGCCTTGCAGTGATCAAGGGCCTCGGCGGTCATGGCCAGGACCTCCTCCCGGCTCTTCTTCAACTTGTACTTGAGGTGTATCTCCGAGGTTCCCACGAAGAGCAGGATAAGGTCCACGCCTGCGTCCACCGCGGCATCGACGTCCCCCTTGGTGACCCTGGACAGGCCCAGGATGTCCGCGTCCAGGCCCGCGGAGGATATCTCCTTTATTGTGCGAACCTCGCTCTCCGAAATCGCGGGGAAACCCGCCTCTATCTGATGGACTCGGGCCTCGTCCAACATCCTGGCTATGGTCAGCTTCTGCTCAGGGGTGAAAGCCACTCCAGGGGTCTGCTCACCGTCGCGCAAGGTTGAATCGTACACTATTACCCGGGCGTCCCTGAGGACGGGGTTGTAGGGACTGACCGCCACGTGGTCCATGCTTATCAGAACGTCTGCCCTCTTATAACGTTATTTGAATCATCTTCCGACCGATGGGTTCTATTCTTATCACATTTGAAAACAAATATAGAAATAGGAATATGTATAAACTAAGAGGATATCATATGAACGCGGTGTTCGTTCATGAACTGTCCCAACTGCGGGAAGGAGATGGAGCACGGGTTCGTGCGCGCCGAGAGCTTCATCGGCGGGGTCAAGTGGATGACCGAGGTAAGCTCCAAGAGCCTCGGTCTGGAGAGCATCGCTAAGCCAAACTCCCTTGGTTTCTGTTTCATGGAAGGGGACCGCTGCAAGGAGTGCCATAAGATAGTTATTCAATGCTGATGGCGATTCCGGACCATGGATGAGAGGCCCCCCACCCGGTTCCAATTGTTGCGTAAGCATGAGATGAGGATAAACCTCCTTCTTGCCTTGGCTTCCCTGTTCATGGTATCCGTGGGACTGGTCCTGAGGTCCAATATCACAGTGGGCATCAGCCTGCTGCTCCTGGTTTTCTTCTCCACCTACACCATCTACGGTTTCGTCCGGCGGGAGCGATGAAACTTCATGCGGGGCTCGGCCCTCAGGAACGGCCAGCTTTCCGTCCTCTCGAACTTGAAGAATATGAGCGTTGATAGCACCGCAAAGATGCTAAGGGCAGCGGGGACGAACACCGCCTCGGGCATGCCCAGGAACGATAAGGAGAAGGGCTGCATAGCGATTGTACCGGCGGACTTGCGCTCCTGGACCTGACCGTCCCCTCCTATGGCCTTGACCGCGATGGTATACCTGTAGTCCCCTGTCATCTCATCAGGCATCCTCACTGCCGGGCTCACGAACTCTTTTGATCCCCCGGCCTCCACCGTGGCAGAGCCGGAGAAGACATCGTACAGGACCGTGGAACCTGACCACCTGATGCTGTAGGTGATGGACGTCACTTCCATCGGTGCCGTCCCGTTGTTATGGACCTCGACCCTGAGGCGCTCCATGAAGTTGGGGTGAACCACCTCGGTGTTAGAAATGGCATCCCCAGACCAGGCGGCGACCGGGGCCCCCACGGCAAAAATGGTCATGACCGTCAGGGCTGCCAGCGTCAGCAGGGTTCCGGCTGATCTCATGTGATCCTCGCAGGGCATCACCGCCCCTTACAACTTTCGGTCTTGGGGGCAGCATAGCTCCTGACGATATGAGGATAAGAACGCGTGGTGCACTCGTGTACAAAGGATTAACTATGCCCTGATAATGCGTCAGGTATGAAGCTCGCTGCCCGGCAGCAGGATAACCCCAACTTCATCAAGATGTACCATGGGCGGTTGGAGCTCAAGGTCCCGCGTAAGATGTTCAAGGACGGGACCAGCGAGACCGTTCCCGAGGAGGTGGAGCGCTTCAAGCAGACCCTGCAGGCCCGCTACCCCTGGCTGAGCAAGTATGCCCTGGACGAGGTCATAAAGGAAGCGAGGGAGGCCATGACCGACCACATCGAGCGGTCCAAGAAGGCCCATGAGCGGGCGAGGGAGCATCTAGCCAGGGGGAGGGTCAAGGCAGCGTTGAAGGTCATCGAGGACCACCTCGTGGTCGAACCCGAGGATGCCGAGGCATGGTACGTGGCCGCGGAGGTGCTGTTCAAGCTGGACCGCGGTGAGGACGCGTTCCGCGCGATGAGTCGGGCCAGGGAGCTGGCTCCTAGGGCGGGGAAAAGAGGGCGTTGATGGCATCGGCCACCTCCAGGACCGTGGCACCCCAGGGGACGATGGCCATTCCGTCCTTGATCTGGAATCCGTCGCGTACCTTGCAGCACTTCACCAGGCACTTCCTTCCATCATGCTGCGCCAGCTCTTGGGGGCACATCTCTATCCGCGGCACATCCTGTTTGTAAAGAGTGCGGTAGATCCGGGCAGAAAGGTCGCAGCCGATCATGGTCACGTCCCCGGAGATGGTCGGCATCTGATCAAGGTAATAGGCATCGCCCGTGGCCTCCAGGCCCGATGCCTGGCAGGGGAACAGGACACCTTCTGTGGTGACCTCCCGCACCATGTCATTGAGGTCTATCTCGTGGTACGACGGGACCACAGGCATGTCTATGAGGCCGCTGACCAGCGCCCGCTCCACGAGCACCGAGAGCTTGGACGGGGATGGGGGCACGACGTCGACGACCATCAGCTCCAGCACATCCGTGGGTCCGATGAAGGATATGTGGTTGAACATCCCCTGGACCACCACGGTCATGCCTGGATGCCGCTGGGCTATCCGAGCCATCGACGGCGCGTTGATCACGTCCACGCTATCGTCCCGCAAGAACACCGTGGTCTCCGGCAGGGAAACCACCTCATGCTCCACGATGCTGCGGAACAGCTCCTTGCCCTCCTCTTTGACCACACGGACCACCGCCAGGTCCTCACCGTTCCTGAGCACGTAGTGGTCGCAGCGGGTGTATGCCTTCTTTCCCTCGATAGCCGAATCTATACTCTCCTTGGTCAGAGGGAAATCCACATCCTTAACCGCTACATCCTTGCAGTGCCCGGGAAGCATGACCCTTGCAGGGTATGGCCGTAAAAATACCTTATGACGAGGTCCGAAGGGCAGGTGAGGTTCGAGCATTAAAAAGGAAGGGCTCGTCAATGCGGGAGGCGTGGTCCGGATGTGATATTATAGGATGCTGGAACCTCTGAAGAGGCGAAGGGATATATATCCGTCCGCGATTAACACCCACGACGCCGGGATGACAGAGCGGCCATGTGGCGGACTGCAGCCTTCCAGGGCTGTGAAGCCTCTGGCAGATATCCGTACACCCGAGTTCAAATCTCGGTCCCGGCCCCACCTTCATTTCTCCAAGGAACGACTTATTATGTTAGGCCGGCACAGGCGGTAGCAAAGATGAGCCTCGTTGCCGTTGCTCATGAGTAGCGGATTCATCGATCTGCCGCACCCTCGTGCACCGCCCACAGCAGTGCGCGCCCCATGTCCGTCGGGATGCTGAGAACGGCTACGAGCTCCGGTGGCCCCATCCTCAGGGACCCTGGGACCATCGGCAACCTTTATTGTCGTATATTCTGCTCACCGCGCCCAAGGGAGGAAAAAGGATGAACTGTCCGAAATGCGGCCAGCCCGTGGAGCCCGGCACCGCCTTCTGCACCAGCTGCGGTCAGGCGACGAAGGTCCCCGAGCAGAGCCCACTGCCGACATCTCCGGCGCCAAATGCGCCAGTCAAATCCGCTAAGGGCGGAAGGAACATGCTGCCCATCATTGCGGTGATCGCCGTGGCGGCCGTTGTGGTCATTGCCGCCATCGCTCTGGCCCTGGGGGGAGGGGGTAGCAAGGCCGGTGATGACGGCATAACCAATTCGAACTCACAATTTTCCATGACCGTGAACAGCGCAAATGGATTCCTATCGACCGAGCCCTACGCCCAGGCGGATGAGGGGAACATACTGGTCATGGTCTATGCGAACCTCACCAATAGGGACTTCACACCGAAGTGGATATCCCCTTTCTACCTGAAGCTGACCTGCTCGGATGACATCGACTACGAGACCAGCATGCTTATCGATACGTTCGATTCTACCGAGCTCTCCAAGAACGAGAAGATGGACATATATGCGGCCTTTGAGATTCCTGAAGGAGTGACGCCGAAGGCCCTGACCTATGACGATGGAACGAACAGCATCACCGTGGACCTTCCCTCGGGCTTCTCCGACCTCACGCTGCCAGTCTACGTCAACGTCGAGATCGTGAGCATCTCCGATGCCGACTCTGGCTACATAACGTTCCAGCCTGACGAGGGTAACAAGTTCGTGAACGTCACCGTGAAGCTTACCAACCTCATGGGCAAGCTCCTTGACACAGAGTTATACCACTACAAGCTGGCGACGGCCGACGGCCAGGTGCACAATCCCACCTATAAGGTCACTCCCAGCATCACGGACGGCCTTCAGCCTGGGGCCCAGGCCACCCTGGTGATACCCTTCGAGATCGCCCTGGACACCACTCCCACACAGCTCCTGTACAATGACTACATAAGCAGGGCGAACGTGACGATCTGAAACCACTTCCAGTCTTTCTTTCTTAGCGCCATCGTCACAGCACCAGGGTAACTGCCCCCCTTCCTCCCATACTCTGTCAACTGGAAAAAATTATCTAGAAGGGTACCTTTCACAATCGTTCATGAGCTGGAAGGATGACGTCAACACGGTCCTGGAGCGCGACCCCGCTCCGAGATCGTTCTCCGAGGCCCTGATGTTCAGCCAAGGCCTTCACGCCATACTCCTCCACCGCATATCCCACAACCTGTACATGAGGGGGCAGTACAAGTTGGCCCGCCTCATCAACTATTGGAGCAGAGTGCTCACAGGTGCGGACATCCATCCTGGCTGCCAGGTAGGAAAAGGTTTCTTCATCGACCACGCCACGGGGGTGGTCATCGGCGAGACGACGATAATCGGCGACAACGTCTCAATGTTCCAGGGCGTCACCCTGGGAGGGGTGTCCACCTCCAAGGGCAAGAGGCACCCTACCATCGAGGACAACGTCGTCATAGGGGCGGACGCCACCGTCCTCGGTGACATCACCATCGGGCAGAACTCCAAGATCGGTGCGGGCTCCGTGGTAGTGAAGGACGTTCCTCCCAACAGCACCGTCGTAGGCATCCCTGGCAAGGTGGTCAAGAAGGACGGCGAGAGGAAGGTGGAGGTTCCCCAGGAGAACCTGCCCGATCCCCTCCTCGACCGGCTGAACCTCATATGCGCCTCCCTGGAGCGCTTGGAACAGCGCGTTGAGGCCCTGGAGGAAAGGATAAAGAAGAGCTAATCAATCCTGGCCCAATCAGCAAATGAGGTATCGACGTGTCCCTGAGGATATTCAACACACTGACCAAGCAGGAAGAGGATTTCAAGCCCATCGAGGACAAGAAGGTCAAGATGTACGTCTGCGGGGTCACCGTATACGACGATATCCACATGGGGCACGCGCGCTCCATTATAGTGTTCGACATGATAACCAGGTACCTCCGCTACCGCGGCTATGACGTTACCCACCTAACCAACTTCACGGATGTGGATGACAAGATCATCAACCGGGCGGCCGAGATGGGGATGGAGCCATTGGCCCTCTCCAGGATGTACATCGAGAAGTACTTCCAGGACGTCGACGCCCTGGGGGTGAAGCGAGCCAACGGCTACCCCAAGGCTTCCGAGAACATACCTCAGATCATCACCATGATACAGAGGATCATGGACCACGGCTTCGCGTACAAGAGCGAGGACGGGTCCGTCTACTTCTCCGTGGACAAGGTGAAGGATTACGGACGGCTCACCGGGCAGAAGCTGGAGGACATGCAGGCGGGCGCGCGGGTCGAGGTCAATGAGCTGAAGCGCAACCCTTACGATTTCGCCCTGTGGAAGGCCGCCAAGCCGGGCGAGATATTCTGGGACTCTCCATGGGGGAAGGGCCGCCCGGGCTGGCACATCGAGTGCTCTGCCATGTGTACCGAGTACCTCGGCGAGACCATCGACATCCATGGTGGCGGGAACGACCTGATGTTCCCCCATCACGAGAACGAGATACTGCAGTCAGAGGCCGCCAACGGCCGACCGCTCGCGAACTACTGGGTGCACAACGGTATGCTCCAGGTCCAGGATGCCAAGATGTCCAAGTCACTGAAGAACTTCTTCTCGGTCAGGGACGTGCTGGCCAAGCACTCCAAGGAGGAGCTGAGGTTCTATGTCCTGTCGGCCCACTACCGCGGCCCTCAGGTGTACTCGGAGGCCGCCCTGGAGGAGGCCTCGGCCAGCCTGAAGCGTCTGCACAACGTTTACCACGAGCTAGTATCCGCTCAGAAGATGGCGCACGGAAGCGATGACGCCAAGGATCTGGTGGACAGCTTCCGGAGCAAGTTCATCGAGGCCATGGACCAGGACTTCAACACCCGCGCCGCCATCTCTGAGCTGTTCGAGGCCGTCAGGGAGATCAACAAGCTCCTGGCCGACGGCCGGTTGAGCTCTGAGGGAGCGCGGAGCATCCTGGGTGTACTGAAGGAGATGGACTCTGTGTTCGCTATTCTCCCCGCGGAGCAAGCGTCGGCCGAGGACCGCTCCGGCGATATGATCGACATCCTCATTGAGGTTCGCAACGAGCTCCGGAAGAGGAAGCAGTATGACCTCGCGGATAAGATCCGTGAACGCCTAAAGGAGAAGGGCGTGGAGCTGCAGGACACCGCGGAGGGCGTGAAGTGGAAGAGGACCGGGAACTGATCGTCAGGAAGAAAGCGATACTCCTCACCTCAGGCCCCGTACAGGTACCGCCCCGGTTCCGCTCCCCCTTCCCCCTATCCCGCTCCACTGCTGGACCAGGGGCAGGTTCGACATCATTGGTACTGTCCTTCGGCCGCTTCCGGGTGAAGAAGGCCATCACCACCGAGCCCAGCGAGTTCCGGCTGGTCGGGGACGGACCCACCTACTCCCTGATGAGAGGCGAGGAGATGTTCCTCGAGGATGTGAGCATACAGCCGACGATTGCCCATGCACCGGAGCAGGCGTTCTTCAACCTTGACACCCAGTGCATCTATCACTGCCGCTTCTGCACCTCCCCCGCCCTTGAAAGAAAGCTAACGAAAGGACTGGACCCGGACAAGGTGGTGGCCATGGTAAGGGGCCTTTCACAACGTGAGGACCTGAGGGCGGTGGCCTTCACGGCGGCCGTGGTCAAGGACCCCCAGAGCACCGTGGACAAGCTGGCATATGTGATATCGAGGGTGCGGGAGCTCCTGCCCGATATACCGATCGGTGTGGAACCTTACATCGACACGTTGGAGCAGATCGACCAGCTCAAAAAGGCGGGAGCGGACGAGATCAAGCTGAACATCGAGACCTTCGACCGCGAGATTTTCCAGAAGGTCTGCGGGGAGCTGGACCTGGACCACATCCTCGAGGCCATAACATATGCCGTGGAGGTCTTCGGGCGAGGAAAAGTTACCTCCAACATAATCGTGGGGATGGGGGAGACCGACGCCAACGTCCTGCAGGGCGTGGAGGAACTGGCCCGCAGGGGGTGTATAGCCACCCTCCGGCCGCTGCGTCTGAATGATCTCAACCGCAGGCCCATGACCGAGGCGCTGGGTACCCTGGAGGAACTTACACCGGACCGACTGCTGCGGCTGGCGCGTGAGCACCGGAGGATCCTGGAGAGCTATGGGCTCACCTCCTTGACCCTGCACACCATGTGTCATGAGTGCGGTTGCTGCGATATCGTACCCTTCCGTGATTTGTAATCTCAGACGATACTGTTTAGGTATGCCGAAATATTTTAATATTTAGCAACATTGGGATTAGATAGATGCTAAGCGAGAACGCCGAGGACTACCTAGCCTGCATATGGGACCTTGGTCAGAGGACCGGGTCCGATGTAATCAAGACCACTGCCATAGCTGCCAAGCTGAAGCTGTCCCCGGCGAGCGTAACGGAAATGACCCAGAAGCTGGCCGTCGATGGTTATCTCAACTACGAGCGGTACAAAGGTGTCTCCCTGACACACAAGGGGAAGAAGGTCGCTGAGAGGATCAAGAGGAAGCACCGCCTGCTGGAAAGGTTCTTCTGTGATGTCATCGGCCTCAGGCGGGACCAGAGCCATGACGAGGCCATGAAGTTGGAGCACACCGTGTCCGACGAGTCGGTGGAGAAGCTCAACCAGATCATGAACTATCCAAAGGTGTGCCCCGATGGCGACCCCATACCTCCCGGGGATGGTCCATTGGACCCTGATCCCGATCTATCGATCCATCTCACGGACCTTGAGGAGGGGGAGAAGGGAATAATAACCCATCTGACCTGCGATGAGACCACGAAGATAAAGAGGTTGATCTCCATGGGGTTCGTTCCCGGCCGCTCGGTGGCCCTCGAGGAAAGGGTGCCCATGGGAGGCCCCCTGCTCGTACAGCTCGAGGAGCTGAAGGTGGCCTTGGCACGCGACTGTGCCTCCCTGGTGATGGTTCGGAAGTGCTAAGTTGAAGATACTATTGGCCGGCAACCTCAACGTTGGTAAGTCCCAGCTCTTCAGCCGCATCACGGGCATCGGGGTAATATCCGCCAACTACCCCGGCACCACGGTCACCTTCGAGGAGGCCTCGGTTACCTTCCATGGCGAGAAGATCTCCGTCTATGACCTGCCCGGCATCTATTCCCTGGCGGGGGAGACCGAGGACGAGCTGGTGACCACCAAGCTGCTGGCGGAAAAGAGCCCTGACTACGTCATCGCCGTACTGGACGCCACCCGGCTGGAGCAGGGATTGGTCCTGCTGCTCCAGCTCATCGAGCTTGGCTACCGGGTGATCGTGGCCCTTAACTTCATGGACCAGGCGAGGAAGCGGTACAACATCGACATCGACCGCCTAGAGAAGACCTTGATGGTGCCCGTGGTGCCCACGGTGGCGACCACCGGGGAGGGCGTGGACAGGCTCATGGAGCTTGTTATATCGAACACGGTCCACAGGTCGCCGTACGTCACCCGCTACGACAGCCATATAGAGGCCTTCCTTGAGGACATAGCCGGGGGATCGGTCAGCACCGGTTCCGGATACCCCATCAGGGGCGCTTCCATCAAGCTCCTGGAAGGGAACCACTTCTTCACCGGCCAGTTCAGCCCCAGCGTGCTGGAGTTCGCCGACCAGTATCGGAAGGAGTTCCGGGAGCAGCACTTCGAGGACGTGGAGGTGCACATCGCCCGGGACCGCTACGGCGAGGCAGGCAAGATCGCCAGCGAGGTCATCACTTGGCTGCCGAAGAGGGACATGACGCTGAAGGACCGCATCTCCGAGGTGACCCTCAGGCCACGGACCGGGATCCCCATCCTGCTGGCCGTGCTCGTGGGCATATTCCTGTGCGTGGTGGTGGTCGGCGGCCTCCTGGAGACCCTGATGGCCGACGTCTACGCTGCTGTCGTGGGCGACTTCTTCAGCCAGCTGGCATCGTGGATCGGAGGCACACCGGGGCAGGCGATCGCCCAGGGCATAGACCTCTCCATCCAGGCTATCATCGCCATCGTCATCCCCTACATCCTGGTGTTCTACCTTATCCTGGGCCTTTTAGAGGACTCAGGGTACCTGCCGCGCGTGGTCATGCTCCTCGATGGCCTGATGCTGAGGCTCGGCCTGCACGGTAGGGCCATCATACCCATGGTGGTGGGCACGGGCTGCAACGTGCCGGCGATCCTGGCCACGCGCACGTTGGAGTCAAAGAGGGAGAGGCTCATCCTGGCGACGATAATCGTTATGGCGGTGCCTTGCTCAGCTCAGACGGTGATCATCATCGGTACGGTGGGCCAGCACGCCGGCATACTGTACGCGGCGGCCATCTACCTCATCCTGCTGGGCCTGATACTCCTACTGGGCCGGATCCTCCACCTGGTGCTCAAGCAGGAGCCGCCCAGCCTTGTCATCGAGATCCCTGACCTGTCGATGCCCTCGCTTCGAAATATCCTGTCGAAGACCTGGCTTCGCATCAAGGATTTCTTCGTCATTGCCTTCCCCCTCCTGCTGATAGGCAGCCTCGTCCTGGAGTTCCTGATGCTCTACAACGTCCTGGACTCCCTGGTGGAGCCACTAGCCCCGCTTACCGTAGGCCTCCTGGGCTTGCCTTCGGTCATCATCGTGGCCCTTATCTTCGGGGTGCTGCGCAAGGAGATGGCACTGCAGATACTGTTCGTCATCTTCGCCCTGAGCGTGGGGGCGGACCTGGGCACGGTCCTCACAGAACAGCAGCTGTTCGTGTTCGCCCTGGTCATGGCCACGTACATGCCGTGCATAGGTGTCCTTGCAGCACTTATGAAGGAGTTCGGGATCAAGGACGCGGCGCTGGTCTCGGTGACCTCCATCTTACTGGCCTTCCTGCTCGGAGGTCTCGCCAACCTGGTCTTCATCCTTACTTAGTTTTTATATCGTGCTCTATCCCTCTCGCCCCACCATGGAGATGGAGCTGATCTTCCTCACCGCGTTCATAATGGAGATCATCTTCTGCGCCATTCCCGGGGCGTTGACGGCCGAAGCCCTTAGGAGAGGTGTGCAGGGAGGTTTCCGTCCCGCCCTGATGGTCCAGATCGGCGCCATCATCGGCGATACGCTGTGGGTGTTCATCGCGCTGTTCGGCCTGGCATTCCTGTTCGAAGGTGTCCTCATGCAGCTCGGGCTAGGGATCCTGGGAGGCAGCTTCATGCTCTACCTGGCGTGGTCCGCCTTCAAGGAGGCCAGAAAGGGCGGTTTGCCCGAGGAGAGAGGGGGCGGGAGCAGAGGGGATTGCCTGACCGGCGCCATAATATCGATAGGCAACCCTTTCCAGGCCGCCTTCTGGCTTGGCATCGGGGCCACCACCATATCCCTGATGGCACCTGAGCCTCAGCTGATGCACTATGTGGTCTTCATGCTGGGCTTCGAGGCCGCAGCGGTGGCGTGGTGCTTCCTCTTCGCCTACGTGGTCAGCGTAGGGCGCCGGTTCGTAACTCCAAGGGCCTTCCAGCTGATCGAGGTGGTGTGCGGCATCTTCCTGACCTACCTCAGCGTGAGCCTGATGTGGTCCACACTGCAGTCCACAGGCCTCATATGAACCAGGTGCGCATCACTGGGTGAAGTAGGCGACCACCCTGGGGGAGAGGGACTCGATGCGCGAGAACCCGAACCTCTCGAACTGCACCACCTTGTCCGTCTCCTCGCATGGTATCCTCTCCATGATGCCCGATCTCACCGTACCGTCAGGCATGTGGACCTCCCCTTTCATCCCGTCGCAGGGTGCCCAGTGGGCTATCTTTACCCCCTCCCTGAGCACGTTGTGGTCGTTGCCCGTGTACACCCCTCGACCGTCCTCCCACCGGAGGTTGCACAGGTCCTTGAGGCGCACGGTACCCCTCTCCTTGAACCCTGCCAGGTCCTCCGCGGTGAGGTATACCCTTATGGGTGGGAGGAGGACATGGTCCCTGGTCCCCCGCTCGGGGTGGTCGGGGTGAATAGGCGAGTGGGCCTCGATGCGGTCCGTTCCCGTTATCTCCAGCACCTGAGGGTCCCACACGAAGAAGTACCTGGAGGCTACCGGGTCGATGATCTGCTTGTTGAAGGCGAAGAGGTTGTCCCAGGCGAACTCGATGTCCACCTCCTTCATGCCCACATCGATCCAGTATCGGCGGATAGCCTCGGCCTGTATGCCCCTCTTGGCCATCGCCCGGACCGTTCCCAGCCGCACGTCGTCCCAGCCGGCGTACTCCCCCCTCAGTATGCCCTGGCGCACGGTGGAGGTCTTCAGGATGGCGTCAGGTATCTGCACCAGACCGTAGTGGTGGTACCACGGCTTCTTCCACCCGAAGTAATCGAAGATGTACTCCTGGCGCAGGGTGTTGTTAAGGTGGTCCTTGCCCCGGATGACATGGGTGAGCCCCAGGAAGTGATCGTCCACGGCCACGGAGAAGTTCATCATGGGGTAGACGGTGTAACGGTCCCCGGTGCGGGGGTGGAGTACGGAGTCCACGATGCGGAGGCCGATGAAGTCCCTGATGGCAGGATTGGGGTGCGCGAGATCGGTCTTCACCACCAGTACCGCCTCCTCCTCTCCAAAGGAGTGCGACAGCATCCTGTCCAGGAGCTCTTGGCCCTCCTCGGGGCTCTGTTCGCGATGGGGGCACGCCTGACCCTTCTCCTTCATCTCCCTCCAAGCTTCGGCCTCGCAGGTACAGATGTACGCCTTACCCCTGTCGATCAGCTGGCGGGCGACGTCATAGTAGAGCTCGAAACGCTCCGATTGGATCACCGTCTCGTGGACCTCCACGCCCAGCCACTTCAGGTCCTCTGGTATCATCTTGTAGGCATCGGGATCGATCTTGTCAGGGTTGGTGTCCTCGATCCTGTCGATGTACTTGCCCTTGTACCTCCTCACGTACTCGTCATTGAGGATGGAGACCCGGGTGTGGCCAAGATGTAGCGGCCCCGATGGCCCCGGTGCCACGCGCATGACCACCTTGCCCTCGACCGCTCCCGGCAGCTCCGGAAGCTCGTGCTTCCTCTCTGTCTTGGTCTTCTTGAACAGGTCAGGATCCGAAGCTTCGGCGAGGCTGCGCACCTCATCGACCGGAAGGCTGGCTATCTCTCGGCACACCTCGTCCGCCGTCGCCGCGACCTCCTTGGCCCGGGAGCGCAACGCTGGCAGCTCGGCCAGCACCTTACCCATAACGGCCTTGGGATTGGCCTTGCCCCCGTAAAGAGCGGCGTTCTGGAGCGCATACTTCCTGATGACCTCTCGGAGATCGGCGGACATTGTTCGGCCATCGGACAACCCGTTATTCTACCTTTCGCACCTAGGATTGGTCCAGAGAGCCTCGTTCACGGGATGACCCCCTCACTGGCCCGCCCATGCGGCGCGGATCATTGGATAAGGTCCCGGTAGTCATCGCGGGGCGGGGAGAACACGTCCAGGGCCACGGAGTCCTCGAGCACCTCGACGGTATGCTCCACGCCCGACGGAATCACGTAGCCGTCACCTGGGCCGAGGGTCATGGCATCCTTGCCGATCGTCAGAACGATTCTTCCGCTGACCACCATGCCCACCTGCTCGTTGACATGGTCATGCCAGGGAATGACCGCACCCCTGCTCATTCTGAACTCGATCAGCTGGACGCCCTTGGCCACCGCTGCCTGCCGCCTCACCACGCCGGGCAACGCGTCGTGGGTCTTGGTCCCGCTACAGGGGATGAACATGTGTGCCCTATCGACACCGTGCGTTATGAGCGTTCTGTCGCGTAATTCCCCCTGCCCTCGAACCACTTTGCCAGCTGGTTCGCGATGGCAGAGAAGGTGCTCTCCAACTGATGCGTGTCCCCATGCCGGGCCTCCTCGATGCGGAGTACGTTCCCCCCCTTGGCCCTGAGATCGTTGCAGGAGTCCACGATCTCCGCCACGTCCCTCGAACCATAGATGATCAGGGTGCGTCCAGATCGATCGCTGCCGGTTGCCGGAAGGCTCTTGAGGTAATCGAACACCGCGCTGGGGCGCTCCTGCTTGACGCGGTAGCTCCTGACCTTGTGCAGCAGCTCACGGGTCCTGGCGCAATAGTCTGGATCAAGCGGAGGCGAGATACCGATCGCATAGTCGGCATCGCTCAGCAAGGCGAGGCGGCCTCCAAGGGAGTGGCCAATGGCCACCACCTTCCCGAACGTGCGGCAGTATCGTATCGTGGCCTCCATGTCCGCGAGGAACTCGTCATCCATTGTCAGCTGGTGTTCCCCATGTCCCCGCAGGTCGATGGTGCACGCCGCCAGGCCATGCTCGGCGACCCTCCAGGCCAGGCCCAGCAGCTCCTCCTTGCAGCCGCCGTAGCCGTGGGCGATCACCGCTGCACCCTTGGGTGAGGCAGGTGAGACGAGGATGCCCGGTACCTGGAAACCGCGGCCTTTGATCTCTACTCTCTCGATGTTCATAGTCTCAAATCACACAATTGGCTGCATCCGGCCGATGGCCGGGAAGTGATAAATAAATGATTGGAGGTCTCGCCTCAGACTACCATCCATTATTATATTGTCATGCACGATTACCAGGCATGGCCCTGCGTGATCTTCTAGCAAAGATGAGGGACGTGGTCAAGGTCGATGAGGACGTTTCCCTGGACCTCGAGGTCTCCAGGATACTGATGGAAGACCAGACCCGCCCTGTCCTGTTCTCTAAGCTCCATGGCATGCGTGCAGCCGGTAACCTGTGGTCCACCCGGGAGAGGATCGCCGAGGCCATGCAGATCAAGAAAGAACAGCTCATCCCCATGATGCTGGAGGCCATGGCCCACCCCGCTCCGCCGAAGCAGGTGGGGGACGCCCCGTTCATGGACGATGTCAGGCAGGAGTTCGATCTGACCTCGCTGCCCATACCCAAGTACTTCCCTGGGGACCAGGGCCGCTACATCACCTCGGCGGTGGCCGTCGCCGAGTTCGAGGGCAAGCGCAACGTGTCCTTCCACCGCATGTACCTGCTGGACAAGCGCTCCTTCGCCCTCAGGCTGGTCCCCCGGCACCTGTACACGATGTGGAAGGGAGCGCAGGCCAAGGGCAGGGACCTCCCGGTGGCATTCTGCATGGGCCTGTGCCCGCCAATACTGCTGGCGGCGGCCACATCCACCGACTACGGCACCGATGAGATGCACATCGCCTCCGCCCTGAAGGAGAGTACGCTGGGCTCGCCCCTTGATGTCGCCAAGCTCAACAACGGCCTGCTGGTGCCAGCGCAGTCGGAGATCGTGTTCGAGGGGCGCATCACATCTCGTATGGTCGACGAGGGGCCTTTCATGGACATCACCGGTACGTACGATTCGGTGCGTCCGGCGCCGGTGTTCGAGGTGGACAGGCTCTACCTGAGGAAGGACCCTCTGTTCCATCTCCTGCTTCCTGGCGGGTACGAGCATTACCTGATGA
Organism: Methanomassiliicoccus sp.; assembly: GCA_018262895.1. GTDB lineage: Archaea > Thermoplasmatota > Thermoplasmata > Methanomassiliicoccales > Methanomassiliicoccaceae > UBA6. The sequence goes on along the minus strand of JADFDJ010000008.1, from coordinate 28,513 downwards.
TGGGCCTGCCACGTGAGCCCATAATCTACCGTACCGTCAGCCAGGTGGTCCCGCGTGTCCACGGCGTCCGCCTCACCGAGGGCGGATGCTGCTGGCTAAATGGTGTCGTGTCCATAACCAAGAACAAGGAGGGTGACGGCATCAACGCCGCCCTAGCCGCGTTCTCCGGTCACCCGTCCATGAAGAAGGTCACCATAGTGGACGAGGACATCGACATATTCGACGACCGCCAGGTGGAATGGGCCGAGGCGACCCGGTTCCAGGCATCCCGCTCCCTTCTGGTGATCAACAACGCTGCAGGTTCGTCCCTCGATCCCTCGGCCGAGGGGACGACATCGAAGATGGCCATTGATGCCACCAAGCCCTTCGGGGCCAAGGGGTTCGACCGCGCCGTTCTGTGAAGGCTCAGGTCGACCAGCGCCTTTTGCGCAGGTCTATGGTCTCGTCCCTTCCCTTCCCCAGTGAGATGATGCCGATAGGCGTCCCCGTGTTGGTGGTGATGATGTCCATGAACTTGCGGAGGTTGCGGGGCAGGGCCGAGTACCCCTTCCTGCACATTGCCGCGGTGTCCCCTCCCCAGCCAGCCCAGCCGTCCACCTCTTCGTAGACCGGCTTGGCGCGGGCGAGCTTGGTCACCGATCCCGGAAAGTCCTGCACGATCTCCCCGTCGATATCGTAGGCCACGCAGACCTTTATCACGGGGATGTCATTGAGGACGTCCACCTTGGTCATGGCCAGCGAGGTCACTCCGCTCAGCCGGCAGGCATGCCGGACGACCACAAGGTCCAGCCAGCCGCAGCGGCGGGGCCTTCCGGTGGTAGTTCCGAACTCTCCCCCCACGCTCTGGAGGCGTGCTCCCATCTCGTCATGTAGCTCGGTGACGAAAGGACCCGCCCCCACCCTGGTGGTGTACGCCTTGGTTACCCCTACCACATCGCCGATGGCCGAGGGAGGCACTCCCGCACCGGAGCATATGCCCCCCGCGGTGCAGCTTGAGGATGTAACGTATGGATAGGTGCCATGGTCTATGTCCAGCATCGTGCCCTGGGCCCCCTCGAAAAGGACCTTGGCCCCCTGCTCGATGGCGGAGTTCACAATAACCGATGTATCCCGCACATAGGGGCCGAAGATCCTCCCATACTCCAGCAGCGAGCGGAGGATGGCGAACCGGTCCTGCTCCAGCTTTGTGCCCAAAGCGTTGGCCAGCCTTTCCTTCAGGGGGAAGATCATGTCCAGCCTCTCTCTGAGGTAGGCCTCGTCCTGGAGGTCCCCCATCCGTATTCCGGCCCGTGCGACCTTGTCCGAATAGCACGGCCCTATGCCCCGGCCGGTGGTACCCACTCCCTTCGACCCCCGGCTCCTCTCCTCAGCACCGTCGAGCAGCCGGTGGTAGGGAAGGACAACGTTGGCGCGATCGGAGATGATGAGACCGCTGCCGCTCCGCCCCGTCTTCCTGATGGCCTCCATCTCCACGAGCAGCTCCTCGCAGTCGATGACCACGCCGTTACCGATGACCGAGGTCACGCCCTCGCGTATGATCCCAGAGGGCAGGATATGAAGGGCGAACACCTCATCCCCCACCTTGATGGTGTGGCCAGCATTGGCTCCGCCTTGGTATCTGACCACCATGTCGGCATCCTCGGCCAAGTAGTCAGTGATCTTTCCCTTTCCCTCATCTCCCCATTGAGAACCTATAACAGCAAGCGTTGGCATCGGTCCACCAGCGGGATTACGTCAGTAGAACGAAGTATTTTAATTGTTTCGTCACATATATCTTATATAGTCTTATAAATATCGAGCACCTCCCTGTAGGAGAGCTCTGTGCGGATGCCCGTCGGCGAGAAATGCGTGCGTGACACCCTGCCGCAGGCCCCCAGGGCCTCAAGGACCGCTCCCAACGGCCGGGGCGACGTCCTGGACAATGATGCCAGCTCGTCGTTGTCGTAGAAGAAGGGGACCTCCAGCTCCCCCCTCCAAAGCTCGAGGTATTTCTCGCACCGCGAGCGCCTGTGCAGCCCCTCGCCTGCCCTCATGCTGTCCAGCGTCTCGTGGTCGTGAAGAGGGCCAAGCCACAGGGGTCCTATGGAGCGGGCAGACGATCTCTCGGGGGACACGGTCCGGCAGCCTGTCCCTGGATCGTAATCGATGAATCCCAGCCTCTCCAATGTGCGATCGGCCTCGGCCCCGCCCTCCCTCATTCGTACGAAGGTGCGCATGTAGTGGTCCGCGTAGTAGGATAGGACCGTATCCAGGCCCTTGTCCTCCTTGGCCGCCTCCCTGGCGATGTGGCCGATGAGGATGCGCAGTCCGGTCTCATGCCCGAAGGGGCTTCGCTGGGAGAAAGCACCGTAGCGGCGGGCGCATTTCTTGGGATAGGTACCTGCCAGGGGAGCCGTGTCCGTGGCCGTTATGCCCGCCATCCCGGACCTCTTCAGTCCCTGAAGGACCGCGGGCACGAACGGTACCGGCGTGCCGAAGGGATCGAGGTCGATGTAATCAAAGACACGTTTCGCCAACAGGCAGCGGAGGTCCTCGTTGGAAGCCTCCACGTTGCCCGTGGAGTTCAGGTCCGCGTTCGCCTCGATGTATGCGCAGGCCTCAGCGTCCTTGTCATTGGCGACCATGTGAACATCCGGCCGGGCCTCGTTAGCGATGCGGATGGCCCTCACACCGGTGGCGGCCATAGCGTCCAGGGCCGTCCTTACCTTGGGAGAGGATGCCAGGAGCATTACCGAGACGTCACGGTTGAACGACATCTGGTCATTGAAGAACACTCGTCCGATGCGCTTCCCCGGCCCCTTGTTGGAATGCAGCTCGGGAACGTATAGCTCAGTAGAACCTTCCCTGATGATGACAGAGCCTTCAGGAGAGCTCACAGAAGTTCGCCTTTCATAAGCTTCATGATCTTGTATGGGAGCAGGTTCCTGTTAATGGGCGTCACCTCGAGGATGCGGACATCATCCCGACGCCTTATGTCCTGCAAAAGAGGATTGCGGGATTTCTTGTGCAAGGTCAACAAAAGGGGTTTTTCCACGTCCAACGCATGCTTTACCGTTTCGATGAAGGTCTGGGACTCTACCTCCATCCTTCCTACCTCGTCTATAACGATGACGTCAGCGTCCTCGCAGGCCTTTATCAGCGCCTTGACGCCCACACGTTCCAGGGCCTCCAGGTCCACGCCGAACTTGCCGACCATGAACTTGGACTGGATGTCCACGTGCGCGAACACCCCCTTCTCCTTGCTGGACCAATCGATGATGGCGAAGCCGGTCCTTTTACCGCTCTCGGTGATGGGCTCGGTGACCATGCCCCCAACCTTCACACCTTCGGCCTCCAACATCTCTATCACCTTTAGTAAAGCATGGGTCTTACCTGCTCCAGGCAGACCGGTGATGCCGATCTTTATCGTGGTGTTCATTGTGTCACCGAATAAGTCTAGGACCAGTTCCCCCAACCGGTCTGAACGATGCCGGCCCATATGGGGCTCCTTTCTTAATATGGTTTTCGAATCGTTTGGCCAGCGGAATAATTGCTGGGATTACGGCACAGGCCCCGATCCTGGACAAGCTAGTGACCACCGTCATCGCTAATGATCAGGCTCCTCTATGGAGGTTATGTACATCAGAGGATAGTGGATGTCCTCAAGATATCGCATCTCCCCTACGGCCCGCACCGAACCTATATGTATCCTGACTATGACGTCCAACATCTCCCCGGTCAGTGATTGGTAATCGTATTCGTTCCTCTTCATTCGTAGACGGTCCCTACGAATATGCACTTCCACCGATTCTACGAAGGGCTGCACCTTGATCCCTTCCTCTATCGCGCGCTCCAGGCTCTCAACGCTCGCCGCGGTCACCGGCGTCCCTATAAACTGATGGTACACTGCGGCCAGCTTGATGCCGGCCTCGAAGGCCGCTCTCTCCCGGTCATTGCAGCGGAAGTATTTTGCCGCCCGCTCCTCTCTTGAGGTAGTCATTCCGATCTCTCTCTCTTTACATTGTATTACCTCTCCGCTATAATAAGGGCTTTGAAGGAAGAGGCAGGACGCGTTATGCGTACAATCTCGTTAATCTCGCCAAGTCTGACCTTGCACGTAGCCTGGTTCTGCTCCATTCCGATTATTCAGGAACCTTATCCGACCGCTCCTTTATTGACCACAGCTCCTTGAGAGAGACCTCCACATCAGCTTACGTTCTGGTAAAAAGATCTACACGCAGGCCGCTGTCGCCCGGACCGTTCTCAGTCCATTGAATACATGGCCAGCTAACGCGTTCAAGGGCTTAGTTATTTATACAAAACCCAATATCACGAGTCTAATGCGGCCTCAGGACCGAATAATGGAACTGAAGAGGGAACGCAACGCCGTCATCCTCGCGCACAACTATCAGATCCCCGACATTCAGGATATCGCCGATTTTGTAGGCGATTCGCTGGGCCTCGCCATGGAAGCGGCCAGGACCACTGCGGATGTCATCGTTTTCTGTGGGGTCGACTTCATGGCCGAGAGCGCCAAGGTCCTGAACCCCACTAAGGTGGTGCTACACCCCGAGGAGAAGGCCAGGTGCCCCATGGCCGCTATGTGCGACCCCAAGGCTTTGCGTCTGCTGAAGAGGGACTTTCCCCGGGCAGAGGTCGTCGCCTACGTCAATACCTCAGCGGAGTGCAAGGCCGAGTCCGACGTATGCTGCACCTCCTCCAATGCGGTAAAGGTCGTGAACGCCCTGGATTCCGATCTCATAATCTTCATCCCCGACGAGAACCTCGCATCTTTCGTGCAGAGGTCCACCGAGAAGGACATCATACCCTGGCCGGGTTACTGTCCCACCCATGATGCGATCACCGTGGAGAAGCTCAGCAAGCTCAAGGAGGAGCATCCCGGCGCGGTTATCCTGGTACATCCCGAGTGCCGTCCCGAGGTCATCGACATGGCCGAAGCTGCACGCTCTACCGAGGGGATGCTGAACTACATCAGGGATTCTCCCAAGACCGAGTTCATCATCGGCACCGAGCAGGACATGGTACATCGGCTCAAGAAGGAGTTCCCCGACAGGACGTTCTACACGGTGACGGGTGCGGTCTGCCCGACCATGAAGCTCATCACCCTGGACAACATCATAGCGGCCCTAGAGACCATGACCCCGGAGGTCACTCTTGACCCAGCCCTCATGGAGCGTGCCAAGAGGCCGCTCCAGCGCATGCTGGACATCGGGCGCGGGGATTGACACACGGCCAGTTGTTCTTTTCAGGAGAGGCCACGGGGCCACAGCTTGACGATAGGCCCTTCACGAGAGCATCAGGTTCAGGGAGCTGAGCATAAAGTAGAGAGCGAACGTCACCAGTATGGCCCCACAGGCTGCGAAGAGCAGCTTGTACCTCTTGCCGGTGATGAAGGATCGTGACCGGTTCACCGAAAAGGACACGAACTGCAGCCATCCCAGGTCGCACGATAGGTGCACCGCCGCGAAGATCGGCAGCATCAGTAGGCCGTAGCCTGCGGCCACTCCGATCAAGGACGCTCCCACGGTGGCCCACCATACCAGGAAGTAGGGATTGACGGCCGTGAGCACGAGGCCGGCGGTGAACGGTCTGAGCCTCGACCCCTGGACCTTGTCCCCATCCAGCTTGGTGCGGAACATGCTGATCCCCATGTAGAGGAGGAACACGCCCCCCACTATGCCGATCAGGGCGAACACGTTCTCATCCTTGAGGACAGCCTCGAAACCTAGGAAGATGGCGATTATGAGGGGGACCTCGATCACCGCATGCCCCGCGGCGATCTTCAGGCCCGCGTTCCTGTCCTCGTACCCCTTGGCCACCGCTGTGGCGAACACCGGGCCTGGCATAAGGGCCCCGGACAAGGAGATGAAGGCCACCATGGCCAGGAAGAAGAGCGGATCACCCGTTTGGTCCATCGACCGGCCCATGTTCCACGTGATATATATGGATTCTCAATTTTTTGTCAAGAGAGCATCGACTCACGAACGCCTCGTCCTCATGACGAAACTCTAAGTGCTCCACCATCGTGAAATACGTCCAATGTTCTCCTCTTCGTGGGAGGGACTCCCGGTGACGAGAAGAGGGTCAGCGGATCCCCTCGGACATGATGAGACCTTCTAGGCTGATGGGAGCCCCTCTCGCTTCGTCTCATCCAGGAGGCAAGGCCTTTTGAGGCACAGGCGTGTGATGTCGAGCATTATCAATATCCCCGCGGTCACCAGTATCAGCCCCAGCAGCCAGGAGTAGGGTTGATCGAAACCGGGGCTGGCCCGCTCAAAGCCCTGTCCAAATAGCAGGGTTATGTACATCGGTATCAGCCTGAGGGCAATGTCCTTGTACTGAACGACCCACACCGAGAAAAACGCGAAGGGGAGTATGAAGTAACCCAGCCTGATCATGGGATAGATGGAGATGAACATCACCGTGGTCAGCATGGCCCCCCTCCAAACGTCCAGCTTCCACTTCTTGAATAAATAATAGGAGAGAAGCAAGGCCGCCACCGTAAGGCCAGCGCCGAGCTCTCCCGGAAGGTGCCATCCTCCCACCCCGATGAGGTTGATTATCGACATCCCCGCGCTCCCCTGGCCGCTCCTTCCCAGAAGATAGTACGATGGGAACCTTAGGAACTCCTCAGGTGTCAGTATCAGGAAGGGCAAGGACACGAGACATGAGACCAGGACCACCAGACCTATGCTGAGCAGCCTTTCCCTCGTTCCTTTCAGGCTCAGGAAGGTTATGGGATAAATGATGATGGGCAGGAACTTGGTCCAGAAGCCCACCGCAGCGGCTATGGCCGAGGATCGGGCATATCCTCCCAGGAGCAATATGGCCGTAAGGAGGTAGAAGAATGCCACCATGGGCTCGTCCTGGATACCCCATGTGGCATCCTGCACCGCGAACGGGCAGATGACAAATAGAAGGGCGGCGAGGAAGGCACGGTGATCGTCCCACCGGCGCATGACCAGGTATATGCATATGGAGGTAAGGATGGGAAAGAGTGAGAAGTATATCTCATAGGCCCACCACTCTCCCCCGACGATCTGGGGGGGCAAGAGGAAATAGTTGATGAGCGGGGGAGCTTCGATGTCCAGATCACGGTAGATGAGACCGCCGTTGAGTATGAGACTGGTCCGTTCCTGGTAGATCGCCAGGTCCGGCGTCGTTCCGAAGGACGAGTCCAACCACTGCCTGACGATCAACCCGTCGGCTACGATGAACGAGCCATAAACGACCAGACCGACCAAGAGTATGGCCAAGATGTGTTGGCTATGGCTCATGGACCGAACACGCTCGATGAACTTCCCTCCCCCGCCCTCTGCCATGATCGGTCCACTCATCCCATTCGAGGTCTATGACCAGTGGCCCATATCTCCTCGGTTTTTATAATTCCTTTGCCAGCCCTGAGTTAATTTGGGGGCTTAACCTTAATAGGGACAGTTATATGCATATCTGGACCCTTTAAAGGTCAGCGTTTCGGACTCCGCTGGGCCCTGATGCCCTGTTTGCCCACGATGATGGGGGAGCGCAAAGTGGTGAGATCATGAGGTTATCGGACTGTCTTGTTGAATCCATCTCGTTCACTGTACTGGGGGAGCCTACCCCTGAAGGGAGCACCAGAGCATACTATATTAAAAGCCTCGACCGGACGGTGACCACACATCAGAACAAGAAAGGGCTCCTGGCCTGGAGGAACCGAATCGCCACTGAGGCCCAGCGGGCGCTGGAGGGAAAAACGTGGGCGTGCGACTGCACATCCGCCTATGGAGTGAAGGTGGAGTTCGTCCTATCCCGTCCTCCATCGGTACCGGAGCATAAGAGGATCAACCCCACCGTGAAACCGGACATCGATAAGCTCGTACGGGCCATAAACGATGCGTTAACCGGGATCCTGTTCGTGGACGACTGTCAGGTGATCTCCATGTCCATGAGCAAGGAGTATGGGGACGAGCGCAGGGCTGGGGCCTATGTCATAGTAGAGCGTTATGTGAACCAATTAGAGCGTAAGAAGAAGGAACGGAAGCGCTTCCATCCACCCCAGGTGGAGGAACCTTGCGAGGATCCTAGGGACTAGTCGAACCCTCTTGCTTTAGCCTTAAACGTAAGTAAGCCCTCACCAGAAGTGAGGCGGGATAAAGGATATCCTCCTTCATTCTGGCGTGATGCCTCAGATCCAGGGCGAAGGCCACATATTCCATCTTGCCAGCTTCAGCCGCCCTCAGGGAAAGGACCTCGAGGTCGTTCACGATCTCAGCGTGCCCCGCCGTATTCGGGGCAGATCCTCGGCGAGCCTGTCGGTCAGGAAGATGACCTCTTGGGCATCCTCCTCGAACCACCCTCCTATCAGGGGCAGCATCCCCAACGGCGGGAGAGCGAAGCCCTGTTCCTTCTCGAAGTGTGGAAGCAGCACTTACATGACCTCCATCGCCGCACTCCCCAGGGCGCCATCTTCTTGGGTCGCCCTATCCAATACCGTATGCAGGCGGGCATGCTCCTCAAATATCGAACCAGGTATCTTCATTACGGTTCCCTGGAACCAATCTGAGACGATGAGCTAGGTACCTTTCCCGGGCCCTGTCGTGCTCCAGCCTCCTTACCAGAGCGTGGCACGCTTCCCGGTCGATGGACCATCAGCTAGTATTGACAAGAATAAATGAAGGAAGAGGACGGGGAAATGGTTTGATGATGATCTTAGGGGACCAACCTGATCCGGTCCCGCGGGAAGAGTATCGTCTCCCTGATATTGGAAAGGTTCAGCATCTTCTGCAGCATCCTCTCCACCCCCAGCCCCCAGCCGCCATGAGGAGGCATACCGTACTGGAAGGCATCGAGGTAGAAGCGGAACGATTCCGGGTCCAATCCCTTCTTCCTCATCCTCTCCACCAGGCGGTCGTATCGATGCTCCCTCTGCCCGCCGGAGGAGATCTCCTGACCCATGTAGTCCAGATCGAAGGAGTACGAGTACGGAGTGCCGTCCTTCTCCATGATGTAGAAAGGCTTCGCCTCCTCGGGGTACTCCACTATCCAGTACATGTCGTGCCCCTTCTCCTTCATGATCTCGCCGAGGCTCTTCTCACCCTCCGTGCCCAGATCATCCCCCAGCTCGAGCTTCATCCCAGCACCCTGGACCATGTCCACGGCGTCCTTGTACTCAATGACGGGGTAGGGGGCCTTGGGCACACTGATCGTCGTATTTAGCGTCTCCAGCTGCGGTCCGACCCTGGACTCCAGGCCCTTGATGACCGCCTGAGTGCATCTTTCGATGATGTCCAGGACGTCCTTCATGGAGTCGATGAACGCCATCTCACCATCGAAGGAGATGAACTCGGACACATGGCGAACGGTGTCGGAAGGCTCGGCCCGGAATGCCGGCCCGATCTCGAACACCCGGTCCAGACCGGTGGACATGAGCATCTGCTTATAGAGCTGAGGGGATTGAGCCAGATATGCAGGCCGGTCAAAGTACTTCAGTTGGAACAGGGTCGATCCCCCCTCCGCCCCTGATGCTACGATCTTGGGCGTGAAGACCTCCACGAACCCCTCGTCAACAAGGAACTGGTCGATGAGGTTGTGGGCCACGGACTTGATCTCGAAGACCGCCCTGGCTTCCGGCTTACGAAGGTCCATGAAGCGGTGGTCATAGCGAGTATCGGCCTCCACGTTCACCTTGTCCACAACTCCCATGGGAAGGGGCGAGGCGGCGGGGCTCAGGACCTCGATGGACTCTGGGATCACCTCAACACCGCCCTTCACCTGGTTAGCCGCCTTGGCGACACCGGTCACTTTGACCACCGATTCCCTGGAGAGGGAGGTCAGTGTGCTCATGACCTCGGGGGAGACCTTCTTCTTCGGGGCGGTTACCTGGACGAGGCCGTAACGGTCCCTGATTATCAGGAAGGAGATCCCGCCCAAGTTCCTTATCTCCTGGGCCCACCCTTTGATGATCACGTTCTTCTCCGCATCAGCGGGAGAAAGGGTCCTGGAGCCACGTAGCATCGACTCGCTCATATTGATACCGTGGCGGGATGGAACCCGACACTATAAAAGTGATGGAGCGAAAGGAAAGGGCGAAGGACCGAAGACAATATGGTTTGGAAGGAACAATATCATTTACCATGAGCTTCAAGGTGGTCATAGATCAGGAGGGCTGTACCCAGTGCGGCCTATGCTATAGTGATGAATGCCCCGAGGTCTTCGTGGAAGGACCTGACGGGACCTCGGAGATCGCCAGCAAATACCAGGAGGGGTCTCCCGACAACGGCAATGTGCCCGACGATCTCAAGGAATGCGTGCAGAAGGCTGTGGATGTCTGCCCCGTCAGCGTGATCTCCATTTCCTCGTAACAGGGCTCATGATCTGACGAAAGGCCCATCAAACGCGACTCACTGATGGATGAGAAATCCATCAACCTATTTATACGCCAAGCTTTATTCCAGGGTCATTACGTTAGGGGAAAGTACATGTCAGACAGGGTTACTGTTTCAGTTATAAAGGCAGACGTGGGTTCAGTCGGCGGTCACGCCAGACCTCATCCGCTCATGATGAGGAAGTGCGAGGAGAGGCTCGCTGACGGCTTGAAGGCGGGCACTATCGACGATTTCTACGTCACCCGCGTCGGCGATGATATCAACCTGATCCTCACCCACACCCGCGGCGAGAACAACAGGGACGTCCACGGCCTGTGCTGGGAAGCGTTCATGGACGCGACCAAGGAGGCCAAGAGGATGAAGCTCTATGCCGCCGGTCAGGACCTCCTGACGGACGCCTTCTCCGGCAACGTCCGGGGAGCAGGCCCGGGCGCCGCGGAGATGGAGTTCAAGGAGCGCGGCTCCGAACCCATCGTGTTCTTCATGGCGGACAAGACGGAGCCTTCCGCGTACTCCCTGCCCTTGTGCAAGACCTATATGGACCCCTTCACGACCACCGGTCTGGTCATCGATCCCCGGGCGCACGAGGGGTTCAGGTTCGACATCGTGGACGTATGCGACTCCAAGAAGGTGACCATGTCCACTCCCGACGAGACCTATGATATCCTCACCCTTCTGGGCGATACCACCAGGTATGCCATCAAGAAGATATGGTCCAAGATAGCGGACATCGGCATCGGTGCCGTGGTCTCCACCGAGAAGCTCAACATCTCTGCCGGCAAGTACGTGGGCAAGGACGATCCGGTCTGCATCTGCCGTGCGCAGAGCGGGCTACCGGCGATCGGGGAGATACTCCAGCCATACATGTTCCCCATGCTGGTGTCCGGTTGGATGCGCGGCTCCCACTACGGCGGATGGTACCCCTGCTCCGTGGCCGACTCCGACCCTGTCTACTTCGACGGCCCCCCACGCATATGCGCCATCGGCATGCATGTAAGCAACGGCAAGCTCCAGGGTCTGGAAGATCCCGGCTCCAAGCCCGGATATCATGTTCCTCTGGACTACTTCTCCGGAAGCTGCTGGGATGAGGCCCGCAAGGGTGCGGTCAAGGCCTCCATCTACATGAGGCGCCACGGGCCCTTTATGCCTGCTGTGCTCGGTCCCGAGGAGATGGAGTACACCACCCGCCCCGCGGTACTGAACAAGCTCAAGGAACGCATGGAAAAGCTGGACTGAGATGCGCACTCCGGTCATAATAGTGAACTTCAAGGCCTATGCCGAGGTTGAGGGAGATCGCTCCATAGGACTGGCGGAGGCCTGCCAGGACGTCTCGGACGAGACGGGGGTGAGCTTCGCCGTATGCCCCCCTATAACCTCGCTCTCGGCCGTTGCTAAGGCCGTCACCATCCCGGTGATGGCGCAGCACATGGACCCCAGGAAGCCTGGGGCGGCCACGGGATGGACCACACCCGAGCTGATCAAGGCGGCAGGAGCGAAGGGCACTCTGCTGAACCACTCTGAGCACCGTATGGTCCTCGCCGACCTGGCGCTGGCCATTCAGATGGCCAAGGAGAAGGGGCTGGAATGCTGCGTGTGCACTGACACCGAGGCCACATCGGCCGCCGCCGCTTCCCTTGCCCCCGAGTTCATCGCTGTGGAGCCTCCTGAGCTGATCGGGGGCGATGTTTCCGTGACCGACGCCAAACCCGAGGTCGTGAGCGAGGCGGTGGCCGCGGTCCGTCGTGTGGACGAGGATATAAAAGTTCTTTGCGGTGCCGGTGTTAAGACCGGAAGGGACGTGGCCAAGGCCGTGGAGCTGGGGGCGTCGGGCGTTCTCCTGGCATCCGGCGTGGTCAAGGCCAAGGAACCGCGCAAGGTCCTCCTGGACCTGGTTCAGTTCCTTTGATGAAGTGTGCGTTAATTGTAAGGGTTCCGAATATCTCCCCTCATCGAATTTCTGAGGTCGATGAGGGGCCCGATGTTCCTGGTCCTGCTGGCCGTGATTCTCCCGATCGCCCAGCCAGGCCTCTCATCCCCCTTAGGTTCTGCCGACATAACCATGGATCAGGCAGGAATAGTCTCGGAACCCCTTGATGGGCTGGTTCTCGCCGAGGTCTGCCCCGGCCGCCCGGTGGAGTATGTTGTTATCACAAACCATGGACCTCCGGTCTCCCTGCTCAACGTGACCATAGATGATGGGGAGGGGAAGGTGACCATCATCAAGGATATCGTTCTGGACACCTCCTCGTCGCTGGGCATCACGATCAACAGGACCACGTTCAGCTACGTCCGGCCGAACCTGGAGTGCCTTCAGAAGGGGGACGATGGCGTGACCTGGAGCGGCCGATACACGCTCGCCGATGACGGCGACGAGGTCGCACTACTGAGATCAGATATGTTACTGGACAAGGTCATCTACGGAAACGGTCAGCCCATCGGTGAGGGATGGACCGGCCCCTCCATCGGGAGCGTGCCCAAGGCCCACGCCCTGGTCCGAGGGGGAGGGGACACCAACAGCTCCTCGGACTGGATGGTGGTCCCTCCCGGACGATCGTCATATCCGGCGATGACCTGCCAGGCCGTCGTGGAGCCGTTCTCGGTACCGGAGAACGCGGTGGACCGCCTGCTGAGGGAGATGTCACAGGCCTCCAGGACGGTCAACTGCTCGCTCTATGAGATCTCAGACCCCACCATGGTCAGCGCCCTGTCCGCATGCTCCCTACGGGGGATCGAAGTGAACGTGCTCATCGAGGGCCAGCCGGTAGGGGGTCTGTCGGAGGCTTCGCTAAACGCCAGCGCGACCCTTCTGGCCAATGGGGTCAGGGTGCATGAGCTTAGGTCGTTCGAGTCGTACAAACGCTACGACTATCTTCACGCCAAGTACATGATCGTGGACTCCCGCAGGGTGGTGATCATGTCCGAGAACTGGGGTAACGGGCTGCATGCCAACCGGGGCTGGGGCGTGACCCTGGAAAGCAGGGATGTGGGGAGGTACTTCGAGGATGTATTCAGGAACGATCTCACCGCCCCCATCGATATCGCCCCCGCTCGCGCTGAAGGGGCCGTGCTCCCCCTGCCCCCTGTTCCAGAGGCAGAGCTCGATGACCTGGTCCGATATCGCTGCGAGGTGATGGCACTGGTCGCTCCCGACAACGCCGCGGAACGTCTCAGATACATGATAGACAATGCCCGGGAGGAGATCCTCGTGGAACAGCTCTCCGTGGACGATAAATGGTTGGAGGGAGCCACTCTTTTGACCTCACTGATCGATGCCGCTTCCCGGGGGGTGCAGGTGCGTCTGCTTATGGGCTCATCCTGGGGTGGCGGGGACAATCCTGCGGTGGCCGATGCGTTGAACATAATGGCCAAGGCACGCGGTCTGGACCTGGAGGCGCGGTCGATCTCCTCCTATCACAACCTATCGGTGATGCACAACAAGGGGATGATCATCGATGACCAGGTGGTCGTATCATCCATAAACTGGGGGGACACCTCTCTCTACCAGAACCGCGAGGTGGGAGCGGTGGTTACGTCGGCCTCGGTGGCCTCGTACTTCAGCTCACTGTTCTGGCAGGACTGGTCAACAGATCCCGAGTACCCTGCGGTGGACCTGCCTTGGACCTTCATGAGGGTGAGGGCGGGAGAGCCGGTCCTGCTTGATGCGACCCGATGCAGCGACAACGCTCCCGGCCTGACCGTCGAATGGGACATAGATGGCGATGGCTCCCCGGAGAGCAGCGAAGCCCTGTTCGCCGTTAGGCTGGAGGAGGGGAACCACACGGTGGTCCTCACGATCACCGACCTGGGGAACAACACCGTCAGGGCATGGTGCTGGGTGGAGGTCGTCCCTCCTGACGACGAAGGGAGAGGAACATCGTGGACGATGATGGCCCTCCCCCTATTCGCCGTGACCGTCATTGCATGGAAAACAATTATTGGGAGGAAGGGACATTGACGCGCCATTGTACCTTCGAACGTTCAACCCAGACGATCTGGCCTCTGTGTATGAACTCGCATGTTCTACCCTCAGCGAGCGCTATGACCCCAATCTCTTCACCAGCGTGTCCTCCGCTTGGCCTCAGGGCTTCCTGGTCGTGGATGGAGGGAATGGCATAAAGGCCTTCCTCCTGGGGATAATGACCACCTCGGTCCATGCCCGTGTGCTCATGCTTACGGTGGTGCCGGAGTTGCGCCGCCACGGGATAGGTACCATGCTCATGACCAAGTTCCTGGAGGAGGCAAGGAGGAAGGGGGCCAAAGTGCTGACCCTGGAGGTACGCAGGGGCAACGTCCAGGCATTGGAGTTCTACAGCAAGTTCAACTTCATGCTGGTGGGGGAGATCAAGGGCTATTATAACGATGGAGAGGACGCGCTGCAGCTACAGCTGTTTATATGATCAATGGTAGGCCTGGTCGTCCTTCAAATGCTCGTTCCAGAAATAGTATGGCGATTTCTCCTTCTGTGCTGAGGATATGTCCGTTCCCAGGCCCTTCATGTACGTCCCGTAGCGTTCACGGATCTGCTCCTCCGCCGTCCGGCTGCGCCTCTGGGCCGCGAGCACGTGACGCTCCTCAATAAGAGCGTCGCCGTTCTCCACCGCTAGGTCCCCGGCGGCGCGGATGAGCCCACCCAGCTCCCTGAGGCGCAGGGTCAGGGCGTTCTCCTTACCGTCAATGATCCGGGCCCTGGTCCGGGCCTCCTTTATGACCAGGTCTATGGCCGATCTTGAGGCATGGGGTATGCGGCCGTCCGTGACGATCTCCTGCGCGATGAACTGGGCCATGCGTGCCCTGTTGATATCGTCATCGGGCATGGTGGTCTCCACGAGGACCTCGTAGCCATCTCCGGATATCCGCGATCTCAGGGGCGAGAGGACCTGCTCCAGGTCCTGGATGTTGCAGGCGGCCACTAGGATGAAGTTGGCGGGAACGGCGTCGACCTTTACCGAAGCTCCGGCCGACTGTGGGTTGCGGCCGGAGATGGGCGCTCGCCTCTCCTGCATGGCTGTGAGGATATACCTCTGCAGCGGACCGAGATGGGATATCTCATCCAGGAACAATACGCCCTCATGGGCCTCGTGCACAGCTCCCGGGATGACCCGCTCGTAGGGCTGGGTACCAAGTTGGGAGTGTCCCCCGAAAGGGTCATGACGTACGTCTCCGAGAAGCTCGGTCTCCGAGGCCCCGGTGGCCAGAACGAAAGGGTTCCGCTCCAGGGGAACGATCACCTTCCGTGGTCGTTGGCGCTCCACCTCCCGGCGTCGCTCCAATGCCTCCTGGTCGAGCATCCTGATCTTTTCACCGGCCCGCTCGAACACCACCACCTCTTCTTTGTCGCCACGCCTCCTGGTGGTGGTGACCTTCTCCTTTCCGACGTTAAGGCCAGGCGCTGCGGTGGCCATGGACTCCATGAGGTTGCCCAGGAGGTCCCCGAAGGGGTTTCCCGGCTGTACTCCCGTGTCCGCCTTGCTCTTCCCGCAGCTGGGGCATGAGCGCTCCTGGGGGCTGGAATAGGCGGAGCATGAGCGGCAACGGTATCCCAGACGTTCAGCGACGTGAACGGGGGCGGCAGTGGGCTCCACGAGCTCTCCCTCCGCCGATCCCCTAGCCTCCTTCTCCCGGCCGACCTCCTCCTCCCTCTTGACCTCCACCAGCGGCCTCTCAGGGTTCTCGGGGTTATGCACGATGCGCACCTCCTCCCGTGGCTTGGGGAGGTGCAGCGCCAATGCCTGGGCTATCATGGACTTTCCAGTGCCCGGTGGGCCCACCAGGAGAAGATGCCTCCGCTGCCTGGCGGCGATGCGCGCGAGCTCCACCGCCTCGTCCTGGCCGATGACCCTCTTAAGGGGGTCCCGGGGGATCAGGATCTCCGCGGTGGTGGTGATGGACCTGAGGTCCACCTCCGACTGGATGTCCACCTTCTCGCTCATTCGTTCAGGTCGTCCTTGGTCCAGACCTCTACCGAGGTAGGCTGCTTGGTGATGTTGCCCATCTTGGTGCCCACTATGGTGGCGATCTTGTTGTCCGCGGCGATGTCCAGTATCCTCTGTGTGATGATGCCGTCGAACACCACGGCGCTCACGCCCTTGACGTTGGTCTTGAGGGTGTTGACCAGCTCTCTGACAGGGACCTCCTTCATGAGCTCGCCTGCCGCATCCAGGATGCGTGCCTTGGATGTCGTGGACAGCTCGTTTATCATCGCCTTGAAATGGGTCTGGGCCTCCGAGAGGTTCTTTGTCGGAGCCTCAAACACAGGCTCAGGCTCAGGAATGGGCTCGACGGTCTTCTCCGGCAGCTCCACCGCCGGCTCGGTGGGAGGCAGCTCCTTCACTGGTTCACGGACCTCCCTGGGCTCACGCTGCTCCCTGCCTTTACGCTCCCGGGGCTCCCGGTGGGGGCGCTCTTGCTGCCGCTCCTGAGGCCTTTCCTGAGGCTTCTCCTGTACCTTCTGCTCCGGCTGGGGCTCCTCGCGCTGCTCCTTCTCCTTAGGCTGCTCCTTTGGAGCACGCTCCTCGCGTGCCTCCGGGGCCGTCTTGCCGTTATCCCCGGACATGCCGTACATCTCCATGAACTGCTCTCCGGGGATCTTGTTGCGCAGGCACTTCATGATCTGCTTCTGGGTGAGCTCCTCGACCTCCATGCCCCGGGGGGCGCGGGCTACGAAGTCCACCTCTGCCACCTGGAACAGCTCCCGGAGGATCAGCTCCCCTCCGCGGTCCCCGTCCACGAAGGCGGTGATGACCCTCTCCTTGCTCAGGTCCATCACCGTCTTGGGAACGTTGGTGCCCTCCACGGCGATGGCGTTCTTAATGCCCGACTTGAGGAGGTTCAGAACGTCCGATCGGCCCTCGACCACGATGATGGCGTCGCTGTCGGCGACGTTCGGTCCCGCGGGGAGGCGCTCCTTGCCGTAGTGGACGATCTCCTCGGTCTGTACGCTCTGGCGAACGCTCTCGGTGAGGTCGATGCCGGTGGTCTTGGACTGCTTGATGAGCTCGGTGAGAAGCTCCCTTGCCCTCTCGATTATCTTGGACCTCTTGGTGATGCGGACATCCTCGATGCTGAGTATGTTGATCTTGGCCTTGCACGGCCCCACCCTGTCGATGGTCTCCAGTGCCGAGGCCAGGATGACGGTCTCCACCTGGTCTAGGCTGGAGGGTATGAGGACCTCGCCGTCGGACTTGCCTTGCTTGGAGCTCACCTCCACCTCGATGCGTCCGATGCGGCCGCTCTTCTGCAGGTCCCGGAGGTCCAGCTCGTCGCCCAGGAGCCCTTCGGTCTGCCCGAAGATCGCTCCTACCACGTCCGGCTTCTCCACTATGCCATCCGCCTGCAGTCTGGCCTTGATCATGTATTTAGTAGTGCTAGGATCTATGTTCATTATGGTCACTCCTTGTATTCACGTTAGAACGATCTTCCTACGACCAGAACACATGTTCTATCCGACACGTTCACCAGGACATTTGCCCGAGTTCCATCGGCACAAATCTGGTGTTCTACATATGTCCCTCGCTGGGGAGGGAGACTTGGTGATGATAGTGAGCATGAAATCAGTCTTGTGAGGAAGTCGTTTCGCCCCGATAGTGAGTATTGATATTAATAAACATTTCTGGTCAGGTCCAAACATTCAGACCAACGGTATCAAACAAGATAGCAGGAGGTCGCCTCACCCTCCCGAGGCCACCCTTATCAACCTGATGGAATCGCCGTCGGTAAGGACCTCGTCCACGGGTATGGGAGATCGCTCCCTCAGCACCAAGAAGGCATCGGGGGCCAGGGCCAACTGTCGAATTATATCCAGGGGAGTGGAACCCTCCTGGACGTCGATTGCCTGTTCCTCTCTGCCTTGAATGACCGTGATATGCATGATGCTGACAATATCTCGCGGGGATTTCTTTTTTTCGCGGCCTGTGACAAGAACATCGCCCATCGACCGGCAGCCCCTGTTGCGAGCTCCAGCATATGGACTGCAGTCGCCCCTATCGACAAAATGCTTATATCCATCGCTGGTTTCACCATCAGTGACGCCGAGGTAGTCTAGTCCGGTAAGGCGGTGGTCTCGAAAGAAAGAGATCTCCGAGCGAACCACTGGCGGTCTCCGCCTCGGGAGTTCAAATCTCTCCCTCGGCGCCATCTTTACTTGAACCATCGCGATGGGGTCCTGCATATCGCATTAGGCACCCAATTTATCCCGGTATCATCTTATGTGTACTGAGGACCATGACCACATGCCGTTGCACTGCCATCAAGAACCTCACCGCCGATCTCGTCCGGTGGGAACCCGAGGAGCTGGCGGAGATCGGCCTGGGGGAGGAGATGGACGTCGGTTCTTTCAACCGCTTCGCAGACCTCTACCGCATCCTCTTCTATCTGAGACGGGGCCTGCCGGTGGGAGGGTACAAAGACCAGAGGGACGTGTACGACCGCCACCTTTCGGACCGCCTGCCCTTCGATACCTTCGAGGAGCTAGGGACGACGGAGGCGGCTCTTATCCTCTTCCACACCCTTCGCGTATGACCTGGGAACCGTGGCCTGCCCAGCTGTGAGCTCATCGGGAGATCAGTCCTTGATGGCGCTGAACTTGATCACGCCCTTCCCCCACACCGCGTCCTGGAACCGGTTAGCGAACTCCTCCATGTCGCGGGGGAAGGACTCCCCGAAGCCCTCCTCCACATAGGACTGGGACAGCTCGAAGGCATCGCAGTCCTTGTCCCCCGTGAGCAGCTCCTCCAACTTGGGGAAGACCACTTCCTCCTCTTCCTTTATGTGGTCCCGCATATGAGCGACGATCTCCAGGCAGTTCTCCCTCAATGACTCGTTGTCACCGGCCTGCAGGGCGGCAGCGATGTTCTCGGCCAGCTCCAGTGCCCTTCTGTGCTCCTGGATCAGCTTGTCCACCTTCTCTGGCAGCTCCGAGCCCCCCTCTGAGGATATTGGGAAAACGACCAGCTCCTCCCGCCCATGGTGGTACTTGTCCATGAAATTCAGCAGGAACTCGCTGACCTTCTCCATCTCCGACCGGTAGCGGTCGAAAGCGTTCTCAGCGGCCAGGTCCGCGAGCACGTCCAGCACCTGTCTTATGATGCCGTGGTCATAGGAAAGCATGGTTATGGTCAGGTTCATGGTATAACAAACGGAAGAGGCTGTATCAAAGACCTTTCGTCCGTTTGAAGGATCGGACTTGTCTGGAGCGGCCACAGGTGCTCATGCTGACCGCACGCCCTGTCAGGCCCCCGCCATCCTTTGATGTCACGGCGCCTCGCCCATGCTGCCGGCGCGGTAACCCTGGAGGTCAAGGTCCACGTATGTGAACCCCAGCTCGCGCAGCCTGCTGACGAGGATCTCGCGCGATAGAAGCACCTTAGACATGTCCATAGGCAGGACCTCGATTCGCGCTATGCTGCCGTAGTGGCGGACCCTGAGTACGTCGATGCCCAGGTCCGCCACCGCCCTTTCGGCCTCATCCACCTGCCTCAGTTTACCCAGGGTTATGGGATCGTTGAACGGTATTCGGGTAGCCAGGCAGGGGTAGGCCGGCTTTTCCGCGGTGGGTAGCGCCATGAGCATGGAGAAATGCCGCACATCGTCCTTACTTAGACCGGCCTCCGCCAGGGGCGATCTAACGCCCAGCTCCTTGAGCGCTGCCCTGCCTGGCCTATCCTCATCACGGTCGCCGGAATGGCTCCCGTCCAAGACGGTGCCGTACCCCCTGGCACTGGCGAGGGATAGGATGCTCTGAAACATCGCCCTCTTGCACAGGTAGCAGCGGTCCCTTCCGTTCTCTGTGAGGCCTGGTATCGTCCTTATGTCCATACGGACCACCGCGGTGTCCACACCTATTCGTTCGGCCTGTTCGATGGCCTCTGCCACCATGCCCGAGGGCATGACCTGGCTATCGACGATCACCGCCAGCACTCCGCCGGCAAGCTCCTCCTGCGCGATCTTCAGGAGGAAGGTGCTGTCCGCCCCGCCGGAGTATGCGACCGCGGCCTTGCCCAATCTCCGCAGCAAGCTCCTTAGACCATCGAGCCCTCCATTCCCTCTGTCCACGGAACTCCAATGCCGACCGCTCCTAAATCGTTTCCCTCCCCCAGAGGAGGGAACAAATAATATTACGGGGCAACATATGTTGCGAGGATGACCGCCCGGGATGTTCTGGAGCGATACAGGGATGGGGAGCTGACCCTTGAAGAGGCTGAGCGTCAGCTGCGATTGGACTATGTGCTTCGTATCGGCGAGCATACGCTTTTCGATACCCGGCGCTCCTGTCGGAAGGACATCCCCGAGATAATCTACGGGCAGAGCAAGAGCCCCGAGGAGGTGGCGGAGATAGTGAGCGAGGTCATCAGGGACAAGGACCTGGTCCTCGTATCCCGTGCGGATCAAGGTCACTATGAGGCCGTGTGCAGGGCCGTCGGCGAGGCCATGGTATCGTACATCGTACCTGCAGCAATGCTGCGAGTGGAGCGAGGGCCGGTGACCCCATCGAGGGGCAAGATAGGTATCCTGGCGGCCGGCACCTCGGACCTCCGGGCCGCTGAGGAGGCGAGAACGGTGGCGGAGGCCATGGGAGTGGAGGCCATGGTGGCCAGGGATGTGGGCATCGCGGCCTTCCATCGCTTCCTGGACCCCCTGGTGGCCATGCTGGAGGCGGGTGTCGACGCTCTGGTGGTGGTGGCCGGAATGGAAGGGGCCCTGGCCTCGGTCGTCTCCTCCCTGGTCGACGTCCCCGTGATAGGGGTGCCGACCTCCGTTGGCTACGGTGCGGGAGGGGAGGGGAAGGCAGCACTGGTATCCATGCTGCAATCATGTTCTCCTGGCCTGACCGTCGTGAACATAGACAATGGCATTGGGGCAGGGGCGACGGCAGCCCTCATCAGCCTGAGGTGCCGGCGGTGAACGTTCGCCCGGAAGGGGGCGACCCGCATGGCCAGTAGGGTGGAGAACCAGGAGGCAGCTGATAGGTTCTGGGAGCTGGCCCTGGCCATGGAGATCAAGGGAGACAGGTGGCGTTCCAGCTCGTACCTTAAGGCTTCCCGCAGCATCGAGGATCTGGCAGAGCCGCTGCGTTCTATCAGCGAACGTGGAGAACTGCGCAAGATCGAGGGGGTGGGGGAGAGCATCGCGGCCAAGGTGGATGAGCTCCTCTCCACGGGCAGTATCGAGGCTCTGGATGCGGTGCACCACCTTCTGCCAGATGACCTTCCGATCTTCCGCGACGCCCCGGTCCTGAGCCTGGGGACGATCGCGGAACTGGTGAACTCCCTGGACGTTCGCTCCGTGGACGCTCTCCTCCGGGCTTTGGAAGAAGGTGCCCTCTCCGCAGACCCTAGTATCGGCGAGGACGGGGAGAGGCGGATAAGGGAGTGGCTGGTGTGGAGGAGGGAAGAGGCGGCCGAGATCCCCACGCCGTACGCCCTGCGCTCCGCCGAGCGGATCATCGCCTGTTTGCGGCATGGAGGCATCCTGGACAGGATCGAGCTCTCCGGCCCCGCCAGAAGGAGGGTGGCCGCGGTAGCAAACATAACGCTGCTGTTCACATCCCCCTACCCCGACCTGGCCATAGCCAGGTTCGGGACATGCCCCGAGATCACGGAGCTGACGTTGGTGGAACGGGACCTGGCCGTGGGGAAGACCACCTCCGGGGCGGGGTGCATGATGCGCGAGGTGACCGAGGAGCGGTTCGCCCTGGAGAACTTTCGGCGCACCGGTCCTGAGGCTCATGTCAACGAGGTCCTCTCCGCCCTCGAGACCAGGTGCGGCCCCCCCTCGGTCGATGATGCTCCATACTCGAGCGAGGAGGAGATCTACGAGGCGGCGGGAATGGAGTTCGTCCCTGCGGAGATGCGGGAGAGAGGTCGGTCCCATAACGGCATCGTGACGAAGGAGGACCTACAGGGGGACCTGAGGGTGCGCTCCGTACTCATGGACGGATCCATCAACGTGGAGGTGCTGGCAGAGGCCGCGGCGTCCATGGGCCACTCGTACATCTGCCTGTGCGACCGCCTCGGGCGCCTGGTGGACGGGGAGAAGCTGGCAAGGAGGAACGAGCTGATAGACGAGGTGAACTCGCGCTCGCCGATCATGCTGCTGAAGGGTCTCGAGGTGAACATAGCTCCCGACGGCGGGCTGGAAGCTCCCCCGTCGCTGCTGGAGGAGATGGACCTGGTCGTAGCCTCGGTCAACACCAAGCTCAATATGGGCGAGGATGAGATGAGGACCAGGATCATCCGCGCCCTGGACGATCCCAGCGTGGACGTGCTGGGCAATCCCAGCGGCCGGGTCCTCGGTCTCAGGGAGAGGATCGTCACGGACCTCCGCCCCATTGCCGAGAATGCCTTCGAGAGGAGGGTGGCTTTGGAGATCAACGCCCATCCCGACAGGCAGGACCTCGATGATAACGACGCTTACGGTCTTTATGAGCTAGGAGCGTTCTACTCGCTCGGGACCGATTCCGCATACCCCCTCAGGCATCAGGACTGGGAACGGGCCGTCACCATGGCACGAAAGGCTCACCTGGGGCCCCAGAGGGTGCTGAACACGCTGTCCCCGCACGCTCTCCAGCGCAGGGCATGGAGGAATTGAGCAACGATGAGCATGTTCGTACGCAAGGGAAGGGACGTTGTCATAAGGAGGATGATAGCGGAGGACATCGAGGAAGTACGGGAGGTCGGTCAGATAGCGTGGTCCGATCTTGCCATGCACGACGTGGGGCGGCGGTTCAAGTACCCCAAGCGATCTGAGAAGATAATCGCGGCCTACCTGTGGAAGGACCCCCAGGGCTGCTTCGTGGCCGAGGAGAAGGGCAAGATAGTCGGGTCCGCGGTGTGCCATGTCTGTGGGAAGGTCGGATGGACCGGCCCCCTGGAGGTCCTGCCCTCATATCAGGACCACGGCATAGGCAAGAGGCTGCTCAACGCCTGCGAGGCCCGCATCATCGAGCGAGGATGCGCGGTGATAGGACTGGAGACCCTCTCCCATCTTCCCAAGAACCTACACTTCTATCTGAGCTCAGGATATAGGCCGGACAAGACCGTGCTCATAATGGAGAAGGTGCTGGGTCACGTGGACGAGAACGTGGAGCAGGTCCGCGAGATGACCCTGGCATCGCTGGATGCTGGCCTGGAGAAGGTCTCACGGCTGAGCCAGCAGGTGCACCACCAGCTTGACCATTCCCTTGACGCCGAGGCCATCCTGCGCAAGGACCTGGGCCACGTCTATCTGCTGGAGGACGGGGACAGGACGCTGGGATGCGCTCTTCTGCACACCTACCAGCGGGGTGAGGAGAGCGCCTACTCCTCGGTGAAGGCCGTCCTCATCGATCCCGCAGCTCCGGACCCTGCAGCGGTCCTTGACCGCCTCCTTGCCAAATGCGAGATTGGATCGCTGGAGGAGGGCAAGGAGAAGACCATAACCAGGTTCGCGGTCGGTGATCCCCAGCTCTACCAGCGGCTGCTCTCCAGAACTTACCTGCTCAAGGGGGCGAACCTGCGCCTGATAAAGAAAGGGGAATACAACGAGAGAAGCAGGTGGAGCATCACCTCCTGGGCCGGGTAGGGAAAGCTTCGGCCCACTGGTCACAAAGGATAAATAGAGACCCGACCCTGGGAAAACCGGCATGTACGGTCAGTCCTCCAGCACATTCGACAACCACGTACGCTCCCTCTCCACTGCCGGGGCGCTGGAGGTGCCCGCGGGCTCTCCCTGCGTGATATGCAAGGGCTCGAAGAACCTGTGCGGCAAGGACCGCTGCCCCCTGATGATCAAGTTCTACTCGCGGTCCCGGAGCAGGAACCTGATCGACTCCCTGGACCTTGCGGGCATGTCCCCGCCCGGCATCTTCGTAGGCCGGTTCGGCTACCCCAAGGTCGACATCGGTCCGCTGGTCCCTCCCATGATGGGCGACACCTCACTAATGGACACTCCCGAGATGTGGGTGGGGAGGTCCATCGACGAGATAGTGGACTTCCGCTTCAACCTGGTGCGGGGGAAGTACCGCATCGATGCCACCGACTTCCAGAAGTACGGTCGGATCGTGGACCACACACGGGACCTGGCCCTATCCAACGACCCCACGGAGGTGGAGGCCAAGTTCCAGAAGAGGCCGTCGGGCAGGCTCATCCTGGACGACGAGGTCCAGCCCTTCGGTCCCTCCGCCCGGCTGCAGAACCTGGAGATAGGGAACCCCCGTTACGATCGCCGCGTGGAGAAGGCCTTCTACGACACCGACCTCAGGGCCACGGAGGCGGTCAAGGCCTTGTACCAAGAGGGGGTCCTCATATCCAAGATACAGAAGGCCTTCTCGGTGGGAGCCTTCGGTGTGGACAAAAGGAGGAGGTTCGTTCCCACGAGGTGGTCCATCACCGCGGTGGATGACATCCTGGGCAAGGACCTGCTGCGCACGACCAAGAGGAATCCCACCATCGAGGACTGGCGGGTCTACGACTGGGAGATGCTGGACAACCGCTGGTGCATCCTCCTGATGCCCACCACCTGGAGGTACGAGCTTATCGAGGCGTGGTATCCCAACACCACCTGGAACCCCCTGGGCCAGCAGATAGAGATCATCAGCTCCCACGAGTTCTACGAGGGGAGGAAGGACTACGCCGAGATCGGGGGGTGCTACTACGCCGCCCGTCTGGCGGTGAACGAGCTGCTCATGGCCGAGGGCCGCCAGGCGGGGGCGGTGATATTCCGGGAGGCACACCCTGGGTACGTTATGCCCGTGGGCGTGTGGAACGTGCGGGAGAACGTCAGGGCAGCTCTAAAGACTGCCCCCCACAGCTTCGAGACCCTCAGCACCGCGCTGCAGCACGTGGTATCCCGCATGGACATATCCCTGGAGAGGTGGATAAGCTCGTCCGCGGTCCTGACCGACATGATGACCCAGAGGAGGATCGACGATTATGTCTGACCTCGACGCGTTCATGGACGCCGGAGGCACCAGGCTCGTCCGTAAGGTGTGCTCCACCGCCCTCTCCCCTTCCCGCCTGCCCGGCCTCGACCACGCTCTGAACCCCTATACCCGCTGCGGTCACGACTGCTCCTACTGCTACGCCCCCTATGTCATGCGCACGTCGCCCCTGGACTGGGGCAAGGGCATCATGGCCAAGGTCAACATCCCCCAGGTCCTGGCCAAGGAGCTGCCCCGCCGCCAAGGCGTCATCGGCCTGGGCACCGTCACCGACCCCTACCAGCCTGTCGAGGAGGAAACCCTGCTCACACGCCGATGCCTGGAGGAGATCGCCAAGGCCGGAGCCAGAGTTTCCGTGCTCACGAAATCGGACCTCGTGCTGAGGGACCGGGATGTTCTGAGGCAGATAAGGGGCGCGGAGGTGGGCATCACTGTCAACACCATATCCGATGCAAGGGCGGGCATATTCGAGCACAACGCCCCGCCGCCCTCCAGAAGGTTGAGGGCGGCCCGGTGCCTCGTGGACGAGGGCATCAACACCTATGTGTTCCTGGGACCTATCATCCCCACCATCACCGATGTTGACCTGGAAGGTCTGTCACAAGCGATATCATCTTCCGGCGTGCGCTCGGTGATGATCGACCGCCTGAACCTGAGGCCGGGCATGAAGGCGCGGATGTGCCGGAGAATGGTTGAAGCATCGCCCTCATCGCTGGCCGAGTTCGAGGCCCATGTAGATAGCGATGCCTACTACTCGGAGACCACGGCGATGCTTGAAAGCTTGCTGGGAGAGGCCGGGGTCCGCACTGCGTCGGCGTTCTGAGGTTCAGGCCACGGTCTCTCTGGAAGAGAGGACCGCCCCCGTGAAAGCTAGGACCACATAGACGACCAGGGCCACTAGGTCCAAGGTTATGTCCTCAAGGCCACCGCCGCGCAGCATAATGGTCTTCAGCCCATCGATGGCATAGGTCAGGGGGATGAAGCCTGCTATGTACTGCAGCTCCACCGGCAGGGTCTGGATCGGCACCAGGAACCCGGAGAGAGCGATGGAGGGTATGGCTATCATAGGTGCCAGCTGCACGGCCTGGAACTCGTTCCGCGCCAGCCGCGACAGGAGTATGGCGAGCATGATGGTGCCGATCGAGAAAAGTATGACGAAGCCTATGACCAGCAGGAGGTCGCCCCGGACCGTGGCCCCGAACACCACTATGGACACGGTCAGTACGACCAGGGAGATAAGGACCGCGAAGAAGGTCATACCCAGCACGTACCCGGACATCATCTGCCAGCGGTTGATGGGGGCAGCGTAAAACCTCACCTTGGTCCCCTCCAGGTCCTCCCTGACCAGCAGAAGGACCGAGAGCAGCAGCACCAGGAACATGATGATGAAGCCGATGACCCCGGGAAGGGACACGTCCAGGCCGGACAGGTCCCCCTCGCCCCACACCTGGAAGGTCTCCACCGACAGCTGCACGGGGAGGCCAGATTCCTGGACAGTCCTGCTCATGGCCCCGCTCACCGCTGCCAGGACGCTGTTCCTGACCGACGGCTCGGCCTCGTCCGCGTACACCTTGAAGGTAATATTCAATGTGGAGTTGGGAGGATCGGCGGCGAGCTCTGAGGGCAGGACCACCAGCGCGCTCACCTCCCGGGAGCGGATCCTTTCCCAGGAGGCGTTCATGTCTGCGGATACATCGACCACATTCACCCTGTTGTCGGCACGAAGCTCCTCCACGAACCTGGTCTTCAGAGGAGTTTCCGGTCCCTCATTGACAACAATTATGGGATTGTGCTGGGTCTCCCCCTGGAGGGCGTATCCGAACAGGAGGGTGATGACCAGCGGAACGATCAGGATCATCGCGATGGTGCGCCTGTCCCTGGTCAGCTGTCTTATCACCCTGAGGCCGATGGCCACGGCCGGTCGCATCAGGAACCACCCTCGTAGCGTAGGAAGAGGTCCTCCAGCGAGCTGACCCCCTCCTGCTCCATGAGGTCCCGGGGCCTGCCCAGGGCCAGGATCTTTCCGCGTATCATGAGCGCCACCCGGTCCACCCTCAGCGCCTCATCGGTGATGTGGGTGGTGATGAGTATGGTCTTGCCCTGGTCCTTGAACTCCTGGAAGTGGTCCCAGAACTGCTTGCGGAGCAGGGGATCGACCCCCACCGTGGGCTCGTCCAATATTATGAGGTCAGGGTCCGGGAGAAGGGCGATACCAAGGGATACCCTCCGCCTCTGGCCTCCCGACAGCGTCCTTGAGGACACGGAGCGCTTTTCCTCAAGGTCAAGGAACTCGAACAAGCGATCGGTGCGCTGACGGATCGTGCTGTCATCGAGACCATACAGCCGGCCATAGAAGAGCATGTTCTCCTCGGGGCTGAGGTCCTGGTAGATGGAGATCTCCTGGGGCATGAAGCCCGTCCGGCGCCGAACCTCCAGCTTCTGGCCGGGGACTTCGTGGTCCAGGACCCTGATGGACCCGGCCTCGAACCGGTAGATGCCCATGAGGCAGTGGATGAGCGTTGTCTTGCCTGAACCGTTGGGGCCCAGCAATCCGAATATCTCTCCCCGATTAACGGATAGGCTGACACCATCCACCGCCTTGAGGTCCCCGAAGCTCTTGGTGAGGTCCTCAACCGATATGGCCAACTCAAGACCTTCCCCCATCGCTCAGGGAATGGTACTAGGCAGATAAATCCATTACAGGAGCGGAGCAGCCCCATAAGGTGCCCGCAAGGCGACGAAAAACCATAACTCTTATATAGAAGCGATAAAATATCGCCACCCACGGAAAGGAGGATAATTAATGGCATATTCTCTAGGACAAAGCCAACCTATCATCGTGCTTCGAGAAGGCACTGAGCGCACCAAGAACAAGGAAGCGCAGGGTAACAACATCCAGGCCGCCCGCGCGATCGCAGACGCGGTACGCTCCACCTTGGGACCGAAGGGCATGGACAAGATGCTCGTGGACAGCCTGGGAGATGTTGTGATAACCAACGATGGCGTGACCATCCTGAAGGAGATCGACGTACAGCACCCAGCGGCCAAGATGGTGGTCGAGATCGCCAAGACCCAGGACACCGAGTGCGGCGATGGGACCACCACTTCCGTGGTCCTCGCCGGTGAGCTGCTGAAGCAGGCCGAACAGTTGCTGGATCACAACGTTCACCCCACCATCATCGCCAACGGCTACAAGCTGGCGGCCCTCGAGGCTGTCAAGATCCTCGAGAAGATC
>JADFDJ010000007.1 GCA_018262895.1 Methanomassiliicoccus sp. | reverse complement strand
AGGCCCTGACCCTTGTGGGGACCACCTTCTATGACTGCTTGATCTCTGACTACCAGATGCCTTCGATGGACGGTCTGGAGCTGCTCAAGAGCCTGAGAACGAGCGGCTGGGACGTACCGTTCATCCTGTTCACGGGGAAGGGTAGGGAGGACGTAGCGGTCAACGCCTTGAACCTGGGAGCAAGCTTCTACCTCCAGAAGGGCGGAGGGGTAGAGGCCCAGTTCACCGAGCTGGCCAACATGGTCAGGAGGTCCGCGGAGATCTACCGTTCAAAAAGGGAGCTGGAGGAGAGCGAGAACCGGTTCCGGAACCTCCTGCAGCAGTCCTCAGATTTCATTCTCATCATCGACCCTGAGGGCTTCATAAACTACTGCTCGTCCTCGGTCAAACGAATCGTGGGACGCTCTGACGAGGAGATGCTGGGAAAGAACGTGTTCGACCTGATCCATCCAGACGATTTCGAGGAGATGAAGGTTAGACTGGAGAGGATCAGACGCAATGAGAGCGGAGGTGACCCTGTGGAGTTCCGCATCATGATGGCGAACGGGGAATGCTCTCCCATGGAAGCCGTAGGTGCCAACATGATGGACGTACCCAGCGTGGAGGGCCTGGTAATCACCGTTCGGCCTATCACGGAGAGGAAGAAGGCTGAGAACGACCTTCGGGAGAGCGAGGAGGCATACAAGACCCTGTTCGAGAAAAGCCCCTTCCCTATCGCCCTGTGCACCCTGGACGGGACCTTCGTGGACGTCAACGAGAAGCACCTGCAGGTCACGGGGACGAGGAAGGAGGACATCATAGGGAAGGGCGCGGTGGAGCTGGGCTATGTAGGGCCGGAGGACTTCCAGAACATCTCGGAGGCGTTCCTGAACGGGGAGGGGGTCATAGACCAGCATCCCCTGGAGATCAGGAGCCCGGGGGGGGAGGTCCTGAAGATGCTGCTGTCCTCCAGGCTGATAAGGTACAGGGGCGAGCCGCATATCATCAACGTCCTAAACGATGTCACGGACCTGATAAGCGCCCAGAAGGCCCTGGAGCTGAAGAACGAAGAGCTCAACGAGGAAAGAAACCGCCTTCAGATGATCGCCGATCAGAGCCCGGGGGTGGTGTACCAGTTATTCCTTAAGGACGATGTCCCCAAGTTCATCTTCGTGAGCAAGGGAGCGGAGCTGTTCGTAGACGTGCCCACCGACAAATGGCTCAAAGACCCATCCTGGATGTTCGATAGGATACTCCCTGAGGAACGCTCTCAGTTCGTGGAGGCCATGCGCACATCGGAGAGATCTGGCCAGATGTGCCGCCACGAGTTCCGACTGAGAGACTTTGACGGCACTGTAAGATGGATCCTGAACACCTCCTCGATGTCCCAGAAGAAGGACGGGGGGACCGTGTGGACCGGCACATTCACCGACATCACTGAACGCAAGAGGAGCGAGGAGGCGGTGAAGCAGGTGAACCGGCAGCTATCCCTCATATCCAACATTACCCATCATGACTGCCTCAACAAGATCGTGGCCACCGAAGGTTACATCGACCTGGCCGCCAGGATAATCGAGGACGATGCCACCATCGATCTGTTGGACAAGGCGCAGCGTTCCATAGAGGCCATCCGCTCGGAGATGGACCTGACGCACGATCTGCAGGAGCTGAGCGGCTACGATGCCCAGTGGGTGCGCATCAGGGATGCGATACCGGAGATGACCTCTCAGCACCCTGTCAGGATGCCGGAGGCCTTCCATCATCTGGAGGTGTTCTCCAACCCCATGCTACCCAAGGTCTTCATGAACCTGGTGGACAATTCCGTACGTCACGGCGTGTGTGCCACCGACCTGTGGATAGAGTGCGCCGAGGACCCTGCGGGGCTTATCATCGCCTTCAACGACAACGGCGTAGGCATACCGTCAGCGGACAAGGAGAGGATATTCAATCGCGGGTACGGCAAGAACACCGGCCTGGGGCTGTTCCTGGTCAGGGAGGTGCTCAAGTTCACGAACATCTCCATCATCGAGAACGGCTCTGAGGGACAGGGCGCGCGTTTCGAGCTGAAGGTTCCGCCCGGCTCCTATCGATTCACTGACCTCCAGTAAAGGTGCTAGATCTCGCCGTCCTTATCGACCCGGTCCCCTCTCCCTGCGCGTGCTGAATCCCGCCACCTGATTAGAGCGACGTAGGCGACGAACGCGGCGGCAGCGGAGATGATTATTGCGATGTCCCATCCCTCCAGGCTCTCGGCGAAGCTCATCCAGTATTGGCCGAGCATGTAGCCTACGGACACCAGGATGGTGTTCCACACCGTGGCCCCCAGGAACGTGAACAGGGCGAACCGCTTCAGCTCCATCCGGGATATGCCAGCGGGGAAGGATATGATGGAGCGGATCCCCGGCACCGCATGGCCTATGAGGATACCGTAGCATCCCCAACGCGCGAACCAGGCCTCGGCCTTGCCCAGGCTCTCAGGCTTCATCCCCAGGTACCGTCCGTAGCGGTCCAGGAGAGGCCTGCCCAGCTTGCGTCCCAGGAGATATGCGATGGTGGACCCGCACATCGCGCCCAGGGAGCCGACCACGATCACGGCCACCATATTCAGGGTCCCGGTGAAGCAGAGGTACCCCGCGAAGGGCATTATCAGCTCGCTGGGTATAGGGGTGAGGACTCCCTCGATCAGCATGGCCAAGAAGATCCCGAGGTAACCGGTAGAGGTTATCAGGTCCAATATGGTGTTACTGATGACGGCCACTATGCTGATTTTCCCCGCCTCCTTCCCCGGTACGAAGAAGGAGGACGGTAATAGGGTTTTCCCTTGTAATGCGGCCTGTCGCAAGCCTCTTGAACGAGTGAGTCATTACCGGGAACGTTTCTCATGGTCGATTTCCGCCCCTTCCGTGGCGTCCTGCCGAGACTGAGCGCCGATGAAGATATCTCAGACCGCATATCCCCTCCCTACGACATCATCTCCGAAGAGGAGCAGGGACGTCTGCAGTCAAAACCCTACAACATCACCAAGATCACCCTGGGGGCCAAGGACGGCAAGTACGATGAGGCAGCTCGGACGCTGGACTCCTGGCTCGCCACAGGTAAGCTTTTCCAGGACGATGTGGAGTGCTACTACCTGTACCGACAGAGCTTCAAGGACAAGGGCGGTATGCTGACGCGGAACGGGATCATCGGCGTTCTCCGGTCGGAGAGCTACGATGCCGGGAACATCATCCCCCACGAGGAGACGTTCCCCAAGGTCAAGGAGGACCGCCTGAACCTCCTACGGTCCACGGAGACGCACTGCGAGTCCATCTTCGGCCTCTACGACCGCTCCGACCTGGACATGGGGGGTATCGCCCGGAACGCCTCCAAGCTCTACGAGTGCAGCGATCCGTCGGGCACCGTCCATGAGCTGTTCCGCATCTCGGAGAGGGAGACCGTCGACAGCATCAGGGACACCATGAAGGATAAGAAGATACTCATCGCCGACGGTCATCACCGCTACGAGACCTCGTACAAGTACGCCCAGGAGAACCCGCAGGAGGAGAAGAAAGGCTACGTCCTATGCACCATGGTCTCCTCACGGGACAGGGGGATGTTCGTTCGTCCCACCCACCGATTGATAAAGAACCTCAAGTTCCAGGAGATGGACCTCCTCGAGGCCATGGGCAAGCACTTCTCGTTGCGTCAGGTGAAGGACCAGGCCGCGGCCGAGGCCGCTTTGGAGGCCGCCACGGTACCCACCTTCGGGCTGCTGTTCCCCAGCGGGAAGGTGGTGGTGGCAGAGTTCATCGCTCCCCGGGGTGACATCCTCTGGACCATCGACACCTACGTCTGCCAGGAGATCATCCTGAAGGACATACTTTACCAGATGCCCAAGGGCAATGAGCTGGTCATAGACTACGATCATGACCTCGCCTCCGTGGAGAGGAAGGTGAAGGCCGGGGGGACAGACCTGACCATCCTGGTGCGCGCACCTCCTCTGGAGGAGGTGTGGTCGGTGGCCCAGGCTGGCCGCAAGATGCCCAAGAAGACCACCTACTTCTGGCCGAAGGTATGGTCCGGGTTCGTGCTATATCGCATGAAGTAATATCTAAGTAGATATTATTATAAAAAGCGATAGCTATATGTATTCGACGTTCGCAAGTATATTCGCGAACGCTCAGTACTACACGGAGCAGGAAGGATGACCTTGACCCACCGCATGGAGATGATCCATCAGAAGAAGAGGGATGCCCTCTTCATCGCCCTATGCATAGGCCTGATCATGGTCATGTTCGTCCTAGTTCCAGGTACCATCTGAACGCTCGCAAGCCTCCTCCATTCTTTTTTTCTTTATAAGAGCGATCATATCTCATCGACACCTAGAGCATTTGCCCCAGAGCACCGTTCAGGTCCTGCGGTCTTGAGTTACCATGAAGGGGACGAACATCTCGAGGGCGGGACTGAACGGATATCGGCCGTGTACAGGACGCGGGGTTTCTACAGGCGGTCGTCCTCGTCATCATCCATCGCTCGGCGTGACCGCCTCTGAAGGTCCTCCATACCCTTCCACGACCTGGCCGGAGGGGCCTTCTGAGGCTTGTGGCGGCGGAACGTATACAGGAGGATGGCGATGAGCACGGCCGCGACGGCAGCGACCACGCCATAGATGGCCAGAGGATTGGATGGCTTCACGGAGATGGTCTCAAGGTTGACGGATTCACCGGCCACGACCTCCACGGTCCTGGTCGTGGAGTCCCATCCCATCTTGCTGAAGGTTAGGTTGTTGGGACCGGCAGGTGCGGTCAGGGTGAATGCGCCGGAGCTATCGGTGACCACGCTCGCACCGTTATCGAGCGCTACCTTCACTCCGGAGACCGGTTTCCCGTCCGTGTCTGTGATCACGCCGGAGATGGTGCCAAGGTTGGTAGTGGTGAAGCTCCAGGAGCTGGTGATCACGTTGCCCACCGCATCGCTGGCGTTGAGAACGACGGCATATGTGGTCCCATAGGCCAGTGGCGATGAGGGTGTGAACCTCAGGAGCGTCCCCTCCCACTGCGAGGAACCCTCGACCCCTGGAACAAGTATGGTCGTCGCGAGATGGTCCATCGGCTTGGTGAAGTTGACCTCGATGACCGCTTCCACGGCAACATCTCCGCCTTCTGGAGACCAGTCGATTATCGCCGGGACCTCGGTGTCCACAAGGAACGTGACCTCATCGGATGCGGTATTGTTGGCGACATCGATGGCCACTATGCGCACGGTATGATGCCCCTTGGAGTAGCTGCTGGTTAGGTGGTTCTCCCCGGGAACGGCCGTGGTGAGCTTCACCCCATCCACCCAGATCTGGTAGCCAACAAGGTTGTTGCTTGCGTCAGAACCGCTCCATGAAACGGTAACACCGGTGTGGTTGAACCCTGCGTTGTCCCCTGGATATGTTATGGCCAGGGTGGGCACCGTGGTATCAATGCTGAAGGAGACCACAGCGGTAGTGGACCTTTCGCCCCAATCATAGGCGGTGACCGTCACGTTATGCTGACCATTGGCCACATCGGTAAAGGTATTGGACGTTTGAGATGATCCAAGTGTGGTCAAAGACGGATTAGAATCCAGCTGGACCTCATAGTTCTTTATCCCTACACCGCTGGATGCTTGCCAAGATACTGTTATGACAGAGCTGTTCAAATAATCGCCATTATTGGGCGAGACGATCCGTAGTACCGGGGGTACGGTGTCGATGTAGAACGTCACTGAGTCCTCATCGGCATCATAGTGGCTGTTGGTTCCTCGGACGTAAACGGTATGGCTGCCGTCAGATAGGCCTGTGAAATTATACCATGTCTGGAGGGAGGTCGATATCCAGTTCCCCCCATCCAGTTTTACGTTGAACTCAGAGATATCGTAAGTGGTGTCGTAGGCCTCCCATGTCACGTTTATGGAGGAGGCCTCTAGGTACTGGATAGGATCAGATAGGGGAGACGTGATGTTGATGCTCAATGTGCCGGAGTTGACCATTGGAGCTGCTGTAGCCGTGCTCCCCAGCGTTGCTGAACCGCTCAATAAAACAAGTGCTACCAGTATCAACCCTAAAGCACGTCCCATCCCAAATCCCATCCTTCACGGCTAGAGTTGGGCGACAATCTTGCTTCGCGGTATTAAAAGTAAGCTTGTAAGAATTGAGAATGAAGATGGAGCCACTGGAGGGAATTGAACCCTCGACCTACGCCTTACCAAGGCGTCGCTATACCACTAAGCCACAGTGGCGGATGGAGACCATCAATTCGATAGTTGTTAATATAGGTTTCGACCCGGCTGGCAATCGCGGGCTGGAGGTCATCCAGCCATGGGGGTGGATAGGATGCCCAGCGATTCATAGCTGAAAACGTCTATGTTGATCCGGCCTTTTCGAAGCAACCTCTCCTTTACGCTGAGGAAGGCTTCGTTGGGAACTATCACCGCAACGTAGAGGCCCTCGTCCGCTGCGAAGCTGTACTCCTCCACCGCGTCCTCGCGGGACCAGCTAACATCGGACTCCACGAACTCGGCCCCTATGGGGAGTAGGTCGTAGGTAACGGTGATGACCCCGCGGTTATCGGGTGCTATAAGCTCATAGTCCGTCTCGAGCTCTTCATCGTCCTCCTCTATCTGCTCGATGCGCTGGAGAATCACATCCTCGATGTCGATCAACATATCTCCCCACATCCAAGCGGATATAATTATTCTTCCCGTTACGATCGAGGCCGGTGTAACCGCCTTGTGTTATTGGCCGTCCTTCTGGACGGGCTTCTCCAGGAACACGAAGCTCAGGGTGTCGCTGTACCTCTCGATCTTGAAAGGTGTGTACCCCAGGGAGCGGTAGAAGGGGCGAGTGTATTCGTGGTCCTCCCTTGTGAACAGCTCGTACCGTTGGACATCATGGAAACGTCCCTCTATCTGGCGCATCAGGGACCTCCCGATCCCCTTCCTCCAGTGATCGGGGTGCACCACCAGGCGACCTATGTAGCATGTGCCGCCGACCGCCTTGGCCCTGACCGAGCCGATGATGACGCCGTCCTCCACGTACTTCAGGAACACGCTAGTGGCCAGCTCCTCCCGCAGCTCCTCCAGGGTCTGGGTTATGGGCTTTATGAAGGGGTCCTTCACGTGCTCGGCCTCCTGGCGGAAGGCGGCGCGCTGCAGCTCCAGGATGAGGGGGAGGTCGGCCTCGCTCACCTCTGTTATCATGACCTTCCCATATTCGCCGGACCACCAAATCCTTTTTGCCTCTAGGGGTCAGCAAAGCTTATCTTCCTGGAATGGTAGCAGGGAACGATGAAGGAAGAGATGAGCGCGTTCGACATCCTGGCCATGACCGGGGAGATGCGGTCCCTGGTAGGCGGATACCTGGACAAGGTGTTCCACTGGGACGTCAAGAACGTCCTCCTGAGGATAAACACACAGGGCCAGGGCAAGAAGGAGATGGTACTGCAGGAGATGAGATGGTTATACCTGGCACCGGAGAAGCCGGACATACCGGACATGCCCTCCCAGTTCGCGGTGAACCTGCGAAAGTACATCACCAACGCTCGGATCGCCGCCGTCCATCAGCAGGAGTTCGACCGCATAATGGTGCTCGACCTGGAGAAGGGGCCCAGCTCCTACCAGCTGATCATCGAGCTGTTCGGGGACGGCAACCTTATACTGGTGTCCGGGGGAAAGATACTCAACTCAGTGCACTCCCGGAAGTGGCGTCACCGCGAGGTGCGCCCCGGCCTGGAGTATGCCTTCCCGCCCCCCAGGTTCAACCCCCTGAGGATGGATGCGGCATCGTTCCGCAAGGCCTTCCTGGGCTCCACGTCGGATGCCGTGAGGACCCTCGCCACCGCCATCAATATCGGGGGGCAGTACGCCGAGGAGACCTGCCTCCGTGGTGGAGTGGACAAGGACCGCAAGGCCAAGAGCCTGTCGCCCGAGGAGGTGGACCGCCTCTTCGAATCCCTATCCCTTCTGCTCCAGGAGTGCTCTTCCCGGCGTCGTCCCCGCGTCGTGCTCGAGGACGGCAGGCCCGTGGACGTTGTACCCATACCTCTTCTGCAGTACGGAGACAGGGAGCAGCGGGAGCATGGAACGTTCTCCGATGGTATTCATCAGTACGTAACAGAGAGGGTGCCGCTCACTGGGGAGAAGGAGGACCCCGAGACCCAGCGACTGGTGCGCCAGCTGGAGCAACAGAGGGCGGCGGTGGAGAAGCAGCTGGCCGAGGCCCGTGCCTTTGCCGAGCAGGCGGAGGCCATCTATTCCGACTATATGGGCACGGACGCCTTGTTGAGGGTCGTCCGAGGTAGAAGCGAAGGCCTGAACTGGGAACAGACGCGTGAGGCCCTGAGCGCGTTGCCCAACTTGCTGAGGGTGGACCCGAAGGAGCACAGCGTGACCACGATGATCGCGGGTCGGGAGGTGACCCTCGACTACACCCTGGGCGTGGAGGGCAACGCCAACGCGCTCTACCAGAGGGGGAAGGAGGCCAAGGACAAAA
This sequence comes from Methanomassiliicoccus sp., assembly GCA_018262895.1. Lineage (GTDB taxonomy): Archaea > Thermoplasmatota > Thermoplasmata > Methanomassiliicoccales > Methanomassiliicoccaceae > UBA6. Next base: position 135,174 of record JADFDJ010000007.1, on the reverse strand, counting down.
TGCAGGGCGCTCAGACCGCTCTCGAGGAGACAGAGAGACGCCTGGCACAGAAGATCAAGGAGGGCGAGGGCCGTAGGAGAGCGGAGAAGCACGCCGTCCGCAAGACCAAGGAATACTGGTTCGAGCGGTACAAGTGGTTCCTGACCTCCGAGGGCAGGATGGTCCTGGCCGGCAGGGACGCGCACAGCAACGATCAGCTGGTGAAGAAGCATCTCAAGGCCACCGAGCGCTTCGCCCACGCCGATGTCCACGGGGCGCCCAGCGTGGTGATCCTCAACGGGGCCGAGGCCAGCGACCAGGAGATGCTGGAGGCCTGCACCTTCGCCATCGCCCACTCCAAGGCGTGGATGGCCGGCGCCACCGAGGGTACGGCTTACTGGGTGCTGCCGGACCAGGTGAGCAAGATGGCCCAGGCCGGGGAGTTCGTCCCCCGCGGGGCCTTCGTCATCCGCGGCAAGAGGAACTATATATACCACCTGCCGCTGCAGCTCGCGGTGGGAGAGATCATGTACGAAGGAGGGAGGAAGATCATGTGCGGGCCGCTGGGTGCGGTACAGGCGCACTCCTCCAGGTACGTTGTCATCGAGCCAGCGAGGAAGGTCAAGACCAAAGCGTCCTCCCTCCTCGCCAAGATGTTCGAGGTCCCCGAGGAGGAGATCGCACGGATACTGCCGCCGGGGGAGGTGGACATGGTCAGCACGGTGGGGATAGAGGAGGAGCCGGAGAGGCTGGATCAGTCCGAGTAGCGGCGCAGCGCCCGACATAGGGCGAAGTGGACCCACTCGTCGATGCTTATCCCCGCCCCCTTCAGGTATTGCAGGCGCCAGGTCCCATCAGCGCGCTGACGGGAGCGGAACCACACCAGGGCCTTGGCCACGGAGGGGTTGGCAGCCGGTATCCCTATCAAGGATAGAGAGTCCAGGGCTGACACTAGGTCGGTGAACCAGAAGGGGAAAGAGAACTTGGTCCAGTATTCACGCCCTTGCGGTCTGGATAACTGTCCGGTAGGAGAAGGCGGGAGGCGAGAAAGGTCGCGGCCATCAGGGTCTCCTCTCTCCTGCGGTGAGCCTCGCTCGCGGCAAGGGACCGCAGCACGACGCCAGTGATCATATGGGACGATGGCTTGGTGGTGTCCGGCCGTACCGGTTCACTGCCACCAGGAAGGGGGTCGTGGAACTTCCAGCCGATGGTGCGCAGGGGGGCGGCCCATCCTCCATCCATTTGTCTGCAGGAGAGCAGCCATCCAGACCCCTCTCGACCCTTTCATCCTGCTCCAGACCTGCATGCATCATCAGCTCCAGGATCCCCGCGGTGTAGTTGGGGGAGTACTCATTCCCGTATATCCCCCGGAAGTCGCCCTCCTCGGTCTGCAGGGTGAACAGATACTCCGCAGCCCTGGACACCGCTGGATGGGTATCGTCCAGGGCGTACAGCTCAACCAGCTCCCCTAATACTCTGTAGGTCTCCAGGTACTCATAGTGGGTGGTCCCGTCCACTCTCCGCCCGGGATACCGCCAGGAGCCGTCCCTCTGCTGTCTGTCGACCCTTTTGCGCACGGCGGGAAGGTCCCGGAGGGCTGCAAGGTCCACGGTCTGATCGTCCAGCTCGCGGGCGGCCCGGAGTCTGACAGCCATGTCGGAGGAGGAGAGCAGCGGCGGAAGGGGATCGTAGGGGAGCCCGTAACGGGACATTGTGTTATAGAATCGAGCAAAGGGCTGATAAGCGCTTCGTTAATGGGTTTGAGAAGCGCCCGAGCCGGGATTCGAACCCGGGTCTAAAGATCCGCAATCTCTTAGGATATCCAAGCTACCCCACTCGGGCAATCCCCTGTAATAGTTCCCCCTTTAATTCTTTTTGCATCCTCCCCGCTCTGCAAGCTCAGGACTGGCAGCGAAATACCATAAAAAATTCCATGAACGAAGAATCGCAACCTCCATAAGCGGGCCGGTCCCTCATCCCCAGCAGGCACATGGACAGGGACTACACGATCTGGGTGGACATCGCTTCCAGGAAACGAGCTTGCCATAGGTGCAGGGGGACCATCGTAAAGGGCGCCATGTTCGTCCGGCTCGGCAGCAAGGAGCGCCCCCGGGGAGCCGCGAGCTTGTGCGCCGAGTGCTTCAACGCGATCATGGTGGATATGACCGAGGGGTTCATCAAGCTCAAGAAGAGCGCCGTCCCCGTTACCGGAAAGGGGTCTGGGGAAGATAAGCCGCGCTGCCCGGTCTGCGGCCTGGAACCGGAGAAGTGCCGTTGCGGCTGGGAGGCGTACCGCTGAACTTGCCTCTCAGTATGTGGTGGTCATGTCCACCTTCCCAGCCTTCCTCGCCATACGATCGGCGAACCAGAAGATGAGCAGGGAGAGCCCGAGGAAAACCAGGGCGGAGGCGGCCAGAAGAAGGAGTATCGCGGGGTTGGAGAACTCCCCCAGCCCGCTGATGGTCTCAATGCCCCCCGCCGGGTACAGGGACCTCCTCATCAGCTCCAGCCAGTAGGTGATGGGTATGGCCATCCCGATGCTCTGACCCCACGGCGGCAGCACCGTTAGGGGGAACAGCGTGCCGCAGAACAGGTAGAAGACGCCGCCAATCCCCTCGTTGATGCCGGTGCTGTGCTTCGCGGTGAGGAAGGTGATGCCCGCGAGGGCGATGCCGATAGACAGTATGCACCCCAGGCCTATCAGCATGGAGAGGGCGAACAGGGGCCAGTCCACCCGCAGCAGGTCGATGGGGAGCCTCAGGACCAGCAGTCCGAAGGCCATGGATATGATCGCGGAAAGGCTGGTGAGCAGCACCTTGCTCAGCGACCTCCCGATGATGTACACGTGAAGAGAGATAGGGGCTATGTAGATCTGCCTCAGTGTCTGATAGTGCTCCCGGTCCTCCATTATGACGTAGGTAGCGCCCAAGAGCACCTGGGCCACGAACATGAAGAACACCGCTCCCAGGTAGGTGTAGGTGAACATCAGGGGGTCGTTGGCGACGCCCTGCTTTACAACGAGGAACATGACCACCAGTATCAGTGTGGCCGCGATGGGCCGGACGATGGAGTATATGATGAACAGCCACGGCCTGGTCCAGTTCGATTCCATCTGCCAGCCCAGCCAAGCCGCCTGGCGCAGGGTGCGAAGGTGGGAGGTCACTGCCATCGCAGGGTCAACCTCCCTTCCTTGCGGCCCAGCCCCTCCATGTACTCCAGCGACCACCGTGCCATTACCAGGAACGCCACCGCCAGGACGACGAGTATGGTCAGCTCCCAGACGACCGGCATTAGGCCGTTGGCGACAGGACCGAACAGCTCCTGGCGCATGGCATCCAGCCCCAGGGTTATGGGTATCACCGCCGCGATCAGGCTGACCCACGGTCCCAGTGCCTTGACCGGGAAATAGAAGCCGGAGACCAGGTAGATCGGCTCCTGCAGAAGGTTGGAGATGTTCCATGCATCCCTGCCGTAGAGCATGAAAAGGGAGGCGAACATCATGCCCATGCCGTAGATGGCGATGAGGGTCACCATGAACACCGCCACCAGGAGGAGGGGGTCGACCACCACCATGTTGACGTTGAACAGCAGGATCCCCAGCAGGAGGGTGGACAGGGCACGTATGCCCGCGGCGAACATGCCTCCCAGGGCCATCCCCGCCAGCAGGGCCATGCGCGACATGGGGGTTACCAGGAAAAGCTGCAGGTTGCCGGTCTCCTTCTCCCAGTACAGCTGGGCCGCCATCCCCCACAGGACGTTGAGCCAGAAGGCCGTCATCGCTCCGCCCAGAACCACGAAGCCCTCGAACGCGGGATCGGCGCCCAGGGCCCGGTAGTAGTAGATGTAGGCTGCAATGCCCAGGAGAGGGAGCAGGACGTCGAAGAAGGTCCATGACGGCTCCCTGATGGCCCCGATCGCTCGAGGATAGGCCCGACCGAAGGCGGCGCGAACGTTCAGCATCCAGGCGACTACTCCAATCCCCTCCCCACCAGCTTTATGAACACGTCCTCCAGGGTAGGCTCGCTCTTGTTGAGGCCTAGCACCTTCCCTCCGCTGGCACCCACGGAGGATATTATGTCGGAGATGGCGGACTCGTCCTCGACGACCAGCTTGATCCTCAGGCCCTCCTTCATGGCCTCTGCGCTCACCCCCTTGACGCCAGCGATATTGGAGATGACCGAGCTGTCGAAGTGGGTGGTGTCAAGGACGAAGGTCGAGGCCCGGTTCATCCTCCTTTTCAGTCCCTCGGGGGAGTCACAGGCAAGGATGGTCCCTCGATCTATGATGGCCACGCGGTCGCAGAGCTCCTCCGCCTCCCTCATGTAGTGGGTGGTGAGGAGCAGGGTCCTGCCCTCCTGCGAGCGCACCCATGTGCGGATGTAGTCCCTTATGGCCCGGCTGGTCTGAACATCGAGGCCCAGCGTCGGCTCGTCCAGGAAGATCAGCCGGGGGTCGGTGACAAAACCCCGGATGATGTTCATACGCTGCCTCTGACCGGTGGATATGGTCCTTACCTTGACATCGGCCTTGTCCTCAAGTCCGAAGGCGTGGAGGAGAGCGTCTATTCGCTCATTCGCTACCTTCCCGGGGATCCCGTAGAACTGGGAGAACATCCACAGGTTCTCCCGCACCGTCAAAAGCCCGTAACCGGATATCTCGCCCCCGGACACCATGTTGATCAGGGGCCTGATCTTCGAGGTCTCCTTGGCCACGTCGTAACCCAGGACCTTGGCCGATCCCTTGGAGGGCAGCAGGAGCGTGGACAGTATCTTTATGAGCGTGGTCTTCCCCGCCCCATTGGGCCCCAGTAGGCCGAAAAGCTCGCCCTCCTCTACGTCCAGGTCTACGTTGTCAAGGGCAACTACGGGGCTCTTGCCGACGAAAACCCGGGAAAGAGCCGTTACCTCAACGGCAGGGGGCATATCGCCCGGCCCACAATCTTGTTAATAGAAAAAGGTATCGAATGTCCTACTTTTCCATGTGCTGCCAGTACGTCGTGACGTACCCAGCGATGCGGTTTCGCATCATGATGCTTTCGACATTTGTCAGCTTGGATACCAATATCTTGTTGTTCTCGAAGTCCGCGTTGAATACTGTGGGATACTTCTGTACGAGATCGAGAGCGATCCTTTTGATGTAGTTAGGGCGTATGTTTCCCATGAGTGTCACCTTAGGCAGCAAGGCGGTTAGGCGGAGTCCATATTTAACCCTTTTCAGTGCGATTCGCTCTTCCAAGGCTTCAAAACGAGGGGCGATGTGAAGTGGCCAGTGACCAAGGGGGAAGGCGTACGGTTCCCCCTTTCTCTTCGCCCTCGCAAAAGGCACCTAGAATTAAGGACAGATATGAGGATATGGGGCCTGGTGCCCGATGCGCAAGGTCCAGAAGATAACCATCGAAAAGGAGGAGAGGGAATGCCTGATCTCGAAGATCAAGAACTATTACCTGAACATCAGGGAGGAGGAGATAGGGGACCTGGCGGCCGGTCTGCTCCTGGACTTCATCGTTGATGAGATAGCCCCGGCGTTCTACAACCAGGGGGTCCGTGATTCCTACCGTTTTATGAGCGAGAGGGTCGAGGACCTGATGAACATCGAAAAATGAGATGTACCAGATGGGCAACAAGCCTGACACAATTGAAGGGTCTAGGGTGGTCAGAGCCTCACAGCGCCCGTAGCTCCTTGCGCGGCTTCCCGCAGGACATCTTTCCCTCGGGGCATTTGCCCTTGGAGATGCAGGGCGGTCCGGCGTCCTTGAATATGAGGGGTGACGCCTCCCTCGCCAGGAAGAGCATCTGGTCGGCGACCTCGCGTATCTCCTCCTGGGCCCTCCTGCAGGTGCGAAGCTCGAAGAAGTGCCAAAGCTCCCGGGCGTTCATGGTGACGGTGATGTTGGTGGTGCAGGCATTGGGAAGGACGTATCGGGCATCCTCCACCGGCACCTTCTTGGAAAGTTCCCTGTACTCCTCCCAGATGCGCTCCATGAGCGCGCGGTAGCGTTCCTCGAGCAGGGGATCGGAGGATATGGACCGCGGGACCACGTAGTCCGCGTTCTTCATGTCCACGTACCGCTGGGACATCTGGCTGTAGGAGGCGAGGCGGTGACGCACCAGCTGGTGGGTCAAAGAACGCGACACTCCCTCTATGGAGAAGGTGTAGGAGGCGTGCTCTATAACGGACTGGTGCCCTGAGGCCAGAGGGATGCCCAGCCATCTGGCCCCCTTCCTCTCGTCCCATTCCTCCATGAGATCGCTCGCGCCCTTGCTGGAGTAGCAGGAGTGGGCGGCCGAGGCGCACAGCCTCTCAGCATCCTTGGTATAGGAAAGGAGGGTAACACGCACGCTGACCAGTATGCCCCGCCGACGTAAAAACCATGCTATTGGAGCGAGCGTTCGAAGTGGAAGCGGACCTCGGCGTTGCTCTGCACCTGGCGCGGTGAGGAGGGCTGGCCGTCGCTGCGTATGTCCTTCAGGCGGTAGACCTTGATGTCGTCCCTGTCCAACAGGTCCGCTATGCCCTCCACGTGGCCGTCGCCGATCACCGCCAGTACGACCGGATATCGGGAGGCAGCGGCATCGATGCGCTTTGCCATCAGGGTGTTGCGGTCGTCTAGAAGCACCTTCTTGAGCGTGGGGAACTGCTCCTGCATCTCCTGCAGGTAGATGTCCCCGTTCTCCTCGAAGCTGTTAACCTCCTCCTCCATCCTCTTGCGGCTGATGAACACGGAGGACAGCGCCGAGAATCCAAGCTTGAGCTTCTCCATGAACGGCATCTCCCGGTTCAGCCGGGTGAAGGTCTCGTTGGCATCCACATCGATGAGGAGCACCGCGGCGCCGATGGACTGGGCTGCACGGGTCGCGGCCAGCATCTCCGCCCCCACCTCGCCCCCGTACTGGTGGGCCAGCCTCTTCTGCATCTTGGCGAGGAGGCGGTATATCAATCGCCCCCTGGGCTTCCCTCCAGGGTTCTGAAGGGCATGGTAGCGCGCCCGGTCCAGCTCCACACAGACCGCATCGGGACGCTCCCTCTCGATCAGCCCCTTTACCTGGTCAGCTATATCGAAGACGTGCCCCACGCCAAGGAGGATTATCATCGCCAAATTCAACACCAAAGGTCATTAATAACCTTTGTATGGTGTTCCCAACATGGACTGCGACTTTGGGCTTGTGGCCTTCGACATGGACGGTGTCCTGGTCGATTACACCAGCTCCTGGACGTGGGTGCACGAGCATTTCAGGGTCAACAACGAGGCGTCCTTGATAGACTACATCGAGGGACGCATCGACGACCTGGAGTTCATGCGCCGGGACATCGAGCTGTGGATGGCCCTGAAGGAGGATGTCAGCGTCCATGACATCGATGAGATCCTGAGGCCGGTCCCCATCATCCCGGGGATCAAGGACACGGTGAGCGCTCTGCATCAACGAGGCGTACGATGCGTGATCGTGAGCGGGGGCCTGGACATGGCCGCAAGGCGCATAGCCGAGGAGAACGGCTTCGACGACCATATCGCCAACAGTCTGGCCTGCGATGACAGGGGGCGTCTGACCGGCGAGGGGGTACTGCGGGTCGAGCTTACTAACAAGAGGAGGGCCCTGCAGCGCTTCCAGGAGAGCTTCGGAGTGTCGGAGGAGCGTACGGTCGCCATCGGCAACAGCTTCGTGGACGTTAGCATGTTCGGCGCCTCTGGTCTATCGATAGCCTTCAACCCCATCGACGACGAGGTCCAGAGGAACGCCGATGTGGTTCTTCGCTCAAGGAACCTGACGGACGTACTCCCTCTGATATTAGGTCGCTAGTTGGTCTTGTGCCCGTGCTGACCGATGAGAGGCACGAAGGTCACGAGACCCAGAGCCCTCTCTTCGAACTTGTCCCCATCCCTCTTGATCACGGTCAGCTGCTGGTATGTCCTGCCGCCGACCGGGATGACCAGGATGCCTCCCTCTCCCAGCTGGTCTTTCAGCGGCGGGGGGACGCCGGGACCGCCTGCGGTCACCAGTATGCGGTCGAAGGGCGCCTCCTGCAGCAGTCCCTCGGTGCCGTCGGCGATCATGACCCTGACCAGGTCACCGTACCCTAGGCGCTCCAGGGTCTTCCGGGCCTGATCGCCCAGCTCAGGTATCCTTTCCAAAGAGATCACCTGGCCTCCTGGGTACACGAGCTCAGCCACCAGTCCGGCGTGATAGCCGGAGCCTGTGCCGATCTCCAGGACCTTCTGGCCGGGATGCAGGTCCAGGACCTCCAGCATGTAGCCCACCATGTGGGGAGCGGAGATCGTCTGGCCGCTGCCTATGGGGAGGGCGTTGTCCACGTAGGCCAACGGCCACAGCTGACGGGGGAGGAACTCATGCCGGGGCACTTTGCTCATCGCGTCCAGGACCTGACGGTTGGTGACGAACCCTGTCCGTTCCAGCCTCTCCACCATCTCCAGACGCTCTTTCTCGTACATCTCTCCTCAGTAGCTTGTGGTCCGCACCGCCTTGGTGTATATCCTCACGATGTCCCGGGCGGGCACGCTCCCCCGCCTTACGGTCCCATCCTTGGAGCGGATGTTGTGGATCACCACCCTCTCCTTGCCCACGGTCATCATGTCCCCCACGAAGAACTCCTCATCGGGCATGGCGTCGATCTGCGCGGCTATCGTACGGGTGTGCTTGTTGATGGAGATCTTCACTATCACCTTGTCGAACTTCTTGGCCCAGATGGTGGAGACGTCCTTGGTATCGCACTTCTCCACCCTTCGTCCGTCGCATTCCAGGCCTGTGACGAGGAGGTGCGTCTCCCCCAGGTATAGCTCGTCGCCAAGGCTGAGCAGCTCTCCGGCCTCCAGCTCGATCTCTTCCTTCTTGGAGTTTCCCAGCTCGGAGACGATGATGGGCACCTTGAGCACCTCAGGTTCCCTCACCACCGTGGAGTAGGTGTGACCGCAATCCTGGCACTTCACGGTCGCCTCCATGCTGTCCTGCTTCTTGCTGAGCTTTCCTCTAAGGACCTCGTGTACGGCATGCTCGCCGCACGAGGGGCAGTCCAGGTAGAGCGCGTTAGGTACTGTCATCTATATCCGACCGGAACCATGTAACGTTCATAGGAATAAAATTATCGCTTCGTTCTAGAACGGGGATCGGGCTCGAAAGCTTTCCCGTGCCCAGGGATTATCACGTCGGCGAGCTCCACTATCCGCCGCATGCTGTCCAGAGCGACGCTCCTGTCGTAATGTATCATGGGGGGCCTCCACTTCTCGAGGTTGTCCCTGGTAGGGATGGCGTCCCCGGCGATGACACATCGACGGCCATCGGTCTCGACCACTACGCTCATGGACCCCCTGCTGTGCCCGGGCGTGTGCATCAGACGGATCCCTGGCAGTATCTCCGCATCTTCGGTGATGCACATGAAGGAGGCGTCTGGGTGCTCCTCGGAACGTGCCATCTTCGATGCTGGGGTGAAAAGGTCGTTGTTCCCGGTATGGTCCGGGTGCAGGTGAGTGTTGATCAAAATGTCTATGTCCTCGGGCCTCAGGCCTGCTGCCTTCAGGCCCTGGAGGAGGGGAGACCGCTGCTGCTTCGTGGACGTGTCCACAAGAACATTGTGACCCTCGGTCACGACAAGGGTCGATGTGGAATGGGCTTCCAGGAGCACGTCGTCCTGCCTGCTCAGCCAACCCTCGAAAATGACGCGGACCGATGTCACCATATCTCCACGACCTCCCCGCACTGGCATATGAAGTGGTCCTTACGGTACTTCATCTTGCCCCCGCACTTAGGACACTGAGCATGTTCTGCGAAGTACTCCAGCCACACCTCGCGGACATCCCTGTGGGCCTCGTCCTTGATGCTCTCCAGGGCGTTTTTCAGCTGAGGTGTGGCGGCCAAGGCCTCGAGCTTGGAGTAATCGTGCGGAGCGCTCTCCCTCCTAATCTCCACCTCGACCCTCCGGCCCAGGAGCAGGCCGATGAGCATGCCTGCTATGAAGCCCCCCAGATGGGCCTGCCAGGACACGTTGCTCGGCAGGAGCAGCACCAGGAATATGTCCAGGATTATCCAGCTGAGGGCGGATATCCAGATGGGAACACGGGGCAGGAATATGGGGCCGACGAACATCGGAATCTCGTCCCGGGGGTAGAGGACCAGGAAGGTGCCTACCACGCCGGAGATGGCCCCAGAGGCGCCCATCATGAAGATCGCCGGGACAGGCTCGATGAAGATGAAGTAGAGAGCGGCCATCAACGAACCGACGATGCCGGAGACAAAGTAGACGAGGGCGAACCTCCCCTTCCCGATCCTGGTCTCCAGCGGATTGCCCAGGAAGAAAAGGAACAGCATGTTGCCGATAACATGGGCGAAGTCGTAGTGCACGAACATGCTGGTGAGGATGGTATAGACGGCCGTTCCGTTCTCCAGGTCCTGAGGCTGCATCGCCAGATCGTAGAATATCAGGAACTTGTTGGAGAACAGGATTATGAAGAAGATGCCTAGGTTGCTGAGCACGATCACATGGGAGAGGTCGAACCTCTTTAAACACCCCACCGCCAGGGCGACCACGATAATGGCAACGATCACAAGGGAGGTGGGTTCCATCCTCACACGCAATCACATCGCGCGTTAAGACCGTTTCGCTGTCCTTCTGGGACCAGTGGAACCATGATGGGGATATTATACGCGGGCGCTGTTCACGTTATGACAGGTCCATAGCCATGGAGTACCGCAAGGAAATAGATATCATGGAATGCGAGCTGGTGTACCCTCCCAAGGAGGATACGTTCCTGCTGCTTGGGTGCTTGACGCTCAGGCCCGGGAAGAAGGTCCTGGAGATGGGGTGCGGGACCGGCTTGATCTCCTGCCATATCGCCGCCGCTGGTGGTGTCCTTACGGCGGCGGACATCAACCCCTGGGCCGTGGAATGCACGAGGAAGAACCTCCAAAGGAACCGCCTACAGGGGGAGGTTGTGGAGAGCGATCTGTTCGCTAACGTGGGAGGGTCCTTCGATCTGCTGGTGTTCAACCCGCCCTACCTGGCGGCGGAGGACGAGGGCATACTGGAGAAGGCCTGGGCCGGTGGGGCCACAGGCCTCGATGTGCTGGCGCCGTTCCTGGAGGGTGTGGAGGAACATCTCCTCCCCGAGGGCCGCATCCTGCTGCTGCTGTCCTCGGAGATGGAGCCTAAAGGGCTGGAAGCTCTCCTGTCAGGGTTCTCCCACCGCCGTTTGGGCGCCCGCCGGTACTTCTTCGAGGAGCTGTGGGTCGAGGAGCTGCAGATGCCATAGATCGCTGCCGGTGTTTTGCTTTTATCCCTTGCCCCCGCTGTCTCTTGGGCGGAGGGATCGTTGATGGTGTAAGCGTAAGGCAACATCGAAATGGGGTTTACACCATCCTGCCCTATCCATCAGATCACATCCCCGAGCCCTTGAGAAACCATTAATTATCGCCCCATCGGTAACGACGTCCTCGTGAACCGGAGATATCCAAGGATGGCCTTAGCCATCCTTCTGTGCCTGCTGATGGTCATGACCATTCTGCCAGTGAGTATCAGTGCAGAGGTCCCTTCCAGCCATGTGTTCTTCACCGAGAACGCGGATGAGGCCGTGTTCCAGGAGTGGTTCGATAACTGGTACAAGACGGACGAGAACCATGTGGACAGCGATGATACCTGGTGCCGGTCCAAGCACACCTTCCGTAGTGGCGGTTTCGCAGCCTACTGCGCGAAGTCCGGTTACAACTCCAACTACTACAACGCTACCAACAACCAGCCTTACAACTTCAACCTCCTGAACATGTCGAGCGAGGTATCTCAGTCAGAGTACGTTCAGAGGTACGATACGAACATGGATGCGGTGATGCGCAAGTATGTGAGCGGCCTGAGCGTCTACGCTAACATCACCTTGACCTTCTGGTTCTACTCCGATACCGGGATCTCCGACGCCACCCAGCCCGGCACCGGCACCCTGGTCGGGTATGACTTCCTGAACGTGGTCTACTACACCGGCAGCAACAGCAGTCTCACGAAGCATGTGGCGTGGACGATAGGCCAGGAACAGGCCATGGCCCAGACCTGGATGCAGCAATCGGTGCAGATACCCAACAACGCCTCGTGGATAGGCTTCGAGTTCGTGTCCGGTACAGAGCCGCCAACCAACGGGGACGCATACAATGCCTTCACCGAGTACGGTGTCAGGACGATATCCAGCAATTCATTGGGCACGAGGGAGGGGGTGTTCCTTGACGACATCAGCTGCGTCGGGACCGTGCCCGTCGGGTCCCTGCCCCTGACGACATCGGTGGAAGAGCTCGACGATTACCAGACCGCCAGCTCATTCCCGGTGAGCTTCGTGGACAACGATCCCTGGGTCGCCATGGACTACATCAAGCTGTACTATAGGGTCAACGGGACCGGTGATTGGGTCCTGTACACCACCACTGGGAGGCCGGACGGCAGGTTCGGTTCCAGCCCCATCATATTCAACTCGCCTGGCGATGGGCGATATGAGTTCTTCACCCAGGGGACGGACGTTGAGAGCGTCACCGAGGCAAGGAGGAACGCGGCCGATGCCAGCACCATCGTCGATACCCTGCCTCCGGTGACCACGATCGCTGTATACGGGAATGAGGGGGAGAGCGGGTACATAGGCGCGGCCGCTATCAATTTGACATCCGCCGATTCGACCTCGGGGATCGAGAGGACCTCTTACCGGATCGACGGGGGCGGGTGGTTGACCTACACTAGCAATGTCGGTCTATCAACCAATGGTACTCACGTTGTGGAATACTATGCTGAGGACAAGGCAGGCAATTTGGAGGACGTGAAGAACGTCACCCTGACCATTTCCCAAGGGTCCCCTGGAATTGTGTTCCCAGAGCCAGGGAAGGACTATCCGGATGGGAACGTGACCATACACTTCACCGTGGTCGACAGTGCAGCCCTCAATAAGCTGGAATACTCTCTTGACGGCGGGGCTTTCGTGGCTATACCTCTCAACTCCACGTCGATCTCCTTCGTTGGCCTCGGGAACGGACCGCACAACCTGACTGTGAAGGGAACGGACACGTCAGGTCGGACCATCGAGGACTCGCTCGAGTTCTCGGTGGGAAGCTCGGGCGGTGATGCTCTTGGGGATATCATCGGAGAACCTGTCATCCTCGGCGGGATAGCTGTGACCGCGATAGCGGGCTTGGCAGGGGTGGCATTGCTCATGAGACGAAGGAAGTGATGGAACGCATGCTCTCATCATGTCATATTAGCCGTTCATGAGGTCAGACAGGACGTGACTGAGGTCACGCATCGTTCACATCAGAAAAGCAAAAAGATGGATGTGGACCATAAAGAAAAAACGATCTGAAGGTATGGAACCTGAGCCCAATGTATCGATCGGTAGGAGGGAGTTAATATGAGGAGCTCCAAGGACAAGAGGAAGGAGAGGACGAGCAGGATGGCCGCATACGTCACCCAGGTCATCGAGCAGAGCGGCGGTGTGGTCCTGGTTAAGCAGGACATTCAGGACAACATCGATGAGCTCGAGTACCTGAAGGTGGAGCAGCCGGACAAGAGGGATTACTACCAGGGTCAGATCGATATCCTCCACAAGGTGATGACCAATAACCTGGACAAGTTCGAGGATGTGGAGGAACGAGGACCCGGTGAAGAGGGAGTCAAGTAGGACTTAAAAAGACCTTGAAGAGGCCGAGGCAGGCTCCCAAAGGCTCGGCTTGAAGGGGATGGCCCCGGCCTCGCTCCCTACGATCATGACCGGCTCTGTGCCGCCATGGGAAAGCGCGCATGGTTCGCTTCCAGGGTGGCCGAGAGGGGACGCTCAGGATGAGAGCAGCTTCTCGATCTCCTTCTTGATCAGATCGCTTGCCGCCTTTCCGTCAAGCTTTCCCTTGAGCTCGCCCATCACCACGCCCATTAGGGGGCCCACAGCCCCTGTTCCCTTCTCCCGCACGAATCCCTCACGTTCGTGCACGATCCTGGAGACCACATTGGCAGCCTCATCCGTGGACATAACCGATATTCCCAGCTCCTTGATCGCCTGAGGGACGGTCTTGCCCTTGGCCATCAGCGACAGGACGTCCGGCACCGCCTCCTTGGCGAACTCCCCCTTGGATAGGGCGGTGAACGCCTCGCGCAGGGTAGACTCATCCAGCTTGCTGATGTCCACGCCCTGCCGCTCCAGCTCCGGCAAGGTCGATAGCAGGGTCCGGGCCGCGGTGCCGGCGAGCTCCTTGCTGGAGGCGACCTCCTCGAAAAGGTCGTCCCATCCATCACGGACCAGCTGCCTCGCCTGCTGCTCATGGACGCCGTAGGTGGATGCTATGCGGGCGGTGCGCACCTCCGGCATCTCCGGAAGGTTGGAAGCGATGCGGTCAAGCCTTTCCTTCTCCAGGGTGATGGGGGGGACGTCCGTCTCCGGGTACATCCTGGCAGCCCCCGGCAGGGGGCGGGAGTACGCGCTGGTGCCGTCTGGGAGCGGATCGCGGGTCTCCTCGGGGACGCCCACCAGGGCATCGTAGGCCCGGGACACGGCCGCTCTCAGTGCGGCCTCCGCCTTCTTAACATCGTCGGCGCAGAGCACGAACGCGTCCTGAGGCCCCAGCTCGAACGTCTTTCGCACTTCGTCCACGTAGCCCTGCTCGATCCCATAGTTCGGAAGCTCGTCGGAGTGGAATATTCCGGCCACGCCTTTGGTGCGGGCATACTGTGCCATCTCCGCTCCCAGTCGCAGCTTGGCGTCAGGGGAGCGCAGCACCCCGGCATAGCCAGGAAGGGGAACGCCCAGCACCTTGCCGCCCTTCTTGAGAGCCCCCATGATGACCTTGGAAGGGCATTTGGAGAAGGTTTCCGTGAGGTCTCGGACCTCGGCGTCCCTCCTGCTGACCTTTCTCTCCTTCAGTACCTCCCGTATCCGCAGAAGCGACCGCTGCCTCTCCACCTCCTTCTCCACGTAGATGGGTAGAAGCCTCAGCTCCTGCACTCCCTTGATCTCGATCCTGCTTCCGCCGGGGATGGAAATATTGACGTCCTCGCGGATGGTCCCGATGCCCCTCTTGACCTTTCTGGTGGCACGCATCATAGAGCCCAGGCGCTGCGCGGCCTCCTTGACCTCCTCAGGGGTGTGCAGCTCGGGACCGGTGGCCACCTCTATGAGCGGTATCCCCAGGCGGTCCAGGCGGTATGTTATCTCCCCGGCCTTGGTGTCCACCTTGCGGGCGGCGTCCTCCTCGAGGCAGAACGTGGGTACGGAGATGACGCGGCCGTTCACCTCCAGGAGACCGTCGGTAGCGATCATGGCTGTACGCTGGAAGCCCGTGGTGTTGGAGCCGTCGATGACTATCTTGCGCATGAAGTGGACCTCGTCCACTGGCCGGGCCTTGAGCATGGCCGCGAACGTCAGCACGATGTCCAGGGCCTCATTGTTGGCGCAGTGAGGGGGTTCCTCGTCCGCATCCACAAGACATGAGGCGGAGGGGGGCGCCTGATAGCGGAATCGCATCCTCTTCTCCGCCTGCACCAATGCCGCCCGGTCGATCTCCCCCAGCTCCGAGGTCGTGGGTCGGAGGCGCCTCTGGAAAGTGGCCCCTTCCTCCTCCACCAGGGATGTCGGGCAATCGCAGAACAGCTTCTTGGTGTCAAGCTGCTGGTGGATCTCCAGCCCGCAGGTCAGCTCATGCTCGCTCATGTTGCTCCCTCCTCGATGTCAGCTCTCCCCGCAGGTTCGTGGTCATCAGCTCCCTGATGCTTTTCTCATCGTCCTTCTGCCCCAGGACCCACATCAGCTTAACGAACGCTGTCTCAGGCAGCATGTCCCCGCCTGATATGACGCCAGCGGTCAGGAGGTCCCGGCCGGTGTCGTACACGTTCATGTCCACCATGCCGTACAGGCACTGGGATGTCATGACCACGGTGGTGCCTCCTGCGACCGCCTTCCTCACCTCCTCCACCATGTCCGAGGACACGTGGCCCAGGCCCGTGCCGGCGAGGACCGCTCCCCGGCTGTTCCTGAGCACGCTGCCGAACACCGTGGGGCTCATGCCAGGGTAGAACTGCAGCAGCGTGACGTTGGTCTCCATGGCAGTACGCGCGATGGTCTTGCCGGCGGACCGACGGCGATGTTCACCTTGGAAGGTGATCGGTCCCTCAAAGTCCACCGTGGCGATGGGGGCCTCGTTGATGCTGTGGAAGGCGTCCCTCCGCGAGGTGTGCATCTTGCGCACCTTGGTCCCCCTGTGGACCGCGGCCGAGGTGTCGGAGCTGGTGCTATGCATGAGCACCACCACCTCGGCGGCATCGGTGTCCACGATGAAGCGTGCGGCGGACAGCAGGTTGGTGTACGCGTCCGAGGACGGGCGGTCGGAGGAGCGCTGCGCACCCACGAGGACCACTGGCCGCGTCAGGTCCTCAAGCATGAAGGACAGCGCCGCCGACGTGTAGCCCATGGTATCCGTGCCGTGGGGGATGATGCATCCCTCCATCCCTCCGTTAATGCGGTCCGCCACCTCCTCGGCGATCCTCTGCCAGCTCTCGGCCCTCATGTTCTCGGAGAATATGGAGAACAGCACCTCAGCCCTCACGTCGCAAATGTCGGCGATCTCCGGGACAGTGGCCACCAGGTCGCCGGCGGAGAGGGCGGGATGGACCGCACCGGTGCGGTAGTCGACATAGCTGGCAATGGTGCCGCCGGTACCGAGCACCGCCACCTGCTTCTTTCCCTTACCGCTGATGCCCTCGCGAGCGGTCTTCTCCCTGGTCGATCCCTTGGAGACGACCGTAAGCTCCGATGTTGGCCCGACCTTGACCCCGACATTGTAACCGCTCTTCAGCTTCAGCACCACGACGTCGGGATGGCTGAAATCGTGATGGGGCATGAGGACGCCGATGTGGTCGTGGCCGTCGCTCCTCACCTGGAGCGTGTCGCCCTCGACCGCACCGGTCTTCTGCAGGATCTCGCGTACGCGGGAAGAATAGCTCATTCAGCAGACACCTAGCTGGGGATACAGCTCTTTGCTTATAATTTGTGTCGAGGGACGGACGATGATCTTCATCGTAAGCACCGCTCTCCATCGGAGCAAATCGTTATTACTGCCTACTCGTCTTCGCGCTCGTGCACAAGGTATCGGACATTTCCATAGAGGCGGACGTTCTCGCTGAGAACAGGAAGCTGGGCCATGAGAACCACCACCGGCTGAGGGAACACGGCATCCGCTCCGTGGACGTCATGGGCTCCATCGGGTCGGGCAAGACCCTACTCATCCAGCAGATGGCCGTACGGATGATGAAGAAGGGCATCAGGGTGGCGGTCCTCGCCGGTGACGTGACCGGACAGGATGACTTCGATAGGTTCCAGAAGGCGGGCGTAAAGGCGGTAAACGTCAACACCGGAAAGGAATGCCACCTGGATGCGCACCTCGTTGACCACGCGCTGGACAAGCTGGACCTGGAAAGCCTGGACTTCCTTTTCGTGGAGAACGTGGGCAACCTGGTCTGCCCCGCGGACTTCCCTTTGGGGACGGACCAGCGCATGGTTGTCATCTCCGTCACTGAGGGTGACGACATGGTGCGTAAGCAGCCGTTGATCTTCCTGGAATCGGACATCGCCGTCCTTAACAAGGTCGACCTGCTGCCGTACATGGACATCGATGTCTCCCTGCTCGACCGCGACTATGACCGCGTCAAGAAGGGTGCCAGGCTCTACCGCACCTGCGCCAAGACGGGAGAGGGGCTGGACGAGCTGTTCCAGGCGCTCAACATCCAGGCCTGAACCGCCAATTATTATTACGGGCCCCCATTATCCTGATGAGGCATGACCATGAAGGTTCTAGTCGTAGGAGGGGGCGGACGCGAGCACGCCATCGCCGCCGCTCTGTCCGCCAGCGGTTCAACGATCTATTCCGCAATGAGGAACCACAATCCCGGTATCGCCGGCCTGTCCCAGGAGTTCAAGCTCGTGAAGGAGACCGACGTCGACAAGGTGGTGGAGTTCGCTGCGGATCACGCCGTGGAACTGGCGGTCATAGGACCGGAATCCCCCCTGGAGGTGGGTCTTGTGGATGCCCTGGAGGCCAAGGGCATAAGCTGCGTCGGCCCCAGCAGGGCAGCGGCTAGGCTTGAGGTGTCCAAGTCCTTCACCCGGGGCCTGATGCGTAAGCACGATGTTCCTGGCAACATAGAGTTCGAGGCCTTCGACGATCTCGAGGCCGCGAAGGCATATGTCCGGGACCACGACGAGGACCTGGTGGTTAAGCCGGTGGGGCTCACGGGGGGCAAGGGCGTCAAGGTGATGGGGGAGCACCTTCTCACCAAGGAGGATGCCGTGCGCTACCTAGAGGACATCTTCGCCCACAACATCGGCGGCGGAGGCGTGGTCCTCGAGGAGCGGCTGGTAGGAGAGGAGTTCACCCTGCAGGCCTTCTGCGATGGCCATAGGGTCATACCTATGCCCTTGGTACAGGACCATAAGCGTGCCTACGAGGGAGATGTGGGCCCGAACACGGGAGGGATGGGCTCGTATTCTCAGGAGGACCACCTGCTGCCGTTCGTCACCCCTTCGGAGAAGGAGGCGGCCCTGGAAATAATGCGGGCAACGGTCGCGGCCATGGAAAGGGAGGGCTGTCCCTACCGTGGCATCCTGTACGGGCAGTTCATGAACACTCGGAGCGGGCCACGGGTTATCGAGTTCAACGCCCGCTTCGGGGACCCCGAGGCCATGAACGTACTGTCCATCGTGTCATCATCGTTCACCGATATCTGTGCCGCCATCGCCGCGGGGAGCCTGAGCGATAAGGATGTTTCCTTCGCCCGGAAGGCCACGGTGTGCAAGTACGTCGTCCCCCAGGGATATGGCACCAGCCCCGCTGCGGGCAAGGAGGTGCATGTCGATGAGGTTAATATCGCCGCCATGGGGGCCAGAGCCTACTACGCCATGGTGAGCGAGGAGAACGGCAGGGTGCTGACCACCACCTCCCGGGCCGTGGGAGTGGTGGGCATAGATGACAGCATCGAGGCAGCGGAGAAGGCGTGCGAGAAGGCCCTCTCCTACGTGAAAGGTGAGGCCATCTTCGTCCGCCATGACATTGGCCGTCCCGAGGTCATACGGCGCCGCGTTGAACATATGGAAACGATAAGAAGTTAGATGTAAACGGGCGGTGTTCATATGGGCATGAAGAACCTGGAAGAGATCGCTGAACGCATCGAATCCAGACTGGAGGAGAAGGACCAGGTGCGTGAGGTCGCCATCAAGTCCACGCGGGCCATCAACCGCCTGTCGGGGAGCATCGTGCACATGATCCACAAGAAGGACGATGCCATGCCCCTCATGCACGAGGCGCTTGACGAGACCCATCGCCTTCGGTCACTGCTGGAGGACTACCCCGAGATATGGGAGTCGGGCCTGGTGGAGAGCGCTCTGCAGGAGCTGGCGGAGGCCGCCATACTCATGGCCATGGTCAAGGACGAGGACCTTCCGGACCCCGATGACATGGGCATCACCGGAAACGCCTACCTGCTGGGCATGGCCGATGCCATCGGGGAGCTGCGGCGCTTCGCCCTGGAAAGGCTAAGGGAGGGCGACGTGGAGAAGGCGACGGAGTTCCTGAACTTGATGGAGGAGATGTTCCTGGTCATCATGCGCTTCGATTTCCCTGACGCGCTGATACCGATCAGGAGGAAACAGGATGTGGCCAGGTCCCTTCTTGAAAAGACGAGGGGGGAAGTGGCCGTGGCCGTGAACTCGGCCCGACTGCAGAAGAAGATCGACGAGCTTTGCCGCAAGCTGTGAGATCACAGCTTCCTGCGGATGACCTCTTCGATCTCATCCTTGGGAACTAGCCCCACAATCTGGTCCACGACCTTTCCGTCCTTGAAGAACAGCAACGTAGGGATAGCCATTATACGGTGCGACTGAGCAAGCTTCTGGTTCTCGTCCACGTTGAGCTTGGCGAACGCCACCTTGCCCGCATGGTCCGCGGCCAGCTTGTCGATTATGGGGCCCATCATGCGGCAGGGTCCGCACCAGGCCGCCCAGCAGTCCACCACCAGCTTGGGGTGGGCCTTCACGTACGAATCGAAACCATCCTGACCGATATCCTCAACATGTTCAGCCATAGCGATCGTTGCGAACAATCGAGGAGGGACTATTTGGAGCTATTCCCGACAACGTAGAATGTCCCTGTGAAAGTAAAAGGGAGGTAAGTGGTTTCAGCTCTTCTTCTTCCCCTTCTTCCCCCTGTTCATGTATGTCAAGAACACGATGAAGATCAGGAGGGCCACGAGGATGGCCAATATCACGTTCATGGTGCCCCAGATGGACTCGCCGACGAAGAACTTGGACGTGTACGTGGAGCTGCCGTCCAGGAACCTCACGTACTCGTTGTCCGGGTCCAGCACCACCTGCACGGTGTGCTCTCCCGCGCTCAGTCCATGCGCTGTCCAGTTGTAGGACACCGTGCTGGTAGCATTGGCGGCAATATCGAAGGTGGTCTCGTTCAGGACCGCCCCGTCCGCCAGGAACCGCACCTTCACATCCTGCATCGCCAGGTAGCCGCTGTTCTTCACCGTGGCGGAGATGACCGTCGGCTCGATGACGTGCAGGGTATATGTGGAGGTGTGGTTCACCGTCCCGTTGGTCAGGGTCAGGCTGAGGACCGGGTCCCCGGTGGTGGTAGGAGCGGTGACAGTGATGTTGAAGCTGTCCGCGCTCCCTGAACCTTTGTTGGGGGTTATCGTTCCCGAGCTTATCGACGCGTTCCAGCTGTAGTCGCCGGAGGGGCGGTCGGTCCCGATGTTCACCACAACCACGCCCTTCTCGGACGGGATAAGGTACTCGGCGCCGGAAAAGCTTACACTATAGTCACTCGCCTCATCCGCCATCGCCGGCGAGGCGAGGCAAGATATCAGCAGCAGCGATATCGCCGCTGCGATCATGATCATCTCTTTCTTCGGCGTCCGAACACCCCCTTGTTGACCTTTAGGACCACGAACATCACCAGCAGCAGCACCAGCGCTATCACGAGGACATAGGTCATGCCTGGTACCTCCGGAGCTCTCATGCTGATGCCGTCCCCGCTGACCGTGAGGCCGTCGTCCGGCAGGCTGATGTCAGCCCTCTGCATCTGCCTCTCTCCTGTGGCCGTGGCGTTCTGCTCAGAACTGACCGCGACCGTTACAGTGGAGTTCACATCGGGCGTCTCCTGGTTCCTGGTCAGCACTACGTTGACCGTCTGAGTGCTTCCCGCGGCCACCGACACCACCTTGTAGTCGTTGCTTGTGCCGGAAATTGTGGCTGTCCATCCCTTCACCGCCAGCTCTGCTTTGTTGGACACCGTGAAGTTGTAGGTGTCCACGATGTTGCCGTCGTTCTTGATTATGAACGGACAGGTTATGGTGTCGCCCTTTATGGTCTGCGCCGTGGACGTGTTGATGCTGACCGCGTACGCCGGCACGATGTTGACGTCCACATTGACCGTGCCAGAGGCGCTGGTGTGGTTCTTGGAGGTGGCGTTCAGCTTTATGGCGGAGTGGCTGACCTTGGCGTTATCCGGGGTCCCTATGGTCACCTGGACCGTCCTGAAGCTGTTGGCGCCCCAGGGCAGCTCCACGGTATCCTCGGAGAAGGTCACGTTCCAGCTGGAGTCGCTGCCGAGGACGTAGGTGTCGTCAATGTTGCCGCGGTTGTACACGGTGACATCATAGGTAGCGGACTCCCCTGCGTTCACTGTCTTCTTGCTCCCGGAGTCCCAGACAAGCTCCACAGCGCCCTTTATCTGGCGGACCAGATCGATGTCCCGGCTGACACTGGAGTTTACATCCAGATCGAAGGAGCGGGAGTAGGTCACGGTGAC
Source organism: Methanomassiliicoccus sp. (assembly GCA_018262895.1). Taxonomy (GTDB): domain Archaea; phylum Thermoplasmatota; class Thermoplasmata; order Methanomassiliicoccales; family Methanomassiliicoccaceae; genus UBA6. The sequence goes on along the minus strand of JADFDJ010000007.1, from coordinate 113,374 downwards.
CCCTGCCACTTCCTCGTTGGTCCATGTGGCCGTAACATTATAGGTGCCCCGTGGCAGGTAGGCGGAGTAGCCTCCGGCCCCGTTGGCGTTGGCGGTCACCTGGGCGGCGTCCGAGAACACCACCTTGGCGCCACCGGCACCCGCGCCGTTGTAACGGACCGTTCCGCTGACCAGTATGCCGCTCTCGAACGTCACGTTGGCGGTGTTGGTCCCCTCGGAGTTGACGGTTAATACACCCAGGTACACGTTGCCAGAACCATCGACACCGTAGGCGCTGTAGGTGCCTGGTGCAAGGCTCACGGAATAGGAGCCCGCTCCGGAGCTGACTGAGCCGTCGATGGCCGTGCTGGACAGCGCAACGAAGTTCCAGCTCACTCCTGAGGAGGCCCCGCTTATGGTCCCGCTGATGGTGGCGTTGTCAAGGCCGCGGGCGAGAGCGATGTCCACGGTCTGATCACCGTTCACCGTGACGCCTTGGCTCGCTGTGTAGACAAGGTAGCGGGTCTTCTCATCGATCGTGCCCGTGGTGTGGTACTCCGCATCCACGGTGTAGGTGCCGTTCACCAGATAGGTGGTGAACGACCCTTGGCTGTTGGCGTTCATGGTCACCGCGGCCGCCCCCGAGGAGATGGTGATGTTTGCGGGGATCAGAAGGTCCTCGCCATCGTACTGCATCTGCCCGGTGAGGGCGTAGGAGAGCTGGGGAGCGATATCGATGTTAGTGCCCGCAGCTATTGTCGCCGATCTGAGGTCGGTGTAGTATATATCATCGTCCGAGAGCTCGGTGTACACTGTGTATGTTCCTGGCGTCAGGTACTCGGTGATGGTAGAGGACGCGGCAACGGTGGATTCGTCAGGTCCGATGAACCGCACAGATCCAGATGCTCCCGAGGGCATGGTCACGTTGACCGTGACCCTGGCGACCGTGTCGAGCGCGACGTTGACAGCATCGGGGTCCTTGCCCACCTCCACCGTCAGGGCCTTGGAGGCCTTGTACATGCTGGAGTTGTCCCCAGAGACGTTCTGATCGACGATGATTGAGTAGGTGCCAGGTGCCGCGCTGACAGCGAACTGTCCGGAGCCGCTTGTGGTCGCGGTGGTGGTCACAGCACCTCCGCCGTTGGCGGTCAAGGTGACCGTTATACCGTTGACGGGGGACCCGCCGGATGTGACCGTTCCGGTGACCGTGCGGTTGATGGCCACCATCTCAATGTTGTTGCCAACGGCCGAGCTCAGGGGGTCGTAGGTGTTGGTATACTCGGTGTAACCGTCCAGGTTGGCGGTGAGCACGTATGAGTTACCGGTGGGCAGGGTGATGTTGTAATCGCCCGATCCATCGGATGTGAAGTACACCACCTGAGATGATGTGGTCTTGGACTGTACCTTGAGAACCACGTTCCCGAGGCCCTCGCTGGTGTCCATCTCATTGTTGAGGTTGGTGTCGTACCAGGTGGTTCCACCAATAGTGGTGGAGTCCTGTAAGGCGATCTCCTGGGTGCTGGTGCCGCTTATGGCCAGGTTGCCCCAGTAGGCCTTTCCGGAGCCTGCCGCGTACACGAAGTAATCGCCCGTAGGCAGGACCAGACGGTAGTCCCCGGTGGAGTTGGTGGAGGTCCTCAGGAACGTAGCATCGGCCACCGAGGTGTAGACGACCGAAGCGCCGCTGACCGCGGAGCCGCCGTTCTTGACAACACCTGTCACCACCGAACCGGTGGACAATGGCAGGTCGAGAGTGGCGCTGTTGGTGTTGGCGACGAGGGGCTCCATGGCCACCATGTTGACGCCTTCCCTCAGGGTCAAAGCATATGCGGTGTACGTACCCTGGGGCAGGGTGATCACATAGTTGCCTGAGGAATCGGTGGTTGTGAACAGCTCACCGGCATCGGATATGAAACCGACCGCCACGTTTGCCTGGGGCACCGTATCGATGGTGACCTGGCCGGTGATCTGTGTCGCCCTGTACATCTTCAGGTTCACGGTGACAGTGCTTCCTGCACTGAGGGTAACGGTCTGGGAGCCTGCGCTGATATTGGTATCGGCAGTGTCCACAGTATAGTCTCCCGGCAGCAGGCGATTAAAGGTGAACGCCCCTCCCGACCCGCTGGTGGTGTTGGTCACTTCACCGCTGGCAGTGTCCGTGAGGCTTATCACGACCCCGCTGGCGGTCCCGCCCTCCAGGAAGGAGATGGTCCCACTGACCACCGCCGGCTCTATGGCGATGTTACGGCGCAGTGATCCGGTAGATGCCAGGTCCACGGACTCGTAACCGAAGGTGTGATCCTCGTAGGTGGCGTAGAGCACGTTGTTGTCGCTCTCCGCACCCAGCAGGGAGTAGTATCCGTTGCTATCGGAGGTCGCGCTGGATGTGAACCCGGTTTTATTGTTCTTCAGCACCACGGAAGCGCCGGCGATGGCCTCATCTCCGGTGCTGAAACGCCCATTACCGTCCATGTCCCAGAACACGTAACCGGACAGCCTCGAGCCCGCGAGGGTGATGTCCCCATTAGCGGTGAAGCTCTCCAGCCTCATGGCCTGGGCATATGAGACCTGGTAATCAACCCGATCGAGCTCGGAGCCGATCAGGGTGCTGCCGTCGAGGTCTCCCACAGAATATACCACGCTGACGTTGCCGAACGGCAGATAGACCTGGTAGGAACCGTCAGATGATGTGGTGACCGTCTGATGCGGTATGCCGTTCTCGTCGATCACAGTAACGTGGACACCAGAGTAGGGCGTTCCATCACTGGCGATGGCAGTACCGTTCAGTATCGCACCGTCATAGTACTGCATGAACACCACACCTGATTGCAGCACCGAGGCGCTCTTGTCCACGGTACCGTTTATGGCCCCAGCGTCTATCTGGGACTGCAGGTACTTGGCCTCCTCATAGGAGACCGCCTCCCAGGTGGTGGAGTTGTCAGGCAGATAGTACGCCGTGCGGTAGACCTGCTTGAAGTGTGTCAGGTTGTAGGCCGGCATGGCGTCGTAGCTGCTAAGCGTACCCGAGTATCCAGGTATTCCCTGGCTGGTCTCGCCGATGTCCGAGGGGCTCAGGCCCATGAACGTCCTGTAGATCATGGTCTGGTAGAACAGGTCCGTATAGTAGATCTGGTAGCCCAGGACGGTATCTCTAGATGTCACGTTCTGTAGGTCCACAGCGCTGTAGTCGCTTAGTATGGCCTTTATGGTGTAGTAGTCGGTCGGCGACCCGGTGTACGAGTCTATGGTACGATCGTTCAGCTTGGCGGGTGCGTAGAAGATGTTGCTCCCCGTCGCACTGAAGGGGAACAGCCTGCTGTCCACGGCCACGTAGCCGATGTCATAACCGCTGACCTCCCTGACATCATGGTATGTGTCGACCAGTTTCTCAAGGTCGACCTTCTCGAGCTCCATACGGGCCGCAGCGTACTTGGCGTTGGCCACGCTTATGTCGCTCGTGAACTTGCCGTAGACGTCAGGGTTATCGAGCACCGTCTGGACATAGTTGGACGGGTTCTGCATGATGTCCTTGAGAGCAGCGGCATCGACACCATTGTTGGATAACGCGCTGTTGATGCTGTCGGTGAAGCCTGTCTTCTCCAGCAGCCTGATGGTGAGCAGGGAGACGGCATCGCTCTCGTTCTCCGACATCAGGAACGAAGCGGCATACTCGTAGCCGCTCTGGAAGTTGTCCGCAACGGTCGGATGACCGCCCGCCTGTATGGCCTCGAAGCCATAGTCCCACCAGGACAGGAAGGCGGGTCTGTCCGCTTCCGATAGGTTGCTGTCCTGCGTCTTGAGCCATGACCAAGCGGCCGGATAGTACGCGGTCGGTAACGGCAGCGAATACGAGAACGCTCCCAGATACCAGAACGTCCCGTTGACCGTATCGTAATCAGCAGGATGCAGTATGTCCGGCAGGGCATAGTAGATCTGCTTGTCGTAGTCCCTCTTGGTCTCCGACGGGATACCCGCGTCTATCGCACCCCAGGCGTTGGGGAGGATCACCAGGAAGGCAAGGAACAGTACTCCTACGACATGGCTTATCTTCACGTTCTTCCTCAAAGTCCGCAGAGGATTGGACCAGAAGCCGCTGAAGGTCCTGGGCATGTCCTCGAACTTGAGCCTCTTTATGAGCAGGGCCAGTATCCATCCCGCGGCCATGGCGAAGGCGGGGGAGGCGTTGAACAGGAACCTGCTGGCCGAGGCTGCCATGTACATGCTGACCGCCATCCACACTACGATGAACACGAGGTAGGGCGAGGGGTCCTTGGGTATCTTCACCGCCGCCCAGACGAGGCCGATGATGGCGAGCCAGAAGGTGACCACACCAAATGACATCGCCAGGTTGGAGAATGTCGGGGCCGTTGCTTCCGAGATTGTGGAGTATAGCTTGCTCTTGACCAGATATCCCTGGCCAGTGACGATCGCCTCGAACAGGTTGGGGGCGAGGATGAACACCGCCACGAGTGCCAGCAGGATTATGCCGATGACAACTGGAATGACCAGTGTCCAGGGGTAATCCCGGGACGCTACGAACAACCCGCCCACGAACATCGTGGCGAGGAACAGATAGAAAGGCACATCGTACCACTGGCTCCAGTAGCTGAGCTGCCAGTACAGAGGGGCCATGAGTACGAAGCCCGTTAGGAGCATGGCCCCGATGACGAAGAACTCACCCATGGAGTCGATGTTCCGGAAGCGGTTTATCAGGACCTGGACCAGGAAGTATACCAGGACGATGATGAGCATGTACGTGTACCCGGTCCATATCATCGCCACTGCGGCGAAACAGACGCCTCCCAGCATCGCATAGATGAGGGAGCGCCGATTGGTTTCCATGTAAGATTTGACGCCCGTTCTGATGGACGTGATGTTCTTCCAGTTCTCGACCCATCTTGTCCCGTTTATACTAACCAGGGAACGGAACAGGAAGTACAGACCGAAGACCACGAAGAACAGGATCATGGCATCGTGGTCGGCGTCCGCGAACACGCTGCGGGTGATGTTGCCCGGCATTATCGCGAACAGAAGAGATGCTAGGAGCCCTGCGCGGTTACCGAAGGCAGCCCGCGTGAGCATGTACACTGGAATGCAGGTAAGTGCCCCCCAGAAGGCCGTAGAGAACAGGAGGGTATAACCTGTGCTGTCCGTGATCGACATCCCTGTGACGCCGGACATGAACATGCTGGTGACAGCTACGGACCAATCGTATAGAGGTGGCCTCATGTTCCTGACGCCCATGGGATAGTTGAGCATGGGGTCGTTGACCAGATGGTTGCCTGTGTCCTCGACGTACCCGATAACGCGCTGGTGATAGTACGAGTCCGAGCCGCCTGCGACCAAGAAGCCATTGTCCACCGCTGTGGAGTACCCGAAGTAGCTACGCACGAAAAGTGCGATGAAAATGATAGCTACCAGGATGAGGATGGTACCCCAGTTCCGACCCAGCCAGGAATCCTCCTTGAACAGGGCTTGGAGACCACCTATCTTTGGCTTCTGTACCTTTTGGGGACGACCCTCTGGCCTCCCATCATTTGCATCCATCGTTAACGTCTCCTAGGCAGAATCGTCCTCAGATTACTGGTCCGGTATAAAAAATCTGGCTTTAAAGGGCTTTTTTCTGGCACAACCTTGTGCATGGGGGTTTGGAAGTGCCTGTTCCGGGCACATTCCCCAATTATTGCATCCGAAGGCTGCTGGATGGCGTGAGAAGGGTCGGATGACGCGAAGGGGGGAGACCATACCTGCGAACGCTACAGGGCCTGTGCCGCCTGTCGGATCTCCTTGGCGAGCTTTTCTGCGGCCTCCCGGGGCATCGGGGAGCCATAGATGGAACGCCCCACGATCACATGGTCCGCGCCCATGGAGATGGCGTCGGAAGCGCTCCCTCCCTGCGCTCCCACTCCCGGGGTGAGTATGAGGAGGTCGCCCACGATGTTACGGACCCTGGCAATGCTCTCCGGTCGAGTGGCGGGTGCGATCACGCCCGCCGCCCCCGCCTCCACGGCCATGCCGGCAAAGCGCTCGGCCAGGGGGGCGGTGAACTCCCGTCCCCCGGGATGGGACATCTCGGTTACCACGAACACGTCCAGGTCCTCGGCCGCCTTCACGGCCGCGGACAGGGAATCAGAACCAGTGAATGCATGAACGATCACCCCGGAGGCACCCCTCCTCCGCACCTGCTCCACGATCAGACGGTCAGTGTTGGGTATGTCCGCGATCTTGAAGTCGCATATGACCGGGCAGAGGTGAGATAGGCGGGTGATCATCTCCGGCGATGTGGAGAGCACCAAAGGCCAGTTGATCTTGATGGCGTCCACAAGGTCGGCCACCTCATCGGCGATCTTGAGCGCCCTGCTCTCGTCCGTCTCGTCCAGGGCCAGGACCATCCGCGTGTTCTTCTTCAAATGACCACCGTCACCTCATAACAGTGCACATATTTTTAGGGATGGTAGACCTCCATTGGTCCATGGCTCAGTAGTGCGGGACAATATAACGGCGTCCCGTGGGTGTAACAGGGGTTCCAGCTCCCTGGCGTACCGGCGGGAGCAACTAGACCCAATACGCGGAGAAGCAACATTTATTAGAGGACCAGGCCTCAGGAACAATGATGAGGGTCGAACCGATGGAGGCGGGGTCTGCGTACACCGGACGGTTGCCGCGTGGTTGTGTGCTTTGCCGCCAGGGGACCAAGATGGTGCTTCTCGTGTCCGGAAGGTGCTCCACCGGCTGCTACTACTGCCCCCTATCCCTGGAGAAACGGGGGAAGAACGTCATCTATGCCAATGAGCTGAAGGCGAGCAGCGACGAGGACGTGATCAAGGAGGCCAAGATGATAGGGGCCCAGGGCACCGGTGTCACCGGCGGGGACCCCGTGGCATGCCTGGACCGCACGGTGCACTTCATCAAGCTCCTAAAGAAGACCTTCGGAAAGAGGCATCACGTTCACCTTTACACCTCGTCCTTGGATACCTCCGCGTTCCGCGCTCTGGAGGAAGCGGGGTTGGACGAGCTGCGGCTGCACCCCCCTATGGAGGCCTGGGGTCAGCTTGAGGGGTCCGGGATCGCTGAGTTCAAGAAGGGTTCCCGCATGAAGATAGGGATGGAGGTCCCGGCCATCCCTGGGCAGGAGGAGGAGCTGAGGCGACTCGTGCGGTTCGCCCAGGAAGCGGGCCTGGACTTCGTAAACCTCAACGAGCTGGAGTTCTCCGAGGGCAACTGGGAGGAGCTGAAGGATAGGGGCATGGAGGTCAAGGACGACGTGTCCAGCGCGGTCCGGGGAAGCGAAACGACGGCGCTGGCCGTGGTCGAAGGAGAGCATGCCATCCCCGTTCACTACTGCTCATCCAGCTTCAAGGACTCCGTTCAGCTCAGGAAGCGAATAAAGAGGCGGGCGCTGAGGGTGGCCCTGCCTTCGGACATGATCACAGAGGAGGGCATGCTCCTCAAGGGCGTCATCGAAGGACCAATGGATGAGATCATTGCCGTGCTGCGGGATAAGTATACCGTGCCCGACGGGCTCTTCAGAAAGGACATGGAAAAGGAAAGGGTTGAGGTGGCCCCGTGGGTGCTGAAGGAGATAGCCCCCATGCTACCCTACGAGTCCTTCCTGGTGGAGGAGTACCCCACCGCCGATCGGTTGGAAGTGGAGCGGGAACCGCTCAAGCCACGCTGATGCTCTGGACGTTGTGGTGACGGTTGACTATGTCCCGTGCGATCTTGAGGTTGCGGCCGTTCTTGCCGATCGCCCTCCCCTTGACCTTGGGATCGACGGTCACGGTTGCATGCACCACATTGCCCCGGTTCTCGATGACGACGTTCTGCACGTTGTAGTTGTAGAACACGTTCCGGATGAACTTCTCCGGCTCGTCCGAGTACTCAATGACCTGAATGTTCTTCCCGGTCTGGTTCTTGAGGCGGATGACGTTCTCGCCGGCCTTGCCCACGGCCCTGTTGGCCTGGCCAGGCTCGACCACGAACACCAGCTTCTCCTCGGTCTCCATGCAATCCTTGACCCTGGTCTTGGTAACCGCCTCGAAGAGGTTGATGTACCTCAGGGTGTCCTCGGTGAAAGTTATCTCAGCCGGCATAGGATCACAACGAAAGGATGTTGGAGGTACCCTTGTCGATCACCGCTAGAGCGGACACCGAGAACGGTTTCCCACAGAGAGCCCCTAGCTCCATGTTGGTACCCTCAAACTTGACAACCTTGACATTGTTGTGGTTTCCAGATCTGAGGAACTCACTCGGGCAGTTCGCAGAAAGAATGACCATCTTGGCCTCTCCGCTGTTGACCGCCTTCTCTGCCTGCTGCACGCCGTAGACCACCTTGCCGGTGGTCGCAGCGGCCTTAATCGCTCTTCCCAAATCTATCATTCGCTTGCCTCCTTAGGCCTTTTCTTAGGCACGTAAACCAGGTTGACAGCACCTGTCCCCAGGGTCACGGGTTGCCCTACGATAATGTTCTCCGCTACACCGTCCAGGTCGTCCGTCTCTCCAGTGAGAGCGGCGTGGAGCAAGTGGGTGGCAGTGATCTCGAACGCTGCCCTCGCGAGCACGCTTGATTTCCTGCCGGAGATCCCATGCCTACCTATGGCCTTGACGTCGCCGTCGTTGGTCATCAGATCGGCCACGAGCATGATGTGCCGGATGTCCACCGTCAGACCCTGTTCGCCCAGGGTCCTGGATGCCTCGTGGATGATGGAGTTCCGGGCAGCCTCCACACCCAGTACGTCGTATATCTCCTGGATGGAGTTGGTGGTAGTCCGCTTTCGGTCCACATGCTCCTCCGCCAGCACCTCCCTGAGGTTGGAGCCTGCGGTGTAGATGACGTACTCGCCACCCTGGTTCCTCAGGATGGCCCTCTCGATACCGTCCAGGCCCTGGATGACCGCATCCCGGGTTGCCTGAACGATGCCTTGTAGCTTCTTGAAGCTCGCCTCCTCGGAGGATATGACGACCAACCGGCGGTCCTTTTCGTCCTCGTCCTGGACCAGGGCCACCTGTCCGCGCAGGCGGCGGTCCTTGTTGAGCCTCTCCACGATCTGCTCCTCGGTGATGCCCTTCTGCTCCAGCTTGGAGCGGTCAGGGTGAACTATCACCTTCATGTTGGCGATGTCGGTCTCGATGTCCGCGATGTCCAGAAGGGTCGTCTTCTCGATTCTTGACGCCACCTTACGGACGACGTCGACGTCACCGGCCAGCTCCGGCTCGATGTACACCGTCATCATGGGGGTGGAGGGTACCCGACGGGCGTCCACGATCTCGATGAGGCGCGGCAGGCCCAGTGTAACGTTGATCTCCGCCACACCGGCGTAGTGGAAGGTACGCATGGTCATCTGAGTACCGGGCTCCCCGATGGACTGCGCCGCCAGGATCCCCGCGGATTCGTTGGCGTCCATCTTGTGGAGCTCATACTTCTCGGCGGCCTTGAGCAGGATCTCCTTGATCTTGGGTTCGGAAAGGTTCACTCCATCCAGCCTCTCTGCTAAGGAGACGACCACGCGGCGGGGGAGGAACTTACCGATGTCGGAGAGCAACTTATTGAGCCTCTCTTCCATCGGCAACAGGGGGCGGGCCTTGACGACCTTCTGGAACTCTGTCTTCTTGACAGGCTCCGGTGCCGCCTCCTTCTTCTCTGCCTTCTTCCCGCCCTCCTTCTTGGCCTTGCCCAGGAGCTTGCTGACCTCGGCGGCCTGGGCCTCTGTGAGCCCCAGGGCCACCATGTCCGCGGCGGAGGCCGCGGCCATATCGGTGATGCTGCTGTACCCTTGGAGCAGCTTGTCGGCCGTGGCCTCATCAATGCCCCTGCGCAACAATGCCTTGAACGTGTCCTTACGGGCCATCAGTCCTCACCTCCGCCGCCTCCGGCATCGTACTCCGGCTCCTCGACCTCCTCTTCCTCGATGGTCTCCATGAGGTCTTTCTCTATGGTGGCGTAGCCGGCCACCTTCTTCTCCTCCAGCCGGGCGAGGGCCTCGGCATCATCGCCCAGGACCTCCGCGAGGATGTCGTCGATGTCCACGGCGTCTCCCTGCACGCTGCGGCAGGGGTCCACCCCGTCCTCTCCATACTGGAGCTGGACGATCATGTCCGCGGTGTTCCTGACCGTGCCGTCCTGCTTCAGCTTAAGGTCCTCGAGCGCGTTGATAAGACGGCGCTGCATGTAACCGGATCGGGACGTACGGACGGCGGTATCGACCAGACCTTCCCTTCCACCCATGGAGTGGAAGAAGAACTCGGTCGGTGTCAAACCGCTCTTGTAGGAGTTCTGCACGAAGCCTTTGGCCTGCGCGCCCAGGTCCCCCTTCTTGAAGTGCGGTAGGGTCCGGTTCCAATATCCTCTGGACAGGCGTTCCCCACGGACGGCCTGCTGACCGATGCAGCCTGCCATCTGCGAGAGGTTGAGCATGGAACCTCTGGCACCGGAGCGGGCCATTATGACCGCGGAGTTCTCCATACCCAGGTGCCGGCCGGCGATCTGACCGGCCTCATCTCTAGCGCTGCCCAGGGTCTTCATGACCTCGACCTCTAGGGTCTCCTCGAGGGACCGGCCGGGCCTCTGCTCCAAGGTACCGTCGCGGTAGGCCTGGACGTACTCCGAGACCTTGCGCACCGAGTCCTTCAGCATTTCGTTGATCTGGTGGGTCGCTTCCTCGGGGATGTCCTCATCATCGATACCGGTGGTGAACCCGCGCACCATGATGGCGCCGATGGCGAGCTTGGTAACGTTGTCCAGGAACTCCCTGGCAGAGTCCGCGCCGTAATCGCGGGTGATCTTGTCGAGGATCTTACCCTTGAAGGAGCCGATGGCCTTCTCATCGATGGTGCCGGTGATGAGCTTGCCCTCTCGTATCTTCACGTAGGCGTCGAGGTCGCATTCCTCCTTCTTGCATACCGCGCAGTTGCGACAAATGGATGCCTTGAAGGTAGTGTGGAATCCCTCGGGAAGGACCATGGAGAAGAGCTGGTGACCTGTCCAGTACTCCTTCCCATCGACCACCAGGGGCTCGGGGAGGTGATCGTGCTTCACCTTGGAAAGTATGCTCAGCGTCTCCTGCTTGTCGAACTTGGGGTCCTGGTGGGTCAGAAGGAACGTTCCGGTGATGTGGTCATGGATGGCGCCGATGACGGGGCCTCCGAACCTTGGAGACAGGATGTGCTCCTGGACCCTCATGAGTATCATTGCCTCCGCCCTCGCCTCATCACTCTGAAGGACGTGCAGGTTCATCTCGTCGCCATCGAAGTCGGCGTTGTAGGGCGGGCAGACGCACAGGTTGAACCGGAAGGTCTTCCACGGCATGACCCGGACGGTGTGGGCCATCATGGACATGCGGTGCAGCGAAGGCTGCCTGTTGAACAGCACGACATCCTTGTCCATAAGGTGCCTCTCCACCACATATCCGATCTCCAGGCCGTCGGCGATCATCTCGGCGTTCCTGTCGGTGACCTTCATCCTGCGGCCGTCAGAACGGATCACATAGTTGACGCCAGGGGTGTACCTTCCGTCCTCCAGGGCTGGGCTGGAGCCCCTCTTGACCATGGCCTTGAGGACATCGATATTGGCCTTGGTGACGTGGACCGGAACGGTCAGTTCACGAGCGGCCTCGTATGGGACCCCGACCTCATTGATAGACAACGAGGGGTCGGGAGAGATGACGGTACGCGCCGAGAAGTTGACACGCTTACCTGACAGGTTGGAACGGAACCTGCCCTCCTTTCCCTTGAGCCTCTGGACCAGGGTCTTAAGGGGCCGGCCGGAGCGGTGCCTAGCCGGGGGAATGCCGGAGGTCTGGTTGTCGAAATAGGTAGTGACGTGGTACTGTAGCAGTTCCCACAGGTCCTCCACTATCAGCTGGGGGGCGCCGGCGTCACGGTTCTCGCGCAGACGCTGGTTGATCCTGAGGACGTCCACCAGCTTGTGGGTGAGATCGTCCTCGGAGCGGTCGCCGGACTCCAGGGTGATGGACGGGCGGACCGTCACAGGCGGAACCGCCAAAGCAGTGAGCACCATCCACTCGGGACGGCAGGAGTTGGGGTCTATGCCCAGGGGGGGCAGGTCCTCATCGGGGATGCGCTCAAGACGCTCCCTCACTTCCTTGGGGGTGAGCTTATGGCCGTCCTCGCGGAACGTGGTCGGCTTGTCCAGGGTGATCTTGCCCTGCTCCTGGCCGCAGTGTGGGCAAGTGGTGTTCTTGGAAGCATCCTTGGCCGTTCCCTTCGCGAGCAGACGGTAATCGATGGCATCTCCGCCAAGGTCGTCCATGAGCTCCCACTCCTGGGCCTTCCGCTGCGCCTCCTCCTTGGTCATCAGCAGCTTGCCGCAGGTCTTGCATGTGGACTGCAGCAGCTTCTTGATCTCCTTGACCAGGCCGACGTGGATCACAGGCATGGCCAGGTCTATGTGGCCGAAGTGGCCAGGGCACTCATCGACCTTATTGCCGCAGGTCTTGCAGCGCAGACCGGGCTCGATGACGCCCAGGTGGGGGTCCATCAGGCCCATGTCGATGGGGAAGCCATCGTCATCGTATGTGTCCGCGGTGATCACCTTGGTCGCGGACATCTTCCTGATCTCATCAGGGGACAACGCCGAGAACTTGATCGAACCTATCCTCTTTGAAACGCCTCGCATCATCTTAGGTCCTCCAGCTGAAGGCGCATGACGACGCCAAGTGACAGCAGCTCATCCAGCAGCAGCTTGAACGCATAGCTCGTCTGCACGAGGTGCACGTTGGTGTTATTGCCGCATACCGGGCAGCGTATCGCCCCCCTCCGGTCCATCATTGCGATATGGCCGCAGTTTGAGTTGCCGCACACATAGAGGAACGTACCATCGGACTCGTCCAGCAGCCGGTCCTTGATGACCATGGCCGCTCCGTGCCCGATAAGGCAGTCCCTTTCCATCTCACCGAAACGCAGACCGCCCTGCCTTGAGCGGCCTTCCGTCGGCTGTCTTGTCAATATCTGCACCGGTCCGCGGGAACGCACGTGCATCTTGCCCGACACCATGTGGTGCAGTTTCTGGTAGTAGATAACGCCGGTAAATATCTCGGCCTCGATCTTCTTGCCGTTCTGACCGTCGTACATCACCTCCTTTCCAGTGGTTCTGAAACCGGCACGGCCCAGGGATTCCCTGATGGCCTGCTCCTTCTCCCCGGAGAAGGACGTACCGTCGATGGACCGGGCCTCCATGGCACCGACCTTACCACCTATCATCTCCAGGACGTGGGCGACGGTCATACGGGACGGGATAGCGTGGGGGTTGATGACCAGGTCCGGCGTCACCCCGTCGCAGGTGAAAGGCATGTCCTCCTGCGGCACGATGAGGCCGATGACCCCCTTCTGACCATGCCTAGAGGCGAACTTGTCGCCCAGCTCGGGTATGCGCTCGTCCCTCACCTTGACCTTGACCAAGCGGGAACCGTTCTCCGATTCTGTCAGCATGACGGAGTCGACCCAGCCGCTCTCTCCCGGCCGGATGGTGATGGATGTCTCCCTCCTCTTCTGCGGGGTGAGGAAGTCGGTCTCCTCCTCCAGGAACCTGGGGGGCGAGGTCTTTCCGACCAGGACATCACCGCCGGAGACCAAGGTCTCGGGGGATATTAGTCCGTCCTCTCCAAGGTTCGCATATGAGAGGTCGGTACGCGCGCCGCGGACGTCGGGGGAGGGTATCTCGAAGTGGTCCTCCTGCCCTCCGGGGTAACGCCGCTCCTCGGCACGGTAGGTCCTCATGAAAGTGGAGCGTCCCAGGCCGCGCTCGATGGAGGCACGGTTAAGGATGAGGGCATCTTCCATGTTGTAGCCGTGATAGGATATGACGGCCACAACGAAGTTCTGGCCCGCCGGGCGCTCGTTGAAGGCCACGAAGTCCATGGGCTTGGTCTGGACCATTGGCTTCTGGGGGTAGTGCAGGATGTGGCCGCGGGTGTCCGGCCTCTTCCGATAGTTGGTGCAGCTCAGCCCCAGCGACTGCTTGGCCATTCCCGCTCCCATGGTCACACGCGGGGAGGAGTCGTGCTCCGGATATGGGACCACTCCCGCCGCCACTCCCAGGATGACCATTGGATCTACCTCCATGTGGGTGTGCTCAGGGGTGATCAGTAGGGGGACCTTGTTGTCCCCGCCGCAGTGCTTGCACTTCAGGACGGCCTCCTTGCTGTCCGTCCCCGGGTTCATCCAGTCCATGTCAGTGGGCGACAGCGCGCGGGAGCATGAGGCGCACCTCTCAGGGGGATCGAACGGCTCCACCGCCACCAGGGAATCTTCTTCCTCTTCAGCGTCGATCCATTCCATGACCCCTTCCCGCAGCAGGTCGGACCACTTGATCCGGCCCTCGCGGATGTCCTCCAGGTGCCTGCGGGTGATCACGGTACGCCCCTCCTGGATAACCAGCAGGGGCCTCCTCAGGCGGCCTTCATCGCAGTTGATGATGACCTCGCCCATCTCCTCGTCGTAGCGTATGTTGATCTCGCTGGAAAGCAGCCCCTGCCTCCTGCCGGCACGTATCTCGGAAACCAGCAGGCGGGGGTTCTCCACATTGCCCACCAGGTCGCCGTTCACATATACCTTGGCCCCGGTGCTGATCTCTCCAGCCTTGACCTCTACAACGCCCCGGTCCCGGAGCAGCCACTGGACGTCCTCCTCGCGGAATCCCTCGGAAACGTCGATTATGAGGGCGGCGTTCTTCACCAGCCCGCAGTTCTGGCCCTCAGGGGTCTCGTTGGGGCACAGCCGGCCCCACTGGGTGGGGTGAAGGTCACGGGCCTCGAAGTGAGGCTGAGAGCGGGTAAGGGAGGAGGTGACCCTCCTCAGGTGGGACAGGGTGCTCATGTTGGAGGTGCGGTCCAGCAGCTGCGACACTCCGGCCCTACCGCCGACCCAGTTACCGGTCGCCAGTGCGTGCAAGAGCCGGTGCGTGAGCAGGTCCGGACGGATGGCCGACCCGATGCGCAGGTCCTTCTTCCTGGCAAAGCTCCTCTCCAGCTGGTACTTCAGGTCCTTCATCAGGTTGGTGAAGGCCACCCGGAAGAGGTCCTCCATGAGGTCCCCTGACAGCTTGAGGCGCTTGTTGGCGTAGTGGTCCTTGTCGTCCTCCTTGCGAAGGCCGATGCTGAGCTCCAACACCGAACGTGCGATCCTGCCCAGGAAGTGGGCCTTCTTGATGCGGTCCTCCTTGGTGTCGCCAAGGTGTGGTAGGAGGGAGCGGTCGATGATGGACTCCACCTTCTTCTCCCTGTACTCTCGCGCCTGTCCGGTGGCGAACTTGCGCTCCAGGTAGTTCAGGGCGTCCTCGGTGGTGAAGACCCCGTTGGGCGGGTAGAGCTTCTTGTCATGGCACTCCTCGATGTTGGCGTAGACGATGTTGGCCATGTCCGAGACGCTCACGATGGCATCGTAGATCTCCTTGTCGTTCTCCATCCCCAGGGCCTTCATAAGGATGACCAGGGGGATCTGTCCAGAGGCGGCAGGGACGGTGACCATGAGGATGCCGTCCTTCTTCTTCTCCACCAAGGTGAGGGCGCGGTAACCCTCCTTCTGCGAGAACACCTTCGCCACCTCCAGCTGGGTGCCGTAGCGCTCGTTGTACTCCACCATAACCCTGTTGGGGGCGAGGTCCTCAAGGGATATCAGCACCCTCTCCGTCCCTCCGATGATGAAGTAACCGCCGGGGTCAGCGGGGTCCTCCCCGAACTCGATGAGCTTCTCCTTGTACTCGGCTTCGGTCAGCTCCCGCTCCTCTTCCATGCTCTCCTTGAAAAGGTTGCAGCGCTTGGACCGGAGCATGATGGGAAGGTCGCCGATGTGCACCTTCTCCGGCTCCTTCTCTATGCCGTCCTCGATGATCGTGAACTCCAGCTCGATGGGCGCCAGGTAGTTCAGGTTCCTCAGCCTGGCCTCCATGGGAGTGAGCTTGTGGGTGGCGCCGTTGGCCTCCCTGACAACGGGGTTTAGGATCCTTATCGTCGGCCGGCTGTACTGTGGATCGATGTTGCCGGTCTTCTCGTCTCGTCGCCGTCCGACCCGGATCTCCACCTGGCGTCCGTCGGTGCGGTCCTGCTCCAGCTTGATGATGCCTCTGGTGGTGTCATCGGCCGATACCCGCAGGTTGTCGACGATCTTCTGCATGCGGCTGTTGGGATTGTCCATCGTGGAGAGGAAATCGTTGAAGCTGGCGATGTGGTGATTTACGATGGACCGGTCCTTGAAGTATAGTTCTATAAGATCACGCAATTTGTTCTCACCCCTTGAGTTCCTTGCTAATCACCAGACGGTACACTATGAACTCCTCGGCGGTGTCGCTCTTACGTCTTATCTGTATCACCCTTCCGGGATTTATGGGACCTTCGATCCTCTCCAAGATCCTGATGCATGCATCATCCTTCCGGATCTTGGGGAGCTGGTCCTTGGTAATCTTAAACTTGGCCAAGACCTTCTCGGCCTCCTGCTCTGAAAGCAGGGTATGCTCTGGCACGAGATCGTGCTCCAAAACGTGTAAATCAGACTCGACCACCTAGTTCACCTCGTCCGCGAATGAGATTGAAAGAAATTGTTGACCACTGGTCAGAATAATAAAACGTCGCCGTACTGGCTTCCCGAACGTTGCACCTTCCATCGTTCAACTCCTATCTCCCCAGGGCGGGCCCGCGGGGATTTTCGGAGCGCACGGGAAGGCCGCGCGCCTTTCGAACCCCGGACCACCTGGTTAAAAGCCAGATGCTCTTTCTAGGGATAGAGGGATGTTATTACCGCCATCCTACCTAGCTGAGCTACGGGCCCATGGCAAGCTAATAGGCATTGCAGAAGCCCATGTAAAGCCTCTAATTATATAAAGGTTGGCTTAGGTCCTGGAGGGGGGCCAAAGCTCATGGGTGTTTTTCGAAACATAAGGCCGTAGCGACGGCCGAACGAAACGGGTCCTGCTCCATCCGCCCCTGCCTATCTGGATGCGATCATATGTAACACCTGGCCATTACTTATGCTTTGCCAGGCGCCTCTGCACAGCATCACTGCGAAGCTCGCGAAGAGCGTCGGATGCTATCCAACGTCCGGACTTGGTCCCCTCAGCTCTGACCCTCTCCGCGCAGGCGATGGCCGACGCGTTCAAGGCCACGTTCCTCTTTCCGATGTTCCTTAGGGCCCAGTTCACCGCCTTGCGGACATAGTTGCGTTCATCGTAGGACTCCCGTTCTATGGCGGACAAGAAGGGATCGAACTGCTCATCCCCGGCCTTCTTGTCATGTACGGCCAGGGCGGCCATGAGGGCGAAGCCTGCTCTCTTTACGAACTCCTCCTCGCGCGAGGACCATTCCAGGGCCTTCGTCCACCCCCTGGAGGTGAAGGAGAAGACGTTGGAACTGCACTGGTCGCATATGTCCCAGGAGTCGAAGTCCGCCACCCATGCCTCCATCTGCTCCTCTGTGGTCTCTTTGGGGTCCTCGACCAAGGTGGCCAACATGCGGGCCTCGTGGACCTCCGTGGACCACAGGGCTAGGGCCAGGGCGTGGTCCCTCCCCAGGTCCTTGGCCATGGCCCTGAGGAAGTAGAGGGAGGAACCGCCGAGGGCACGGTCTGTCCTGATGCCGTATCGCGCCATCCCCTCACGTGAAGAGGGGTCCGCCCGGGTCCGAAGTTCGTTCATGATGCGATCGAGAGTTTCATCCTCCACACCTGCCATGCTGCTCACCTGCCGCAGGGCCGAACGATGTGCGCAATCATAATAGTTTATCGCTGCGATATGACCGGCTGGAGGCAATGGTTGAAGATAGCCCATATATCGGACCTGCATTTCTCAAGTTCCTTGTTCGTTCCCCGGTGGGCGGAGAACGTCGCTCGGACCATGGAGAAGGAGCGACCGGACCTGCTGGTGGTGACAGGGGACCTGACCAATGATGGTTATGCCTCCGAGTTCGAGGCGGCCAAGAGCTTCCTGGACAGCCTGGAGGCGGAGGACATGCTCGTGGTGCCCGGTAACCACGACTCCCGAAATCTTGGCTACACCATCTTCGAGGAGATCTTCGGGCCTAGGTTCCCCACCTATGTGGGCAGGGGCGTGACGGTCGTGGGTCTAGATTCCACCGAGCCGGACGTGGACGACGGCCACGTTGGCCGGGAGCATTACGGGCCTATCAGAGAGCAGTTCAACGGTCAGAACATCAGGATCTTGGCGCTGCACCACCACCTCATCCCGATACCTGGTACGGGAAGGGAAAGGCAGATACCGACCGATGCCGGAGACCTCCTGGGAGTGTGCAAGGAGGTGGGCGTCGACATCGTTCTTTCAGGGCACAAGCACCTGCCCTGGATATGGAACCTTGACGGCTGCTTCTTCATAACAACGGCGACGGCCACCACCCGCCGCCTCAAGGGGCGTTCCCGACCGGCCATGGGCATCCTGGAGATAGAGGGACGTAGCTTGGTGCTCCACGACATCAAGACCGATGACCTGGAAAGAGCGATCGTGCTCAGGACCGAGCTTCGGGTCCGTTAGGGCCATACCATGGACCCCATGACCCCGCTGGAGCAGGAACCGTCCCATAAGAGGCGTGGAGCGAAGATCACAGTGGTCAGCTATGACAGCACCGCTGTCGAGAAGAGCGCCGCGACCGACATGAAATTTGCCCTGGAATGGATAGGCCGACGGAGGGTAACCTGGATCGTGGTCCAGGGCAAGCTCGACATGGACGAGCTGATGGTGCTCCGGAAATGGGGTGGGCTTCATCCATTGGTGATCGATGAGATAGCCGAGGAGGGGCCCAGCCGGCCAAAGCTGATGGACCTTCAGGGGGTCATCTTCCTGACCTGGAGGTTGCTATTTTTGGAAGGCCTGGAGGTGAATGAGGAGCGTGCCGTGTGTCTCCTGGGCAAGGGCTTCCTGATCACCATAGTGCCGCCAGGCGTTAGGATGGACAAGACCATGGATGCCCTGGGCAATGAGCACAATGAGATCAGGAGCATGGGCACGGACTACCTCCTTTACGACATCATCGATTCGGTCATCGATGATTATTTTTCCATCTCGGAGGAGATGGGGGACCTCATCGAGGACGCTCAGGACAGCATCCTGAATGACAGCGGCACGGAGGCGCTGGCGAACGTGCAGGGCCTACGGCGGGCGTTGATAAAGGTCCGTAAGGCAATATGGCCGCTACGGGAGATCATCAACGCTCTGGTGAAGGGGCAGTCCGACCTGGTCGATGCCTACACCGCCCCCTACTACCGCGACGCATATGAGCACACCATCGAGCTCATGGACACCGTGGATACCCACAGGGACATGGTCTCAGAGATGCTCGACATGTATCAGAGCATGGTGAGCAATCAGCTGAACAAGATAGTGAAGGTGCTGACCCTCATATCTGTAATATTCGCGCCCCTGACGTTCATTGTCGGCCTGTACGGTATGAACTTCGTCCACATGCCAGAGCTCAGCAGCCCATACTCCTATCCTGCGGTACTGGTCATAATGTTGGTGCTGGCCATCCTCATGCTGCTGATATTCAGGCGCAAGGGCTGGTTCTGAGGCGGCAGCAAGGCCTTATATACAAGGAGAAAACTCTCTCGGCTCAAATCCGGTGAATATCATGGAGTCCGAGAAGATTTGCAGCTCATGCGGAGTAAGGCTGGGCAAGAACGACGGTATGACGTTCTTCAAGTGCCCCGAGTGCGGTGTGGTCGAGATCGGCCGCTGCCCCCAGTGCAGGGACCAGAGCATCACTTACACCTGCACCAAGTGCGGGTTCACCGGTCCTTAGGTGATAACATGGGAAAGGTGGCCGCAGTCTACAACATGATCCCCGAAAGCCCAGAGGCACCTCTCGAGGACATTATCAAATCCATTCCTGGTACGATCCCCGAGGGCGTGGCGATCAACAATGTTGTCGTCAAGCCCTTCGCCTTCGGCCTGAAGATCATCGAGATAACATGCATCATGGACGATACCTCGGGCATCATCGAGAAGCTGGAAGAGGCCCTGCGTTCCGTTCCCCAGATACAGAGCGTGGAGAACACCACCGTTACCCTTATCTGAAACCTCTCTCGGCGCCGAGGCGCCGAGATCGGTCCTTTTTTTATCACTCCAGGTCGACAACGTACCGAGATGTGAGGTCCCACTCCGCACGGAGGTCCGTGAGGTCCAAGTCCAGCACATGGCCGCCCTTGGTGCGGTCGCTGCTCAGGAAGTGGAAGTGGAACTCCGTCGAGCTCAGGACAGAGGTGTCGGACGGGCTCCACAGGCCGATCAGGGTCCCTTCGATTCCTTCATGATCGAACACCGTCTGGTTCTCAACGACATCAGCCAGGGGAGGGTAGGGAGCTGCCTGCTTGGGAACGGATCGTACAGTAACGTTGTCGAAGGTCCCGGTGATCTTGATGAGATAAAAAGAGCTGGACGAGGGGAGGGCTGCCTCTACCAGACCTTCCACCTCGCTCAGGTTCAAGTGTCCCTGAAGGTCGATGGTGCTATCGACATCAAACCGGGTGACCTGCGCGAAGGGCGTGGTCTCGCCGGCGCTGATGACCTGCACAGTACCGTCAGCCCGTGCCTTGTAGCACTTACCGTCCAGGACCATCATTTCCCCGTCCAGGCCATCGAACGTCCCCAGGCCGATATCGCCCTGCGAGAGGATGTCGCCAACGGAAGCGATGCCGTCGTATTTGCCCTCCACAAGGTCGTTAAGGGACCCGACCTGGTAAAGAGATTCCCGGTCCTGCTTGAGGGGGGCGGCCAACGTTAGGATGGCCGCAACTAATACGGCTGCGATGACGACAAGGACAAGGGCGACCTGAGCAAGGCGGTTCATGTTCCGTTCATCGCTAGCTTTTTATTAAAAACAGTAGCCCTGGCCATCGCATGCCCATCTCACGGTTCAAGCATCTCGAAGCCGGTGGGGGCGTCCCTTTTTCTTACTGCATCGATGCCCAGGAGCTCTATCATGATTACCTCCAGTATCTGCCACACCACCACGCCGCGGCGGATACATCCCATGGTGGCCCTG
Source organism: Methanomassiliicoccus sp. (assembly GCA_018262895.1). Classification (GTDB taxonomy): domain Archaea; phylum Thermoplasmatota; class Thermoplasmata; order Methanomassiliicoccales; family Methanomassiliicoccaceae; genus UBA6. The sequence goes on along the minus strand of JADFDJ010000007.1, from coordinate 92,399 downwards.
CCATCCCTCCCGAAGGCGGCGTGTACATGGAGCATCATGCGGCCCTCCTCGTTGGGGAACAGTGTGCCGGAACCGGTCATCTCATGCACGTCCGGGAGCGTATAACCCAAAGGTCTCACCGGGCGGGCATCGCCATCCTGGGGACCGACCACGAGCTTGCTGTCCTTATCTGCGGCCCCGACCACTATGAGGGCGGCGGCCTTTACGCCCTTGTCCTCGGCGAACCTCTCAAGGACCTCGTGCACCACTTCGCCTTGTTCAAGCCTGATGACGAATATCCTGCCCGGCCGTGCCTCGGTATACCTCATACGAATCCAGATGATAGATAAAGGGAAAGGAGAAAAAGGTTTACTCAGGGAAGTCGCGGATGTATCCGGAGTCCATGAGCAGCTGGGTCTCGCCGCGGGCCCGCTTGATGGCGGTCTCGGCACGGTGCATCAGCTCGTCCCTGCTCATCTTGGTGCGGGCCACACCGGTCTCTATGGCCTTCATTCCTACGGCGACGGCCTCCCGGGGGAACACCTCCCACTCGTCCATCGTGGGCACGATGTGGGTCTCCGTCAGGCCCCTATCCTCTGCTGTCTTGGCGATCTCCATGGCCGCAGCGATGCACATCTCGTCGGTGATGGTCCTGGCCCTCACGTCCAGCGCTCCTCGGAATATGCCCGGGAAGCCCAGGGAGTTGTTGACCTGGTTGGGGAAGTCGGAGCGACCAGTAGCGATGATGCGGGCACCCGCCTCCTTGGCCTCCCACGGCCATATCTCCGGTATGGGGTTGGCGGTGGCGAACACGATGGAATCATCGGCCATGCCCTGGACCCATTCCTTGAGGATGGTACCCGGGCCGGGCTTGGATGCGGCCACCACGATGTCCGCGCCCTTCATCGCCTCCTTGCCCCCGCCGACGATGTTCTCGGCGTTGGAGTGCGTGCACATGAACCACTTCTCCTTGTACGAATCGTCGATATCGGTCCTTCCCTGATGCAACGTCCCCTTGCTGTCCACCATTACTATGTTCTTGATGTTGAAGCCCGCGGACACCATCACCCTGGCGATGGCGATGTTGGCCGCGCCCGCCCCTATCATGGCGACCTTCGACTCCCCGATCTTTTTTCCCACGAGCTTGTGAGCGTTGATAGCTCCCGCGGTCTCGATGGTGGCGGTCCCCTGTTGGTCGTCATGCCATACCGGGATGTCCATCTCCGCTCGGAGACGGTCCAGGATCTCGAAGCACTTCGGGTTCTCGATGTCCTCGAGGTTGATGCCTCCGAAGGAGGGGGCCAGGTACTTGACGGTCTTGATGATCTCCTCAGGGTCCTTCGTGTCCAAGCATATGGGGACGGCGTCCACGCCCCCCAGGTACTTGAACAGCAGGGCCTTGCCCTCCATCACCGGCAGGCCTGCCTCGGGCCCGATATCCCCCAGACCGAGGACCCTGGTGCCATCGGACACGACCGCCACCATGTTGCCTTTGGAGGTGTGGTCGTACACTCTCTCGGGGTGGGCCTTGATGTCCTTGCAGGGCTCGGCTACGCCGGGGGTGTACCAGATGGCGAAATCCTGAAAGCTCTTGACCGGGCACTTGGCGGTTACCTCGATCTTACCCTCGTAGAACGGGTGGTATTTCATTGCCAGCCTGGCCGGCTCGTACGCTTTCTTCAGCATCTCCTCCTCGGTCTTATTATCCATAGTCATGAGAAACGACTCCGCCGGGTTTGGATCTGTTTTCAGGGCCCGGGTGTCTCGAAATCTTACATCATATTATATAAGGATTAGCAGGGATTTGACCGTGAACCGTTCCTTTCTCGCTCGTTCTAGCGCTAGCCTGTACGATTATCGTATAAGATATTGGAATCCTGCCCTTCATAGCGAACGGACGATCCCTGGAAGGCGTAAAAGCGGACGCACGGGTGGTCACAAGGGCCTAATTGATATACACCACCACTCTTACTTCGGTCTATGGCCAAGGTCCGGAAGGCGCTGATAATCGACGGCTTTGTGGACGAGCCTGCCTGCCTTGGGGTCCCCCCATACATCTCGCCGCAGATCAGGGCCGCCTTTGGGGCGGCGCGGGAGGCGGGGGCGGAGGCAACATACTTGACCGTCGAGCAGTGGCGCCGGGGGGTCACGCTGCCCAGGACCGACCTCAGCCTCATCATCGCCGGCTCCGCCGTTCCCGGCAAGTATCTTAGGGCCATGCCCGCGTCCGGGAGGGAGATAGAGGAGCTGTCCAACATACTGCCGGGGGTCACGGTGCTGGGAGGTCCGGCGGCCTCGGACGCTAGATACCAGGGCATGTTCCATAACTTCGCCCATTTAGATGCGGCAGCCATGGTCCACGACCTCCTGTCAGGTACAGGGAGCGGGGAAAGGTGGAGGACCATGGAGGAGTGGAACACTTGGCTGCTGTCGGGGGCGGACGCCGTGCTCTCTCACCCTGACCACCCTCAGCCCTTGATCGCGGAGGTGGAGACCTTCAGGGGATGCGTCCGATACCTCTCAGGAGGCTGCTCGTTCTGCATCGAGCCGCTAAAGGGGGCTCCCACCTTCCGGGACCAGGTCGATGTCATTGCTGAGTGCCGAAGGCTCCGCGAGCTGGGGGTAACCAACCTAAGGCTGGGGGCGCAGACGTGCATCCTTTCATACAAGGCGGATCTCACGGCCGGTGACCCGCCCCGGCCTGATCCCAGGGCCGTGGAGGATCTGTTCTCCGGCGTGTCCTCTCTCAACTTCGATGTACTTCACGTGGACAATGCCAATCCTGCAGTGGTGGGCACTTACCCCCAGGAGGCGGAGGCGGTCCTGAGGTCTCTGGTGCGCCATTGCACCAGCGGCAACGTGCTGGCGCTGGGCTTGGAGAGCGCCGATCCCGCGGTGGCGAAGGCCAACAACCTGAACTCCACTTCCGAGCAGGCACTTGAAGCGATCCGCATCATAAACCGCATCGGAGGTATCGTAGGGGCCACCGGCCTTCCTGAGCTCCTGCCGGGCCTGAACTTCATTGTCGGCCTTGAGGGGGAGACCAGGGACAGCTTGCGGATGAACGAGGAGCTGTTGAGAACGGTGCTCGCCGAAGGCCTGCTCCTGCGGCGCATCAACGTCCGCCAGGTGATCCCCGTTCGCAGGACCTTCCCTCGTACCGTGGACCACTCCGATTTCGTTCGCTTCAAGGAGATGGTGCGCCGGGAGATCGATCTACCGATGCTGCGAAGGATGGTGCCCCAGGGCAGGGTCCTGAGGAACGTTTACACCGAGCTGAGGGACGGCAACACCACCTTCGGCCGCCAGATCGGCAGCTATCCCATTCTGATAGGGATCCCCTATCCTGTGGAGCTGGGCAGGTTCGTGGACGTTGCGGTGATCGACTGGGGGTTCAGGAGCATCACGGCGATAGAACATCCGTTGAACATCAACAGCTGCCCCCTGAAGGCCCTCGAGGCCTTGCCGGGGGTGGGAAGGAAGAGGGCGATGCGCCTGTTCCGCAGGCGCCCTTTGAGGGGGGAGGCGGACCTGGTGGCGGCCCTTGACGATGCGGCGGTGGCGTCCTCCATATCCGGCCTCTTGAGCTTCGGGGCGTAATAGAATTCTGAAAATATTTATCCCCGCACCCCCTGACCAAAAGCGATGGATGTCCTTCACTACGCTAGGTACCCGTTCCTCAAGGATGCGGCCGAGCATGTGAGGGACCGGGGAGTGACCCTGGAGGACCTTCTGACCCACGAGGCCTACCGGCAGGCCCGGGCGCGCGGTAAGGCGAGGGTCCTCGACGCCCTGGAGGAGGGAGTGATCGGCCTCCGTCCCATGGGCACCGAGGAGGACATGCTGGAGGAGATCCTTTCGTATCCGGTTGCCAGGATGTTCGTGTCCGGCGTCAACGACAGGTTCCTCACCAAGCGCTACGCCCTCGCGGAGGGAGTGGCCATGGACGCGAGGCTGGAGAGGGAGAGTATGGAGGTCGTGGAGGAGGTCGCCTTCCAGCTAGGGGTCAGGCTCAACACCGAGGGGGGCGAGATCAGGATGCACTTCTCCGACTACCTGCGGTACACGTCACGAATGCGTAGTAAGGAGTGGAAGCTCATCAACACGGAGGTGAAGGAAGGTCAGGTCGCCATGAGCCAGGTGAAATTGGCCAGGGTGCTCCAGCAGGCGCTCCAGGACCGCATCGAGGAGGAGCTGCCTCTGCCGGTGGACACGTTCATCACCACTGCCCTGGGCGCAGACCTGCAGGAGCTGAAGGTCCGGACCGCCGTGAAGAGGGAACAGTTCAAGGCCGAGGACTTCGGCAAGATAAGCGTGGAGAACTTTCCGCCCTGCATCAACCACCTGATAGGAATGGCGCAGGCCGGAGAGAACATACCCCACCTGGGCCGCTTCGCCCTGACGGCCTTCCTGCACCACATCGGACTGTCCTCGGACGATATCCTGGCATTGTACGCCACATCCCCCGACTTCGATCAGGGCAAGACGAAGTACCAGGTGGACCACATCACCGGCCAGACATCTGGAACGGAGTACACGCCGCCGGAGTGCGCCACCATGAAGAGCTACGGCATATGCTATGAGCCGGACAGTCTGTGCACGAACCCCAAGGCCAATGTGAGGCACCCTCTGAGCTACTACCGCATCAAGAACCTGCCGCGAAGAGGGGCGAAGGGCGAGAATGTGCCTACTCCTTCAATCGATTCCAGATCGTCACCGCCCGCTGAACCGCGGTGATGTTGCCCACGACCGCAAACCACAGCATGACCAGCTCGAAGGCGGACAGGCTTATGGAACCGGTGATCTCCAGGAAGCCGTACTGGTAGTAGGGGGTGGGATCACCTGCCCCGAGGGTGCCAGGAAGCGTCAGCATGAAAACTAACTGCAGGAGCGCGGCCGCCGTCAGCAGCACCACCCGGTCCGCCCTCCCAAGGAGCCCAGCGTACAATCTCCCCGCCCCGATCGCCTGGGACTGGGTGCCCATGTAGCTGGTCAGCAGGACACCGATGATGGCCATGATCCCGATGTAGGGGTTGCACCACGCTGACACGGCCACTGCCCCTATCATCACGACGTCGGAGTAGCGGTCCAGGATGTGGTCCAGCACATCCCCCTGCTTCGAGGCCTTGCCGGTCAGACGTGCGACCTTGCCGTCGATGGCGTCGAGGAAGCCGCTCACCAGCACGGCCACGGCCGACAAGGGGAGCAAAAGCTCCCAGCTGTAAGGGCTGAAGAACAGCAGGATGCCAGCCACCCACGCCATGACGAAGGAGGCCCAGGAGATGGTGTTGGGATCGAAACGGGACATCGCCTTGGCGACAGGCGTTATGATGAACTCCACGCTGTCACGCTTCGAGTCTAGTACCATCCCATGACCTCCTGGCTCCAGTCCACATGACCGACCTCGTACTTTTTCCTTTCTCCGGCCAGGATCTCCTCGATGGAAGCGACGACCTGCGCCGTGGTCATCTCGGTGGTGTCCACCTCCAGCGTCTCATGGCCGGATTCCACTGCCTCCACCAGGATGACGTCAAGAGCCTCCGCTTCAACGTTCTCCTGCACCTTGGCAGGGGCCCAACCCCTTGTCTCCAGCCTCTTCCTGAGGACGGAGGGGCGGCATCTGAGGACCACGATAAGGTCGGCATCGACACAGTGGGAGAGGTGGCCGATGAGCATAACATCCCCGTCCGGCAGCAGGGATGGTACCCGCTCCGCGAGTTCTTCAGGGTCCACCTCCAGGCTTCCTCTCTCCTCATCCATGCCAGCGTAGAGACCGTGCTCCCTGACAAGATCGCCCAGCTCCACCACCGTGCGGCCTTTGCCCGCGAGAGAAGCTCCCACGCTGCTCTTGCCTGTCCCGGGAGTGCCGGTGATGGAGAGGATCACGATGTCAGGAACAGGCAGCTGCGATAAAAAAACATCCATGCGGACCGGGCTCGTCCCGACCGCAGTGACTCCCCATGGACCTTCCCCAAAGCCATTGAGCGTTCATAGACCCCATTGTGAATATTAAAGGGGTGGTGGAGCATGCTACAATTAAGTATAAATATAAGTTTCCAGGCCCGGGCCGTTCTGTGCAAGCGTGCTACAAACGATTTATGTTCCATCATCACTCCCAGATCTGCATCAGGACAGGCTCATTGATGGCATCGGTCCAGGAGTGCATCGGCGAACAGCAGGCGGGCAAGAGCTTCCCTGCGGCTCTCCTCCGCCCTTCGCCTCATCGTTTGTGGGCACTGCACATCGAAGCAGAACCCATAGTCTATGTCCATGAGGGTCAGTCCCTCGGGGGCCGCCAAGCCGAAGGATATGTCCCTCCTTCCGTCGCCTTCCAGCGCCTCCCTCACATCCTCAAGGGTGGCCTTACCCTCCCCCACCTTTATCATGCTGGCCACTATGCGCCGGACCATATTGCGCAGGAACTCCCGCGCCCTGAGGTCTATGACCAAAGTATCCCCCAGGGCTATTGCCGACACCGATCCCAGTGTCTTGATGGTGGAACGGCCCTCAGGTTTGCAGAAACGGCGGAAATCGTGCCTCCCCACGAATAGGCGGGAACATTCCGCCACCTTCTCCATGTCCAGGCCCTCACTGCTCATCATGTACCGGTACCATCGATCCTGGGCCCGCCGAGGTGTGAAGGTCCGGGGGACCTCCGCAAGCCCATAGACGTATACGTCCTCGACGGCGGAGTTGACCGCTCGCAGCAACGCCTGACGTGAGAAACCGGTGTCGAAGGCCGCGACGTTCCCAAGAGCGCTCACCCCCCTGTCGGTGCGGCTCGCGAAGCGGAAACGGGAAGCGGGCACCGATCCTATGGCCCCTATCTTGAGCAGCGCGCCTATGATCTCTGATTCCACCGTTCGCTCCCCCGGCTGCCTCTGGGAGCCCATGAAGGAGCGGCCGTCGTACGCGAGCTTGATCGCAGCGTGCCAGACCACGTCAGGATTAAGTAGAACTGCTCTATTAATGGTTCCGAACGGCATGGTTGTTTTCAGGGTAGTTCTGGTAGAGCCAGAGCACGAAGGGAACGTGGGGGCGGTGGCCCGTTCGATGGGCAACTTCGCCTTCGAGGACCTGGTCCTGGTCGACCCCTGCACCATAGGGGAGGAGGCGTTCAAGAGGGCCAAGCATGCCGGTCACATTTTGGAGAGGGCGACCGTGGTGGGCACGGTCGATGAGGCCGTAAAGGGCTGCTCTCTGGTGGTGGGCACCACGGGCATCGTCACCCATGGTCCGAAGCATTACGTTCGCATACCCATGAGCCCTCGGGACCTGGCTGCAAGGACCGCAGAACATGATGGACGCATCGCTCTGCTGTTCGGCCAGGAGGGGCTGGGGTTAACCCAGGATGAGCTGTCCAGATGCGATCTGCTGGTGCACATCCCCTCGGACGATGCATACCCTGTGCTGAACCTTTCTCATGCCGTGACCATAGTCATTTACGAGCTGTACCTTGCCGAAGGGCACCGTACCTCACGTGTCCCCGTCTCCTCGGAGGAGGAACGGGAGCTGCTCTACAAGTTCTTCGCCGACCTCTTAGAGGCTATCGACTACCCCGATTTCCGCAGGGAGAACACAGAGATCATGTTCCGCCGCATGATGGGAAGGGCAGTTCCGACAAAATGGGAGTTCTACACCATCATGGGCGTCATCGGCGATGCCGCCAAGCTCATCGATGGAAGGAAGAAGCTACCGCGGTGAGCGACGACGGGGCCTTCCGTCCACCAGCTCCTCGATCGTGTTCACCAGCTCCTCTCGCTCGTGGGACCGCCGGCCCTTCTTCTCGCCAACCCCTTGGATGCCAGTGATGACGGCCATGACGCGTATGAGGTCCTTGTACGAGGGGTCCACCCTGGCCCCGAAGATCACCTGCGCCTCAGGGTCCAGCTGCTCGCTCATCCCCTCCAGGACCTTGGTCACCTTCCTCACCGACAGCTTCTCCCCGCCGGTGACGTGGATCAGCGCGCCGGTGGCTCCCTCATAATCGATCTCCAGAAGGGGGTTGCCGAGCGCCTCCCGCACCGCCCCGTCCGGGTCCGTGCTCTCACCATACAATATCGTGGAGACCCCCTTGTGGCGCATGATGGTGCGGAGGTCGTTGAAATCGATGTTTACCAGCGAGGGCAGGGTCACCGCCTCCACCAGTCCCTTGATCATCTCCGAGATCAGCTGGTCCATGACCCCGAAGCCCTGCTCGATGGGCAGGTGGTTGACCATGTCCATGAGCCGGTTGTTGTCCAGGAGGAGCATCATATCGGAGTTGTCGTTGAGTCTCCCGATGCCCCAGCGCGCCGCCTCCATGCGGCGCCCGCGCTCGAACTGGAAGGGCGTGGTCGCCATGGAGACCACCAGCGAGCCGTGCCTGCGCGCCTCCCGGGCCACCACGGGGGCCACTCCTGTCCCCGTGCCACCGCCCAGACCGGCGGTGATGAAGGTCAGGTCCGCGTCCTGAAGGATGTTGTTCAGTGCACCCAAAGCGTTCTCCATGCATCCCTCGCCAACCTCCGGGATGCCCCCTGCCCCCAGGCCACGGGTCACCTGGCTCCCTATGAGAAGTCTCTGATCGGCGTTGATGGTCCGGAGGTGGCTCTTGTCAGTATTGATGGCTATCGTCTTGACGCCCTGGATGCCTATGCTGGTAAGGCGGTGGACGCTGTTGCACCCTCCTCCACCGCAGCCTATGACCAGTATCTTGAGCTCCGCAGCGCCCTGCTGCAGGTCCTCTAGGGACCCGAAATTGATCACAGCCTCAACACCTCCGCTATGTCCAGCATGTGGATCAATGCGGCTAGTGCATTTCCTCCATGACCCGGAGCCTCTTCCGCGTATACTCCCTCACAGCGTTCCTTATGGCATCGTCGATCGAGACGGAGTCGCCGTCCTTGACCAGACATTCGAGCTCCACCACGTTGCCTTTGGGCAGTTCCACCGTCACCCGCTCGATGTGATCGGGAGTGAAGTTGCTGTCCACGAAGCTGTCGATGGCCGCTCGAATGGCATCAGAGATTGTGGGGTACTTGCCCTCCCTTACCAGCACCTCCAAGGCCTCGACCTTATCGCTCGGTATCCTTATGGTGATCCGTTCAGTCTCGCTCATGCAATTCACTCGTTTTTATTGTCCGACATTATTGGTATTATTGTCTGACAAACGTCATTATAGAAAAGGAAGTATATAATACTATACGAGCGATAACAGCCGGCCAAAACCGCACGCCATCAGAATGAAAGATTAAAAAGTTTGATTCATTCTAGATAATGAATTTAGAATAATGGCGGATAACGTGATTTGGAGCAGGAAAAATGGCGGCATTTGTCATCGCACGTGTCAATATCACGGATAGGGAACAGTACAGGCAGTATCTCGCCGTGGCACCATCAGTGATCCTTAAGTATGGGGGCCAGGTAATCGCCAGATCTGAGACAGCTGTCACCCTGGAGGGGCCGGAAGAGAGAAGGAAGATCATTCTTATCGAGTTTCCATCCATCGAGAGAGCAAGAGAGTTCTATGATTCCCCCGAATACCGTCATGCCCGTGGACTTCGTAAGGAGTCAGCGTCCGGCGAGATGATCGTCGTTGACGGGTTGGTGTCGGGTTAGCGGACAATAGTGGTCCAAAGAAGAAGCCGTCCACCTGTAGACCAACAAATGGACCGAGCTGCAGGCTTTATGGTGGCTGATGTGACAGCGCCTACCTAAACCTAATCAAGCGAGATCGTCCCTTGGATATCGGTGTTGCCGCTGAATGATGATGAGAGTGTTCATCGTGATTAACAGGTAACCCTCCTCCCCGCGCGGCGGCTCTTCTCCATCTGCCCTCGTTTCTAAGCTTTGGTCCCATCGCATATGCCGCCCCAATCTGGTGAGGGGTTAGGTTCAATGAGAATTGTATTTTGTTTTTATTGATAATGTCAGACATATTGGAAAAGGGCGAGCGGTTTCGTAGGGACCCACGATTTTTCAGGTGCTTGTGCTGGTCTGGTAACTGCGGTGAAGGTCGGACCGTCATGTAGATTGACGATGATGAGAGAGCTCTGGAGAGGACCTTGGATACTGTTCCCAGCAGATTGTTCTTTTATTTTGGCTGAACATAAAAGCTATATAAAGGTATATAAATACCAAGGCCAGGTGTCCGAGTGGCCAAGATCAAGATTGAGAACGTTGTTGCCTCCACGTCCCTTGGCGAGGAGCTTGACCTACAGTCGATCGCGCTGGCCCTCGAGGGGGCGGAGTACGAGCCCGAGCAGTTCCCTGGCCTTATCTATCGTTTGAAGGAGCCAAAGACGGCCACCCTGCTCTTCCGCAGCGGCAAGGTCGTATGCACGGGAGCCAAGAGCTTGGAGCACGTAAAGGTGGCTATCAACAAGGTCGCCAAACAGCTTGAGAAGGCCGGCGTGATGATCAAGACAGAGCCTAAGGTCGAGGTGCAGAACATCGTAGCCTCATCGGACCTGGGACAGGAGATCAACCTCAACGCCATCGCCATCTCTCTCGGTCTGGAGAGGGTGGAGTACGAGCCCGAGCAGTTCCCTGGCCTGGTCTACCGTTTGGACTCGCCCAAGGTGGTGGTTCTCCTGTTCGGTTCCGGCAAGCTCGTCTGTACCGGAGCTAAGAAACCGCAGGACGTCGAGGCTGCGGTCAGCAAGATCACCGAAGAGCTGAAGGCCGCGGGGTTGCTGCGCTGAGAGCTGTTCCCATATACGACAACCACTTCCATCTTCAGCCCTCCGGGCGAGGGATAGAGGCCCTGCGTGATTTCTCCAAGGCTGGGGGCACCCATGCCATGCTTTGCCATCTTCCATATGCCGAGGTCCCCATATCCTCAGCTGAGGATTTCTCTCGCTCCTACGAGATAACGATCGGCATGGCCGAACGAGGGAACGCCGAGACAGAGGTCAAGGTGTTCGCGTGCGTGGGGCCATACCCGGTCCTCCTCCTGGGCCTGGCGGAGAGATATGGTCTGTCGCGGGCTGTGGAGATCATGAAGGGAGGGATGGAGGGGGCGCAGAAACTCGTTCGAGAGGGGAAAGCAGTAGCCATCGGAGAGATCGGCCGTCCCCATTTCCCGGTGCCCCCTGACATATGGGATGCATCCAATGAAATCATGCGCTACGGCATGGAGCTGGCAAAGGAGGCCTCGTGCCCGGTGGTACTGCATACAGAGAGCAGCGACCCCGCGGTCATGCTGGACCTGGCATCTCATGCCGATCGCGCGGGCATCTCCAGGGACAAGGTGGTCAAGCATTACTCGCCCCCGCTGGTGCTCAACGAGGAGAACCACGGCCTGTTCCCTTCAGTGCTGGCGAGCAGGACGTCGGTAAGGGAGGCGCTCAGCAAGGGTGACCGCTTCGTTCTTGAGACCGACTTCCTGGACGAGCCCAGCCGGCCAGGGGCGGTAATGAACATCAACACCGTTCCTAAGCGCACCAAGGCCTTGATCGCCTCTGGAGAGCTCACGGAGGAGCGGGCCTTCCGGATCCATATGGACAATCCTGAGCGTATCTACGGCATAAGTATAGATTGAACTACTGGCGGATGGAGAAGGAATCGAACTCTCCCGTCGGGGTCTCCCACTGGACGTTGCATTTCTTCACTACGGCCATGGGGTGCTCCGTGCACAGTCTGTGGATGACATGCTCTATGGCCTCCCGGTCCCCTTCTAGGACGGCCTCCACCGACCCATCAGGAAGGTTCCTGACCCAACCGCTGACCCCTGCAGAGATCGCATAACGCCTGGTGTAAGCGCGGAAGGACACTCCCTGAACCGTTCCCTCGAAACGGGCCTTTGCTCTAGCGGACATAGCCGCCATGATAGTGGGGGTTGTATGTATATGCCTTTCCTGTGCCGATGGGCTGGCATCGTTCGAGGCGATGGGTGATATCCCTCGAGCACGCTTTCGGGCCCCGAAGCACGCGCGGAGAGAAGATAGAAGGGACCAGGAAGCGTCGTCGCCAGTCGATAATCTTAGACTGGTACCCTCCCCTGAGGGGCTTTTTTATTGAGTGCGATAATTATAAAGTTCTGGGTCAATGTATTAATAGTTAAAATTACCATTTCGCTCAGTAGGGATGCACTATGAAATCTTTGGTCGAAGAAGCGTTAGCTAGAGAAAGCGCTGCGGCTACACCGTTTGGGCCAACGGTCGGGTCGTCTAGGACTATCAGTCAACAATCGAGTTCTGCCGACGCGGAACTGTTAGATCTGCTGCAGAAGTTGAAGACAAACATCAAGATCATCGGCTGCGGTGGTGGTGGTTCCAACACCATCAACCGCATCGCTCAGGAGGGTATATCCGGTGCTGAGCTTTATGCCGCCAACACCGATGCCCAGCATCTTCTGGCCATAAGGGCACCGCACAAGATACTTCTGGGAAGGCGCTCGACCCGAGGCCTCGGTGCAGGCGCGCTGCCGAAGGTGGGTGAGGAGTCAGCGATGGAGGCCGAGGAGGAGCTCCGCAAGGCTCTCCTAGATGCCAATATTGTGTTCGTCACCGCGGGCATGGGAGGAGGCACCGGTACCGGCTCCGCTCCCTACATCGCCAAGATCGCCAAGGACATCGGTGCTCTTACCATAGCCGTTACCACCATACCGTTCAGGGGAGAGGGGAAGATGAGGATGGAGAACGCGGAGTGGGGCCTGGACCGCTTGCGGAACAACGCCGACACCGTTATCGTCATCCCCAATGACAGGCTGTTGGAGCTTTGCCCCCGCCTGTCCATAAACGCCGCCTTCAAGGTAGCCGACGAGGTACTGATGAGGGCTATCAAAGGCATCACTGAGCTAATCACCAAGCCCGGGCTGGTCAACCTGGACTTCAACGATGTGAAGACCATCATGAAGGGCGCGGGTGTGGCCATGATCGGGCTGGGAGAGTCCAGCGGTCAGACCGAGGACCGGGCCCTGGAGGCCATCGAGGACGCTCTCAACTCCCCCTTGCTGGACGTGGACATCGCTGGTGCATCCGGCGTCCTTGTGAATGTCATCGGAGGGGGGGACATGACCATCTCCGAGGCGCAGAAGGTGGCAGAGGTCCTTCAGAGCAAGGTGCAGCCCACAGCGCGCATCATCTGGGGTGCGGCCATCGATCCCACCCTGGAGCACAAGATCAGGGTCATGGTTGTGATAACGGGTGTGAAGTCCAAGCAGATATTGGGCAAGGCCAGAGAGACCGCTCGGCTGAAGGAAACGGATATCGACCTCATAAAGTAAGGGTCCATCGAAGCTAGCATAGCGCACCTCCCTATAGGCCGGGGCACACCCCTCCGGCCTCTTTTTTATTCCTCCAGATAGCCAGTGTTAGGGTGAACAGCACCGAAACCTTTTAACGTAGAAATGCTTCTTAGGCTTTGCCCGGGCATCCAGTGGTCACTCTAGCTGGCATTGCCCAGGAGGGCTTATAATGAAATCATTCCTCAGTGATGCCATATCCCGCGCAAGTGCCCAAGGCGGAGACGTTAATTCACCGTTTGATGAGACATCGGCCGACCAGGAGCTCGTTAGGATCCTGGAAAGCCTGAGGACGAACATCAAGATCGTCGGCTGCGGTGGTGGCGGTTCCAACACCATCGACCGGTTGTCCGAGGTAGGGATCGTTGGCGCAGACATCTATGCTGCGAACACCGACGCACAGCACCTTTTGGCGATAAGATCTCCGCACAAGATCCTCCTGGGAAGGCGCTCCACAAGGGGACTTGGCGCAGGCGCGATGCCTCATGTGGGTGAGGAGGCGGCAAAGGAGGTCGAGGAGGAACTGAGGAAGGTCCTTACCGGAACGGACATCGTGTTCGTCACCGCGGGCATGGGAGGAGGCACCGGTACCGGCTCCGCTCCCTTCGTGGCCAAACTGGCCAAGGACATGGGAGCATTGACCATCGCGGTGGTCACCTATCCCTTCAAGGCCGAGGGAGTGATAAGGGCCGAGAACGCGGACTGGGGGATCGAGCGGCTCAGGCAGGCCGCGGACACGGTCATCGTAATACCCAACGATAAGCTACTGGAGCTGTGCCCTCGTTTGGCCCTCAACGCGGCGTTCAAGGTTGCTGATGAGGTCCTGGTGCGTGCAATTAAAGGCATCACCGAGCTCATCACCAAGCCTGGGCTGGTCAACCTGGACTTCAACGACCTCAAGACCATCATGAAGGGCGCGGGCGTGGCCATGATCGGAATGGGCGAGGGAGATGACGAGGACCGCGTGGAACACGCCATCAACGAGGCCATCAACTCACCTTTGATCGATGTGGACATATCTGGGGCAACCGGAGCTCTGGTGAACGTCACCGGTGGGGAGAACATGAGCATCTCCGAGGCCGAGAAGGTCGCGGAGATCATACAGAGCAGGGTATCTGCCAACGCGCGGATCATATGGGGTGCGGCTGTCGATCCTGCTCTTAAGGACATGGTCCGCGTGATGGTGGTCGTCACCGGTGTGAAGTCCAAGAACATCATCGGCCCCCGTGAGGACCGGTCCAAAAAAATAGTAGACGTCGACTTTATTAAGTAGATGTCTCTAACGATACGGCGCATCACTACAAAAATGGTGTCATTATGGACGTAGTGGAGAAGTCCTGGGAAGTCCAAAAGGACGTAGAGGAACGGGTCAGGAAGATCGAAAAGGGCAAGTACGGTCGAGTCATAAAAATGGCCCGCAAGCCCTCCCACGAGGAGTACATGAAGGTCGTCCAGATCACTGGATTAGGTCTCCTCCTCATCGGGGGCGTAGGCTTCCTGATATACTGGCTCATGACGTATCTGCCTACGTACTTCGGTTAATCAAACATGTTCGGGAATGATGGAAATGAGAGATGATCAACAGGCTGCCGCTCCCTCTTCGGAGGGGTCGGGTATGATATCGTTCATCGGTGAGGGCGGCGAGTCCAAGGTACCCGCTTCCGGCATGACCACCTGGAACTTTCAGGTGAAGAGCAAGGAGGCAGCCAAGAAGAAGGTCCGTATGAAGGTGGGACTGGAGACCATTCCTGCGGACGCTGCAGAATGGTCGATCCGGCTTTACGACGCGACCGGCGGCTCCATGTTCGACACTCATAGCTCCCAATCACAACCAGAGTTCGATTTCTTCCTCGAGGGTTCCAGGCCGAAGGAGCTCCGCCTGGAGGCGCACGCTCCGGTAGGTGCCGCCTACAAGGACAAGGTCAGGATAAAGCTGGAGGTTTGCCTGGTGGAGTTCCCTACCGAGTGCGACCGCCTGGAGTTCGCTGCCGAGGCAAGGCAGTCCATCTTGGCGCTCAAGACCTCCATCGGACACGAGAAGGACGTCGCTGACGGCATCAGCGCCAAGACCAAGTCCGGGAAGTCCGACATATCCGCTATCCTTGCTCCCACCAACCTCCGCGGTTACGTGCTCATAGAGGGCATGAACACCGACAGGATGCGGGACACTGTCAAGGGAGTTCGGAAGGCGCACAGTTTCGTTGACGGCGAGATGACCTTCGCCGAGATCGACCACTACCTCGCGCCCAAGCCCCTGGTCTCCGGGATCATGGAGGGCGACGTGGTGGAGCTGGTGGCAGGACCATTCAAGGGCGAGAAGGCCAGGGTCCAGAACATCGACGAGGCCAAGGAAGAGATCACCGTGGAGCTATTCGAGGCCATGGTCCCCATCCCGGTGACGGTCAGAGGAGATCACGTTAGGGTTCTAGAGAAAGAAAGGTGAAGCTATATGGCAGATACAGTGGAAGTATTAGTGGAAGGAGGCAGGGCCACCCCCGGCCAGCCGCTCGGACCGGCCCTCGGCCCCCTCGGTGTGAACATCCCCAAGATCGTGGCGGAGATCAACAACAAGACCAGGGCCTTCGACGGAATGAAGGTCCCCGTTAAGATCATCATCGACTCCAAGACCAAGGACTTCGAGATCAAGGTGGGAACTCCCCCGACGTCCTCGCTCATCACCAAGGAGCTGGGCGTGGAGAAGGGGAGCGGCTCCTCCAAGGCCAACAAGATCGGTAACCTCAGCATCGCTCAGGCCATAAAGATCGCTCAGATGAAGGGCGACTCCCTCATGGGAAAGGACCTGAAGATGAAGGTCCTTGAGGTCGTGGGAACCTGCACCTCCATGGGCGTGACCATCGAGGGAATGGATTCCAAGGTAGCCCGCACCGAGATACTGGCCGGCAAGTTCGACCAGCAGCTCACCGAGTGAGGCGGCCGCAAACCCTTTTACAAAAAACTATTTAAAGTATCGTTTTCTTAGGGAGACCGCACTGTAGGAGAGCTTCACTGCTCAATTGCACTACAGGAGGTATGTTATTTGGTAGAGAAGACAACCCTAGCGGCCGTCAAGAAGGCCCTTGAGTCCTCCCCCAAGAGGAACTTCAAGGAGACCGTTGACCTGGCCATCAACCTCAGGGATGTGGACCTGTCCGTTCCCAAGAACAGGATACAGGAAGACGTTGTTCTGCCACATGGAAGGGGGAAGGCGCTTAGGGTCTGCGTCATCGGAGGCGCCGAACTGGCCGCAAAGGCCAAGGACGTCGCTGACATGGTAATCACTCCGGACGAACTGGGGAAGATCGCCGATGACAAGAAGCAGGCCAAGAAGGTCGCCTCTCAGGTCGATTACTTCATCGCCGAGGCCCCCTTGATGCCCCAGATCGGTAAGAGATTGGGTATCGTCCTCGCGCCGAGAGGAAAGATGCCCAAGCCCATACCCCCAGGGGCTGACCCCAAGCCCATTATCGAGAACCTGCGCAAGTCGGTCTCGGTCCGCACCAAGGACCGCAAGACTTTCCAGGCTCCCGTGGGAACGGTGGACATGGCCCCCGAGCAGATCGCAGAGAACGTCGATGCCATCCTTAAGAGGGTGATCGGCAAGTTAGAGAAAGGCAAGATGAACATTGACTCGGCCTATGTCAAGACGACAATGGGTCCGTCGGAGAGACTGATCTAGGAGGCTTCGATATGGCACACGTAGCATCTTGGAAGAAAGCAAAGGTCAAGGAGCTCGCCGACGTCATGGTTAAGAACCCGGTCGTCGCCATCGTCGATATCCATGGGATCCCATCCCCTCAGATGCAGGACATGCGTCACGGGATGAGGAAGTTCGCCTCCGTCATGATGACCAGGAACAATCTCCTCCTGATCGCCATCGATGAGGCGGCGAAGCAGAGGCCTGGCCTGGAGAAGTTGAAGCCGTTGGTCGGCGGTCAGTGCGCTATCGTCGCTACCCCCACTAACCCTTTCAAGCTCTTCCAGCAGATGGAGGCCACCAAGTCCAAGGCCCCCGCTAAGCCCGGCGACATCGCCCCAGAGGATATCGTCGTCAAGGAGGGTGAGACACCCTTCAAGCCCGGCCCCATCGTGGGCGAGCTGCAAAAGGCCGGTATCCCCGCAGCCATCGAGGGCGGCAAGATCGTCATCCGCAAGGACAAGGTCCTGGTCGAGAAAGGCCACAAGGTCTCCGAAGAGCTCGCCAAGATCCTTCCCAAGCTCGAGATCCTACCCATGATCGTCGGTATGGACCTTAGGGGCGCTTTCGAGGATGGCATCGTTTACGAGAGGGAGATCCTCAACGTCCCGGTTGGCTATTACCCGACCATGCTGGCCACTGCGGCCAGGAACGCAACCGCCTTGGGTGTGAGCATCGTCTACCCCACCAAGCAGACCATCGGTCCGCTACTTGGCAAGGCCTATCGTGGAGCCTCTGCCGTTGGTGTCAAGGCGGCTATCCCCACAAAGGACACCATCGGTCCCCTCCTGGCGAAGGCCCGGGCAGAGATGCTCGCCATCGCCGCCCGAGTCCCTGGGCTGGAGGATGACCGTTTGAAGCAGCAGCTCACCGTGGCTGCCGCGCCTGCGCCTCAGGAAAAGAAGGTAGAGAAGAAAGAGGAAGAGAAGAAGCCCGAGGTCAGCGAGGAAGAAGCTGCTGCAGGCCTTAGTGCTTTATTCGGATGAGAACTATTCAATGGAGGAATAAAAATGGAGTACATATACAGCGCCTTGGTCCTTCACGCCGCTGGAAAGACTGTCAACGAGGATGCGATCGCGAACGTCCTGAAGAGCGCCGGTGTTGAGCCGGACGCCGCCAGGGTAAAGGCCCTTACGGCCTCCCTGGAGGGCGTTAACATCGACGAGGCCATCGCCTCGGCCGCTGTTGCCGCTGCCCCCGCTGCTGCAGCTCCCGCTGCCGCCGCTGCCCCAGCCGAGCACAAGGAGAAGAAGAAGGAAGAAGAGAAGAAGCCGGAAGTCAGCGAGGAGGAAGCCGCCGCTGGACTTTCCGCCCTGTTCGGCTGAACAAGCGGAACCGACCGATCTCGGGAGCTCGCTCCCTCGGATCCAAAGGCCTCACGGCCCCTTTCCAAAATTCTTACCTGTTTTTCTATCTTTAACAGCGAGTTCTCGCTTTCAAGTGTTCCCTGAAAACGCCCCACCGCACAAACATGTTATATTGTGGCAGGGGGATTATTCGGCCGATAGCATGCGGTTGTCAGAATACTACCGGTTGGCAGTGGAGGTGGCCATGGAGGCCGATCCCCGAAAGGGGGAGGAGCTAGAGTCCGTCCTCCTGCAGACGAAGAGGGCGTACGATGCGCTCGATGCTGCCGGCAGGGACATGTTCGACGTCGACAGCTTATGGAATCCGTACGCGGACAGCCGCATCCTGTGCGGGGAGGGGGACGCCGAGGTCTCCACGGCGATGTGGGGAATCGATATTTCCTCGGCCGAGGTCCTCCTCGCCGACCGGCTGCGCGAGAAGGGTAGGAAGATCGACGCTGTCCTCAGCCACCACCCCCATGGCCGGGCGCATGCATCTCTTCACAAGGTCATGCCTGTACAGGAGAGGATGATGCGCTCCTGGGGCGTGCCTGTGACGATAGCGGAGGACATACTGGGCCCGAGGATGCACGATGTCATGTGCGCCATCCACTCCCAGAACCATGCCCAGACTGTGGACGCATGCCGCCTCCTGGACATTCCCTACATGTGCTTGCACCAGCCCTGTGATCTACTGGGCCAGCAGTTCATGCAGGGGCTCGTCGATGAGAGAGAGCCTGAGCGGCTTGGTGACCTGTTGGACCTTCTCGCCACCCTGCCGGAGTACCAGCACGCCATCAGAGAGTGCAATCCACCGGCCATCTTCGTCGGTGGCCGTGACCGCAAGGCCGGAAGCATCGCCGTGAAGTTCGCCGGGGGCACGGCCGCGCCCAAGGAGATGTACGAGCAGCTGTCCCGCTCGGGCATCGGGACGGTCATGTGCATGCACGCGCCGGAGAGCCACCGCGAGGAGGCCAGGAAGAACCATATCAACCTGGTGGTGGCGAGCCATATGGCCTCCGATTCCCTGGGGACGAACCTGGTGGCCGACCGCTTCGAGGAGCATGGGCTGGAGATCATCCCCTGCTCGGGATTCATCAGGGTGAGGCGCCAGTGACCGCCCCTCATACGAGCAGAGCGGCCAGGGTGCTCAAGGACCCCTCCAAGCTCTCCTTCGACTATGTGCCCGAGAAGCTGGTCCACAGGGAGAAGCAGATGGAGCGGCTGTGGATGATGTTCCGCCCGGTGCTGGAATCAGGGGTGTCGCAGACCGCCTTCCTCATCGGCAACGTAGGTACCGGTAAGACGGCCACCAGCAAGCGCTTCTGCCTGGACCTCGTCAAGGAGGGTACGAACATGGGCAAGGCCATGGACTTCATCGTGGTCAACTGCCGCCAGCGCAACACCGAGTCCAGCGTGCTGCTGCGCCTGGTCACCCACTTCGACGAGCGCTTCCCGGACCGGGGCTTCTCCACTGCGGAGATGCTGCGGACCCTGCACAAGCACCTGGACCGCCTGAAGGTACACCTGGTGGTCGTGCTCGATGAGGCGGACGTGCTCCTGCGCAAGGGCGTGGGGGACCTGATATACCTCCTATCGCGCTTCGATGAGGAGAAGGTCGGGGGGAAGGCCTCGATGTCCCTCATCCTGATCTCCCAGAAGTACCTCCTGGACATGCTGGACCCAGCGTCCATGTCCACATTCCGGAGGGCCAACGCCATAATCTTCGACAAGTACACCACGGAGGAGCTGAAGGACATCGTGGCATCGCGTGTGCCTCTGGCGTTCTACCCGGGAACGGTCCCTCAGAGCACCATCGAACTGATCGCCGACGCCTCTGGAGAACTGGGCGACGCCCGATTCGCAATCGAGATCCTGGAGAAGGCAGGGATGCTGGCCGAGGAGGAGGGAAGCCAGCTGGTCACCCCCGAGAACGTGCGCACGGCCAAGGCGCTCACATACAACGTGGTGACCAGCTCCAAGATCGAGGTGCTGGACGTGCAGAAGAAGCTGGTCCTGCTGGCGGTGGCCCGCGCGTCCCGGGAGCAGGCCTACGTGACCACGCGGGAGGTGGAGACCGCCTACAAGGTCGCCGCCGAGGAGTACGGGGAGAGGGCTCGCGGCCACACCCAGTTCTGGGCTTACCTGCAGCAGCTCGCCAACGAAGGGCTGGTGGAGACGAAGGTGACCGGCGATCCCTCCGGTGGGAGGACCACCTACATCTCCGTGCCCGACATGCCCGTGAAGGTGCTGCGAGAACTTTTGGAGGGTATGCTCGGCGAGCAGTGATCCCGCGGGATGTTCGGTCCCCTTCCGAGCATCGAAGTATGGCGGCAGAAAACGAGGCGGCTCTTCAAGGGCGATGCTGGTCCGCTAAAAAGGCAGCTGATTTAGGGATCGTCCTCAGAGCGCACGATCATATATCTCAGAAGGCCCCCGATGACCGATGCCGTCTTTCTCTGCCATCGATCCAATGACTTGTCGATCAGGAGAACCAGTGGGCCCGTGGCTCCGGTGACCGGTTGGTCACCACCATCTTCTTCTTGGTGAACATCTGAAGGCGGGACATGGAGGACGGTATACTGCTCTGTTTCCAACCCTGGAAGTACTCCCCTCCGGGCAGGGTGCGGACGCACTCGTTGATCCATATGTTCCCCACTTCCAGCTGCCGGGCGATGAGCTCACCCTTTTCGCAGTCCCTCGTCCACACCGTAGCTCCCAGACCGTAGGGGGAGTCGTTGGCCAGGGCGACGGCCTCGAGGTCCGTGCGCACCGCTCGCACCGGGCACACTGGTCCGAAGGTCTCGTTGTGCACCAATGACAGCCTATCGTCAGAGTGCCGCAGCACTGTGGGCTGATAGAAGAAACCGGGCCCGGGAAGGGCGCGCCCACCACAAAGGAGCTCGGCGCCGCCCTTTACCGCCTCCTCCACAGCCCTCATCACCCTCTCCCGCGACTCCTCGCGGATGAGCGGGCCGATGTCCTGCTCCACGTTGAGGCGGGTGGCGATGTCCACGAGACGGTCCAGCAGCTCCTCGGCGATGTCCTCATGGGCGTATACACGCTTTATGCGGATGCATATCTGCCCGCCCCGGCTGAAAGTGCCGTAAGCGATGCCCCTGGCCGCTAGCTCCACATCGGCGTCCTCGCGGACGATGGCCGCATCGTTGCCTGACAGCTCCAGGATCAGGGGCTTAATCCCCGCGTTGCGTGTGATGTCCAGCCCCGTGGTCATGCCTCCGGTGAACGCCAGGGCGTCAACGTCGGAGGTCACCATCATCCTGCCCACCTCCGGCCCCCCGATCACTGGTATGTACAGGTCCTTGGGGTAGCCTGCCTCGTGGACCAGCTCCGCGATCCTCAGCCCCGTTCCGGTGCATAGCTCAGAAGGCTTGTACACCACTGCGTTCCCGGTCAGGAGAGCGGGTATCGCCGTTATCATGGTCTGCCAGAAGGGGAAGTTCCACACCCCTATGTGACCCAGCACTCCATGTGGATGCAGGGACAGACGGGCCGTGGTGGCCGACCAGGTCGCGGGGCAGGGATACTCGGTGTCCCGTAGCCGGGCGGCCTCGGACACATAATGATCCACGCCGGCCAGCACGCTGTTGTAGGCCGCCCTCAGCGCTTTCATGGGGATGCCGACCTCCTCGTGCATCAGGGCCACGACCTCGTCGATCCTGTGGCGGCAAACCGATTCCAGCTCCTTCACCGCGGCGATACGCTGTTCGAGCGTCGTCTCCGAGAACCACTGCCTCTGCGCCTGCCTCGCACGGCCTTCAGCATCCCGCAGCTGGGACGGGGACGTGGGGATGAACTCGGCGATCACCGTGCCCGTTCGAGGGTTTATGGAGCGGACCATACCGCATCATCCTACTACGCGCAGAGCTAATGAACCTTGCCATGTGCCGGGCGGAGCGTCGCCGCACGCCCTCGGGTCACCACAGGGCTATCCCCGTGGCCTGGCCCTCCCTGTTGTAAGCTCTTGCCAGCAGGAGAGCGTCGGCCACGCTAGCGATCAGCATGACTATGAGGAAGACGATTAGGAATGAGGCCACGACGCTGTTGACGAGCCCGGAGAGAAGTGGGTACTGGTGGAATATGAGCAGGAATGCGGCTATGCCCCCGACCACAAGGAAGGAGATTCCTCGAAGGGGCCTACCTACGTAGAAGTGCCCTATTCCGAAAAGCCCGATCAACCCAGGGATGATGGACAGACCCAATGTTACTAGCGGGTCCTTGAAGGGTTTGCGCAGTTTCGGCGCCTGGTCCGCGCAGTCCGTAGAGCTCATGGACCTGGACCGATGCGCAGATATTTACAGCTAGCTGAGGTCAGCAAGCACAGTCCAGCCCCTACGCTTCTCGGACCGTAGATGAACACCGACCTCACAACGGCCACCAAATCCGCACAAAGGATATTATTCATCCAGGGAGTTCCTCGAGCGCTAATGAGGCGCGCCCCCTTGCACGATGTCCATCTTGATATGGATTACGAGATGGCAAAGCATGGAGGACGGGGGACGCCCGTCCACAACGTCAGTGCTCTCAAGGAGGGCAAAGCAGGACACCAGGGCAAACGTTATGCCTTCTATCTGGTCGGCGTGAGGCATTCCCTTGTGTGTGAGGAGCTGGTAGCAATGGTGAACTATCCGCCGGTCTGGGCAATGATAAAGAGGCCACCTTTCGGGGAGGGTGCGTGATCCGATGAGAGAGAAAGTGCTAGACACTCTGCAGGACCTTCTGGCCATGGAGAGCGACCTTCACTCCGACATGAGCACCATCATCCGCTACACCCGGCGCCGGCTGGAGGCCGCGGGGATGCGGGTGAAGCAGGTAGGCCCCGACAGGTATCCGGCCCTCCTTGCAACCTACGGCAAGAACGGCATGCTGTTCACAGGGCATCTCGACACCGTTCCCGTGGGCTCCAACTGGGCAATGTTCCAGGGGGAGATCGACGGCAACCGGATCTACGGCCGGGGGACCACGGACATGAAGGGCGCCTGCGCCGCCATGATCGAGGCCGCCGGGGACCTGGTGAAGGAGGACGTACCCTTCGGCATCTGCCTGACCACGGATGAGGAGGAGCAGATGGAGGGAGTGGCGGCCATAGTCAAGGAGGACGCGGTACGCAAGGCCAAGGGCGTGCTCATCATGGAGCCGACGGCACTGGCGCCGGCGTACCGGGAGAAGGGGGTGTACCGCTTCCGTCTGACCACCCGGGGTCGGGCCGCCCATGCCAGCCAGCCCTGGCTGGGGGACGATGCCATCCTTAAGATGCACTACTGCCTCGACCGCCTGCTGGACCTCGCGGAGATCTCCTCGCAGAGGTCGACGGGCATGACCATGTGCTTCTCCACCATCCAGGGAGGGAACAAGAACAACGTCGTCTCCGACCATTGCACGGTGGAGGTCGATGTCCGGTATCCCTCCACCCAGACCACCCATGACATCGAGGACATCATTGTCAACAGGCTGAGGGGGGAGGTCTACGAGATGGATGTCGAGTACACCATCGGCGCGTTCGAGTCCGATCCCGGCTCGGAGATCAGCATGGTACTGTCCGATTTCCTGGGCACGGACCCCATCGTCGTGCCTTATGCCACGGAGGCGCCCCACTATGCCGCGGTGAACCCTCACGTGTACATATGCGGGCCCGGAGATCCTAAACTCGCCCATATCATCGACGAGTATGTGGAGATACAGGAGCTGGAGGAGGCGCACGACATGATCGTGCACCTCGCCAAGTACGTTCAGGGGTAGGCGCGGGAGACCGTGCGGGGGAAGGGGATGGCGTCACGGATGTGCTCCAGGTCGCAGAGGAACTTGACCACCCTCTCGATCCCCAGGCCGAACCCGGAGTGCGGCACGGACCCATAGCGGCGGAGGTCCAGGTACCACTCGTATGCCTCCAGGCATAATCCCTGCTCTTCCAGGCGAGCGAGCATCTTGCTGAGGTCCACCTCTCTCTCCGACCCTCCGATGATCTCCCCGAAGCCGGCAGGGGCCAGCAGGTCCGCGCAGGCGTACGTCCGCGGGTCCTCCTGATCCTCTTTCATGTAGAAGGGCTTGCACTCCTTGGGGAAGTTGGTCACAAAGACCGGCACCGCCTCGTCGGCGGTGATCGCCCGCTCCTCCGGAGCCCCCAGGTCGCATCCCCAGGTTATTCCGTGCCCCAGGGCCTGGAGCTTCTCTATGGCCTGAGAGTAGGTGATTCGCTTGAACGGGGGGGCTATAGCTTCCAGCGGCCCGATGTCCTTTCGCAGGTGCACCAGCTCCTCCCTGGTGTCGCGCAATGCCCTCTGCACCATGGCAGTTACCAGTTGCTCCTGGACCTCCATGCTCTTCCTGTAGTCGATCCACGCCGCCTCCAGCTCCAGGTGCCAGAACTCGGTGAGGTGCCTGCTGGTCCGCGATTTCTCGGCGCGGAAGGAGGGGGCCAGGGAGTAGACCCTTTCCAGGGAGAATATCAGCGCCTCCAGGTACATCTGGGAGCTCTGGCTCAGGAACACCTCGCGGTCGAAGTAGTTCAGCTTGAACAGTGTGGTACCGCCCTCGCAGGCGTTCTGGGTGAGCATGGGAGGCGTGACCTCGATGAACTCGTTCTCCCGCAGCCAGTCCCTGGCGCCGGCCATGACAGCGGCCTTGACCTTCATCACCGCGGTCTGCTCCCGAGAGCGTATCCACAGGTGGCGCTGATCGAGCAGAAGCTCCTCGCTCTGGTATTCAGTTATGGGGAACGGCTGGGCGGAGCCCAGCACCTTGAAAGCAGATGCTCTCAGCTCCTTCCCGCCGGGAGCGCGCTTGTCCTCGAACAGCCTTCCCTGAACCACGACCGATGACTCCACCGCTGCGTCCCGGGCGGCCTCGAACTCCAGGTCAGGGAGGTTCCCCTTCTTCACCGTGACCTGGATTATACCCGAGGAATCCCTCAGAACAAGAAAGACGATGGCCCCGCTGGACCTGGCCCGGTATATCCAGCCCCGTGCCTCGACCTCGCTGTCGGAAGGCAGGTGTATGAGCTTGCTGATGGGAAGGAACGTCATGTTCATTCAAACTCGGTTCAACTATCTTTTTATTTCGCCCTGCCAGACGGTCATCGATAACGGTCTTGATATCTATCCATGGCCGGTTTTTTCAATTTCTTGTCACAAGTGAATTAACGATGTTCTGACTATGCGTTTTCGTGATGATCAGGACCGCAGGCATCGAGGACCTGCCGATATTGCAGCAGATCGAGAACATCTGCTTCCAAGAGGAGCGCTATTCCGCCGAGGACCTGGCAGCCATCCTGGAGGAGGATGGCTTTGAGACCATTCTCGCCGACGCCGACGGACCTATAGGGTCGGCCATAGTGAACTACCGGCAAGAGCTGATAGCAGCCCAGCTGGTGTCCCTGGCCGTTCTCCCCCAGTACAGGGGCCAAGGCATCGCCCATGCGCTGCTGGTGGAGGCGGAAGGGAGGGTCAGGGCAAGGGGCGCTCGGAAGATGGTCCTTCAGGTGGAGGTGATTAACGTTCCGGCCATGAACCTCTATCTGCACCATGGCTTCAACATCGAAGGCGTTATCGGTGATTATTATGGGCCTGGACGAGATGCGTTCTTCATGATCAAGGTGCTTTAAGTTCGTGGTCTGCCCTGCGAAAAAGGAACGGGGCCAGCTCGCTGAGGGGAAAATCAATATATACTGACCGCAGTATTCGCCGTGCTGTCATCTAACGCGGATGTTGGCTCGGGTGAAGGAAGATGGAAGAGACCCTCTGCAACGTTGAATTCATTAAGGACAACAACGACTATATAGCCAGGGTTCAGAGCGAGATAGGCGGGGTCAGAGAGTACCGCAGTTCCTCCCTCGAAGAGGTCCTCGAGCAGGTCATCATCGACCTCCAGGAAGAGTTCGAGACCGCAGGCTGAGTTCCTCTTTTAGGCTTTTAGTTAGAAGGCAGAGGATTCGCTCGCAGAGCATATCATCCATAACTGCAATAAGGTCTTGAGGTATTGAGATGCAGAACCGGGAAAAGTCCGACTACGATTCGGTTATCTCCTCGTATTTCGGGGACGAGCAGGTGACAGCCTTGATCAACCTCAAGGTGGAGACCAAGGAGGCCGATATCATCGCCGAGGCCATCGCACAGAACGACTCTGTGGACGATGTCTACCTGGTAACAGGTGACGTCGATATCGTAGCGGTCGTCAAGTTCGATTCATACCAAAAGCTGAAACGTTTCCTCATGGAAACGGTGTCGAGCATCCCCGGCATCAAGGAGAGCAAGACCTCTATGGTGGTGACCACCTTCAAGAAGAACGGCGAGCTCAAGTTCGAGAAGGGAGAGGTCGAGACCTCCGACTAACAGCATGGAGCAAATAAATTTCCCCATATGGGGGTAATAACTATGGCGGACAATGTTAAGTTGAAGCAAATAATGGACGTATTGGACCAGTTGGCGGAAGATACCTCTGTTCCCCGAAATATCCGGAGAGGGGCATCAGATGCCAAGGGGCGCCTGCAGGCACCCAACGAGGCCATGGACGTCAAGGCAGCCAGTGCGATCTTCATATTGGATGAGCTGGCCAACGACCCCAACATCCCTCTTCACGGAAGGACGTTGATCTGGAACATCATCAGCCAGCTGGAAACGGTTAAGTGAGCTTTGCTGGGCTCCAAACATTTTAATCAACAATCCGCCATGAGGCTCAAGACAAGCGGGCGTAGTCTAGCGGTTAGGACTTAAGCTTCCCAAGCTTGAAGCCCGGGTTCGAATCCCGGCGCCCGCACCATCAAGCATATTCAATTTTTCATATTTTTGTCAAGGATACATCACCTGGATCAAAGACCTGTGACTCTTTTTGGGCCAGACCCCCTAAGTGGCCTATAAGGTCTCCCGTTGCATCTTCTGACAAAAAGAACGTTCAATGTTGTAAATCCATGGTATTGTCGATGTAACTTTTTACATGGAGGTATCGGTCTTCAACGTTTTTCGTGGAATGATGGCCATCCATCATATCCAAGACCAGGACCATCAAGAGATTAATACGATGATGAGCTATCATCATCGATCATTGTTGAGCGACCTGATCACAGCTCTGGAGTTCGTCACGGCCGCGATGGTATCGATCATCGTCATCTCTAATCCTATCTCAACGTCCGCGGTGTTCTTGGCACTGACCGAGAACAGGTCGGTCGAGGAAAAGAATGGTATCGTCAAGAGGTCTTCCTATTATGCGCTATTGATATTGCTGTTCTTTGCGATCACTGGACTGCTCATCTTCGAGCTGTTCGGGTTCGGGATCGGAGCGTTCAGGATAGCGGGTGGCATCCTACTGTTTACGACGGCGATCGGTATGCTAAACCCAGCTTCTTCTGGACAAGCGGCAAAGGATGCGTCTCAGGACATCGCTTTGATACCGATAGCCATCCCATTCATCAGTGGCCCGGGTACGATAGTCACGGTCGTAGTTCTCATGTCTGAGGCTCAGAGGATAATGCATGATGGGGGGCTTGGCATAGGTGTCGTGGCCATGGCGGGAGTGTTCATGGGAATCTTTGCCGTCATCGTCATCTCGTTCTATATGATGGTCCATTCCGAACGGATCTACGGGGTTCTGAAGGAAGGGGGAAGGAAGGTTATTACCCGCATCATGGGGCTGTTGGTGATGGCCATATCCATACAGTTCATAATAAATGGGATCAAGGACATCCTTCCTGAGTTCATCGATGCGGCGATGCGGGCTACCGCCAGCCTTATGTGATGGGCACGGTCAAGGGACCTTTCCGTGGTGCAATGGGATTGGTCCATTGTTGGCGCGGTATGAGCTTATTCGTTCTTATGGGCTTACGTATTAAATATATATCATATTATATATAAATCTGGAAAGGGCCATATATTGCTGATGATATGGCTCACTCCGTGGATGTAGCGGTACAGGTCTTACTGTTATCGATCATGGTCCCTTTGATAGCCCTATCGGTCTACATGTGGGCGACGGGGAGGGGAGCCATGTTGATCGCTGGTTTCAACACCTCCCCGAAGCCCATGAGGGACCAATACGACTCTACCGCTCTAGCCAAGTTCGTCGGCATGCTGATGACGGCATTCTCTGTGATTCTTCTCCTGGGGATGGAAGCCTTGATCCTTGCTGGGAGTACGACCCTGTTCTGGATCGCGCTCATCATCGCCCTGTCCATCCTGTTCTACGGGCTCTATCGCATGAACACTGGGAACCGGTTCCTCAAGGAAGGAGCTAGCCTCAAGGATGTGGTCATTTCAGCGGAAGACAGGAAGCGCAGTAGGAGCCTTTTGATCGCCGGCCTTGCTGTCCTGATCGTCATCCTGATCGCCGTGTTCGCGCTCATTGGCTCGGGAAGCGTTGATGCCTCCCTGGAGCCGGACGGTCTCCGGGTCAAAGCATCGTTGGTTGACGAGAGCATCGCATATGATGATATCATCTCGGTGGAGCTGCGGGACCACTTCGAAAACGGTCGTCGTGGCGGGGGGTTCGGAGGAATGGAGGTCAGCAGCGGTAACTTCGTGAACGATGAGCTTGGCGATTATGTCCTGGCAAGATACAACTCAGTAGCGAGCTGCATCGTGGTTCATCATTCCGACGGTGTGCTCGTGTTCAACCTGAGCACGGCGGAAGGGACGAACCAATTGTATGAGGACCTTCGGTCAAGACTATAAGGCATTAGGCCATGATCAGTCACTGTTCAAGGACAGTTTGGATCATATGTTCCTGGGCAGCGTGAAGTAGAACGTCGAGCCGATGGCACCGTCCGATTCGTACCAGATCTGACCCCCGTGCCGTTCCACGATCTTCTTGCTTATCGCCAGACCGATGCCAGTGCCAGGATACTCGTCCTGGGAGTGAAGCCTGGTGAACATCTTGAACAGGTTCTTCTGGTACTTGGGGTCGATCCCTATACCATTGTCCCTAACCGTGAAGGTCCATCCAGAGTAACCTTCCGTGGACGATATCCAGACCCTTGGCGGGTCTGTACCGTGGAACTTTATGGCGTTGCTCAGGAGGTTGGTCACCAGCTGTATCATCTGGGCCTTGTCCGCTATCACCGTCGGCAGAGGTTCGGAGTGGACCTCGGCGTTCATCTCCAGTATCGAGAAGTGCATGTTCTCCCTGACGATCGACAAGACCTCGTTCATGTCCACGGGGTAGAAGTCCTTGGCCTTCGTATCGATGCTGGAGAACTGCAGAAGATCGTTCACCAGCTGTCTCATGCGCTCCGCGCCGGAGTTGACGTACATCATGTACTCCTTGGCCTTCGGCTCAAGCCCACTGCCGAACTGCTTGTCCAGCAATGACAGGTACGCCGTTATCATTCTCAGGGGCTCCTTCATATCATGGGATGCGACGAAGGCGAACTGCTGGAGCTCGGCGTTGGACCTCTTCAGTTCCAGCTCCGTCCTTCTACGCTCGGTGATGTCCATGATGGTCTCCACGGCACCTATTCTCCTGCCATCATCACCGGTGATAGGCGCGGAGTTCACCAGCAGATGTCGCACCTCGCCCTCCGGCCATACGATGTCCATGTCCAGGTCTACGTACGTCTCACCGTCCAGGGCGGAGCGGGTCAGCGGAAGGTCCCGGGGCAGGTACGGCCTGCCATCAGGATAGCAGAGCTGTAGGACGGCGTGTGATTCGAAGCTCTCGCCATAAGGGACAGGCCGGCGATAGAGCGCATTGGCCCTCTTGTTCGTCATCAGGACCCGGCCCTTATCATCGGCGACGATGAGCGCCTCAGGAGCGTTGTCGATGACCGCCTGAAGGCGGGCTCTCTGCTCCTCCGCCTGGCGCTGCACCTCCTTCAGCTTCGAGATGTCGACGAAGGTGGCGGCGAACTGCCCCTTCTTAGGCTTGAAGGCAGACACCTGGAAATACTTCTTCATGGGCTCGAAGTGGGTATCAAATAAAATCGGTTCGCCGGTCCTCTCGACCTGAGCATACGTTTCTAAAAAGGGGGCCTCGCCCATACCGTACAGCTCGCTGGCGAGCGCTCCGATGGCCTTCTCCCGGGGTATGTCGGTGGCTCGCTCGAACGCGGGATTGACATCTATTATGCGGTAGTCCCGTGCAACGCCCTCCTGGTCGTAGACAAGCTCATGAAGAGCGATGCCTTCGTTGCTGGATGAGAACAGCGAACGGAACGTCCTCTGGCTCTCCTTCAGCGCCTCCTCCACGGTCTTGCGGCCTGTGATATCGACGCATATCCCGGTCATCCTGACAGGTTGGCCCTGGCCATCGTACACGCCCTGCCCCAGCGCGTTCACCCACACTACCTCACCGTCCTCGCGGACAACCCGGTACTCGTTGTCGAGGAAGGTATGGTCCCGCAGCGACCGCTGGATCCTTTCGTTCGCGATCTCAACATCATCAGGGTGCAGCACCGAGTTCCAGGTGTCGAAGCTCGCCTCATCCTCAGCCGGGTGGAGACCTAACAGATGGTACATCTCCTTTGACCACTCGACCCTCCCTGTAATGACGTCCCAGTCCCACACCCCTACCCGTGCCGCTCTTTGGGCCATCTCGAAACGCTCGTTCAGACGACGGAGCATATCCTCGGTCCTCCTCAGCTCGGTGACGTCATGACCCACGACCAATGCGCCTACCTGCTTCCCGTTCTCATGTCTCGATTTCAAGCTGAAAACAGCATTGATCGTCCTTCCATCCTTGGCACGGATCATGTACTCGACCGAGGGATCAGCGTTCTTACCAGACAACCTCTTCTCGATCTCCCGACGGAATCTCTCCTTATCGGAGCCTACCAGGAGGTCGACGGGGTCCATGCTCAGCAGCTCCTCCTGAGAGTAGCCCGTGAGAACCGACAATGCCTCATTGATGCTCGTAAGCCTGGGACCACGAAAGTCTATCTCAAAGATGGCGGTGGGGGCATACTTTACGAGGTGACGGTAGCTCTCTTCCCTGTCCTTGTTCTCAGTAATGTCTACGGCCGTGTTCAGGATATGTTCCGTCCCACCAGCGGTCACGGTCTCGGTGTAGATCCTCAGAGTTAAAGGTCTCCCATATTTGGTGTGTGCAAGTACCTCTCGTTCGCGTGCCCGTCCTTTTCCTGACCCCTCCATGTCGTTACACCAGATCTCGGAACGATCTTCACAAAATATTCTCAGGTCCCCGACGGAGCGGCCGATGACCTCCTCGCGTTCGTACTCAAAGAGCCTGAGCCAGCTCTCGTTCGCATCCATGAGCCGGGAGTCGGAAGCACGAGTTATGCACATCGCCGAAGGATTGCTGCGAAACACCGTATAGAATAGATCGGCCCGTTCCCTCAACGTCCCCCTCTTAGGTCCTTTGCTATCAGTGATGTCCAGGAAGGTCACCATGGCACCGGCATATTGGCCTGCGTCGTCGAATAACGGAATGGTCGAGGACGATACCCAGACCTCAGAACCATTCCGATGCCGCATGCGGCATTCGGAGATGCCTCCCCTACCCCGCCTCAGTTCCGTCAGCCAGTTCATTGAACTGTCTACGTCCTCCGGGAACAGGAAGTCGGTGGCCGGTCGGCCTATCATCTCCTCTGCCGTAAACCCCAGAACGGAGGCCCCCCGGTCGTTTATGTGGTCCGTCCGGTCTTTTGCGTCCACTATCCATATGCCCTCATCCGCTAGAGGTCTGAATAGCCTGATGCTGCGGTAAAGGGGGTCGTTCATCTGTTCTTCCTTAGCCTCCGCCCCTTACCATTGGTGCCAGACCTACATAATCATCATGCTGATGTGGTGGGAGGAGGCCGGGGCATAACACCTCTCGTTCAGGCACTGTCACTCGCAACTACATATGTAGGATCTATGCTGTAAGGAAAGGCGGTCTACGGCGAGCCCAGCTATGAAAAATAATATGATTCTTATAATATCAATATCAAAGTAACTAAAGCAGCGTGGTGTCTCTATATATCTCGTGCCCTCTCTATGCCGGGAACGACCTTGACCGACAGCATCTGGACCTCGCCACACTACAAGATCCGCAAGAAGATCCTCGCCATAGCCAACCAGTACTGGATCGAGGATGGTCAGGGCAGGACCCTCGGCTTCACCAAGCAGAAGTTGCTGCGCTTGAGGGAGGACATCCGCATCTACGCCGATGAGGGCATGACCCGGGAGCTGTTCTGGGTCCATCAGGAACAGGTCCTGGATGCCTGGGGCACCTTCGCCGTTGTGGACACGGCTGCCAACGTGTGTGTCGGCAAGATCCGCAGGAACGTCATGTCCGGACTGCTGGCTGACGAATACTACCTGTTAGACCCCTATGGTCAGCAGATCGGTCGGGTCTACGAGGAGACGGGGCGGGGCCTGGTCCGCAAGTACCTGCCCTTCGGGGGGCTGGTCACCGAGAGGGTCGTGGTAGAGCTGTACGGGCAGCCGGTGACGGAAATAAAGCAGCAGTTCAAGGTCATAGGTGATGAGTGGGATGTGGATTGTTCCAGGCTTCCCCCTCAGTTCGATCGCCGCGTCCTCCTGGCGGGAATCATAATGATGGGCATGGTGGAGCGGGAGAGGGACCGCAACTAGCACCTTATGTCGTAGATCACTCCCACGGCCTGCGGGATGACCGTGAGAGCGTCATCTACCCAGCTCCTTCCACGCTTTTTCCCCCCGGCACAGGAGAACGGTCTCATCTATCCGTTCGGCCCTGGTCTGGGGCCTCTTGGCGAACTTGATCCAGGCCAGCAGCTGTTTTCTCCTGGAACTGCTGAGGGCATCGAAGCTCTCCCGGGCCGGCGGCCGGTCCGCAAGCGCCTGCGCCAGATCGTCGGGGACAACGAGGTCCTCCACTTCCTCCATAGTGTTCCAGGAACCGTTCCTTTGAGCTTCCTCCACCTTGGCCATTCCCGCTGGCGTCATGATGCCGTCCTTGATCGCACGCTCCACCCGGAGCTTGTTGGAGCGTGCCCATATGCTGCCCTTCTTTCGGGGTGTGAACCACAGCTTGACCCTTTCATCGTCCAGACGATGCATTCGGCCATCGATCCAACCGAAGGACACGGCCTCCAACAGCGCCTCGTCCAAGGAGAGGTTGATCTTCCCGCTGCTCTTCTTATAATAGACCAGCCACACTCCCTTGGAGAGGGCATGGTTCTGCTCCAGCCACATCCGCCACTCCCCGCGGTCCCGGGGTTGAAGGGCGTTCTCGGGAATGTCATCAGGCCCCTTGATCTTCATGCCTCCGCTCCACTATCCATCTGGAACATAGTCCCAGGTCCGTTGTTTTCCGTCATACGATGCGAAGCTGACGCTGAGGGATAAGCTCTCATAACGCACAATATTATCTACCGACCGTTCCAAAACATACATGGTCGCAATGAACCACACCATCATTCACTTCGAGATACCGGCGAACGACCTCGGCCTGTTGAAGGGTTTCTACAGCAAGGTGTTCGGATGGAAGGTAAATGAGGTCCCAGGCATGGACTATGCCGTGCTCCATACTGTCCCGATCGACGAGAACGGGATGCTGCTGGAGCCGGGAGTTAACGGCGGAATATACCAACGGACCTCAAAGGAGCAGGTGCCCATCAACTACATACGTGTGGAGTCGGTCGACGACTACTTGGACCGGGTTACGAGCGAAGGAGGCAGGGTCCTGGCACCGAAGCAGCACATCCAGGGAGTCGGCTACATAGCTTGGGTCTCCGATCCTGAGGGGAACCCGATGGGCCTCATCACCCCCCAGATGTGAACCTGCGTGACGTTGATACGTCCTCGGGGTCCACTGCGGTCAGAGTAACGAGCGGGATCAGGCAGGTTCAGAACTCCTTCCATCGTTTGCGGTGGTTGTACCTCGGACTGTCGTTGACCTCCATTGATGGCCTGTGCATGTAGCTGTAGGACGGGTACGGCATCAGCGGATGCTTGGCATATCGGGAATCGGCGCAGGTCTGATCATAGAACACCTTCATCAGCAGGACGAACCACATCAGGTACGCCACGAGGATCACCATAACGGTGGGCCAGTACAGGGAGAAGGTGAAGGCCACGCAGGCGGCTGTCATCAGTGTCGCCATCACCAGGGAGGCCACGTACCGGCTTATGAGCATGTGGCTGCCTGGGACCGTGCACAGGTTGTAGTAGTTGATCTGACGCACTATGGGAGAGAGGACGTTCTGAAGGATGACCCAAACAATGAGGCTGGCAACAATGGTCAGCCCGAAGGTGAAGTAGTGCGCCTGCTCAGTGGTCAGGATAAGCGCTATCATGGAGGCCAGGTAGAACAGCTCGGCGCCCAGGAGAGATCGGGAACCCTTGTAGAGGCGGAAACCGTCGCCCGGGAGGATGATCTTGCCCAGCGTCCTGGATATTACCCCTGCCGAGTACTTGATGAAGTGGGGCATCTTTCTGGCCAAAGCATCGGCAAGGCGGTAGCCGCGGCGCATGAGGAAGGGGCAGACGGCGCTCAGCACGAAGGTGAACGCCCCTGCCAGGGGGTATATCTCCGCTCCCTTGGTAGTGCTGACTGCCTGTCTGGCTATGCTGGCATAGAGTATCGATTCATCGCCACGGGCGCACATGGAGGTGGACACGAACAGAGACTGCCTCGGGGTGTATCCCATGAAGAAGGACACCACGGCGGTGAGGAACACGTCGTCGATGATGACCAGGACCACGGCCAAGGCCACTATGCCGATGACCGCTGGGAACAGGGTGGGATCTATCATCATCCCGAATGCCATGAAGAACACCGCCACGAAGGCATCTCGGAAGGGGGCGATCTTCTCCTCCATCCTGTCGGTGATCCTCGTCTCCGCGAAGGTCATGCCGATGAAGAACGCTCCGATCATGCCCGGTATGGAGAAGAACTCCGCGAGGGCGGCGGATAGGCATACGAGGCCGAGGGCGAAGAGGACGAACATCTCATCGTTCTTCATCTTGACCAGGTAGGAAATGGTCCGGGGGATGACCACAAAGGCCAGGACCACGAAGAAGCAGATGAAGATGACCGCGCCCATGATGAAGCTCGTGACGGTGGCGTTCCCGCCGCTCTTCACCACCAGGCCGCCCACGAGCGCGAGGAATATGGAGGAGATGAAGTCCTGCGCCACCATGACCCCCAACAGGAAGTCGGTCTCGGCGTTGCGAAGACGGTCCATCTCCAGGAGGGATTTCAGCGCCACCCCCGCGCTGCTCATGGACACTATGAGTGCCAGGAACAGCGTGTCCATGAACGGCCACCCCAGGGCAGTCCCCAGCAGCACCCCGGTGAAGAGATTGATACAGATGTTGAATATGGAGAGTATTATGGCCGGACGCCTGACCTTGCGCAGCTTGGTGATGGAGAACTTCAGGCCTACGAAGAACATCAGGAGGATTATACCCAGCTGCGAGATGGCGTTGATGAGGGAAGTGTCATGGATGAGGCCGTGGTAGCTCAGCCCGCCGATCTCGATGTGCATGAACGGGCCGATGATGATCCCGGCGGCGATGTAGCCTAGAATGACGCTCTGCTTCAAGCGGCCAGCGAGGGCGGCGCCTGTGAAGGCCACTAGCATTATCACCCCTACTTCCAACATGAAGCTGTTGGTCACCGCTCTACCATCCTGCGGGCCTGATCATGGAAAAGGACGCTTAATCGGCCTAGGTATGGACGTCGACCTCAATCTGGTTTCATCTACTACCCAGACCTCATCGCCCTCCGCCGATCGAGGCCCAGTGCATCCCGTTCGAAGAATGGGGCCGGTATGTACATATAGGTTGTTAGGTTGGCATCGAAATGGAATAACCACTATCGATTCCATCGTTTTGTAGAGAAAAGGAGCTCAGAATAGCGTCCCGTCCCATACCGATGTCCGGGTGTGTTGATGGAGAGGAGCATCCCAGCACCGGACACCGGGGCTGGTCCGATCGCAACGGTCATGAGGGTCCGCTGCTACGACCGGCGGTCAATTGGACGATGCTATTATTGGCCGGAAGGGGATGAGGGGGAGGGCGGCGAGGTCTGGTCATGAAGATAGACGGTTCATTTGGGGAGGGCGGGGGGCAGCTGCTGAGGTGCGCCGTGGCCTTGTCCGCTCTGACAGGGACGGAGGTCGAGATAAGCGATATCCGTGCCAGGAGAGGTAAGCCTGGGCTGGCGGCCCAGCACCTCACCGCGGTGATGGGCGTGGCCTCTCTGTGCGATGCGGAGGTGGACAACGCCTACGTCGGGTCCACTCACATCCGGTTCCGGCCGGGGCCGGTCATCGGAGGCTCCTACAGGCTTGACGTGGGAACGGCGGGCAGTGTCACCCTGGTGCTGCAGGCGTGCATGCTGGCATCCCTCATGTCACCGGGCGTCACGGAGCTGGAGATCATCGGCGGGACCAACGTGAGGATGTCCCCTCCCGTGGACTACTACTCCCAGGTGCTGTTCCCTCTTCTCGCGCGGATGGGGTACGATGCCGACCTCCAGCTGGAGAGGCGGGGCTTCTACCCCCAGGGCGGAGGAAGGGTCACGGCCTCGCTTGCTCCCTGCCCGTCCTTGAGCCCTCTGCGGCTGGAGGACCGTGGAGAGTTGGAGGAGGTGGGAGGGGTATGCTTCTCCCAGAACCTGCCCGATCACGTGGCGCAGAGGATGGAGCATACCTGCCGCAAGGCCTTCCTCGGTGCGGACCTCAGGTTGCGAACGCACCGCTCCGCCGGGCCCTCCACCGGTGCCGGTACCGCCCTATACGCCCGCTACCGCCGCACCGTTCTGGGCGGCGATGGCCTGGGCGAGAAGGGCGTCCCCGCGGAAAGGGTGGGGGAGGCAGCGGTGAACGGCCTCAGAACGGAGATGGAGGGGGCGGGCACTCTGGACACGCACGCCGCCGATCAGCTACTTCCGTACATGGCACTGGCCAAGGGGCCGTCGGTGTTCAGAGTCCGAGAGGTCACCTCGCACCTCACGACGCAGATGTGGCTCCTCAGGCAGTTCCTCCCCGTGGAGTTCGAGCAGAAGGACGTCGCCCAAGGTGTGTCGGTGGTGGTGCTGCCTAACCGTACATCCCCGGGGCCGTGACCTTCCTCAGCTCATCCTCCTTTCCGGCCCGCTCGTACATCTCCTTCAGGCTGTTCTCGATGGACTCGGCCTCCTGAAGCAGGGGCTCGATGTCCAGGGAGCCCTCCAGGACGAGCTTGTTGATGGCCATGGTGACCGCGGCGGCCGCCCTGGCGTCAGGGAACTCGGTGCTGGCCTCAGATAGTATGGTGATAACGTCGAACAGGCGATTGAAACCCTCGTTGAGGAGAACGCCGGACAGGCCCACGATGACCCCTGCTTCGAAGATGGGGATCTCATTGGTGGTGAGCATCTCCCTCGCCTCCACCGTGGACCCTACGGCCATGACGTGGCTGATGACATCCTTCATGTCTGCAGGGGGATTGCTCTGCTTGGTGCTTATGCCCTCGGGCGATATGATCATGCGGCACTTGTGGTCCTCCACCCAGTCCATGATCACCTTTCCCAGCTCCTTGATGTCCTGGGGTATCGGCTGGAACTCGGATACGAAGACCACCAAGCGGTCCCTTCCCTTGTTGATCTCCCCCGCGTACACCCGCACAGGGCTGGTGGGGATGCCGTTCTTGATCATGGACACGGCCGGGAAGGTGTCCGAATCCACCACCCCTATCTGCCTCAGCCCCAGGGAGTTGACCAGATAATTGGCGACGATGGAGCCGACAAGTCCTATGGATGGGAACCCGTCGACGACGTAGGCGCCGCGGATGTTCATCTCCTCGATCTCGATTATCCGGATGTTGCTCATGGTCCTCTGATTCCACCTCGGGACTAATAATGCATCTGTGAGAAGTATTATCACCACCGGCCCCTGTCCCTCGTTCATGAGGCCCGAGGTGACCGTTAACTGCGCCATGACCGCCGATGGCAAGATAGCAGGGAGGTCTCGGAAGCAGATGCGCATCTCTTCACGCGAGGATATGGAACGGGTCAAGCGCCTCCGCTCCACCTCCGACGCCATCCTTGTGGGCGTGGGGACCGTTCTCGCGGACGACCCGCACCTGACGATCAAGGGCCTGACCTTCGAGGAGAACCCTCTGCGGGTGGTCCTCGACTCCTCGGGCCATACCCCGGACGACGCCCGGGTCCTCGATGAGAGGGCGGCCACGCTTATGGTCACGTCTGAGGATTGCCAACGTACCTGGCCCAGAGGTGAGGTTTTCCGCGCAGGAAGGGGGAGAGTGGACCTCGTGAGGGCGCTGGAATATCTGTACGAACGGGGGATCAGGAAGCTCATGGTGGAGGGGGGCGGGGAGACCATATTCTCCTTCTTCCGGGAGGGCCTGGTCGATCGCTACTGTGTTTACGTCGGGAGCATGGTCGTCGGAGGGCGGGGTTCCCCTACGCCTGCGGACGGCGAGGGGCTTCCCCAGGACCGCATCGTGCGTTTGAGGCTTGCCAGCGCCGACAGGATGGGCGACGGCATCCTCCTCAGCTACGAGGTGGAGGATGCGGAGCGCCCCTAGGTTCCTCGCCGATGAGATGCTCGGCTCCCTGGCCAGGTGGCTGCGCATGATGGGGTATGATACCGCCTACGCACGGGACGTGACCGACGGGGAGGTGCTGAGAAGGGCGCGGGCGGAAGGCAGGACCGTCCTCACCAGGGACCATCAGCTGGCAGAGAGGGCGGGGGAGCAGGGCCTGCTGGTGGAGAGCGATGCCCTGGAGGACCAGCTGGTGCAGGTGTCCTGCACCTTGGGGCTGAGCTTCGAGGAGAGCTGCACGAGGTGCACGATCTGCAACGGCGGGCTGCGCGACGCTACGCCGGAGGAGGGGGCGCGGGCGCCTCCCCGTGTTAGGGGGTCCCAGGAACGACTGTACATATGCCAGGAGTGCGGTCAGCTGTACTGGAGGGGTTCCCATTGGAGCAGGATAGTTGAGCGTTTGGAGAGGGTGCTGGAGCTTAGATGCGGTAATAGTCCTCGCTGAGGACCTTGCCCGTGCCGGCATTGACCATCATGATCCCGTGGACGCCCTCGACGCACCAGATGGGTATGTAGAACACGCCCCGGTCCTCGAGGACTATCTCCTCCTCACGCGGGGCGACCCTCCTCTTCTCTATGATGGTGACGTTGTTCTCCTCCCTGATCAGCTCCTTCTCGTAGGAGTTGACCTTGACCAGCTCCTTACGGGCCAGCCTCTTGGCGTCGTCCATCCCGATGGACGGCTCCAGGGTCTTGTGGGCCATCTCCAGGGCGTAGATCACCTCGGTGCGGTCGTTCCATGACTCCACCCTGTGGGTCAGGCTGTTGATGGACAGGGCACCCTTCTCCACGCCCACCTTCTCTCCGTCCATGTACAGGGGGCAGACATATCCATACACGAAATGAGGGACCAGCTCCAGGCGATGGGCGAAGCCGGCCACAGTTTGCCGGGACAGCTCCTTCACGTCGTCCAGACCGACAACCGGCCTAACGATCCTCTCGCCGACGGCAGGAGCCCTGACGTCCTCCAGAAGAGCGGGGGAGACCATCCTGGGAAAATCGTCGGCCATAAGCTCGTCCACCAGGCCGTTCTCCCTTTTCCCCATGACGCCCTCGATGCGGGTACGTCCAAGCTCATGCTCCAGCGCCTCCTGGTCCCATACCGTGACAGAGCGGTCCAATTTAGCCAGCGATGCGGGGGGGAGCTTTACCAGGGTAGCGATGACCTTCTTGCCCGCAAGCCCGCTGAAACGGGCGAGGAAATCATCCACCTTGGCCCAGTCCAGAGAGGTGAGCAGGAGGAAGGGGACCTCCCTATCCCCCTTACGGGCGAACAGGTGGCCGTCCCTCTCCACGACCTGGAGGTCGCGGGCCTGGAGTATCTCGATTACAAGGTGTTTCAAAGACGTCAAAACCCACCTGCGCGGTCATCAGGCTGTCATATTAAATACGTTTCCTGCTAATCTAAATCCTCCAAGGACACCTTGGTGTCAAGGAACGCTACCGTGAGAGCACGTTTTAATAAAGACCGTTGCTCTCTAGGGCGCTGGGGCACCCGCCATGAACCGCAAGTCACTGGGAGCGCTCGTTGTTGTATTGATCGTCCTATCCTCGAGCGTAGCCGCGGTCGTTCTGCTCCGCAACGGCGCGCAGAGCGGCGATCTTCCTTCACCGGAGGACAATGTCGCCCGAGCATGGGTGGGCCTGACCTCGCTCTCGTCCGGTACGTTGAACGAGGAGGATAGGTGGGGCAGTGTGGAGACCTTCTCCGGTGCACCCACGGGAGCGCTCAACTACTACAGGCAGGTGACCTTGGTCCAATCGAGCGCATCCGAGAGCGTGGTCCTTGACGGCAGGGTGTGGTGCATGTTGCGCTCCAATGTGACCGATCAGGTGCTGCTCCGCTACACCCCCCAGTTTATGGGCGATAACTGGAACGTCTCCTTCG
Source organism: Methanomassiliicoccus sp. (assembly GCA_018262895.1). Lineage (GTDB taxonomy): Archaea > Thermoplasmatota > Thermoplasmata > Methanomassiliicoccales > Methanomassiliicoccaceae > UBA6. The sequence goes on along the minus strand of JADFDJ010000007.1, from coordinate 51,784 downwards.
AGTGCTATGCTCCCCAGGCAGGCAACCTTTTCGATCCCTCCTTCGGAGAGCAGAAGATAGGCCTCACCGCGACCCTGGTCAACCGGCTGGGGGAGGCGCTGACGGCGGTGGAGCTCTCCTACGGCACTCCCGGGAACAACTTCGTACGCCTCACCGACGTGGGGTCGGGAGCTGTGGATACCGTTTCGGAAAGGATGTTGCCGTCGGTGGTCATCAAGGATAATGCAGAGGGCTTAGTTCCGGACCGCTATATCGTCTCCTTCCGATCTGAGGGCGGCGATTGCATGGTGACCGTTCTTCACACATCGGGGGTGCGGGTCGGCCAAGGCGTCATATCGATGCCTGAAGGTTGGTCGCCTGCCCAGCTTGTGCTCAGCAGCAACTCCACCGTGCTCACGCGCTACGGCATCGATCCCAGCGTTCCCATGTCTGCGACCGTGTACACCGGAGCGTGGGTCGTGGACAATCTTGCATGCCGCGGTGCCACGGCCCGCTACCCCCTGGCCGGCCCCACCTATGAGTACAGCGTTGAGAGCGCCGGGGGACCGCAGTACAACGCTTCCCGGAGCTCGGAGCAGGCTGGCGCTGTCGTCACCATCGACGGGAAGGAGGCTGCGTACAACAGCACCAGCGGCCGTTACGAGGCATCGCTCGATCTCAGGTCCCAGTGGGGTATGGCCGTGAACTACTCGGTCGAGCTGGACGGGGTCACTCTGAACGATACCATGGGCCTTACCATGATATCCTCGGCTGAGCATGCCTCGGTGTCCCGGTGGTGGAACGGTTGGGACTGGGTCAGTGTGTTCGGGGAGGATGACTCCACGGGACCGGCGGACATAATCGGTGTGTACGCAGGTTACAATCATCCCCTCACCGCCTACGTCATGTCCGCCATGGCTGACGAGTACACCTCAGAGAAGGTCCTCACCGCGCCATACGTGGAGATAGCGTTGCACAGCCCTCACGACTGGGAGGGGGGAGCTAAGAAGTTCTGGGCTTCGGCCGTCGCCGATGCCAACAGCGGGATGAACCACCTCAAGAGCTTCTACGAGTTCGCCAGCCGCTGGGATGCCCCTGCGAACGGGGGGAAGGGGGACACCTACATCTCCATGGCCAATCCAGGGAACAAGGCCTCCTACCAGATGATGTACGCGCTCTATCTTGCTGGCATACGCATCGATGGCCGTTCCTCTGACCTGGCGGCAGGCTCCGCCGGGAACCACAGCCAGATAGGCTCATGGTACGACGTCGGCGGTTACCAAGGAACCGGCGGTGGATGGCATCCGTATCAGGCCATGGACCTTATGGACGCGGCCCGCGCCCTGAGCTGGGACAACCCGCAGAGCTGGAGCTCGATGTTCGCACTGGTGAACGGCATCGCGGAGAACAATGGTGTCCTGAGGGTCTACGGTCACCCTGGACGCAACATCGCTATCCCAGAAATGTTGCACTGGATAGACAACAAGAAATCGAACTATACCCTGGAGAACTGGAAGGCCACTGATGGGGAGGTGGCCAGCTACATATTTGGGCGATGGTCGACCGAGGTCCAGTTCGATCCCGCACGCTCCGGAACCGACACCTGGACATACTCGGTCTCTCGCCAGGACGCCCGCACCGCGGGATACTGGAACGTTCCGGTGACCATAGAGATCGACCTCCAGGGAAGGACGGTGAAGGACATCGAGATCAAGGACGGGAGCAAGACCGTCGCTAAGGCTCAGGGCACCCTAAAGGACCTGGGCGCGGGAAGAATCATGGACACAGGCTATGACGTTCGGGACGGGAAGCTATACGTTTCTTACATCTGGTCCGCGAACACCCAGCTCTCCATAACCTTCGAGGGCGGCGCGCGGTCCAGCGTCCACCTTGTCTCCTCTGAGCCGCTTGATATGATGATGACAGAGGGAGCTTATATCTTTGGAAGGACCTCTGAACGATAGGATCGCATGAGCGGACGACAGCGCGCTCTGTTGGGAGCCGGGATCACGCTAATGCTGGCGGGAGGGCTGGTGCTTGCCTGGGCCGTCGCCGTTGGCCAGGCGGAGCTGTCCCTTTTCCTCATCGTACCTGTGGTCCACGGCACCGGGGCCTTTACGGCCCTGTCGATCCTCCTCATATTCGTCGGCTTTGTGGTGACGTTCATATCCCTGTCGTTCGGGACCGTCAGTGAGCTCGACGGTACACCGCAGGAGGGTGGTAGAAAGGAGTGGGGAGGCGTCATATTGATCGGGCCGATACCGATAATCTTCGGCTCCGGCCGGTCTCTGAGGGGTACATGGCCCCTGCTGGCCTTGGCCATCATCTCCTCGCTTCTGCTACTGATGTTCATTCTCGCTGTTGTGCTATGAGCCGACGGGCCGCAGATTCGATGTCCTCGTCCTTCCTCCTTGACTCCCTGAGGTCGCTGGTGATGGAGATGTACCTCTCGAAGCCCAGTCCCCTCCTGCGCAGCACCCGCCCCAGGGCATGCTCCAGCGTTTCATTGTGGAGCATGGCCTCCATTGCTTCCGTCAGTACCTGGCGGTCCTCGGGGCTCAGCGATGCCATTCCTCGACCACCCGCAGGAAGTTCTGGAAGATCTCCGAGCCGTGCTCGGTGTTCTCCACCTCTGGATGGAACTGGAGGCCGAAGAACGGCCGGTCCTTGACCTTGATGGCCTCGACAGGGCAGCTCTTAGTATGGGCCAGGACCTGGAAGTTGTCCGGCACCTTGGTGACCTCGTCGTTGTGGCTCTGCCAAACCACGAACTCATGGGGCAGGCCCCGGAAAATTTCATCCTCCTCGTCCACGATGAGAGTGGCCTTGCCGAACTCAGGCTTGCCCGCGGCCTCGGTCCTTCCGCCGAAGTGGTTGGTCATGAAGTGGAACCCGGCGCATATGCCGAGGATGGGGAAGTCGGCCCGGTCTAGGTATTCCCCGTTGCGGCCCATCTTCTCTCCCTCGTCGGCAACGTGTGGGGAGCCGCCGGACAGCACCAGCGCGTCGACATCCAGCTGATCGAAGGGCGTGTTGTTAGGGATTATCCTGGTGTCCACGTCCAGATACTTCAGCACCCTCCACTCGCGATGGGTCCACTGCCCGCCGTTGTCCACCACATAGACGCGCATAAGCCCGCTAATGGATCATCCTTATTTTAATATCTCTCACTTTCAACAGAGATCGGGCTGGGGGCGCATATGCCATTCAGCAGTAGGGAGGGCACGTTGGCATCTCTCGGGCACACCTCAACACCGCTGTTCGTTTCTCACCAACTCGTTCCTATCGGTGACAGGTTTATTACTCTGGGGTCGTTTTGTGAAGTTATGAAGGCGGTTCTCTTCGACCTCGGCCACACCCTGATCGATTACTATGATGACTGGAAAGGACCGGAGGAGAGGGTGGTTGACCGCATCTTCGAGCTGGTGTCGAAGAGCTCACCAACCCTGGACCGAAAGGAGTTCACCTCCTACCTCTCAGGAAGCCTGAGCCAAGCACGGGAAAAGAAGATCGCTCAGATGGTGGAGGTCCCGCTGGTGGACCTGATGGGGGCGTGCCTCGAACGCTACGGCGCACATGACGAGGACAACCTCCGCGAGAGCCTGGAGCTCTTCTACGGTGTCCTCCTCGAGGACCGAAAGCTGGTCAGCGGCGCAGTGGAGGTCCTCCATGGCATTAAGGAGAGGGGATTATCGATAGGCCTCATATCCGATGTGGCCTGGGGGCTGCCCTCCGAGTATCCCATGAGGGATATTCAGCACTTCGGCCTGGACCGGTTCTTCGATGACTACGTGTTCAGCACCGACGTCGGGCTGCGCAAGCCGCATCCCAAGGTCTTCAAGATCGCCCTCTCCAACCTAGGTGTAAGCGCCTCTGAGGCCATGTACGTTGGTAATTCCCTGGCCCACGATATCAAAGGCGCCAAGGGGGTGGGCATCAGAGCCGTACTGAAGCGCTCGAAGTACTGCCCCTCAGCAGAGGTGGAGGCCGATCACGTCATCACGTCCCTGAGCGAGATCGAAACGCTCATCGAATAATATCATATTAATAATATAATATTATTCCCATTCCACTGTCGCGGGTGGTTTGTGGGTGATGTCATATACTACGCGGTTGACGTCGCTCTTCATCTCGTTGGTGATGCGCACCGAGATGTGCTCCAGAACCTCATGCGGTATCTTGGAGTAGGAAGCGCTCATGCCATCGATGGATTCGACCGATCGCACGGCGATCGTCCTACCATAAGCGCGGTTGTCGCCCTGGACCCCCACGGACTGGCAGGGCAGGAGCACCGCAAAGTACTGCCATGGGAGCGCCATCTTCCCCTCCTTGGCGGCCTTCTCGATCTCCTCCTCCACGATGGCGCAGGCCTCCCTCACTATGTTCACGGCCTCCCTGGTCGGCTCTCCCAGAACGCGGATGGCCAGAGCTGGACCGGGGAACGGCTGGCGCTCGGCCACCTCCACGTTTAGGTACCGGGCGACCTTCCTGACCTCGTCCTTGTAGAGGTCCCTCATTGGCTCCACAAGCGTCATGTTGAAGTCCTTGGGCAGGCCTCCGACGTTATGGTGGCTCTTTATGACGTCCCTTACCCCGTCACCGCTCTCGATCCAGTCAGGGGCGATGGTCCCCTGCACCAGGTACTCGGCCCCGTACTCCTTGGCGGTGCGCTCGAACACCCGGATGAACTTCTCACCGATTATCTTCCTCTTCGTTTCAGGGTCGGTCACGCCCTTCAGAGCATCGAAGAACTCGTCGCTGGCGTCAATCAGCCGATAGTTGATGCCGAGGGAGTCGAACATCTTGCCCACCGCCTCGGTCTCGCCCTTCCTCATGAAGCCGTTGTTGACGTATACGGTCAGCAGCTGGTCGCCGATAGCTCGTGACACCAGGACGGCGGCCACGGTGCTGTCCACGCCCCCAGAGCAGGCGATGATCGCCCTGCCCTTGATCTTGGCTCTCATCTCCTCTATCTGCTCCTCGACGAACTTCTCAGGCTTGAACATCGTTGTTCACCTCCTCGGAATCACGGGCCACGGCCTCGGCCATGTCCTGACGGTGCTTGACCAGCTTCGATGCCAGACCCGGGTCCCTCAGTCCCAGGATCTGAAGGGCCAGCAGTGCCGCGTTGTCACCACGGTCCAGCCCCACCGCCGCAACCGGTATGCCGCTTGGCATCTGGACGATCGAGAGGATGGAGTCCAGGTTCACCTTGCCGCTGACGGGTACACCGATCACAGGACGTACGGTGGCCGCTGCCACCGCACCCGGCAACGCCGCCGATAGCCCGGCGATGGCTATGTACACATCCGCATCGCTGGTGTTAATGATCTCCCTTACCCTATCCGGCGTGCGGTGGGCGGAGGCGACGACGGTCTCAGAGCTGACACCGAACTCTCGCAGAACGTCCGTGGCCTTTTTGGCAACCGGGGCATCGCTCTTGCTGCCCAGGACGATGAGGACTTGTGGCATCATTGATGCAAATAACGAACGGCTAAAAAAGGTTATGCGGGGAAGGTGTTTGATCTCTGGACGATCACGACTTCATGATGGCCAGCAGGAACAGGCCAATGGCGATGAGGGCCCCGATGAGGGCTGCCAGTATGTTCAGGAAAGCCGTCCAGATGGTCGCACCGATGCTGATATTAATCATACCGGTGGAGGTCGGGTCCATCAGCCTGAGGGCCACCCAGATTATTCCGATGAGGAGGCCGACGACAAGAAGGACCACACCGATCGTGCGGCTCTTGCCGCTCCCGAAATAGGCAGTGAACACGCCGGCCAATACCAGGAAGAGGCCCAAAGTCATCAGAAGTATAGTCAGGAATTCCATCAGTTCCATTTTTTCACCTGTCTTTAGAATTTAATGCCCGTGAGCGTCTTGGTGTCAATGACCCCAGGGATCGAGCGGATAGCATCCACCACAACCTGACCCAGGAGGTTGAAATCATCCGCCTCGATCTTAGCGATCAGATCGTACTCTCCAAAGAGGGGATGGAGCTCCACGACCTCTCTGACCTTGAGGAGCTCATTGTAGACCTCATGCTCCTTGGCCGGCGCCGTGCTGATCAAGACGAACCCCACTGCCAAACTCTCACCTTAGAGCCCCATTAGTTTATCTGCCATATTAAATGTTTCGACCTCCGATGATTACCTGGCTTGTACCACCACGAATAGTATCATCCAGGCAATCGGGACAGGACAGGCTCGGCCCTATCCTCCACCATCTCCCAGGTGGGGATGTTGGTGACCGAGCCCCTGGCCTCGAGGACGAACGAAGCTGTGGCACTACCGTACGCCACCGATTCCAGCAGGCCATGCCCGTAGTACTGCCCGGCGTAGAAGCCGGCGCGGAAGGCGTCCCCGGCGCCGGTAGGGTCCACCACCCTGGTCGGGCGTACCGCAGGGACTGCCCAGGTGCCCCTTCCGGTGAAGACCAGGGAGCCGTCCCCCCCTCGGGTGTTGATGATCGTGCTCACATCCCGGAGCAGCTCCTCCGGAGAGTTCGTGCCCATGTAATCAAGGGCGGTGCGAAGCTCGTTCCTGTTGCAGAAGAACCGGTCCGCCAGGGGAAGCGCCCTGCGGAACGTGTCCCGGTCCCATATGTGGTGGATCTCCTGAGCTGGGTCGAAGGACAGGTCCTTCTCCAGCCTCCGGCACTCCTCCATCAGCGGCAGGTAGTGCTCCGGTCTCCCCGTGGATATGTGGACGAACCGGGAGTCGCGGGCTGCCGTGGTGTTCATCGGAAAGCTGCCCATGTCGCGCATGGGCCCCTGGTACACGAAGGCGACCTGGTTCTCCTGGGAATCGGTCACCAGTAGAACGGTGGAGGTCTCGTAGCCCTCGACCGTCTCCACGCCCGAAAGGTCCACGCCCCTTTCCTCCATGAAGCAGCGGAAGTCGGGGGGCAGGTCCGGGCCGACGAAGGAGCACAGGGCCGTAGGCACGCCTAGGGAAGCGGCCACGGTGGCGATGTTTGCTCCGGTTCCGCCGAAGTACCGGTGCTTCTCTAGTATGTCCACCGAGGTGTTAGGCTCAGGAAAGCGGTCCAGGCTCATGATCTGGTCCAGGCACACATGCCCGTAGACAGTGAGGAACGGCCTCATGTGCCCTCTTGCCATCCCTGGAGATACTTCCTCTGCTCCGCCGTCAGCTCGTCGATCCTGACCCCCATGACCTCGAGCTTTGTCCTGGCGACTATCTGGTCGAGCTCCTCAGGGACGTTGTAGACCTTAGGCTGGAGCGTTGCGTGGTTCCTAACCAGGTGCTCCAGGGACAAGGCCTGGATGGCAAAGCTCATGTCCATGATCTCCACGGGATGTCCCTGCCCGGCGGCGAGGTTCATCAGCCGGCCCTCGGCGATCAGGTAGGCATGACGACCGTCCCTGAAGGTGTACTGGTCCACCGACTCCCGCACCCTGAGGGGTGGGCCGGAGAGCGCCTCCAAGGCGGTCTTGGAGATCTCGTTGTCGAAATGGCCGGAGTTGCCCAGGACGCACCCGTCCTTTAGGACCTCCAGGTGCTCCCTTCGGACGATGTCCTTGTTGCCGGAGGCGGTGATGATTATGTCCGCGATCCTGGCAGCATCGAGCATAGGCATGACCTCGAACCCGTCCATCTTCGCCTCGATGGCCCTGACCGGGTCTATCTCCGTCACGATGACGTTGGCGCCCATGCCCTTGGCCCTCATGGCTATCCCCCTTCCGCACCAGCCGTAGCCAGCGACCACCATGCGCTTGCCGGCGATGAGCAGGTTGGTGGCGTTCATGAACCCATCGAAAGTGGACTGCCCGGTGCCGTAGCGGTTGTCGAACATGAACTTCATGTGCGCGTCGTTGACAGAAATAACAGGGAACTCCAGCTTGCCCTCGGCGGCCATGGCGCGCAGGCGCACCACCCCCGTGGTGGTCTCCTCGTTCCCTCCCTTGACGTTCCCCAGGAGGTCCCTTCTGTTGGTGTGCAGTATGGTTATGAGGTCCGCACCATCGTCGATGACGTAGTCCGGCCTGATGTCCAGGACGGCGTTGAGGTTGGCATAGTACTCCTCGTTGCTCTCGCCCTTCTTGGCATATGTGTCCAGACCGTAGTGCTTCCTGAGGGCCACGGAAACGGAGTCGTCGGTCGAAAGGGGATTGCAGCTGGCAAGGCGGACATCGGCCCCCGCCTCGGCGAGGGTCAGCGCAAGGATCCCGGTCTTGGCCTCCACATGCAAGGCCATGGCGACCTTGACCCCTTTCAGTGTTCGATCCTCGACCAGGCGCTCCCTTATGGCCCGGAGCACGCCCATGTGCGCGCGTGCCCACTCCAGCCGCCTGACTCCCTTGTCGATGAGCTCGTCCATGATACTCAGTTCCGAGGAACGGGGAGCCCCTTTATCTCATTTCGCCTTCCAATAGCTGGCACATGTGCTTCCTGGATAGGCGGAGGTTGAGAACGTTGTCAAACTCCGCGATCAGCCTCCTCCTCTCCGGGACGTCGTCCCTCAGCTCCTTCACCGCCCGCTCGATGTTGGGCACCGCGCGGGTGAGCTCGTCGACCACCGCGACATGTGATTCCAGGGATGTTCGGGATAGGGGGTTGAGATCGATCGCCAGGACCTTCTTCCCGGCCCTGACCAGCGCTCCCGCACGGTCCCCGTCCTCGAGGGGGATGAGCACCACGTCCGCCTCATAGATGCCCTCGGTGCAGCACATCGCCCGGTCCGAGGCTATGCCTTCCAGCCTGGAGGACTGCACCCGGCCTAGGACTTCCTGCCCGCCCACCCGCTCCAGGTAGGAGACCACCCTCTCCACCCTCTCCGGGCTCCGATGGAATAGGTTGACCTCCACCTTGGCGGGGACGGCGCGGGCCAGCGACAGCAATCCCTCGGCGCACAGCCCGGCGGCGTTGCCGTTGACGGTTATCACCGGATGTCTCGCTTCCAGCAGGTATGCCGCCGCCGTGCGTTCCGCCAACAGGGCATTGTCAGTGGTCCTCTCTCCGAGGAGGTAGTCGAAGGCCTCGCCGCGCCCATGGGCGATTAGGCCAGTGGGTGCTACGACCCCCTCTTTCACCAGGTCCGACATCCTCTCCCTGATCACCAGAGAACGATAGCGGGGATGGTCCGGGGAAATCTCCATGGTGCGAGCATGACCGAGGGTGAACAAATCATTATTGGTATTGGAGCGTACGAGATTATCATTTATGATGGGGGAGACGAAAAATAAATATGTCTATCGGTAGGATTAAATACTAATTAATCATTGTACTTGAACATACCGGTCTTCAGACCCCCTGGTGTGTATGAAGCTTTTGGGTGTAATACAGGAAATAGGTTTTGATGGCAAGCTCATTGTCAGAGGAACTTTCGCGCCCGGTTCCCGGGACAGGATCGTGGACAACAGGAACAAGCCATTAGGCTACATCCGAAGGGTCTTCGGTCCAGTGGACTCACCGTACATCATGGTCGAGCCGGTAGGACGAAGCAACCTGCTAGCAGCAGTGGGGAAGCAGGTCTACGTCGAGGAGGCCACAAGATATGACAAAGGTAAGAGAAGGGACCGAAGAGATTGAGAAATGCCCTGAGTGCGGCGGAAAGCACCTTGTGAGAGATTACGAGAGGGGCGAGCTTATCTGTGAAGATTGCGGTCTTGTCCTGGACGACCAGTTCATCGACCAAGGACCGGAGTGGAGGGCCTTCGACGTAGAGCAGGGGGAGAAACGCGCCAGGACCGGCGCGCCCATGACCTATACCATTCATGACAAGGGTCTCTCCACGGAGATATCCTGGAAGAACAAGGACAGCTACGGGAAGAGCATCCCGACCAGGAACCGGGCCCAGCTATACCGTCTCCGCAAGTGGCAGCGAAGGATCAGAGTGTCCAACGCCACGGAGCGCAACCTCGCCTTCGCCCTGTCGGAGCTGGACAGGATGGCCTCGGCCATGGGATTGCCCCGGAACGTGCGCGAGACCGCGGCCATGGTGTACCGCAAGGCGGTCAACAAGAACCTCATCCGCGGCCGCAGCATCGAGGGCGTGGTCGCCGCGTCCCTGTACGCAGCCTGCCGCCAGTGCAACGTCCCCAGGACCCTTGATGAGGTGGCCAACTCCTCCCGCGTGGGAAGAAAGGAGATCGGCCGTACCTACCGGTTCATGACACGCGAGCTGAAGCTCAAGCTCATGCCCACCCGGCCGCAGGACTACGTGCAGAGGTTCTGCTCGGAGCTGAAGCTCACCGGTGAGGTGCAGTCCAAGGCCGCGGAGATTCTCAAGGATGCGGCCAAGAAGGAGCTGACCTCAGGACGCGGCCCCACTGGCGTCGCCGCCGCTGCCATCTACATCGCCTCCATCCTGTGCAACGAGCGCAGGACGCAGAGGGAGGTCGCCGACATAGCGGGGGTCACAGAGGTCACCATCAGGAACCGCTACAAGGAGCTGACGGAGAAGCTGGGCATCGAGATCCAGCTTTGAACTCAAACCCTTTTTTATAATCTTATCTAGCTACTTACTTTTAAACCCCGATTTGCTTACGGCCGGACCCTGGACAGCCGCATGTACTCGGTCTCGTCCTCCCTTACCCAGGCGAACAGTATTTCCTTCTTCACTCCGTGGGCCAGACGGACCGCGCGGGACATCTCCGGCCAGATGGTCTCATAGTCTTCGGGTACAGCATGCACCAGCCAGCGTGCATGGGACCTCCCGGGGTCGTCCTCGTACACTCGGAAGTGGGACCCGTACTTGAAGCCGGTCTTGACCACCAGGCGGCGGGAGCGCAGGTCGTTGTACGCCCTGAGCCGGAGGTCGAAGTCCTGCTGGAACTTCAACGCCCGCTTTTTGAACCTGTCCAGAGGGACCTTCCTGCCGGATACTATCGTCGATACCTCCAGGCGGCCCTGCTCCATGAGGTACGCGGCCTCGATCAGTGAGAGTTGCAGTACCTTGCCTAGCCTCTTACCGAAGAAGCCGTGGTCGTATATGCGCTGGGCGGAGGCCTCCTCGAATATCATCACCCGGTCCTCGAGCATCGCAGCCCTGACCGGCGGCCCCTCCCAGGACATATCGGCCACGCCCTTGGGCTCGCTGCGGTCGGCATGGTAGTAGGTTATGTCCCCCTCCTCGTCCACGATGGCGATCAGGAGCTCCTTCCGCGTGCGCTCCGAGCGGCTCATTCCTTCCATGAAGGGGGCGATCCTGAACACCGAGCGCTCGGAGATGGCCGAGACCCAGTTCTTGGTGTGGCTGCTGTTGGGCGTCCCTCCACGGGGGAAGACCCGGAAGTCGAACTCCTCCCCCGCCGGCTTGACAAGATAACCCCGGGATCGCAGGTCCCGGTAGACGATGTACTTGATCTCGAAGTCCCGGTGGGCGGAGGAGGCCGACGCCACCAGCCGCTCCAGGGATATGGGCTCATCTTCCCTGATCACTTCCAGGCGGGCGCTCTCCACGAGGTAGATGGCCTCCATAAGGTCCATCTCCAGGCCGCCACCCGACAGCGGATAGCCGTAGAACCCCTTATTGTAGATCTGGCTCGCTTCCGTGGGGTCCCTGATGATCACGCTGTCCTTAACCAGCTCCCCGGGCATATATCTGGCAGAAACCCCCCTGGGTATTAATCCTTTCCAAACGCCGGGTACCGTGGTCGACGGCACTGCCCTCTCATGATGAGATCTTAACAAGGATTAGGCTTGAAGGCCGGTCCTATCCGGCCATTGGGTTCATGATAGTTCCTTTCCTCTGCAGATTTGGGGATAGCTTATTTACAATTGAACGATAATATGATGTTGTTAACTTGAAGTTAATAACTAATGAGGTGAGACGAATGGTGGAGCTTGACGCCCTCCTCTCCGTTATCGAGAACCCCGCTCGCAGAAGGATACTGGAGGCTCTGGTAAGAGAGCCTCACTACCCCCTACAGCTCTCCAAGGAGCTGGGAATGACCCAGCAGGCGGTAATCAAGCACTTGAAGGTCCTTGAGGCCCAGGGCCTGGTGAAGAGGTACCGGGAGGAGAGCGACCTGGGGGGCCCCATGCGGAATAAGTACTATCCCGCGGTCAACTTCACGATCGTGGTCGACGTAGGGCCGAACATATTCAACGCCAAGCTGGTGAAGAGGGAGCATGTGGCCTTGACCGCCGAGGGGGGGGTCGATGCCAAGGAACCTGACAACAGGATCGGGGAGCTTAGGGCGAGAATGGCCGATATCGACCGTAAGCTGCTTTACCTGCAGAAGAAGAGGGAGGAGCTAATAGAAGAGAAGGAAAGGACCATGGATGAGGTCGCCCACCTCATGGCCGAGCAGCCAGACTATCGGCTCCGGAAGGCGATGTACGAGTTCATCAACCGCACGGACCTCGATCCAAAGCTGATCCTTCAGGAGCTGTCCGTAAAGGACGAGGTCATATCACGATACCTGCGACAATGGCTGGAGGAATGATATGAGCGATAACGTGGACCCGAAAAAGATGGTAGAGAGGTATGTGGAGCAGATGATCAGCATGGCCAAGGAGGCCGGTCATATGCTGGACAAGACCATGAACGCCATGGAGAAGACCTCTAAGGAGCTCATCACCAACATATCCCAGGAGACCAAGGGCAATACAGAGGAGATCAAGCGCCTGGCCTCTGATGTCATGGGGCAGGTCAGGCAGGACATTCCCAAGGTCCGGGCGGAGCTCCACGAGCTGGAGGCCAGGGCGAGGGAGAAGTTGAGGGAGTTCGAGCGCAAGCAGGGATAAAGTATATATAGAAGTGCAATCATGTACAACTACTAGACAACGTGCAGTTGTCTACTTAGTTGGAGGCATGATGAACCCCGATGTACCCGAGAGGGAGCGCACGCCGGTCCCGAAGCGGAAGTGGAAGCCGCTGGACGGTCCCGAGAGGAACGCCCACGCATGGACAGACCCTAGTGTCTATACGAGCGGTTGCGAGATGCATCCAGAAACATGGGATGTATGGAGCGCACATTAGATGAATAAGTTCAAGGTATTAGATATGGGATGGTAAAAGGAATGGAGTCATCGGAGAAAGTATTGAAGGTCGCCGAGGCCAAGTCCAAGGACGCCGAGCGCGGTATCGCTCGTGTCGACCCCGCGGTCATGGAGATCCTGAGCATCACGGCAGGCGATGTTATCCAGATCGAAGGCAAGAAGAGGACGGTGGCCATCGTCTGGCCGGGTTATCCCGAGGACGCCAACCGCGGTGTCATCAGGATCGATGGCACCATCCGCCGCAATGCTCAGGCCAGCATCGACGAGAAGGTCGCCATCAGGAAGGTCACTGTCAAGGAGGCCCGTAAGATATCCTTCGCGCCGACCGAGTCCCTGCGCATCATGGGGGGGGAGGAGTTCCTCAGCCAGAGCCTGGAAGGACGCGCGGTCACCCGGGGCGATGTCATCCAGATCAACGTCATGGGGCGCAAGATCGACCTCATAGTGGTATCGTTCACCCCTACCTCGGATGCGGTCCTGGTCCACCGGACCACCGAGGTAAAGATCAGCGAGAAGCCTGTAAAGGAGGGCACGTCCAACATCCCTAAGGTCACATACGAGGACATCGGCGGTCTGGGGGAGGAGGTCAAGAGGGTCAGGGAGATGATCGAGCTGCCCCTCAGGCACCCCGAGCTCTTCGAGCGGCTGGGCGTGGAGGCCCCCAAAGGCGTCCTGCTACACGGTCCTCCAGGGACCGGCAAGACCCTCCTGGCGAAGGCGGTGGCAGGCGAGACCAGCGCCAACTTCGTGACCATCGGCGGTCCGGAGATCATGTCCAAGTTCTACGGCGAGAGCGAGGAGCGCCTGCGGGAAATATTCAAGCAGGCCCAGGAGAACGCTCCGACCATCATCTTCATCGACGAGATCGATTCCATAGCGCCGAAGCGCGAGGAGGTCACCGGCGAGACCGAGCGCAGGGTCGTGGCCCAGCTGCTGTCCCTCATGGACGGGCTGGAGGCGCGCGGTAAGGTCGTGGTCATAGGTGCCACCAACAGGCCTAACGCCCTGGACCCGGCCATCCGCAGGCCGGGACGGTTCGACCGGGAGATCGAGATCAACCCGCCCAACCGCGAGGGCCGTTTGGACATATTACAGATCCACACCCGCGGCATGCCGCTGGAGAAGGACGTCGACCTGGAGAAGCTGGCCGACCTCACCCACGGCTACGTGGGAGCGGACCTCTCCGCCCTGACCAAGGAGGCGGCTATGCACTCCCTGCGCCAGATACTCCCCGAGCTGGACCTGGAGCTGGAGTCCATCCCCATGGAGGTGCTCAACAAGCTCACGGTCTCCAGGGAGGATTTCCTGGCCGCGCTGCGCGAGATGCAGCCCTCCAGCCTCAGGGAGGTCTTCGTGGAGACCCCCAACGTCAAGTGGGACCAGATCGGCGGCCTTCGCGATGCCAAGAGGGAGCTGCAGGAGGCCGTGGAGTGGCCGCTGAAGTACGCGGCGGTGTTCGAGCACATGAGCGCCACCCCGCCCAAGGGAGTGCTGCTTTATGGACCTCCAGGGACCGGCAAGACCCTCCTGGCGAAGGCGGTGGCCACCGAGTCCCAGGCCAACTTCATCAATGTAAAGGGGCCGGAGTTCCTGAGCAAGTGGGTGGGAGAGTCCGAGAAGGCCGTTCGGGAAACGTTCCGCAAGGCCCGGCAGGCCGCTCCCTGCATCATCTTCATGGATGAGATAGACTCCATCGCTCCCGTTAGGGGCGGGGAGGCCGACAGCCATGTCACCGAGAGGGTCATCTCCCAGATGCTCACCGAGATCGACGGGCTGCAGAGCCTGCACAACGTGGTGATAATCGCTGCCACCAACCGCCCTGACATGCTGGACCCGGCACTGCTGCGTCCCGGTCGCTTCGACCGTCTGGTTGCCATACCCGCGCCGGACCTTGAGGGTAGGAAGCAGATCCTCCGCATCCACACGGCCAAGAAGCCCCTGGCCGAGGACGTTGACCTGGACGAGCTGGCAAAGAGGACCGATAGCTATACAGGAGCTGACCTGGCCGCCCTCACCAACGAAGCGGTGATGCTGACCATAAGGTCCCTGGTGGCCAAGGGCAAGGATATGTCCCCCGAGGAGATAAAGGAGCACAAAATATCCATGGCCTCCTTCAACCAGGCTCTGGAAAAGGTCAAGCCCATGACCAGGACCGACCTGGGGAAGCTGCCGCGTATCAGGGAAGATTACGTGTATGTGAGGTGACGACAATGGCTGACGACAAGAGGAAAGGACGCCGGACCTCCTGGGACGACCTCTTCGGCAACTTCGACGAGGAGTTCGAGGAGATGCGGCGGCGGATGGACGCCCTGATGGACGGGTTCCTGAGCGGGAAGATCGATCCCAGTGTGACCCAGCCCATCGTCTACGGGTTCTCCATGCGCATGGGTCCGGACGGGAAACCGCATATCAGCGAGTTCGGCAACACCGCGCCCGACAACATCCAGGTGGAGGGCATCCGGGAGCCGCTGACAGATATCATCGAGGAGAAGGAGCGTATCCGCGTCATCGTGGAGCTGCCGGGGGTGGACAAGGAGGACATCCAGCTCAATGTTGAGGATGGCCTCCTGGACATCTCCGTGGACCGCGAGGACCGCAAGTTCTCCAAGCAGCTGGAGCTGCCGGCGGCCGTCGACCCCGATTCCACCTCCGCGACGTACAAGAACGGCGTCCTGGAGGTCACCCTGAACAAGGTGGCCCCGAAACGGCGAGGGAGGAAGGTTAAGATCGACGGCTAAGGATGCAGAAACCTTTTACCTTTACTTCATTTTTTTACCCAGTTCTGCTCCAATGGCCATACTATTTTTTCTCTGGAAAATGCTCATATAGAAGTTCACATGTATAGAGGGTCGTGCAGAGAGATGAGTTGATCGAGGCTGTACGCTCTGTACTGGCCAAGTCCGGTTTCTTCGTCTCCCGGCCCTTGGCCATGCGGGGCATCAGCTTCGATGTGGTCGCAAGGCGTGACGATACCCTCCTGATCATTAAGATACTCAGTAATGTCGATGCCTTCTCCAAGGACAATGCCGAGGAGATGCTGACCTTGGGCGAGGCCCTGGGAGCCTCGCCGCTGCTGGTAGGCGAACGCTCCGGGTCCGGGGAGATAGACGAGAGCATCGTCTATTCACGGTTCGGGGTCCCCATAATCTCCCTCACTACGCTAACCGATCACCTCCTGGAGGGGGTGCCCCCGTTCATCTTCGCCGCCCCCGGGGGGCTGTACGTCAAGCTGGACAGCGACCTTATGAAGAGGCTCAGGGAGGAGAGAAGCATCTCCCTGGGAACCCTGGCGGAGATAGCGGGGGTCTCGCGCCGTACGATACAGATGTACGAGAACGGGATGGGGGCGATGATAGACGTCGCCATCCGCCTTGAGGAGTTCCTCAACCAGCCCATAGTCGTGCCTGTGAACCCTTTCCAGCACTGCGCTGCCGCCAAGCCCAAGGAGAAGGAGCCTGCACCGCCGCCTGCCTCGGACATATTCGGCAAGGAGGTCTTTCAGCAGCTGAAGCGCATGGGCTTCTCCATCCTGCCCATCACCCGCTGCCCCTTCGAGGCGCTGAGCAAGGACAGGCACATCATCATCCTCACTGGCCTGGGCAGGGATGACGGTAAGCTGAAAGAGAAGGCCATGGCCGTTTCCGACATATCCAAGGTGACGGAGCGTAGCTCTGTCATCTTCATCGAGAGGTCACGCAGCAAGCAGAGCATCGGTGGGACTCCCATCGTGGGCAAGGACGAGCTCCGGAAGATCACCGAGGCCTGCATCCTGTACGATCTGGTGGGGGCAAGGGAGAGCGATGCGAAGCATAAGGATTGAGGCGGCGGACATCTCCCTTCTGCCCGTTGTGAAGGGGCTTGTCAGCGAGGAGGGGGCCGTGTCCCGGAGCTTCGATGAGGTCCGCCCCGATGTCATTGCCATATCCGTATCGCGGGAGGACCTGGAGGGACTGCACCGTCGTGAGGACTATGAGAAGTACGAGCCCAGCGACCTGGAGATAATCTACCAGGCGTTCCTGGAGAGCTTCGGCGAGGTACGCATCCCCCCGCCCGCGTACGTCCGAGCGCTGGAGATATCGGAAGAGAGGGGTACGCCCATAATCCCCATCGACATGAACGAGGAGCTGTACACCGAGACCTATTGCCAGAATGTTCGGACCCGGGACATGATAAGGGAGTCCTTCTTCGCCCGTCGGGCGACGGGGAAGACCTACGACCTGTCCAGCCCAGAAGCTTTCGCCCGCAGCTGGGACGCCAGGGTGAACAGGGCCCGAGGGTTCAGGGAGCTGGAGCGTGCGCGTGAGGCGCACATGGCCAACGCCCTCCGGCGTCTCAGCGGCAAGTACTCCAAGATACTCGCGGTCATCGAGTGCGAGCGCCTGGAGGGCGTGGCGCGGACCTTGGAGGACGGTAGCGCTGCGAACCAGGACACTCTCATTAAATAATTACCGAACGATGCCAGTGCATGCGGGATGGGGTTCCCCCGAGGGGAAGATGGGGAGAGGCCGTGGACCGCCTGGTCCTTTTCCTGGAGCGGGACCGGTTGTCCATCATCGGGGTGTTCTTGTACATCCTCGTCGTGGCTCTCATCAGGGACATCTCCGAGTACTACCTGCTGGACCGCATCTTCGTCATCGAACCGCATCCCTGGATCTATAGCATAGCCCATCACGTGGCCTTCTACTTCCTGACCTTCTTCGGCCTGGTGCTGCTGCTCTCGGCGTTCACCCGCAGGGGCGTCCGGCGGGCCGTCAACTTCGTGTCCACGTTCTTCTGGGTGATCATCCTCCCACCCTACCTGGACCACTTCATCTTCGGTTCCAACGAGAACTATGCCTACTTCTCCCCCGCGGACTTCATCAACTACATCATGCACTTCAGCGGCTCCACGTTCCATCCCGGACAGGCCATCGAGATCATAGCGGTGGTGGCCGCCATCCTTGGGTACGGCCTGTGGGTCAAGAGGGCCAGCTTCGGCTCTGTTGAGGGGAGGGTCCTGATGACCGTGGAGATGGCGTTGCTAGTGGTCTTCACCCTCGTATCCCTCTTCATAATGGCGACCCCGGGGGCGTACATGCCAGTGGGGGCGATCGACGGAATGCCGGTCTTCCCCAGCTACGATGTCACCAGGTACCACCAGCTCCACCTGTTCATCTTCTCCTACTACCTCATCCTCCTGCTGGGGATGCTGGGGTCCCTCCTGTACCTGAACAACCCCAAGATATTCCGGCAGATCGGCCTGAGCCTTCGGCCGGCGCAGACCGTCATGTTCATGGGCATCGTGGCCGCGGGGATCGCCAGCGGCTGGTCCTCGTACGCTGGGAGCGTGTACGTGACGAGCATCCTGGACAGGCCATACTGGGTGAACCTGGAGTTCGTCATCCTCTCGGTGGTGAGCGCCATGCTGGGGTGGCTGGTGAGCACCATGTGGAACGACCTCAGCGACCAGGCGGGGGACATCCCAGGAAAGGCCGGAAGGGCCCTGGCCTCCGGACTGGTGGGGAGAGGGGAGCTCGCGCAGATGTCGGTGGTGCTCATGGCCCTGTCCCTGATAGTGGCCGCATTTCTGTCGTGGTGGCACGTGGCCATTCTGGCCGTCATATACTCACTTTCCTACGTGTACTCCTTCCCTCCCGTGCGGTTCAAGGAGCGCATCCTCAGCCCCCTGCTGCTGGGCATGGGCACCTTCCTCGCCTTCCTATACGGTTACATGACCCCGCTGAGCGCCGTGCGGCTGTTCCAGGGCGACCCGGACCTAGTGTACCCTGACAGCTGGGCCCCGGTGATGCCCCCGCTAACCATGCAGGCGGTCCTCCTGGGCATGTACATGTTCATCGGCCTGGTCGTAGGCTCCATGATCACGGACATAGACGGTTATGAGGAGGACAGGAGGGGCAGGGTCCGCACCGTGTACACGCAGCTTGGCCTGAAGCGCGGCAAGAAGGTGGTCTCGGCTCTGATAATGCTCACCTCCCTGACGCCCCTGGCCCTGTTCCAGGAGCTTACCGACGTTATAATCTTCCCCCTCCTGGGTGTCGTAGCCTCGTACCTCTTCCTGAGGGCCGGTCGATCCAGGTACGTCCTTCTGCTGGCCCTGGCCGGTATGGCCTACGCAGGATGGCGGTTCCTGTCCGTATGGGCCTAGGTGAGCGAGGAGAAGAACAGGTATGGGAAGCGGCGCGCCACGAGGCGGAGGAGCGATTCCCACTCCTCCTCCCCCCGGGAGATCCTGAGGCTCGTGGAGACCAGCTCGGGGTCGCCGTGCATCTTTCTCATCAGGGTGGGGGTGTCCACGACCCCTATGAGCCACTGGGCCGTGGGGGAGATGAAACGTGACGCCCGCAGTATCGGCAAGATATCCGCGTGCACGTTGCTCTGGTAGCTCCTCAGCGAGCCTGTGCCGTTCACCAAGGCCTCCACCGCCCTCGAGGCCAAGGAGGCGCTCTTCAGGGCGTTTGTCATGCCCTCCCCGGACATGGGGCTCGTAAGCCCCGCGGCATCCCCAACCAGGAGGCATCTGCGGGTGTGCAGCCGGTGCCTCATCCTCATGGGAATGGGATGGGCCGAGACGTGGGCATCGAATAATTGGCCGTAATGCTCCTCCACATCCTTTCGCATGTGTTCTATGCCTGCGCGATAACTAGCAGCGGACATATCCTTTCCTGCGACGCCAATGTTGGCTCCATCTCGGGTGGAGAACATCCAGCCATTGAGGGGGAATCTGAAGGTGTAGGGGAATCGGGAGAGGGGAGTGCCTAGGAAGTGGAATTCCATGTGCCCTCCCGGGTCGTGCTCCAACCGGCAGGTCATGGCCATGCCGATGCCCTGGTCCCTTCCGGGATAGGGGCCGAACAGGGAGGACGCGGTACGGCTGGTGGCGCCCTCAGCGATTATGAGGGCCTTGGTCTTGACAACGCGGCCGTCGATCACCAGCTCCACGCCGTCGGTGCCCTCGCGCACCCTGGAGATGCGGGAGGGTGTCCACAACTCCGCTCCCGCTTTCACCGCCATATCTACCAGATATGCATCGAAAGCTGATCGTCGGACAGTGACAGCTGCCCGGTTCGGCAGCACGAACTCCTCCCGGAACGAGGAATGGACGATGCTGACGGTGTTGATCTCCTTCTCGATGACATATTCTGGGATGGGGTCGTTGAGGAGCGCTGCCGCCCGCTCTAGCAGGCCTCCGGCGCAGCACTTGTCCCGGGGGAGGGTATCTCGTTCCACCAGCAGGGTGCGCAGGCCCGCCCTGGCGCACAGGCTGGCGGAGCGGGCCCCGGCCGGCCCCGCACCAGTGATCACGACGTCCAGCAATCTACCTCCGTGGACCTTACTTCCTCCTTGCTCTCCACCTGCCCAACACTTGACTGGAGGCCACGATGGCCACCGTTCCGAACACCGGCAGGAAGATCGCGAGGTCGATGTTCCCTGTGGTCACGTTGATGACCGATTCGCCCTTAGAGGCCACGGAGCTGATGGGGTTCTCGGTGAACCTCCAGGCACCGGCGGACATCTGGTTGTTCACGTACTCCCACAGCGTGGGTCCGGTCCCCTGCTCCCTGCCTATCTTGGCACCCACCACGAGGATGATGTCTAGGTCCTGGTCCCCGTCAAGGTCACCAAGCTCCACGCCGTGTATCTCGTAGTTGCCGGAGCTGGGGCACATGATGGCCAGCTTGGAGGTGGTCAGTGCCTGCGCGGAGAAAGACCCGTAGGAAGACTGCATGATGATGTACAGCTTAGAGTTGGAGGTCATGTCCCCGCCGGTCGCCACCACGATGTCGTTGGGCTCGTTGGCGGTGTAGACCCCCATCTGCTTCTTCATGTCCCCCACGGCCAACGCCGATATGTAGTAGGTGGATGAGGTCCAGACCTTGGTCGCCGCCACGGTCCACTGAACGGTTGGGGAATTGTGGGCGATCGTGACCTTGTCCAGGTACAGCGTGCTCTTCACCACGTCCGTGACCGCCCTGTCAAGGTCGGTGACGCGTATGTAGTAGTAGCTGTTGGGGGTGTAGGACAGGTTGGCGCTCAGGGTGACATCGGTCAGGGAGGTTATCTGCCCTACAGGGAAATAGGTCTCGTTGTCCGGAGAGTATGATATCTGGAACCCTTCCGTGCCGCTGACATGCCCCACGACGCTGAGCGTCTGGTATGCAGCAGGCTGATTGGGTATCCTGTAGATCCAGCCGACCGCCTGCGTGGCCACGAAGTCCACGTCCACCCAGACGTAATCGAAGTGGACGGTCTGGAGCGCGCTGGCGGGGTTCACGAAGCGTATCTGCAGCTTCGTGGTGATGTTGCTGTAGGTGTCCGCTCCTACGCTTGTAATGTCGAAGGTCGCGGTCCTGGCCGTGAGATCGCTGCTCAGCGGCTTGATTGTGGTGTTGGACCATGTCACACCGCCGTCCAGGGAGTACTCTATGAAGTTCGAGGTGTTGTATCCGCTGTCCACATGGAACTGCACGTTGATCCTGGCACCCGCGATCTTTGTGGTTAGGTTGGACGCGTCCAGGTAGTAGCTGTACAGCTGCATGGTCGTGCCCTTGGGGACATCATAGAACACCTCATCATCATACTTGCTGTTAGTTAGGGAGGAGCCCGTGGTGTCGAACAGTGTGTTCTTGAGGCCTGTCGAGGAGTAGGTGGGGTAGAGGACATCCACCTCCGTCAACGCCTGGTAGACCGCGTTTGTGGACGCCAGGTTGGAGATGGGGCCCACCACTGTGGCGGTGAAGTTGACGCTCAGAGCGCCCATCTGATCGGGGGAGTCGTAAGGCACAGATGCGCTGGCCAGCTGCGTGTAGATAATGTACACGGAGTTATCTGAGGACAGGGTGCTGGTCCTCACCACGTCAGGTATGCCGTCGCCGTTCATATCCTCGGCCTCCACCTTGGGCAGTATCTGGGTGTGGGACCAGGGTAAGTTACCTGTCACGCTGGGCAGGGTCCTGATGGAGCTGGAGGTGCTGAAGGCGCCAGCATAGGAGCTCTGGGACACCCACTGGTTCAGCCAAACCTTGGTGGTGCCGTCCTCGTACACGGCCACGATGTCATTGTAGCCGTCAAGGTTGAAGTCCGCCACGTCCAGGTCGGCCGCGGCAGGGTTGGTGTCCTTATTAGCAGCGTCCGCAGCGATCCAAGCGTCGGTGCTGTAGAGCAGGGTCCTGGTCCAGCTGGAGCTGCCGTCGTTCCAGAACACGTACACGCCACGGTTGAAGTACATGCCCCAGCTGTTGCTGTAATCGGCGGAACCGACACTGCCGGCGTTTGTGTACACCACGACGTGAATGAAGCTGGCCACAACATCCGCGCGGCCGTCGTTATTGAAGTCGGCCACGGTGAGAGCGGCGCACATCTCGTTCGTCGTATAATATCCATCATAGAACCTGTCGGTCGACAGGGCGGTAGCCCATACGCTCGCGTCCTCATTGGCATTCCCCTTGTTGGTGGAGTATGCCGTCTGCGTGCCCGAATAGGCGTCGAACGGATATGAAATCGTCCTGGCGCTGGACCACTCGGTACCGTCGTTCTTCTCGTTCTCATACCAGAACAGGTTCGCCAGGCTGGTATCCTGCGCACCGACCACAAGGTCGTTCCTGCCGTCGCCGGTCAGGTCCGCTAGCGTCAGACCCAGAGGCCCGCTGCTGGGATCCGAGTCAATCACCCGCTCGTTCCACTGGTCCCCGCCCTCGAACCAGGAGATGGCGTTGTTCGACCAGGTGGCGCCGGAGGAGCTCCAGGTGAAGGAGCCGGATCCTATGGCGGCAGCCACATCGGTGGTGGTCAGCGGGGCCGTGACCTCGAACTGGCAGCTGAGCTGGCTGTACGATTCCCCGGTGGTCGTTCCGCTGTTGCCGGAGTCGGTGAAGGCGGTTATCTTCAGGGTGTAGAAGTTGGTGTTGGGCAGCCACCATCCCTGGTTAGCGTCCTTCAGCACGATCTTAATGGTATAGTAGCCGACATTGCTGGTCCCGTTACCGATACCAGCGACCGATGCTCCATTGGTCTTGTACATGGAGTAAAGGGGTGCGCTGTACGAGAGGGGCGAGCCGGCGGTGGGCACCGCAGTAGGAGATTTCATTATCACGTAGCTACCGGTATAATCGTCGATCTCGATGCCGCTGATGTAGACGGTATCAGTGTACCGGTCGGTGTCCTTCACCTTAATTATGAGGTATAGCTCGTCGGTGTGGTTGAACCTCGTCGCCTTGACAAGGGAGCTACCTTGGGCCATGTAGGTCTCCAGCGAGGGATAGGTAACCCCTCCCACAGTGATATAGTCGGCGAGGTTGATTGAAACTCCCTGATTGTCCTTGACGATTATCTGGAGGGTGTACCTGTAGGCGTCGGATGGTGCGCTGAAGTTGTACACGAACTGCCTGAAGGTGGAGAAAGTGCTCCCGATGCTGAAGGCATTGATCGATGACTGTGGGGTTATGGGGGTCAAGCCCATCAGCGGGTGGTAGAGGAAGACGGTGTTCTGTCCGGCCACGTTCGACAGGGTATCGCTCCATAGCTCTATGGTCACGCCCTCACCGGGGTTGAAGTCCCTGGTAATGGTCCCGTCGGAGGTTCTCTTGATGTAGTAGAAGGTGATCCCCGATTCACCGCCGGCCTCGCCACCGCTAGCGTCTGGGGGATAGGTACCGTTGGTGAGGTAGCCAAGGTAGCCAGAGTACGGGCCGTAACCGCCGGAGGGGTTGGAGTAGACCCTGACCGTGAACCCCTCCTGGGCCTTCTGGCCGGAGTTGTCGGTGGCAGACACCAGAACGGTGGAGCCGTCCCAGGCTATGTTCGCCGTGTAGTAACCGGAAATGAACTGGTTAAGGCCGCTGTTATAGGTGAGCTGAATGGATGAGGAAAGCCCTATTGAGGAGGCGTTCAGGAAGACGCTGTTCTCGTCAAGGTTCCCATAGGGGTCGCTGATTTGAGCGTAGAATCGGACGGAGTTGCCGTCATAGACCGGCGAGGGGGTCATGCCCCTGTTGCCGATGATGGGCTTGGTCATGGCCGCCTGGGTCCCTCCCTGGAGGGGCGCGGTGTAGACCACGGTGTTGGCAGCGGTGTCCACGATCATCACACTGACGCTGGTAGTAGATGTGAGAACGGTGTTGTTAAGGTAGGACCAGGTCACACCAGTGTCCCAGGACGTTGCGCTGGCAATGCCATCTCCGATTCCCAAGGTCATCGGGGTGTTGTCGATAAAGAGGTAAATGGCGGTCTTGTAGTCCACCAGGACCTCTCCGCCCTGGTGGGTGATGTTCACATAATAATGATCGCTATTGATGTCGAGGGTGGAGGTGAAGTCGGAGTAAACCTTCTCCGATGGTCCGGGCATGGATGAAACGTACATGAGGATGCTGCTGAACAAGGTCACTGTGATGGCCAGGATCAAGAGGTTGCCGATGATATCGGATACGCCCATGCGGGTCCATCCCTTGCGCTTGTGAATGATCCTAGAACTTCCAGCACTATCGCTCTTAGAACCGGGCCGAACCGCTGCTCGGCCGATGAACTCGAAATCGTTAAGACCTCTCATAACTTCACCACCGGCCCCGAACCGGGTGCGGAGTGTCAAACACTTGTCGATTCTATAAATATGTATACTTCATAAAATTGAATTTACAGAATGATAATTATAACGAAATAGAAATGCAACTTCCTTAATATCTGGGTCGGCATTATGAATGCCTATGTTAGAGATAGAGGTCAAGTGCCCGGTCGAGGATATCGGGCAAGTCGAGGAACGTCTCATCACTAGGGGGGCAAGGTTCGAGGGAGAGGTATCACAGGAAGACCGGTACCTCGGGCATCCCTGCCGGGATTTCGCCTCCACCGACGAGGGGCTGCGGCTGCGCAGGGAGGGGGGCGGGGTGATCCTCTACTACAAGGGTCCCAAGCTGGACAAGCTCACCAAGACCAGGGAGGAGCTGAGCACGCCCGTGCCCGATCCCCGGTCGATGGACCTCATACTACAGCGCCTGGGCTTCAAGCCTGTGGCCACTGTGGAGAAGGTGAGGCGATCGTACCGCCTTGGCCAGGTGGAGGTGTCCTTGGACATGGTCTCCGGGCTCGGGGGGTTCGTGGAGCTGGAGGTCCAGGACCTGCCCTTGGACTTCGGGAGGTCCATGCTAGAGGAGGCCATGAAGGCCCTGGGGCTGGAAAGGACGGAGAGGCGGTCCTACCTGGAGCTTCTTCTGGAAAAGCGTGCCTGATCAGATGTCCATGATCTTCTCGGACAGGAACTTCCTGATCTCCTCATCGTCCGGTATGCTTATGGACGACTTGTATCGATCGGAGCCGTCCTTCATGGTGAATCCGCGGCTCAGGGATATGAACTCCGTGCTACCGCTGCCGCTGACAGCCTTCTTCCGTGCGATCTCGATGAAGTTGTTCTTGCCGAAAGGTATCCGATGGGAATCGACCACCTCGAACTGGACATTGCGCTCACTTGACCCGTCGCTCATTTTCGCACCTGTATATGGTAGTAGAGGGCCCTAGCTTAAAAATAAAGGTTTTCCCTGCACCCAGGCTTTTCCGGAGCTGGGGTCCATCTTCGATATCCTGAATCACCGCGACAGGTAGAAATAGAAAGGCGCTCATTGAACGGGCATGGGTCCAGAGGGGATGGAGCCAGCAGGTCCGGCCGAGCCATTGTCCTGTGTTCGCTGCGGAGGTCAGCTGGAAGCTGGTGCTAACTATTGCCACAAGTGCGGTCAGCCGGTAACACCCTATTCCATTCCGCCCATGTACCCGCAGTACCCGCCGTATCGGCCTGTCAAGGACAACACCATCCGCGACCTGGGCATGGGCATTGGCACCTACGCCACCATCGCGCTCGTGTTCCTCATGGCGGTGAACGTGATCATAGCCCTGTGGGGCATAGGGCAGGTCTATCCCCACATGGACAAGCACATCTACCTCTTCATCATCACGCCCTACATCGTCAACTTCGCCGAGCTGGGCGGTTGGCCGTTCTTCATCTACTACATCCTGCTGGTCGCGGCCATAGGCGCCTCTCTGGTGTGGGCCGTGGCCAAGAGCCTGAGGCCCCTGGTGAGCGAGCTGAAGGTGGAGTACCCGAAGCAGGGGCACAGCCCGCTTTACGTCATAGGCACCGTGCTCATGGCCATAATCTCCTTCAACGTCATCTACTACCTCGTCGTGGGGGTCGCCGGCATAAATCCATCAACTCCCTCATTCTCCACAAGGGAGCTGTGGCAGACCCTTTTCGGCTTCGCTCATGCCTCGGTGTGGGAGGAGGTGGCATCGCGGGTCCTGCTGATCGGGGTCCCGCTGCTGCTCATCGACCTGGTGCGCAGGACCAGGAACCCGGACCTAAAGATGAGGAAGGTAAGCAACTACCTCCTAGGAGGGGGCTTCGCTATCGGGAAGAAGGAGGCCCTCCTCATGGTGTTCTCCGGCCTGATGTTCGGGGCGGCCCATGTCTTCTCCTGGGACCTGTACAAGATATTCCCGGCGGCCGTGGCGGGATTGGCCTTCTCATACCTGTTCCTAAAGCTGGGTGTGTACGCCTCCATCCTCATGCACTTCGGTATCGACTTCATGAGCGTCCCACTGAGCGTGTTCCCGGACAATTACGCGGTCACCATGCTCCTGGGCCTGGCCATCCTGGTATGGGTAGGGGTGGGCCTGCTGTATGCGCTGCTCTATACCTCCAAGGGACTGGGATGGCTGATGGGCAGAAGGGTATGGCCGGACATACCCTGGGAGAGGGGGCGGCCCACTGCGCCCCTGCCTCAGAACTACCCTCTCTACTACACCCAGGGGTACAGTTATGGTCATCCTAACGCCCCTGTGGCAGACCCTCCTCAGGTCCCTCGGGACCCCACCGCCTTCGGGTACGTTTGCAGGAAGTGCGGTCATAGGGAGGCGACTTATGTCGATGGGGAGCTGGCCTGCCTTAAATGCGGTAACAAAGGTTAGTGGCCGTTCAGGAGCGTGGTCAGGCGGTCCCTGCCTATCACCGCATCGGGAAGGTTGCGGGACTCGATCACATAGCGGCCCCTGTACCCCTTCAAGCCTTTGATGACCTGGGGGAAGTCCACGGTACCGTCCCCGATGGGGAGGTGCTCGTCGAACTCTCCCCTGTTGTCGTGGACATGCAGGTTGATGATCCTCCTCTTGAGCTTAAGGAACTCCTTCACCAGACCCATGGTGTGCGCGTGCCCGATGTCCAGGCATATGCCCAGGCCCGTGCCCTCGATCAGCTCGGTAAGCTCCTGAGGCCTCGTCCCTGTGGCCGAGTGCATCCGCGGCATGTTCTCCAAGGCGACCCTGACGCCTAGGTCCTCAGATATGCGGTCAAGTCGCAGCAGGGAGTCCCTGGCGGCCTCCTTCACCTTGTCCCTGTTCACGAAGCCAAGGGGAGTGAGGAAGGCGGGATGGACCGTGTAGGTGTCGATCCCCAGGCGATGGCAGGCTCCCAGGCCCGTTATCAGCTCTTTCAGCGAGGCCTCTCTCATGCGGGGGTTCAGGGAGCCGATGTTGATGTCGCTCATGGGGGCGTGGGCAGAGAACCGCAGGCCGTACGACGGAGCCAGCTCCATGAACTGTCGCTCGATCTTCCGGAGCTCGTGACCTCCCTCGGCCACGATCTCCCAGGCCTGGAACTCCTTGGCGATGCCATGCAGGGCTTGAGGGAATGGTATCGCGGTGAACGACGGGGAGGAGGCCGCGATCATTCCGCTCCCTCCACCGTGCTCTCGGCGAGGTGATCGATGACAGCCTTTATGTCCTCATCCTCTACCGTCACCTCGATGTTCCCCAGAGGCGAAGAGCCCTCCTGGAAGGACAGCTTGCCCACGAAGGCCACCTGCTTGTTGATGCGGAACGTGGTCCGCCCGTCCAACATGCCGCGCAGCATGACCGAGCGTGCGGTATCCCGGATGTGCTCGTCCAATATCATCTGCCTTAGGTGCTCTCCGCTATCGCCGCTGGACATCAGGCCTTCATCCAACTCCTCGACCTGACCCTCGGGGAATATGTTGAGGAGGGCTGTACGCACCTTGTCCCGGTCCTCGGTGGGATGGCATGGCGTTCGCGCGGTGATGTGGACCATGCTCGATTAATAGACCATTTCGTAAAAAAAGAATTGGTACTAAATAGCCCTGTCTTCATAGTGGTGCCATCATGAGGGACCGCATCCTAGACACGTTGGCCAATGAGGGTATCCTCCTGGAACCGGAGGCGGCCGAGATGGTGCTCTCCAGGTCCGATCCCCTCAACTTCGTACGAACTGCGTTGTCCTCCATGCAGCAGCAGCCACTGGTACTAACGGTGAACGACCTCCGGCCTTATGCCGATGTGCAGGTGACCAGGATGGTGCCGGAAGCGCTGGAGGATATCAGACAGAGCGCGCCGGCCCCACCGGCTCGCAGCGACGGGGACGTCCGTATCCTCAGGGACATCACCGGCAACTCGACCTGCGAGGGCAACATCATTGATTTCGCCCGCTACTTCAACGACCGTTTCAGGAAGATAAAGAAGATACTGGCCCAGCGCAGGGAGCTTGTGGGCTGCCTGCCGGTCTCCAAGGCCACCAAGTTCGACCGGGAGGTCAAGATGGTGGCGATGGTGAACGAGGTCCGAACCACCAAGAACGGCCACAGGCTCATCGAGGTCGAGGACGACGAGGGCCGCTGCCCCGTTCTGATACTGAAGGACAGCCCTATGGCGAACGAGTGCATCGTTCCCGACGAGGTGATCGGTATAGTGGGGAAGACCAGCACGAAGGGCGATCTGGTGGTCATGAACGAGCTGATACGGCCGGACCTGCCCCTGAGGAAGTCGATGCGGCCTACCGATTCGTGGTCCTCCGTGGCCTTCCTCTCGGACGTGCATATCGGTTCCAACACCTTCCTCCATAAGCCCTGGGAGCGAATGATCAACTGGCTCAGAACCGAGGGACGGGATGAGGTACAGTACCTCATAGTTCCAGGAGATGTGGTCGACGGGATAGGCATCTTCCCAGGGCAGGAGGACGAGCTGGAGATCGACGATATCTTCGCCCAGTACGAGTCCCTGGCCGACCACCTCAAGCAGGTGCCCGACGGGATACGCATCATCGTGCAGCCGGGGAACCATGACGCCGTCCGCCCGGCCGAGCCCCAGCCGACCTTTCCCAAGGACCTGACCAAGATGTTCGATTCGGCCATAACCTTCGTGGGGAACCCGTGCTACCTGGAGATCGAGGGGCGGAAGATCCTCTCCTATCACGGCAGGAGCCTGGACGACTGGATCGGCAACGTTCAGGGACTGAGCTACAACAACCCCCTCCAGGCCATGGTGGAGATGCTGAAACGCCGCCACATGGCACCCATATACGGGGGGAAGACGCCCCTGGCCCCGGAGAAGGAGGATTTCCTGGTCATAGATGAGGTGCCGGACATCTTCGTCAGCGGGCACGTTCATGGTGCCGGCATCAGCGAGTACCGGGGGGTGAGGCTCATCTGCGCATCCACATGGCAATCCCAGACAGCGTTCCAGCGGATGCATAATTTCAACCCCGTCCCTGCCCAGATGCCGATAACTCACCTGGGGACGGGAGAAACGCGCATGGTGGATTTCACCTGAGCGGATGAGTTATAACCATCCCTACACCTTTGATCGGTAGGAGATCTTCTACTGGTATTCTCGCCGGTTTTATCACTACATCAAGGGGGTGGTTCTATGGTAGGAACGGACCCGCCTGCTCTTAGATCGATCATCCTGTCAAGAACAGGAACACGACGATCAGCAGGTAACCCAGAACGAGCATGAATAAAGAAATGAGCCAGAAGAGCTTGAAGGTCCGTCCCCGGACCTTCGGGTCCTTCCAGTCAAAATGTTCACGAAGCGGTTTCAACTTCCCTGGCCCCTGCCTTATCCTTGATGCGCTTCAGCCGGAAAGTGTTCTCGCGTTCCATCTCCTCAAGACGAAGCTCGATGAAGGACTCGGCGGCCTCAAGCTCGGGAATGACCTTGTACTCCAGCGCGTTCACACGCCGCTTGGTCTTCTCGATCTCGTCCAGGAGCTTCTTCATCGTCGTCTCGATCTCGGCCGCCTGCACCAGGGTCTCCACCAGGCTCTCGAAGGCCGCGGTAGCATCATCGATGTGAGTGGAGGTGCCGATGACACCGTAGCCACGCTGATCGATGGTGCTCTTTATGGAGTTGGTCTCGATCTCAGGGACCACCAGGCCCATGATGTTCTTGGAGCGAAGGGTGATCTCCGGGTGCAGGCGGAGGGCGAAGGCCGCGGATTTGACGGCAATGGTACCGTCCACAGCGTTGGCGGTGGCGATCTTGCCCATAGCCAGCTCATAGTCCTTGGTGATCTTCATGCGGACCTCCTTCGCCTGCTCGAGGATCTTGAAGAACTCGATGATGAGGCCGTCCCTCTTCATCTTCAGGATCTTGTAGCCCGACTTGGTGAGCTTGATCCTCTTCTTGATCTCGAGCAGTTCGGACCGAGTTGGCTTTACCTCACGCGCTGCCATATCTTCACGCACTCTTTCTGTGGGCGGGGTGGTACTTCTCGATGTACTTCCGGTCGATCCTGGAGAGCTGGTTCTCGGGGATGGCGGCTAGAAGGTCCCACGCGATGTCAAGGGTGGTCTCGATCTCCCTGTCCTCGTCGGAGCCCTGCCTGACGAACCTGTTCTCGAAGGCGTCAGCGAACTCCAGGAACTTACGGTCCCTCTCGGACAGAGCATCCTTACCGACGATGGCCACCAGACCACGGAGGTCCCTGCCTTCCGCATAGGCGGCGTAGCATTGGTCGGAAACGGCCTTGTGGTCCTCTCTGGTGAGGCCCGGACCGATACCGGCGTTCATCAGCCTGGACAGAGAGGCGCCCACGTTGATGGGTGGGGATATGCCGGCCCTGTTCAGTTCTCTGGAGGCCACGATCTGACCCTCGGTGATGTAACCGGTGAGATCGGGGATGGGGTGAGTGATATCATCACCGGGCATGGTCAGGATCGGGATCTGGGTGATGGACCCGCTCTTTCCCTTGATACGACCAGCCCTCTCGTAGAGGGAGGCAAGGTCGGTGTACATGTACCCTGGATAGCCACGGCGACCGGGCACTTCCTCACGGGCCGCGCCGATCTGCCTCAGCGCCTCACAGTAGTTGGTGATATCAGTGAGAATGACCAGCACGTGCATGTTGAGCTCGAAGGCCAGGTACTCCGCGGTGGTCAGGGCCAGACGGGGCGTGATGATCCTCTCGATGGCGGGGTCGTCCGCAAGGTTCATGAAGACGACAGCACGCTTCAGCGCACCGGTCCTCTCGAAGTCGGCCATGAAGTACTGCGCCTCTTCAGCGGTGATGCCCATGGCGGCGAAGACCACGGCGAACTCCTCGTTGGAGCCGCGCACCTTGGCCTGCCTGGCGATCTGCAGAGCGATGTCGTTGTGGGGCAGACCGGAACCGGAGAAGATCGGGAGCTTCTGTCCACGGACCAGGGTGTTCATGCCGTCGATGGTGGAGATACCGGTCTGGATGAACTCCTTAGGCTCTGCGCGAGCCCACGGGTTGATGGCCGCTCCGTTGATGTCCAGCCTGTCCTCGGGAGTGATCGCCGGGCCGCCATCGATGGGGTCACCGGCACCGTTGAGGATCCTGCCGAGCATGTCCTGGGACACAGGCATACGCATGGTCTCGCCAAGGAAGCGGACACCTGCCGCCTTCTCGATCCCAGAGGTCCCTTCGAACACCTGGATGACCACGTACTTATCGGAGGTGTCAAGCACCTGCCCTCTCTTCTGGGTCCCGTCGGGCATGGTCACAGTGGCCAGCTCATTGTATCCGACCGGTTCTGTCTTCTCCACGAAAACGAGAGGACCCGCGATCTGTGAGATTGTACGGTATTCCTTAGATACGATGCTCATTTCTTCTCCCCCAGGGTCTCGAACTGATTTGGCATCTCCTTGGCGATCTCCTCAAGCTCGTGGTCGATGGTGTCCTCGAACTTGGACTTGGCCAGTCTGTTCCTGACCGGAAGTCCCACGATCGCGTCCACAGCCACGTCGTTCTCCACGGCCTTGGTGGCCAGCTCGGAGAACTTCTTTATCAGCTTCATGTAAGTGTACTGCCTGTTCAGGGGGCAGTAGGTATCGACCTTGTGGTAGGCGTTCTGCTGCAGGAAGATCTCACGGATCATCCTGGCGATCTCCAAGGTCATCTTCTGCTCGTCGGGGAGAGCGTCGGAACCGACCAGCTGCACGATCTCCTGAAGCTCGGACTCCTTCTGCAGGACCTCCATGGCCCAGTTGCGAAGGGCGGGGAAGTCCTGGGCGACGTTGGCCCGGTACCACGCATCCAGATTGGAGGTGTACAGCGAATAGGAGGTAAGCCAGTTGATGGCCGGGAAGTGTCTGCGCTCACGGAGCTTGGAGTCCAGCGCCCAGAAGACCCTGACGATACGGAGGGTGTTCTGCGTGACAGGCTCGGACAGGTCGCCGCCTGGCGGGGAGACCGCTCCCACGACGGAGACCGATCCCATGGTGCCGTTAGGGTTCTGCACACGGCCGGCACGCTCGTAGAACTCGGAGAGCCTTGCCGAAAGGTACGCGGGGTAACCTTCCTCACCAGGCATCTCTTCCAGCCTTGAGGAGATCTCTCTCATGGCCTCGGCCCACCTGGAGGTGGAGTCTGCCATAAGGGAGACGTTGTATCCCATGTCCCTGTAGTACTCAGCGATGGTCATACCTGTGTAAACAGAGCACTCACGGGCCGCGACAGGCATGTTGGAGGTGTTGGCGATCAGGACGGTCCTCTGCATCAGAGGCTCCCCGGTCTTGGGGTCCTCGAGCTCGGGGAAGGTCGCAAGAACCTCGGTCATCTCGTTGCCGCGCTCACCGCAGCCGATGTAGACGACGATCTCAGCATCGGACCACTTCGCAAGCTGCTGCTGGGTAACGGTCTTCCCGGTACCGAACGCACCGGGGATGGCCCCCGTGCCACCCTTGGGGATGGGGAACATGGTGTCGAGGACTCTCTGACCGGTAAGGAGAGGGATGTCCGGAAGCAGCTTCTTTCCGAACGGCCTTCCGCTCCGGACAGGCCAGTTCTGCAGCATCTTGACGTTCTTGCCTCCGATCACACCGATGGTCTCGTCAACGGTGAAGGAGCCGTCGTTCAGCTGCTCTATCTTTCCGGATACACCGTAGGGCACCATGATCTTGTGGACCATGTAGGCCTCCTTCACGGTACCAAGGATCGAGCCAGGAGATACCTCATCGCCTTTCTTAGCAGAGGGCTCGAAGGCCCACTTCTTCTTGTGATCGAGACCTGCCGCACTGACGCCCCTCTTGATGAAGTTGCCCATCGAGGACATCAGCACAGGCAGCGGCCTCTGGATACCATCATAAACACTACCAAGCAGGCCTGGCCCGAGCTCGGCCACAAGGGGCTGCCCAGTATCCACAACCTTCTCCCCGGGTTTCAGGCCAGATGTCTCCTCGTAAACCTGGATGACGGTCTTGTCACCGGCGATCTTGATGACCTCTCCCATGAGGCCTTCCTGACCTACCTGCATGACATCGTACATCCTTGGGGAGATACCGACGGCAGTAACGACCGGTCCGGCCACCCTGTGAATCTCTCCTTGCTTTGCCATTTCAATCCCTCTCGGTCTTGTATAAATCAACGCCAATTGCGCTCTTGACCTTCTCTCTAAGGTCGCCTTCCTCTCCTCCGACCGGTATTACGACCGGGGAGATGTTGCCCATCATCCTCCTACGAGTGTTGGGTCCGATCTTCGTTAGTTCGTTAGCGTTCACTGCTAGGATACCAATGGATGTGTCATTAATCAGTTCCAGTACCTTGGCCTCCATTTCTTCAGGCTGGGCGGTATACACCCTCCTTACGCCTGCGAGACGGAAACCGAGAACGAACTCCTCACTGCCAACAACCGCGAACTCCATCACATCACCAGCAATTTCTTTATTGCATCCGGCTGCATGCCCGAGGCCTTACCACGAGCGATGATACGGAGGTTATCCACCTCTATCCTCTTCCGGATTAGGAAGTCGATAACCGGAAGCACCGACAGGGGGTACATGTGGGAGAACTTCTCCGATTCACTGACCAGATAGTGCTGCAGGGCCAGCATGGCCTCGCTGAGATTTCCGGTCTGCTTTGCCGTTTCTACACCTTCCTTAATTTCATTGTAGAAAGGAAGCTTGGATAGCTCATCGATCAACTGGTCGAACGTCTCCAGTCCTGCCAACCGGTTCAGCTCGGCGAGGTCCAGGTCCCGGCCGCCCTTAATGAGATAGGTCCTGATCTTTTCCGCCGGGATGTTGGCCTGCTTGAGCTTCAGGAGCGTCCTAAGGTTAGTGATGTCTATCTCTCTCTTGATAAGGGTGAGGAAATCCCTCTTCGGCTTGGTGTCCGGCATGACCGCTGCCAGCAACCGCTCGTAATAGAACTTGTCAAAGTAATCCTCGATGGGGGCGAGCGTGCCTCCCTTCTCGAAGTTCGCCAAGAGCTCTTCGGGAATGTGCATATCTCCCTTCGCGGTCAGGGCGTCCAAGACCTCCCTGGGTGTGTTAAGGGAGATCAGGGAGTTGAGGCTCTCCTCGTTGAGGTTTCCAGCCGGAACCAGGTCCTCCTGGATCTCCTCTAGGGATGCACCTGAGTACTTGCCACGGAGAATCGTCTTGATGTTCCAGAAGTCCCACCTTCGAAGGTAGGTGGAGACCATGTCCCGGAGGTCTCCGGTGCAGAAGCTGATGACCTCTCGGTAGGTACGAGCCAGGTTCTTGGAAACGCCGAGCTCGATCAGGTCAACGCCCGAATATCGGGTCGCCAGCTCTGTCATCTCGACCTTGTACTTGGTCTCGCCCATGAACCTGCCGATCTCGTTAAGGTCCATCATCAGCAGCTTGGGATAGTTGTCCTTGGTCAGCAGGGAGCTCTTCTTCGCCTTGACCCTGGTGGTCGCGTACTCGTAGTTTCCCCTGCGCAGACTTTGTCCTTTCATTTATTCACCAAAGTACCCTTACTCGAAGAGTATGTTCGAAACGTTCTTCAGCTCTCGATCCCAGATCCCTTCCAGGATGGACTTGAAACGATAGTCCAGACGGACCGCGCCGTCTTCGGACTCCAGGATCAGGCCGGGCTCCATGTCGGTCTCGGTCAGGGATGCACAGCCCCTGAGGCCAGCAAGGAGGTCGGCCTCTCCCTTGGGAATGAAGACCTTGGGATGGTGGATGATCTTCTTACCATCGGCCAGCATCTTCTTGTACAGGGCAGACTTTTGCTTCGGGTCCAGAGCGGATAGCTCACTGAGGGTCTCCGCGAAGGTTCGGTTCAAGATCTCCTTTCGAGCGTTGAGTATGACCTTCTTCGATTCCAGCTCAGCGCTGGAAAGCTCCTGTCGCCTCATCCTGTTGAGGGTCTCCTGGAGCTCCTTGTCTTCTGCCTTCTGCAACCTGTCTATCCTCTGGTCGGTTTCCTGGAGTATCTTCGCTCGCTCCTTTTCCGCTTCCTGGATGCGCTTTGCGGCCTCTTGCCTGGCGCCTTCCAGGATATCATTGGCTACCTTGTCCAGTGCCATGAGTCAGCCCCTGTCCAGTTGCTTCCTGCTTAGAACTTGATCCAGAGCAGGATGGCCATGACCAGACCGAAGATGACGATGGTCTCGGGAATGACGGTGAAGATAAGGCTCTTACCGAACAGCTTCTCATCCTCAGCGATCGCACCGACCGCAGCGGCACCGATCGGACCCTCGGCAATACCTGTGCCCAATCCTGCAAGTCCAACGGCCAGTCCAGCACCAATCGCAACCAGTCCACCACCAATGCTAACGTCTACCATGTCTTATTCCTCCATAGTATGCTTTCTCTCAATCTTCAGCGGGTTGAACTCCAAACCGCCGCCTTCGAAGAATTTTGTAAAGAGCTCGACGTACTGCAACCTGATGGATTGCAGACCGGCCGAGATTAGACCCAGGATGAAGATCATCAGATGGCCTACGACGAATATCAGCAGGGCCACCAAGAGGAAGATACCACCCTCGGGCGCTATCAGTCCGATCGCGATGTAGTTGAAGGCCAAGGCCATTCCGGACTTGGACATCCCAATCGCGGTTATTCGAGTATAGGATATTACGTTGCTCAATAGCTCGGGAAGCTCGATGATGGCCTTCCCACCCTCAGCTATCAATGCCAGGGCCAGCCCTGGGATCAACAGCGCAAGCGAACCTATGAACAACGGACTCATCACATCTAGTTGTCCGCCCAATATGAGCACATCGACCATCACCAGGAGCATCAAGGCCCCGCCGGCGAGGATCAGGATCCACGAGAACTTCTCGAAGATCGCGGCCTTCAGCCCGTGCCTCAGTGACACATTGTACAGCCCCAGGATCAGACCAACCATCAGGTGCACGAAGCCTATCCAGACGCTGATATAGAGCAGCATCTTGACATCCTCGAGCTTGCTGAAGTAGCCCAGCTGGACAGGGAAGTCCCCAATGTTGAACAATACGTGCGGGATATCTATGCCCAGCAGACCTGCCCATGTGTAAGTGACGCTGCTCAGTTCAGACTCACCGGAGTGTATAGCGGTGAACTCGATCCCGAACAGGTCCCCGAACAGGAAGAAGCCCAGGAACATCGATACCAGACCGCCGTAGAACAGGATCGTGGACAGGCCCTTCCAATCCTTGCTCTTGGCCCTCGTAAGTCCCAGCCATCCCAGTATGGTGAATATCAGACCGTACCCCACATCTCCGATCATGAGACCGAAGAAGACGGGGAAGAACAGTGTAAGGGCTATTGTCGGATCGATCTCGTTGTAACGAGGGTTGTTGATGAGCTTTGTGTAGAATGAGAACTGATCTGCAACCTTGCGGTGCTTGAGCTTGACGGGGGTCTCCTCGCTCATGGGGACGGCGATGGCCTCAGCGGTCATTACGCCCGCCTCCACCGACCCCTCCGCCTTGGTGTGGTGCTTCTCCTTCCTTTCCTTCGTTTCCAGGAGCTCGATGTAGATGTCGTCACCGAACTTATCGGAGAAGGACTTGGTTATGGAGCCATACTCGCTGGTCGGTACCCAGGCCTCGAGCACGAAAGAGTGGTCAGTTGCGCCCATCCTCAGCGGGAGCTCTGCCTTCTCCACCTCGATGCTCAGATACTCGTCCGAGGCCAGGATATACGTGGCATGCTTCTCCTGGAGCTCCTTGAGCTTAACAGAGACGTCCTCGGATTCCTTGCTGAGGGTGGAGATCTCCTGCTCCAACTTGCTCGCGATCTCGGCCGGCATGCCCGTTCCTGCAGGTGCAGGAATGTCCGTGAAGCCGGCCTTTATCAGGGCTTTCTCGACCTCTTCAGCCTTGGCCTTGGGGACGAACAGCGCTATGAAGTTGCTGTCCCCGCTGTCCCTGAAAATCTCAAAATCGTCACCCAATACCTCACGTACGCCAGGCTCAGGGTCCGTCTTGACCTGCCCCGTGAAAACCTCGAGGTTCTTGTAGCCTCGGTACATCTCCAGGTCCAGGGGGATACCCTTGAACGCCTCCAGCGACTTGAGGTATGTCTCAGCCTCGGTGAGTCGGGTCTGCTTGGCGTTCTTGGACTCTACGACCATCGCGATCTCTGACTCGATGTCCGAGAGGGTCTTGTCAAGGGTCTCTTCCACCTGCTTGACGGACATTCGCTCATGGTGGCCGTGCTCGTCGAGCTCGAGGTCCTTGCCTATTGAACGCAACTTCAAAAGCTTGTGCGAGGCGTCAGAGGCACTTGGGAGGGGTGTGCCCAATGTGAACCCCTCCTCCTCAGAAAAGTCGACGACGTGGATGTTCTCAAGTGAATACAAGAGGTCGATAGTTCCCGGCAGCCGGTCCCTGGTCCCTATGACCAGTATCTTACTCATTTGTTCCGGTAGCAGCATCGAATGTCCTCTCAAAGTGGTTCCTGATGTGCGTTTTTGCCTTGGGGATTCGATCCTTAGCCTTCGCCATCAGCTTGGCAGCCTCCTCTGTCCCCTTGCGCATCGAATCGCTCCTTTGAGCGGCAAGGCTTGCCTTTTCTTGTGAGATGGCGGCCTCGGTCTTCTTGCGGATAGCGGCCTCAGCAGCCTGGTACTTCTCTATCGCCTCCCTGCGGGCTGCGACAAGTATCGCCTTCTGCTTTTCGTCCGCTTCCTCGATTATCCGGCTTGCTTTAGCCTCGGTATCTCGTACCTGGAGAAGTGTATCAGCTTTGCCCACAGATCTCTCTCCGGAAGGTTTCATGAGTATAGACTCATAATATTTAAAGTGTTGTTAGCTGTGACGTTATCATCCTTGAGTTTCTTTGGCCATCCAGTCTTATTTTTGAAAACGGAAATCATCCAGACTGGAAAATAAAAAATTCAGGCCATTGGCGGATACGTTCATCACTGCTCGTCCTCGTTCGGTCCGGTGTATCGTCGGACCTTGATCCCGCTCTCATCGAGCACCGCCCGGGAGAGGTCGTCGACATAATCGTCCTTGTAAACGATCTCCTTGATTCCCGCGTTGACCAGGATCTTGGTGCACATGACGCAGGGGAAGTTGGTGGTGTAGATCGTCGAGTCCTTGATGCTGACCCCGAAGTAGGCGGCCTGTATCACCGCGTTCTGCTCCGCGTGCACGCCCCGGCACAGCTCATGGCGTGTCCCTGACTCGATGTTGTGCTCCAAACGTACGCACCCGACCTCAGCACAATGCTTGAGGCCCTTGGGGGCACCGTTGTAGCCGGTCGTGAGGACCCTCTTCTCCTTGACCACGACCGCGCCCACGTTACGCCGCAGGCAGGTGGAGCGGCTGGCCACCAGATCGGCCATGCGCATGAAGTAGGTGTCGTTATCGGGCCTGCCCATGGTGGGACGATTCCCTCTTCCCCATATGTATTTTCCCATCGCCGGGCTATGAGCCCTGGCCTGGCATCAGTTGCGCGACGCAACTGCCAAATCTATTATAGTTTCCCTTGCATTGATGAGGGTGTGCCTTCCCAGAGCAAGAGGTTTCTAGGACTGATGTCGTCCCTCAAGGCGTTCATAATCGCCCCGCTGGTCTTCCTGCTGTTACTGGGAGCGGTGTTCGCTTACAGTGGATTGTGGCCACCCATGGTGGTCATCGAGTCCAAGAGCATGCAGCATGCCGATGAGAGCTCCATAGGGACAATAGACACCGGGGACATCGTGGTGGTCAAGAAGATCGCTTCGACCGACGAGGTGATAACGTACCTTGATGCGGTGGCCACCGGCCATACGACCTATGGTGAGCTGGGGGACGTGATAGTCTACTACAAGACAGGCATGTCCAAACCCATAATCCACAGGGCCATGTGCAACCTGGTGTACAACACCACGGGAGGGAGTTTTGATGTCCCAGCTCTGGCGAACGTAGCCTCTAGCATGTGGTCGGTGACCGGCGACGAGAAGAGGTGGTGGAACGTGGACGGGGTCCTGGAGCTTTACGACATAGGATACCAGAAGGTCACCCTCTCCATCGACCTGACCGCCATGCTGGACTATATGAAGTCCCCGAACTACAGCGGCACTCCCCACGGCGGGCTGATAACCATGGGGGACTACAACTGGTACGAGGGTGCCGACGGTACCTACATGGGGAAGTACGACCAAAAGTGGATAAGCACCGTCAAGGAGCCGGTCAAGGACGAGTGGCTCGTGGGAAAGGCGCGCGGGGAGCTGCCATGGTTCGGCCTTCTCAAGCTGTATGCGACCGGGACCGCGCCATCCTACACCCCCCGCAACAGCGTGGTCGATCTCATTGCGAGCATCGCTGCCATCGTCCTCCTTCCCATAATCCTGGACATAATGCTCGACCTCATGAAGAGGAGGGGTGTGCAGATGTTCGGGAAGAACAAGGTGAAGGACGAGGGCTCGGAAAAGAGGGACCCTCCGGAATGATCAGATCAGGGTGGTCTGGTTCTTGGGCCGGTAGTTCTTGATGGACTGGAGGATCTCGTCCTCCTCCAGTATCTTCAACGTTTCCACTCGAGGTACGGAGGACTCTATCTCCTTGGTCCGGCCGCCCCTGCCGAAAGATTTCACGCGGGCGTGGATGATGCCCAGCATGTCCAGCTCGGAGATCAGGTCGGTGATCCTGCGCTGCGTGAGGACCGTGACCCCCACGATGTGGCTCAGGTCCCGATAGGTTTCATAGACGTCGCCCGTGGTGAGCCGGCCCTCCCCCTTCTCCTCATTGAGGATGATGCTCATCAGGACCAGCTTGGACTGTGTGGGAAGGGTGCGGATGGCCTCGGTCACGCAGTCGAGCTCTATCTTGTTCTTTGCCTTGTAGACGTGGGCCTCGGTGACCTTATCGTCCCCGTTGCGCTCCGCTATCTCGGCGGCGACCCTGAGCAGGTCCAGGGCGCGGCGGGCATCGCCGTGCTCCTGGGCCGCCAAGGCCGAGCACAGTGGCGCGACGCTGGGATCGATGACCCCCTGATAGAACGCGATGTTGGAGCGCTGGTTCAGGATATCCTTCAGCTGCTCGGCGTTGTACGGTGGAAACACCATCTTCTCCTCCCCCAGGCGGCTTTTAACCCTGGGATCGAGGAACTCGGTGAACTTCAGGTCGTTGGATATGCCTATCAGGGAGACCTTGGCGTTCTGTAGGTCGTCGTTTATCCTGGAAAGGTGGTACAGTACATCGTCGCCGGACTTGTAGACCAGCTTATCGATCTCGTCCAACACCAGGATCACCACCCGGTTGGTCTCGTCGATCTTCTCCCGAAGGATGTTGTAGACCCGCTCTGTGCTCCATCCCGTGAATGGTATGCGGTCGTTGAAATCCTCTATGAACATGTTGCCGATGTTCTGGAGCACACCGTACTGAGTGTCGACCACCTCGCAGTTCATGTAGAGGTAGCTGACCCGGTTGAACTCGCTGTCGGCTTTCCTGATCTCCTTACCTAGATATTTGACGGAGGCGGTCTTTCCTGTGCCCGTCTTCCCGAAAATCAGGACGTTGGAGGGGCGGTCGCCCCTGAGAGCGGTGACAAGGATCGACGCCAGCTGATTGATCTGTTCTCTTCGATGGGGCAGCTCGTCCGGAATGTACGAAGGTCTCAGTATCTCTCTGTTCCTCTGGAATATCTTCTTTGAGCTCAGGTACTGTTGGAATACGGTTTCGTCCATAATCGGCTCCCCTTTTTAAAATTTTTAAAAGGACCCGCCCCACCCCTTTTCTTCCATTGGAACAGCGGCCGCTTTTTTGCCCGAAAATGGTATGAGGGGCAGGTATATTTTAGTTTGTCCCGACCTCGATGCCAGATACGTGTGTTAACGAAGCTCGTTAGGATGGGGATGACCCCCACCCCTTGATTTCCACTGGAACTGAAAAATTTTGGAGTGGTCGCAGAGGAAGCCTAGGTGATAAGTATCGTC
This sequence comes from Methanomassiliicoccus sp., assembly GCA_018262895.1. GTDB lineage: Archaea > Thermoplasmatota > Thermoplasmata > Methanomassiliicoccales > Methanomassiliicoccaceae > UBA6. The sequence continues at coordinate 10,437 of JADFDJ010000007.1, read as the reverse complement.
TTTTGGGATGACACAGTTGTCTGGCCTATGCATTCCCTAGATGGAATGGGATGCGGAGAACGAAGGGTCTCCTAGAGAAGAAGAACATAAATTACATTGGAAGTGGAGACAAGAAAAGAAGGAGATAGAGAAACACAATATACTAACGTTATATTATAGAGAAGAAAAGGAAGGAAAGAAAACGTCAAAAGAGATAATCCAAAGTGATAGAACCCTACCCGTCGCCATCGTCACCCTTCGAGAAGATGTCACAGAGCTTGAGGATCTCTCTACATCAATGTCCTATCGGGTCGTGTACGAGGTTCTGCAGCGAAGGGAACGACCTAATCCGAAGAGCTTCGTCGGGAAAGGTAAATTGAAAGAGCTCAAGGAACTACTTGAAAAGCGACCGGTAGGTCTCCTGATATTCAATGGATATCTCAAACCATCACAGCATCTGCTTCTCGAGAGGGAGTTGAAAATCGAATGCATAGACCGTGTGCGATTGATCCTGAACATCTTCGACACGAGAGCTTATTCCAGAGAGGCACAGCTCCAGGTCCACCGTGCTAAGCTTATCTATGAGATACCCCTCCTGCGGGAATGGATCCACAACGCCAAGAGCGGGGAGCACCCAGGTTTCCTGGGAGCTGGCGAGTATGAGACAGATGCTTACTACGAGCTCATTCGCCGGCAGCTCAGTCGAATAGACGATGAGCTTAGAAGGCTGGAGATAGACCACAACAACAGGCGGAAACAGAGAAGGAAGAGAGGGTTCAACCTCGTCGCGATCGCCGGTTACACCAATGCAGGCAAGTCAACTCTTCTAAACGCGCTGACAACGGAGAAGGCGTTGGTGGAGGACCGCCTATTCTCAACCCTCTCCACAACGACTGGAAGGATGGAGGGGGAGAGCAAGCAGATACTCATAACAGACACTATTGGATTTCTCTCCGACCTCCCCCACTTCATGATCGAATCGTTCAAGAGCACCATAGATGAGGTATACTTCGCTGACCTGGTGCTCCTCGTCGTAGACTGCTCTGATAGCATCGAGGAGATGCAAAGAAAGCTCGCAACCTCCCGGGGGGTCCTGTTCCCCGAGGTCGACCCCCACTCAGTGGTCCTCATCCTCAGCAAAAAGGACCTGGCATCAAACATTCAATCAAAGGTACGCCTGGCCCGAGAAACCATCCCTGTTAGGGAGGTGCTGGTCCTATCCTCTACCACTGGCGAGGGCGTGAACGATCTTCGAAGGATAATAACATCGACCTTCGAATACCCAGTGGAGATGAGCTTTCGCCTCCCTCACGTCGAAGGCGTCAATCCCTTCCTGTCATGGCTCCACGCCCATACTGAGGTCGTCAAGGTGAATTACGGTGACGATGTGGAGGTACACCTCTTCTCTCAGGAGAAGGACCATTCACAAATTGTCAATCACATCGTGGCCTTGGGAGGTCGGGCGATCTAATACGAGCAGTGAGCGATGTGCCGACCTCTCAGATGAACAGACCTGGTAACAGACCAGGTTGGCCCCACATGTTCCAGTGGAAATGAAGGGGTCCCCCTCTTGGAGAGATGCCCTATTTAATGCCTAGCTCCTTCTTCTTCGCTGACAGGCGCTCCTCGAACTTCAGGGGGAGCCTCCAGGCGAGGTACTCTACATCGTCTATCTTCCTGACGAAGTTGGCCTTGCTCTTTTCTTCCATCATCTTGTTGAACTTCTTCACATTGAGGCGGTAGGTTAATAGCCAGATCAACCCGATGATCAATAGGACAACCCCTATGCCCAGTAGCCAATAGCCCCAGGTTCCCACCTCCGCGAAGCGCACGTTGAGCAGATCGAGCAACCCCACCGTGAAGATAATTACGCCGATCACAAGGGTAACAACAGATAGCGTTTCGGCATGCTGGACCGTAAACGGCTTCGACATGACAGGCAGATACGCACTTCCCTATTCAAGATTATCCACGTAGGTTGAATGCATTGGGAAAGCACCCATATCTCCAGGGCACAAGCTCCGCGACATGAGACCTCTGGGCGCTGAGCCTGCGCACGTCCTTCTGGCAGCAGCCGCAGCCATCATGGCCCTGATGGCGATGAGCGAGTTTCAACCCCTGGAGGTCGAGAGCATTGAGTCCATGGGGGATGACACCTGCGAGCTCACTGTGATGGTCCAGCAATGCCGTGCATGCACAGGCGGGTTCCTGCTGAACATCTCCGATGGTCTGGGGGGAGAGGCCACCGCCTTCTGCCCTTCGGAGCTTCTGCCTGCCTGCGCTCCCGCCGGAACCGCCGCCCGCATGACGTTGCAGCGGTCCTCCGAGGACCCCGACTTCTTCATCGTGAGCAGTTTGAAGCTCATCGACCGGAAATGATTGATATGAGCATTTCCTACTCCCCCGGGGATGCCTTGATCATCGCCGCAGACGACACTGATTCATCCACTTGGATGTGCACCACCTTTCTGGCCACAGAGCTGGTGAGGGCCCTCCCGGACCTGGACGTGATCGGCCTGCCGCGCCTGGTGCGCCTCAATCCCGCCGTACCCTGGAAGACCAGGGGGAACGGTGCCATTTGCATCAGGGTCGGTAAAGGGGCCGGCCTGCCGCGCCTCATCGGCCGCATTGGTGAGCGGGACGTTGTCAGCTATGCCCGTTCCGCAGAGGAGCCGGACGCCGACGAGGTCCTCGAGCGTTGCCGGCCGGTTCTGGAACGGTGGTCCCAGATCGAAGACTCCGACCCCGGTCTGGTGGTCTGCCCCCGCCCGCCCCGCCCGGACCTTTACCTCCGCGCGGTCAGCGAGATAATCGCCAAGGAGGATGCGGTCGCCGCACTGCGTGAGGTGGACGCCAGGACCTACGAGCTCAACTCCGGCCGGGGGCTCATCGGGGCCGCCGCGGCTGCGTCGTGGGTGCCCCGGGACCGCACCTACGAGGTCCTCACCTATCGCCGTCAGGACCTTTGGGGCTCGCCCCGCGAGGTGTCCTCCAAGGACGTGTCCCTGCTGGACGAACGATTTCCTTCCACATTCAACAACTATGATGCCCTCACTGGCCGGCCGGCGATCGTACCTCACACCACCTGCCCGATCCTCTATGGCATAAGGGGCGACTCCCCCATGGACCTCTACGAGGCGCATCGCTCCATACATTCTGAGCCTGTTGACCGATGGCTGCTGTTCATCAGCAACCAGGGGACCGACGACCACATCCTGCGGGAGTGGACCGACCTCGTACCCAACCGCAGCTACGAGGTGGAGGGGGAGGTACTTTCCCCACCCCGCACCGTCCCCGGCGGCCACGTCATCTTCGCCCTGAGCTCACGAGCAGGGCCGCTGGAGTGCGCCGCCTACGAGCCCTCCAAGGGCTTCCGGGACCTGGTCCGGGCCTTGGTCCCCGGTGACACGGTCAAGGTCGTGGGGGAGCTGCGGGAACAGCCCCGGACCCTCAACCTGGAGAAGTTCCAGGTCATCTCCCTGGCCCCGGCGATGGTCCGCAGCAACCCCCCATGCCCCCGGTGCGGAAAGAACATGAAGTCTGCGGGCAGGGGACAGGGTTACCGCTGCCGCCGGTGCGGCACCGCTGCCGACCGCCCAAGGATCTCCGCGGGGCAGCGGGCGCTCATGCCGGGATGGTACGAGCCGCCGGTCTGCTCCCGCCGCCACCTGTCCAAGCCGTTGAAGAGGATGGGCCTGACCTCGACCATTGTCGTATAAACTAACCGTCACTTTTTTAATGGATTAAGGCGCTGGCCTGGCCGGATGGGAGCATCAGTTCCCTTGGACCTTTAAAGGAGCATGATCAATTGAAGGAAGCAGTCATCCTCAGCGCCGCCCGCACTGCGGTCGGAAAATACGGAGGCTCGTTGAAGAACTTCTCCGCTCCCCAGCTGGGAGCGCTTGCCATCACCGAGGCGGTGAAGAGGGCGACCCTGGAGCCGGCAGACATACAGGAGTGCATGATGGGCATAGTCCTGTCCGCAGGGACCGGCCAGAACCCCGCACGCCAGGCGGCGCTGAAGGCAGGCCTTCCAGTGGAGATAGGCTCGTTGAACGTGAACAAGATATGCGGCTCAGGCCTGAAGACGGTCATGCTGGCGGCCACCTCGGTACGCGCAGGGGAGAACGACGTGATAGTGGCCGGAGGCATGGAGAGCATGAGCGCCGCGCCCTACCTTCTGATGGAGGCCCGCTTCGGCTACCGTATGGGGGACAACAAGATAGTGGACCACATGGTGAGGGACGGCCTGTGGGACGCCCCCAGCGATCAGCACATGGGCAACACCGCCGAGATCGTGGCGGAGCGCTACAACGTCACCCGCCAGGATGCCGACGAGCTATCCTACCAGAGCCACGTCAAGGCCCTGGCGGCCATGAAGGCGGGCAAGTTCGACGAGGAGATCTTCCCGGTGATGATCAAGAGCAAGAAGGAGGAGGTCGCGTTCCGTCAGGACGAGGGCGTTCGCCCCGACATCTCCCTGGAATCCCTCGCCAAGCTCAGGCCGGCGTTCAAGGAGGGGGGCATCGTCACCGCCGGGAACGCCTCCCAGCTGAGCGACGGTGCCGCGGCCGTGGTGGTGGCATCGCGGGAGTTTGCGGATGAGCACGGAATCAAGCCCCTGGCCACCATCGTCGACTACCACACCGGAGGAACGAGGCCGGAGTGGATCATGGAGGCCCCGATACCGACGACACGGGCCCTGCTGAAGAAGGCCGGGATGACCATCGACGACATCGACCTGTTCGAGCACAACGAGGCCTTCGCCACCGCCTCGGTGGCCGTTAAGAAGGAGCTGGGGGTGCCGGACGACCGCTTCAATGTCAACGGAGGGGCGGTGGCCCTAGGCCACCCCATCGGATGCTCTGGTTCCAGGGTCCTGACCACCCTTCTGTATGCCATGAAGGACCGCGGAGCCCGCACAGGCCTGGCCACCTTATGCCTGGGAGGCGGCAACGCCGTCTCCATGATCGTACGGCGGGACTAAACTATGCGACCCCGGTCCAGCTGTGGACCGGGGCTTTTCCTCCACCGCCCTGTCGGCGACAAGATATATTCTGCTCGACCATGTCGGCATGGTGTTAACCCTGCCTACCATTGAGCAACTATTGGCATCTGTAGAGAAGTACCGGCCTGACATGATCGAGGAGATGAAGGCCATGCTGAGGGTCCCGGCGATGGGACCGGAGAACGGGGGACAGGGCGAGCTGGAGCGGTCCCGCTTCATAGAGGACCTCCTTCGTAGATGCGGCTTCCAGGACATCCGCGTCTTTAATGCCCCGGACAGCAGGGTCGCCTCCGGTGTGCGCCCCAGCGTTCTCGCCAGGCGCAAGGGGAAGAGTGAGCGCACCGTCTGGATGGTGTCCCACATGGACACTGTCTCCCCGGGGGACGTGAAGGCATGGACCTACCCCCCCTTCGACGGCACGGTGGTCGACGGGAAGCTGTATGGAAGGGGCTCGGAGGACAACGGGCAGGCTGTCATATCATCCATCTTCGCGTCCCGGTCCCTTCTGGACACCGGGCTGGAGCCTGACATAGGATTCGGTGTAGCGGTGGTGGCCGACGAGGAGGCCGGGTCCGACCACGGCATCAAGTACCTCCTCAAGGAGGGGCTGTTCGGCGCCGATGATATCATCTATGTCCCGGACGCGGGCGCGGCCGACGGCTCAGTCATCGAGATCGCAGAGAAATCCATCATCTGGCTCAGGGTCGTTGTAAAGGGGAAGCAGGTGCACGCCTCCACCCCCGAGAAGGGCATCAACGCCCTTCTGGTGGGCTCGGAGCTGCTGGTCTTCCTGTCCGAACAGCTGCGGGGCAGGTTCCCATCCAGGAACCCGCTCTTCGACCCTGAACGCTCCACCTTCGAGCCCACCAAGCGGCTGGCCAACGTGGAGAACGTCAACACCATCCCCGGCGAGGACGTGACCTTCTTCGATATCCGCCTGCTCCCGGAGTACGACATCCAGGAGTGTGTGGAGGCAGCTCAGGAGGTGGCGAGGATCTTCGAGCAGAGGACGGGGGCGACCATAACCGTGGAGGCCGTTCGCGTGGACCCGGCGGGACGGGCGTCCCGGGCGGACGGGGAGGGAGCCAAAGCGCTGAGCAAGGCCGTGCGCCGGGTGCTCGGCAAGAGCCCCACCATGACAGGCATCGGGGGGCAGACCTGCGCCAACTGGTTCCGCCTCGAGGGTATGGACGCCTATGTCTGGGAAACCCTGGACGAGATGGCCCACCAGGTGGACGAGTACATCCGATTGGACAACCTGGTCAACGATGCCAAGGTCTTCTCCGTGCTCCTGTCCCAGCTTTGCTTCCCCGGGACCATCAAGGACCCACTGCCCGACTACTGATCACTTCAGGACACGGTAGCGCAGCCACAAGGTCCCGCCCTTGAGCTCGCGTGAGGAGATGAGCTCCACGGGGGTGGGGGCGACGTTAGCGGGCAGGTCCTCCGCCCGGAACAGGGATCTGGGGGTCGTGCCGCCGATGAGCTGAGGCAGCATCAGCACGCTCACCTCGTCGATGAGACCGGCCCGGAGCAGCGCCCCGTTGAGGGTGCCCCCGCTGTCCACCCTGATCACCCTCACACCGTGATCACTGGCCAGGCGCTCAAGGCCCTCCCTCAGGTCCACCTTCTCCTTTCCGGTGACGATGGCGTCCACTCCCACCCGCTTCAGGTAGTCCAGGTGCTCCTGGGGTGTGGACCGGGAGCACAGCGCTATCCCTGCCCGCCAGTAGGGGGAAGGCACGGCCTTCTCCCATCTCTTGAACCGTCCCCGGCTGTCCACGACCGACAGCAGCGGCTTGGAGGGGTCGGTGGTTCCGTCATGCACCCACGCCTCCCACTGATCGGCGTCCATGAAGGTCTCCGAGCCCACGAGGGTAAGGTCCTCCTTCCAGGTGGAGATGAGGGAGTAGTACAGCTCCAGGTCCACGTCGACCCTGTCCATCCTCCCGTCCACGCTCACGGCGTTGTGAATGACGACATATGGCAACATTTGGTATCGTTGTCGATACAACCGCAAAAGTAATCAAATTAAGCATCGGTTCGCCGAATCTCATTCGGAGAACAGGCGCTCCAGCATCCACTTGCTGTCGAACTTGATTATGTCCTCGTAACCCTGCCCTGTGGACAGGAAGGCGATGGGCTTCCCTATGGCGTTGGCGATGGACAGTGCCGCTCCGCCCTTGGCATCGGTATCGATCTTCGTCAGTATCACCGCGTCGATGCCCACGGCCTTGTCGAAGGCGACCGCCTGCTCGATGGCATCGTTCCCCGCCAGGGAATCGCCCACGAAGATGACCAGATGGGGGCTGATGACCCTCTTGATCTTCTTCATCTCGTCCATGAGGTTGGTGTTGGTCTGCATCCGCCCGGCGGTGTCCACGAGGACCACGTCACGGCGCTTGGCCTTGGCATGGTCCACCGCGTCGTAGGCCACCGCTGCAGGGTCCCCGCCCGACTGGTGCTTCACGATCTTGGTGCCCAGTCTCTCGGAGTGCACGGTGAGCTGCTCGATGGCCCCCGCCCGGAAGGTGTCGGAGGCGGACAGCACCGTGGTGAGCCCCTTCTTCTGCAGCCGGTTGGCGAGCTTGGCGATGGCCGTGGTCTTGCCCGTGCCGTTGATGCCCACGAACATGATGATGACCGGCCTCTCGTGCGAGTCCACGTAGCCGTCGAAATCGAACTCGCTCTTCTTGAGGACCGCCTCTATGGCGTTGCGAAGGGCAGCCTCCACGACCTTGTCAAGGCTGAACTTACGGTCGATCCTCTTGCCGACCAGCCCCTCGCGGACATTGGTCTTGATCTCCTCGATGACCGGGAGGGCGACATCGGATTCCAAAAGGCCCAGCTCCAGCTCCCACAGGAGTTCGTCGACCTCCTTCTCGTCGATCTTGCGGCCACTGTCGCCTACGGCGGCCTCCGCGTCGATCTTTTCGGTACTGGCCGGTAGCTCGGCCGCCTTGCCCCGAAGTGCGGAGAGCTTCTTTTTTAGCGAGTCGAACAGCCGACCACCAGCCTTGCTCAGTTACCGCGCTGCAGCGCCTGGACCTCTTGCTGCACGGCCTGCGAGAGCACGTTGGCCTGCTCCTCGATGGCCAACCGGCGATCGTTGAGCTTGTTCATGGTGTCCAACAGCTCCTTGGAGCGGTCGTCCATGGTCTTGATGGCCTCGTCCATGCTCTTCTCCACGGAGATCCCGGTACCGATGCCCACGATGGCCTTGGCGTTGGTGGCCACCTTGGCGAACACGAAGGAGTTGCCGCCGATCGGTACCAGCAGCTCATCGCCTTCCTTGGCGTTCTGGAACTGGTTCAAGGTCTCCCTTGCCCTTCCCAGCTCCTCCAGGGAGATCTGGATGAGCTGCTGGTTCTCCGCGATGCTCTCCAGCTGGGCCCGGAAGAGCTCCAGGGTGGACATCGCCTGCCGCAGCTCCTGCTCGTTCATCAGTGACCCTCAGCGAGGTACTTCACGGTGTGGCTGATGATCTCGTCGCCCTTTATCGGCTTGATCTCGGCGATCCTGATCTGTGTGCGGTTAAGCTTGTGGCGGCTTCCAAGGTTAGAATAGATCTGCTCGGTGACACCGGCCTCATTCTCAGCGGCGATCTCTATGCTGAACTTCTGCCAGCTGAACTTTCCGGTCTTGAACTCACCGTTAGCGCGATAGGCCTTCATATAAATCCTCTATCCTCGGAATGTAATCACTCCAATAAACCTTTTGGTATAGCAGGTACTTGGCGTTCCTGTGGCCCCCAGGGTTACCTTCTACCGTCCTGGAAGGAGCTTTCCAGCGTTCTCCGTCACCGGTACAGGGTGCTCGCTTCAGTGCGACCACTGCCGGGGGAGGTACCTTCAGGGGATGAGGCCAGCCCTCACCCCTGATGAGCTGGAGCGTGAGGCGGTGCGGCTTTCGTCCGAGGGGGGGAGGGGGTTCCTGCTCAGCGGGGGCTGCGATCCCCTGGGGAGGGTGCCGCTCGGCGGCTTCTCCGGCTCCGTCCGCCGCATCAGGGCCAGCACCGGGCTGGAGGTTAACATCCATCCCGGCCTCCTGGACGAGATGGACGCGGCGGCGATCATCTCTAGCGGGGCAGAGGCTTTCTCCGTCGATGTCGTGCAGGACCCCTTGACCATATCGGGCACCCTGCATCTCCAGGCATCCCCACGCGACTACCGCCGCACCATGGGGCTCCTGGAACCGACGGAACGGCTGGTCCCCCATGTGTGCGTGGGCCTGCAGTCGGAGGAAGGGGAGGAGGAGACATTGGAGCTCATCCCCTCGTACAGGGTCCATGCGCTCATTGTCCTGGGCCTGATGGGGACCAGGGGGACGCCTTGGGAAAGCAGGGCCGTCCCCCGCGAGAGGTTATCCCGGGCCGTGCGCAGGGCGGTCGCCACCGTTACCGCCCCCGTCCTCCTGGGCTGCATGCGCCCCCGGGGCCAGTGGGAGGCGGAGGCGGAGGCGATAGAGGACGGGGCCGCGGGGGTGGTCAACCCTTCCCCGCGGACGGTGCAGTGGGCTCTTGATAAAGGATACCTCGTGGAGAACGTTCCCAGCTGCTGTGCCCTTCACTTGTAGATGGCGCCCTTGGTGAACTGCTTCCGGGTCTGGAAGGCGAAGGCGACCCATCCTGCGTAGGCGGCGATGAACGCTAACGCGAACAGGGTGACGAAGGCCACGAAGGTCGGCGAGGGCGTCCGGTGGACGGTGTAGGATACCTCCATGGGGTTATCGGGGTCCACGACGATGTAGTACATTCCGAAGGGCGTCTGGGGGAACTGCAGCTCCACCCCCGCGGAAGACTCCTTGGTGGTCATGACGGCGTACTGCCGCAGCTGCTCGGCGTCACCCTTGTACGTCTGGTAGTTGGCATCGGAGATGATGATGACCTCGGCCTGCGCGGCGCTCTCCAACCATATGTGGTCCACGGTGGTGAGGCCCAGGGGGTCACGGTTGTTGAAAGGAGCGGCCGTGGTGGTGGTGCCCGTCTCGCTGGAGAAGTTGGCCACGGCGTTTGCCAGGAACGGCGCCACTACGATGATGAGGACGGCGCCGGAGATGGCGATGATGATCAGGCTGCGGTAGATGGAGGTCTTGAGCATGTAGGACTTGGCGCTCTGGCTCTTCATGTGCTTCAGCTCCAGGTAGCGGAAGAAGAACCCCTCCACGCCCACGATGAGGGCCATCAGGATTATGAAGTAAAGGATGGAACCGATGTTGAAGTAGAAAGGCTTCACCTGGATCTCCCCGCCCAGCGCCGTCAGCATTATGACCGCCAGCAGGACGATGGTGACCTGGACCAGCATGAGCTTCTTCTTGGTCGCGCGGACGTGGGCCAGATGCACTCCACCCTCCAACGCTTCCCGGTTCAATCCCATAAGAATCGTGCGAAAATTATACAATGTAGATAAATATCTTTGCACCTGACTCCTTTCCCTGGATATTATCGCTCA
>JADFDJ010000006.1 GCA_018262895.1 Methanomassiliicoccus sp. | reverse complement strand
GATTTGGAGGAGAAAGTTCCAGAGGGACCATCGTCTAGGTGAGGAGGTGACCTTTCATTTTGGCATCGACGAAGGACGCGATTTCGAGAAATGGCACGAGGGCATAGAGCTTCTCGACGAATGGACATACTTCGACGACCGAGAAAGGAAGCTGGGGTGGATGCGAGTCATGGGACTTTTTAAAAAACTTAGAAAAACCCAGTGGGTAGTCCATTACCTGCTCCGAGACGTTAAGAGTGGTGAGCAGCACCTGGGTGCCAGCGCTTTCGGTCAGGGATAGCTAGATTCCCGAAATGACGGTCAGGTCAGACATACGTTCGGTGAATCCCGGCAGAAGTATCACACCCTGAAAAAAGAAGAAAATATCTGATACTGGCATAATAGAAGTTATCATTCACTTCAGTTGAAAAAAAGGAGGCGCCCCGCCCTCGATGTGGGTGTAAAGTCGGGTCTCGTTCTCTTATGCCTAAACCAAGTCAATAGGGGAGGTTTTCGTAGGCGAGGCGCCCCTGGCATGCTGTTTACCAATTCGACCCTACGGGCCACCCAGGCGTCATTCTGCCTTCTCGATATAGGCAATAGGGAGGCAACCGACGGGTCGGATTGATATATCAAGTGATGTTTTGATAGTATATAAACGCAATGAACGATTGATATATTTCGTCCTGCCCCCTCAGCTAAGCCAGACCATGAATGAATAGAAAGGTATCGCCGTTCCGGCCATCTGAAGGTCTTCAGGCTGGCAACAGAGCGGTGCATTGTAAAGTTTTATAACAATTTAGAATTCATTTATTATCATGCACATAACCACGCTCATCGACAACTCTGAAGGGCTTTCAGGCCTAACGAACGAGTGGGGGTTATCCCTCCATCTCGAGGCGAACGGTAAGAAAATATTGTTCGATACTGGAAGCACACCGGCTTTCGCTGCAAATGCGCAGAAGCTCGACATCGATCTCCGCGATGTGGAGGCCGCAGTTCTATCGCATGGCCACTACGATCACGGAGGTGGCCTGGGGGCGTTCTTTGCGGCCAATGAGGATGCACCCCTCTATCTAAGGACGACCGCCGACGGGGACCATTTTTACACGATGCCCCTCATAAGGCGGTACATCGGTCTGGACAAGAACGTTCTCAAGGCCAATGAACCTAGGCTGAGATGGCTGAGCGAGGATACTGAGGTTGCACCAGGCTTCTTTGCCCTCACATCGATCCCTGCCACCGAGCCGCTGGTCTACGTTGAGAGGAACATCAAGGTAAGGAAAGGGGAAAAACTCGTTCCGGACAAGTTCACGCATGAGCTGACCCTTGTAGTCAAGGAGCCCGACGGCATCTCCGTCCTGACCGGCTGCGGCCACCTGGGGGTCCTGAACATGGTCCAAGCAGCCAAGGCGAAGTGGCCTGATGAGCCCATCAAGGCGGTCATGGGCGGGTTCCATGCCGTCAGCAACCCTGTCACCAAGGGATTGGCTGGCTCTCCATCAGATGTAGAACACATGGCAAAGCGGTTCAAGGAGCTGGGCTGTCAACGCGTGGTGAGCGGGCACTGCACCGGAAAGAAGGCATCCGCCATACTGAGGCAGGTCTTGAAGAACGATTACGACGAGCTGGGAACAGGAAAGGTCTTCGAGGTTTGATGGCCACCGAGGGATGATGTCCTAACAACTCTCTATCCTTGCCGCTCGGTTCGGGACCTATATCGGCCATCAATATTTGTAGAGTTCATCCAGTCTCTTGTCCAGCTTCGCGGAGACCCTTCGGATGTCCTCGATGTCCTTCTCGTCCAGGCACTCTAAGAGAAGACCAAGCATCTTCTCCATAGCTGCTTCGGAAAAAAGGTAGGCCTCTCTTCCTCTCTCTGTAAGGAACAGTTCATATGTCCTGCTGGACTCGCTCCTGTTCTCTACAAAGCTGTTCTGAATTAGGGCCTTCACCACCCGGGTGGTCAGTCCCTTATCGGCACCTGTTAGCATGCACAGGTCCTTCATGGAAACGCCTTCGTTATTGCCAATCTCCATTATGAACGGTATCTGTGATGCTTTGAAGTCCTTGCCCTTCAGCATCTTGTTCACTTGAGCATCCATGAAGGATCTCATCTTCTTGGGGGAGATGAACAGGTCCCTGTTTCTCATTCTATCACATCTTGAATGTCGTTCATCGTATTAATATCGATTTGACTTGACTTATCAACAAGACTTAAATACCGCTTCGACTTGAGACGACAGCGCTAACTTGGAGGTTAGTGATTGAAACTCAATAGCTCTATCAATTGGTCGACCATCGACCCAAAGCATCGCCGCCTGATCATGGTTGGTCTGATGCTGGGAATGCTGGCCGCATGCCTGGACGGAACCATAGTGTCCACCTGCGGCACCATCATCGCCGCGGACCTGGGCGGTCTCAGCCTTTACAGCTGGATGTTCACAGCGTACATGCTTTGCGAGACCATCGCCATACCCATAGGCGGCAAGCTGTCCGACCTCTACGGTAGGAAGCCCTTCTTCCTGCTGGGAATGGCCATGTTCCTGGGCGGCTCCATAGCCGCAGGATTGTCCAACAGCATAGAGATGTTCATCATATGCCGAGCGGTCCAGGGCGCCGGCGGAGGTATCCTCATACCCGTGGCCACCGCCGCCATAGCAGACCTCTACTCCCCCGTGGAGAGGGGCAAGATGCAGGGCGTCATGGGCGCGGTGTTTGGTCTCGGCACCGCCCTTGGCCCGGTCATCGGTGGTTTCATCACCGATTACATCAGCTGGCACTGGGTGTTCTACCTTAATGTTCCGCTCGTATCCTTAGCTCTATTCTTCACAGCCAGGCAGTTCCCCTCGATGGAGGTCTTGCACCGCAAGAGGATCCATTACCTCGGCATGTCGGTCCTGGGGCTGTTCCTCCTGGACCTGCTCCTCTTCTTCTCATGGGCAGGCAACGATTTCGACTGGATCAGCACGGAATCAGGCATAATGGTGGCGGTGGCAGCGGCCCTGCTGGGGCTTTTTATCCTGGTGGAGTACAGGGCCGAGGACCCTGTGATCGCCCCTCGACTGTTCAAGAACAGGACGTTCGTGTGCGGTGCATTCAGCATGCTCGTGTTCGGCCTGGCCCTGACCGGCGCTCTGGCCTACCTGTCCATGTTCAGCATATTCATCTTCGGCCTGACGTCCCGAGAGGCGGGATACCTTACCATAGCCATGGTCGCGGGCCTGATGATCACCGCCATGTGCAGCGGAAGGTACGTGCAGAGGACCGGGTATAGGCCCTGGGTCATCATCGGACCCGTGATCGCATGCATGGCCATGATGCTCATGTCCACCCTTGGTCTGGGGGACAGCGTTTGGCTTCTCGCCGCATACATGTTCCTTCTGGGCCTCGGCCTAGGGTGCGTTATGTCCGTTCTGATGGTGGCGGTCCAGAACAGCGCAAAGCCCGAGGAGATGGGGATGACGACGTCGAGCGTCAACCTCTTCCGGGCGATCGGAGGGACGGTGGCCACCGGCGTCTTCTCCTTCCTCATCAACCTGAGATTGGACGATGAGCTAAGGAGGAACCTGGCCGAGGGAGTGTACTCCATAGTGCCCCACAACACCGATGTGCTCGCCTACCTGTCAATGATGCCGGAGTACGCGGTCCAGATCCTGACATCGTTCGCCAGCAGCATAGACTTCGCCTTCATGGTCGGCGGGGCGATCGTTCTGCTGATCGTCCTGGTAGCACCGTTCCTGAAGGGTTACACCGTCAACCCCGAGCAGGATGAGATGAAGGCCAAAGCGGTCGTAGAGGATAGGGACATAAAAGGGAGCAGAAAGGAGACCCAGTAAAACCCTTTAGAGGGCTCACCCCCTCTCAACCCCCCTTCTCGAAACCCTCGCACGATCATACTTTTTTTCTTTTCTCACCGATAGACCAAAACCTACCGCAGCATGGTCCAGAAGTCTTATTTCTCTCCAGGGCGCGCACTAAATGAGTTTTCTGGGCAGGTGCGAACCGCCGCCGGATCATAAACAATAGGCGTAAAGCTTGAACAACCAACGGAGCCTTTCATACTTTGAAGGGCGTTTTAAAAGCTGCAATCGGTCGATGGTTCCGGCAATACCAAACTATTTTTACCTTCTTCTCACAAACAGCGATGGGGTACCGCCTAGGAAGGTTCTGCACCATATGATGGAACATAACTGGATGTAAGCTCTCAGGTGGTTGTTAAGGAATCAAGAAGGTTGTTACGGAATCAATAAAACAATTTATCATAACGTCAAGTATCGGCAGATTAGAGATGGGCCGTTGTTCGCCCGTGAGATCGATCAGGAAGTGGGTGTATGATGAAGAACGGAGGAGTATGCTCCTCGGTAGCAAGGGCAATGGTCTTGATGGTCCCAGTTGGCTTGGCGGTGGTCATGTTCGCAGCCGGTACCAGCCTGGCTACCGTCACGTTCGACGCCGACCTGCAGCAGGTCAGTGAAGGGGCCAGCTTCTGGATCTATAACATGGTCGTCGATTCCGAGAACCGCCCACACATAATGTACCATGATTCCAGCAATATCTATTACTCGGTCAAAGAGGGCAGTACATGGCGGACCGGTTGGGTGGACTCCTTCTGGGAGGGCTTCGATCTCGCCCTGGGGCCGCAGGATAGCCTGAACCTCTGCTATCTGCGCTATAACTACATGGATGATACGATCGAGCTCGTTTACACTACCAACGCTGGAGGTACGTGGAGCAGTGAGGTGTTGGCGACCGGCTGGGAGATGGCCGCCCCTCAGTTGGCGGTCGATGGCCAGGGGTACGTCCACATCTGCTACCACACGGCATCTGGCGACCTTGCCTACTTTACGAAAACCGGGGGTTCCTGGACCGGCTTCACTATAGTTAGCGACGTGCATACCAGCAATGGCCAGATTTTCGTTAGGGGCAAGGACCAGGTGGGAATCGTTTACTCCGATGACACCAATGGTCTCCTGATGAGCGCCACCAGCGCGGGGGGTGCTTGGAGCAAACAGATCATCGACGAGGGCGCTTCCAGCTACTCCCTCGCTCTCACGCCTGGCGATAATGAGAACGTTCACATGTGCTACATAGGATCGAACAATATGTTCAAGTATGCCACCACCAAGGGTGACCAATGGTACAGTGAGCCCATCCTCGGCAATGGCATGGCCAGCAACTATCAGATCGCTGCCGGTCCTGACGATAAGGCTCACGTGGTCTATGTGGACGATGTTGATGGTGATCTCAAGTACACCACCAATGCGGAGGGCGCGTGGACATCCCATACTATCGATCAGAGCGGTGATGTGGGCAACTGCGAGATCGCCGTGGGCCCATCTGGGGACGTGCACATCGGCTTCAACTATCCGTACGGGGACCTGATGTATGCAACCAACTCCGATGGTTCGTGGACCACCCACGTGATTGAGCACACGGAGGTCGGTGTTCTCAGTAGCGGCCCGATCATCATAGGTCCTGATGGTAAGGTGCACATCACCTATCAGCGGACACCGACGAACGAGATATTCTACGGCAGCTTCACACCACAGGTTATCACCAGGCCTGGTCCCCCACAGAACGTCACCGTCACCCCTCAGCAGGGATATGCCAACATCTCATGGTCTCCACCGGTGGACAATGGGAGCGCGGACATCCTGGCATACGATCTCTACCGCGGGACAAGCTTCACGTCGATGACGGCCCTGGCGATCGTTGAGGGAACGTCCTTCATGGATATGGGTACGGCGGAGGGAACGACATACTACTACCAGGTGAGCGCCTTCAACAGGGAAGGGGAGGGGGAGAGGAGCCCCATCGTGAACATCACCATTGTGAGGACTCCCTCGGCGCCGACCAACCTCACGTTGACAAACGACGATGACCAAATCCTGCTGCATTGGGAGGCCCCTGCCGATGACGGAGGCTCTCCTATCACCGGATATCAGATATTCCGCGGGATGAACGATTCCACCCTGGATTACCTCGCCACCGTGGACAACACCTCGTATGTGGACACCCAGGTCCAGGAGGGGGTCACCTACTACTATACGGTCGTGGCCACCAACGATCTGGGTGCAGGCTCGACATCCGGGCCTGTGAACGGTGCCACCGTAACGCCTACGCCATCACCGGCAGATGACATCTTACCCTTGGCAGGTGTGGTCATCGCAGGTGCGGCCGCATTGACAGGGGTTATTCTATGGAGGAGAGGGAAAGCAAAAGGTTGAGGCGTCCTGTAGTTATGGCGCCATAATGTGTCTATACCCACTGCCTATCTCATTTTATTTCTAAGATATGAAATTTGACAAGGACGTTTCTCCTGGATGCTCCTCAGCGATCTCGGGTAAGGGTTAAGAATGGAAAGATAAAAAATGGGGAAAAGAGGGCGCCAGTGCACCCTTTACTTCTTGCGTCTCATGAACCAGACGCCACCGACAACAGCTGCCACCACCGCTGCCGCGATACCACCGAGCACCAAGGGGTTCCCCAGCAGGGAACCAAGGTCGTCGGTGCTGGAGGCACCCACCTTGAAGGTGGTTTCTCCTGTCAGAACGGCATCCGCGTCGTTGGTGGCCTTGATCGCCAGGGTGTGGTCTCCCTCGCTCAAGCCCGAAAAGGTCACTGATGTTGCGTTGGGGTCCAGCTCAATGTAGTTGCCGCCATCGAGGGAATATTCGAGCTTTACGATGCTGCCCTCACCGGCGACCGTGAAACCCACGGTCACATTGTTGCCCGTGAAGGGCGTATCAGTGTTCTGGAACACGATCCCTGGCTGACCGGAGGAGATGGCGAACACCTCCTCACGTATGGCCTCGGAGTTGCCAGCTTTGTCCGTGGCGTAGTACTCCACGGTGTGAGTTCCGGTTGTGGCGATCCCTACGGACCTGGAATAGACGCTCCACGCTCCACCATCGATGCGGTACAGGGTCTGGTTCACTCCGGAAACGCCATCAGTGGAGGTCAGCGTGAACGCTGCTGCGCCCTTGTACTGCCCCCCGCTCAGGTCCCCGGACAGTTGTATCGTGGTAGACGGAAGAACCGTATCGACTATAGTGGTGGCATCTGCGGCATTCCGCTTCACCTCGGTCCAGTTGCTGATCTCCTTACCCTGGGTGAAGAACTCGTACGTCCCATCCTGGGTGGCCTCGAACATGATGGGGCTGGTGACGAAGGCACCGAACGGCTTTGCCACCGTGGTGTACTTGATCCAGTTACCAGTGCCGTTGACCCGGTACCACAGATAGACCCAGTCCATGGTGAGACGAAGAGGATCATTGTCCACGAAGGGAACAGGGAAAGAGCTCGTGGTCTGGTAGGGGCTGAGCGCACCCACAGAGGTGACGAGGGGGACCGCCGTCACGGGATCGGTGCCGACCACGGTGATATCGTCCAGGTAGACACCTTCCTTCATGGCGGTCTCGAACTGCGGGTTGTTGTGCACCCCGTAGGAGATGAAGGCCTCAACCGGGTCCCCATCCTCTGGAGGCGTATCTCCGGAGACGAACTCGAAGCCGACCCACGTAAGGGTGTTGGGCAGCGTCAGCGTCACCTGGTGCCAGGCTTTTGAGAGGGCCTGCTCCTGTGTGCAGGTCCACACGACATGCTTGGTCAGGCTGGTGTTGCTGCCCGTTAGGTAGAAAGCATTGAGGAAATCATATCCGACGGCCGCTCCTGTGTCGGGCTGCCTCGCATCCGATAATCCAGTATCAGAGTAGAACCAGAAGGTCATGGTTATGTTGTTGTAGTACATCGCTCCTGACACGTACTTGCGCATGACCGCGTCCATGTCAGTATCGTAGCGCATTACTAGGTTCGCTGGGTTTCCACCACCGCCATTGCTCAGGATGTCAGCGTTCAGAGGCTGCACGCCGGTTCCGTTGAGGTAGTGAGTGTTATATCCGCTCTTCGCACAATATATAGAAAAACTTCCACTGTGGGCTGTATGCGTGGTACGACACCACGTATCTAGACTGGACTCAGGATTGTTATCCCTCTTGTCCCATTGGGCGTTCCATTCATCGAAGGTACTCTGTTCGGCTCCCTCGCTGATGAACGTCGTCTCTGCAGGCGTCTCGGCCGCAGTTATTCCGGTAGGCAATACTGTCATGATCAATAGTGTACACAATAGTAGCACTAGGGCGGAACACAACTTGCCAGGAGTCACGGACCTCTAATTATCATTGGCCTTTCTTAATACTTTCCGGAGAATAGCCCACCTTGCCATATTATTACATGACACGCGAACGAGCGTCCTATCCTGGGGCAGCCCTACGGCCCATTGATCATTATTGAGGAGTTATCCACGATTCCGTCTGTTCATCTGCCTATATACCACGAGCAAGCTCTCTGATCGAGAGGAGACAGCCAGCTCGATACAAGGTGTCACTCCCTCAGAGCCTTCAATAAAGTCGGAGGCCATTGCTCTCATCCACCTATGGCATTTAAGGGATGATAGAAGATACAAAATTATCTTAATGGCCGTATGCGTCTAAAGTGAATCCAACTTTGTTCTAACAAACGGCTGGCGAAACATTCCAGATCGCCGATGATCGGAAAAGGAGGTGATCTCGGAGGAATCAACGCTGCCTCTCGCTCCTGCATGAACGCTCCCTATATTGTCGATTGTCAGCTGCAAAAATGAAGTGTAACGCATTAAAGTACAGTGACGGATATTTATGTCTGGATAATATGAAAGTGATCGGTATCATGGCAAGCCCTCGCAAGGGCGGTAATGTGGACACGCTTGTGCAGGAAGTGCTCGACGGGGCCTCGGAGGCAGGCCACCAGGTCGAAAAGTTCAGCCTTAATGAGATGAAGTTTTCCGGATGCCAGGCATGCATGTTCTGCAAGAAGAGCGGTCGCTGTAAGCAGCACGATGACATCACCGCCCTCATGGATGAAATGGAGGGAGCGGACGCTGTGGTGTTCGGTTCGCCGATCTACTTTTGGCAGTTCTGCAGCCAATTCCGCACCTTCATCGATAGGATGTACATGTTCTTGGGCTCCGATTTCAAGGTCAGACTGACGCCAGGGAAGAAGGCCGTGGTGATCACCAGCCAGGGAAACCCCGATGCCAATATGTTCAGGCCGGTCTTCAAAGAATTCGACATGGTGCTGAAGATGTATGGCTTCCAGATCAAGGGCGAGATCCATCTGGATAGCGGCGAAAACCCTTCAACGGCCAGAATGCGTACTGACCTGTTGAAGGAGGCCAGGTCGTTAGGTATGAGCCTCTGACCCTGCCTCTCCTTTTTTTATTGAATGTTATTTTTATAAAAATATTTATGCTTGTTAGATGCCGACCGATAGCTCAAGGTTAGGTTAAAATGATCCATATGGATCGGTCCTTGAATACCATTTTTCAATTTTTTTATAAGAAATATCATGTATGGTGATTCAGAATCCAATATGACATCAACAATCTCCAAGGACGAATTGTTGAGGGATACATTGTATTTCATTGCCCAGCAGGGTTGGGCAGAATCTGGCAAATCATACCTCAATTCCCTTTTGTTGATTTCCTAGGAAGGTCATTGGATGTGGAATACGCCCTCGTCGATGAGCTCATGCCCTCGGGGACGAGAGCCAAGACCATCGGACTTTATGCCAACGGGGCTATCGTTCATAATATCGAGTACGATCTGGCAACCACCCCCTGTGAGAATGTGATGGATAAGAAACTATGTGTTTACAACTCTGGCGTCCAGGCGCTCTTCCCAGAAGATGACCTCTTGGTACAGATGAAAGTGGACTCCTACATAGGCATACCTCTTTGGGACTCCAAAGGGAGCCCATTGGCCTGATCGCCATCATGGGGAACAAGCCCTTCAAGGATGTTGATCTCGCCAAGAGCGTCCTGCAGTTCGTGGCCCTGAGGACCTCTCATGAGATCGAGAGGCGGCGTGACGACGAAGCCTTGTCAAAGTACTACAATGAGCTGGAAGAAACCATAAGAGAGCGGACCAAGGACCTCCAGGACACCAATCGGCGTTTGGAGAGTGCTAACACTGGGATAATGTCCATTAACGACAAGCTTCATACCATGGTGGGGATAACATATCATGATGTGACCAACCAGTTGATGGTCCTGAACGGCTCCTTGACGTTGCTGAAAGATCAACCCCTGGATGCTAAGGGCAAGGAATGGCTATCGCGTATGGAGCGTTCGATCAATATCATCTCTAGGACGCTCGAACTCTCCAAGGACTATACCAGGGTTGCTGTTAAGGAACCAGAATGGCAGCAGCTCACCCCCATCATTGAGAGATTGAGCAACCCCCGCATACCGATAAGGTCCGATGTGAATGGTCTGTCCATCCTTGCTGACCCTCTCTTTCCCAAGGTCTTCTTCAACCTCATGGACAATGCCGAGAAGCACGGGACCGGCGTGGACCGAATCAGCGTTCGTCAGTGCTGGGATGGGGATGTCCTTAAGCTCATCTGGGAGGACAATGGAAAGGGCATATCCGCGGACAAGAAAGAATCCATTTTCAAGCGCGACCCCACGGACGAGCGGGTACACGGGCTATACCTGATCGGGAAAATTTTGAATGTGACCGGCATAGGCATAGAGGAGGACGGCACTCCAGGCAAAGGAGCACGTTTGCTCATCAGCATCCCTCCTGGAGCATACCGGACATCCTAGACCTTGAACTCCAATTCATCGAATTATGTATGATGACCAATAAAAGAGAAGAGATCTTCAGTCGTTAGTCGATGTCAGCCATATGGTGTGACATGTAAAGGATAGTGCCTGGTTCATACCTCTCCAACAAACTTCTATTCTTCGAGATCTCCTCCAGAAGTTAATATTATATGCCCTTAAGGGCTGCCTGATTCGAGGATGGAACCATGGCAATAACCAAAAAGGTCCTCCTGATCATAGGGGTTTTTGCTGCCGCGGCGATCATCATTGTGGCCGCGGCGACTTTGAACGGGAAAGAGAGAAATGTCGTTGATGTCAACGATAGCTCTGATGATGAAGGAAACGTTGAGACCATTGATGTAACGGAAAACACGACAGTGCACCAAGCAGCCAACTCTCAGATGGCCATAGTTGTCAACGAGATCATGTTCGTGAACGGATCGGAAAGTTCGCCTCTGGAGATCTATGCTGATCCCTCAGAGGGCAATCAGTACGTGATCCTGAACGTTAGCGTCACCAACAACCTCGAGGAAGGGCTCAGCCTCACCTCCGGGATCTGGAACCTTTACACCTCTGACGAGCTTATGAACACCATCAGTGCCAATGTCGCTAGCGAGGTTCCGGAAGAGATCCCTGCAGGGAGCACGGCTACATTCCGCATGCCGTTCGAGATCGTCGCCGGTAGTACCCTCACCATGCTAGAATACTGGGGAACGGAGTCGCTCGTTGTCGAGCTGACCTGATACTATCCCATATTTGCTGCCGGTGCTGTCCTCACCGGAGGAGGGGAGTAATTCCCTGGCCCGAGTGCTAGGTGCAGGCCGCCATCAGCTGATAGCCTGCCGTCGACCCCTTTGTACTAGGTGTAGCCGATGGGGCTCAATGATGGACGGCCAGGGACCCCGTTTTTCCTACGTTGTAGGCTACGGACGTCGCTGTGAACGCGCGCTTCTCAGAACGGCCCCGTTAGCGTCGGAAGGACGAATCCAACTAACGCTGCCAGTATCCACACGATGATCGCAATCAGTAGGGCCTTTAGCCAACCGATCTTGTACAGGGCCTTTAGCGCCAGCAACCATACGAAGCCTCCCACGAGTGCTGCCAGTAAGCCGTTCCCAAGGATCCAGTACACCAATGTATAGATCACTGTCCCCACTATCGCTGCGATAAGGGCGGTGACCAATCCTTCCTTTTCCCCGGTCAGCTTGGTCACAATGAAGATAACCAGCGTGCTGACTATCAGTGCAGCAAGGAAACCTATTGCAGTATCGAACAATCCGGCCATGGTTGATTATCTGATCTGAAGATATTAAAAATGGACGAACCAAGTTACTAATACAATATCGGCATGGGGTGCCAGAACGGAAGGGCGTTCCATTATCAGGGCAGTTTTCATCATGGTTTTGCGTAAATAGCGTTCCTGATTCCGAAAACAACAAGGATTTAAACACCTCGATAAATGGTCGGCAGATGCTATCGTCCCCGAGCGAAGGCCGGGCCATCTCCGGCCGCGAGCTTCGGCGCTCGCTCCTAGCTACCGTGGTGCTAGTACTACTGCCGAAGATCGATGTCGCCTTCCCTAATCGACGTCGGAAAGGCGTTGAAAGAGCGGACGTATTGGGTAAAGAAGAGCGGAAGATGGTCCTCTGGGAGGACCGCAGGATCGTCCTCTTCGATAGAAACCTGTTCCTTCCTACAGTGAGCATAGAGCTGCCCCGCTCGGAGGCCGATACCGCGGGAGCGGTCGCGGATGTGGTGGCCGAAAGTCTTCCAGATGTGGAGGCGGAGTTGGACCTTCCTGATCTGGATTTTGATCCTGTCAAGACCGCGGGACCTGAGGATGTGGCTGAGGACCTTCCTCTGACTGACCTTTCGACGGCCACCTCCCCGGAAGAGCCAGGACTTCCCGACACTCTCTCGCCGATGGAGGAGGAGATCACCAGTGTCGAGCCTTTGGCAGGTACCCCGCCCAGCCTGGAGGCTCTTGATGATGGCTCAGGGACGTTGGAAGAGTCCAACGTCGTTGGATCAACCACTCTGCAGGTGGAGGACGTACCTCTTATCCTGGATGGGCCGATGGAATCCATATCCGGTGGCGCGCTGGTGCTGGTGGAGGGGGAGAAAGGCAAGAAGGCCCGGGAGCTGATGCAACAGATCAGCCTAGGCATACTGGAGAACGGTCGATCGGTCACCTACGTCACCACCTCCCAATCCGTCCAGGACCTGGTCATGGAGATGTTCGGGAGGGATGAACGCATCGCGACATATCTCCCGGACCACCGCCTACTGTGCGTTCCGGTCTATCCGCTCATCGAGGGCAGAGGGACCCGCGACGGCCTCCTGGACAAGCTGATGGGCTCGGAGCAGCTGCAGACCTCCGACGTCCTGATCATCGATTCCCTGTCCGATTTCCTCGGGGATCGGTTCGAGGAGGCCATCTGCATCAGGGTCCTGGAGTTCGTCCAGAACCTGAACGGCATGGGCAAAGCGGTGTTCCTGGTAGTTAACGACGGTCAGAAGGGAATATTGCCCCTGAGGCTGGAATCCGAGCTGCAGCTGTCCCTGCCCTCTGGAGAGGAGGGGACCTTGCAGATGAAGAGGTACCAGCAGGCTCATCAAGGAGCCGCGGAGATGCTGCGATTTCAGGTACATCCCAAGGCAGGGGTGGTAGCTCATCCACTTCCTACCGAGCCCCAATGAGGAGCGTCAGACAGAGGCCAGCATGGTTTTTATCGGCTATCATAGATGATAGTCAGTCGAATACCTACAAATATCCCACTTTTCGCTGCTTGACAAGATAAAGGGAGCTATCAAAGTGAGTTCTAGGCCTACCGTTCAGCGTACACTCGCCTTTCTGATGCTGTGGTGCATCCTTCTGGCGGCCATCCCTCCCGTAGATGGTTATATGGCTCCCTCAGCTCCCGTTCTAGAGATCGAATCGACTGGCAGCGGGATGGTAAGCTTAAGATGGACCCTTCCTAATGACAATGGCTCCCCCATCACAGGATATAACATTTACAGAGGAGAGTCGACCGGGACAGAGACCTACTTCGACTCCGTCCAGGATGCAGATATCCTCACCTATACCAACACTGGATTGGTCAACGGCAGGACCTATTATTACAAAGTTGCCGCGGTTAACGAAGCAGGCCCGGGGGAGATGTCCAACGAAGTGTCCGCCACACCCCTATCAGTACCCGGCGTCCCTACTGCCTTCGAAGGATCGTCAGGAGTGTCCAGCATCACCCTGACCTGGCTTGCGCCCTATGACGATGGTGGCCTACCGATCATCCAGTACAAGATCTACCGCAGTGCCACCTCCGGTACCGAGATCTTCCTGGCCAACACCACCGTTGCCACATTCACCGACACCGGCCTGACCATCGGCAGGGTGTACTATTACATGGTAAGCGCCGAGAACGCGTTCGGAGAGGGTGGCTGCACGGAGGAGATATCGGTGACGGTCGCCGACGTTCCAGGCCCTGTCACCGGCCTGATGGCGGTGGCCGGCAACGCTTCCGTGACCCTCAACTGGACGGCCCCCAGCCACACCGGGGGCACCCCCATAACCGGCTACCTTATATACCGCGGGACCGAGAGCGGCCAGGAGACTTTCCTATGGAACACCGCCTCCCTGAGCTTCAAGGATACCGACCTCATCAACGGGCAGACCTACTACTATAAGGTAAGGGTGTCCAACAGCAATGGTGCCGGACAGCCGTCCGGCGAGGTCTCCTCCACCCCCCTGACCACCCCGTACGCGCCCACCGATCTGCTGGCCTCGAGGGCCGATCAGGCAGCCATACTCACGTGGTTGGCACCAACCGTGGACGGGGGCTCCCCCATCCTGTACTACCGGGTCTATCGCGGCACCACTCCGGGAACGGAGATCTTCATCTCCAACTCCACCATAACCTCGTTCATGGATAACGGCCTTACCAACGGCAGGACCTACTACTATCAGGTCAGTGCGGTAACAGGGGCCGGCGAAGGCTCCAGGTCCAACACCGTCAGCGTCGTGCCGGCGACCGTCCCCGAGGCGCCCTCCCAGGTGACCGCGGCAGGCTCAGCGGCCAAGGTGACCCTGACCTGGAACACTCCTGCCAGCGGCGGATCTACCATCACACGCTATTATGTTTACTGGAGCGTGACCCCCACCGGGGCCACCAACCGCATCGATACCCTCACCAACGCTACCACATACGTCCATACCGAGCTGACCAATGGTGTGACCTACTACTATTCCATCTCCACGGTCACCGCCATAGGCGAGGGTCCCAGATCCTCTATCGTGTCAGCCACCCCCCTCAGCGTCCCATCCGCTCCGTCGGAGCTGACCGCGGTCGGCGGGGCCAAGAGCATCACCCTGACGTGGACGGCGCCCAGCGATGGCGGCACTGCCGTCACAGGTTACAAGATCTACCGCGGTTCCGCCTCTGGCGGGGAATCGTTACTTAGGCTCATAGAGCCTGGCACCGTCTACGTGGACGTGGGCCTCCCGGACAACATGTTATATTATTACAAGATACGGGCGATCAACAGCCAGGGAGATGGTCCCCTCTCCTCTGAGGTCTCTGCCCGCACCTTTGATAGACCGGGAGCACCTCAGAACGTGATCATCTCGAGCGGGGACTCCTTTGCCACGCTGAGCTGGTCGGCGCCCTCGTACAACGGCGGCTCCCCCATCATCGGCTACAACATCTATCGAAATACCTCAGGCGAATGGAGCCTGGCCGCATCCCTCGTCCCCTCCCCCTACGTCGATACCGGCCTGCAGAACGGTCAGGTCTATGGATACATGGTCCGGGCGGTCAACAGCCTGGGCGAGGGCTCGTCCTCGGAGGAGGTAAATATAATGCCCGCACGCGTTCCGGACGCCCCTTTGCTCACGGCCACCGGTGGTCTGCGCTCGGTCAATCTGACATGGACCTCGCCTACGTTCAGTGGAGGTACAAACATCACCGGGTACGCCATCTACCGCGGTGTAGCCTCCGGTCAGGAGGTCTTCTTGGCCTCCGTCGGTAACATCTACACATTCCTGGACAGCGGTCTGTCGGACGGGACCACTTACTATTACCGCATAACCGCGCTCAACGAGAGGGGCGAGGGCTCGCCCTCCCTCGAGGTCAGCGCCACCACCCTGGGCCTTCCCGGGAAGCCAGTGAACCTATCGGTGCAGCCCACCGGGGTGAACATGCACCTGTCGTGGGCCCCCCCAACCTCCAACGGAGGGGCGGAGATAACCTCTTACCGCGTGTACCGTGGGACCAGCGCTGAGACCATGGTCTCCATCGCTCAGGTCACCGGCACAGATTATGATGATCCAGATCCAGAGAACGGTGAGACCTACATCTACTACGTTACGGCCATGAACATGGTCGGTGAAGGGCAGGCCAACATGGCCTCTGCCGCCATGGTGCGTGCCCCTGGCGAGCCCCAGTCATTGACCATAACACCATCCTCGCACCGCATCACCTTGAGGTGGAGCGCCCCTGCGGACCTGGGAGGGAGCCACCTCGTCTGGTACCGGATATACCGCGCTCTCTCCTCCGGGCCGGTTGATATGATAGCTGCAGTGAACGGGACCGAGTACATCGATAACGGGCTGGAGAATGGTGTCACCTACCACTACTGGGTATCGGCAGTGAACCCACTCTTCGAAGGCGAGACCAACGGGCCGCTGTCAGCGGTCCCGGCCAACGTGCCCTCCAAGGTCGTCAACGTTTCCGCGGTGCCTGGCGTCAGGCAATCGGCCTTGAGCTGGGAGGCCCCCTTCAACGGCGGCTCCGGCATAACCAGCTACAAGATATACCGCTCAACGTCAGAGAGCGGAGCTTACAGGCTCGTGGTCAGCACTACCGCTTTGATGTTCACGGACACCGGATTGATGGACTCCACCACATACTGGTACCGGGTCAGCGCACTCAACCCCGTGGGCGAGGGGGCGATGTCCGATGCCATGTCCTCGACCACCCTGACGCCACCATCAAAGGTGACCGGCCTGACGGCCACGTCCGGCGATGGACACATAGAGCTGCAGTGGGATGAGGCCGTATCTGATGACGGGTCGGAGATCACCTACAGGGTGTACTCCTCCACCACCTCCGGCGGGGAGACCCTGTTGACGACGGTGAGCAACACCAACCATATCGATATCGATCTGGTGAACGGAAGGAGATACTTCTACCAGGTCAGCGCCGTGAACGCCACGGGCGAGGGGACAAGATCCAACGAGGTATCGGCCATCCCCATGACCGTGCCCGGACCGCCCGTCAACCTAAAGGCCAACCCCGGTGATGGGCTGATCATCCTTTCTTGGGCCCTGCCGTACGATAACGGGGGCGCACCCATCACAGGATATCGTCTATACTGGAGCCTCATCCCTAACGGCAGCTACGAGATGGTCCCCGTCGCCGGGAGCAGCTACGTTCACACCGGCCTCGAGAACGGCGTGACCTACTATTACAAGATCTCGGCCGTGAACCAGGTAGGGGAGGGGGCACTGTCGGCCGCGATAACCTCCGCACCAGTGGCCAAACCGCTTGCCATAATCGACCTCAACGCAGCCAGGACGAACGGTAACATCGTTCTTACCTGGGCAGATCCCAATCCCTCCTCCGCGGATATTCTCGGTTACCGCATCTACAGGGGCCTGCAGAGCGGGAGCGAGACCTTGTACGACGTGAGCTCCTCGACGATCTATACGGATGAGAATGCGGAGAGCGACGTTCCATATTACTACGTGGTCACCGCCCTCAACGCCACCTCTGAAAGCAACCCCTCCAACGAGGTCAGTGTTGTTCCCGGGACCTCCTCGCAGGACCTGCATGGAACTGAGGGTATCCAGATGACGGAGATCGTGATGATGGCCGCCGGGGTCATGACCGCGGTGGGGACGGTCTTCATCCTCGTAGGAAAAGGGGTACTGTCTTTCAGACGGGCGCCGAACAAGTAATATCGGCCCCCCTCACGCATCGCCTCATCGAACGTTCACCGTCGAGATCGAAACCTCGATCAGGCCTGTTAGCGATCCATTCTGGCGTATGGATCGTCCATTCCAGTGACTGGAAACCATTCACCTATGCCATCAAGGGTGGAAAAAAAGGACACCCCGAAAGGGGTGTTGAACGTCAGACCTAGAAAAACTTATTCAAAGCTCTTCTTGAACAGCGCCATGCCGTCCAGGATGCACTGGATACCTGACTTCCTACCTTCCCATCCCAAGACCTCGGTGTTCTTACCCTCTTCAAGGTGCTTGTATGTGCGGAAGAACTCTGCGATCTCATCGAGATAGTGCGTCGGAAGGTCTGCCAGGTCATGGTACTCCCGGTTCCTGGGGTCCTTGACGGCAACGCAGAGAACCTTGTCATCGGCACCGTTCTCGTCCCGCATCCTCAGGAGGCCTATGGGCCGGACCTCGATGATACATCCCGTGAAGGTCGGCTCGGACATGACCACCATAGCATCGATGGCGTCGCCGTCCTCGTAGAAGGTACGGGGAACCATGCCGTACTCCAGGGGGAAGACCACGCTTGAATGTAAGACCCTGTCCAGTATGATGGCGTCATGCTCCTTGGACACCTCATATTTGTTCTTGCTGCCTTTGGGCGTCTCAACGATAACGTTGATCAGATTAGGTGGGTCCTTACCCACAGGCAGTTCTTTCCACATTGTCATATTATCCACTTCGACCCTGCACCATGCAAGTCCCATTTAATGTTTTTTATAGAGAATCGACTTCCTGAGAGAAATAATGATGGAGTGCGGTAACGCACGGGGAAAATTTAAAAAAATTGGGTCAAACCGGCCAGATGAACTTGGCCAGTGATACGATGGCAACAAGAACTATGATGCTTCCTACTACGAACCAGGGCTTCAGAACCGGTCCCTTATCTACCTCATTGTCAAAGTAACGAATCAGACCAGCCGCGGACTGGAATCCTGTGCTCTTCTTGCTCTTCGCTGGCATAGGGATCAAACACTGAGTACGCTTGATGCTATTTAACTTTGTTGAACTGGAACCTACACGACAAGAGGCCTATCCGCCAGGTCCTCATCATAACCCATAACAATCATGCGGTCGGGCCCTTTTATTCGTTTCATCTTGGCCTTCTCCTCTTCCATCTTCTTGCGCGGTACGATAATGCCCAGCTTGATGCCTTGGCCCAAAATGTCGTAGTACTCCACACTTCTTCGGGGGAGAGAAATGGATTTTGGTGACTCGATGAAATCTGTTTCCAATACCCGGTTGTTCATCTGGACCGACAAGATGGCCCGGTCCTCCAACAACTCCTGGGTCACCACAGCCCCCGGCCTCTCCGCTTGAAGTTGCCTTGCGCGTTGAACTGCGATGTTTTTAATTGTAGGAATCGTCGTCATAAAGAGATACATAGGTAACGGCATGTTAAAATCTTTTGTATTTTAGTTAACGGTTGTTCACAGGCAGTATAAAACCTCCTTCGGTCCCAAGATAAGTTTATTAAAGCCCTGCCTGTTCGCATCTGCCTGATATCATGCACTGGGCTGACGTAGAGGCCAACAACCTGCTGACAAGAGGCAGGAAGCACCTCATCAATACTGGCATCACCCCCTCAGGTACACTTCACGTGGGAACCCTAAGAGAGGCCATCACCGCTGAGGCGGTACGCAAGGCCCTCTCGGACAAGGATGCCGATGTGCGCATGATCTACCTTGTGGATTCCTGGGACCCCCTGAGGAAGCGTTATCCTTTCCTCCCGGAGAGGTACGAGGCGGAGGTGGGGAAGCCCTTGGCCTACATCCCCTGCCCCTGCGGGGAGCACAAGAACTACGCCCAGCATTACATCCAGCCGTTCCTAGACTCCATCAAGGAGCTGGGGATACATTGCGAGGTGCTGTGGACCCACGAGCAGTACGAGCTCGGTCGGTTCGCAGAGGTCATCGACACGGCCATACGCAAGAAGGACGCCATCGCCAGGATACTGAAGGAGGTCAGCGGGAGGGACCTTCCCGAGGACTTCTTCCCATATTCTCCGCGCTGCGAGAGCTGCGGCCGCCTCACCCATGCCAAGGCCACCGGGTACGAACACCCGTATGTGACCTACCAGTGCGCTTGTGGGCACACCGGAAAGGCTGATATCCGTAAGGCTGACGGCAAGATGCCGTGGAGGATCGAGTGGGCGGCCAAATGGAAGGTGTTCGATGTCACCTGCGAACCTTTCGGGAAGGACCATGCCGCTGCCGGCGGATCCTATGATACTGGTGTGAGGCTCGCCAAGGAGATATTCGATTTCGAAGCTCCTTACCCCATCCCCTACGAGTTCGTCCAGCTGAAGGGTAAGGGACAGATGCACAAGTCCACTGGGTCCACGGTCACCGGGGTCGATGCCCTGCGCATCACCCCCGCATCGGTGATGAACTACATCGTCCTCCGCGTGAACCCCTCACGCCACATCGATTACGATGCAGGCCTGGGGATACTGGACATGGTGGACGAGTACGACCGTGTGGAGGGCATGTACTACTCTGGCGTATGCGAGGAACGGGACCGGGACCTGCTGCGCGCCTACGAGCTGTCGCAACCGGAGAAGGCGCGTCCCAGCCTCCCCCTGCAGGTGCCCTACCGGCACCTGGTATCGCTCGTGCAGATCACCGACGGTTTCGAAGGCGTCCTGGCCACGCTCCACAGGATGGGGGCGGTCCCTGACCCCGTGTCCCCGGAGGACCTGGCCATCCTGAAGCAGAGAGTTGAATGCGTCCAGTACTGGCTCAGCAGCTTTGCGCCCGATGAGGTGAAGTTCGCGGTGTGCGAATGCATGCCCTCGTGCGAGCTGTCTGAGTCTGAGAGGTGCTTCCTCAGGGAGCTCTATGTAGCCATGGAGGGAGTGGAGTGGAAGGGCGAGGCCATACACGATGCCATGTATGGATGCGCAAAGGGAGCACCCATAGGGGCTCGCGGGGGATTCCAGGTGCTTTACAAGATCTTTTGCAACCAGAAGCAAGGCCCCCGCCTGGGATTCTTCCTGTCCACCCTGGACAGGGACTTCGTTATGGCAAGGATCAAAGAGGCTTCCTGCTGAGGACGCTGGCAAAGAAAGAACGATCTGCAAACCCTTTCCTACTTATTTCTGACCAAGCCATTCATTGCCCATATAACTGGACGTCCCATCACGGTGTTCATACCCATGGGCATGAAGTAAGGAATCAGATGATGGATTTTAGGAATACCTAAATTTAAATACTTCATGATAGTTTAGGCAATCCTAAAGTAATTTTAGGAATACCTAAATGAGTTGATAAGATGGTCGAACTGTACATGAACAAGCTAGAACCTGGCAGGAAAGGGACTATAAGGAGGATCGAGGCAAAAGGCTCGGTCCGCCAGAGGATGGCGGAGATGGGCCTGACCAGTGGGGCAGAGGTTACCATGGTCTGTCGCGCTCCTATGAACGATCCCTTGGAGTTCCTTGTTCGAGGCTATCACATCACCCTCAGAGACAGCGAGGCGGCCACGGTGCTGCTGGACTATAAGGAGGGCTGAGATGTCCAAAGAGATGCCCCTGTCAATGGTCAATGAAGGTCAGGAGGGTCTGGTGCAGTCGGTCAAGGGGAAGACCTGGTGCGCCAATCGCCTGAGGGAGATGGGCTTCATCGATAAGGCCAAGGTGGTGGTCATCAGAGCGGATGGGCAAGGCCTGATCGTCGGGATCAACGGGACCCGCCTGGCCCTGAGCAACAGTCTCGCCAACCAGATCCTGGTCACCTGCTGAGGGACGGCGATGTTGGATATCGGAGTTGCATTGATAGGTAACCCTAACGTGGGAAAGACCAGCTTGTTCAACGCGCTCACGGGCGCTCGGCAGCATGTCGGTAACTGGCCTGGGGTAACCATAGGAAAGAAGACCGGAACCTGCACGTTCCGGCGGAAATATACGATCAATATAACAGACCTTCCAGGGATATACAGCATGTCTGCCCGGTCCCCGGACGAGGCGGTGGCCAACGAGTTCATAACCACCGCCGATATCGATGTGGTGGTGCAGGTGATCGACTCCACTAACCTGGAGCGAAACATGTACCTGACCACCCAATTGCTGGACATGGGGCGGCAGGTGGTCCTTGCACTCAACATGTCCGACTTGGCCGATGCCCGGGGGGACACGCTCGATGTGAACAAACTTTCCGATTTCCTGGGAACCCCTGCGGTGCGAGTCTCGGCCACGGAGAAGAGAGGTCTGGACGACCTCCTGAGCGCCATAGTCGTAGCGTCCAACCGTGAGAAGACCGCTCGCCCCCTGGTCAACCTGGGCCAGAAGGTCGAGCCTCTAGTTCAGGAGATCGAACGGGATCTGAGGCAGTACGGGGGGATTACATCCTCCGCAAGATGGTCCAGTCTCATGCTCATCGAAGGCCTCATCGAACCCGGCGACCTGGTGAAGGATAAAGAGATCGCCGAGCGGATCCACGCTTCGCTGAGGAAGGTGGACCGGGAGGATATTGAGATGGCCATCGTGGACCGGAGGTACGAAAAGATATCCTCGGTTCTTGCTGGCATCTACCGTAGGGGCGAGGGGAAGAGGTCCCTGTCCGATGAGATCGACAAGGTTGTTACCAACAAGTATCTCGGCATCCCCATTTTCCTGGTCCTGATGTGGGGGATCTTTGAGATGACCTTCGTGGTGGCGACACCGTTCATGGACGCCATCGATCAAAGCTTCTCATGGTTGGCTGGGTTTGTGTCCGAGAACATGCAGCTAGAATGGCTTGCCTCCCTGTTAGGCGATGGCATCATAAGCGGCGTAGGCTTCGTCCTGGTGTTCGTTCCGAACATATTCATTATGTTCATAATGCTGTCGCTGCTTGAGGACACAGGGTATCTGGCAAGGGCCGCCTTCATCATGGACCGCTTGATGTCCAAGATCGGCCTGCATGGGAAATCGTTCATTCCTATGCTCCTTGGCCTGGGGTGCAATGTCCCTGCCATAATGGCCACTCGGACCATAGAGGACCCCAAGAGCCGCCTGATAACGATCCTCACCTCCCCTTACATATCCTGCTCGGCCAGGCTCCCTGTCTACGTCCTATTTGCTGGCATCATCTTCCCCAGAGATGCGGGGACGGTTGTTTTCGTCATCTACCTGCTGGGTATAGCAGTGGCGATCGTGTCCGCACTGGCCCTGAGGAAGACGCTGCTCAGGGGCGAGGGCACCCCGTTCATAATGGAACTTCCCCCATACCGCGTTCCCTCGGCGAAGAGCACGGTCATCCACATGTGGGAAAAAGGCTCAATGTACATCCGTAAGGCTGGGACTGTCATCCTCCTAGGTGCGGTCATGATTTGGGCACTGGCAAGCCTGCCCTGGGGCGTCGAGTACGGCGCCGAGGCAAGTTACGCTGGCTCCCTCGGCCACTTACTGGCCCCGCTGTTCGCTCCTCTGGGGTTTGATTGGAGGATAGTTGTGGCCCTGGTATTCGGTTTCCTAGCCAAGGAAGTTGTCGTTGGTGCCTTGGGCGTGCTTTACGGCGCCGAGGAGGGGCAAGGTCTGGAGGAGAACTTACAAAACGGGATGAGCGCCTCCGCCTCCCTGGGTCTAATGTCCTTCGTCCTCATCTACACTCCATGCATCGCCACGCTCGGGGTGATCTGGAAGGAGACCCGGTCCGTCAAGTGGACGGCGTTCTCGATCATATACAGCCTGATAGTCGCGTATGCCGTTGCCTTCGTGATCTTCACCATCGGCAACGTGGTATGGTGATACAATGAGCTCAAAAAGAGGAGATTCGAGTTTGTCCTTGGTGCTAGGTCTAGTGTTCTTCACCCTAGGGGGGCTTAGCATCTTGGCCTATTTCCTTGGAGAGGAATGGCCGGCGTACGTCTCGTCTAACGGGAACCTGATGCTGGGTTTGGCTCTTATCGTGGTAGGTGCGATATTCCTTACAGGGGTAATGAGGTTCAGGAGCGACATGGATGGAGAGGCCTTCCTTATAGTGGGCTGCATGGTCGGCCTGTCCATAAGTCTGGTGACCCTCCTGGCACTGCTGGCGGATGCCTCGGAGGCATACTTGCTGATGAGCGAGGATTTCGTTGACTGGGTTCCAATGGACGACTTCACACCGGCTATGCCCATGATGATCCCGTGTGCGGCGATCTTATGGTACAAGCTCAGGGAGTTCAAGACCGTAAAAAGGAGCTCTAGTTGATGGAGGATAGAGTATGATCAGAGATACATTGGAGTTACTAAAGAACGGTAGCCGTTCAACGATGGACATTGCGGAACGGCTGGGAGTGGGGATAGAGGACCTGCGGCAGAGGCTGAGGATACTGGAGGACAAGGGCCTCATCCAGAAGGTGACGGATCAGGGAGGTGGTTGCTCCTCTCTCAAATGCTTGGGCTGCCGAGGCTCAGGATGCGGTGATTCCTGTGCTCGTTCTTTCAGCGGGACCAATGTTTACGTGCTGACCGAGAAGGGCAGGAGGGTCGTGAAAAGCGACAGCTGAGCCGGCAAGCACTTATCAGGGACGGAACCCCAATATTTTCATATTCCTTTCTTGTGCGCGCTCCTGACGCCTTGTCATGACCCAATATCGGAAACCAGCGCTTTGCAGGACCAATGGTTGCGAAAATGGCCTAGTGAAGGGTCTCGGGATCTCAGTTCACTTCCTGATGAGCCCGAACTCGCTTAGCTTGTCCGGCAGGTAGGTGTCCGTCACGAAGTTCAGACCGTACTTTGCCAGAGCCTGCTGTTCGGCCTTACGGCCAAGCTTAAGCATTAGGTCGATCTCGCCCTTCCAGAAGTCGGTGTTGAAGCGGGGGTCCTTAAGCTCGGCGTTGAGCGCCCTCACGTCCATGTCCGTGAGCTTGTCGGTAGGCAGATCATAGTTCTCGATATCCGAGGCGGTGATCCCGATGTACTCCGCGCTCGGTGTGGCCAGGTACTCAGAGAGGTGGGCGGTCTTGATCGCCCCGTACGCTATGGAGGCATAGATCCGGAAGGACCAGGGATCGCCATCGGTGAATACGATCACCGGCAGATGCAGGTCCTCGTTCAGCCGCTTCACGAAACGGCGGGTGGACCGGGCCGGCTGTCCCTTTAGGTGGACCAGAACGGCATCGAAGTTCTCGTCGAACCCGTTCTCCACCAGCCTGTCGAACATACCCCCGGTCTCAATTGCGATCACGAACTTGGCGGAGGTGTCCTTGAGGTCGAGCTTCTCCTTTTCTACGTTGTATGGTATGCCGTAACCGGAATCACCGACATCATCGCGGCAGTTCAGCTTCTTCTGCTTTCCCTTGCGATCGGTCTCCACCAGGTTGATGTCCCCGATAACCCTGGCACCGTCCTCCTCGGGACGCAGCTTGAAGTCCTCGCGAAGGCACTGGGTCACGATCTCGAGGTCCTCGGCGAGCATGTTGGACTCGTCCTGGGAGTGGAACTTGGCCCGCCCCCATCCCTCAGAGATGTAGTACGCCTCTCTCAGGGTGGACGACTTGTTGGTCTCGATCATCTCCTGGATGAGCTCGAGCATGTAGGAAGTTCGCAGGAGCATCAGCGCGCCCTTCACCTTCTTGGCGGAGCGGGCCCCTTTCAGGTTCCCGTACTTCCACACGTTGCTGCGGGTATCGAACTTGATGTTGGCCTTGGTACGGAGGGGCAGAACCATCTTGGGGACCTTACCCTCGTCCAGCTGGTTGTAGATCGATTCGGAGATGGAGTAGAGCCGCTTTATGGCATCGGTGTTGCGCTTATTGCTCATCATTCAGGTCCTCTCCTGACTCATCGTAGTCTGGCTCCTCCTCGTCATCCTCGGCCGCCTGCACAACGGCCGGCGCCTCCACCTCAGTGAAGTTCACACCCTGAAGGTCCCAGTCCCCGGGAAGGGGATCGGCCCCCATGACGTCGACGGGGTTGATCCCGGACACGAACACCTCGGTCTCGGAGAAGGCCTCCGGGTCCATGCCCTTAAGGTCGAAGCTGACCTCGTACATCGCCGTCGATGGTATGCGGGGCAGCTCCCAGGTCACTTTCTCCTCCTCCTTGATCTCCAGGGGCTTGAGGTTGCACGATGCCATGTCCAGGCTCCCCTTCGGCAGGACGGTGTGGATGCGGAACCTCTGCTGCTTGGGAGTGTAGTTGTAGACCAGCACCTTGACCCGGTGTCGGCCTTTATCGTATGTCACCGAATCATCGATCCACACCACGTTCATTATCTTGGTCAGGGTCCCCCTCAGATCGGGAACGGGCTTGCCCACTATCTTGGCGGTCTTCTCTGCCATGAGGGGGATGATGACCTGTACGATCTCGAACTTGGAGCGGGTCTTGGTCTTTCTCTCCTTCTTGTTGAGATGGGTCTTGAGGCTCCTCCCGCAGGCCTTCAAAGCCAGGGAGATCTCCTCCTGGATTATGGGCACGGAGGCTATGGCCTCCTTGGCCTCGGAGGTGAAGGGGATCTTGGTGGAAGCGACATGGACCAATATGATCGCCGGTCCGAAAGGTATGCCCGAGCCCCCCCTCTGCTCCAGCCCATAGCGCCTCCAGTCCGTGTTCTCGATGGCCTTGGTGACCACACAGGCACCCTGCTGGTACAGCAGGGGGACGCGGTTCGCGAAGCGAAGGATTTGCACTTGCTGGTCCGACGGAAGGTCCCCACCGTACACGATACCCACCTCCACCAGGAAGGGGTTGCCAGTGTGGACCTTGGGCTCTCGGCTCACCGGCGGAGCATAGAACTCCGGCTTGACATCGGCCAGTACGTGCTTCAGGCCCTTGCGGATGAGGCTCTCCCCGATGGGGGAGAGGCAGTCCACCTGAGGGGCCATTATCTTGACCTTGGAGATCCCCTCCAGCAGCTGCTTGGACGAGTCCAGCGATAGGTTCGACGGCTTGGTGGTCTCCGGCAGCCCCGAAGCGTTGCATATCTCCTTGGCCACCCTCTCCGATATCCTGTTGAAATCGTTCTGAAGGAACTTGACCAGGCTCTTCTCCTTGGTGACCTTGATCATGTTCATGAGAGTGCCCAGCTCGATGCCGTCAGGATGCGGCTTGATCTCCTTGGCCAGAGGTGGCATCTGCTCGGTTGCCCTGCCGAAAATGAAGCGCTTCCCATCAGGGTCTATGAAGGTCAAGGTGGCATGGGGGTTCACGATAGCCGTCTGTCTGAGATACTCGATGACAGACTGCTTCCCAGTGACGTACCGCCCGTTCATGTAGAACTCTACCCGCGTACCGTGGGCCTTCTCGTTCCAGGGTACGAAATCCTCCCGGAGGATCACCGGAGCGTTCTTCTTGGTGTCGATGATGATGTCTATCTCCTTCGCCGCCTCTGCCCCCTCCACCTTGGAGCGGGCCGTGGCCGCTTTCCCGGTGGTGATCTGGCCGAACATGATGGTGGCGGAGATGCCGATCCCCTGC
The DNA here is from genome assembly GCA_018262895.1 of Methanomassiliicoccus sp. Lineage (GTDB taxonomy): Archaea > Thermoplasmatota > Thermoplasmata > Methanomassiliicoccales > Methanomassiliicoccaceae > UBA6. The sequence goes on along the minus strand of JADFDJ010000006.1, from coordinate 137,549 downwards.
TGTCCACGTGACTGGCGGACGGCGTGGAAACGGGAACCGTACAATAGACGACCGAAAACATTGGGCATGGACGTGGATACGATCCCCGGCCCATTGTCCTCGATCATGACCCGGTACTCCTTCTGGTCCACCCTGTCGATGCTCACAACGATGTCCGGAAGGATCTGGGCCTCCTCGCAGGCGTCCAGGGAGTTGTCCACTCCCTCCTTTATGCCCATGATGAGCGATTTTACAGGCGAATCGAAGCCAAGGATCTGACGGTTCTTTTCGAAGAACTCGGAGACAGATATCTCCTTCTGGCTCTTAGCTAGCTTATGAGCTGTAGTAGAGGCCATCCCATTACCTCAATGAAATAGGGTATAAAAGGTTTGAGCGCGGAGCGGCGAAAATGGGCTCAGTCCTCGAACTCCTTTCCGCAGTTCCAGCAGGTCTTGGCCTTCTCGTCCACGGTAGCCCCGCACTCCGTGCACACGAACTCGTCCTTCTTCTTCACCGGGGTCGCCGGCTCATCCTTGGACTCATCGAACCTCTCCCCGCACTGAGGACACTTGGTCGCGCTGGCAGGTACCTCCGCCCCGCACTCGGAGCAGATGAACTTCTCCTCCGTGCCCTCCCTTCCGGGAGCGGGCAGGCCTCTGGCCCTCTGCTTCTGCACCTCTGCCAACCGGGCCTTGGACTTGTCGGTCCACCAGCTCAGGATGAGCAGCAGGTAGTAGAGCAGCCCCACCTCCAACAAGAGGGCGAACATCAGCAGCGGTAGCCAGTGCGCGTAGAGGTCGGCATCGGTGACGTGCATGGGGCCGTAGTTCGCAGTCTGGGTGGTGATCCAGCCCCCTCCGGCGTTGGCCATGTAGTAATAATAGTACTCTGTTCGGTTCTGGAGGGTCCCACTGTAGGTGTACAATATGCCCCCGTCGACCGCGGTACCTGTCATAGTATTGTTGGATACGAGAGTGCCTGTCCAGTAATCATAGATGACCACCCGGACATCGGAGTAGCTTCCGTTTGTGACCAGCACGCTGAAGGTGTGGGTGGTGCTGGCATCCCCGTAGAATGGATCCACGGTGCCGTCCATCAGGGTGCCGTCCTCGGAAGCGATGAGTTTGTTGGCCGAGGCCTTCTGCCCCTCCACCAGCGAGAACGCGTAGGGGAAGGCCAGCAGCAGGATCAGTATAATGCCCCAGACCGCAAGCTTCTTGCGTGACCTCATCCCGAAATAGTAGGGTATGTAGTATCCGGCCAGAGCGACAAGCAGGAGGCCGAAGCAGAGAAGGTAAGATGAATACACGAGCAATAGCGAACAGACAATGAAGGTCAGGGCCAGGCCGATATAGATGGCATACTTGTTCTCCCTGAACCTCAAGAACCTGCTCTTGAGATCGTCCTGCGTCGACATTGGTCCCTGGCATCATACTGAGGGGTTTAAAGTTTATGTACGATGAACGAGCAAGTCTCATCTCAGCCAGAGCAGGAAGGGGAGCATGACCAACGCAGTGGTAGCCATAGGTGGGAACGCCATCCTGAAGAAGGGCCAGCCGGCCACCAAGGAGAACCAGCAAAGGAACCTTGAGGAGACATGCCGCCACATCGCGTCCATGGTGCAGGCAGGGTACAACATCACCCTCACCCACGGCAACGGGCCTCAGGTGGGAGACATACTGATACAGAACGAGGTGGCCAGGGGAGAGGTACCTCCCATGCCCCTGGACGTATGTGTGGCCGAGTCCCAGGGATTGGTCGGCTTCATGCTGCAGCAGGCCCTGACCGATGCGCTGCGCAAGGCCTGCTGCGATCGCATCGTTCCCTGCGTCCTCACCCGCGTCGTGGTGGACGAGGAGGATGAGGCATTCAAGGACCCCAGCAAGCCTGTAGGCCCTTACTACGATCGGGAGGAGGCGGAGAAGCTCAGCAAGGAAAGGGGGTGGCATCTCCACAAGGACCTATCGCGCGGGGGCTGGAGGAGAGTGGTGCCCTCTCCCCGTCCCGTAACCATAGTGGAGGCACCCGCGATTGGACGGCTGGTGCGCAGCGGCAACGACCTGGTGATAGCGGTGGGGGGAGGGGGAATCCCCGTGGCTTGGAGGAACGGCCGCCTGGAAGGGGTGGAGGCGGTGGTGGACAAGGACCTCGCCGCCGCCTGCCTGGCCAAGAGCCTGAAGGACGATCTGCTGGTCATGCTGACGGACGTCGAGGGCGCGTACGTGGGTTACGGCACCGCCCGGGAGAGGATGCTGGGGACGGTCACGGCGGAGGTGGCCGAGAGGCATCTGGAGGAGGGTGAGTTCCCGCCGGGGTCGATGGGCCCGAAGGTGGAGGCGGCGATCGATTTCGTGAGGTCGGGCGGTGAGCGGGCGGTAATCACCACACCGGAACTTTTACATATGGCATTGGCGAGTAAGGCGGGAACCCAAGTGGTAATTAGGTGAACTTGTGGCGCTTACCATCGATGAGCAGATCAAGGCGATTGAGGAAGAGATCCTCAAGACCCAGTACAACAAGAAGACCCAAAGCCACATAGGTCTTCTGAAGGCCAAGATCGCCCGCCTCAAGATGGAGCAGGAGAAGCGCCGGGCGGCCTCGGGCGGGGGCGGTCAGGGGTACTCCGTGAAGAAGTCTGGGAACGCCACCGTCGCCCTGGTGGGATTTCCCAGCGTGGGTAAGTCGACACTGCTTAACAAGCTTACAGGCGCCAAGAGCGAGGTGGCCGCTTACGCCTTCACCACCCTGGACGTCATCCCCGGGATAATGTACCACAAGTTCGCCAAGATACAGGTGCTGGACATGCCAGGCCTGATCCGCGACGCGTCGAGGGGCAAGGGCCGGGGCAGGGAGGTCCTGGCCGTGGTGCGCACATCGGATCTCATCCTGTTCGTCATCGACGTGTACGATATGAACATCGATGTCCTGGTCAACGAGCTTTACAACACCGGCATCCGGTTGAACACCCATCCTCCAAACGTGGTCATAACCAAGACCGAGAAGGGAGGCATCGATGTCAAGCCTACCGTGGCCTTGACCAAGATCACCACGGAGATGGCCTCGGACATGGTGGGCGCGTATGGCTACGTGAACGCCGAGGTGATCATACGCGAGGACATCGACGAGGAGCAGCTCATCGACGTCCTAACTGGCAACAGGGTCTACCTGCGCTCGGTAACGGTGGTGAACAAGATCGACCTCGTGGACGAGGAGCACCTCCAGAGGATCAAGGAGAAGATGCGCGGGTGGGACCCCATCTATGTTGCCGCCAACAAGGACCTCGGCATCGAGGAGCTGAAGGAGGCCATCTACAAGAAGCTGGACTTCATCCACGTGTTCCTGAAGCCCCAGGGTCAAGAGGCGGACATGAAGGAACCCATGGTCATAATGGGAGGCTCCACCGTGGGGGACCTGTGCGACCGTATCCACCGGTCATTCCGCCGCAACTTCCGCTATGCCACGGTGTGGGGGAGGTCCGCCAAGTTCCCCGGTCAGACAGTAGGCACGGACCACGTTCTGATGAACGGCGACATCATAACCATCGTGGTGAAGCGGGGCGGCGAGTGAAATAGGGCCCGTTACCAAATCCTGACGGGGGAGCTGGTCCATCCGAGAACCTTCGTCCTGCGTTGACATCCTTCAAAGGTCAGCGCACAGGCGGACCAGCTTGTCTATCTGCACGGCCATGGCGTCCCTTATGGCCAGGGCGTCGGTGCCCCGTTCCCGGCTCGTGCGCTCCAGGTAGGAGGGGAACCAGCTCGAGACGTGGTTGGAGGGCTGGGGAAGGAAAACGAACAACAGCCCCTCCGGCGGATAGTTGGTCCTAACCCAGTTCTTGGCCACATCCCCCAAGGCCACAATCCCCTGGACGCCCTCTTCCAGGAGGGCATCGACCTCCGCTCTCACAATGTCCCTGCCCCCTTCCCGCCCCTCGTCCTGCGGCGACGGGCTGAGGTATATCAGATGGCCGTACCGGAACAATTTGTGCAGCTGGGCCATCTTTTCCTCCTCCTGGGCATCCCACATCTCACGGAGGAAGCGCTGGACCCTGACCAGAAGCCTTCCGGGCTCCCCCGCCGCGAAAATCATCCTCCTGGCCGATTCCTCGTCAAAGGTCCTGCTGACCTTGTATATAGGTATCAGGCCTGGAGAGGGGGCCTCGGCCACGATGATGACCCGGACCGTGGGAGGACGAGGCACCAGCACCGGACCCCCCGCCGGTCCGAACCCCTCATCCCGACCTTTCTCCGCACCTTCCTCGCCCTTGCTCATCACCATGGCATGGGTCAGCGCCGATTAATCCTTTCCCTTTTCAGGCCAGGAGCGCGGTAGGAAAATGGTTTTATAACCTCATCACATGTTGGCGGCGATGATTCAGAGGCCCCGGGGGACCCGTGATTTCGGTCCTGAGGAGATGGAGAAAAGACGCTCTCTGGAAAGCAAGATGCGCCGGGAAGCAGCATTGTTCGGTTTCCGAGAGGTTACGACACCGATCTTCGAGCATACCGAGCTTTTCACCATCAAGTCCGGCCCCAACGTGGTGGAGGAGATATACGCCTTCACGGACAAGGGGGGCCGGGACATCTCCCTGCGCCCGGAGCTTACAGCGCCGGTGATGCGCTTCTTCGTCAATGAGCTGACCAACTATCCGAGACCCCTGAAGATGTTCTACTTCGGACAGTGCTTCCGCTACGAGCGTCCGCAGTCGGGCAGGTTCCGGGAGTTCTACCAGTTCGGTGCTGAACTCATAGGGAACCCCGGGCCGGAGAGCGATGCGGAGGTCATCGCCCTGGCAGCTTCCATTATGAGAAGCGTGGGGCTCAAGGACTACAACATCCGGATAGGTCACATAGGTGTCCTCAGGGGGCTTCTGGCCAGCTCTGGGGTGGAGGGGGCCCAGGCAGCACCGATCCTTCAGAAGCTGGACAAGAAGGAGTATGAGGAGGCATCGGCGCGCATGGCCGAGGCCGGAATATCCGCCGATGAGGCGGAGAGGATAATAGAGATCACCAAGACCTCGGGTCCCAAGGAGGTGTTGGACAAGATCGAGGGCGAGGTCAGGGATCACCTCCTGGAGATTTTCAAGATCCTGTCCTACTACGGGTTCGACAACGTGCAGGTGGACCTAGGCGTTGTCCGTGGCCTCGATTACTACACAGGAATGGTTTTCGAGATGGACGCCCCCGTCCTGGGCGCGGAGAAGCAGATCTGCGGCGGCGGGTCCTACTCCCTGACGGAGCTGTTCGGAGGGGAGAGGACCTTCTCCACGGGCTTCGGGATAGGCTTCGACCGAACGCTCTTGGCGCTGGAGCGGGAGGGCTATCAGGCCCCGTCCCATGTCATCGACGCCTTCGTGATACCGGTCACGCCCTCAATGAAGGAGGACGCCTTCAGGATCGCTGCCCAGCTGCGGAGGGAGGGCGTGGCGACGGAGGTAGACCTCATGGGTCGGAGCCTCTCCAAGAACTTCAAGCACGCCGCCTCCCTGAACGCCCGCAAGGTAATCATTGTGGGAGAGAAGGAACTGGCCCAGGGGGCCGTGGCCGTGAGGGACATGTCGTCTGGGGACCAGAGGTTGGTCAAGAAGGAAGACCTTAGGTCCGAGTTACAGTAGATTGAAAAGTGCCCGGGACCGGCGCATGTGGGGATTCGGAGGAAAAACGACTGTTCAGGAGGAGAGTTGAGCAGCCGACCCCGGGCACCAAAAATATCTAATAAAGCTCTTCTATATAAACTTATCTCCTTACAGGAATATATCTATAGAGATAACCAAGGCGTGCTGTTGCGCAGATACGGAACCTACGGTCCGAGCTCAGTCTTCTGTCTCCACATCGAAGTAAATTCGCATTAGTGCGCGGTATTCCACGATCCTGTCATCCTTCACCTTGCACTCCGTCTCTACCATCCTGGCCCATCGTATCCCGCGCACGGTCTTGGCGGCCACTTCGATGGCGTTCTGGGCGGCATCGTCAAAGCTCGAAGAGGATATGCCCACGATCTCGATTATCTTCTGAACCATGTCCATCGCTCCAAGGGTATAGAGGTGTTGAACACAATTAAGGATTGGGTCGGCCGTGTGGCTGCAGGGACCTCATCATATCCTGCTCCCGATTAAGCAGCTCGTCCGCCCTTGCCACCATGGGATGCTCCCTGCGGACGTTGCGGAAGGTCACCTGCTTGAACCTGCTCATGCGCTCCCTGAGGTCACTAAGGAAAGGCTGCAGGTTAGAGGCCTTGCACCGGTACTGGCCGTTGATCTGACGCACCATTACCTCAGAATCGCTGATGACCTCCACCTCGGTGGCGCCCAGGTCCTCGGCCTCCTTGAGCGCAGCTATGGCCCCGCTGTATTCCGCCTCGTTGTTGGTCATCTTGCCCAGGTAACGGCTGTACTCCCTGATGATCTTCCCCGCCTCATCAGTGACCACCACCGCGAAGGCAGCGGGTCCGGGATTGCCCCGAGAGCCGCCATCAGTATAGATTAGGAGCTTCATCCTGGACCTCATGCCTTACCGGACCGTGGGGCCCTCAAGGTCTCCGTCCACCGGTTCTTTTCGTCAACAAGGACTATACGCGGCTCTATGGGCGCATCCGCCAGCTCGAAGGCCATGATGATGATGCGGTCGCCCACACGGACCAGCCTGGCGGCGGCCCCGTTGACGCATATTGTGCCCGATCCCGCCTCGCCGGCCACAACGTAGGTCTCGAAGCGTGCTCCGTTGTTCACGTCCGATATGAGGACCTTCTCACCAGGCCATATGTCCGCCTCCTCCAAAAGAGAGCTATCTATGGTGATGCTCCCGATGTAGTCAGGGTCGGCCTGAGTGACCACGGCACGATGGATCTTACCCCGAAGGAGAACGCGCATGATTGCGATGATAGTCCTTTAGCTCAAGAACCTTTTCCTTGAAAATGAGAACCAGGCTCAAGGACCGTCCGTTGGGGGGATGAAGGGCGGGCGTCTTCCCCCATCTATGAGGAAGTTATTTTATCGATACGCCTATCTGCTCCTGCTCTTCGGCCTTACAAGGCCGAGGGCTAGACAAGGGGGTTAACATGAGCAAAAAGGCGATAGCAGCAATATTGGTAGTGGCCGTGCTGGTAGTGGCCAGCGCAGCGGTCGCTATGATTTATCTGAACAAGGACAATTCCAACGACGGCATCACGGGCGCCATATCCGTCCTGGACGACCGAGGCAAATCTGTGAACCTTACGGGAGCACCAGAGAGGATCATATCCCTGGGTTCGGCATTCACGGAGATCATCTTCGATCTTGAGGCCAAGGATAAGGTCGTGGCCGTGGACAAGTCGTCCATGTGGCTGGTGGAGAACACCACTGGTACGGAGAACATCACCAATCTGCAGGGCGTCAGCACCCTGAGCGTGGAATCGATACTGGCCCAGGACCCCGATCTGGTGGTCATTTGGAACTTCGGCATGTATTCCACCTTCATCACCAACATGGAGAGCTCCGGGATCCCCGTGGCCGCGTTCTACCCCAAGAACGTGACCACCATCCTAGGGACCATAGAAAGGCTTGGAGAGATGATAGGGGAGAAGGCGAAGGCCCAGGAGATGGTCTCCGACATGAACGCCCGTATAGAGGCCGTACTGGAGAAGACAGCAAACATCTCGGAGAGCGACAGGCCAAAGGTCTACCTGGAGCTTGCCTCTTACGGGGGGACGACCGTCGGGAACGGGACCCTGTCCAACGACATCATAGAGATGGCCGGAGGAGTGAACATCTTCAACAACGGGACCAAGACCTGGGTCGCATCTACGGAGAGCATCGTGGAGAAGAACCCCGACATCATCATCATTGAGGATGCCAGCACCAAGAGCAATGATGACCTGAAGGCCAACCTGGGATCGACGGTGAACGCGGTGACGGGCGACAAGATCTATCGGATCGACGGTACCACCCTGACCACAAGCCCCAGCGTCGTCGAGGCCCTGGAGAACATGGCCAAGTGGTTCCACCCAACACTATTCCAGTGACCGCTCCAAACCTCTTCCGTTTTTACTTCGTCTCGATCAGAGGATGGTCTATAATGGATAAGGAACATCGAGGTGCGGATGGCTGCTGAGGACATAGCCGAGCTCCAGAGGGCCAAGTACGCAAGATGGTCCATTATCATAGTGTTCCTCTCGCTGGTACTTGTCGCTGCCATCATCATCTGCCTGAGCATCGGCGTGGTGAGCATACCCTTCGATCAGGTGATATCCATACTGCTCGGCGGGGGAAGCGAGAGGGACAGGCACATCATCCTCAACCTCCGCCTCCCCCGGGTGCTGCTGGGGGTCGTCGTGGGCGCATCCCTGGCCGTGGCCGGGGCAACCATGCAGGGTCTGTTCCGGAACCCCATGGCCTCTCCTTCTGTCATCGGCATCTCCGCCGGCGCGGCGTTCGGCGCATCCCTGGCACTTGTCCTGGGAGTATCCTGGGTCAGCGGGGCGTTCGCTATTCCGGCCATGGCCTTCCTCTTTGCCTTCATCACACTTTTCCTCGTGTACGCCGTGTCCCGGGACCGCCGTGGGTATGTGCCCGTAGAGACGCTGCTGCTGGCAGGGATCGCCATCGGGGCCCTGTTCAACGCCCTGGTGTCGGCCTTGCAGTACTTTGCGGGGGACAAGCTGTCTGGCGTGGTCTTCTGGCTCATGGGCGGCTTGAACAACGCCACCTGGGACCAGATCCTCATTTCCATTCCAGCAGTGATACTCGGTTGCTCGATCATCATGACGCTCTCCAGGGACCTCAACGCCATCATGGTGGGGGAGGAGCAGGCCGGGAACCTGGGCATCAACGTGAACCAGGTACGCATGGTTTTGCTCCTGGCGGCATCCCTGGTCACCGCCATTGCCGTTTCCGTGGCCGGCACCATCGGCTTCGTTGGCCTGATCATCCCCCACGTGCTACGGATATTGGTGGGACCGGACCACCGCGTCCTTCTGCCCGCATCCATCATCGGGGGGGCCCTGTTCATGGTCGCCACAGACACTCTGGCCAGAACCATCATCTCCCCTGCGGAACTGCCGGTGGGGATAATCACATCGATAATGGGGGCACCTTTCTTCATCTACCTGCTCATGTCCCGCAAGAAGTCCATGGGGTGGTAGCATGCGGCTCTCTGTACATGGCCTTAGCTTCCGATACGGGAGCACCGATGCGATCTCCGGCATAGAGCTGGAGGCCAAGGAGGGGGATATCATAGGGATCCTGGGGCCTAACGGGTCGGGGAAGACCACCCTGCTCAAGTGCCTGAACCGTTCCCTGACACCACGGGCGGGGACGGTTATGATCGACGACGTCGACAGCCAGACCCTGACCCGGAAGGAGCTCGCCACTAGGATGGGGACAGTGCCCCAGAGCGCGAACATCAACTTCCCGTTCACCGCATTGGACATCGTTATGATGGGCCGCCTGCCAGAGCTGAGGAGGTTCGAGTCAGAGAGCAGGAAAGACATGGACATCGTGATGGAGGCCATGGCCATGACCAACACCGTCCAGTTCGCCGACCGACCGATGGACCAGCTCAGCGGTGGCGAGAGGCAGAGGGTGATCATCGCCCGGGCCTTGGCCCAGAAGCCCAAGGTGCTTCTTCTCGATGAGCCGACCCTGCACCTGGACGTCAACCATCAGCTGGAGATAATGGACCTCATAGCGGCTCTTGCCAATATGGAGAGGCTGATCGTCATAATCGTCACCCATGACCTGGCGCTGGCCGCGAGGTACTGCACCAAGGTGCTACTTATGCAGAACGGCAGCATCCAGGCGGCGGGCGAGGTCACTGATGTGATGACGATGGAGAACCTGCGGAAGGTCTTCCTCATAGAGGCCTCCGTTTACTTTGACGAGCGCATAGGGGCCTACAGCGTCTCCATCTTGCGCTCCACTCGTTCGGATGGACCCGGAGATCGGCAGTGACATCCTTCAGGCAGTTATTTAGGCACTCCTCATTGATATAGGGCCGTTCTCGGATGAGCGGCACCACCGGTTTCATCTACCACCCCGACTTCCTGCTCTACCAGTTCGGCCCTGGGCATCCGTTCCAGCCGGTGCGAGCGCTCCTCACGTTGGAGACATTGGATGAAGCGGGCATTATCGACGGCGTTCGCGCTGTTATCGTCGAGCCCGAGGCCGTGGACATGTTGGACCTCAACCGCGTCCACCCCCCGGCTTTCGTGGCCCAGGTGGAGAACGTCTGTGCAGAGTACGAGCTCCTAGACCAGGGAGATACGCCCGGGAGCCCGGAGCTATTCCAGGGGGCGCTCATGGCAGTGGGCGCGTCCGTTCGTGGGGCCAGGGGCATCATGGAGGGGGAGTACGAGCACGCCTTCAATCCCGCGGGGGGCCTCCATCATGCCAGAACCGAGAGCGCCTCCGGTTTCTGCGTCTTCAATGATCTGGCCGTCACCGTGCGGTACCTTCGAGAGAGGTACGGACTGGAGAGGGTGGCGGTGATCGATATTGACGGCCATCATGGGGATGGGACCCAGAACATCTTCTATCGGGAGAAGGTACTGACCATATCGCTGCACCGCTACGGACGAGGTTTCTTTCCCGGCAGCGGCAGGGTAGATGAGAGAGGGGAGGGACAAGGCCAGGGGTTCAACATCAACATCCCCCTGCCAGCAGGCACCGATGATGCTCACTATATGGAGGCCTACAGGTCGGTGGTGGTGCCTGCCTTGCGGGCTTACGCCCCAGAGTTCATAATCCATCAGTTCGGGGCCGACGGCCACCGTCAGGACCCACTAGTGGGCCTGGGGCTGACCACCCGCAGCTATGCGAAGATAGCGGCCGTCACCCACTCCCTGGCGCACGAGCTGTGCGATGGACGTTACCTGGTGACAGGAGGCGGCGGCTATGACCTAGACGCTACCCGCAGGACCTGGTCCCTGATGTTCGCCCAATTGTCCGGTCACAGCGGGACGATGCAAGAGGTGACCGCGCTTCATGATCGCGAGGTCACGAAAATGAACGATGAGGATGCGGGGCTTACCGAGGCCATCACGGATGAGCAGGCATGCGAGGCCGTGAACATGTTGGAACGTTCGATGATCAGGTAGGAGAAGGAGAGAACGATTGGCGCCCTGGTCGGGATTTGAACCCGAGTCGAAGCCTCGACAGGGCTTCATGATAGGCCGCTACACTACCAGGGCGTGCTTTTGACCCAAATATGTTAGTCCTATATATGGCTTTTCAAACTCGAAGACGTGCGGAGGGCGGTCCTTCACCATGCTGGCCATGTATTCTTGGAAACGGTTTTGCTCTTCGACCCGCGCTTGCCTCACACGGTACCTAGGACCTCTCGCTCCTCCCGTCAAAGGCGCGATAAGGATACATTACATTTATGTGACCGACCCCGGTTATCGCTCACGTCGATGACTATGGACGGCAAGTTGAGGGTCAGCGATTACATGGTCAGGGAGGTCGTATCCATCGATCCTGACTATACTGTCGAGCAGGCCAGGCAGAAGCTCATAGCTACGGAGTTCCACGGACTTCCGGTGGCAGAGAATGGGCGCATCATCGGCTTCGTCACTGCCAAGGAGCTGCTGAGGGCCATCGATCGCCCCCAGGTGAAGGTCCGAGACATAATCAAGGTGGGGACCATCACGGTCTCACCGGACATGGACATAGACGATGCATCCAGGGTCCTTTTCCGTTACGGTCTCCGCAACGTCCCTGTGGTGGACGAGAACGGCATCGCCGTGGGCGTCCTCTCCAACATCGACATAATCAGGTCCCACATCGAGAAGGCGACCCCTAACAAGATCAACATGCTCAAGACCTTCCTGGAGAAGAAGCACGGCATAAGCATCACCATCCGTAGAAGGATAATCCCCATCGAGTCCATCAGGCCCACCCAGCACGAGGTCTTCGCCGACGAGCTGCGGGGAAGGCAGTATGAAATAAAGAGGGGTCTGGTAGAGCCTCTGATAGTCGTTCAGAAGAAGGGCTACTATGTTCTGGTGGACGGGCACCACCGCGTCCTGGCGGCCAGGGACATGGGGGTCCGCCAGTTCCAGGCCTTCGTGCTGGAGCCTGACCGGGATATCGACCTAGGCCTGGAGAGGTCGGCCAAGGAGATGGGGGTGACCTCCCTCGACGATGTGAAGATCATCCAGGCCTCCCACCACCCCTTGGTCCAGGTCTACACCAGGCTGCTGAAGGACGAGTTGCCGATGAGCACTACCCGCCAGTAGCAGGTCTGGCCATTACTTCTGCTTGCGTATGGACTCCAGGACCATCCGCTGCTCCGCCGCCGCCACGTAGCTGATGGTCTTCAGCACGGTGTCCGCGTTGAGGCTGATGGAGTCTATGCCGGCGCGCACCAGGAACTCGCAGAACTCCGGGTACACCGACGGCGCCTGCCCGCATATGCCTACCGGCACGCCCTTGTTGTGGGCGTGCTTGATGAGGTGGGCGATGGCCCGCTTTATAGCCACGTTACGCTCGTCGAAGTAGCCCATGCGGCCCAGGATGTCCGAGTCGCGGTCCGCTCCCATGGTGAGCTGCGTGAGGTCGTTGGAACCGATGGAGAAGCCGTCGCAGTGCTCCGCGAACTCCTCGGCCATGAACACGATGACCGGCACCTCGGCCATGAGGTACAGCTTGAAGTCGTTCCCGCGGAACAGGCCGACGTCGTTCATCAGCCTCTCGATCTTCACGACCTCCTCCACGGTGCGCACGAAGGGCAGCATCATCCACACGTTGGTTAGCCCCATCTCGTCCCGCGCCCTCTTGATCGCTTTCAGTTCAGCGAGGAAGGCGTCGCGGTACGACTCGGAGACGTAGCGGGAGCAGCCGCGCCAGCCGATCATGGGGTTCTGCTCCTTGGGCTCGTACTTGGCGCCGCCCTTCATGTCGCGGTACTCGTTGGTCTTGAAGTCGCTGGTGCGGAGGATGATCGGTCTAGGGTAGAAGGCCTTGGCCACGGTGGCGATGCCCTGGCTGAGCTTCTCGACCAGCTCCCTCTCCCGGCCCTGCTCGATGAGCGCGCAAGGATGCTCCTGGATGTAGGAGGTGAACAGGAACTCGATGCGCATGAGGCCAACGCCCTGCACGGGCAGCTGGGCGTACTCCTCGGCCTTCTGCGGCACGCCTACGTTGACCATGATCTTGGTGCCGGTCACGGGTGCGGACGGGGCCATTGCAGCAACGGGGGTCGAAGCAGGCCTGTCCTCCTTGTCCAGCCCCTCGTAGACCACTCCTGTCTGACCGTGGACGGTTACCTCCATGCCGTTCTTGAGGACCTCGGTGGCGTTGTTGGCCCCCACGATGCAGGGGATACCTAGCTCCCTGGCGACGATGGCCGCGTGACAGGTCATGCCGCCCTCGTCGGTGATGATGGCCGAAGTTCGTGTCATCGCCGGCACCATGTCCGGGGTGGTCATCTGGGTGACCATGATGTCTCCCTTCTTGACAACGTCCAGGCTCATGTCCTCCTGATAGATGCGGACCGGACCACTGGCCTTCCCGGGGCTGGCCCCAAGGCCCTTGACCAGTATGGTCCTAGAGCTCTCGATCTTCTCCTCGGCCTTTCCGGCCTTATCGTTCTTGTCCTTGGACAGGGTGGTAACCGGGCGGGCCTGAACGATGTACACGTTGCCTCCCTCCATAGCCCATTCTATGTCCATGGGGCGATCGTAGTGCATCTCTATCTGGTTCCCAATTTCCGCGAGGTCCAGGATCTGCTCGTCGGTCATCTTCTGCTTCGATGCCAGGTCCGCAGGTATGTCCTCTTTCATGCACTCGCCGCTCTCCCCCCGGACCAGTTTCCAGGTTTGGTTGGATATGCGGCGGTTGAGTATCTTGCGGTGGAACTTGTCGACCACATAGGTGTCAGGTGTGACCTTGCCCCCCACCAGGGCCTCCCCAAGTCCGTAGCCGGCCTCGATGATGATATGCGGAAGCTCAGAATTCGGGTCTATGGTGAACATGATACCGGAGATGTCGGAGTTGACCATGCGCTGGACCACCACGGCCAGCTTGACCTTGTCGTGCTCAAAGTTTTTGGACACCCGATATGCCAGTGCGCGTGGGGTGAACAAGGACGCCCAGCACCTCTTGACGCTCTTCAGCAGAGACTCCGGTCCAGATACATTGAGGTAGGTGTCCTGCTGCCCCGCAAAGGATGCTGTCGGAAGGTCTTCGGCCGTGGCGCTGGAACGGACCGCCACCAGCGGAAACTTGCCCTTCCCCAGTTTCTTGTACTCCTCGATGACCGAGGACTCAAGGTCCTTGGGCATCTCTCCCTCCTCGAAGGCCTTGCGGATCTTGCCAGACGCATCCTGCAGGGCAGCGTCAGAGGACATGTCCAATCCCGAGAGGGCGTCGGCGATGAAGTCCTTTAGTTTATTATATTTCAGGTAATAATCGAAAGACTCGGTGGTGAGCACGAATCCCGGCGGAACTTCGAAGCCCGCGGATGTGAGCTCTCCTAGGTTGGCCGCCTTGCCACCTGCGATCGGAATGTCGTTCACTCCAAGGTTCTTGATGCTCATTAACCGTTTCATTTTCAGATCCCCGGTCGGTCTCCTGCTATAGCACGGAGCATTGGTCACATAATGTCGTTGGTAATAAATTTAATTGAACGGAGGACGGGGCCAGTGCATCACTGCTTCATCCTCATCTCTGGCCATACATTTACAGATATATATCGGGCGTGAGTTCGAATCTCTCCTCAACACCATGCTGGCGTAGGCTGGAGATGAGGCTTGTGGTGAGGGGGACGATGTCAACTCCCTGGAAGGTGGTCTCGGGATAGCGCTTCTCGGCGATGAGCATGAACCGGCGAAGCATCTCCGCGGTGACCAGCTCGTTAGCGAAGTTCACGCAGATGTATACGCGCTTGACTCCCTCCCTCCTCAGCGCCTCCACGATCATCAGGATGGGCCCCACATCGATGCGGTCGTCCCCCGTCTTCAGCAGGAGCCCCTGATCGGAACCCACCATCAGGCAAATGTAGTCCGAGCCGGGAATGTCGATGCTTCGGATCGCGCTCCCCCTGGTGGTCAAGGTCCGCACCAGCTCGCTCCATTCCTGCGGCCAGTCCTTCTTGGCCGGCCTCTCCCGCCTCACCGCTTCCAATACCTTCATGAACGTGGCCGGAGGGATCCCGTTCTCCTTCACGAAGGACAGCTTCCTAAGGCCTGCTATCCCCTCATCGTCCGGTGGGCGCTCCTCACCCTCCGCATTTGATTGCCGCTGTCGTGCCAGCCATTCCTTGGTGGAGGCGTTGAGCACCCTCCACTCCTCATCGCAGAAGCCCAACAGCTCCTCCCCCAGGGGGATGCCCTCAACAATGGCCGATTGCAGCACCTGCTTCTTGATCCCCTTCATCGTGTTCCAGGACCCCAGGATCAGCCTCTTTCCGTAGGTGGTCTGGTAGTGCGTGGCCAGGAGATTGACTATCTCCACCTGCGCGAGCATGGTGCGGTCACCATTTCCGGCAAGGGTCCTGGCCCACCTCATACACTCGGCCCCCGAGGCAGCTGAGTCATTGGCAAGCTTCCTCATGTGGGCCTCATGCATCTCCTGAGGACGACCGGGGGACGGCACCATGGTGGCCATGCTCCGCAGCTGTGCCATACGAAGACGGCACACCAGGTAGTGGCAGGCCATTTGTATCTGGGGGTCCGGGGGCCCCGTGCTCTCCTGCACCCTCATGAGACCTTCCACCTGGTCGGTGATGGACTGGATCTGCTCCACCCTCAGCTCCTGGAGGTAATGGCTCTGTACGATGGGGAAATAATGCTCTTCAAGGAGGGGTCGTACGAACTCCACCATGACGCGCCCCACCGCCTCCTTGGAGGCTGGATCGCTGGGTCCGCGGAACACCAGGTTAAGCCTCGTGGAGAAGCTGAAGAAGCTCACAGTAGCGGCGTTGACATTGAACCCCTTTGCCCTGTTGATCTCGGCCATGGTGCCCTGGTACCTCTCCATCATCTGGGCGAACTCATGGGGATCATATGGCTTGATCCCCTGCCGCTCGATCAGCTTGGCCAGGGATTGGGTCAGAGCAGTGAAGGCCTCGTTAGGCGCCTCCTGTGCCTTCTCCCGGTACTTAAGCCACAGGTAGTTGTGCTCCATGTGAAGGCTGGAGCTGCGGTCCTGACTGTCGACGAAATACGAGAGCGTGCGCAGGAACTGGTCATCGATCCTCTTCATCAAGGCCTTCGTAGTAGGGCTGCCCGGTTCCTGGTTCAGCGCATCGTTGGCCTCCTTGTACAGCAGTCCGAAGGTCCTCTCCTGCTCTGAGCCTGCTGACCCTCCGCTGCCGAGATAATT
The DNA here is from genome assembly GCA_018262895.1 of Methanomassiliicoccus sp. Classification (GTDB taxonomy): domain Archaea; phylum Thermoplasmatota; class Thermoplasmata; order Methanomassiliicoccales; family Methanomassiliicoccaceae; genus UBA6. The sequence goes on along the minus strand of JADFDJ010000006.1, from coordinate 121,273 downwards.
GCGGGAGAGACGGCTGGATCCAGCGCTCTCCTTCTTCTCCCCAGCAATATCGACGGCCGCACCACTCACAGGTCTGCCTCCGGCCTTTCTGCTCCAGGGGAGGCTCACCCCTCCACGTCGTCGGAGGAGGCGGTCGAACAGCAAGATGACGACCACCATGATGACAAGGAGCACCAGTAAGTTGACGATGAACTCCTCAGGTCCGAACAGCGAGGCCATTATTCATACACCTGAACTAAGGTCCTCATGTGGTAATACAGAGAACCTCTATAAAACGAAAGGTGAGGATATCTCACCTCGATACTGACCTCGAAATGCTGGCCCGATGTTCTTCGAGAACGTCCGAATACCCCGTAATTTTTTCGAAAATCCGAGAAAAGAGGGTCAAGATTAGGCTGTTTTTAAGATAAGATTATATATTTTCAAGAATACACGGAGCCCAGCGAGGGACTAAGTTGAGGACATTGGAGATCAGATGGCACGGCAGGGGGGGCCAAGGGGTCGTCACCGCCAACGAGATCCTGGCCGGTGCCGCTCTGGAAGAGGGCAAGTACATGAAAGCGTTCCCGGAGTTCGGTCCGGAAAGGATGGGCGCACCCATAAGGGCCTTCGCCCGAGTATCCGATGAGCCGGTCAAGGTCCACAGTCAGGTCTACTTCCCTGATTACGTGGTCGTTCTGGACCCTACCCTCATAGGCAACGTGAACCTGTTGGAGGGGATGAAGCCGGAAGGCGCCCTCATCGCCAACTACCCCGATAGCAAGGACAACCTGCGCCGGGCCCTGGGAACGGACCTCGACGTTCATGCCGTGAATGCCACCAAGATCGCCATGGAGACCGTAGGCAGACCGCTAGCCAACACCGCGATGCTGGGCGCTCTAGTGAAGATATCGGGCGTTGTCGACCTGGAAAGCATAAAGAAGGAGCTACGCACCAAGCTGGGCGCTAAGCTGCCGGCCAAGGTCGTTGACAAGAACGTACTCAGCGTCGAAAGGGCGTACGAGGAGGTGGACTGATGCCTGCGAGGATCTCAGTGATTATGAAGCCCGGCACTGCCAAGGAATATGAGACCGGCTCGTGGAGGTCCATGCGCCCTGTGGTCGACAAGGACAAGTGCATCAACTGCCTGGTTTGCTGGATGTACTGTCCGGACAACTCCGTCCTGGTAGAGAAGGGGGAGCTGAAGGGGTTCAGGTACTCGCACTGCAAGGGCTGCGGAATATGTGCCAACCAGTGTCCCAAGAAAGCTATTACTATGGTCGAGGAGGGAAAGGAATGAAGAGATTAGCGGTTAACGGCGACCAGGCGATCGCCCTATCGTGGAAACAGATCAACCCGGATGTCTGCGCATCTTACCCTATCACCCCACAGACCATCATCGTGGAGGCTTTCTCCGACTATGTCGCCGACGGAGAGGTCGATACCGAGTACGTGTGCTCGGAATCGGAGCACAGCTCCATGAGCATCTGCATTGGTGCCAGCGCCGCGGGGGCGCGAGCGGTTACCGCCACTGCGTCAGCCGGTCTGGCTTTCATGTGGGAGATGCTATACATCGCTGCCTCCATGCGCCTCCCGGTGGTCATGACGGTTGCCAACAGGGCCCTGTCCGGACCCATCAACATCCACTGCGACCACTCCGACGCCATGGGCGCGAGGGATAGCGGCTGGGTCCAGCTTTTCGCTGAGAATGTGCAGGAAGCTTACGACAACTCCATAATGTCCTTCCGGATCGCTGAGCACATGGACGTCCGCCTGCCGGTCATGAACTGCCTGGATGGGTTCATCGTCACCCACGCCATCGAGTCCCTGACCCCAATGACCGACGAGCAGGTCAAGAAGTTCGTCGGTGAGTACAAGGCGGTCCACCCTCTCCTTGACACCAAGGAGCCCCACGCCTTCGGCCCCTTCGACATGCCAGAGTACTACTACGAGCACAAGTACCAGCAGGCCATGGCCATGAACAATGTTCTACCCGTGATCAAGGAGGTCTCCCAGGAGTTCGAGAAGGTCACCGGCCGCCACTATGACTTCATCGAGACCTACCGGACCGAGGACGCCGATTACGTGGCCATCGCCATGGGCTCCACCGCCGGTACCATGAAAGCGGTGGTGGATGACCTGAGGAAGGAGGGTCACAAGGTCGGCTGCATTAAGCTGCGGGTGTTCCGCCCATTCCCGTACCAGGACGTGGCCAAGGCCACCGAGGGCAAGAAGGCCGTGGCGGTCATGGACCGGGCAATAAGCTTCGGTGCCTCCGGCCCCCTGTTCGCCGATATCCGCTCCGCGGAGTTCGAGAACCGCATCCATCCCCGCACCGTGAACTATGTCTACGGTCTCGGAGGCCGGGATGTCGGTGTCGAGGACCTCAAGACAGTTTTCAAACAGCTGGAGTCTGGAAGTGCCAAGACCATCAACTACCTGGGGGTTAAGCAATGATCTCGATAAAGGAGATGGCGGACGTTCCGGTCAAGCTGACCGAAGGGCACCGCCTGTGCGCAGGCTGCGCCGAACCCATCATAGCCAAGCAGGTACTGCTCGGGACCGACAAGCCTGTGGTCGTGTCCAACGCCACGGGATGCTTCGAGGTCTCCACCTCCGGCTATCCCTACAACGCCTGGAACGTGCCATGGATCCACAGCGCCTTCGAGAACGCCGCGGCCACGATCTCCGGCGTGGAGTCCGCATACCGCGTCCTGAAGCGCAAGGGGAAGGTTCAGGATGATATCCGCTTCGTGGCCTTCGCGGGCGACGGTGCCACCTATGACATCGGCTTCCAGGCGCTATCCGGCGCCATCGAGAGGGGTCACCAGTTCCTGTTCGTGTGCCTCAACAACGAGGCCTACATGAACACGGGCATACAGAGGAGCGGCGCCACCAGCAAGGGAGCGGCCACGACCACCTGTCCTTCCGGCACGTGCATCCCCGGCAAGAGGGAGTTCCCCAAGGACATCACCAAGATCATCGCCGCCCATGACCTCCCATATGCCGCCCAGGCCTCCCCTCACAACTGGAAGGACCTGATAGAGAAGTCCGCCAAGGGCTTCGAGGCCAACGGTCCCGCCTTCATCAACGTGATCTCGCCCTGCCCCCGCGGATGGAGGCACGAGTCCGCGATGACCATCGAGATCGCCAAGCTAGCGGTGGAGACATGCCTGTGGCCCCTCTACGAGTTCCAGGACGGGAAGTGGAAGATCACCGGGGAGAGCAAGCGCATCGCCGAGGGGACCAAGGAGAAGCGCCCCATCCAGGACTGGATAAAGTCCCAGGGGCGGTTCAAGCATCTCCTCGACCCCAAGTGGAAGAACCTGGCCGACGAGTTCCAGGAGAACGTCGACAAGAAGTGGGAAGAGCTGATCAAGCTGTCCAAACAGTGAGAGCCCCCTCTCACCCTTTCCTTCTTTTCCATTTAACAATATTCTTGAGCTTATAAAAAAGGTTTATTTTGCCTGCCCCTGCCGGCAGGACGGTATAGCCTTTTCCTGTAGTTTCTCAAGCACCTCGACTATGTGCGGAAGCTGGTCTGCCTTGAACCCCAGCATCATCTCCTCGGGGGCGATGTCGGTGGACCTGCGGCAGCCATAGCACCCCATGGATAGATTGGGAACGCCCGTGGTGTAGGGGAGGACGGTGGAGTCCACGCAGCTCGCCTGGAACGATGCCGTCTGCATGGTTATTCTGCCGCCCTTGTCATACGTGGAAGCGGCCGGCATCAGCCAGTACAGCTGCTCCGGGGTGCCTACGACCACGATGACATCAGGCTCGAACTTGACCTTGCTGAGAGGGCACACCAGAGTGGCTTCCAGGCTACCTGGCTCTAGGGACGGCCTCACCTCCATGGTATGCTTCGCGGCTTCCTCACTAGCGAACATGCCCAATGCGAAGTGGAACTGTCCGGAGGCTACCTTCTCCGGTGTCGGTACGAGGCCCAAGGCTGATGCGCCCACCGGGCAGGCGTGCTTGTTATGTGGCATGAGAATGCACTCCCCCTTCCGGGCCTTCATGATAGATTGACAATGCCGAAGGTTCTTCTCCGGTTCGGGGACCCCCTCCGGCAGGGGCTCTCCCTTCTTGATCAGTTTGATCGCCACCGGTTCGTTCTTCAGGCCAAGTATCTCCACCATTCTCTTTGAGCATGCTTCATAGTCGACCATGATTAACACCGTGAAATCCTCATCTCAACTAAATAAATCTTCATGTGCCCTTAGGTCCTCTGCGATGCTCCCGCTTCGCTATCGACCTCATGCATCATGACGCACGAGCAAGCTCGCCTCTACCCTCTCTTTCACCAATCCCGTATCGCCGGAGAACTTCTAATCAGGTGAAAGTTTTGAATATCGAGCTGGGGTTGCTTTAAGCATGACCTCATATTCCACGAAGGAGCCTTTCCCGGGCCTCCAGGAGCAGATAGGCCAGATAGCGCTCTCGGGCGGAGCGTTCAGGTTCGGTTGCGCGGACATACGTTCCCTGCAGGACCTGCAGGTCGGCGACCCTTCAACGCTTGATTATCCTAGCGCGGTCTCCTTCGCCGTGGAGATCCCTCCCGCCGCAGCCATGGCCTCATTGAAATCGCCCAGTGAGGACATGAGAGAGGCATACAAGCAGTGCAACAAGAAGCTGAAGCAGATCGGAGCTCAGATCGCGGAATCGCTTACCTCGGCAGGCTTCCAGGCACGTTTCGTGGACCCGGCCGAAAGGGTGGTCCCGGAGAAGCTGCTGGGTCCCATCTCCCACAAGGCCGTGGCATATCTATCCGGGATCGGTTGGATCGGGAAGAACGGTCTGCTCATCACAGAGGAGCACGGACCCCGCTTCAGGATGGGCACGGTGTTGACGAACATGTCCATTGTTGAGAACCCTGCACCGCTTGAATGTCAATGCGGGGATTGCACATTGTGCATCGACGAATGCCCCACCAACTCACTGGTAGGGCCGCCGGAGTTCAGATATCACCCAGAAGATAGAGAACAGGTCATCGATTGGGCAAAATGCGGAAGGTATGAGAAAGCGCTGATAGGGGACGGCTCCCGCCCAGAGAAGGCATGTGGCCGATGCATCTCGGTGTGCCCCAAGTCAAAGCTGAGCTAGAAAATTCATTAGAAGGAGGGCTAAGGCCTTCCTACAGTTCTTCCTCTTGGTCAAGGAGGTCGTTCCAAAGCTCCAGCGTCTCCTTGGCCTCTTCTTCGTCCATCTTCTCTATGGCAAAGCCGGCATGGACCACGACCCATTCACCTACGGTCGCTTCCACCAGGGAAACGTTGACCTTCCTTACCACACCGCCAAAGTCCACATCGGCCTGGTTACCATCGATGGACGTTACTTTACCGGGTACAGCTAAGCACATGTAAACCTCACGATGACATTATGTTGAGGATCGCTTCGGCCGGTTGCCCGCCGCTGTCCTTCAGGGCCTTCATTGCCTGTTCCCGAGAGCATCCGGTCTGCCCCATGACAAGTTCGATATCCTCTTCCGGCAGGGACGCTTCCGCAGGTTTGCTGGCGGGCGTGGCAGATCTCGGCGAGACAGTGGCCTCTCCGATCACCTGAAATGTCTTCTGACCCTGCACTTCCATGATGGTGACGGCAGCATCACGTATGACATACTCCTTATCCCGAGTGCGGATGATGACCTCCTCCACACCCTGGAGATCCTCAGTGGAGATGCCCATCCGCTTCATGGCCTGCTTCATTTGGCGGGGATTAACACCCCTCATCCCTGGCATCATGGTAACGCTTATTGTGATAAATCCAAGGTAGTTAAATGTTTTCGGCATGTGGCATCGGTCAGCGGATGGTTCCTGCTTCCGAGGCCTTGCTCAATATCGAAATTATGTTTTATTGCCACCATCTCTGAGTATCTAAACCATTGCCTGAAAAAAAGGAAGGAGGACCGAGCCGATGCCAGAGTTAGCAATCGAGATCGCCAAGCTGGCCTGTTACATTGTTGCCCGTAGCTCGGCCTTTGATCCGCTCACAGGTCGTAGTATCTCGTGTACTCTGCCGGATGGGAGATACGCTCGATCTCTTCAGACTCTTTGCGCTTCTTCTTGATCCAATGCTGCAAGAGCTCCTCGGGGAATACCCCGCCCCTTGTGAGGTAGTCGCGATCCTTTTCTAGAGCGTCGAGAGTCTCAGAGAGCGTCCTCGGCAGACCCTGGATCTTCCCCTTCTCCTCCTCGCTCAAGTTGTAGAGGTTGAAATCGAACGGCCCCCAGTTATAGTCGGCCGGATCTATCCTTGTTCACTATGCCATCGATACCGGCCATGAGGATCGCGGAGTAGGCGAAGTACGGGTTGCAGGTCGCATCAGGGTTCCACAGCTCGAAGCGCTTGGTCTCCTTCCCAAGACCATCTCATCGCCGATCATGCTGACGGCAAGGTTCTCCGCGAACGGATCCACAGCCATCGAGGTATGTCGGGGATGGAAACCTTGTCGCTCTTCTCTACCGGAGCATAGCCATAATTGGACCCATCGAAACCGATTCCGAGCTGGAAGATTGGACCAATTTCGGTGAGGCCTTTTTGGTTTGTTGTTAGGCAGCCTTTAGGGGAACGATTAGCCCCTAAACCCGTTGAAAGGGGGGAAGGTGTTTTATGGGGGCCTCAGAGAACGTGGAGGTACCTCTGGAGCTCCCAGTCCGTGACATGGGTCCTGTAATTGTCCCACTCATCCCCTTTGATCTTGAGGTAGTGGTTGAAGACGTGGTCACCTAGTGTTTTCCGGACAAGCTCGCTCTGGGACATCACTTCCAGGGCAGCCCCAAGGTTCTCGGGCAGCGACTCGATACCAAAGCTCATCTTCTCGCTCTTATCCATGCCAAAGATGTCCTTCTCCACGGGCTCAGGAGGCATGATTTTGTTCTCAATACCGTCGAGGCCAGCCGCGATCATCATCGCGAACTGGAGATAGGGGTTACCAGCCGGGTCAGGGTTACGCATCTCCATCCTTGCCTTTACACCCCTGCCTGCAGGGACCCTTATCAGCGCAGACCGGTTCATATTGGCCCAGGAGATGTAGCAGGGAGCCTCATAGCCTGGAACCAGACGCTTGAAGGAGTTAACGTTGGAATTGATGATCGCGCATATCTCCTTGGCGTGGCTGAGCAGACCGCCGAGGTAATACATAGCGGTATCGCTGAGGCCAAACTCGCCATCAGGGTCGTCGAAGGCGTTCTTGCCATTCATGAATGCCAGGCTCTGGTGCACGTGCATCCCTGAACCGTTCTGGCCGAACAGGGGCTTGGGCATGAAGCTCGCGAACTGACCATGCTGGAGAGCTATGGTCTTAACCGCGAGCTTGAACGTCATAAGGCGGTCCGCGACCGTGAGGGCGTCGTTGTACCTCATGTCCACTTCGTGCTGGCCGGGGGCGACCTCGTGATGGGAGGCCTCGGTGTCAAAGCCCATCTCGTCCAGATTCAGCATCGTCTCCTTCCTGACCATCTCCCCCTTGTCTAGGGCCATGAGATCGAAGTACCCGGCATAATCAGACGGGGCAGCAGTAGGGTTCCCTTGGGCGTCCAGGTTGAACAGGAAGAACTCGAACTCGGGACCAAGGTTGCATATGTAGCCCTTTTCTTTGGCCTTATCGGCCATTTTTTCCAGCACCCAGCGGGGATCGCCCTTGAACCTGTTCTCCGAGTGATCGAAGATCTGGCAGAACAGGCGGGCCGTCCTCAGGCGCCCACTGCAGGTCCAAGGATATATTTGGAACGAGTTAAGGATCGGTGTGGCCCTCATGTCCGATTCCTCGATCGTGGCATAGCCTAGGATGGAAGAACCGTCGATGAAGACCCCCTCATCAAGCGCCTTCTCGAGGTTCGAGGAAGGGATGGCGACTGTCTTGATCGTTCCCAGTATGTCAGAGAACTGCATCTCGATGAACTTGATCTCCCTGTCTTTGACGATCCTGAGGATGTCCTCTTTCGAATAATCATGGTTGGCTGCCATAATTGGGGGGATAGGTAACAACTTATTAAATGTTTTTCTAATAATGTTGTTAATGTGTGTACATTTGTCGATTAAATGTGCATATTTCTCTCAATTTCCTTTATAGCTTCCGCTATAGAATTAGACATACATCTCTCCGCCTGATCCCTTCCTTGGACCCCGCCAGTGGCGAATGTGGCCTTCCCTCCCCCCTTTCCGCCCACCATCTCCAAGGTCCTCTTCAATATGGAAGCGCAGTCCACCCTTATATCTGGATGACAGGCGATGACGAGCATGAAGTTATCGCCCGCAGAGCCAAGCACACATACCGAGGGCTCCTTCACCAACCTGTTGGCGGCGTCAATGAGCGCCTTTTTGTCCATGTTCTCGAACAGCCCAGAGTATAGCCTGGTCCCTTGAATATTGGATGGTACCAGGTCGGCCAGCGCCTTCATCTCATAATGCTTGATCGTCGCCTTACGCCTCTCATTTTCTCGCAGCAGGTTCTCCAATGCGCTGATGAGGTCCTGCGGACGAGATCCAAGGGCATCTGAGGCACCAAGAGCAGCCACTGAGAGGTCCATAGCTTTCCTGATCGCCTTATCCCCCACTTCGAACTCCACCTCCAGATCCGCGACGGGGTGGGCCGAGGTCAGCGACGGCACCAGGATCATGCCAAGCTCTTTGGTATTGTGAACATGGACCCCTGCGCACGCAGCTCTGTCAACGTCACCGATCTCGATGATCCTGACATCATCCTCCTGGATTCGCTCAAGCTTGACCCGGGACTCCGATAGAAGGGGATCGTCCCTGCTTACAATCCTCTCTTTTATCTCCAAGCAGGATTCGATGGCCTCCTGCGCCTGCCGCTCGGCCTGTGCGACCACGCTCCAGTCCAAGGGACCATTGACCATCAGCGATTTCCTTTCCGGAGTGATGGATATCTTGACCAGGTGCAGGTCCGGACACAGTCGCGAGAGCTGGGAGAACAGCAGGTGCTCGCCTGTGTGACCCTTCATCAGCTCATAGCGTCGGGCCCAGTCGATCTTACCGATCACAGCATCCCCGACGCTCCTTCCGTGCCCGGGTACCCGGTGCATTATAAGATCACCCTCTTTCCTCACCTCAACAACAGGCAGGTCAGAGATCGTTCCGGCATCAGCGACCTGACCCCCTCCCCCTGGATAGAACGCGGTCCGATCTAGAACGAGCCAATCACCCCTTACCTCGGTGACCACGGCTTCGAACTCCTGGCAATAGGGATCGGAGAGATACAAACGGGCCGTCATTGGATCGACAAGACAGTAGAACAACTAGAACACCTTAACGGTATCCTGAAATTTTTCGCAGGGCCGCCCATCGCCTCACTGCCCGTTCGGCCTTTCTCGCTATAGCTAGAAGATTCAAATACTGTGTTAGTTATTAGACATTTGTCCAATTTGGTAGATGTCAATGCTTGATGAGCTAGATAAGCGCATAATTGAGGAGCTTTGCATATCCAGCCAAGGCTCGTACCGGCAGATCGCGAAAAGGTTGGGCGTACACCCCACCACTCTGATCCAAAGGGTGAAGAGCCTTGAGGACAGGGGGATAGTCAAGGGTTACCGGGCTAATGTGGACTATCTCAAGCTGGGCTATGAGTTCATGGCTCTGGTGCACATCTACACCGAAGGCGACATACTGGACGTGCAGGCCAAGATCAAGGCTATGGACAACGTCCTGGCCATCTTCGATGTTACCGGCGAGTGCGATTCCATCGCCTGGGTGGCCTGCAAGAACCGCGACCAGTTCTCCGATCTTATAAAGAGGATGCTGACCATCCACGGTATCAAGAAGACCAATACCTACGTGGTCCTGAACATGATCAAGGACCCTTACCAGTTCATACCCGACCTGAATATATCCGGGGATGTTGTGAGTGAGTGATATGAGGTCTAAACACCCCAAATCCTTTGGTTCGATATTCGTTCCAAGTTTTCGCAATTGAAAGCCCCATACCGAATGGTTTATGTTGGGGCCGCATATTTGGAAAAAACCGCGACTTCTAGAGAGGTCTGGAAATGATGAGGACACACACCTGCGGAGAGCTTAGGGCCGATCACCTGGGCAAAGATGTACAGCTGGCCGGCTGGATAAGGTTCTCCCGAGACCATGGCGGGGTTCTCTTCTTTGATCTGGCGGATGCGTACGGGACCACGCAAGTGGTCTTCGATCCAGAGGCCATGTCGGAGAAGGACGACCGCGAGAGCCTGGAAAGGATGCTCAAGTCCTTCGGCCGAGAGTCTGTAATCTCGGTCGCCGGGAAGGTCAGGAATCGTGTCCCTGGCACCGAGGATGCCCGAAATCCAACGGGCCAGTTGGAGGTCTTAATAGAGAGAGCGTCGCTCCTGAACTCGTCACCGCCCCTCCCCTTCGAGGTTGCGGACCAGAAGGGCTCGCTCCTTCCCTCGGAGGACCTCCGCCTCCGTTACCGCTTCTTGGACCTAAGACGGACCCAGATGGCCAACAACCTCCGCTTCCGCCACCGCCTGGTGGCTGCTGCCAGGAGGGCTCTGGACGCCGAGGACTTCGTGGAGGTGGAGACCCCCATGCTGTGCCGTCAGACGCCCGAGGGCGCGAGGGACTTCATCGTCCCATCGAGGATATTCCCCGGCACCTTCTACGCCCTGCCTCAGTCACCCCAGCTCTACAAGCAGATGCTGATGGTGGGAGGGCTGGACAAGTACTACCAGGTGGCCCGCTGCTTCCGAGATGAGGACTCCCGCTCCGACCGGCAACCGGAGTTCACGCAGCTTGATGTGGAGATGTCCTTCGTGGAGGAAACCGACGTCCAGGCGTTGACGGAGAGAGTCCTCGCGAGCGTGTGGCGGTCGGTGTACGGGAAGGAGCTGGTCACCCCGTTCCCCCGGATCACCTTCTATGATGCAATGCACAGCTATGGGACCGATGCTCCCGACATACGTTACGACCTCAGGCTTCAAGACGTGACCGATACGGTCAAGGCCGCTTCCTACGAGATATTCCAGAGGGTCATCTCCAAGGGCGGCAGGGTCGAGTGCATGAACGTCAAGGCCGAGCTCATGGCCACCACCTCCAACGATGAGACCGCGGTGGGACGTAACGAGGTCGACCGCCTCATCGAGTGGGCGAAGGGGCAGGGCATGGGCGGCCTGACGTGGATGCGAATGACCAAGGACGGTCTGCAGAGCAACATCGTCAAGTACTTCCCTAGGGAGGTGACTCAGGCGCTCGAGGCCAAGATGGGCGCGGAGGAGGGAGACCTCCTGCTGTTCCTGGCCGGGTCCGAGATCGCCGCGCTGAAGGCGGGCGGGGAGCTGAGGCGCAAGCTCGCCAAGGACCTCCACCTGCTGGAGGGCAAGGACCATCAGTTCGTATGGCTTGTCGGCTGCCCCATGTTCCAGAAGGACAGCGTGAGCGGTCAGCTAGAGGCGTTCCACCACGCCTTCGTGAAGCCTGTGGGCGGGGACATCCAGGAAGGAGAGGATGTCATGTGCGCCTGCGGCATGAGCTACGACCTGGTCCTAGATGGGTCGGAGATAGGCTCCGGCTCTGTGAGATGCCACGACCCAGAGGTCCAGAGGAAGGTGTTCAAGCTGCTCGGCATGTCCGATGAGAAGATCGAGGCCGACTTCGGCTACTTCCTGGAGGCGCTGGGATACGGCGCTCCACCCCATGGTGGCATAGCTCTGGGCATCGATCGCCTGACGGCCATCCTTCTGGGCTGCGAGACCATCCGCGAGGTCATAGCCTTCCCCAAGAACAAGAAGTTCCAGTGCTTGATGGACGGTTCGCCCGCCAAGGTGGATGAGGCCAAGCTCTCTGAGCTTCAGCTCCTTTGCCTGGCAGGGGACGAGGACACCGAGGAATGAACTAAACCCTTTTCCCCAATTCCCTCTTCATCTTCTCAGCGATGACCTTGGACGCGAACTGCCCCCTGGTCTCCTTCATGACCTGACCGATGAGGAAGTTCGCCGCCTTCTCGTTCCCCTTCTTGAAGTCCTTGACGACCTCCGGGTGCTGGTCAACGAGACGCACTATGAGGCCGTCCAGGTCTGTGGACGGGCCGTTGTTAATCCCCTCAATCTCATGTCCCCCGGAGAGAGCAGCTATGCGCAATCGTCCCTCGCTGTCGGACATGCTTCCTTCGGAGACCGCCTCCACTATGTCCGTGACCTTCTTCCAGGACCCATCGGTGTTGGCCTTCAGGACCTTCCAACCTGAGCTAATCGGCCCCATGGTCCAGCTCATCGCGGTATCTCCTCCCACCCTGCGGGACAGCGATTCGAACAGATCTGCGAGCTCCCAGTCGGTAAGGACTATCTGCCGTGCCGCCTGGGCGCTGATGCCGTGCTCCTTCTGCATGCGTTGAGCCCGCACCAGCGGGGTCTCGGGGACCACCATGCTCTCCGCCAATGGTCCGATCCGATAGGTGCCCAGGTCCGGTTCGCCTATATATCCGTAATCGGCCTCCTGCTCCTTCTCCCGACCAGGCAGGGTCACGCCCCGTGACTCGTCGTAGTGACGGGTCTCGCGAACGATCCTCTTGCCCACGGCCAGGAGCTTGGTCTGGCGGGTGACCTCGGACTTCAGCCCTTTCTCCACGTTCTTGAGCCCAGTGATGTTCTTTATCTCCACTCGGTCCTCTCCGATGGAAATGTTGGCATCCACCCGCATGGTCTGCTCCTCGCCAGAAACCCCGATAAGCCTCCTAAGCTCTATGATAAGGTCCGTAAGAAAGTCCCGGGCCTCGGCGGGGGATGAGAGATCAGGGGCGGTCACTATCTCCACGAGCGGGACCCCTGAGCGGTTATAATCGATCAACGATACCTCCTCTCCCGCACGTCCGACCCTCTTGACCCTCCCCGGGTCCTCCTCTAGATGGACCCTCCAGATGCCGATGCGCTTCTCGCCCACCATGAAGTGTCCGTCGAAACCCAGGGCGCTCTCGTACTGGGTTATCTGGAAGTTCTTGGGCAGGTCAGGATAGAAGTACGTCTTGCGGGAGAACCAGATTCTATCGGTGATCTTGCAGTTGAGGAACTTGGTGATGAGGACCCCCATCTCCAGAGCCCTCCTGTTCAGAAACGGTCGCGAGCCGGGGAAGCCCAGGCACACCGGGCACACCATGCTGTTGGGGGCGTCCCCTCCGGTGGAGCAGCCGCAGAATAGCTTGGAGCGAGTTGGCAGCTGCACGTGTATCTCCAGTCCGATCTTCATTCCGCCACCTCCGGGAACCGATAGTGGAAGGAACCCTCCCAGGAACGGGCAAATGATAGCAAGGTACCCTCTTGCCAGTGGGGGGCTACCGCCTGCATTCCGATGGGCATGCCGTGAGCGTAACCGCAGGGAATGGACAGGTGTGGCATACCGGTGAGGTTGGGGGGGCAGGTCAGATAGTCGGCCTGGTACATCTCCAGGGGTTTCATCCTCTCGATCTCATCGAAACGGGGGGCCACGAAGGGCATGGTGGGTGTCAGCACCACATCACAATCCTCCATGACCTTCTGGTAATCACGGATGATCTGCTTCCTCACCTGCAGGGCCTTGACGTAGTACTTGTTTCGGAAGCCCACCATTCTCGAGAATGTCCCCAGCAGGATCCTCCTCTTGGCCTCTGTCCCGAAGTCACGTGAGCGGGTATCGGAGAAGAAATCGTTGAAGCCCTGATCGAAGTTCTCGTTCATGGCCCCGAAGCGCATACCGCAATAGCGGGCCAGGTTCGTGGATGCCTCCGAGGTCGCCAGGATGTAATAGGTGGAGATGGCGAACCGCAGGGACGGCATGCGGACCTCGCGCACTACAATGCCGCTCCTCTGGAGGTCCCTGAGGGCCTCCTCGAAGGCCCCTGCAACCTCTGGGCTCAGGCCCGTGCGGGCCTCCTCTGGTACACCAACGGTCCTGACCTCGCCACGGAGATCGAGGGGCGGCTGGACCTGGGAGGTGGGGTCCCGGTGGTCCGGGCCCGCGATGACCGGAAGGTATTGCTCTATGTCCCTGACGGTCCGGGATATGAGCCCCACCTTGTCCAGGGAGTTGCCGTAATCGATCAGACCCCAGCGCGACACCCTGCCGTAAGTAGGGGTCAGGCCGACCACTCCGCAGAAGGAGGAGGGGCAGGAGATGGAGCCTCCGGTGCTAACTCCCAGAGCCACGTGGTCCCGTATCAGGCTGGCCGTGGCAGCGGCCCCGCCCGAGGAACCTCCGCAGCACCTTTCAATGTCGAAAGGATTGCGTGGTATCCCGTAGGCGGAGTTCGTGGAGAAGCTGCCGAAACCATACTCGTCCATGTTGGTCTTTCCCAGCAGCAGCCCGCCGTTCTCCCTCAGCCTCTTGATGGGGGTGGCATCGAACGGCGGCCGGTAGCCCTTGAGGATCAGGCTCCCCGCCCGTGCCTGGAAGTCACGGGCGCAAAGATTGTCCTTGGCCGAGAAGTGGAACTGCCCACCCTCGAAAGCCAGGGGGTCCTCCAGCCGCTCGGTGAACAGCTGATGCTTCTCGTCCAGTTCCTTGAGCCAGGCGGCGCTGGGGAAGAAGCTCATGAGAGGCGCGGCCCCCTCACCCAATCTTCCTTGGTGCCCATGACCTCGCGCAGCTCGGAAGCATCGATGCTCGTGATCACCTCATCCTCTCGGAAGACATCCTCCACCTTGATGGGCCCGAGATCGAAGTCCTCGGCGCCGGGTGCCTCGTCCAGAACGGAGAAGGCCGTCAGGATGTCCTCGAGGTCGGCAGCATAGCGCTCCAGCTCTTCATCGGTGAGCCTCAACCTGGCCACCCTGGCTACCTTGAGCACGGTCTCCTTGTCCATAACAACACTGACCTGGCCTTAGTACGATTTTGGGCATTAAACGGAGGCTATATAACATTTTGTTACGCCCCTGTTCTTGTGGGTCGCACCAGCCACGTCTCATGCAATAAGGTTTATCTCATATTGGGGTTTACATCACGGCAGATAACGGAGGAAATGAGATGGCTGAAGAGACGGCTGACAAGCTCATGAAACAGGCTTATCAATTGCTCAACGAGGGCGATTATCAGAAGGCATATTCCAAGTTCGAGAAGGTGACCAAGGTCGATGCTGGCAACGCTGAGGCCTGGTTCGGAAAGGCCGAGGCTGCGGTCCTAGTGCCCAAGGTCAAGACCGAGGACATCCTGGCCGCGTACAAGAAGGCCGCCGAGCTGGACCCCAAGAACCCTCTCTACCATAGCTCCATGGGATCGTTCTGCGTGGAGGCCGGGCTGTTCAACGATGCTGAGGCCGCGTACAAGAAGGCCGCCGAGCTGGACCCCGATAATGCGGCATATTACTATTCGGAGTTCGGGGTGGAGTACTTCAAGCGCGCACCAGTGGTCATGGAGGCCTACATGGACGACAAGACCGAGGAGATGGTCATGAAGAAGTCCCTGAAGTATCTCCTGCTCTCCATAGGCCTCACGGAGAGCGACGCGCTGGAACTTCTGCAGCGGAAATGATGTAAGCCGCTACAGCAGCCCCAACCTCTTCAGGCCGTCAATTACCCCTGCGGCATGGGGATAGGCGCTAACATACTTGGCAGCCCCCTTTGCCGCCGGCGAGGCGTTGGCCACAGCAACGCTCTCTCCGCATTCCCTGAGCATCCCCACATCGTTATCCGAGTCCCCGAACGAGGCGATCTCCGACATCCCTATACCCAGGATCTCGGCCACCTTGCGAACCCCGGCCGCCTTGCCATGGCCCGGGTCCATGAGGTGAATAGCAAATCCCGTGACCTCTATTGTGACGTTCCATCCTTTCAGTTCGGCCTTGACCCGCTCCACGTCCATGGTGCGGCGGAGTGCCACCTCGGTCCTCCTCCAGTTGTCCGTGAACAGGCGCTCCACCGGCATCTTGGTGCGCAGGTGCTCATAGGCCTGCTCGGGCAGAACGCCTTCAGAGAGCTGGTAGATCCTTTCCTGGTAGCAGACCACTCCCCCGTTCTCCGCTACCATCGGCCCTTTTAGCCCCAGGTATGTGGAGAGCCCGTAGGTGACGGGGAGCACGTTCCCGGAGGCGATGCTGACCGGGACGCCCTTCCTCTGTACCTCGCGCAGAGCCTCGATCCCGGATGTGGATATCACCTTATCCAAATCGGTGAGCGTGCCATCAACGTCGACCACCACGGCCTTTATTGTCATGAGAACACCAGATTGGCGAGCGAACGTCAGGCGTACTATTAGCGTTTTCTCCATTGTGTTATGAGGAGATCATGTGAAATGTTCAGAGTCGTGATTGCAGTGCAAGCGGTCGCCGTGAGAGTATAAATAGAGCGAATAGGACTATGATTGCTACAACGCTGCTCGTTAAAAAAAAGCCCTGACGGTCAGAACGACCATCCTCGAAGGTCCTCCGACCATCATGGGCTCGTGCCAGGATCTCAACGCCGAGCATCAGGACAGGCTGGGCGGGCGTGCGGACGCCACGGGAAGTACGCCACGCTGACCGCTCACGTAACTCCCCGCGTAGCCCCTAGCGGAGGATAGTATTGTACATGACAGGTATGACGATCAACAGGGAGAAGAGGAAGGACATGCCGGCGAAGGCCATCAAGGTACTTCTTGTGGAGGATAATCCAGGGGACGTGGGCCTGATGCAGGCCATGTTCGATGCTACCCGTTCAGCCCGGTTCGAGATCCAGGTGGCGCGGCGGCTCCATGATGCGATCGATTCTCTCAAGCAGGACCGTCCTGACGTGATCCTGCTGGACCTGGGGCTGCCGGACTCGTTCGGGCTGAGCACCTTGGAGCATATGCTGGGCCACACATCGAACGTCCCAGTGATAGTCCTTACCGGGACCAGCGACGAGGAGCTGGGGGACCTGGCCGTATCCCTGGGGGCCCAGGACTACCTGGTTAAGGGCGAGGTGAACACCTTCGCCCTGGAGCGTTCCCTCCGCTATGCCATCCAGAGAATGAGGACCCTTGAGGAGCTGAGGGAGAGTAACGAGCGGTACGTCAGTCTGTTCAAGGAGAACCATGCGGTGATGTTCCTGGTGGACCCCCAGACCCACAAGGTGGTCGACGTCAACCAGGCGGCCATCGACTACTACGGGTTCCCATCGGGTTCCTTCATAGGCATGGACCTGGGAGAGATAGCCCCTCCGGAGCTGCAGGGCGAGAATAGGGAGGCGGGCACAGCTCTCCCCCCCTCGACCGGGCGTACATACGCAAAGCATCGGTTGGCCGACGGCCAGGTGCGGGACATCGAGGAGATGG
This sequence comes from Methanomassiliicoccus sp., assembly GCA_018262895.1. GTDB lineage: Archaea > Thermoplasmatota > Thermoplasmata > Methanomassiliicoccales > Methanomassiliicoccaceae > UBA6. Next base: position 104,095 of record JADFDJ010000006.1, on the reverse strand, counting down.
TCGCGCCCATCCACCTGAACGGTCAGGCGTTCCTCTGCTCCATCGTGCATGATGTCACCGACCGTATGCGGGCCGAGGAGGAGCGGGCGCGCCTATCCGAAGAGGTCAGGGAGCAGAAGTGGCTGCTGCAGACGGTCATCGAGAACGCTCCCGTGGGCATACTGGTGCTCTCCGGTCCGGAGATGAGGATCAAGTGGGTCAACCAGGCCTTCGTGGATATATGCGATCGGCATACGGTCAACGAGATCCGGGACAAGAGGCTGGAGGAGATTTCCTGCCCCCTGCCTGAGGTGGAGAACAAGATAAAAGGGATCATCAAGGACAATGCCCCCATCAAGATGGACCTGGAGATGGCAGCTAGCGACGGAAACGTCCACTATGTCCACTTCTCAGCGGTCCCCCTTCCTCTAAAGGGTGAAGGCGGGGCTCTGGCGATCATCACCGACATCTCCGAGCAGGTGAACGCCCGCAAGAGGATCGAGGACATGGCCGCGCGGGCGGAGCAAGAGAAACAACGCGTCAGGACGATCCTCGACAGCCTTCCGGTCGGGGTCATGGTGGCGGATCAGACCGGCAAGGTCATCGAGAGGAACGTGATGGTGGATCCCATACTGGGAGGCAAGCTGATGAGGCTTCCGCTGGCCATCGAACAGGTGAACCTGAAGGCCTGGTGGTCGGACAACGGCCTAGTGGTTCGGAATGAGGACTGGCCGCTCATCCAGGCCGTGAAAAGGGGGAAGACTACCGTGGGGTCGGCGCTCGACATCATCCGCCTTGACGGTTCCAGGGGCACGATACTGAACTCCGCCTCTCCCCTAAGGGACGACCGGGGCAAGATCATCGGCGGGGTCTCCGTCCTTCAAGACATAACCAGGCAGAGGATGTTGGAGCATGACGCCATAGAGGCCAAGGAGCAGGCTGAGCTGTACATCGATCTCCTGTCTCACGATATCGGCAACATGAACGCAGCCATCTTAAGCTACCTGGAGACCGCCATGGAAAAGCTGGAACTTGAAAGCAAGCACGCCCAGCTGCTGACCAGACCGCAGGAGATCCTGAGGGACAGCAACCACCTCATCGAGAACGTTCGCAAGATCCAGCAGATAGATAACCATGAGATCAAACACTCCCTGGTGGACCTGGGGTGGCTGCTGGAGGACATACGGGTCGAGTATGAGAAATTTGCCGAGCAGGGGGTCAAGATATCCTACAAGACGTCGATCAAGAAGTTCGTCCTGGCGAGTGGACTGCTCAAGGACGTCTTCTCCAACCTCATCATGAACGCTGTGAAGCACTCTGAGGGCCAGGTGGAGATCGATATCACGCTCAGCAGGGTGTTCGAGGGCGGCCGGGAGTACTATAAGACATCCGTCGAGGACAATGGGCCGGGGATACCCGACGAGCAGAAGAGCAAGCTGTTCCAGAGGGCCCGCAAGGGCCGCAGTAGGACCAAGGGCACGGGCCTCGGCCTGTACCTGGTGAAGAAGGTGGTCGAGGATATCAACGGACGGGTCTGGGTGGAGGATCGCGTGCCCGGGGACCACACCAAGGGAACGCGGTTCGTGGTGCTCCTGCCAGCGGTCACCAGCGATTCCAAACCAATGGCCTAGCGTGAGTTGCGCAGGTCGCCAAGGGTGGCCACGCGCTCCGCGAAGGCATTGTGCTTGTGAATGGACTCCTCGCTCTCGCTTCGCACCGTGACCTGCACGCCGTCCGGAAGATGAGGATACCTTTCGAGGAGGAAGGAAAGCATGGTCCGCACCACGTCCTCGACGAACTTGGGCCGTTGATGCGCCTGAAGGACCACCTTGGCCTCGTCTGACCGCTTGAGGACCTCGTAGGTGGCGGAGGAGAAGGATTGCTCGACCACATCGATCAGGTCGTTCGCCTCCACATCGCAGTCCTCCGGTACCTCCACCATCAAGGTGGCCACGTTCCTCTGGTTGTGGCTTATCACCGGTAGGTCCCCCTCCATGGTGACGTTGTTGCAGTACTGCTCTCTAACTGTCTCCATAGCGCAGGGACAGGCGGTCATCCCCACCACCTCCACACCGATCATCTTCTTGAGGCCGTCGTCGTTGCGGCTAATGGCATCGGCCATGATCTTGAACGCCTCCAGGTTCCGCTTCCCGCTGGGGCCTGGCCTCTCCAGGAAGTAGTCGGCAATGAGATGGACCTCCGCGAAGGTGGAATACTCATGCTTCTCCCGCAGCGCGCGGCAGATGTTGGCGGCAACGATCTCGATACCGGAGATGGGCTCTGTCATGCTCATGCTCACGGCCTCGTTGATCGCTTCCAGGTTCCGGGACAGGTGCGATCCCTTCTGGGTCGAGGGAAGGTCCACGAACACATCCAGAGTGCAGAAGAGCGTGGTCGATCGGCCGCCTCTGGTGACCACCACAGGCTTCTTGACACCTGTGACGCCCACCCGGCTGAGCATGAACCCGTTCTCCAGCTTGCGGTTCTGTACGTCGCTTGGTATTTCATCACCTTCGATTGGGGTTGCGCGACTATTGGTTCATAGTCAATATATTTTTTGTAGGTACAGCCATAGTGCGTAGGTCGAAGGTCCAGCTCATCTGACCTTGATGAGGTCGTAGCTCCTCTCGCCCAGCCCCAGCTCCTCGGCATATCGTAGCTGGGCGCCCCAGTCCGCATCCATGATCTCCCGTAGCTTGTCGGAACCTGGTGTGAGGTCGCCCTTCAGCATGCTCCCCTGAATTCCCGGAGCAGCATTCACCAGGTCCGCCGCGGCCTGGTCGATGGCCACAATATCCCTGGAGGCCAGGATGCCTATGTCCGGAACTATGGGAACGTCGTTGAACTCATAGCAGTCGCACAGGGGGGAGACGTCGATAACGAAGGTGATGAAACCGCTCTTCCCTTCCTTCCCCTTCAGAATCCCGTAGCAGTACTCGACGATCCTCTCCTGCAGGGCGATGTAGTTGGTCCAGTCGCCCAGATCGATAGCCCCGTAGCGGCAGGCCACATTACACTCGCCGCAGCCTATGCACTTCTCTGGGTCCACGGTGGCCTTTCTCCCCTTCAGCCGTATGGCCCCGGGAGGGCAGCGGAGCATGCATTGGCCGCAGCCCCTGCAGCTCTCCTTCACGACCTTGGCTCGGACGAGGGCATGCATCTCCATCTTCCCCCTTCTGGAGCCCAGCCCCATGCCCACGTTCTTCAGGGCCCCTCCGAACCCGGTCAGGCTATGTCCCTTGAAGTGGGACACCGTGATGAGGGCATCAGCGTCCTGGACGACCGAACCCACCTTGACGGTCTTACAGTGCCTAAGGTTCACTGGGACCTCCACATAGTCGGTCCCCTTCAGCCCGTCCGCTATGATGACGGGGGCGTTGACCACCGGGTAGGTGAAGCCGTGCCGCGCCGCCAGCTGGAGGTGGTCCACGGCGTTGGTGCGCATGCCCTTGTAGAGGGTGCTGCTGTCGGTCAGGAACGGTCTCCCTCCCCCCTTGGTCACCATATCCACCACCTTGGACACCAGCTCCGGCCGGAGGTAGGAGGTGTTCCCCTCCTCCCCGAAGTGGGTCTTAACGGCGACAAGGTCCCCGGGGCGGAAGGCCTCTCCCAGCCTGGCCTTCCGGAACAGCTTCTGGACCTTGACGAGAACGCTCTGGCTGGCCCGAACGGCCCTCAGATCGGCGAAGTAGACCTCTGACATGTGACCACGTCGGTCAATGGGCTGCGGACGATGAAAAGGTTATCCAGCCCTCCATATCTCCCTTTATGTCGATATTTCTAAATAGGGAGAGAAAATAGGTTCGCCGATGATCTGCGGCGTGGACGAGGCTGGCCGCGGTCCGGTCATGGGGCCGCTGGTCGTAGCAGCGGTCATGGTCAGGGACGAGCAGCCCCTGAGGGAGCTGGGTGTTGCCGACTCCAAGCTCCTGACCCGTCGACGCCGGGAGGAGCTGGACCTCCAGATCCGAGACCTGGCCGAGGTGGAGATGGTGGTGGTGCACGCTGCGGAGATAGATGAGTTCATGGGAAGCAACAGCCTGAACCTACTGGAGGTGAAGCACTTCGCCGTTCTCATCGAGAGGCTGTGCCCCGATAAGGTCTTCATTGATGCCGCGGACGTGGTCGAAGAGCGGTTCGGCAGGAGGGTACAGGACCTCCTGACCTGCAGGCCCCTTATGGTATGTGAGCACAAGGCGGACCTTACCTACCCAGTGGTCTCGGCCGCCTCCATAATCGCCAAGGTCGCCCGCGACAACATAATGGACCAGATCCAAGAGAGCTTCGGACGGCCCATCGGGTCCGGGTATGCCCATGATGAGGTGACCATTGAGTTCATACGCACGTGGCTCAAGGAGACGGGCTCCTTGCCGCCCCACGTAAGGGCCTCCTGGAAAACGGCCAAGGACCTGATCTCGATTAGTAAAGTAAGCAAACTGACGGATTGGATGGATATTGATGACGGTAGAGCCACTGCTGCAGGACCTCATAAGCAAGTTCAACGATAAGGTGGACAAGGACGAGAAGCTCCGCAAGGAGATCGAGGGCATGGACAAGCGGGTGCTGATAGATCTGGAGAGCGAGAAGTACAGCTTCCACATGCACGATCAAAAGATCAACGACTTCAGGGAGGGGAGCATGGAGAACCCTGACATCACCCTGATATCCGACCCCGAGACCATTGCTGGAATAATCGAGGGGAAGGTTAAACCCATGAAGGCCTTCGCCCTGCGTAAGGTACGTGTCAAGGGGGACATCGAGGACATCCTCCGCCTCCGCAAGCTGTTCTGAGGACTCAGGCCCTCGTGTTGAGATGCCTCTCACAAAGATTTATAAGGGGCATCGCAATAGTGGGGGCTACATAGCGGGGTGGGGTAGCCAGGACATCCCGTCGGGCTCATAACCCGGAGACCGGTCGTTCAAATCGACCCCCCGCTACTCATCTTTTCGATACCATTATCTCACTGACGTTCCGTTCCAGATGAGTGGAAATTTCCGACGTGATACGCGCCATCGCCTTTCTTCTATCCTACTTCGGAGTAATTATCATCGCCTAAGGCGGTATCAAGGCCGTCTGGCAGCTGCTGACGAGGCCTTTCCCCAGGGGCAAGGGGATGACCTGCGCCCGGATACGAGGGGAGTTCGCACAGCTGATCGTCCTGGGCCTGGACTTCTTCATCGCATCGGACATAATCACCACCCTCTCCGTTCCCACCCTCGACGAGGTCCTGAGGCTCGGCGGCAAAGTTTTGATCCGTTCGGTGCTGACCTTCCTGCTGTCCAAGGAAACTGCGGAGCTCCGGAAGGAGGAGATGGTGCCCGATGGTTAGCTGCCAGGAGACGGCCCGGCTGAAAACGATATAAGGCACGTACCCGCTCACGGTCAGGGATGAGCAGCTCCGAGCGGTATATGCCCGAGGTCCTGATCGTCGGCGGGGGAGCCACCGGAACAGGGATCGCCAGGGATCTGGCCATGCGAGGCGTGGAAGTTCTTCTGGCGGAGGCGGGGGACCTCTCCTCGGGAGCCTCGGGAGGGAACCACGGGATGCTGCACTCCGGAGCCCGCTATGCCGTGACCGACCCGGAAGCGGCCAGGGAGTGCGCCACCGAGGGGGAGGTGCTCAAGCGCATCGCTGGGTTCTGCATCGAGGACACAGGAGGGCTGTTCGTCTCCCTTCCCAGGGACGACCATGCCTACCTGGACCGTTTCCTGGACGGGTGCCGCGGCTCAGGAGTGAGGGCGGAGGAGATCAGCATATGCGAGGCCCTGCGCTCGGAGCCGAACATCTCCAGTGATATCGCCGCGGCGGTTAGGGTTCCGGATGCATCGGTGGACCCCTTCTTCCTGGTGTGGGGGATGGCGGAGAGCGCCCGCGAGGCCGGGGCCACGGTGCTCACCCATACCCCGGTGACATCCCTGCATGTGAAGGAAGGCCGCATCGCCCGCGCGGTGCTGGGCAGGGGCGAACGCAGGAGAACAGTGCGGCCGGAGGTCGTCGTCAACGCCTCGGGGGCATGGTGCGGCAGGGTGGCGGCCATGGCGGGGCAGAGGATCGACATGCAGCTGGACAAGGGAAGCATGGTGGTCTTCAATGGACGGTTGGTCAATGGCCTGGTGAACCGCCTGCGGCCGCCCGCGGACGGTGACATCCTCGTCCCCCATCGGTCCTCCACGATCCTTGGTACGACGTCTGGACCCGGCACCCTGGAGGACGTGCGGGCCACGGCCACGGAGGTGGAGGGCTTATTGCGAGCGGCAACCGAGGTCCTGCCGGGGCTGTCCACTGCGCGGACCATACGGTCATACGCGGGAGTGCGCCCCCTCCTGAACGGGAACGGGCGTGGCCGTCAGGCATCCCGGGCCTTCACCGTGATCGATCACTCCGAGGGGGGCGTGGAGAACCTCCTCAGCGTGGCCGGCGGGAAGCTGACCACATGCCGCCTGATGGCCGAGAAAGCCTCTGACGCGGTGATGCGCAGGCTGGGCCGGTCCGGCGCCTGCAGGACCATGCTGGAGGAGATTTCACCACCAGTGATCGGGGGAGGGAGCTTCCAGGAGGAGGTCATGAGGCGGAAGTACGGCGCTTTTACGGGCACTATCCTGGCCGAGTGCATCGGCTCACCTCTGGGGCGGGAGGAGGCATGCTCCTGCGAGTCTGTCTCCGTGGGCGAGCTGGAGCACTTCGCGGCCTCCCCCGATGTGATATCATTGTCGGACCTCATGCGCCGCACCCGAGCGGGGATGGGCTACTGCCAGGCAGGCCTGTGCGTCTTCCGCATGGCGTCCGCTCTCGACGCAGGTGAACCGAGAAGGGAGATAGAGCGCTTCCTTGCGGAGAGGTGGAAGGGCATCTCCCCCGTGCTAAGAGGCGAGCAGCTCCGTCAGGAGGCGTTCAAGGCCCACCTGTTCAAGGTACATGGCATCGACCACACCAGGGAGGGGTAGGGTGGACCTGCCGGAGACCAGCTGCGACGTGTTGGTGGTGGGCAACGGGGCCGCAGGCTGCCTTGCCTCCACCCTCCTGGCGAAGCGCGGGTACGATGTGTGCATGGTCTCCCGAGGCACCACCAGCACCTCCCTTTCCACCTCCCGAACCTCCCTGTCCGGAGTGTCCCGAAGGAAGGAGGTGACCCAGCTTCTGAGGGGGCTGGGAGCGGCCTATGGCCTGTTCGGGTCGCATCCAGGAAAAGGGGAGGGCATCACGAGCCTAGGCTCCGTCGTGCGGCAGGACCTGTCGTCCCCGCACGATTGGCTCTGCACTGGTCCCGAGAGGACGGCCGTGCTCGGCCTCAAGGGGAACGCCGACCTTGACCCAGACCTCCTGTGCCGCATGGCCGGCAGGTGCGACTCCATCGGGGAGTGCCGTCCCTACTGGGCCGACCTGGGCCTACCCTCCTCCATCGATGCCGGCGGGGGTCCTACCATCACCAGGGAGTCCAGGGTGGCGGTGGAGGAACTGGCGGAGGCCATCTCGGAGATGGACGAGGAAATGGTGATAATCCCGCCTCTGTTCCTAGGTCCGCGCCACGACCTGGCGCTCTCGATCTTGGAGAGGTCCTCAGGCCGCTTCATCAGGGAGGCGGCCACCCCCCTGTCCAATCCCGGGAGAAGGCTGCAGGCGTGCCTGGAGCGTGGTGCCCTCGACTCCGGCTGCCGTCTATTGGGGGACCGGCAGGTGATCGGATCGCTGGCCCAGGGACATGAGCTGCGGGAGGTCAGGATAATGTCAGGATTACGTGAGGGCACCATAAGGTTCGGAGCCTTGGTCCTGGCCACCGGCAACATCGTGTCAGGCGGGCTTCAGGTAGGCTGCGATGGACCGTACGATCCCGTCTTCGGTCTCGCCACCGACACATGTTCGACCGGATCGCTGAGGTCGCCCGCCCTGACCACAGCGCTCTCAGTGGGCATCCGCAACCGTGAGGGAAGGGCCGTCCGGAAGGACGGGTCCGTCATGCAGAACGTCTGGGTCGCCGGCTCCGCCTGCCCCGGCCTGTCCTATCCGCTGGGCAGGGGGCTGGGACATGTGGCCTCGTCAGCCCTGACGATAGCCGAGATGGTGAGGGGGTATCTATGACCTCCCGCACCATGGACGGGTGCATAAAGTGCGGGGCGTGCGTGAGGGAATGCCCCGTGCTGCTGCAGGAGGGGCAGGACAGGTTCCCCGGCCCCCGCCGCCTGGCCGTTGAGGGCCCACGTTTCAACGAGGAGCTGTCGGCCCTGCGATCGCCGCTGGAGCTGTGCACCACCTGCGCCCGTTGCACAGCGGCCTGCCCCTCGGCGCTCCCCCTTCCTGAGGCCCTTGTACAGGTGCGGCGCCTGCTGTACCGAGAAAAACCTCGCCCGGAGCGACAGGAGAACATGCTGGCCAACATAGACGGGACGCTGCGGACGGTCCTGCCCTCTGGCCCTGTGACCGAGTTACCGTCAACGGGGGACGTGCTGTTCTTCCCCGGATGCATCGGCCACGGACGCTATCCCGAGGGCATAACGAGCTCCCTATCGCTGATAAGGGCGGTGGGAGGTAGGCCTTTCGCACCCCAGGGGTGGGCCTGCTGCGGCTCACCGCTGGAGAAGATCGGGGACGAGCAACGGCTGGCGAGGTTGGAGGCCCATAACAAGGCCCTTTTCCGGGGCTTCGATACAGTCGTGACCTCCTGCCCCGGGTGCACCGTCCAGCTCCGGAAACGCTACGGCCTGGACCCACAGCACATCATCGAGCACATCCACGGCAGCGGACGCCTGCGCCGCAGCAGCTTCGATCACGGCTCTCCTCCGATAAAGGTGGCGCTTCACAGCCCCTGCCACCTTGCACGGGTGGTGGGCCCCCACACACTGGAGATGGCCCGGGACCTATTGGACATGGTCCCTGGGGTAGACGTGGTCAGCACGGGCCTCGAGGACGATTGCTGCGGAGGGGGCGGCGGTGTAGCATCAGCTCGGCCAGATGTCGCCGAGCGCATGGCCGCCAGGAAGGTCCAGGCCGCGGTGGAAGCGGGGGCGGAGCTGCTGCTGGCACCCTGTCCATTCTGCGTCATCAATCTCGGCAGGACCGGTCTCCTGAACGTCCAGGACCTCACCGTGTTCTTAGCTAGCAGACTTCTCAAGGCAGAAGGAATATATAGCCCGATTCCTTGAGTAGCCATAGTGTCAAAAGACCGCAGTGTTTGCTTTTCTTGCTTGTTCTCTGACAAGCGACCCGAGGCAGGCGTGAACGAAGGCATGGTCTACTGCCAGAAGAAAAAGCTGGTAGTGCGACCGAAGGACCAGTGCGACCTCTACGTCCGCGCCACCGCCCAGAACATGGAGAGCTTCAAGGCCTCCATCTATGGGACCATGGCCGCTGAGGAATTCGAGTAATGGCCTGTTGTTAAAAGAACGAAGGGATGGAGGGGTCCGTGCCACGGATGACCTGACCTCCGTCCAATCCCCCTCTCCGAGGATCGGGGAAAGGGCATGAGAGGGGCCTATCTCCATTCCAGGAGCGATTGCCCTTCCCCGGGCTGCTGTACCTGCCTTATCTCGTAAGGTATCCACTGCGACGATGTGATGCAGCCCCTCATGTTCCTTATGCGCATGCGCCGGTTCAGCTCCTCGTCGAACCGGAGCTCCAGGACCCCGTCGGCTATGGCCATGAGGTGGTTCACCGTCTTCTCGTCGTGAACGCCCTCGTGGATGGTGAAGAACGCCGTCCCGAACTCGTTCCGTATTCGAGATGAGGATATCTGGAAGAACTTCAGGACCACGTTCGCCTGGTTATACAGGAAGAGCGTGGAGAGGGAGTGGATTATGATCTTCACCGGCCGATCGGTACTGTCGGCAAGGGTGGATATGTTGAACATGATCCCCTCCAGGTCCGAGACCTTCCTGATCTCCGTGCCCTGGCAGTTCGTGGAGTTATCGAACGATCCCAGGAGCGAGGAGTGATAGTCGATGATGAACAGGTTCTTACCCAGGACCTCCTTGTCCACACCGAACGAGTTCATGATATCCAGTAGGTCCGTGGGCAGGAGGTCCACGGTCACGAACAGCACCATGTTGTTCGCCTCCATCCAGTCCTTGGCGATGCTGACCGCGAACTCCAGCATACCGATGCCGGGGCTGCCTATCATCAGCATGGATGAGTGGTCGGGGAAGGTGGCCTTGATCATGCTCTCACCTCAAAGGATGGGTGTAAGGGATACACTTCCTCCCACCTCCTTCTGGTCGAAATTGAGAGCATAGCACTCGGTGAACGGTTCCTCGCCATAGAGCAGGACCGTCCCGCCTATGCGGTCTATCTTCAAGCGAGTGGTGGCCAGGTCCTCCAATCTGGAGGTGGAGGCGCTCGAGGTGGGCGCCATGGCCACGAAGATGCCCTGGTTCCTGCGGACCAAGGCCAGGAAGTCCATGAGCTGATCGCAGATATCGTTGCCGTAGAGGGAGTGCATGGTGTCGAATCCCATGACCGTGAGCAATGGCTTCTTCGACGAAGCGAGGGAGAACTCGATGTTCTGCCACTTGAAATCGAAGGAGGCGCTGGAGCCTTCTATGGGCAGCACGTAGGAAGAGCCTACCGAAGCAATCTGGTCGGCCTTCTCGGGTATGCGTACCAGGCGGTCGAACTCCTCCGTCTGTAGCGACTGGGCTATCCTGGCCCGTACGCTATCGGCAGAGGCCTTGCGCATGGGCACCCACAGGACCCCCCGGCCCAGGGCGACGAAGTTCGTCACCAGGGAGGACTCCAGAGCGTTGCTCACCGTTGTGGGGACACCTTGTCCCAGCTCGATGAGGGTGATGGACCCCCGCTCCAGTCCACCGGTCAAGGTGGCGTCGAGGTCCTTGATGCCGCAGGAGACACGATCGTTGATGTCGGGTATGGGCTTCCACGTTGCCTTGGGTATCTGCGATTCCAGGAGCCTCTGGTAGCCGAACGTTTGTATACGGCCCTTGTCAAGGGTGAATATGTACTTGGGCTGCTGAATCTCGCATCCTCTGAGCTTAAGGATCTCCAGCTCCCGGATGCGCCGGCGATTGAACTCGGTGCGGGAGAAGTTAACTACTCCATCGCCGAGGTAGTCCAGATCCGTGTTGCTGCTCTCCAGGACGAAGAGGACGTTGGATCCGTAGCCCTCCACGATGTCGCACTGGATGGTGGACAAAAGCTTGGAGCAAGAGATGTTGTACTTCTCCGCCAGGGCATCTATGGAGTCGATGACCACCAGGCTCTTTTCCGGCAGGTGCTTCTCGATGCCCCGGTAGAGCCCTTCGAGCTCTCCCAGGTCCCTTCCTATGGAGATGGATAGCCCCCCTCCCTTCGCGACCTCCACGGGGACGCTCTTGATGCCCTTGAGGTTGCTTAGTCCGAGACGCTTCACCGCGGGCGAGCTGGCCTGATGCGTGTTGGAAAAGCTGTCGCTGCGCTCGATCCCCTCCATCTTGTCCTTGAGCCAACCGAACTGGGTCAGCAGGCTCATGTCCGAGACCCGGGTGGAGTGATAGAAGCTCTTCTCTATTGCGGATAGCTCCTCTATGGTCTGCAGCGCGAAGGTGGTCTTTCCGGTACCGGCATTCCCCCTGACGATGAGGGAGTGACCACCTGGATTGGTGAAGAACTGGTAAACCTCTATCGGTATCTTGATCTTGGGTTCCTTCCCCATTCAACTGACCTCTGTGATTACTATAAGAGATTAAAATAAAATAAGTAAGATTTTGTTTAAATGTTTGCTGCCGATTACTATCGCTGATAATGTGCGGACGCCGGAGCGTTTGATTCTCATCTGGACTATGCGACCAAAAAGTTATAAGAAGGGAGAGCCGAATCGACCTGGAGAGGCAGAGGCTTGAAGGCGGTAGTGTTGGCTGCGGGAGAAGGGACACGGTTGAGACCTTTCACCACATCGAGGCCGAAAGGCATGATACCGGTGGGAAACCGTCCCATCCTGGAATATATCGTGGAGGCTCTGGTCCAGAACGGCGTCAAGGACATCATCATGGTCGTTGGCTACCGTGAGGACACCATTCTCTCGCATTTCGAGAACGGCCGCCGCTTCGGCGCCAGGATTGAGTATGTGGAGCAAGAGAAGCAGCTGGGAACATCCCACGCCCTGGCACTGGCCTCTAAGCTGCTTAGCAATGAAGGTTTCCTGGTGGTCTCGGGGGATAACCTCATCGACTCCCGCCTGATAGGAGACCTCCTGGAAAAGAGGGAGGGGACCTCCATGGTGGTCACCCAGAGCGAGATCCCGTCCAAATATGGAGTGGTGATGCTCGACAAGGGGAAGGTCGCCAGCATCGTGGAGAAGCCTGAATCCCGAGTGGGCAACATCATCAACACCGGCGTCTACTACTTTGAGAGCAATATCCTACAGCACTTCCAGGACAGGGAGCCTTCGGTAGAGATGGGCATAACCCAGACGCTATCGCCCATCGCCAAGGAGGTGGGGATCACCCCCATCAAGACCACGGGCAAGTGGATCGATGCCGTGTACCCCTGGGACCTGCTGAGGGTCAACTCCGTGGCGCTCGAGTTCCATGGTCAGGGGATAAACGGGACCATCGAGAACGGGGTGACCATAAAGGGGCCGGTCTCCATTGGGGCTGGGACCAGGATCCGTTCCGGATGCTATATTGAGGGACCTGTCGCCATCGGTGAAGGGTGCGACATCGGGCCCAACGTGGTGATCATGCCCTCCACCAGCATCGGTAATGGGACCATCGTCGAGCCTATGAGCTATCTGAACAACTGCCTCATCATGAGCAGCGTCCGCGTGGGCTCTCATTCCCACCTCTCGCATACGGTCCTCGACGACGGTGTCAGGGCCAAGGCGGGCCTCATGGCGCCGGTCGGCGTCTCCTATTCCCGGGTAGACCGGGAGCTGTTCAAGCTCACCGACGTGGGAGCTCTCGTGGGGCAGGACACTCTGGTAGGGTCCAGAGTGGTCATCTCCGCAGGATCGGTCATAGGCGCAGCATGCCGGATCGAGGACGGAGTGAAGGTAAGCGGTAATCTCGAAAACAGGAGCGTTGTGGTCTGAAATGTGCGGGATCATCGGATATGCCGGCCCCCGGAACGCCCAAGAGGTCATTCTTGACGGTTTGAAGAGATTGGAGTACCGAGGCTACGACTCCGCGGGCGTGGCCATAGTGGGTAGATCACTGGAGATATACAAGGAAAAGGGGGAGATATCCAAGCTGGCCTCCAGCATGCCCTCCCTCGACGGCCATCTGGGTGTAGGTCACACCCGCTGGGCGACCTGTGGACAGCCATCAAAGATGAACGCCCATCCCTTCCTGGACTGCAAGGGGAGGATCGCGGTGGTGCACAACGGCATCATCGAGAACCACCAAGCCCTGAGGAAGCAGCTCGTGGAGGAGGGCCACGTCTTTACCTCCGAGACCGACACCGAGGTGCTGGTGCACCTTCTGGAGAAGCACTACAAGGGTGACCTCCACGCTGCGCTCAGGGAGACCCTGAGGGAGGTGAAGGGAACCTACGCCACCGTGGCCTTGCACGTGGACAGCCACCAGCTGGTCGCAGCCCGCAAGGAGAACCCCCTCGTGGTGGGCCTCGGTCACGGAGAGAACCTCTTCGCCTCCGACGTAACCGCCATCCTCAACTACACCAACAAGGCGCTGTACATAATGGACGGCGAGACCGTGGTCCTCGATCCCCAGAACGTGACCATCTACGACCATGAGGGCAGGATCGTGGAGCGGGAGCCGCATGTGGTCACGTGGACGGTGGAGGACGCCCAGAAGGGAGGCTATGAGCACTACATGCTCAAGGAGATATTCGAGCAGCCCACGGCCATCCACAACTCGCTCCTGGGGAGCCTGGAGGAGCTGGAGAACGGCAGCCTGATGGTGGACCAGGACGTGCCCTCGGTGAAGCTGGTGGCCTGCGGCACCTCCTACCATGCCTCCATGGTGGGCAAGTACATCATCGAGGCCCTGGCGAAGATACCCACGACCGTGGAACTGGCCTCCGAATACCGCTACTCTCCAGGTACGGGGGAGAACCCCCTCACCGTGATGCTGACCCAGTCGGGAGAGACCGCTGACACCCTGGCCGCGGCCCGCGAGGCCCGCAGGAGAGGATGCCGGACCCTGGCCGTCACCAACGTCGTGGGTAGCACCATCGCCCGGGAGGTCGACAGCGTGTTCTACACCAATGCCGGTCCGGAGATCGGCGTGGCCGCCACCAAGACCTACACCGCCCAGCTCATGGCAATGTACCTTCTGGGCATCCGTCTCGCGCAGATCCGGCATGCGATGGGAAGGGACGAGGTGCGGGAGCTTACGTCGGACCTACGGGGAATGCCCCGGTACGTCGGAAGTGTCCTCGACAGGTCACAGCAGGTGAACGAGGCCGTTGACATGCTGGTACCCGCCCAGGACGTGTTCTTCCTGGGGCGCAACATCAACTACCCCACGATGCTCGAGGGAGCGTTGAAGCTCAAGGAGATATCCTACATCCATGCGGAGGGTTATGCCGCGGGGGAGCTGAAGCACGGTCCCCTGGCGCTGCTGACGAAGTCCACGCCCGTGGTGGCCGCATGCGTCAAGGACCACACCTATGAGAAGATGATTTCCAACATCTCCGAGGTGGCCGCGCGCAACAGCCCCATCCTGGCGATCGGAGTGGAGGGCGACACTGACCTTGCGGCGGTGTCGGACGCCATCGTATACATACCTCCGATAAGCCCCATCCTGTCGCCGGTACCGCTCACCGTTATGGTCCAGCTCATATCATACTACACAGCGAAGAAGCGTGGCTGCCCCATAGACAAGCCCCGGAACCTCGCCAAGAGCGTGACCGTGGACTAATCCAACCGCTCGGGGCACTTCTCCCTTCGGGAGCAGGAGCGGCACTTCCCCGGCCTGTCGTGGTTGCGGTGCGCCTCGCCCGAGGCTATCACCTCGCGCATCTCCGCCATCTTCGACAGCAGGATGGACCGCAGGTGATCGTCGAAGGCGATGATGTGCTCCATCTCGCCGTACTTGAGTATCCCGTAGCTGACCTTTCCCTCCTTTTCCAAGAGAAGGCAGTAGGCCGCAAGCTGGATGACATGCGAGAAAAGGGGGCCCCGGGGCACTCTTCCGGTCTTGACCTCTACCGGGACCAGGCCACCATCTATGTCCAAGATGTAATCGGGACGCCCCGATAGGGCGTGCTCCTCGGAATATAGCAGGCGAGGCGAGCCGGACTCACCGATGTAGGCAATGCGCCCCCTGACCCGGGTCCGGTCCCTCATCTCCCTCGCCCCCTCGGCCTGGTGCTGCGACAGGTGCAGGGCTATGGTGGCCCCCATGAGCAGCACCAGCGCCACGGCCTGTGCCAGGAGGCCCTGGTCGGAGCTGATGCCGAAGAAGGGGACAGCATTGATGGCCAGCACCATGGCAAGGATGGCCAACGTGCCCACGATGAGGTCGCTCTTTTCTCCCTCCAGGCGCAGACGGGCCCTAGCCGAGCCGTAAAGGATGAAGATGGCAAGTATGATCCACAGGACGGCAATGATGCTCAGCACCCGGTAGCGCAGGACATAGTCCGAGGAGGCGAAGACGAACACGCCCACCAGCGCCAGGGCCGTGGCCACCAAGGAGCTCACGATGACCACCTTCTCATAGGAGGAGGCGAGCCGCTCCTTCTTCACTATATCCTCCAGCTCTCCGGCCATGCGGTCGTGCTGGTCCCTACCGGCCGCCAATGCGGGGTCGTCGGTCACTTCATCCCGAAGGCTCCAGCTCAAAGGACAGTAGCAGAACTTCTCCAGGTCCCCGGCCGATATGCCATCCACGGCAACGCCCATGCTGTCGGACTATCTATTGCTGTCTGCCTGAATCGCAAATCGAGGACCGTGCGCCGTACTACATCTGACGGTTGTCGACGATCTCTTCCGGGCAGAATTCATCTACGGACTGGCTCTCGCAGTTGAGGCCGCACAGTCCAGCATCTATGATCTCGATCCCCGGAGGACAGTCCATCTCCTCCACGTGGCCGAACCAGTAGACGACCAGCCCATTGCCGAACATGTCATAGTATTGGCTCAGCTGTCCGCGGACGTTCTTGTTGAACTCGGTGCGGTCCCCGAAGGAGGCCTTGGACTCGATCCAGTTGATCGTCCATCCGTTGACCTTGAGAGGTTCGTCGAGGAGGCAGTCAGGGGTCTTGGCGAACTTGCCCCTGAGGTCCTTCTCCGTGCGGTAGCTGATGTTATGGGAGTCTAGCCACTCGTGCAGCTTGTCCTCTCCCCAGGCCCCACGCTTGTACTGTATCTCGTTGCCCCATGGGGAGTAGATGGTGTCCGCTTCGGTGATCTCGATGATCTCCTTCTTCGTTCGGGGGTTGGATATGCACTCCGGTTCGCGGACGTACTTCCAGAACTGCTTCTTGGAGAAGCCGTCCTCTTGGAACAGGAGGAGCGCGGTCAGGATGGGAGGGAATCGCCACTTACGGGCTATCTCCAGCAAGCTGGTCCCAGCCTTCCATTCCCTGAGCATGCGGGGAGCATTGCGCTTCACTACGTGGTATTTCTTTGTGGCTTCACGTACCGTTCTCTGGGTGTAGATGACGTTCAGCAGCTCCTCGTCCAATCCAGTCTCCTTGGACAAGGCCTTCACATCATCATAAGTATTCAGGCGGTCATAAATGGCCTTGAAATCGTTAAACTTCATATGAACTTCAACCTATTGTTGCTCTCTAGGATTTCGTAATCCATGAAAGCTCTTAAACATATCGCCATTAATACATGCGGCAATGAAACCACCTTACCTTTGGATGATGGGGGGTGGCGAAACATGAATAGGTTATATATCAAGGACAAGCATTTATCATCCAATATTCCAAGCCAGCCATAAGAGGAGGGAAAACATGTCAGAAATGCCGAATATACCATTCCTAGCAAGCAGCACGGGGCCCGCATGGCTCCCCGCGGCGGCAAAAGATGCTCGTCAGTTCGCATACTGGGGACAGCTGATCATGCTCATCATGCTCCTGATCGCTTTCATCGGTGCGATCGCGAGCATAGCCACGGGGAGTTGGGGGACAGGCATCTACCTATTGATCTCCATGGTGGTCATCGCGTTCCTTTACTACATGATGGTCCCGAGCGTGTTCACTCCTCTGGACCAAGGTAAGTTCAAGGAGGCCAGCGACCGCCTCATAATCTGGGGCATCATAGGCCTGATCTTCGGCGGCGTCATACCCGGCATCCTCCTGCTCATCGCCTTCATCAGGCTGCAGGAGGTCTTCCAGCCCCAGTACCAGCAGTATCCGACTCAGTACTACCAGCAGCCTCAGCAGTATCCTCAGCAGGCCCCTCCGGTACCTCCTCAAGGAACCCAGCAGTACCAGGCGCCGCCAGCTCAGGTCCAGGCGCCACCGGTGCCCGTACCTCCGCCGGCACAACCCGCGCCCGCCCCGGAACAGCACAACTCCTCAAGGGCTGAGATGATCAAGTGCAAGAACTGCGGTGTGCAGTATCCGGCGTTCATGAGGAATTGTCCCAACTGCGGCACACCTCGACAGTAAACCCCTTACCGCTCACTTTTTTTTTATCGCTCCGGTTCCCTGTCCCTATAGACCAGCTTGCCCCGGTGTTCGATGGCGCGGATGCGGTGATACGGTATCTTGCTGTCGGCGGTGACGAAGAACGAGCGCTCCAGCTCCACGATCTCCTCTCCCCTGACGGCCGAAAGGTCACCGGGGGCGCCCCTGTGAAGGTATGTTACCACAACGTCCTTCAGCCCCCTCCCTTCCTTCCATTTTATCCTGTTCAGGACCTCACGCGGATAGACCGTTCGTCTCGCCTCCAATGAATTCTCGAAAGTTGCATCTATTCTGCGGTCGATGTCAATACCATGAACCCTGTAGCTATTAGTGATTACGTTACCTCCGGACCCGTACTGCAGCTTCGCGGGAGGATGGTGGATGTGCAAGGAGGTGATATCCACCCGGTCCGTCTGAGGATTAGGGGAAGCAGGATACTGAGCGTGGAGAGGGATCCCTCGGCTCCCTCCCGGTTCATCCTTCCCGGCCTCATAGACGCCCATATCCACATTGAGTCGTCCCTCCTGACACCATCACGCTTCGCGGAGAAGGCGGTGGTGCACGGCACCACCGCGGTGGTGGCCGATCCCCATGAGATCGCCAACGTAGCGGGGATGGACGGAATACGTTACATGCTGGAGGATGCGGCCTCGGTACCCCTGAGGTTCCACTTCACGGTCCCGTCGTGCGTGCCCGCATCCCCTCTGGAAACGTCCGGCGGGGTCATAACCGCCAGGGACGCGAGCGTGCTGTTCCAGGACCCCCGCTTCGTGGCCTTGGGAGAGGTGATGGACTGCAGCAAGGTCCTGAACGACGACCCCGATACCATGGCCAAGATCGATGCTGCCGTCAGAGCAGGGAGACCGGTGGACGGCCACTGCCCAGGCCTCCGGGGAGAGGAGCTGGACCGCTACATAATGGCGGGCATCACCACCGATCATGAGACCACCTCGCTGGAGGAAGCGGAGGAGAAGGCAAGGAAGGGGATGACCATCCTGGTGCGGGAAGGTTCCGTCGCCCAGAACCTCAAGGCCTTGTTGCCCTTCGCCCGCAGCAACCCTCATTTCCTGGTGACCGATGACCTGGAAGCGGAGGACCTCACCCAAGGCCATATGGACAGCGTTCTTCGGAAGGCCGTGGCCGAGGGAATGGACGCGGTCCAGGCCATCAGGGCAATGACCATGTGGCCCGCCCAGCACTATGGGGTCCCGGGAGGATGGATCCGTCCTGACGGCCCAGCGGACCTGGTGGTGGTGAGCGACCTCCAGGACTTCAAGGTGGAGGAGACCTGGATCGGCGGGAGGCTGGTCGCCAGGAACGGCCAGCCCCTTTTCACCGGCAGCCCTCTCCCACTCCCCCGTACCATACGCGCGGGCGAGGTCCGCGGTGATGACATGACCATCCCGGCCCAGGGCTCAAGGCTCAGGGTGCGGGTCATCGTGGCCAAGGAGGGCGAGGTCGGCAGCGGTTCGGCGCAGGCGGAGCTGGACGTCATCGATGGGAGGATCGCCTCCGACCCTGACTGCGACTGCCTCCACCTGGCCGTGGTGAACCGCTATCGGCCTGCGCCCCCGGCGCTGGCCTTCGTCCGCGGGTTCTGCCTGAAGGAAGGAGCGCTGGCATCATCGGTGGCGCACGATGCTCACAACATCATCGCCGTGGGAGTGGACGGTGATAGCATGGCCAAAGCTGTCAATGAGATCATACGAATGGGAGGAGGGATGTACGCCGGCAGCGAGAGGCGGAAGGCGGTGCTGCCCCTGCCGGTGGCCGGGCTGATGAGCGACCTCCCGGTGGACGAGGTGGTGCGGCAGGAGAGAGAGCTCCATGAGCTAGCCCGGGAAATGGGATGCCCTCTCCGCCGACCGTTCATGACACTGTCCTTCCAGTCTCTGCTCGTCGTTCCCTCCCTGAAATTAGGGGACCGGGGGCTGATGGACACCCTGCGCTCGGAGGCGGTGGAGGCGGTCATAGCTGCCTAGGCCGGAAAGTAAGAAAAGACGCCCCATGCATTCCGGGAACATGCTTGACAAGCTGAAGCAGAGCCTCCGTGAGTCGCCCGTGGTCCGCATGGGCGACTACTCCTACTTCGTTCACCCCATCACCGACGGCATCCCCTGCATGGACCCCGCCATCCTGCAGGAGGCGGTCGATCGCATAATGGAGATCGCCGACCTCCGCTGTGACCGCCTGGTGGCAGCCGAGGCCATGGGGATCCCCCTGGTCGTCCCCATCTCCCTGCTCACGGGGATCCCTTACAACATCGTCCGCAAAAGGCGCTATGGGCTTCCGGGAGAGGTGATCGTCACGCAGGTCACCGGCTACTCGCAGAAGGAGCTGTACATCAACGGCCTGGGGAGAGGGGACAGAGTGGTGGTGATGGACGACGTCATAAGCACCGGGGGGACCCTGCGCGCCATCATACGCGCCTTCCAGGGGATGGGCGTGGAGGTGGTGGACGTCATCGTGGTTATAGAAAAGGGGGAAGGCCGAGCGAAGCTGGAGCGCGAGCTTGGGATCAGGATAAAAGCCCTGGTGAAGGTGGATGTCCGCGATGGTAAGGCCGTCGTGCTGGATTGAAGGCGAAAGCTTTTTTGTCGGTACCGCGCTGACGCGTTAGCACCGAGGGATGGGCGCTTCTGATCTGTGGACGGTGAACGCCCTCCCTCTACGGGAGCGATGTTGGATGGCCGACCCTGAGAGCTTCAGATGCAAGCTGGTAACCTGGAACGAGATAGCGGAGTGGACGACAGACCTGGCCTACGAGCTGCAGGAGAACGGTGTTCAGCCGACCGTGATCGTCGGTCTCACTCGAGGCGGCTGGGTACCCGCAAGGCTCCTCTGCGACCATCTGATGGTGAAGAAGCTGTACGCCGTGAAGACCGAGCACTGGGGGGTCACCGCCAACCAGAACGGCAAGGCCCTCCTGACCCAGGAGCTCAGCGTCAACATCGCGGGAGAGAGCGTCCTGGTGGTCGATGACATCACCGACACCGGGGAGAGCCTTACCCTGGCAATGGCCCACCTCAGCTCCCTAGGGGCCAAGAACACGCTCAGCGCCACCCTATTGCACTTCAACCACTCCAAGTTCGAGCCTGATTACTGCTCACGCAAGCTTCCCGACGATCCCTGGATATGGTTCATCTTCCCCTGGAACCTGCACGAGGACCTGAGGACTTTGCTTCCCAAGACCCTCACCGAGCCCAGAACCGAGGAGGGTATCTGCCAGGCCTTCCGCGACCAGTTCTTCATCGATGTGCCGGAGGAACTGCTGTCCATCACCCTGAGGGACCTGGAGAACAGCGGAAAGATCGTCAGAGAGGGAAAGACCGTCAGCAAGAAGTGAAGGGGCCACAGCATCCCGCGGGTGCCTTCCTTCCGTCATTTCACCAGCCTTTTTTTCATGATCACTATAGCGAGGAGGAAGGTCACCACTGTCAGGACAACGATGTAGAGCGTCGCCCACAGGTCCATCCACCCCACCGTTCCGAAGCTCAGGTCCCTCATCAGCACGCTGGTATGGGTTAGGGGGAGAGCATACGCCACCGGCTCTATCACGCCGAGGGATGTGGTGGGGAAGAACGTGCCCCCGAACAGGAACATGGGCGTGACCAGAAGGTAGAACGGGTAGTTGAACGAGTCCATGTTGGGCACCAGGCCGGTGAATATCATGGCTATGGAAGAGAACATGATGCCACCGAGGAAGGAGATCGCCGGTATCAGCAGCATGGTGGGGGCGGTGAACAGCACCTGGGGTATGAAGGTGACCCCCAGGACGATTATCACCAGCAGGACGATTGTGGAGTTCACGAAGCTCTTGGTGGCGCCCCATAGTATCTCTCCGGCGATGACATCCTCTATGCTAACGGGCGTGGCCACGATGGCATCGAACGTCTTCTGGTAGTGCATGCGCACGAACGAGCCGTAGGTACACTCGAAGAAGCCGCCGTACATAATGGAGATGGCTACCAGGCCAGGGGCCAGGAACCGGATGTACTCTATCTCCTGCCCGGCGTACTGAAGGTTCATAACCAGGCTGCCCAGCCCGGCCCCCATGGCCACCAGGTAAAGCAGGGGTTCCAGTATGGACGGCAGGAAGTTCGTCTTCCACGTCTTGAAGAACACATCGGCGTTCCTCCGCCATACGTATATGGCCCCCCGGTCTATGTTGCTGATAAGGCTCAATCCCTCAGCCTCCTGCCTGTGAGCTTGAGGTACACGTCCTCGAGAGTTGACGGCCTCACCGTGGAGTACACGTCAGGGAACCGGCCCCTGAACTCCGACTGTATCACCTGGCACTGCCTGGAGTACAAGTAGATGCGGTCGGCTGAGCGCTCGACCTGACCTCCTGTCGTGGCCAGGTAGTCCTCTATCCCCTGACCCGGAGGATCGATGACCTCCATTACGCAGGAGCCCACCTGCTCCTCGATGAGGGCCCTGGGCGTCCCCTCCAGGAGGAACTTCCCCTTCTCCATGATTACCAGGCGGTCGCACAGCTGTTCGGCCTCGTCCATGTAGTGGGTGGCGAGGATGATCGTCGTCCCCCTCTTCTGGAGATCCCTGATCTTCTCCCAGATGAGATGCCGGGCCTGGGGGTCGAGCCCGGTGGTGGGCTCGTCCAGGATGAGGAGCTGGGGATCATTGATCAGAGCCCGGGCCATGATGAGGCGCCGCTTCATGCCGCCGGACAGCTGTTCGATCTCGGTGTCCTTCTTCTCGGTGAGCTGCATCATGTCCAGAAGCTCCAGCGCACGCTTCTTGGCCTGGGCCGGGGGGATGCTGAAGTAGCGCGCGTAGGAGGTGAGGTTACGGAGGACGGTGAAGTCCGGGTCCAGGTTGTTCTCCTGGGGCGCCACGCCGATGAGGGCCTTGACCTCCTTGGCACGGGCAGTGATGTCCATTCCCAGGACCTCCAGGCGTCCCGCGGTCAGGGGAGAAGTACCCTGTATTATGTGCATGGTGGTGCTCTTCCCTGCGCCATTGGGACCCAGGAACCCGAACACCTCCCCCTTCTCGATCTGGAGGTCGATGTGGTCCACGGCCACAAGGTCGCCGTATTTCTTAACCAACCCCCGTGCGGAGACCACTGCCGGCATGTAAGCATCCGTATGCCTCTTTAGGCATTAGACCCTGACGCAGGCTAACGGTAGCCGCGCCCCTTTTTTCACCTGGCGGACAAGGCCTATCGTGGACCTCTCCCTGATCCTCACCGTCGTGTACATGTCCCTCCTGGGCACGGCCCTGGGATCGCTGACCGGCCTGGCCCCGGGCATCCACGTCAACACCCTGGCGCTGCTGCTGGTCTCCACCTCACCCATGATCCTGCCCTGCCTCGCAGAGATGGCCGTGGCCGCGGGCGGTGACGAAGGGGACGCCCCCCTGCTGCTGGTATCCATCATAGTCTCGGCAGCGGTGGCCCACTCCTTCCTCGATGTTCTCCCCTCCATCTTCCTGGGGGCGGCGGAGGAGGACACGGCGCTCAGCGCCCTCCCCGGGCACCGCCTCCTCCTTGAGGGGAAGGGTCACGAGGCCGTGGGCTGCTCTGCCTACGGTGCCCTGGTGGGAGGGGCCGCGGCCATCTGCCTGTGCCTCCCCCTGACCCTGGTCCTGGGCGCTCCCCTTCAACTCATGCCCCTGGTGGAGAAGGCCGCCCCCCTGCTGGTGGCCGCAGCCCTTATCGCCCTTCCGCTGTCGGAGAAGGGGCGCCGCACGCGCGTCCTGCTGCAGGTAAGGGACGCCACGATGGCAGACGAGTGCCTCAGCCTGGTCCGGCCGGTGCCGGTGGACCGGCAGGAGGTCGCTTTGGTGGGGAGGGTCCAGAGGGGCCGGTGCGGAGGCCGGTGGTTGACCTCCGCCCACGGGAGGTGGCGACTTAAGGGGAGGGTGCCCTTCGGCACGGTGCGCGTGCATGGCGTGTGGCGGGTTCGGAGGACGGCCCTCCGCGAGAGGGTCACAGCTCTGGTGCTTCTGCTCCTATCGGGCATGCTGGGGCTCACCTGCATGGAGTCTCGTCTTCCGCTCTCTGACGTGTGGGAGGGTATGGGGCAGAGCTTGCTCTTCCCCCTGCTCACGGGACTGTTCGGCATGCCGGCAGTCCTCGCCTCCGTGCGCGGCTCCCCCGTCCCGTCTCAGAGAGACACCGGAGAGGCGCCGCGGGACCTGCGCTCAGGTCTGCTGGGAGCGCTCTCGGGAGCGGTGGTGGGATGGTTCCCCGGCATCTCCTCGACCACCGGGGTCATCATGGCATCCCCCCTCATGCGGGACAAGGACGGAAGCTCCCGCCGGTACCTCACCATGGTCTCGGCGGTGGGGACCTCCTCCACCGTGCTCGGCCTCCTGGCCCTGGCCCTGGCCTTCAAGGGAAGGTCGGGCGCGATGATCGCCGCCAGGGATGTGCTGGGGCCTGAGGGCGCCGCCCTACTGGCACCACCTTCGGCATGGTTCCCCCTGCTCCTCCTCGCCGCCCTGGTGTCCATGGGGGCCAGCTACGCCCTCACCCTGCATCTGGGCGGATGGCTCTCGCGATTGGCGGGGGGCACGGACCTCCGTCCCCTCAACCGTGCGGTCATGCTCCTGCTGATCGCCCTGGTGACGCTGTTCTGCGGCCTCCCCGGCCTGATGGTGCTGGCCACGTCCACCCTTCTGGGCCTGGCGCCTCCGCGGCTGGGCGTGGCCCGGGTGCACCTAACCGGCTGCCTGCTCCTGCCCACCGCCCTCTACCTATCTGGCCTGGACGCAGCGCTCCTGGCGGTGCTTTGACCTCCCCACATCGTCCCGCTCCCGCAGGCGCTCGAGGCTCCATCCGAAGGGGGAGAGGATCTCGGCGGCGCCGCGGAGGACGAGGTCCACGTAGCGCTCGGCGTCGTACCTCTCATCGCCGGCCAGGAAGGGGGCGGCCCTCACCCTCTGCCACGAGCTCCTGCTGGAGGAGTCCGTGATGAGGTACTCCACCGCCTGCCCGGGCTGAAGCTCGAAGCCCTGGTCGTGCAGCTGCTGCAACGCGGCCACCGAGTCGTTGTACTGAACGTACTCCTCCAGGCGCCGGGAGATGCTCTTCCTCATTATAAGGCGAGCCCTCTCCACCGTCCCCGAGCGCAGCTCCTCGACATAGCGGTCCAGCACCTCCAGGGAGGAGGGTACCAGCTCCAGGAACGCGCTCCGGTCGTCAGCGGCGGAGAGGTGGCCGAGCATCTCCTGCTGGAGGTCCTCCACCAGCAGCGGCGTGTCCTTGCGCCGCACCGCGATCCCGCGGAGCTTCATCTCCCCGTCCTCGAACTTCCCGTAGTATCGGTTCAACGCTCCCACCCCGGTGGATATGTTGGGCAGGAAGACGATCCAGGCGTACCGCCCTTCCAGGCTGAGAGGTATGCCTATCTCCCGGGTGATCTCCTCGCAGTAGGACGCCACGTCGCCTTCCCCCCGCAGCCACAGCGAGTCCACGATCCCGTGCAGCACCTCGAAGCCGCGCCTCTCCGCGAGGTCCGCAGACCGCACCAGGATGTCCCTCCCGAAGGCGGTTATGGACTCGTGGCACTCGATCCTCCCGAAGCGGGCGTTCCGGTATCCGGTGTAGCCGAAGCAGGTGACCAGCACCCACTTGAGAGCCTTGGCCCGCTGCTCGTACATCTCTCCCTTGCGCCCGCCCTGGCCTTTGATCTGCTTGTACACCCGACGGCGGTTGAGGATGGGGACCAGCACCTTGGGGACCAGCCCCTGCCGCTTCTCGCAGATGCGGTATCCCAGCTCCGGCACCGTCCTCGAGGAGCGGGGGCAGCAGGAGCACATCACCGTCTCCGGCGAGATGTTGTGCCGCACCATGATGCTGGGGTACAGGGAGAAGAAGTCAACCTCCCACACCTGGTCGTGGACACCCACTTTTGGCTCGTAGATGAACCCCCCGCGGTCCGAGACGATCAAGGCGCCGGCGGTCTTGAAGTCCTCGGGGAGGTTCTTCTTCCACAGTACCACGTGCCCGCTACGCACGGCCTCGTTCACCTGCATGGCGCTTATGGCGCTGCCCGGGGAGAGGCGGGAGAGGTCCTGCAAAGGTATCATGGACAGGCGCGACATCTCGATTAGGCCGTGCAGGCCGCTCTCCCGGAAGGTGAAGGAGGACTCGCGGTCGATGTGCACCCGGCCGCGCAGCTTGTGGCCAGGGGGCTTATACACGATGCGGCCGTAGGTGAAGAAGCTCTTCCCCCGGGAGGTCCTCTCCCCCCTCTCTCGCCCCAGCTCCAGGGTGACGTCGTTCACCTGCGCCCGGTAGTGGAGGTAGGGGAGGTAGAAGCTGTCCCCCTTGGAGGTGTAGATTATGTCCGGGTCCCGCTCCTTTATGAAAGACTGCAGGTCTATGATGATCCCGTCCTCAGGTCCGTCAAGGACCACGTCACCGACCTCCACCGAGGCGATGGGGTCATCGAAGGTCGGTATTCCCGATCCCTCGGTCCGTACCTGCAGGTCCACCGAGGTCAGCGCAGGGATGGGGTAGTCGAGGCGCAGGTTCGAGTCCAGGCTGCGCAGGGTAGGCAGCTCCACCAGCCCCATGGCGAAGATGCCCTTGGCCAGGAAGTAGCGCTGGTCCATCCTCAGGTCCACGTTGTACAGGAGGTGGTCGCGGTAGCCTCCCCAGGAGTCGATGGTCACGGCCAGGGGCTGTATGGTGGCGTAGTCCCGCACCGCCACCGAGAGCACCTCCCGCTCCTTCCCGCCCAGCTCCGTCCGGCGGCGCACCAGGGACACGTCCTTCACCCCCAGGAGGGCAAGGTCCCGCGTCAGCTTCTCCAGCCTGTCCCTGGAGGCGAGCACGTAGATGCGGGGTACGAAATCCTCGACCACCCGCTCCACCCCCCGGTTGGTCCATACCCAGGTGACCATGCGGTTCTCGGCCATGTCCGCATAGCAGTCCAGCACCCATCCCCTCACCCCTTCCCCCCCAGCTTCCGGATCTCCTTCTCCTGCTCCAGGAGTATGGACAGGAGGGCTCCCTCCACTGGGTCGGAGAAGGCCGCATAGGTGGAGGCCGAGGCATGCGCCCGCGCCCGGTTGACCATGTGGTCGAACACCTCCCGGTCCTCCTTGGGCAGCGCCCTGCGGAAATCGCTCCAGCTGTGTATGATCGATTCCAGGGTCATCCGGTAGGTGGGCACCGTCCTTCCCATGTCACCGCCTCATGAACTCTTCCAGAGTGGTCTGGTTATGCGGCACTGCATGGTAGTACATGGTCTCCTGGCGGTTGGGCAGGGTTATGCGCAGGCAGCGGGAGGCGTTCTCGATGCGCACGATGTCGTCCGCCATGCCGTACAGGAGGTTCTTCAGGCTCTTCCTCTGAAGTATCTTCATCAGGCCGTAGTTGGTGATCAGCGCGGCCACCCCGCGGCCTCGTGAGAGGTCACGCAGGCGCTCCACGCACCGCCTTATCAGCTGGTACGACTCCGACCACCGCATCTCCTTGTCCTGGAACATGTCCGGAAGGCAGGACACGATCACCATGCCGGCCCCGGTGCGCCTCACCTCCTCCTCCAGCCGCTCATCGATCAGGGAGACCAGCTGGTAGGCGGTGAACGCCCGGGCCACGCTGATGCTGTCCAGCACCTCGGTGCGGTCCAGGCCGAAGCGCCTGCAGATCCTCCCCAGCTCGTAGGGGTTCACGGAGTTCCCCCCGTCCACCCACACCACGTCCTGACCCAGGGTGCTGACCCCGTTTACGCACAGGATGTGGGTCAGATCGAAGAGCATGCGATCGGACGAGTCCAGGAGGGTCACGTTACCGGGCCTGAGGCCTCCGAAGAAGGCGTCCAGGGTGGGGATGGACGTGCGGACGGTCCTCTCTCCATGCGTCGTCAGCTCCCGCAGCGGCACAATGGCCAGCGAGT
This sequence comes from Methanomassiliicoccus sp., assembly GCA_018262895.1. Lineage (GTDB taxonomy): Archaea > Thermoplasmatota > Thermoplasmata > Methanomassiliicoccales > Methanomassiliicoccaceae > UBA6. The sequence continues at coordinate 76,713 of JADFDJ010000006.1, read as the reverse complement.
CCGCTTCCCTGGTCGATAGGCTCATTCTCTCCCATCGGTAATTCGCCCCGCGGGTTATATGAACCTGAGAGGGAGAGTTGCCCGAAAGTAGCCCTTCGTTTCCGGTGGGCTGGGCATTGAAAAACGGACCGCAAGACGCGTCGGACGCTCATGCGGCCCCCGCCAAGGTCGTACGCATCGCGCCTGGCGGGTCACCTTCTCGCCATGGCGTACCTGGCATCGGTGCAGGCCTTCGAGCCACGGGTCACGCCGGCCGTGGTGCACTCCCTTTTCAGGGTGCAGAAGACGCATCTTTCCCACACTCGCGGCGTCCCTCTCCAGACATTGGTCGGCCGTCCGCTCTCAGGTCGTTCCTCTGTTTCCTCGATCTCGGTTTGAGGTTCCATTGAATACCATCCCCGACGGCCATCATGCCGCCACCTATTGTCCCCTTCCATCTGAGTTGCACGTCTCGGGAACGACCGAAGGACGCGGAAGGGGAAGGGAGCGCCGACGGGCGAGCGAAGGCCTGGCCGAAACATGTCGATGGCGGCCGGTCGAAGTGCATCCCTTCCCTTCCCCAGTATCTCCTTGACTCGGCCCGGCCAGTAACAACGTGGGCCAGGCTGGAAAGTCCGATACCTTTAACTACGATCTCCAGTATCGAAACCGAGATGTCGGGGAGAGAGCTAGCGGTTCGGCTGGGCAACGGGGTGGAGGTCCTCGGGAGCAGGGAGTACCACTTCGATGCTGAGACCATAGGGCCCAAGGGCACCTTCTGCATATCTCACGCTCATTCCGACCACATGCCCAAGCGGATAGTGGGGCAGAGCGTGGTCTGCTCCGACATCACCCTCCGCTGCCTCAACAACCGGAGCAAGAAGAAGCAGGTGGTGCAGGCCCCTCCCGACGGCGTCCGCATGCTCGACGCTGGCCATATGGCCGGGTCGCGGATGTTCCAGGTGGAGGTAGATGGCCGCGAGGTGCTGTACACTGGCGATCTGTGCACGCGGGACCGCTGTGGCAACAAGGGGGCGAGGCCGGCGAGGACGGACGTCCTAGTGATAGAGTCCACCTACGGCAAGCCGAGATACGTGTTCCCGCCCAGCGATATAATAGCCGGCCTCATACGCGATGAGGTGGAGGACAACTTCTCCCAGGGACGTTCGGTGTCCCTGTATTCCTACCCCCTCGGCAAGTCCCAGGACATGCTGCGCATCCTCCAGGAGTTCGGCCCCTTCACCGATGAGGCGGTTTTCAACGCCACCTCCCTGGTCCGCAGCGACGATGACCTCCTGGAATGCCAGCTGTGGAAGGATGACGAGCCTGGTGACCCTTTCATCGTCATATGCTCCCCGTGGTTGAAGCGTACCCCCCAGGAGGAGGTGCTCCGCCGCAAGTGCGTGAAGCGCCTGGCGGTATCGGGCTGGGCCTTGGACAGCGGATACCGGGCGAGGATGGGCGTGCACGAGGCCTTCCCCTTCTCGGACCACGCGGACTTCAACGACCTCATGGCCTTTGTCAAGGCCTGCGAGCCGGAGGTGGTGCTCACCCACCACGGGTTCGCCGAGTCGCTGGCGGTGGAGATCAAGGCCCGGCTGGGGATAGATGCCCGCCCCCTCATACGCGGGCAGCGATCGCTGCTGGAGTTCTAACTTGGTTCAGTTCCTTCCGTAACTCTCTTCAGACAGCTGATGTGAACGGTCGATTATTTCTATCTACAGATAAATGTAGTCGGGATGAAGTGTTCCAATTGTGGATGGCCTCTAGGAGGGGACCTGCGTTGCCACATATGCGGGACCAATAACGTCCCTCCTGAGTCTGAAAAGGATCACACGAGCATATTGGACTTCGAGGGACATCCATTGCCCACCAAGCTCCAGGGCATATTCCAACCGCTGCAGGGGGAGAAGTATGTGGGGATCTGGCATTGTCTTTCCCTTGATGAGGAAAGGCTCTTTGAGGAACAGAACCGTGGTGGAGGCAAGGGGGGCAATGGAGCGTTCTCATTGTTGTTGTCGGGCAGCTTAGCAAAGCAAGAGGGGATGCTCATGCTGACTGACAGCCGGATACTGTTCATGGCAGAGGAATATCGGTTGGATGGGTTGGTGCGGACGGATGAGATCGTCCGCTCTCTTTCTTATGCAATAGATCTGTCTGCCGTAGCTGGTCTGCGGGTTAGCCCAGATTCATTGACCATCCTGGTAAAGCGTGATGAGATGAACCTTCGGGAGGTGCATCTCTTCAAAACATCTCTAGTGTCCTGGGACGATCTTAGAGTGAAAGAGGATATGAGCGTTGAACAGGCGAGGTTCAACCTACAGCTGCTCATAGATAATTACCATGAGGAGAGGGAGAAGGAGCGGTCGAGGATGGGGACCCAGGTTCTCATGGACTTCTCCTTCCTTAAGGACATCCTAGAAAGAGGAGGGATCATCATCCAGAGCACCAAATGCCCCAACTGCGGGGACGCGGTGAAGTTCCCTGAAGGGGGCACCATGGTCCGTTGCACCTACTGCGGCAGCGACCTCCAGGCCTACGACGTCCTTCAGAGGCTGAGGTCCATCATCCAGGAGGGCCATTGAACGTGAGCAGCGTTCACGCCTTCTAGGAAAAGCACTTCCCTTCAGCGGAACAGGCCGAGGGCGTACCAGGGCCAGCGCCGGCCCGGTCTGGAAGGCAGCGCGTCTCCCTCAATTTTAAATGCCGTTCAGGCGGTGGTCGTACTTCCCACTGGTCATGCGCTCCATCACGATGTCCCCTATCCTGTCGAGCTGCTCCTCGGAGAACAGCCCCGAGGTTATGCTCTTGGAGCCGGTGGAAGATAGTAAATGAACGGTACCCCGCGATACGCCGAACCTCCTGGCGATCGGTCCCTTGGTGACCCGGACCATCTGCACCTTGTCATAGCTCATCACCACCACCTCACGGTCGAGGATGCCGTTGACGAACGTGAAGAGGTCCTCCCCCAGGTCGATCTCCCGGACGCGGTAGGAAACGCGCGCCGCATGGACGGCGGCCACTATGGCCAGCGCCGTTAGGAGAGGGAGGATGTACGCAGCTAGGTTGGAGAGCCCCTCCTGGGAGGCGTACTCCTGGTGGAGGAGGGCCGAAGGGTACGCCATTGCCAGGACTAGTAGGACGGAGGCGACTAGCGTCCTTATGCGCAGCACGTTCCAAGCGCCCACAGGCTGCTTCCCGGGGGTCCGCTCGTAGACGAACTCCGGAACCAGCTCACCGAGGACCTTCCTGATGGTCTTATCATCCTTCAGCAGGCATATCACCGGGCGCGAGCTTCCTTCGCTGTCCCCGGAAGCTATGCCCACCACCTCCGCCTCGATGCACGACCGGTGCATGAGCCTCGAGGCGAGGGTGCTCTTGACCCGGACCGCGTTTATCTTGGAGATGCGGAACGAGGTCTTGTACGTCCGTATCAGGCCGTGCTGCAGGTGGATGAACTCCCCCTGGCGGTGGACCTTGAAGTTGTAATACCGGAACAGCTGCGTTATCGACGGCACTATCTGGAGCAGGAAGAACATGAACAACGAGGGAATGGCCGTTCCGCCGGCGCCCATCTCCGTCGTCACGGAGTTGTACATTTCCAGAACGGAGTTGGCCAGGAACGCCCCTCCCAGCAGGGTCTGGGACGTGGGAACGCTGAACAGGCTGTGGATGACCACGTCCTTGGTGGAGAAGGACACTATGGACCTCATATCCTCCTCTGCCGGCAGGCCCTGATCGTACAGATGCCGCGACATCTCGCTCCGCAGCCTCTCTGCCACTTCCCGCTTGAACGTGAGCGAAGCCTCCGGAACGATGGCGTTGTGCCCGGAGTTGATGTTGATCATGAGCTTGGAGGTCCCGAAGATCCTGTTCACAAGACCCTGGCTTATGTTCACGGCCGCTATCTTGGAGTACGGAAGGACCTTCTTGAGCTTGAACAGGGTGTCCCTCTCGATCACTACCTCAGTTTCGTTGAAGCGGATAAGGGTCCTCTTCCACTGGCGGTAGCTGAAGAGGAGGGTCAGGGCCAGGGCGGATACGCCCAAGGCCGCCACCAGGGTCATGTCCAGCCTTCCGAGGAAGAAGAGGAACAGCGCTATGGCCACGATGATCTGCAGCATGTTCTCCACGATTATCGTGGGATGGCACCGGATTGGTTCGCCGGTCACGTCGATTCCCTGTCCCTGAGCATGCTGCCGACGAGCTTGTTTAGCCTTTCCGCCATCTTCTCCGCCTCCTCTATCTCCAGGTAGCTTACGGTGGCCGTGCCCCCGGCGGTGGTGATGTTGACATGTCCCAGACCCAGCATGTTGTTTATCGGGCCTCTTGAGACCTCCACCTGATGGATCCTTTCGATGGGCACCATGACATGCCTCAGGAACAGGATGCCGGAGCGGACGTCCACCCGGTCCTCAGTGATCTTGTAGCGGTATCGGGAGTAGAACACCGGAGGGGCCATCAGCATATAGGCGAGGACGATCACCAGGCAGGCGAGGCCGATGAGCAGCACCGTGCCGCGGGCTTCGCCGAGAGCCTCTCCCGAGTAGCTCATGATGAGGATGAACGCCACTAAGAGCACAGCGTACGTTATGGCGTAGCCCAGGTACATTGACCGCATGCACTTCTTGTTCAATCTCAGATAGCCGGCCGTGCCGCCCTTCTCCTCCCCATCCGTCATGTTGACACCTAAAAACAGGGTGGAGGATGAGCCTTCCGGGCTTTAATCTATCCAATGTGGACAGCCAGGCCCCCATTGGCCTCTGGCACCTCATCTTCCCAGGGCGATATGGTAGTCCTTTGAGTTGAGACGGAAGAGCACCCAGTCCAGCTTGGTGGCCCCCCTTCCCTCGTAGAAGTCGTGGGCCGGGGTGTTCCAATCCAGGGCGGTCCACTCCATCCTCCCGCATCCACGGCGCTCGGCCTCCTGGACGCAGAAGCGGAACATCTCCTTCCCCAGCCCCTTCTTGCGGTGCTCCTCCAGCACGAAGATGTCCTCCAGGAACAGCGAGGGCCGGGCCAGGAAGGTGGAGTATGTGAAGTAGAATGCCAGGTAGCCTACGGGGACGCCGTCGAGCATGGCCAGGTACGCCTGGAACAGCGGGGGGTCGGAGGTGACGTCCCGGACCAGTCGCGCCCTGCCGTCCTCGTCGGGAGGGTCCAGGGATTCGAAGTCGGCCAGGGCCTTGATCAAGGCCACGTAGTGCTCCACGTTGGTCCGGTCTACCTTCACGATCCGCAAGTCCTCCGCCGTCTGGGCCATGCTCCCTGGGAACGGCGATGGGGGTAAAATGCGTTACGGCCCTCTGCCGTCCGCGGTCGCGGCCTCGTCGTCGAAGAAGAAGAGGTCGTCGATCCTCATCCCCAGGGCCTCGGCGACATCATGGGCGAGGCGAAGGGAGGGATTGTACTTTCCCTTCTCCAGGAACACGATGGTCTCCCTCCTCACCCCGACCTTATTGGCCAGGTCCTCCTGTGTCATGTTGAGGCGGGCGCGGTGCTCCTTTATGGTGGTCCTCATTCCACATCTCCCTTGCGTCCCAGGAACCAGTTGAACCCGAAGATGGACATGACCATCACGATGAGGGTGGTCCCTACCGCCTGGGCCATGGTCACCTTGTAGCCCCCGCCGAAGCCGAATATCATGGCGATGGTCGCTACCCACAACAGGACGGTGTACCAGGAATAGGTCATGGCCAGCGTTCCGATGCGGGCGGCCCTCTCATCCTTGAGGGGCTTCTTCAGTCCTATGTACTCACCCATGCCTCCCATGAACAGCCCCATGCCAATCATGATCTCCAGCCAAAGGATATCACCTAGGGTGTCGCCGATGATCATGAGGACCCCACAGCCTATGAGGAGAAGACCTCCCAGGGCCACGCTTATGGTCCTTGCCTTGACCATGCCCATGCTCAAGCGGTCACCCCCCTTCTAATCATGATCTCGTTGTGCCCGATCATCGTGGAGATCATGGCCATAAGCCCGATCCCCAGTATCTGGCCCGTCGTGAGGCCGATGTCCAGTACGCCGGTCAATGCCAGCGACAGGAGGATGACGACCAGTGTAACATACCATGAGAAGGACATGGCCTCGTTGCCTACACGGGCCAACCGCTCATCCCGGTCCTTGGCGCCCATGCCGATGTGGTAGAACATGTTGGCGCTCAGGAGCATAACGGCCATTGCGCAGACCACGTTGAGGTTAAGCTCCAGCTCTGTCTCGAAAACCAGCAGCAGGCCGATGATGAATATAATCATCCCCGTGCTTATGAAAGCCACCCGGGTCATTTTGATGTCGTTTTCCCTGCCCATGTCATCACTGATGTTAGTATGTTCTAACTTTATGTGTGATATACATAACATAGACATTAAATTTTGTTATGTTTTTCTAACATTGTCAATTCATTCCTTTTTTGTGATGGATTTAAATGTAAGATACATCTCACCAAACATGGGTGGTTAGAGATTATGAGGCGGTTGGTTCTCTCGTACAAGATGGTAAATGAGCACATCTGCTCCAACTTCTATCCTCAGCTCATCAAATGTGGGATGACCGTGGAGGTGCTCAGGTGCGCACCCACGGGACCGAAATCCGGCTACAGCCTAGTGAGGATCCAAGGGCCGTCGGAGCTGTGCGAGAAGGAGCTTTCGGACCTCAAGGAGAAAGTTGGCGACTGGTGCTCTGTGGAGCTTTCCAAGACCGCGCCAGGGGACTATATTGCGATGATCTCCAATCGAGATTGTGGCATATGCAAGCTAGTGGCCGATTCGAAATGCTTCTTGGAGTCGGTGAAGACGCATGATGACGGTACGGTGGAGTGGAGCGTCATCGGTCCAGATGCTGCCACCCTGAACCGGCTGGTCGGTGAGCTGAACGAGACCGGCCGCAAGGTCAAGGTGCACAGTGTCAGGGAGCAGGTCTCCTCTACGGCTTTGACATACCGTCAGAAGGAAGCCTTGAAGACGGCGTACGATATGGGATTCTTCGATATACCTCAGCGGATAACTCTGGAGGGTCTCACACCCCATATGCGGTGCTCCAAGTCTACCCTTAACGTCATGCTTCGAAGAGCGGAGCGCAAGATATTGGTGGATTATCTGAGCAAATAAAAAAAAAGGGGGTGGAGTTAACTCCACCCAGGGGGGTCTCGTCACTTTCTTGGAGGAAGGTTCTTAACAGTTTCCACCATCATCTGGATGTTCCTCTTATCGATCATAGCCGAAAGGCCACAGCCGGCCGAGATCACATTGATGCCCGCGTCCACGGACTTCAACGTCATCTCCCGGACCTGCTCTGGTGACCCCCTCAGAAGGGGCTGCACCACACCCACGTTCCCCACGAGGGCGGCCCTCTTGTCCACTATCTCAACCGCCTTAAAGGGGTCGTTCTTCTCCTCGATGCTGAGGCCGTCAGCTCCCGTGTCCACCATGTTGTCCAGCCCCGAGATCATATCCCCGCAGATGTGCAAAACCTTCTTAGTGTTCTCCATGGCGCTGAAGGCGTTCTTGACGTAAGGTAGGGCGAACTCCCTGTACATGTCGTTAGATAGCATATCCCGGGAGGCCGAGGGTTCGCTCATCTGGATGGCGTCCACGCCCATCTGGTCTATTATCTTCAGCCACTCTATCTCATACTGTGCCGCGAAACCCACGAACTTGTGCACATATTCGGGTTCGGTCAGAATCCAGCGAAGGAGGTTGTCCGTTCCTACCAGGTGGCCGGCGATGGTGAAGGGCCCGGTCACACCCACGATGATAGGCCGGTCCCCCGCATCCTTCTTCACAAGGCGGATGGCCTCAAGGATCACCTTGTTCCGGGGCTTCTCAAGCATCTCCTCTCTGGTGAGAGGGGTGAGGTCTACCTCAGGATCTTCGTCGAAGGGATGGGTCTTGACCATGGGGGTGCTGGTCTTGGTGCCCAAGGAGACCTTGCAACCAAGGGCCTCGGCCTCGTAGGTCAGGCAGTACGGTACCCGCGCCGATTCCAGCCCCAGGAACGGGTAGGCCGCGAGGGCGAGCTTGGCCATCTTCACTGGGTCAGTGTGGACCTCGGGCCACGCGGCTCCCGCATAGTCCATCAGTTGTGCCGTACCGGTGGTGGTCATTCCCGCCACCGGGGGCCGATCGTTGTCCTTGCAGGCGAGGGCCCGCAGGAGGCGTTCCCTCATGCTGATGCCCCCGTCATTCTCTTGCACGGTCTTGTCCTTACTTCCAGATGTCATCATATTCTCACTTCCAAGCTATCTGTCGATGAAGGGGTCCACCCTTCCCTGGCGTTCGTTATATCACCCAGCCTTGGGCACGCGCTCCTTCTCCTTTGAGAGAAAGGCCGCGATGGTGGCGATCACCATGCATATGAGCATGAACAGCCACACTCCCTTGTAGGAGTCCAGAGTGGTGGTCGTGAGCATCAGGCCGGTGACCTGCTGCAGTATCGCCCCTCCGGCGAAGGGGAAGATGTTGAGGGCCGCCGTGGTCGTCCCCACGATGGTGATGGGGAACAGCTCCTTTATCTGAGCATAGCTCACCACGAAGAATCCCCCGAAGAAGCCGTACAGGAAGTGTATGACCATGTAGGCCTCCGTGCTGGTGATCTGACCGGCGAATGCCCACAGCACAGCCCAGATGACGGTATAGACCACGGTGCCCACCAGCAGGACCTTCTTGCGAGACTTCAGTATCTTGTCGGACAGGTAGCCGGCCACCGGACACCCGAATATCATGCCTATGCCGATAAACGTCAGCACCAGCCCGTAGGTGGCCTTGTCCCATCCGAGGACGTCCCTGAAGAACGGTCCCGCCCACAGCCCCTGGTAGACCATGATGCTGCCGTACATGAAGAAGAACCAGATGGCGAGGGGCCAGAACTTCATTCCTGACCCGAAGGTCATCTTGAGCGCTTGGACCATGGGCATCTTCTCCACGGCCTTGGCCTCGGGGATCGATTCCCCCCCTCTCCTCCGCCTCAATCTCCTGGATCGAGGGCAGGTTCATGTCCGCGGGGCGGTCCCTGGTGATGAACCAAGCCACGATGGCGAGGACCAACGTGATAACGCCCAGTAGGAGGAACACCTGCTGCCATCCCAGAGCATCGGACATTATGGCCAGGGGGCCGGCAGCGCTGAGGGCACCTATATTGCCCACGGCCAGCAGTATGCCTGACAGGGAGGCGAACTCGTTCTTGCGGTACCAGGTGGCCAGGATCTTCATGATGGGTATGTACACCATGGCCACGCCCACACCTATCAGCAGGCGGCCGGTGATGACCAGCTCAAAGCTCGAGGCGATCCCCGTGAGGATGGCACCGGCAGCGGCCACCAGCGTGAAGATGCTGACCGTCTTACGAGGTCCCCAGCTATCTGTCAGCAGCCCTGAGGGCAGCTGCATGATCGTGTATGCGTAGAAATAGGCAGAGCTCAACAGGGCGATGGACGCCGCGCCCACTCCAAAGGTATCCTGCAGGTCCGTCGAGACCACTGATGTGGAGACCCTGTGGAAGTACACAAAGAAGTAGGCGAAGGCCAGAACCCCGAAAACCGCCCAGCGGTATCTCAGCACCTTCTTCACTTTGCTCTTGTCCAATGTCATTATCTCACCATTCCTAGCATCGGAGGGAGAATGAACCCTCATGGGGTAGAGCATCTATGGAGGATTATTTATGGCGACGAACATGTTCATGAGAACGGGGTATTTCAGCTTGAAGACGAACCTGTTCGAGCGTGCCTACTAAGCCATTTTATAAAAAATAAGCAGGTTCAAAGACCGCCTGGGTATTGCTTTCACCACATCTTGGGATACGTGCCCGAGGGCATGTACACGCGGTCGGTGGTGCAGGCGATGCCCTCCTTGGCCTTCACCATCTCCTCTGCCGTCATCTTGGCGGTTCCCACGGCCACGGCCTCGCCCTTGAGCGTGAAGAAGGCCACCACCATCTCCTTCACCACCGTCTCATCGACCTGGGCCACACCCACCACGGCCAGGTCGGCCCCGTGGCAGATGGCGTCAACGGCGGAGTCCTTGACGATGACCCGCGGGAGGGGATCGAACAGCACCTCAAAGGGCATGAGCATGGACCGCAGCCACTTCTCGTCCCCGGCCTTCCAGTCCACGTAAGCGTCCTTGATGTCTTGGAGCGTGACCGACCGGTCCTCGCCCATGTTACCGGAGCGCACCCGGCGCAGGTCCTCCATGCTGGCGCCCACGCCCAGGGCGTCCCCTATGTCCACGCACAGAGTGCGGATATAGGTTCCGGCATCGCACTCCACCCGGAACAGGACGTCCCGGCCCTTGATCTCCAGTATGTCTAAACGGTGAACGGTCCGGATCCGCATCTGCCGCTTGACCGCGGACCGCACCGGAGGGGTCTGATAGATGCGGCCCATGAACGTCCCTATCACACGGCGCACGTCCTCCTCCTTGCGGTCGCGGTGGAGGCGCATGAGGCAGACATACTCCTTGTCGGAGCGCAGCACCAGGTTCAATGCCCTGACTGCTCGGCCGGTGGCGATAGGGAGAACGCCGGAGACCTTTGGGTCCAGGGTTCCTCCGTGCCCGATCTTTTCGGTCTGCAGGATCTCCCGGACCCACGCCGTGGCCTGATGCGAGGTCGGTCCCATGGGCTTGTCCATGTTGATGACCCCCGCCTCTAAAAGTTCCTCCACGGTGCGGTCCTGAGGCCTTTTACCCGCATCCACGCTCAGGGGGCTCTTGTCCCGGACCAGCATCTTAGCCATATTGCTCTACCGCCGCTTCGCATATCCTGTCCGCCACCTCGCTCGGTGTCAAGTCCGTGGTGTCGACGATCAGGTCGTATACGCTGCGGTCACGGATGTCGATGTCATAGTATTTGATGTATCGCCTGACCTCGCACTCCTCCCGCTGCACGATCTCCTCCCTTCTCTGCTCCACCGTTCCGCCCTCCCTCTCCACGACCCTCGCGGAGCGGACGTCGAGATCGGCATCCATATACACCCTGAAAGCAGGGATGTTATTGCGGGTCAGCATGTACGCGGTGAGTCGCCCCTCAAGGATGATATCGTCCTGACAGCGGGCGATCTCCACCATGCGCTCATCGAGCTTGCGGTCGGCCTCAGGGTCAGCCTCGCACATGCGGCCGAAGTCGGCCAGGGACATGCGCGACTCCCTCGCCATCTGGCGGAAGATGTTCCCGGAGATGACCACCTTCAGGTCAAGCCTTTCAGCTATGAGCTTGCATACCGTGGTCTTCCCCGAGCCGGGGGGCCCGCTGATGGTTATCCTCATATGGCCTGTGCCTCGATGGTCCTCAGCCGCTTGCGGAACTGGACATATCTGAGGGCCCGGCCCAGTATCTGGCCGAAGGGGATGCTGATGAGGGAGTACAGCAGGACCCAGTTAGGGAACACGTTGAGGGCGTTGAGGTCCACGTTGGATGCCCAGGGAACGTCGACCACCGCGGCGGTGCCCAAGGTGCCTATCCACACCGATAGCCATGCGAATATTGGTATGACCACGAGCATGGTCAGGGGCATGAGCTTCATCTGGGTGGTGGACATCTCCATAGACTTCTTCATGATCTTGGGCTGCTCCTCGGTGAGCTTCTTGATCTTGTACTTGTTGTTCTCCAGCCTCGCCTTCTGGAACTCCTTGTTGAAGGCGTTCACTATCTTCTGGCTCTCGGCCTGTCCAACATAGTCGGTGAAGAAGTGCCGGACCAAGATGGTGGCGGCGGTCATGATGATGCCTGTCAAGAACAGGGTCACCACGGGCATGCTGCCGCCGAAGCCGACGGTGGGTTCGAACACATATCCTACTATCGTTCCCAACCAGTGACGCAGGTCCTGGTCGAAAAGGATGAACATTGCGAGCACGAATGTGAAGATGGTGATGAACGTGCTCATCTGCTTCTTGGGGTCAGGCGCAGGCCTGACACCAGGTACGGTAGCGTCCATCTATCATTCGCCTCCGAAGAACCCTCTTAGCATGGGGTGCATTTCCATCATCTGCTCTCTACCTAATGCCTCATAGAACTGTATAAGGATGCCTACAGCTAGGAGCACACCGGTACCGGAGGCATTACCCACCGTACCTATGAGGTCAGCTCCCGCCGCCAATGCACCTACCAGAGCACCGGATATGACCGTCACCACTGGAATGTATCGTTCCAATACCCTCTTCAGGACACGGGGGTCGCGCCTGAATCCAGGTATCTGCAGGCCGGAGTTCTCTATCTGCCGGGCCACGGCCTCCGGTCCCATATTGGTGGTCATGATCCAGAACTTGGCGAACAGTATGGAGCCGCCGACCATCACTCCGAGGTAGACCAGCACCTTCGCCAGGATCTGCAGTGAGCTGTGGCCGTATACCATGGAGGAGTACTGTACCGGATCAAGCATCGGCAACAGCCATCCCGCCAGACCGTTCGGTGTGCTCAGATACCACGCCAGACCCCCAGCGGGGGACGAACCGGATTCCGCCGTGTAGTATCCCAGTAAGGGGTTGTGACCCAGGATCGGCACCTGCTGCAGCGTGCTATTGGTCCAGAACAGCAGCGCGAACATACTGATATTGGCCAGGACCGCTGCCATCAGGATGACGGGGATGTTGGAAGCGTACAGCAGCTTGATGGGATAACGCCCTCTAGCACCACGTGCGGTACCGTGGGCCAAGGGCAGCTCGATCCTTGATGACTCGACATAAGCCACGAACAGGAAGATGGCAATGGTTCCCACTAGCGCGATTATGGGATTGGGGCTCTGCAGCAATATCGACTCATAGCCTCCCGAGGCCATTGTACCTGCTGGCACGTTAATGAGATAGAATATGGTCTTCGGGATGGTCCCTGCCGGCGGATTGCTGGTGCTGACTGGAAGGCTTCCATCCACAGGGTTCCAGTTCACCGTCCCGGTGAATATGGCTTGCGCTACGCCTGCTGCGATGAACAGCGAGATGCCGCTTCCTATGCCCCATTTGGAGACGACCTCATCCATCAGGAACACTAGGTATGAGCCCACGAACAGCTGGATGATGATTATCAGCCGGGCGATGTTCTCGCCGCTGAAGGCGCCGGTGGCGCCCACGACGCTGTCCATGCCGGTGATGAGGGCGTCCGAAGGTACCAGGTAACCGAACACCTGGGGGACCGCCTCTACCAGGATCATCACTATGACCAGGAACTTCTGGGTTCCCTGGTATACTGCCTTGTCCTCATCATTGGTGAGGTCCAGCTTGATGATCTTGGCGCCGACGAACAGCTGCATGATGATCGAGGCGGTGACTATCGGACCTATGCCCAGGTGCATCAGGGAGCCTTGGGCTCCAGCAAGTATTGCCCTGTAAGGACCGAACAGATCTATGACGTTCTCCTGGTCCAGCCCATACAGGTATACATTGGTCATGACGAAGTAGAAGACCAGCATGAGGATGACCCACAGGAGCTTGGTCCGGAAGTGCACGTGCCCTTCCGGACGCTTTACTGCTGGGAGCCTGTCCGTCAGCGGTTTCAACTTGTACAGTCTACTTGTGCTATGCTCGTCGGCCATATTTATCACTCGTAGCGAACCACGACTACGGTTGGGCTACCGAGCCCCCAGCAGCCTCGAGCTTTTCCTTCGCTCGGGCCGAGGACTCGGCAACCACTACATCGAACGAGTTTGAGACCTTCCCGAATCCCAGGAGCTTGTCCACGCCCATATTGGCAAGGTTGATTTTTACTTTACCGTCCTGGTTCACAGCGAAGCCCTGCTTCAGGAGGTCCTCGAGGCGCTCCTCAAGGTCACCGACATTGAGGGTGATCTTGGCGGAAACGACCTTCTGCGGGCGCTTGAAGCCGTGGCGGCCGAAGTGCAGCGGGTCGTACTTGAGCACGGATATTGTCTTGTGTTTGTGTAGGCCGGCGTTCCCGTGACCCCCGATCTTGCCCGCTCCTCTGCCGCTCTTCTTCCCACGTCCATGGGTCCTGCTCCCTCTGAACTTGTTAGTTCTGCTTGGCATGTCTGGCACCTCACAGCATTCTCTCGATGAGGGCGTTGATCTTGTCGCCCCTGTACCCCAGGGACCCATGGGTCTTGAGGTCCTTCTTCACAGCCTCGTACCCCTTGGCGGGAGGATGCAGCCTGAACAGGGGCTTGATGTCCTTCAGCTCGGAGTACTTGGTCTCGTCCTTAACCACGCTCTTGGCGAACTCGTCCACCGTGGCGAAACGGGAGTTAGCTCCCATGTAATCGTCGTCGATGGGCTTGTCGCCCATGAGCCGGCCGCGGGTCCTGATCATCTTGACGAGGGTCTCCTCGGAAACCTCCCCCCAGGTGATGAAGTCCTTGGCCTTCTGCAGCATACCCTTCATGGCATCGTTCTCGGGGATGATGACGCAGTGGTTGACGCGGGTGAGGCGGAGCATGCACATCGTGTCCTCGATGTCCTTGTTTATCTTTCTGTGTCCGCGAACTCTGATGACCGCGAATGCCATTTTAATCACGCTTCCTTGAGCGCGGCGGGGTCGCCCTCGATGGAGGTACCAGCCACGTGGACCCTGGTAGGTCCGCTGATGATCTTGAGGCGCTTCTCCTGCTCTTCGGTGACCCTAACCTCGGAGGTCCTCTTCAGAGCATCGAACGTCGCCAGCGCATAGTTGACGGTGGTCTTGGTGTGCCCTCGGGCGAAGCCCCAGGAGTCCTTTACCCCAGCCAGGCCGAGGATGCTCTTGGCGACATCACCGACGGCCAGCCCGATACCGCGAGGCGCCGGTTTCAGGGTGACCTCGACCGAACCGGTAGTGCCGGTAACGGTCATGGGCAGGGAGTGGGCCGTTCCGCAGCCGCATTCCCAGGACCCGCAGCCCCTCTTGATCTCTATCATGTTGAGCTTGGCGTTGTCGATCGCCTTCCGGATGGTGGGGCCGACCTCCTTTCCCTTGGCGCGGCCCAGGCCGACGAAGCCGTCGCCGTTGCCGACGCAGCTGGTGACCGCGAACCGGACCCTACGCCCGGAGTCGGTCATCCTCTGGACCATATTGAGGTCAATGACCTCGTCCTTCAGCTCAGGCAGGAGGATGTCGACGATCTCCGGCTCCCTCAGCGGAAGCTTTGTGGCCAGAGCCTGGCTCATGGTGGTGATCTCACCGCTCAGAACCATCTTGCCCAGTTTTGTCTTCGGATTCCATTCTGCCATCTCAGTTCGCCTCCATCCGGCTCTTGACCTCTTCTATCATCTTGCTCAAATTCTCATCGATGTGGGCACCGTTGATCCTTTCCTGGGCGGGGAGTACCTCCTCTCCATGGGGGATGATGATGCCCGCGTCGAGCATGCCCTTCAGGGCAGCGAAGACCGCTGAGCCTCTCGCCGGTCCCTTCAGTCCTATGTCCAGGACCGCGTTCTCGACACCGTTCTGGGCTGCCCTCTTGCCGGCCAGGTAGCCGGTGAGGTAGGCTGCGGGGAGGTTACCCGTGGCACCGGTCCACCCGAGCTTGACCAGCTCCTTGGCGGTGGCGGCGGCCAGGACCTTGTCCCCGACCTCGTCGTAGGTGATGAACTGGACGTTGGCGTTCCTGTGGGAGATGCGTACTACCGCCCGGGGGACACGGCCCCTGAGAAGCCTCTGCCTCTGCCTGTAATCTGTCCTTCCCTCCCTGCGCCTGCGGAAGGGCACTCTGTATCTTGGTCCGTCTGCCATTTACTTCGCCTCCTGCAGATGACCCTCGCTCTTAAGGTGGGTCAGCAGGTGAGCGCGGCTCTTGAACACGCCACCCTTGGCCTTCATATAGAACTCGCGGTAGGTATGCTTGGATATCTTGCCGCTGTCCCTAAGCTCTCTCAGCTCGGCCCTCAGGGGCCTGATGGTCTGTATCCAGTCCCTCTTGGTGGGGCTCCGGGCGCCTGCCCGGCCCTTCCTGCTGCCGGGTCCGCGTTGGCGGCCCTTCTTGCGCTGGGCCTTGTTGTATCTGGTCCTGCCCTGGGAGATCCCTGCCTTAGGCAGGGCCTTGATGGTGCCGGACTCTATCGCAGTGCGGATATCCGCCCTGGTGATGGCGTCGGACAGGTCCTCTGCCCTGTTGGGGTCGATCCAAACCCGGTTCTCCCCGCAATCCAGGATCTCGGCGGCCATGCGCCTCTGGTTCTTAAGGTCCATTTTCATCCCGTCCTGTTCAGGACACGAATGCCCAGTTCATCGGCCTTCTTCTCGATGGCCTGACGCTTCTTGAATCCTACACTGCCGCCGACCCTAACCGCCTGGACCTTGGGGTCCACCTTGTCAAGCTGGTCAGGGTTCCACACCATTACCTCCTGGAATCCGGAGGGGTGCAGGCAGCGGACCTTGGCCGGTCCGCGGTACCCGATGCTGACCACGTTCGGTCGGTACTGGATGTGCCGGCGCATCTTGCTGTGCATGCCGCGGGGCCTCCTCCACTTCTCACCGAGGCGGGGGAAGCGGAACCACTCCTGCCTGAGGAAGGCGATGCGGTCATGGCTCATCTCATAGCGGAGGGCCAGGAGCTTCTTGGTCTCCTCATCGAGCTCGGGCTTCCTCTTGACCACATAGCCGTCCTTCTCGACGATCTCGGTCTCGGACTGCTCGACTATCTCCACGTCCTCCTTGGCCTTCTCAGCGACCTTCTTCCCAGAAGCAGGTGCCAGAGCCTTCTCCTCGGTATCGGGGATGTCTTCCAGAAGTTCCTTCCAGTTCGCCATGATCTTAGGCCCAACACCAACGAGGTCGTCAACGATCTTCTTGGCCTTCTCCTTGCTCCGGAGGGCCTTCTTCAGGTCAGGAAGGGTCTTGATGCCCATGTCCGCGAGCTGGGCGGTGTACTCGGCCTTATAGTGGGGCAGGTCCGCCAGCTCGTTCAACACTACCTTCTTCTCCTTGCTCATGAGCTCACCTTCTTGGCCTTCTCAGTGATGTATATGCCATCCTGGAACACCCGGGGATCGTAGCCCCAGATCTTGGTGGCATACTCGATGTTGGCCGCTGTCTGGCCGACAGCCTCGACATCGGTCCCGGTTAGCACCACGTCGTTCCCCTTCACCACGATCTTGGTGTCCCCAAGGATCTTGGCGATCCGGGGAGAGCGCTCACCGAGGAAGTTCTCGATGACGAACTTGTCCCCCTTGACGGCCGTCTTCATGGGGAAGTGGGAGTATACTATCTTCATGTGGTACTCGAACCCTAGGGTCACTCCCTCTATCATGTTGGTCAGGTGGGATGCGAAGGTGCCTATCATGGCCTTGTCCTTCACGCGGGGAAGCTCGCACCTGATGACGAAGTGATCTCCGTCCACCTTGACCTTGGTCTTAGGGTTGCTGAAGTCCCGGGTAAGCTTTCCCTTGGGACCCTTGATCTCCACGATGGCTCCGTTGACGGTTACGGTGACCCCCTTGGGGATGGCCACCCTCTCTTCTAAATGTCCGCTAAGTGTCATCGCAGTCCCTCAGTACACATAGGCCAGAAGCTTTCCGCCTACCCCAAGCTCCTTAGCCCGGGTGTGGCTCACGACGCCCGCGGTGGTCGTCATGATCAGCACCCCGAAGTCCTGAGCGGGGAGGTATCTGGCCTCAAACCTTTCCAGGTCGTTCTTCTGCACCGAGTATCTCGGCTTGATAACGCCGCAGTTGTTGATCTTGCCCTGTATCATTACCTTGAACACGCCAGCCTTGCCATCCTCGATGAACTCGAACTGGTTGATGTAGCCGTGCTCCTGCATGACCTTCAGAACCCTTCCGATCAGCTTCGAGGAGGGGCGTATCATGCACTCGCTCTTACCAACTGAGGCCGCGTTCTTGATGGTCGACATGGCGTCGTTTAGTGGGTCGCTCTGCATGTCATCACCTCAGCTATACTTCTTGAACCCGATCTCCGGGGCGATCTCGCGGAAGCACTGCCGGCAGACGTGCATCCCGTACCGGCGCACGATGCCGCGCTTTCTTCCGCAGCGCAGGCACCCCTTCTTCCTACCAAACTCTTTCTTAGTCTTCACTCGACCACCTCGACTTTGTACTGCTCCTTCATGAAGCTGATGGCCTCATCTCTGGTCATGCGGTGCTCATGGGGTATCTTCCTGGACATGATGCGTCGCTTGGCCACCCGGTACCCGGGCCTCATGAAGACCACGTTGACATCCATACCGAAAATCCCGATCTCAGGGTCGTACTTCATTCCCTCGAAGTCGGTGTAGTCGGGCAATCCGAAGGAGAGGTTACCCTCCTTGTCAAAGGAATAGCTGGCCACGCGGTTCTCGCGTATGGACAGCGCCTTCTGCAGGAACTCCTGGGCCTTCGCTCCCCTCATGGTGACCTTGCACCCGATGGGCATGCCGTGCCTGACGCCCAGGTCACGGTTGGTGACCTTGGCGGTGGTGACCACCGGCTTCTGCTTGGTGACCATGTTCAGAACCTTGAGGGCCTTGTTCAGGCGTTCCCCGGCCTCGCCAACGCCGATGTTGACGACGACCTTCTCGATCCTCGGCTGCCTCATGTCGCTCATATCGCGGCCTCCTCTGGCAGCTCGATCTCGGGCGCCTTGGCGCCGATCACAAAGACGTTGGATTTGACGGTGGAGGTACCGTTCTTGAACTTCACCAGGTTCTCGGAGGTGAGCCTGGTGGGGATGTACTCCTCGATGATGGCGGTCTCGCCAACATGGGACCCGGAGGTGATCAGGGCTACGCTTCCCTTGTTCAGATCATAGTGCTCCAGTATCTTCTGGCTGGGGACCTCGATCTTGAGAACGTCTCCGGTCTTGTACTCTCCGCCGTCGATGAGGATGTTCCTCCCGTCGTGAAGGTTCAGCTGGGTCTTACCGCCGGGAACGGTCGTCTTGTTCTCGATGCGGCATAGCTTCCAGGCCGCCTTGGCCTCGGGGATCTTGACCAGCTCCAGCTTGCCGCGGCGGTTCATCACCATGCGGTAGCTGGTGCTCATCTTGGGCAGGGAGACGATGTCCATGAGGCCAACGCCCTGCTTCAGGCTGGTGACGGTCTTGCCGTCGACCAGGAGCCCCTTCTCGAACAGAACCGCCCTGACCTCGCTGGCGGTGTTGCAGACCTTCAGCAGGTCACGCAGAACAACGTTCACCGGAATGCTGTCCTCCAGGGCGTGAGCGCCGGGGGATGGCTTGGTGATCCAGGCGTTGCTCTTCCTCTTCACGGGCCAGCTGCGGGGTGCGGTCAACCTCTTGATCTCATTGCTCATTGTGAAACCTCCTTGGCCTTGGTGAGCTTCTCCTTCCGCTTGGGGTCGGAGAGGTCCAACTTAATGATCTCTACCTTGGACGCATGCACCGGTCGGGCGGTCTGGGTACCGTCGGCCTTGGCGACGGTGACGCCATCAACGGATATCCTACCGGTCTTCGTGAAGACGGCAGCTACCCTGCCTTCCATGCCGAGGATGTCCTCATCTCCCCGCATGATCCGGACGGTGTCTCCCTTCCGTACCTGCAGCGAGCGGAACCCATACTGCTTCTTCAGCTCCTCGCTTAGGTGGGAGGAGACGTTCTTCCTCCGGATGTGTAAGGGAGCGTTATAGAAGGCCTTCCTCTGCTTCCTTGCTTTCTTGCTCTGTACCATTTTCTCACCTTCATATGATGGTAGAGGCGGTCGCCGCTATGCGGGGCCACCTCTCCGCCGCTTCCCTTGCTACGGGTCCCTTGATGTCCGTTCCCTTGGTCTCCCCCTCCTCGGTGGTGATGACGGCGGCGTTGTCCTCGAACGAGATCATGACTCCGTCAGCGCGTCGGAAAGGCCTGCGCTGTCGGACTATGACGGCGTAGACGACCTGCCTCCTCATCTCGGGGGAACCCTTCTTCACCGAGGCGATGACGATATCACCGACGCCGGCCTTGGGGTACCTGCGGGCGGTCCCGTGGTAACCCGGTACCGTGATGATGGATATCGTCTTTGCGCCCGTGTTATCGATAACGTTGAGAACGGTGCCGGTCTGGACACCGCGAGCCTGCTTGCCAGCGATTCCCTTCATCGAGGTCACCTCTTCTCAACGATGACGAAGGAGACGGTCTTGCTCAGTGGGCGGCACTCCATTATTTTTACCTGGTCGCCGGCCTTGACCCCCAAGCATGGGGGGTTGTGCACTGAGTAGTGGCTCGTCCTCTTCTCGTAACGTTCGTACTTCTCCTGGTATTTCAGATAGTTGCGCTCCACCACCGCGGTCTTGTCCATCTTCGTGGAAATGACAACCCCTTCGATGGTCATCCCCTTCACCGCCAGTTCCCCATGGAAGGGGCAATGTCTGTCGGTGCAGGCGGACTCCGGCGCTTTAACATCGATTCCAATATCCTTGACTTCGTTAGCCATTGGGATCACCTTATCTTCTTGATACGATCCTCAGGTCGGTGCTGGATCTCCGAACCGTGAATCAGAACCTTTTCTCCCTGGTATGTGAACATGAAATCATGAGCGGCCTTGGGCACGGTGACCTCGCGATCTGACCGGCGCAGGACGAAGGTGTTCTTGGTCTCGTCCACTATGGTGCCGCTTATATTACCGCAGCCAGTATTGGGCAGGACCTCCACCTCCAGACCTATCAGTTCCGACCTCATGACATCCCTCTTGTTCAAGCTCATCTGACATCCGTCTTGAAGCCCATTTGCTCGAGGACCTCTTTGACCTTCTTCTTGTGGTCACCCTGCAGCTCAATGCGGCCCTCTTTGGCCGTACCGCCGGCGGCGCATTTGCTCTTCAATTTCTTTGCCAGATCGTCCATGTCGATGTCATTCTCATCGATGCCTTCGACCACGGTCACGATCTTTCCGTAACGCCTGCTGTCGGTGCTGATCCTTACAGTCTGCTGCTCACGTGCGATCTCCTCGCACATGCACAGTTCCTTGGGTAGTCCACATACCGGGCAGATTTCAGCCATTAGTGCTTCTCCTCCTCCTTCTGGATGGTCTCGATCCTAGCTATGTTGGTCCTGAGGGCCCGTATCTTGCCGGGGTTGGTGGGCGCGCCGCCCATTGCGGCGGTGCCTCTCTCGTGCATGAGGTCGTCGCGGAGCTCGCGCAGCTTCTTGGCGCGCTCTTCGCCGCTCATGCTCTTGATCTCTGACGTGCGCAAAAGGGCCATTACTGCTCGCCCTCCTTCACGCCTTCGCCCTCATCGATAGGGGCGGGTTCCTCAGCTGTGCTGCTGTCCTCCAAGGGGACGATCGGAGAGGGTTCCTCTTTCTTCACCATCAGCGGTGCGATCTCGGGGAACTTCTCCATTGCCTCCGTTGGGGCAGTGATGTCGATCTCGTCCGGAAGCTTTGCATCCGGATGCATGATCTCCACTGTGACGCCGATGACGCCGGGCTTGAGCTTCGCTACCGCGTAGCCCTTGTCCACGTTCTTCAGCTTGGTCTCACCGCAGAACTTGATGTAGCCTTCCTTGAACTTCTCGGTCCTGTGCCTCTGTCCGGTGAGCTTGCCAGCGATGACGATGTGGCAGCCCCGGGCGCCGGACTCCATGACCCTGCGGATGGTGCTGTGACCCGCGCGGCGGAAGTGCCATCCCCTCTCCAGGGCGAAGGCCAGCTTCTCGGCCATGATCTGGGCGTTGAGGTTGGGGTTGGCTACCTCCTGTACCTCCACCTGGGGGTTGTCGAACTTGAAGTCCTCCTCGATCGCTCGGGTGAGGTTCTTGATGGCCGCACCGCGGCGACCGATCACGATTCCGGGGCGCTCGGTGATGAGCGTCACCCTTGTCCCCATAGGGGTCCTCTGCACATCTAGCCCGCCGAACCCTGCCCTGGTGACCTCCTTCATCAAGTATTCCTTGAGGAGGACCCTGCGGACGTTCTCGGCTATGAACTTCCTTTCGTTTGCCATATTTACTGTGCCTCCTCCAGGATGACCTCGATGTTGACGGTCTGCTGGTTCCAGGGGGTGCTCCGGCCGTAGGCACGGGGCATGTGTCCAGGAATTGTCCGTCCGAGGTTCGCGGTGATGACCTTGACCTTCATGTTCTCAGAGTCAAGGCCCTTGTACTCTGCGTTGTGCTTGGCGCTCTGGATGACCTCCAGGATGGCCATGGCGGACTTCTTGGGGAACCTTCCGGGGCCTACGCCTATCTTGTGGGCGACCCCGGTGTTGTAGCGTCCGAAGGGTACCGGCCTCTTGAGGTCGATGACCTCCTCTAGCATCCTGATCGCCACTGCGACGCTCTTACCTCTGACCATGCGGCAGATCTCGCGTGAGTCCTTGGGGGAGACAGGCTTCTCCTTGCCAATGGCCCTCGCGGTCTTGTCCGGATCGGTGTATTGAGTGTATCCAGCCATGTTACCACCTTACTTAAGCGGCAGGAACTTGGAACCCCTGGTGGCACCGACGCCCGGTCCAGAGTGCTTCACTTCATGCCTGGTCATGGCGAACTCGCCAGTGAAATGTCCGATCATCTCCGGCTTGATCTCGAACTCGAAGAACTCCTTGCCGTTGTGAACGGCCACCCTCTTCCCCACGAACTGGGGGATGATGGGGACGTCACGGCGGTGGGTCCTGGTGATCTCGCGGTTACCGGACTTGAGAACCTCGAATGCGGTCCTCTGCTCATCGTTCATTCCCCGGGCCAGGGTCCTCCGGGCACGGGACGGGAGCAAAGTGACCATCTCGTCAAAGGGCATCTCCAGCAGCTCCTCCATCGTGAAGCCACGGTAGGTGAACTCCTTCTTGCGCCGGGCGGTGATGCCGCCCTTCTTCTTGCGCTGCTTCCTGCGCGCGGCTTTCTGGCCGCCAATCTTCTCCTTTGCCATCTAGATCACTTCCTCCGCTTGGGGGACAGGCGACCGACCTTTCTTCCAGGCGGCGCATTCCTTCCAACGGTGCTGGGCTTTCCCACATGGGGATGGCCACCGCCACCGTGGGGGTGGTTGACCGGGTTCATGGCCACTCCCTTTACCTTCAGGTAGGCCTTGCTCCGGCTGCGGTAAGCGTGGAACTTGTTACCCGCCTTACCGAACGGCTTCTCCCTCTGACCACCACCTGCGACCACGCCCAAGGAGGCACGGCAGCGGGGGTCGAAGGCCTTGAACGAACCAGAGGGCATGAGGAGGACTACCTTGTCTCCCCTGCTGACCACGGTCGCGGACGTACCAGCGGTACGGACGAACTTACCGCCATCGCCAGGCTGTCCCTCAACGTTGTAAACGTAACTTCCTTCAGGCACGGAACTGAGAGGGACGACGTTCCCGGGGCTGAGGTCCGAGGCGGACATGTCATAGGTGACGTTCTTTCCCACCACCATGCCCTCCGCGGCGATCATCAATACGTTCTCACCGGAGAAATCGATCTTGGCCAGGGGTCCGCTGCGACCGGGGGCGTGAATGAGGTCGACTATCTTGCCAGTGCCGGCATCGACGTTGGGATACCGAATGTTGCCGATCTGCCTGTGGCCAGGGTTGCGGTAGACCGCGCCGCCCTTTCCACGTCTCTGCTGTCTGAGCTGTTTTCCCATATTATCGCCTCAGAACACTCCTATCCTCATCCCGATATCCTCGGCCGAGTAGCCCTCAGCGAGCTGGATGGTCGCGCGCTTTCCTTCCTTGGTGATCTTGGTCCAAACCTTGACGACCTTCACCTGGAAGTGCTCCTCGAAGGCCTCCTTGATCTCCTTCTTGGTCGCTTCCTTATGGACCACGAACTCGATCCGGTTGCCGTCCTTGTAATCCTGGGTGGGAGTTCCCGCCATGTGATTCATAGTTTTTTCAGTGACATAGGGGTGCAGCAGTATGTCGGTGTTGACCATGCCTACCACTCTCCTACCTTCTTGAGGGCGGACTCAGAGAAGACCGCAAGCCTTCCTGCCACTCCGCCCGGGGCCAGCACTCCGGCGCTCAGCCCCTCGGTCGAAACGATCTCTACTCCCGGCAGGTTGTTGGCGCCCATGAAGACCGGTGCTTCCTGCGCAGAAACGACCACCAGGATGCTCCTGGGGGTCTTGTACTTCCTGCCCCTCATCTTGCCGCGGCCGGCGCGTATCTTCTTGCCGTCCTTGGCCCGGTCGAGGTCAGGGGAAACGCCCAGCTTCTCCAGGGCGGACACGACATCGCTGGTGGTGGATAGCTTCTCGAAGTCGTCCTCCACGACCACCGGCATGGTGATGCCTTCCTCGAACTGATGCCCCCGAAGCTTGACCATCTCAGGGTCAGCGAGAGCGGCCAGAGCGGACAGCTTGGCCTTGTTCTTCTCCTTCCTGTTGACCTTCTTGGAGTAATCCTTCTCCGGCTTGGGCGGGAAGGCTCGGCGACCGCCGACGTTGTTGGGCGATTCCGCAGCCTTGTTGCCCTGGGTGAGCCTTTGGACACGCGAGGTACCGCGGCCCTTTCCCCACTGGGACACAGCATGTCTCATGCCTGCCTCAGGAGAGGGTCCATAGGCCTGACGCCTGTTCGCCTGCTCCGCCACCGCAGCCCTGTGGATGATGTCCGGACGGAAATCAGCGGAGAAGGCGCTCGGGAGCTCCACGCTCTTCACGATGTCGCCCTTTACAGAATATATGTTAACGCTGTTCTTGGCCATGTTCTTCAGGCCCCCTGCTTGGACTCAGTGGAGACATACACCATATTAGGCGCCTCCTTGAGCACAGTGCCTGCCGGCCTCACGGGGTCCCTCAGGCGTATAAGCCTCTTGGTGGGGCCCGGTACGGAGCCGTGGATGAGCACGTAGTTGCTTCTTACATTCCCATAGTGGACGAACCCGCCCTTGGGGTTGACCTCTTCCCCCTTCTCGCCGATCTTGATGATCCGCTTGTTGAACTCGGTCCTCTGATGGTAACCCATCTGACCGGCCTGGGGTACCTGGGGCCTGACGAACCCGGGCCTCTTGGGGCCAAGGGTTCCGACCATCCTGCGGTGCTTGGAGTTCTTGTGGGAGAGCAGTTTTACGCCCCATCTCTTGATGGCTCCCTGGAACCCTTTGCCCTTAGTGACCGCGGACACATCGATGATGGCCCCGTCCTTGGCGAACTCGGTGATGGTGATATCCTTTCCCAACAGCCCCTTTGCGTACTCCAGGCGCTGCTCCATGGAGCCTCCGCCGACGCGGGTCTCCATCAGGTCGGGGACCTTCTTGGGCACTCCGGTCACGAGCTTGGGCTGGGTGTAGGTCAGTACGCGGACATCCTCGATGTCCTTCCTGTTAAGCGTGCCCCAGGCCTTCTCAGCATCCTGGTTCTTGGGGATCGGTAGCTTACGGGCGAGCGTCTGATCTACACTGCTGGCCCAGATCTCACCGACGGTCCGCAGGCCGTATCGGGAGCTCTCGTAGAACCTCACGGCCGCGACCTTCATGGGGGGAACCTCGAGTACGGTTACAGGCACCTGTACCTCCTGTCCCGTGGTATTGCTGGTCTTCCGATAGTCTACGATGAACGCATGGGTCATTCCTGCCTTGTATCCGGCGAAGCCCTGCAGCTTAGGGCCCTCGCTGATCTCGGGCCAGGAATCCAACCTGGGCGTCTGGCTGACTGCTCGCTTCCTAGGCGAATATGCTCTTGAACCTTGTTTTGGACGTCTCTTGTTTGGCATGATTCTCCCTCTCTTCTCCTGAGAGAATCCACTCTCTGTGCTTGCGCCTCTTCAGACTCGATCGCTCGAGGTCAGCACCTTCGACCGTGACGCGTTATCCACCCTCCGAGAATGGAGTTAGAGGGGAAGTTGGGATGTCAAAGCATTGCCCATGGCGTCTGGTCGAACGTCCTCAGCGCTTATAGCGTGCGAGTGGCATTATAGTAGTCATATTTAAACTTAGCGCGAAGGGAAAACACCTATCTGGATGCACGATATTCCTTCTTTGTAGAATGCATTCCCAGAATGCTCGAACACCATCGGCGGGTGCTAATCGGCAGGCAAATTATATGATGGTAAATGTTCTCTTCATTAATAATGGTGAGAGGGCAATGGGCAAGGTGAGGGAAAAGGAACAAGCGCAGAGGACATTGCTTAACTTTGATGTGACCGATCCTTTCGAAGCACCGACCATCGAGGCCTTCAAGGACCAGTATCGGCGGCTCAACGGTCACAACCCTTCGGCGGTGGACCTCAGCTCATACTACCGTCAACATCCCCAGGAGCTGGTCCGTCGCCAGGGATCGCTCAAGAAGAGCTGAGGTCGACCTCCGGGATTAGAGCTTGCCTTCCTTGGCCTTTTTCTGGAGGCGCTTGGAGCGTTCCTTGGTGCTGAAACCTGTGGCCTTCTCCATGAACTCGTTGTACTTCTGGTTGGACTCCTTCATGGCCTCGATGCTGGCCCCCTTGTCCGAGGTGCTGGTGACCGATAGGATGCTCTTGCTGACAAGCTTGACCTCGAACCTGGTGGTGGCCCCGAAGGAGGTCACATAGGCTCCGTTCTCCTCGGTGACCTTGCCGAAGATGTCCTTCATCAGGTTCTTCAGTCCGTCCCCTTCCAACGCGGCACCTTTGCCCTTCTTGATGTCGAAATCCATGTGATGCTCCTCCTAGTCGAACTCCAGCTCATCGCTGAGATATCTTTCGACGTCCACGCTCGTACCCAGCACATCCTGAAGGTCCATGAGCGCCGACCAGTGCCGGCGGCAGCCGCATTCCGGTACTTCGAGATGTTCGAGGTCCTGGCTAAAGGAAAAGCGTTGGACCGCATCAAGTATCTTTCTGTCACAATGGTCGCAATTGTGAACACCCCTGACGGTCCCTCCGCCGGAAGGGGAGGACAGAAGGCGGGTATCGGTCATCCTCCTCCCCATCCTCAAAACCTCGACGAGGGACCACGCCCATGGTGGCCGGTAGCTGCCCTTCTTCCAGAGAACGTCCACCACCGTGTCCCTTTGCACGTTGACCGGGTTGATGCTCACGCTCTCCGACAGTGGGGCAGCGTAGGCGATCGATGCGATGGTGTCCTCGACCGCCGCTCTCTCGGTGAGGTACGGAGGTTTCAGCAGCAAGTAGGTCCTCAGCGGAAGCCTGGCATCACGGAGGAAGTTGGCGGCGACGGTGTAGTCCTTCACCGTGAAGCCTTTGCGGACGCACCTCTTCAATATCTCCTCGTTCGCTGACTCCAGCCCGATGGCAACGGCAGCCCGACGGTCGATGTCCTGCAAGTTCTCCTCGGTGATGAACTCCGGACGGCTCTCCACCAGAATCCTTCTCGCACCCTTAAAGATGGAGAACACCTCAGCTCTGATGTCCAGGGGTACCTCCCGAGGATCAAGGAAGGAGCCTGATGTGTATATCTTCACCATCTTCTCGCCCTTGTACCGCTGTGAAGCCTGGGCCAGCTGGGAGAGGAGGTGCTGGGGCGTAACCTGCCGGGAGCTGGCGGAGTTGTAACCGCACATCAGGCACCCCTTCTGCCATGACCACCAGCAACCAGTCGTTCTCAGGATCACCACGAAGGCGTCCACCCTCTCACCATCGATGACATCATCTTCCTTCCAGATGCTCACCGGGCTTTGCAGGTCTTCTATGCTCAAACGTGCCATCTCACAACGTCCTTGATGGACATCGCCTCCTCGATAATTACCTTTCCCCGCCTTGACGCGATCAGGGGTTCCGCGGTTCCTAATCCTTTAATATGGAACGGATAATCCTTGACCCGAAGGATTGGCCATGGCCAAGAAGATAATTGTCATCGGTTCGGGAGCGGCTGGTATGACCGCGGCGTCGGCGGCGAGGGCGAAGGATATAGGGGCTGAGATCACGGTGTTCACCGAGGAAGAGCACATATCGTACTCCCCTTGCGCGATACCCTTCGTGCTGGAGGGCCGCATCAAGGACTTCCCCTCCATCATCATGCACGACCCTGAGTTCTACCGCCGCGAGAGGAACATCACCGTAAGCACCAGAACCAAGGTGGTGTCCGCCGATGCGGACAAGCACACGGTCACCCTGGCCGATGGAGAGACGCTGTCCTACGATTCCCTAGTGCTGGCGACAGGTGGAACGGTCTTCGTTCCCCCTATAGCGGGCATCGACCTCCCGGGAGTATTCCGGGTACGTTACATAAAGGACGGCATGGACATACAGGCCATGTTGCCCACGGTGCGCTCGGTGGTGGTCGCGGGGGCGGGCGTCATAGGCCTGGAGATAGCGGTGGCGCTGCGGCATGCGGGCAAGGAGGTCACGGTGGTGGAGATGTTCCCGCAGATCATACCCCGTATCTGCGACCAGGACGTGGCCAAGGAGGTCCAGTCCTACTGCGAAGGCCTGGGCATCAAGTTCTGCATGGGCACGCCCCTAGGTTCCATTTGTGGGGAGGACAAGGTGGAGAAGGTGGTCGTGGGGAAGGAGGATATACCCTGCGACATGGTCATCATGGCCACAGGCGTACGTGCCAATCTCGAGCTACCGAACATCCTGGGACTGGAGATCGGACCTTTGGGTGCCGTCAGAACCTCCCCCACCCTTCAGCCGTACAAGAAGGGCAGATTGGTGAAGGACATCTACCTCGCAGGCGATGTGGTCATGTGCCAGAGCGCCGCCGTTCCTGGGCCTACGATGAGCCAACTGGGAGCCACAGCAGTGAGGCAGGGGCGGGTCGCGGGGATCAACGCCGCCGGAGGCCGCGCCCTGTTCCCCGAGGTCCTGAGCGCCTGGATATCCCAGATAGGGGATCTCCAGGTGGGGGGTACTGGTCTGTCTCAGGGGTTGGCTGACTACTACGGCCTGGACGTGGTGGAGGCCAAGGCGGAGGGCCTCACGCGTGCCAGGTACTACCCTGGAGGTATGCGGCTCACCGTCAAGCTCATCGCGGAGCGCGAAAGCCACCGACTGGTCGGGGGGCAGATGGTGGCGGGGGAAGGGGTGACAGGACGGGTTAACTGGCTGACCGCGGCCATCCTCAAGGGGACGACCGTGGAGGAGTTCGTCACCTCGTTCGAGAACGCCTACTGTCCGCCGACCTCCATGGTCAAGGACGTGGTCAATGTCGCGGCAGAGAAGCTCCTTGAGAGGCTCTGAGATGACCAAGGTCCTCTTCCGCACCTACGGACATCCGACGCACCTTGTCGGCGGAGGACAGATGGACATCGAGTTCCCGGGGGTCACCGTGAAGGACCTCCTTGATGAGCTGATCAGGACCTTCGGGGACCCCATGAGAAAAATCCTTTATCCCAAGGAGGGGAAGTTCTCGGAAATGTTGTACGTCCTTATCAACGGCAGCAACATGAGCTATCTCGATGGCCTGTCCTCCAGGCTCAAGGACGGCGATGTGGTGGCCGTGCTCCCGATAACCGCTGGAGGCTAAGCCTACCACGGGGGCTATCATCCATGATAATAATATAATACTATTCAAATAGTAGTCTCTCCAATAATATTCTGCACGCGTTCTGTCGACTGGGATGGGGGGGAGTTGACATGAGGGATACAGAGATAGCTCAGGCCAAGACGGCCGTCCGCCTGCTAAGTGGGTACCTAGATGATGTGGAGCCCAGGCCATCGCACAAAAAAGTGGAGCCCACCTTCTCTAGCGGCATGACGGTCAACGAAACGCGCCGGGTCCCTGAACATGCGTGATACATGTCCAGCGGGCCTCATTCTAGGGCTCCTTCAAACCTGGCCAGATCATTAATTAAATTATCAATTCTCAATTTTTAATAAGCGTGATATAACCTCTATATCTGCCTACATCGTTACATTTTCTAGGTCAAGTGAATTTGAACAGGCCGCATAGCTTTGCTAGGTGGTGATGGGATGGGAAGGTTCAAATTTATCAAGGCTAGGAACTACAAGGATTATTGGATCATAAACGAACTTGTCGAGCAATGCAACGAAGAGGGCAAGGACGGCAGGTTCCGGTGGTGCTACGCTCCGCGGGAGCACGTTAACCTGCCTTACATCGAGCCGGGGACACAGGCCAAGCTCATCATAACCAAGGAACAGATGCCGAAGATTGTGGGATTCTATTCCTATGACTCATCCGATCGAAGGCTCGATGTTCTTTACGTCGTGCCGAAGCTGAGAGGTCATCACATCGCTCTGGATATTGTAGATGACTTCCTGCGGATGCCCCCGCGGGACCTGCAAGCAAAGGTACTGAACCCATGCAGGGCGGTGCGAAAGATGCTCAACAAGCACTACCCCGGTCGCTTCGAGGCAGTGGTCACCAGAGGCAGAGGGTTCATCACGACCCACTACGAGGAGGAGGACCTGGTAGGATATATGGGATAAAAAAAAAGGGAAAGGGGAAAAAAGGAGAAAGGAAGGTTTAGGTGTCGAAGTACAGATAGAACTCCGAGGGGTGCGGGCGCAGCCGTATGTAGTCGTTCTCCTTGAGGCGCTTGTACGCGATCCATTCCTCCACGAAATCCTTGGTGAAGACGTTCCCACGAAGTAGGTAGTCATGGTCTGATTCCAGGTTGTCCAGCGACTTCTCGAGGGAACCGGGGACCTGCTTAATGAGGGCCTGCTCATCCTTGGGCAGCTCGAACATGTCCGTATCGTATGGGGAACCGGGGTCTATCTTCTTCTTGATGCCGTCCAGACCGGCCATGAGCATGGCGGAGAACGCCAGGTACGGGTTGGACGTGCAGTCAGGAGGCCGGTACTCGATCCTCTTGGTCTTGGGGTTCTTGGAGTACATAGGTATCCTGATCGCGGCAGAGCGGTTCCTCTGCGAGTACACGAGGTTGACGGGCGCCTCGTACCCCGGGACCAGCCGGCGATAGGAGTTGGTGGAGGGGTTGGTCAGGGCCAGCAGCGAGGGGGAGTGCTCGAGTATCCCGCCGATATAGTAGAGCGCCTCCTGCGACAGGAGGGCGTAACCCTTCTCATCGAAGAACACGTTCTTGCCGCCCTTGGACAGGCTCTGGTGGGTGTGCATACCGGTACCATTGTCGCCGAACAGGGGCTTGGGCATGAAGGTAACGGTCTTCCCGAGCTGGGCCGCGGTGTTCTTCAGGACATACTTGTACAGCATGACCTGGTCGGCCATCTTGGTCAGCGTCTGGAACCTCATGCCTATCTCACCCTGGCCGGCGGTGGCGACCTCGTGGTGGTGCAGCTCGCACTCGATGCCCACGGCCATCAGGTTCATGACCGCCTGGGACCGGAAGTCCTGCAGGGAGTCGGTGGGCGGGACAGGGAAGTAGCCCTCCTTGTTCTTTGGCCGATGGCCGAGGTTGATGCCGTTGACGTTGTTGCCAGAGTTCCATATTCCCTCGTTGGAATCTATGTAGTAGAACCCGCAGTGCTGGTTCTGCTCGAATCGGATGGAGTCGAAGACGAAGAACTCCAGCTCAGGGCCGAAATACGCGGTGTCCGCGATCCCGCTGCTCCTTAGGTACTCCTCGGCCTTCTGGGCTATATATCGGGGGTCCTTCTCGTACCGGTTCCCGTTTATCGGTTCACGGACGTTGCAGAAGACCGACAGCGTCGGTATCTTGCACGCGGGGTCCAGGAAAGCGGTGTTCATGTCAGGGACAAGTAGCATATCGCTCTCGTCGATGTGGGCGAATCCCTTGATGGAAGATGCATCGAAACCGACACCGTCCTGTAGCAGATCCTCGGACATCCTTCCTGCTGGGTAGGTAATGTGCTGCAGCGTACCAGGCACGTCGGTGAACTTGAAGTCCACCATTCCTACCTTGCCTGAGGTACACATGTCCATGGCCTCGGCTTTGCTCATTCTCTCCTTGACACGGTTGTTGTCTGCCACCATTGTTGTTCACGTCCTTCCTGCTTTCTTTTGGTCAGTTCGGAGACCGGAGGAGCCCGGCACGACCTTTCCATTACCGTGGGGCCGACCTCCTAACTCTCCAATGAGAGTTCTGTCGACCTTCACGAGAGGTTCAATAGACAAATTACTAATTATACCTTATGTTACAAGACAATTACTTACGTTACTACTTTTTATCACTACATATGTATAATCGGAATATTTGATTCCATTAATATCGATATCTTGCCTGAGAACGGCGTGATGTGCTGAGTAAAAGTATCAGACGTCCAGACCTCTGGTTCAGCCACTTTCATTGCCTCCACAAACCCGCATCCATGTACGCTGGCGTGCCATAGGGTCGGGACCGGGGCGCAGGTAGGCCCTCTTTCCCGAAACACTAAATA
Source organism: Methanomassiliicoccus sp. (assembly GCA_018262895.1). Classification (GTDB taxonomy): domain Archaea; phylum Thermoplasmatota; class Thermoplasmata; order Methanomassiliicoccales; family Methanomassiliicoccaceae; genus UBA6. Next base: position 44,743 of record JADFDJ010000006.1, on the reverse strand, counting down.
ATCATCAGGGAATCGGTACCCGAGTCATATGGACACCGAAGAGAGGTTCAACCTGTTGGCGAGGAACACTGAGGAGATAGTCACCGTCGAGGAGCTGAAGAGGATTCTCGATACCAACCCTTCGCCGAGAAGCTATATCGGGTTCGAACCCTCTGGCCTGGTCCACCTCGGTTGGGTGATCTGCGCCAACAAGGTAAAGGACCTCGTGGACGCGGGGTTCGAGATGACCATCTTCTTTGCCGACTGGCATGCCTATATCAACGACAAGCTGGGAGGGGACATCGAGCGCATCCGCATCTGCGCCAAGTACATGGAGGACTGCTTCGAGGCGTTGGGCGTTCCTAGAGACAAGGTCAAGTTCGTCCTTGCATCCGAGATAATGGACATCACCTACTGGGAGAAGGTGATGAAGGTCGGAAAGGTCACATCCCTCTCGCGGATAAAGAGGGCCATGACCATCATGGGCCGTAAGGAGGACGACGCGGAGCTGGACTCCTCCAAGTTCCTATACCCCCTGATGCAGGCCACCGATATCTTTCAGATGAACATCGATCTGGCCTACTCAGGGATAGATCAGCGCAGGGCCCACATGCTGGCCAGAGAAGCAGGGGAGAAGCTACAATGGAAGGTGCCTGTGGCCCTCCACACCCCCCTTCTTCCTGGCCTCAAGGGGCTGAGCCGCATGGACCCTATCGCCAACAAGATGTCCAAGTCCGATCCTGACAGCGGGATCATCATCCACGATTCCCCGGCGGACATCGAGAGGAAGATAAAGAAGGCCTTCTGCCCTCCGGAGGTGGAGGGCAACCCCATCCTGGCGATCGCCAAGATGATCCTGTTCCAAAAGAGCCCCGTGTTCGCGATCGAGCGGCCTGAGAAGTTCGGCGGACGCTTGGAGTTCAGCTCCTACGAAGAGCTAGAATCCACGTATGTGGCGGGTAAGCTCCATCCCATGGACCTGAAGATCGGGGTCGCCAAGGCTCTGAGCGAGCAGCTGCAGAGTGCTAGGGATTATTTCGAAAGGAATCCAAAAAACCTTGATGCCATGCGTCGTTCCCTAGGGCTTATCTGATCATTCGGAAGCGCTGTCACGCGGTACCGTGTGCCGTCCCCCTATCGTAACGATATCAGCTCGTGTCGTTATCAGAGCGAGGAACTCACACAGGCCGGTTAATGTAACCCATACCCTCTCCCTCGGATGCGAAAATGACGATCCGTGAGGAGTTGGACTCGATGCAACAGGAAGCTAGCGCTAGGATACCTCAGGAAGTGTTGTCCTTCTTTAGCAAACCAGGGGGCCATTCCCTCATAATAAGGGGCGAGGCAGGTACTGGCAAGACCACGCTTTCCCTGCAGCTGATAGAGGAGCTTGCGCAATACAACAACAGCCATTACCTCTCCACACGGGTATCGGACATCCTGCTGTTGGTGCAGTTCCCATGGCTGGGAGAGAAGATATACGGCAAGCAATACACCAGCTTTGTGAAGAACCAGGTACCCTGGATAACAGGCGAGGGCGATCCTGACACCGCCCATATCATACCCCGTGATGACGGGGCCCATGACGTCGGTCTGAAGAAGCTGATGGACATTTACCACGATGAGCGCCGAGCGGGAGCGGATGACTTCCCAGCCATGGAGGATGTCAACCGCGTCTATGATGCGGTGAAGGGCGCTCTCCCCCAGCGCTCGCTGGTGGTGATCGACTCCCTTGATGCCCTGGCGGAGAGGCACGGACTGGAGAACGCGCCCTTCATCACCGCCATCCAGAAGGACCTGGTTGAGAGCTATGGCGCGAACATCATCTTCGTGTTCGAGAACAACGAGAAGGAGTATGATTACCTTGCCGACGGGTCCGTGGTACTGTCCTCGCAGGAGCATCAGGGCCGGACCATCCGCCACCTAAAGGTCCAAAAGCTACGAGGCTGTGAGATCAAGCAGTTCCGTTACCTTTTCACTCTTAAGGGAGGCAGGGTCCAGAGCTTCGGGAACATCAAGACACTGGACGTGACACCGGACAGGGAGTGGTCCTCCCTTACGGACAGCCGCGGTAAGATATCGTCCGGTCTGGTGGACCTGGACCGGCTCCTGGGGGGAGGGTTCAACCCGGGGGCGGCGGTGCTGTACGAGATCGGTAAGAACGTGCCCATGGAGATAATCAGCCTTATGGAGCAGTCACTGGTGGCCAACTTCGCCTCTCAGCGAAGAGGGGCCCTGTGGCTGCCGATGAAGCGGGTGAGCGCCGATACCGTGAAGAAGCAGCTGTCCGCGGCCATCCATCCCAACCTCTTCGACAAGTGCATCCGCATACCTGAGCTGGCGGTCCAGAGCGAGGCCGGCCGCTCCAACCACGTTCTGAGGGTGGAGGGTGCGGACGTGGCCGCGGACCTCAAGTGGGACCTCCTCACATATTCCTTAAAATCTGCGGACATGCCATACCTCACGCTCTTCGGCTTCGACACCCTTGAATCCATCTACGGAGAGAACGTGATGAGCGGCCTCACCGAACACATCGCGACTTTGAAGCAGAACGGAGGTGTGTTCGCGGCCTTCTCCTCCGAGTCTACCCAGTCGAACAAGAAGCTGATAGACCTGTCCACGGTCCATCTCAAGATCGAACGCATCGACGGTGTGCTCACGCTCTATGGCGAGGAGCCCTTCACGGAATGCAACGCCGTCACCCTGGAGTGGAGGGAGCGGGGAGGCTGCCTGTCCCTCACCCCGGTGGTCTGAGGACCGCGCGTCAGTTATTTGTATGGCCATGCCCTAGGATGGGCGATGCTGCCACGGACCCTCCTGGTGGACCTCGGCGGGACGCTGATAGACCTGTTCGGACACACCAGCCCCGGTCAGGTCCTGCCCAGCTCCCTCGAGGGGGCGTCACGAGTGGTGAGAGAGGCAGGTCTTGACCCACCTTCCATGAGCGTTCTGGAGTCCAGATGGGAGAAGCGGAGGCAGGACCCCAACGACACTGTGGTGAGACCTCTGGAGGACCGGTTGTCGTTCACCTTCGACATCGATCCGAACGAGAGGGCGTTGCTGCTCTCGGCATGCCGCGCTTTCATGCGACCGCTGTTCGCCCAGACGCGGGTGTTCGAGGACACTTTTCCCCTACTTTCCCACGCCCGGTCCCGTAACATGGGAGTGGTCATAGTGTCTAACACCACCTGGGGGAGCCCGGCCCCCCTGTGGAGGGAGCTATTAGAGAGGTTAGGTCTGAGCGCCTGCATCGACGCATCGGTGTTCTGCCGGGACGTGGGGCGAAGGAAGCCCGACCCGATGGTCTACGCACATGCCATGGAGGTGGCAGGGACGCCGCCGGAGAGATGCCTCTTCGTGGGAGATAATCCAGTTTGGGATGTGGAAGGCCCTCAAGGGATGGGGATTAGGTCGGTGCTCCTGGATAGGCGGGCGGAATGGATCGGCCAGGGATATGACCGCACTACGTCCCTTCTAGAGGTCAGGGATCTCTACCTGAGCTAGGCCGCCGCCCCTGGATATCGCGGAAGAAGTCCATGGTGCGCTTCATGCACATGTTCAGGACCGCCTCCACGTCTCCCACGCCTGTGAGGCCGGCAGCCCCTGCATGCCCCCCTCCGCTATTGCTGGTCTCCCCGCCTACCTCGTCGAGAAGGATTCCCAGGTGGAGTCCCTTCCTGACCATCTCCTGCCGTGCGCGGGAGCTGATCCGGAACCTCTCATCCCTCTGAGAGCCTACAAAGGATACGTCCGCTCCGATGCTCAGCAGCGCTTTGCACACGGAACTCTCGTGGGCGCTGCCCAAGGAGATGGCCACGATATTGTCGCCTATCCTTTCGAAGCGCATCCGCTGCGCTCCCTTGAGCTGGGAGATCCGCTCGGAGACGTCCGTATCCAGGTCCGTCAGGTCCATGACCTCGTCCATCTCTAGGCCCGAAATCTCCATGAGCTCGGCGAAGGACCTCAACATGGCAGCGTTGGCGAAGCGGAAATGCCCGCTGTCGGTGAGCATGCCCACTGCCAGGGCAAGCCCGATGTTCCTGTCGATAGTTGCTCCAGAGAGCCTCAGGAGGTCGAACACGATCTCTGCACAGCTGCGCCGTGCCTCATCGATGCAGCACAGCCCCCGGTCCCAGTCACCGCTGGGAGAGTGGTGGTCGATGGCCACTATGTCCCTTCCGGTAACATCGATACCTATCTGGTCCATGGATGATGAGTCCACAGCGACCAGGTAATCGAAGTCATCGAGGTTCACTTGCCCCTCCACCTGTAGGTCGAGCTTCATGGCCATGACCTTGGCCACCCGGTCTATGCCGCCGACCGCGACCACGGTGACCTCAGGGAAGCAACGGTAAATGGCATAGGCTGAACCTAGGGCATCGGGATCGGCGTTGCCATGGAGGAATACGGCCTTCTTGCCCACCTTGAACTTCTCGGATATCGCAATAAGCTGACCACTGAGCGGTTGTTCACAGTTATGGTCCATATCACTCAACCTGGTGCGGATGACCATGCGGTCGTCGAGGACAATCCTTCTCTTCTATCGTTATCTGCCTCATGCGAACCACGGTGCTCCATCCGCAATTTGTCCTAAAATCGTATGGGAAATGATTGATGCCGACCCTTGGAAGACGCGTGTCCTCAGGGTACGGTCCCCCCCCCTGCGAATGCCTCACATCGAGCTCAGAGGCTGACCGGAGGGTGTTGACAGGGCCTTGTTGAGCTGGTCCTGCAAGGCCTGATACCTGTCCCGAAGTGACTTCTCCTGGCGCTCGAGGCTCTTTAGGCGGACCTCCATGGTCTCCTTGCTCTCCTCGATGTCCTTCAGGATGGTCTCCTTGCTGTCGACCTTGATCAGCAGGGCGCCTATGGACTTGTATATGACCACATCCTCGGGGGACTTGTTCAGCTCCTCCGTGGTACGGGCCATCTCCTTGACCTGGGCATCCATCTGGAACTTCTGATTCAGAACCGCCTGCAACTGCTGCTGGAGCTGTTGGAACTGAGCGATCTGGTTCTGGACCTTGGGACTCAAATCATCCATTTTCTTCACCTACCATTTTGCCGATCTCTTCCGAGATACTGATCCACCTAAGATATGAATTTAGGGCGGCACGAAGAGCCCCCAGGTCGGAGGCCTCCACGTTGAGTATGATCTCATCGCCCTCGGATGTAAGGCTGACCCTTGTGCGGGGGATCTCCCTGCCCACCTCAGGCGAGAGAGCGCTCATCACCGCCCTTTGGTGCGGGGTGATAACACGAAGGGTTGCCCGGGGCATCCTTCACCGGGCTTTAATGACCTTCTTTACGTTAGGTCTTTCCTTGTAGAATATCTTGGAACCGCACTTCTCACACTGGATGCCGACAGTGTTGACGTTGGAACGTATTGGTTCGTTGCAGGCCCCGCATTTGTACATCTTCACTCACCCTTGTTGTTCTCGATGACCTCGCTCTCGACCTTGGCGGCCTGAGCAGCTCTGAACTCCTCAGAGGTCTCCTTCTTGGAGATGGGGGAGTAGGCTCCGGCGGCGAACTTGGTGTCGCACTTGGAGCAATACCAAATACCGCTACTGACCCGGGATACGCTGTTCCTGTGGCAAGTCGGGCACTCGTGCGCCGAGAGCTTCATCTTCTCGATGTCCCGGACGCGGTTCCTGACCACCACGCCGTATCTCGTGCCGAACCTTCCCGAGCTTCCTGCCTTCTCTGTTGACTTGGACATACTATCACACCATGAGGTTTCTAAGGTCCTTGCTCACGCGCAGGGACGCATCGATCACTTGCTTGACCTCGTCCAGCGTGAAAGCGCCGGTGAGCCCCTTCTGCATCGCCCTCAGGTCTCCGTTCTCATCAGTTGTCACTGTAAGGCGAGCATCCGCGACCTTTTCTTCGTCGAGAGTCGGGTCAAACAATATAGAGTTTTCTATCTTTACGACCGTGGTCTGAATGGGGAGGTGGCGCAGGGGCATGGGGTAGTCCTCGCCCTTGTCGTTCTCCTTTGCCGGCACGATCGTGGTCCTCAGAGCGGCTATGGCCCCGAGGAAGCAAGCATCGAAGAGGTTCCCGTCATAGTCAAGGACATAGATGTCCAGGAAGTTGATCCATACCTCCTCGCCGTGCTTTATGCACAGCTTCTGCAGGTCGATCATCTCGCTCTCCCTGACGCCCCTGTCGATGACCCTCGCAAGCTCGATAGCGCCAGCGTCTGGAGGTCCTGCCTCGAAAGTGGGGGAGGCCAGCGGGATGAGCTCGGTGTTGGTGGTTAGGACGCCGCGGTCGGGAGTATCCTCGAACGGCTTTCCGACCTCCATCTTCACTCCTACGAGCACATCGGTGTTTCCGAGACGCACGCGTGCGGAACCCTGAGCGCTCTCGATGTAGTTGGTCTCGATCTTGATCTCACGGTACTCGTCGAGGGCCCTTCCATCGACCCTCTTACCTGTGGACAGCAGCTTGTGGATGTGTCCCTTCTTGATCTCGGACATTATGGGCTCAGCCATCTTCAGGCCTCCGAGTTATTGTTCTGGCTCTGTTCATCGTCTACATCGCCGTTACCGCCCTGCACCGTATACCTCCGGCGGAGAGCGTCCTTCTGAACGTCATATACCATCTGGCAGGCCTTCTTTCCGTACTCCAGGGCCTGGTCGAACTCTTCCATGGTCATGTGACCGTCCATCTGCATGAGCAGGACCTCCCCCGTCCGGGGGATCATGGCTATGGGCAGGTCCGCGTTACCGTAGTTGTCCTCCTCCTTGTTGAGGTCCAGGACGATCTGTCCGTCGGCCTTGCCGATGGCCACCGCAGGGACCAGGTCCTTCATGGGTATGCCGGCGTCAGCCAGGGCCACTGAGGCAGCGGTCAGGCCCGCGCAGCGGGTACCAGCGTTGGCCTGCAGCACCTCGATGTACACATCGATGGACGCCCGGGGGTAGTTCTCGGTGAACACCACATATTCAAGGGCCTCGGATATGATCTTGGAGATCTCGATGGAGCGCCTGTCCGGTCCCGGCCGCTTGCGGTCGGATACAGAGAACGATAGCATGTTATACTTGCATTGGACGATGGCCTTGGCAGGGTTCTGCATGTGGCGAGGGTGGCATTCCCTGGGACCGTAGACCGCGGCCAGCACTTTATTCTTACCCCATTCCACGTATGCGGAACCGTCCGCACGCTTCAGGACCCCCGCCTCGATCTTAAGCGGCCGAAGCTCGTCCACCTTTCTTCCGTCGATCCTGATCCCGTTGTCATCGATCAGGTCAATATCAGTAGTCATTCCCGACATGAATATCACTTCACTCCGTTCTCGGCGCCGATTGTCCGGACACCTGCTCCAGGTACGCCTTCACCTTCTCCGTCAGACCGTGGGAGTGGGCGTCCTGCTCAATCATCTGGATGGCCTTGATCGCATGCATGATGCTATCTACCTCGCCGTCTAACCAGATCCTTCCGTTCTGACCCACGAATATACGGCAGTTCGTGTATCCCTTTATCATCTGGATCATGGAACCGCTCTTTCCGATCACCCGCGGTACCTTGCTGGGCGACACCTCAATGATCTGTCCGCCCTGAAGCTTCCTCAGCCCCTGGTCCTTCATGGTGACCTGGACCCTCATGGTCTCATCGACCATCAGCACCTTCGCCAGGATCACGTCGCCCACGTTCATGTAGCGGGCGGTGTCGCCGAACTCTACCCTCCAAGGTACCTCGTTGACATGCAACGGGGCGGGGTACGGGGAATTTATTTCGATTAGCCAGTTGGAAGGTCCGATGTCCTCGACCTTCCCTATTACGCTGTCCCCTACCGCGGGTATGTACCTCCCGCTCAGAGGAATGATGTTCACGTAGTTCGATTTCACGGATTTGATGCCGAGGAGGGCGGCGAAGATCTTACCATCGGAAACATACGTTCCCGCCCCCGGTTTTAACTTCTCTCCTTCGAGGAGATCTCCGGGCATAACGATCTCCCTCGGTTGTCTCGACCCTTCACTATTCATACATTATCTCCTTAGATATTTTACCACACGCGAATGTTAGCTGATTGTATCTCGTCTTAAATTCCTTTGCCCCGGCGTAATATATCATATATCTTAAGAATTCGCTCAAACCGCGCCCTTGAGGATCTTGGTCTCCACATCCCCTTTGGTCCTTTCCGCCAACTTTCCGAGGAAATCATCACGCATGCCCGCGGGCAGCTCCACGATGCCTATCCAGTTCCCGTTGGATTGCCACTCGTCCCGGGTTATCTTTCCGGACTGGGCGATGTAATCATAACAGCGACCGTACTGATCACCGGTGAGCTTCACCGCGATCCTGACCTTGTCAAAGCGAATGGGTATGAGCGGCCGGAGGGCCTTTAGGACGTTCTCTATCTGCGATTCCGCTGATTTGAATGGATCGATATGCACCCGCGCCTCCTCCATCGCCGCCTCGATCCTGGCTGGAGGATGGGGAGCGGAGGTCTGAGGATTGATGGCGTTCCGGGCGATCTCCGCCACGATGCGCTTCCTCTTGCTCTCCTGCATCTCCTTTCTCTGCTGGGTGGTTAGCTGCACCTCGCCCTTCAGGATGATCTGTCTGGCGACCTGGAGGGGATCGGTGTTTCCGAACACCTCCTGCAGCTTCTTCTCCTCAGGCCTTGTCCCTTTGCGGGCGTTGCGGAAGACCTCGTCTATTACCATGTGATCGGCGAGATCCACCTCCTTGCCCTCGCGAATCAGATTGACCACCTTGGGGTCGATGAGGATCTCGAAGGTCTCCCCATGGGATTCCAAACGGGCCACTATGGCATCCTCGATATCGACCATGGTAATCCTTTACTATTCAGCGTTGGCCTTGTTGACCACAGACTCCACTTCGCCGTCGTCCAACCGGCGGAAGTCCGCTCCAACCCGAACGATACCGATCTCCACGGACTTGGGATTCAGCTTCTCCTCTTCCGTCGCCTTCTTTAGCGCCTTCAGGCCCAGGACGATGGCGTCTTCCATCTCCATACCTTCCTGGTACTGCTCCTCGAATACCTCCATCACTACGTTGCGGCCGGCGCCTATGCTCCCCGCCTTGTAGGATACCAGAGCACCGGAGGGGTCGGTCTCGAACAGGTGCACGCCCTGGTCGTCGACACCAGCGATCAGGAGGGCAGTACCGAACGGCCTGACGCCACCATACTGAGTATAGTTCTGCTTGTAATCACAGATCTTTTTCACAAGCATCTCCACACTGATCTTCTCATCGTATGTGATCTTGCTTATCTGGGAGGTAACCCGTGCATGGTCCACCAGGACCCTAGCGTCGGCGACCAGGCCTGAGGTGGCACAACCGATGTGCTCGTCAATCTGGAAGATCTTCTCGATGGATTTGGGCTCCATGAGACGGCTGGCGATGCGCTTGTCAACAATTAGGACCGCACCGTCCTTGAACTTTAGACCAACAGTGGTAGTACCTCTCTTGACAGCTTCCCGCGCGTATTCGACTTGGAACAGCCTTCCATCGGGCGAGAACACGGTGATGGCCCTATCATACGCCATTTGTCCTGGTTGCATTATAACACTCCTTGACTACGCAAAACTCACTAAAGCACTTCTTCGATATATATGTTGATATGTTACCCAGGTATGTCAGGGACCACGCTTGCCGTCCGTCCGAGACCCGCGGGCGCATCCTTCGCTCCCGACCATCCCTTCCCTTAACGTCCGGAGGGTTCCAGACGTCTTTATGGTGACCACGGCGCTAGAATCGTCGTTGAGGGCCTCGATGGCTCGGTTTTGGTCCTTACATCCCACTCTCAGGATGCCCTCGAGCCCATCGAACTGTATGACCTTGTATCGTATACCTGCCCGGTACAGGGAGGAGTTGAGGGATGCGTAGAGGGCATCCTCGGTGATCCTCACCTCTCCGCGCACGCGGACCCTAATATACCGCCTTCTGCCCCTCTTTTCCTTGACGACCATGGGAGAGCGGCGTGGCCAATATCGTTCGACATTAAGTAAGTGCCGGGGTGGTGACGCCGGTGATGACGACGAGCACCCTGACCTTTCCCTTCAGCTCCGGCTCCACCGAACATCCCCAGATGATCCTGGTCCGTGGATTAAGGTGAGAGGACACCATCTCCGCGGCCTTCTCGGCCTCACCGACAGTGAGATCCGACCCTCCCTGGACCCGTATCAGGGCACCCTTGGCAGTGGCCATGTTGAAGTCACCCAGCAGGGGGGAGGTCAACGCGTCGTCCACCGCGTCCTTTATCCTGTCATGTTCGTCCGAGCTTTCGCCCATGCCGATCATGGCCATCCCTCCGTCCTTCATGATGGTATGAACGTCATTGAAGTCCACGTTCACCAGGCCAGGCCTGGTAATGATCTCGGTGATGCCCTTGATGCCGTACATCAGCACCTCATCGGCAACCTTGAACGCGGCGTTGAGAGGCAGCTTAGGGACCAGCTTCAGCAGCTGCTCGTTGAGGATCACGATGGTGGTGTCGCAGTTCCTCTGCATCTCCTCAAGCCCCTTTTTTGCGTTCTCCATACGCACCCGCCCCTCTGATCTGAATGGTAGGGTCACGATGCCGATGGTCAGTGCCCCATTGCGGTGAGCCATCTCGGCAACGTAGGGAGCGGAGCCGGTGCCGGTCCCTCCCCCCATGCCTGCGGTGACGAAGACCACGCTGCTTCCGTTGATGTACCTGGAAATGTCGTCCTTGGCCTCCTCCGCCGCCTTCCTTCCCACCTCAGGGATGGCCCCGGCCCCAAGGCCCTTGGTCAGGACCCTTCCCAGCAGGATCTTGTTCTCCGTACTCACGTTCAACAGATGACGAGCATCGCTGTTGGCGGCCACCAACGTCGCGCCCTTCACCCCGTCGGTCGCAAGCCGATGAATGGTGTTCGATCCACCGCCCCCGCAACCTATGATCGATATGTTTATTTTGATCGACTCCACCAATCTTCTGAGCTCTTCATCATCCTCGCTGGTGATGGAGCATCCCATTCCCGAGGCCAATGGTTCATACGCGGCAGCGATGCTATCGGCCAGGCTTGCTAATGAGTTCATGTGCATCCCTAAGTTAGACCAAAACGTCCATACAATAGTAAATATTAATATCTATATTCCTGATTTTGATAAATAAATTTCAAGCTATATATAATTCGTATTGTTCAATATTATATAATAAATTATAATATAATTATTACCAGAAGGTCCAGCCATATTAGAGGCCATGCCAGTTTTTAAAATGCTGGAGGAGAAGTTGTCTGTCGGCGACATTTTGAGTCACGTCAGACGAACTCGAAGGCGGCGCCGCAGGTCCCGCACTCCGTTGCGCCATCTGGCAGTTTGGCCCCGCACTCAGGACATCGGTCGTTGAGGATGGCGCCGCATGCGCAGGTCTCGTCGTTAGGACCTATGACCCGATCGCACACAGGGCAGGTGCGGGGCCTGAACTGATGGAACGGTTCGCCGCAGCGGCTGCAGGATGTATCGCTCTCGCGGACCAGGAACCCGCAGGAGGGGCAACGGAAGGTACCACCGTCAGCCACGAAAATCGCCCCGCAGGACCTGCAGTTGGTAGCATCCTTCTCGAGCGTTCCACCGCAAACGGGGCATCTCGCTTCAGGAGAGGCCGTCGGTGGCCCCTCCACCGTATCCCTTGGCACTGTCGGTTGGATATAATTGCGCGAGGTGGTGCTCTCACGGCCTTTTATGGCGAATGTCCTGCTGCAGTAGGGGCAGTTACCCACCCTCGCCAGGCAGACAGAGTGGAAAACTTTGCCGGTACCGCAGCGTACATATTCCGATCCCTCCTTGATCTTGCCCATGCAGATCTGACAGATCTCCGGCTGCACCTTTGGGCCCGTTATCTGAATGCGAGGCCGTCCCTGAGTCTCGGTGGCGTCTGCGTTCTGGCCTGACCTTCTCACATAGATGATCTTCTTGATAAGATCGCCGAAGCCCGTACCTGCCAGTAAGGTTGCCAGAGGCAGCAAGGGGTCCAACATCGCCCGTTTAAAAGCCTGTGTCATTTAAGGAGATTGCTACCCGGTTGATTGGTCTGATAATCGATACTCGTTAACGAAGCGATGGACATGCTCTCATCATTTTACGAACGTTCGTTCGAAACTTGCTCCCCGAACGAAACGTATATAAGCTCAATTGGTGAAGTGGTTGCCAAAAAACGATATGGAGCAATGTACGATATGTTAATATACGAACATTCCATTTCCCGCAAAAAGCACCCGTGCCATGGGCCGTTTTCATACGTATGCCGTTGCGGCCCTAGGCGGAGTAAAACCGCTTATCCAGGCACCAGCGTCCGGACGGGGGGGTTCCGTTGGACGATAAGGCCTCATGGAGTGACGTATTGATGGTCAACAGCGGGACGATATTAAGCCCTGTTATGGGGATAGATCTTACCGATGCAATCGCATCCATATGCGATAATTGCATGACATCAACGAGCAAATCGTCTTTGGAGCAGAACTTTTGGAGGAGCATATATGTCTGAAACTAGAGGAGCGGTAGTTGTCGTCGGAGGAGGTATCTCCGGCGTACAGACGTCCTTGGACCTCGCTGAATCGGGGTTCCAGGTCTACTTGATAGAAAAGACGCCCAGCATTGGAGGGGTGATGTCCCAGTTGGACAAGACCTTCCCTACCAACGACTGTTCGATGTGTATCCTTTCACCCAAGCTGGTGGAGGCTGCCCGTCATCCCCTGATCAACCTCATGACCATGTCTGAGGTCGTTGATGTCAGCGGTGAGGCGCCCAACTTCAAGGTGACGATACGCCACAATCCCCGCTTTGTCGACATGGACAAGTGCGTCGGATGCGGTATCTGCGCAGAGAAGTGCCCGGTGAAGGTGCCCAACGAGTACGATGCCAGCCTGGTCAACAGAAAGGCGATCTACATCCCCTTCGCCCAGGCGGTACCCCTCAAGTACGCCATCGACTCCTCGAAGTGCCTCAAGCTGACCAAGGGACGCTGTGGCCTATGCGAGAAGAACTGCCCAGCCGGTGCCATCAACTATGAGGACAAGCCCGTCGATGAGACCATCGATGTCGGTGCCATCATCCTCGCTCCTGGTTTCTCCGTATTCGATGCCAGGCTGAAGAAGGAATACGGTTACGGGGACTATCCCAACGTCATCACCTCTCTGGAGTTCGAGAGGTTCCTTAGCGCCACTGGCCCCTACGGCGGCCACGTGGTCAGGCCTTCTGACCAGAAGACCCCCAAGAAGATCGCCTTCCTTCAGTGTGTGGGTTCCAGGGATGAGAAGGTTGGGAACACGTACTGTTCCTCCGTCTGCTGCATGTACGCCATGAAGCAGGCGATCATAGCCGGTGAGCACACTGCCGGACTGGTGCCAAGCATATTCTTCATGGACATAAGGGCCGTGGGCAAGGAGTTCGAGGACTACCGTGCCCGTGCTGAGAAGGAGTATGGGATCAAGATGCACCGCGCCACCAGGGTGGCGAGCGTCTCCCAGGACCCCGTCACCAAGAACCTCACCCTCCGCTACGAGAGCGGCGGTGACATCGTGGAAGAGGAGTTCGACATGGTCGTCCTCTCCGTTGGCCTAGAGCCCACCAAGGGCGCTGACAAGATCGGCAAGATCTTCGGCGTCAACCTCAACAAGTATGGCTTCGCCGGGACCAACGTCTATAGCCCGCTCACATCGAGCCGCCCCGGTGTCTTCGTGACCGGTGCCTTCGCCGCCCCCAAGGACATTCCCACCTCCGTGGCCGAGGCCTCTGGTGCCGCCGCCAAGGCTGGCGCCTACATCTCCAACAAGAGGGCCTTCCCCGAGGAGGAGAAGCGTGAGGAGATCGCTGTCGAAGGGGAAGAGCCCAGGATCGGCGTCTTCGTCTGCGACTGCGGTATCAACATCAAGGGGACCGTCGACGTCCCCAGCGTCGTGGAGTACGCGAGGACCCTGCCCAACGTGGTCTATGCGGAGGAGAACAAGTACTCCTGCTCGGCCGACTCCCAGCAGAAGATCAAGGACCTCATCCACAAGGAGAAGCTCAACAGGGTCGTGGTCGCGTCGTGCACACCCCGTACCCATGAGCCCCTGTTCCAGAGCACTTTGAAGGAGGCAGGCCTCAACCCCTACCTCTTCGAGATGGCCAACATCCGCGACCAGTGTTCCTGGATCCACATGGGCGAGCCAGAGAAGGCCACCAAGAAGTCCAAGGACCTTGTGAGGATGGCCGTGGCCAAGTCCCGCCTGCTCGAGCCCCTGTACGAGTCCAAGCTACCGGTTACGCACTCCGCGATCGTAATAGGCGGCGGCGTTTCCGGTATGATCGCTGCGCTGGACATCGCGGGTCAGGGATACCACGTCGATCTCCTGGAGAAGACTGAGGAGCTCGGCGGCAACGCCATAAAGATCTACCACGAGGAGGACGGCCGCAAGCTGCGGGAGTTCGCCAAGGAGCTGATCACCAGGGTGCGCAACAACAAGAACATCACCTTGCACCTCAGCACCGAGGTCAAGGACGTCGGCGGCTTCGTCGGCAACTTCAAGGTCCAGACCAACCAGGGGGAGATCGAGACCGGTAGCATAGTGGTGGCCGTGGGCGCTGAGGAGTACAAGGCCAAGGAGCACCTCTACGGACAGGACCCGAGAGTCGTCACCCAGCTGGAGCTGGAGGACAAGATGCAGAAGGGAACATTGCCCGCAAAGACCATCGCCATGATACAGTGCGTTGGTTCCCGAAACGACGAGGCCCCCTACTGCAGCAGGGTCTGCTGTGCCAACGCCATCAAGAACGCCATCGCCATCAGGAAGGCCAACCCCAACGCCGCGGTGTACGTGTTCCACAAGGACATAAGGACCTACGGCTTCCGCGAGGACCTCTACAAAGAGGCCGGCATGGCCGGCGTCAGGTTCGTCAGGGTCCCCGACGACAAGCCCCCGATGGTCACCAAGGAGGGGGACGATCTGAAGCTGGTCGCCAACGACATAGTCCTGGGCGATGACATCGAGCTGAAGCCCGACATGGTGGTCCTCAGCACCGGCATCCGCCCGCACCACGACAACGAGGAACTGGCGAAAATGCTTAAGGTGCCTCTCAGCAAGGACAAGTTCTTCCTGGAGGCCCACATGAAGCTGAGGCCCGTGGACTTCGCAACCAACGGCGTGTACCTCTGTGGCCTGGCCCACTGGCCCAAGTTCACCGACGAGGCCATCGCCCAGGCGTCCGGAGCAGCCGCCCGCGCCATGACCATCATCTCCAAGCCGGAGCTGAAGAGCGAGGGTATCATCGCCGCGGTCAACGAGGATATCTGCGACGGCTGCAAAATCTGCGAGCCGGTCTGCGAGTACAAGGCCATTACCATCGTGGAAGACCCCAAGAACCCCGAGAAGAAGAAGGCGGTCGTCAACGAGGGTCTGTGCAAGGGCTGCGGCTGCTGCGTGGCAGCGTGCCCGTCAGGCGCCATGGAGCAGAGGGGCTTCAAGAACCAGCAGATCCTCGCTACCATCGATGCTGCGCTTGAGGAGGGTGAGTAAACATGTCGACACAACAAGGAACAAGCCCCGCCGCGGTAACTGCGACGACCGAAGGCCAGTTTGAACCGAAGATAATCGCCTTCTGTTGCAACTGGTGTTCTTATGCCGGAGCAGACCTGGCAGGAGTCTCCAGGTTGCAGATGCCGACCAATTTCCTGGTCCTCAGGGCCATGTGCTCTGCCAGAGTGGACCCGGAGTTCGTTCTCCGTGCCTTCGCTAAGGGCGCCGATGGCGTGCTGGTCCTAGGATGCCATCCCGCGGACTGCCATTATATCGGCGGCAACTACAGGACGAGGAGAAGGATCGCCCTGCTCAAGATGTTGTTAGAGCAGTACGGTCTCGACCCTGACCGCCTGCACCTTGAGTGGGTTTCCGCCTCGGAGGGTGTGAAGTTCCAGTCTACCATCAAGGATTTCACGGAGAAGATCAGAGAGATGGGCCCCAACCCGCTTAAGGAGGCCGAGGAGGAGAGCGCCCGGGTAAAGGGAGAGTCCCATCACTAGGATAAGGTGGAAACCATGGCAAAAGTAAAGATAGCACAATACTGGGGAGCGGGATGCGGCGGTTGCGACGTGGCCCTTCTGGATATAGATGAGAAGATCCTCGGCCTTGCGGAGATTGCGGACATCGCGTTCTGGCCTATTGCAGTGGACGCGAAGCTGAAGGACGTTGAGGCAATGCCCGATAAGAGCATCACCCTAACGCTCTACAACGGAGCCGTCAGGAACAGCGAGAACGAGCATGTGGCCAAGCTGCTGCGGCAGAAATCGGCCATCATGGTCTCCTTCGGCTCCTGCGCCTGCTTCGGCGGCATACCAGGCCTGGCGAACGTAACCAACAAGAAGGATCTCCAGGATTACGTCTACAACAAAACTTTCACCAGCGTGAACCCTCAACACACCATACCTCAGCCTAAGTGGGATGGACCCGAGGGGGAGCTAGAGCTGCCGGTCATGTACGACACCGTCCTCACGCTCGAGGACGTTGTGGATGTCGACTACTTCATGCCCGGGTGCCCCCCCACCACCGACCAAATCAACGAATTCCTAGGAATCGTGACGAAGCACCTGACAGAGGGAGCACCCCTGCCTCCCAAGGGAGCGGTACTGGCCTCTCAGAAGACCCTGTGCGATGAGTGCGGTAGGACCAAGGAGGTCACCACCATCGACAAGATCAACATGCCCTATGAGATCGCCATCGATCCCAAGAAGTGCATGCTGGAGCAAGGGGTCATCTGCCTCGGACCGGCCACCAGGGCCGGCTGTGGTGCCAAATGCCTTGAGGCCAACCAACCATGCCGCGGATGCATGGGGCCGACAGCAGCTGTTCTGGACCAAGGAGGCTCCATGCTGAGCGCGCTGGCATCAATCTTCAGGACCGCTGACAACGAGACCCAGCTCACTGAGGATGAGATCCTCGAGCTGATGACGCAGATCAAGGACCCGCTGGGGACGTTCTACGCGTTCACCATGCCCAAGTCCATCATCAAGAGGAAAGTCAAGGAGAAGAAGGCGGTGAAGCAATGACCGGCCCTATTATCAGTGAACCGACAACAAGAGCAGAGTCCAAGAGGATCACCATCGATCCCATCACCAGGCTTGAGGGTCACGGGAAGATCGAGATCTTCCTCAACGACGAGGGAAACGTAGCTCAGGCGTACTGGCAGGTGCCCGAGCTTAGGGGCTTCGAGAAGTTCTGCATCGGCCGTTCGGTCGACGAGCTCAACAAGATCACGGCCCGTCTGTGCGGCGTGTGCCCCGGAGCCCACCACCTGTGCTCCACTAAGGCTCTGGACAAGGTGTTCAAGGCAGAACCCCCACCCGCGGGCAGGAAGCTCCGTGAGCTGTTCTACGCCGCTCACTACGTCCACAGCCACATCGCTCACTTCTACGCCCTGGCAGCGGCCGACTTCGTGCTCGGCCCTATGGCCCCGGTAGAGAAGAGAAACATCCTCGGTGTCGTGGATGCGGTAGGCGTAAACATTGGCGGTGAGGTCATAAAGCACCGGGCGTATGCTCAGAAGGTCCAGGAGATGATGGGCGGAAAGGCCACCCATCCTGTCTGCGGTATCCCCGGAGGAATGAGCAAGCCCCTGCTAGAGGATGACAGGAAGAAGGTGGAGGAATGGGCCAAGTCCACAGTGGAGTTCTCCAAGTTCACCGCTCAACTGCTCACGGACGTCGTCCTGAAGAACGAGGACTACCTGGCGCTTATCACGGACCCCGGTATTTACTACAATGAGACCTACTATCAGGGCCTAGTGGACAAGGACAACAAGATCAACTTCTACGATGGCGATCTTCGTGTCGTCGACCAGACGGGCAAGGAGATGTGGAAGTTCCACCCCGACAAGTACCTGGACTACATCGGCGAGCACGTCGAGCCCTGGTCCTACGAGAAGTTCTGCTTCCAGAAGAAGATAGGCTGGAACGGGTTCACCGACGGGCCCCAGAGCGGTATCTACCGCTGCGCCCCGCTGGCCAGGATCAACGCGTCCACCGGGTTCACCACCCCCCTTGCGCATGACTACTACCTGCAAATGAAGGACTTCTTCAAGGGACTGGGCATCAACGGACCTATCCATCACACCATGGTTATGCACTGGGCCAGGGTCATCGAGCTGGTACACGCTGCCGAGCTGATGGTGCAGCTTGCGCAGGATCCCGAGATCACCAGCACCGATATACAGACCCCTCCCGGAGAGCCCGGAGAAGGTGTCGGCTGCCTAGAAGCGCCCAGGGGAACTCTGATCCACCACTACGTAGCGGATAAGAACGGCATCACCACCGATGTGAACCTGGTGGTCGGTACGACCAACAACAACGCGCCCATAAACCTGTCCGTGCGCCAGGCCGCCAAGGCTCTGATCAAGAACTGGCAGGTCTCCCCCGGTATCCTGAACGAGATCGAGATGGCATACAGGGCGTACGACCCCTGCAACTCCTGCGCCACGCACACCCTGCCTGGCCAGATGCCCATCCGGGCCACTATCAGGAACCCCGACGGATCAGTGTTCAAGGACATCAAGAACTACTGATGGCCGCGAAAACGCCAACAAACACCTTCCCTTCACATTTTTCTATGGACACAATGATTTAGGGCAACACCTCGATTGTTGTTTCAGGACATCACGACGAGAACCTCCCTCTCCGAGTTCCAGGAGCTCATTCAATGACGGAAAAGGAGGGTGATGATGTCAATCATTGGAAAACCGCAATGTTGGTGTACACCAGGTTAAACGTGAGGACATCCCCATTCCCATAGGTCATGGAAAGAAGATAGGGACATTTCGTCGTAGCATCTAGCCAGTACTGGAACAGGACGCTCTTGCCCATCTGTGAGGTGGCAGAGATAGAGTAAACGGTGAGCTCTTTGGTCCCGAACAGCGTGCTGTAGGTCGAGGTATTTCCGGCTGTTGCTGCCGAGCCGCTACCAGACAGTCTTCCCACGACATTATGAACGTTGGAGGACCACCCGCCCCTTGCTCCATCAAACACTATCTCTGTCCTGTTTGTATTGTCATCAATGGTGATCGAGTAGCTTGCCGTGAAAGAGCTGGGTGTCGTTTTAGTAACCATGATGGTCATGGCACCTGATACGTCGTTGCCTGATTCATATCCGGTGATGCTGTACTGCAGCTGGTCGCCCTGCACGACCTGCAGCTTTTCGACCGAGCTGTTGCCCAGCATGGCCATGAAGATTATCGCACCGCAAATGACCGCAAGCACGCTGATAATCACCAAGCGACGTACCTTGTTCCCCTTCATTAGTGACCTAGCGATAGTGCTATCCTTCTCCTGATTTTCTCGGCCCTTCTTTTTTTGGTCTCGTGGAGTTTGTGGGGGCATCTGGCGTTCCTCGTTCCGTCAACCAATGGAGATATATGTCATTACCTATACGCAAACAGCCATTAGATGAAAACCATCTCTGCGAGCATTGAGATCGATCACACGCCATTGGACACAACAATAAGCCGCATTTCTCTACCTGCCCATTTACCGTAGGTAACGATATCATGGATGTGCGTTGATGGGAGCGTTAT
This sequence comes from Methanomassiliicoccus sp., assembly GCA_018262895.1. Classification (GTDB taxonomy): domain Archaea; phylum Thermoplasmatota; class Thermoplasmata; order Methanomassiliicoccales; family Methanomassiliicoccaceae; genus UBA6. Next base: position 25,222 of record JADFDJ010000006.1, on the reverse strand, counting down.
GGAGTAAAAAACGATCGTCCGGATGATGCCGCCCCAGGCGCCCGAGCATAGCGCGCCGATCGGGTGAGTGGTTCTTAGCCGACCGACAAGAACGCCCAGGGCGGACGACGATATTAATATATCTATACATAAATAATTATTTGCCCCATTATCAACGAGCAGCCGTTCTTGTACCTCCTGAGCTAGTTCAAATTCTACATCTGCATTACGGTCCGAGTTGGTCCCTGATAATGTATAATGCTGGCCCTTTTTTTAGATGATGGATAAGCCCTCGCTGAAGGTTTTCGCATTCACCATATGGCTAGCGCCCCTGGAATGAAGGGAGTAAGGGTACAGTAAGGATAGTCACATCCTCCCGACGGCCCCCTAATCGTTCACCCCCATCCACAGTGTGGTGATCAATGCGAATGTAAGGTCATTTGTCTGCTGGATGATCGATCCGCTATACGAACATGAAAAACTATCAAAAAAGATATATCTTATTTTTTCATCGAACCGGTCGCCTAGGCACCAAACGATCTTGATAAATTCAGCACAATAGGTGAGATAGAATGCTCGAGCCATCCGACATGTTCGGCATACATGACAGACTGCACTTTTGCAAATTCTTCGTGAACAGGGGAGATGCCTACTTCGATTACGTTTCGAGCTTCGACAAGCTTTATCGGGACGATATTTACAGGAATCGGGACAACAGCTCGTACGAAAATCAACATTGCCGCAGGAACGATGATCTGATGACGTTCTACGAGTCCGCGACCATATTCATCGATGTCCTCTTGGCCGATAGGATCGCCTACACGCTAAGTCCCAAGCACTCCGCCGCCGAGTCCTTCTATTACTGCAAGAGAGAGGACAGGGAAGGTTTCGAGAGGATGTTCCCTGACGCCAAGAACCAGTATGGAAAGTATACGGAGGATCAGCTCGCGTATGCGCTGGACATCATCGACCAGGGACAAGACCCAGAGAACATGGACCTGGCCAGGGAGGCCCGCTCGTTCGTTCTGCACTCCATACTGGAGACGGGGAAGTACTCCTTCATGGACCAGCTGCGCATCCTCCTCGATGACGAGTACTGCGACTACTTATCGGAAGAGGGCATAAGCAGCTTCTTCTGACGCTCCCTTTCCACATATTCTAGGTCCTTCACAGGCCTCAGTAGACATAGTCTCGAGGCTTGGGCATGGTCCTGACACGGGTGCCTCCCCTGACCATCAGCGATCCCACCTGACCGAGGTAAATGCCGTCCGGCAGGTACACCCTGGCCTTTCGGATGTCCACCATACCCTCGCTGAACAGCGGGCCCAGCATCTTGCCCTTCTCGATGTTTATGGGTGATCCCCCGAGGGACCTGTTGAACGCTGGCACCATGATGACCTCTTCAGGTATCTCCATGTACCTGCCGTTCCCCTCCCTGATGTTGAACCGGACCCAGCAGGGCTCCTTGCTGATGTTCCCCAGGGAGTCCTCAAGGGCGATGGTGGGATGGTTGTGCCCGATGATCAGGGTGCGGGCGGCCATGACCTCAGGGGACGGCCATGTGTGGCCGTGGACGAACCCGACATCGTCGATCCGTAATCCCGTGGAGGGATGGACCGTCACCCCTTCGGGAATGAACTCCTCTATGTTAGTATCATGGTTCCCCCTGACCACATCCACCTCTGCGTAGTGGCGCTTCATGGTACGGAAGAACCGTGGTAGCTCGGCGTACTCTTGGTGCGTGGACCCGGGGACCTTGTTCTTGATATCGCCCAGAAGCACCAGCCGGTCCCTTCCCGGGCTGAGGGACACAAGCTCCTTCTCCATACGCGCGGTCTGGGAAGGTACGAACACGCCATGGGACCTGAGCTCCGACTCCAGCCCCACGTGCAGGTCACCTACACAGATGATCCTCTGCGACCCAATGATCTCCAGGGCCAGGTGGTCCGGTATGGGGCTGACCTCGCTCATCCTGCACCATACATGTGAGCGTGGTGAAAAAAGTTGTTGGTCAGTGCCCGACGTACAGGCGATTGGCCAGGCTGGACGACAGGCCGGCCTGTATGGTCCTGTCGGCCACGGTGCCTATGTCGTAGGGTACCCGCAGGATGAAGGCCTTGCGGGTCTCGGTGTCATAGATGGCATAGCTCGAATCAGGGTCTCCATCCCGGGGCTGACCAATGGAGCCGGGGTTCACGATGATGCCGCTCCTATACCTCTTGATGAACGGAACATGGGTGTGCCCCAGCACCAACAGGCTGCACCCCGTGGATTGGAGGACCTCCTCCGTGGCTTCCTCCTCGAACAGGTAGTAATCATCATCGAAGGGTGCCCCATGGTACATGGCTATGCTGGTCCCACCGATGCTCATCGAACGGTGACGGGGCATCGAGCTGATGTACTCCACTGAGCTCTCGGATAGGTGCGCAAGCGTCCACGACACCGCGCTGTTGGCCCAGGGGTTCATCCGGGGATCCCCTGCGCTGAGCACCGCCCGGTCGTGATTCCCCTGTATCGATATGATCGACCGCTCCCGGAAGAGAGATATGGTCTCGTTGGGGAAAGGATAGTAACCGACGACGTCCCCCGCGGAGAGGATCTCTCCCACATCCCGACCCTCCATGTCCTCCAGGACTGCCCGCAGGGCAATGAGGTTGGCATGGACATCGGATATCAGCGCGATCTTCACGGACGTTACCTATCCAGAATGACTATTTGAGAATGGCGCTCAGCGGACCTTCTTGAGCCCCCGCCTGAGCGTGTCAGGGATGCACTCGATGACATCGGTGGCCATAAGGCTGTAGCCTATCTTGTCGAACGCAAGGTCGCCAGCAGCCCCGTTGGTGAACGCAGCTATGCGTGCGGCATTGAACGGCGAGACATGTTTTGTCAGAAGCGCCCCCACCTCACCGGCGAGGACATCCCCTGTCCCTCCGACGCTCATGCCCGCGTTCCCTGTCCTATTGAGCTTGGTCCACGACCCATCGGAGACAACATCTATCATCCCCTTGACCAGAAGGACGACGCCCAGTTCTCTGGCGGCCTCGGTCACGTCCAGCTGCCGGGCGTCGATGTCCTTGGGAAGTGTCCGCCCCATGAGCATGGCGTACTCACGTGCATGAGGCGTTATGACGCACCGCTTACCTTCCAGCACCGAGACGTCCCTGGAAACGGCGGTAATGGCGTCGGCATCGATGACCAGGGGGATCTCACAGTCCTCCACGATCTTCCGCACCGCCTCCTGGGTCGAGGGATCACGCCCCAGACCGGGGCCGATGAGCAGGGCGTCCGAGCATTTCATCAGCTCCATGATGCGCGACACATCGCTCAAGTTGAGGACATCGCCGCTCAAGCGGTGGACCACGAGGTTCGGTGAGTACGAGGCGATGGGGGCATAGGACATCCACGGGGTGGCGATGTTGACCAGGTCCACGCCCATACGGTATGCGGCCAGCCCCGCCAATGCCGGGGCCCCGGTGAACGGACCTCCGCCGACAATGAGAAGCCTTCCGCTCTCGCCCTTGTGCGCGTCCGGACTGCGAACGGGGTAGTAGATCAGCTCCCCCGGCCCAATGAACCGCTTGGCATCTGCAGGAATGCCGATGTCCTGCAGCACGATCCTGCCGGAGTTGTCCTCGTTCATCCCTTCCTTGATGCCCGTGAACGTGACCGTGAGATCGGCCTCCACCTGGATGTCCGTTCCCAGACCCGAAGGGACGTCGATGGAGACCACGTATGTACGCGAGTCGTTAATGCGGTTGATGAGCGTGCGGTATGGCTCCCGTACCTCTTTGATGGTCCCAGTGCCCAACAAGGCATCAACCACGATGTCGAAGTTGGAGAAGTTGACTCCAACAGAGGACGAGGAGATGTGCTTCACCTTCTCGAAGGCCCTTTTAGCAGCATCTGTTCTGATCTCCGCAGGAGGGTTGGCGAGCAGTACCGTCACATCATTGTGGCGCATGAGGTTCCTCGCGGTCACGAACCCATCCCCGGCGTTGTTGCCCACTCCGCACACGACAGCGATCTTCTTGCCAGTGCCCAGCTCGTTCATTATCGTCTCGGCCACGGCCTCGCCGGCGTTCTCCATAAGCGCGTCGATAGGGACACCCAGGTGCTCCGAGTTGATATCGAGCACCCGAACCTCCAGAAAGGGGAGCATGACCTCGAGTATGAGGATGATGGAGTTAAATTCTTTTTGTCCATAGCACGTTAGAAAGGCAGCACCAAGACTCTCTCGGGCCCTCATGAACGGTCGTGTTACGCATTTCCCAGAGTTGCAGGAGGGCTACCATTTAATACTGGGATTTCATTCAAAAAAACAGGATTAGTGAGCTGCAATTGAGCGATATTAAGAGGATAGTTTTGGACGTACTGAAGCCACATCACCCTTCCATAGTGGAGCTTTCCCAGCGCCTCAGCGTGCTGCAGGGAACCTCTGGGGTGAACATATCCATCGTCGAAGTGGACCAGGACACCGAGACCGTCAAGATAACCATCGAGGGGAACGCCATAATCTTCGATGACGTCGAGACAGCCATAACCGAGGCTGGGGCGGTCATACACTCTGTGGACAGCGTTTCCGCAGGGAAGAGGCTGGTAGAAGAGGTGGAGACGTTCCAGGACCGCTGATCTCTCCCTTCTCGGAAAATATCACTGCGCGAGCCAGGTATTCAGGATGGCAATGACGCCATCCATGATCCGGCGCTCCCGGCCGGCGCTCTCCCTCTCTTGTCGAACTGCGCACTGAACTCTCAGGAACATAGTATGGCCCAGTGAGGTCCGTACTATCATAGGCTCGTATCCATCGGAGGGTTCAGGAGCGGGGAACGGACCTCAGCTGCTCCGCCACTCGTGGCAGAAGCTGGGATTTAGGCATGGTGTTCTCGACCAGAAGCATGCCCTGCTTGTTCCACCATGCGCCGGGATATGACTTGCCCTCCTCCATCTTCCATTGAAGTCCTAGCTTCTCCACGGCCTTTATGATCATGGCCATAGAGGGCTCCTGGATGGCCAGCGCCTTCACGACCCGACGGCCCTGTGACCGTGTGCGCGAGATGTCAAAATACTCCGGCCACAGCACCCAGGCTTTGTCAGCATCGAAGGCCATGGTCGGTCATTCTCCGTGAGTGTATAAAAGGGGTTTGGTCTCACTCGGAGATGAGGACCGCGTTGATGGTGCCGTCCTGCCCTGGCCTGGAGGTGATCCTGGCCATCCCGAGCTCGGTCTGGATGGTGGCCCCGCGGTTCATGATGTTACGCTGTACGTAGTTGGGGTTGGCGGGGTTGGACTTGACGGTGATGATCTTTACCCTCTTGACCTGGTTGTTCTTGGGGTCCACGACATTGGCATAGGCAGCGCTAAGCATCTTGACCTTGTGGTTTCCACCCATCGTGCGGTACATCCTGATGCTCTCCTCGCCAAGGTTGGTAAGGAGGGGCTCGCGTCCGACCTCGTAACGCCTCTTCTTTCTGTTCAATACCAGGCGGCCGCCACTGGGTTTCCGCTTCGATTTACCCTGCCAAAGTGCCATACTAATCCTCTGCCACTAAAATAAAGGTGATATAAAAGGTTTGCTAGGTACAGCCCTCTTGAAGCTTATGGGCCACTCCGCCCTGCCAGTTACCATCTGGCAATTTTCATCGTTACACAAGGGGGATGACGCGGAGACCATGGCGGGCAGAGCGGGGTCGCGCCTTTCACTCCACGGGCAGCTGAACCTCGGTCAGGAGCTCCTGCGTCGGCGTGACCTCTGGGTCGTTCAGGTAGAACTCCTGGCCGAGGCCAGCCGGCCTATGGCCGTTCTCCTGGATATAATTGAGAACCCGTGTCCAGGCCTCGCCGACGGTCTCATAGACCCCTCTATGGACGGCCGTAACGGCCCGACCACCAACAAGGGTCCGGACCTCCAGCCCATTCTCGGCCACGACCGGTCCTGTGACCGGAGCCCCTACTTCCATGTCGGCATCCACGTCGCACGAACCCATGGAATGGTGGATCGTGAACGGAGGCCCCATCAGACGCGCCTGAGGTTGTGTGACAACCGCTCCATAGACCTCTCCAAGGAGTCGCGGGATGACCTCGCTTTACGCTCCCCTATCTCTCTTCGTAACCACCCTCATGGGGGCTATGTCCACAACCTTCGGTATCTCCTGGCTCATATCCAATATCCTCTCCAGATCATTTCTCTCCAGGACCTTCCTGATCCCCTCGAGCTCCTCCACCCGCCCCCTGACGTCGGCGATCCTGGCCTCGATGATCGGGCAGATAACGGAGCGGTCCGATCGCCCGTCAATGACATCGACTATGGCCCTCATCTCCTGTATCCCGAAGCCCAGGCCGGACAATCGCTGAAGGAGTAGCCCCTGGGATACCTGCTCAAAGCTGTAGTAGCGGTATCCGGTGATCTCCTTCCTGGCAGGCACCAGTAGCCCTTTCTCCTCATTGTAGCGTGGCGCCTTGGCCGTCAGCCTGGTCAGGATGGAGAAGCTGCCGATGGCGAGAAGCTCGTTGGTCATTAAGGTCCCTGAACAGCGTGTTCGTAATATCATTCAGGGCGTAGTCTGCCCCGGGGTAAGGTCGATCGTACTGAGATCAGACCGCCCCATCCAAGGTGTCGAACAACTCGCCATGATGCAGCCTCGTGACCTCAAGGGAGCACCACCTACGTTCATCCTGTCATGGGCATTGAGGGATCTGCGATCCAGGAGGCCGGATAAACCCTCAATCCGTGATCGGGTCCAGCAGGGTCATCCGTACCTCCCCGTCGATCTCCATGAGGCCTGAGCAACCATCCTTGGCGGCGCCGGGGTTCATGAACACCGTGCCGTCCCTCTCCATGATGCCGCGGTCCTCGTGTATATGTCCGGAGAGCACCGCCTTGGGCTGGTACTCCTTCACCAGCTTGAGGATGGCCTCGCTGCCCACATGTGCACCCGAGGGGATCCTGTCGTTGAAACCCAGGGGAGGAGCGTGCAGCACCATCACCGCGCCTCTCTCCATGAGGGGCCTAAGGGCGCTCTCTATCTGCTCCTCCTCCATCTCGAAGGGCGTGTCGAATATGGTGGGGTTCGAGCCCCCAAGTCCGATAAAGGTCTCACCCTCCAACATCACCTTCCTGGCATGCAGGAGCGTCGCTTGGCTCTCTATCTCTGAGCATACCTGTGGCGGATCGCAGTTGCCGGGGATGGCGTAGGCGGGGCGGTCGAGAAGGGAAAGGAACTCGGAGGCCCAGGTTGCCGGACCGAAGTGCGTTATGTCCCCAAGGACAAGGTAGGCGTCGACACCATGCTGGTCAGCAAGGCGCAGGGCCCAGGACGCCACCTTTTCTCTGCCATGAATGTCGGAAAGGACCAGGAACTTCATGGCACCTCCTATGGCGGCCTCACCTGATTATTTTTTCTTAGGACAGCCCCAGCATCCCCAGCCCTATCTCGCCGTATGCAAGGGCGTAGACGATCAGATATCCCGCTATGGCCCCCGTATCCAGGAAGGGAAGTCCCGCCTGAGGTCGACCGCGGAGGACGTAACGGAACAGCACCAGGTAGCCGAGGAGCCCGCCGATCATGGCTCCGGCCGCCGCCCACAGGTTGGCCGTCATGAGGAAGGAAGCGCTCTGCGGAAGATACAACGATGCGGAGACCGCCAGCAGTCCAGGGATGACGGTGTCGCCCAGACCCATGTAGAACGCATCCCTGGGCTCGTCGTTCTTCGGCAGAATGGACCCCTTCTTCACGACATTGTCCATGGAGAAGCCCTCCTTCTGAGGAACGATGAACAGGACCGGCAGGCGCATCGTGGATACGCCCTCCGCGAGGGTGATCATATGCTTGGTCTTATACACCGAGATGGCATCATAGACGGCCATGATGATGAGGAGGATGATGACCGGCAGTATCCCTAAGGACATGCCGAGGATGGCTGTCACACCCACAGCGATGATAAGGCCCACGCCGTCGATCACGTACCATTCTCCCCTCCTCACCAACAGGTACATCAGGCCCCCTGCCAAGGCGAGGGACGCCAGTAGGGCCAAGGTGCCTTCCTGGTCCACTAGAAGGAACAGTGGGATGAACACGTAGAGCATGGTGATGAAGATGCTGACGTAGAAGATCGACTGAACGATCCGCTTCCTACCGTATTTTATCAGGATGAGTATGATGCCGGTCATCACCAGCACCAGAAAGATGTAGATGAACGGGTTGATAGGATCATTGGGCTCGGGGAAGGCCGAGAACTCGGGCATGAACAGAGGGGCCAGGAAGATAGCCCCGGTCTGCACGAAGAGGTAGATGGCGGCCATGGCCAGTAGGGGTAGGTCCTTTCGCACGCCACGGCTATGAGGTCCGGCTAGATAACGATACCGAGCAGGTTACCAGGCGTCCAGCAACGCTCATCTTTCGTCAATAGTGCGGGAGGTCAGCCTCCCCCGCGCTCTCTCACGCTCCTTATGGCCTCCTTCCCGGTCACATGCTCGATCTCTATAACCACAACACATACGGCGCTCCAGAACCTCTCGATCTCCTTGCGCCCCTCATCGGGGAGGTCCGGGGAGTACTTTTCGTTGAGCAGGAGCATGGCCCGTCGACGTTCCACATCGTCCGAGACGATCATCGCCCTACCGAAGACGATGACGCTCCGGTAGTCCGTGGCGAACAATTCGGGAACGACGTTGCCCCGCTGAACCACGCAAAAGGAGACCCTTTCGCTGTTCCGTATACAGTCGATCTTGTGACCATCTTTGGCACAGTGGAAGTAGATCGCTCCGTCAGCGTAAACGTAGTTGAGGGGAACGGCGTAAGGATAACCATCCGCCCCCATCAAGCCCAGCACTCCCGTGGAGCAAGAGCTGAGGATCTCCTTGCATTCAGCTTCCGGAAGCTCCTGCCCCTTCCTCCTCATGCTTCTGAACATGGTGGGACAAATGTCTTCGCCCGTTGATATACCGCATGGTCAGGACCATGGGCGGTCGGAATGGGCCCATTGAGTGGACCTGAGAAAAATTTATCTAGTGGGCGAACCTCGATATAACTCGTGAACAAAGAGTTAACAACTTCAGGTTCAAAGTACCCTACCAGGCTGGAGCAGGCCAAGGGCCTTGCGGACATATTCGAGGTTGTGAAGGATGCTGTGAGCTCGCAGCTGGGCCTGTCGCGGGGAGGCCTTATGCTGGGCATCGCGGAGCTGGGCGGGCGGCCCGAGGGCTGGGTCGGTGGGTTCTATCCGCTTGCCACAAACATAATAGTGATGAACAAGGGCCCTATGAACAGGATCAAGCGGGAGCAGCCGCATCTCTACAACTCCTACTGCTTTCACATACTCCTGCATGAGTACATCCACACCGTGGGCTACACCGATGAGGCCATGACCAGGAGGAAGACCCTGGAGATCAGCGCCAATCTGTTCGGCAGGGAACACGACGTTACCAAGATGGCGGCCGATCTCAGCCAGTACTTCCCCCATATGACTTACATCGTCCCCCAGGAGCAGCCACAGGACCTCGACCTGGAGCTGGTGAAAGGCTTCGATCGGTCCTGTGCCAGCTACATCTGCTGAACGCTCCGGTTCAGGGGCCTGCGGTGCCGGCGCCGGCCCTTCGGAAGGCCCCCAGGTACAGGGGCACGGAGAGCAGGGCGATGGAGGCCGCGAACAGGAAACCCATGAGCGGCGAGGTGGCGTCCAGTAGACCGCCGAGGATAGTGGTCATCACTGCCCCCGCCAGATATGTGAACGAGGCGAACAGTGACAGTGCCGAGGCCCTTATGCGGTCGGGGACAAGGCTGTTGCGCCATACCATTAGGGGAGGCCATCCCAGGCCGTAGGAGAGCCCGCACAGGGCGAACAGGGCGCAGGATACGGCGAGGGACGGCGCCAGAGCAAGGATCGCAAAGCCGGTGAGCAGGCCTGTGCTCGATATGACCATCACCCGGTGGTAGCCTATCTTCGACGATACTCGAGGTGCAAGGAACGCCCCGGTGGCGCTGCAGAGCATGAGGATGGAGAAATATATGCCCAGCATGTCCCTGCCCAGACCGATCGTCACCAGGTAGGGCTGGTAGAGGAAGAGGTAGATGGTGCCAGATGTGTAGCGGCAGGTCTCCGCTACAGTCAGCATCTGCAAGCTGACATGCTTCCTATAATAGCGGAGGCACTCCGCAAGTATGGTCCGCAGAGCTATCGTTTCCATCCCGAAGTTCTCCTCCAGGCTCCTCCAGACCAAAGCCGCGCAGACGATGGCGATGATGGCCGCGCCCAGAAACGGCATGTTCAGGGAGATCGTCACCAGGGCGGAGGCTATGATGCCGGCCACGACCCCCAGGATGTAGGAGATGCTCATCATGGCGGTGAATGCCAGGCCTCCCTCCGCAGCCCTGCCCTCCTTCCGGAGCCTATCGTACACCCACGCCTCGTTGGAGCCGTTTATAAGGGCCCAGCCGAAGGCCCAGAACACCTCGGCGACCAAGAAAATGGTGAAGTCCCGGGTGAAGGCATATATCAGCATGGAAAAGGCCGTGACCGCAATGCCGGACGCCAGCGCCCTCCTCCTCCCATAGCGGTCGGCGATGTTGCCCATGGGAAGGCTCAGAACGGCGCAGAAGGCGAGGTTGACGGAATAGATGACGCTCATCTGCAGGTAGCTGAGGCCGCTCTCCTGAAGATAGAAGATGAAGTAGGCCTGGAAAACCAGCAGAGACAGGTTCACCAGGCTCATGGCCAGGATGTACTGCCGCGAGGTCCTTCCCAATGCGGCGGTGTCGAAAAAGGCCATGAGGTCACCTGGAGCTATAGAAAAGGGAAAGGGGCGGGACCGCCGATAAAGGAAGCGGGTCCTAGCTCAGCTGTGCATCGGGTGCGGGGACCGAGAAGGCCACGTTGCCGGAGATCTTCTGTATCTTCACCTTGAGCCTGGTGCCCTTGGCAGCGCCGGGGACATAGATGATGTACTTATCCAGCTTGGCCACGCCGTCGCCCTTACGGCCGACATCCTCGACCATGACCTCGTACACCCCGCCTTCCTTGATGCCCTCCTTCTCGGCCCCGCGGGTGGACTTCCTCACGTTGACCGGGCGGTGCGCACCGCACGCCTCGCACTCAAGGACCAGGACGCGCCCCTCCTTGTTGATACGGGTATCAGGCTTCCCGCATTCGGAGCAAAGGACAAAAGTCTCAGTGTAGTTCATTATGCGGTCGGTCACCTGGGCAGGGGTGAGCTTGGCCTTCAGGACCAACCTCTGTCCCTCTATCTGTCCGGGCGTTCCCAGCTCCCTCAGGAGGTACTGGAGCAGGTGGTCTGGCTCGCGGCGCAAGGCATCGATGATCTGAGCGAAGTTACGGACCACGGTGATCTTTCCCTCGAGGAAGATGTCTGGCTCCGGCACCTTGAACCTCTCGTGCTTCTCAATGGTCTCGGGAAGGCTCTCCTTGGCCCGCTCGAGCAGTGATAGATAATCGTCATCAGGCATGGGATCCCGAACTCTCAAGATGCTCCGCTGATATAAACCTAGCTATATCCTGGGGATGTATGTGAAGCCACCTCAGATGGGGTGCCAGACCATCATGGAGCTGGAGGGTCTGCGCTGCGGGCTGTGCCTCAAGGCCTGCCCCCTTCGATGAGCGCTGATATCTGCCCCATCGGCACGAGCTTAACGGTATGGGCCCTCATCGATCCTCTGAGTCATTCTCGAGGCTGAGCCCAGAGTAGGAGAACACCTTCTGAGGGCACGCCTCCTCGCAGTGGCGGCAGGCCGTCCCCAGGCATCGCCCCGCATCCACCAGGAACGTTGCTTCCGAGTATCTCAGCGCCCTCTCCGGGCAGGCCTTGACGCACCGCATGCAGAGATCGCACGACCAGGCACCGCTGAGGAAGATACCGGGGTCGATCATGGTGAGGCTCTCACCAACATCCCAGATGTCGGTCAGCCTACGCCTCTCCACTATGACACCCCCCGCCCGGGGCGTAGCCATCCTGATGCCCAGCTCTGAGAGGTTGCGCTCGTAGGCCTCCCGGGGCATGCCCTCCGTCCAGTAGGCCAGCTCCTGGACGTAGATATTGCTGAACGTGAGGGAGGAGGCGAACATGATGTGGTGCGCCAACAGCTCCTTGGTCATGGAGTTCAGGCTGTCCAGCATCTCCGGGTCAAAGGCCAGGTCCTTGGCCAGCTCCAGCGAGGTGTTCCCGATCTGCACCAGCTTCTTGGCGGAGGCCGGCGCCATGCCCACGGCCTGGGCCTTCCTGGCGTCGACATAGGTACCGCTGGCCCCGGCCATGTACATAGTCCCCAGATCACCCGGGTCCACCCCCGCCTCCTCCAACAGCGTCATGTGCCCTGCCCGGATGGCCCCTATCGCCTTCCCCGCCTCCAGCAGGTCCGCCGTGGTGAACCTAATGTTGCGGTCCAGGGAGATGCCACCCCCGCTGATGCGGGGGAGCACGATCCTTTCGGATTCCAGACCTGCGAACACAACAGCGATGACGCCTGTCCCGGTGATCCCCTGGGCCCTGCAGCCCTGCAGCTTGAGGGTGTTCCCGCGAAGGCTCAGCTTTGAACCGGCGCACGGCTCCAGCTCCTCGTTCAGCACCATCGCCTGCCATCCTTCAGGAATTACCACCAGGTCGCTGATGGCTCCTGGAGATGCGAGCATGCCCGCAGAGATCTGCTGTCCCTCTATGGCCGGGCCGGCCGCTGCCGAACCGGTGAGCACCCGATCGCCGACCTTGATGGCCATCTCGGCGTTGGTCCCATAGTCGGTGACCATGCACATGTCGTCATCGAGGAACCCGGACTTGATCATCATCGCCAGAGCATCGGCCCCGATCTCGTGGCGTATCGCCGGGGGAACGATGACCTCTACCTCGGGGTCCAGCCCTACGGCGTCCCCCTGGAGCACGTGCCCGCTGCGGTCCGGGGGAACGATGTTCCTGGACTCAAGGTAGTTGCGGCCGGCATAGGCCAGGTCCCTTACCTCGATGCCCTCGAAGAGCGAGAGCTGTATGGGGTTACCGCAGACCGTAAGTCTCTCCCAGCGGTCCGGTGCTAGTGAGCGGATCACCTGGCGGACAGCGCCCAGGAGCACCTCGTGCGCAAGGTGCGGGCCCCTCTCGATAGCGAAGTCCAGGTGGTCCATGACATTGGCCCCGGGAAGCGGGTTGTGCGAGGTGATCACGGTCCGAAGGACCTTCTTCCTCTCAACGTCCAGTAGTTGTCCCCTTATACCGCTCGTCCCGATGTCCAATGAAATGGCCTGCATCACATCCCTCCGGCGGATACGCTCACTATGGTCTCCACATGCCTCTTCTGCCCCATCTCCAGGTAGGTGATATCCCGCACCTCGGACACCACCTGGTAGCGCTGGACACGGCTCCTTTCCATGTAATCGCGCAAAGCCCTTGTGGCTTGCTCCAGGGCATACCCCACGGCCTGGTCGCGGTCCGCGAACACCCTCAGCCCCCCGGCCACGGCCACGTGGTAGTGCGGTACCTCCCTTCCATCGATCCACATTGGCTCGTTCCTGACGATAACCTCCTTGCGGCCGTGTACCTCGGTGCAGATGGCGCCCAGTGCGTTCCCCACCTCATGGTCCTGAGGTATGATGATGGGGCCATCGACATGTTCACGGATCAGGTCCAGGAACGCCGCCACAGGCGCGCCTATCCCTACCAGCGGGACACCTATGCGCAGCACCGTCCTGAACATCCCGTTCCCGCGCAGCACGGCCTCTCCATCCCCCCTCTCCGGCAGCTGCCGGTTCAGCAGGGTCTCGGCGATGGTACGGAGCAACCGGGAGCGGAGGGTATCCTCCAGGACCTCGTTGAGCGTGGGAAGAGGGAGCTCGCACTCCTCGGCCAGGGCGGCCATTGCTGCTGACGCCACCTTGCGGTCGCCGAAGTCACTGCGCCCGCTGGCGCAGAACAGGTCTGTGGGCGTGATGCCATGCTTCTTGCCGGCCAGGGGATACAGGTAGGAGCGGTCGCCCATATGTCTGTAGGGATCGGACGCCAGGCACAGAGGGACCACGGCCCTGTGGCCCAGCTTGGGACGGCCGTCCCCGCAGAAGATCTCAGTGTTGCCGCCGAGAGCCCGGGTGGTCATCTCTGCCGACTCCACCCTCAGGCGGGAGCCTCCTACCACCGCTCCGTCCTCCGAGAGCTTCAGCATTCCCCCCTGCACCAGGGCGATGTCCGTGGTGGTCCCTCCGATGTCCACCACCAGCGCATCCTTGGCCCCGGCCAGGAAGGCCCCGCCCAATGCGCTGGCCGCAGGTCCGGAGAGCACCGTGAATATGGGCCTCATGGCCGCCTCCTCGGTGGACACCAAGGTCCCGTCGCCCTTAAGAACATAGGTGACCGAGCCCGGGACCTTGGTCCCCTCTCTGATGGCCTCGATCAGACCTGACATGATGTGGATCAGCTCGGCGTTCTTGACGGCAATATACAGCCTCTCCTCCATGCCCAGAGTGCCCACCAGGTCGCTTCCTTTCACGACCGAGGCGTTCGGATGCTCCTCCAGTACCATCTCTGCCGCCCGCACCTCGTTCTGGGGGTTCCTGGTGGCGAAGAACGAGGAGATGGCGAAGGACCGTTCCCCGGACCTCTTAATGGCATTCCGGAGCGCCTCCTCGTCGAGGGGGACCTCTACCAGACCCGTGGGCCCCACCCTCCCATCGACCACGATCGTCTCCGCCGCGTACTCCGCGGGATGCCGGGGGCGCATCCCGATGCATATGGCGCACACATCCCTCCTCGCGTCTTCCACCACGGCGTTGGTGGCCAGTGTCGTTGACAGGCAGAACCGGGACAGCAAGGCCGGGGAGCGCACCTCAAGGGCGGCAAAGCACCGCAGGATGCTGCTCCTCAGGTCCTCTGGCCGAGTGGGGACCTTTGCCTTCCTAATGATCTTTTTTGAACGAAGATCGAAAAGGACGCCATCGGTGTAGGTCCCCCCAACATCTATGCCTACAGCTTCCATCGAGCATACCTCAGAAAGAATTGGGAAGGGGTTTGGGTCGTCAGTACAGGTCCTTGCGAACCTCCTTCCAGTCCTTGCCTTCACAGACCTCGGTGGCTATCTTGACAGCATCCAGCGGGGACTTCCCGTAGATGGAGTTCACGAAGGTGTCCACGAAGGCCCTGGACACGGCTGCTCCCCCGCAGGCCAAGGGCACTTTCAGCCCCTCCTCCTCCAGAGTCTCCGCTGTGCTCTTCAGGCCGGCCTTGGTGGTGCTCATGAGGGTGGACCCGCTGACCATCTGGATCCCCTGCGCCTTGGTCGTCTCGATCACCTTGGCGGTAGGAACGTCCCTACCGAGATCGATGACATCGAAACCGTTGGCCCGGAGGATGGCGGCCACGATGTTCTTGCCGATGTCATGGAGGTCGCCCTCCGCCACGAAGGTCGCCAGCTTCCCCTTCTTAGGGATGTCCCCCAGCTGGGCCTGGCAGAGCTCGATCCCGCCCTGCATGGCGTCGTTCGACATCAGGATCTCGGGAACGAAGGCCTTGCCCAGGTCGTATAGCTCACACTGTGTCTGGATGCCTGGCATTAGAGCGTTGGTAACCAGGTCCACAGGGTCCTTTCCCTGCTGCAGGGAAGTGGCCACAAGCTCCTTCGTTCTCGCCCTCTTCCCAGCTATGACCGAGTCGGAGATGGCAGCATAGGATGGGTCCTTGGGCCTGAACTTCGCCTTGACCTCATCGACCGAGGCCTGGGCCTTGGTCTTGATGCCAACATCGAAACCCAGCTCGGCCAGCATCCCTTCCTGGATGAGCCTCTTGTAGCGCGCGGGGTCCCTCGACCTGATCTTCAGCATCTCCTCCGCCAGAATGTCCATGTGCCTTACCATCAGTGACCACCTCCCAGGCTCTCCGCCTTCATGCGCCTTGCCTTGCCCGCTCCGACCTCGCGGATCATGTCCTCGATGTTATCGTAGTCCGGTATAGGCGTCTCCTTGCATGCGCGCACGTATGCCTTGAGGTTCTCAAGCGATGTTCCATATGACACATCACACGACGAACCTACGACGTCCACGCCCTGCTTGATGCATTCCACTGTACGGGCGTATACCTGCTCCGGGGTCCCGTTCGGCATCAGGTCGATGACGTCTAGGCTTCCCAAGATGGACATCCTGTTCCCCAGCGCCTTGCGTACACACCAGACGGGAACGTTGTCGAAAGAGAAGCAGTCGAAGTTGCTTTCCCTTATGTAGGGAAGGAGGGCCCGGGTGTTGCCGCAGATGTGCATGATCTGAGGGCAGCTGATCTCAGCGGCCATCCTCTTGTGGTAGGGGAGGACGAACTCCTTGTAGGTCTCCCCTGAGATCAGGTCACCAGATGCCGAGGGGTCGGCAGGGAACAGAATGTGTGCTCCCCAAGCGGTCTGTAGCCTTCCGTACTCGATGCAGAAGTCCGTGGCCGCTGAGATGAACGCATGGGCCTTGTCCGGGTCGGTCACGGTCATCATGACCAGGTTCTCAACCCCTGCGATATGGCCGGCCACGGTGAACGGGGCCGTGAGCACAGGGATAATAGGCAAATTACCGTCATACCTCTTGCGCAATATGTCTATGGCACCGAGAACGTGGGGGATTCTTCCCGCCTCCTCCAGATTGTCAGGCCAGGTGATGTCCTTGGGGTCCTTGTACGCCGGTCCGGTCACAGGGGGGCGGTCCGGCTTGTTCCAGTCCAGCTTGCAGCCCAGTACCTCCGCCTCCAGGGAGATATCGAACTGAGGCCTCGCGGCCTCGATACCGCAGACCTCGAAAGGTGCAGCGGCCAGATCAGCCATCATCTTGGGGTCGAAGTGGGCCTTGGGCCAGGTCGCGTTCGCATACTTCATGAGATCGACTGTCGTTTGCGCTAGGGGATTGGCGGGCGGAACATAATCCACTCGTCCCCCTAGAACGGCAGCGAGTGCTCTACGGGTCGGTGTCATTTCACTAGCCATTTACTCTCCTCCTAATCGTTTGGGCCACAGCACGCGTCCTCCGCAATCGATGTGCTTGGCCGATTGGTAAATGTCGTTTTCTATTATTAATTACAACCGTGAGCATAAGTGACATGCATACTACAGACAGTCCACTGTCCAGCTCTAAGATCAAATAATGCCAGGCAAGCCAGAAGAGATGTGGTAACGATCGGGTTAAAGCTCACCTAAACAAATTTGGAAAAAGGAGGCTTCCTCGTCGAGACCCGACCGAGGCTTGCGGTGTCGTCCAAGGAGGAAAGGGAAAAAAGGCCGTCACAGAACGTGGCGATCGGCCATCCTCTGCTTGTGCTTCAGGGCCGCCTTCACCAGGCCGACATGGAGCGGCGAGGGATCGTTCGGCCGGGACTTGAACTCCGGGTGGAACTGCGATGCCACGAAGAAGGGGTGCCCTTCCAGCTCCCCGATCTCCATCTTCACCCCGTCCTCGGAGCGCCCGGTGAACTTCCAGCCCGCCGCCTCCAGCTTTTCGATGAAGTCGGGGTTCACCTCGTAGCGGTGACGATGCCTCTCCATTATCTCGGTCTTTCCGTAGAGCTCGGCCGCACGTGACCCTGGTTGGACCAGGACCTTCTGCGCTCCCAGCCTCATCGACCCGCCCATGTTAGTGACCCCCCTCTGCTCCGGCAGCAGGTCCACCACCGGGTGCTCTGTCTTTGGGTCCAGCTCTGTGGTGTGTGCGTCATTCATTCCCAGGACGTTCCGGGCGATCTCGATGGTGGCGATCTGGAAGCCAAGGCACACGCCCAGGTATGGTACTTTCTCCTCCCTGGCGTACTTGGCGGTCATTATCTTGCCGTCGATGCCTCTGCTGCCGAATCCGCCAGGTATCAATATTCCGTCGCAGCAGCACAGCTCCTTGGTTATGCCGCCCTTCTCCACCTTCTCTGAATCGAAGAAACAGCACTCGATCTTCGTCCCCAGCTCCGCCCCGGCATGATGGAACGCTTCCAGGT
Organism: Methanomassiliicoccus sp.; assembly: GCA_018262895.1. Classification (GTDB taxonomy): domain Archaea; phylum Thermoplasmatota; class Thermoplasmata; order Methanomassiliicoccales; family Methanomassiliicoccaceae; genus UBA6. The sequence goes on along the minus strand of JADFDJ010000006.1, from coordinate 7,307 downwards.
GCGAGAGGTAGCTGTCAGCGAGGTGTGTGTACTTGCCGACGATGGCGATGCGCACGGTGTTCGAAGGATAGAGGATGCGGTCAAGAAATTCCCTCCACTGGCTCAGGTCCTTCTTGGGCCTGTCTATTCCCAGACGGCGAAGGATGAAGTCGGTGAGGCCCTGCTCCTCCAGCACTATGGGGATCTCGTAGATGGATTTGGCGTCCGCGGCCGAAACCACTGCCTCCAAGGGCACATCGCAGAAAAGGGAGATCTTGCGCTTTATGGAGTACTCCAGAGGCTCCGTGGCCCTGGCAACGATCACGTCAGGTTGTATACCGATGGAGCGCAGCTCCTTGACGGAGTGCTGTGTGGGCTTGGTCTTCTGCTCGCCGACCGTTCCCAGCATGGGCACCAAGGTCGTGTGGACGAAAAGGCAGTTCTGCCCTCTCCCCATCTCGGTGTTCATCTGGCGGACCGCCTCCAGGAAGGGCATGCTCTCGATGTCACCGACAGTACCTCCCAGCTCCACGATGCACACGTCCGCTCCGGAGGCCTCCGCCACCTTCTTGATACGGTGCTTGATCTCGTTGGTGATGTGAGGGATTATCTGCACGGTCTTGCCCAGGTACTCTCCTGCCCGCTCCTTCTCGATGACAGCACGGTAGACCTTGCCAGTGGTGATGTTGTGCTCGCTCCCGAGGCTTATGTCCAGGAACCGCTCATAGTTGCCCAGGTCCAGGTCCACCTCTCCGCCGTCATCAAGGACGAAGACCTCCCCGTGCTCGAAAGGGTTCATGGTCCCAGCGTCGATGTTCAAGTAAGGATCGATCTTTATGCCCGTGACGTCAAGACCCCTTGCTTTCAAAAGGCGACCGATCGAGGAGGCGGTGATACCCTTCCCCAGACCAGATATGACCCCACCGGTGACGAAAATATATTTCATCGTCTCCATGGGATTGGTCAATAAAGATTGGGCGTATTTAGCACTTCCGAAAGGGTATGCCAGGGACCGGCACTCCCCGGCCTGAAAAACTTCTACATGGTCGGTCATTGGTCGATGCCCGGGGGCAGCATTCCTACATGCATAGCTTCAGGACGTCAGATGGTCCAGGTTCTGTGCCGGAAGGACAGGAGAGAGTTCTCATCAGAAGGCACGGTCACCCCTCCCCTCTGAAATGCCCCCATCCCCCGGCGACGTGGCATGATCATCGATGCTGCGGCTCTCAGCCCACCAGGCGATGGTAATGCAGACTATGGTGTAGATGATCAGGGCTATCGACTGTACCCAGCAGACATCCCATCCGAAACCGTTCAGCATCGACAGGCGCGCTCCATCGATCGAGTAGGTCAGAGGGAATAGGTACGATATCGGCAGCAGATATTTCGGAATGGATGTTAGGGGGAGCACGATCCCGCTCAGAAGGATAGCGGGGTACAGGACCAGAGGAAAGATGGCCATCATCAACCCCCTGTGCCTTCTGGCGAAGGAGGCCATCAACTGACCGAGCGCCGCGCTCGCCGTAGCCAGCAACGCGAGCAGAACAAGGGAAACCGACAGGTCCCCGACCATACGGACTCCGAAAGCCCCCAGGACCAACATGATCGTGGCGGACAGCACGATGCCTGCGCAGAAGGCTGAGAGACATTGCGCGAGCAATCGCTCGCCGATGCGGAAGCGCCCTCCAACGCGATCGACATCGTTCAAGGTGGCCATGAGGCTGGGCGTCAGTGTGAGGATGAAGATTAATAGACCGGCTATGGCCGGAGCCATGAAGTCGCGCATGTCCGTGCCGTCCCCGTAAACGATCTCGTTAATGACCTTGACCGGCGAGGATATCTTGTACGATGTTGCCAGGACCGTCTGCAAGCTCCTCTGCACCTCCGCCTGCACCGCAGCGGAGGCAATGGGATTGGAGCTGTCGGAATAGATCATCAGGCTGGATGGAGCGATCGTCGTTCCGCCTCTGGCAGCTAAGATCCATGCTTGAATGTCCGAGGTGAAGTTCGGCCCAAAGGCTATGACCGCCTCCACCTTTCCTGCTTTAAGATCATCGAGCGATCTCTGAATAGCATCTTCATCTAACGGGTCGAAGCTGTTCACGATGTGGATGGTCGCGCCAGAGGACATTGTGGAAACCACAGATGCTGCAGCGGAGTTCTCAACCGTCTCGTCCAGATTGACCACGTTGACCGATATGTTCTGCGTCGGACCTTTCTCGAACGATAGGCCAAAAAGGACGATGATGGTCGATGTCACTATCACCAGTGCAATGATCCGCTTCGGCCACAGCCCCTTCAAGTCTTCTCTGAATGCATGCCAAACATTTTTCGACCTCATCTTTCAAGCCGCCTGGGAGATCGGCCGCGGTAGAGGGATAGCGGCCGAGCTACGTCCCAGGGTCCGAGGCACGGTTGTTTAAAAGTACTTGTTGTAACTATTGTAGTAACAATGCTGGAAAGATTGATCGAGGAGCTGGTGCGGTTGGGGATGACAGGGTATGAGGCCCGGGTCTACGCCGGACTGGTAGGGCTGGGCGAGGCAACCGCCCGACAAGTGCACGAGGCCTGCGGGGTTCCCAGGCCCCGTGTATATGACATTCTTGTCTCGCTGGAATCGAAAGGCTATGTAGAGGTTTGGCAAGGTAAGCCGATGTACTATCGCGCCATTCCGCCAGATCGGCTGATGCGTCTGCTGCGCGAGGATATTGAAGAGTCCATGAGAATCGCCTCGGACGAGCTTAACGACCTAAGCCTCAAGGCGAGGCAGAGGACATTCCCTGTTTGGCACATCAGGGGCGACATGAGCATCCAGGACCAGGTCCGAACTTTCCTCGGAGATGTCAAGAAGGAGCTCATCGTCGTATGTACACGCACCTCTGTATTCCGGCCTTTGGTTAGCGATCTTAAGGAGATATCTGAACGAGCAGATGTGCTCTGCAATGTGCCTGAGGATGCTGAAGCGTTCCAAGCCGTGCTTGGTTCCGCGAGGGTGATCGTACCTGTTCTAGGCAAGGACCCCTTGGCCAAGACCTACACGAAGCTCTTCAAAGGAACCTACTTTTCCGGAGACAACAGATATAGGGCGGAGCTGATGCTCATCGCGGATGGCGAGAGGTCAATTCTCACCTATGAGATGAACGACGAGCACATTGCGATCATTTTCGAGCTTCCTTTCATCGTGACATTGCAACATAGCGCGTTAATTCGACTTATCGAGGAAGGTAGAAATCGGTAGATCAACGAAAAAAATTCAATTGGTTGTAGAAAACAATCTAAAGAAGAATTGAAAATAGAAAAACGAGACAATGACGTTCGATGCAATTTGTTTTGGTGCTTGGTATCCTACCAGGAATTGGGCAGAGAAAGGCACAAGGGCCTCTCCTTGCTGGTTTGTAAATTACGTAGGAGGTGATCCATCTGCAGGTTCCCCTACAGATACCTTGTTACGACTTAACCCTCCTTGCTGAATCTCAGTTCGAAAGCCCCAATGAGAGACATCCTTACTGAAACCCAACTCGGGTGGTTTGACGGGCGGTGTGTGCAAGGAGCAGGGGCATATTCACCGCTTGATGTTGACAAGCGATTACTACGGAATCCAGCTTCACGGGGGCGGGTTACAGCCCCCGATCCGAACTATGGATGGGTTTGAGGATTGTCTTCACCTTTCGGTGTCGAAGCCCATTGTCCCACCCTTTGTAGCGCGCGTGTTGCCCAGGGGATTCGGGGCATACGGACCTACCGTTGACCTCTCCTTCCTCTGACTTAGCGCCAGCGGTCCCATTAATGTGCGCCCCCTCCGGAGAAAGGACTAGCAATTAATGGTGAGGGTCTCGTTCGTTATCTCACTTAAGAGAACGCCTTACGGTACGAACTGACGACGGCCATGCACCACCTCTCGGAAAATCAGGTAAAGTCATCAGCTTGACCTTCATATATCCGTCGCTCCTGGTGAGTTTTTCGGCGTTGAATCCAATTGAACCGCACGCTCCTCCCGTTGCGGTGCTCCCCCGCCAATTCCTTTAAGTTTCATCCTTGCGGACATACTCCCCAAGCAGCAGGCTTAACAACTTCTCTCCGGCACTGGGCGCCCACTAAGGACCCCCAACACCAAGCCCGCAGCGTTTACACCCTGGACTACCGGGGTATCTAATCCCGTTTGCGCCCCAGGGCTTCGTCCCTCACCGTCGGATCCGTTCTAGTCAGACGCCTTCGCCACCGGTGGTCCTTCCAGGATTACAGGATTTTACCCCTACCCCAGAAGTACCTCTGACCTCTCCCGGTCCCAAGTCTCCCAGTCTCCCCGGACTTCGGACAGTTAAGCTGCCCGATTTACCCAAGGATTTAGAAGACCGGCTACGGACGTTTTAGGCTCAATAATATCGACCACCACTTGGGGCGCGGGTATTACCGCGGCGGCTGGCACCCGTCTTACCCGCCCCTTACTCCTCCTGTTTTTTAGACAGAAGAACAGCTAACACAAAGTGCTAGCACTTGGAATTCCCTCGTCGGGGTTGCCCCCATTGCGAAGTTTTCGCGACTGCTGCGCCCCGTAGGGCCTGGACTCATGTCTCAGAGTCCATCTCTGGGCTCCCTCTCTCAAGGCCCATATCCGTCACGGGCTAGTGGGTCCATTACACCCACTACAGCCTGATAGACCGCAGACCAATCCTAAGGCACCGGAGTTTTCGGCCTATTAGCATTCCAGCAAAATAGACCTATGGGGTATTACCCTCAGTTTCCCGAGATTATCCCCCTCCTTAGGGCATGTTATCCACGTGTTACTGAGCGGTCCGCCGAGACCTTACGTCTCTCGACTCGCATGTCTTAATCGTATTCCAATAGCGGTGGCCGCCGGCAGGATCAACCGGAATCCATTCCTTAAGCAACAGAAGTTGCCGTCAGGACACACTTATAGGTTGGCAGGATTACCAAGTTTCACCAGCGTAACCACGCTGTGATATTATTCCTTGTTCTTGCATTATTTGGGTTGGTTACATTGCATCGAACGTCAGAACCAAGAGAGCACGCATGATGTGCGGAGATCTTAGTTCTCCATGTCATTTGTCCGAAACTTTGGATACGACCGCATCATAGCCGGCCTTTCGACCGTCGCTCAGGACCGTTTCGCAGTATCGGTTGCTGTCAAACGCAGCTCTCCCTCAAATACAGATGTTATATATAAGCATTTGTATTGTCGGTTTCTGCGTTTTTGCACGAATATGTATATTTCTGCCATATTCGAGCTTTCCCCACTAAATCAGAAGTCATATATAAGGATTTTCACAGAGGTGAAAGACCTTTTTGCTTCGTTCAGTGTTGTGTGGGAGATATGTGTTCTTAGTGATTCCATATCTCACAGCTGAACCTCCTTAAAACGGTATAGTATATAAAGTTTATTGTAGTCCTCTTAGTTCGTGTGTTCCTAGCATTTAGATTGCACTTAAGGAAAGGTCGATCCCCGCCACTCACCACCTTCCTTTTAAATAACTGGCATAAGTGCATACAATGGCGGATCATACGGGACGGATAGCTCTTGTTCCTGAGCGTTTAATGATACCGACCTTATTTATCAACTATAATGGCTCTGACGCTAAACGCACTTGATGGGTTTTCTATGGGAATTTGCTCTTAAAATTTCTATAGAAATATGTATTTTTAGTAAAATTTAAGGCGACTCACCTTATATACCCAGTTGTCCAGACAAGGTGATACAGGTGAACGCCACCGATATCCTCATCGACGAAGAAGTATTCAGATTTACCGGACAATCTTCGATAGATACGTGGTCGCTCCGCGACCACCTGGTATCGAGCTCGTCTCGATATTCCAGGTGGTTGGTGGCGGATATCCACCTCACGATGCAGCGCATCAAGGAATTGGCCGATTCCTTTCCGTTCTGGCAGCGACGGAAGAGCACCGGCCGAAGGCCGGTGTCGGAACGCGACTTGATGATCGCCTTCCTCGTACGCCAGCTGTTCAACGCGACGTTCCGGCAGCTCCAGGCGCTCCTGGAGCTGCTCCAGGAGTACTTCGCTCTGGACCGTGTGCCGCATCACACGGTGTTGAGCAGGAAGAACCGCAGTGCTCGCTGGACGACCATCTGGCAGCGGTTCCACGACTTCGTCGTGGCCTCGCTGCCTCAACGCTCGGTAATCGTGGCCACGGACGCTACTGGCTTCAGTGGCCGCAAGCGGCCGTGGAGGGAGGTCGATCATGGACTCAAGGCCACACAGGACTGGGTCAAGACGCATGCGGCCATCGAGGTCGACTCGTTCATGGTGCTATCGTACTCGTTAACGAGCTCGAACGTCCACGAGAGCCAGATGTTCGCGGAGGTCTGGGATCATCTGCCGAAGAACGTCTCTCCGAAACGTTCTCTGGCCGACTCCGCATACCATGGAGAAATCTGCCTGGCAGCGGCCAGGCAGCATGGAGCGACGCCGCTCCATGGCATCAAGAGGAACGCTAGACACTTTGCTAGACCGCAGACGAACTATCAGAAGATGGTGTCGTTCTGGCAGCACTGGCCTAACAGAGCTGCTGCTCTGTACGGCAAGAGGAATCATGCTGAAACAGCGTTCAGCATGATCGGTGGCCGCTTCGGCCACCGGATTCGATGTCGTTCCGAGGTAGGTAGAAAAAATGAGGTCAGAACGAAGATCGCGTCGCGAAACATCAGGATGCTGGCTTGGTTGTCCTTCAAGTCAGCTGACTAGTTTAGCGTCAGGGTCACTATAATAATGAAGGGTCTGAACAACAACGACTTTTTTTTATGATGAACTTCGACGAGGGGTTATTACTTTGTATCTATCATCACAAGCCTTCCAGCGACAAAAAGGTTTAAATGAGGCATGCCATTGTGTGCCGAGAAGCGGAGGTGGCCCAGCCCGGTAAGGCGCAGGATTGCTAATCCTGTGACCGCACGGTCTCGGGGGTTCAAATCCCCCCCTTCGCGCCATTCTTTTATCCAGTTGCTTGAAAAACTCAATCAAAGGTATTTACAAAACGGACCATCAGGAAGGCTTACGCTCCTTTATATTATGATCTTACATGAAGAGGGCATTGAGAAGGTGAATGGGTTAGCAATATCCTTACCATTTTCTACCCCAGTCCCCATCATTTCAATTTGATTTGAGAACCGAAAATAGGGAAGTCTGTTTATCACAACAGGTCTTTTATGGGGAGTGTTTTTAATAATATTATAAATAATAACTATCAGATTGTCACTTCATTTTGTCTTTTTAAAAAGTGAATGAGGACCCCACAGGAGAGTATCTGGATGAGAATTATAGGTAGACAATGTATACGCTTAGGATCTCTAGTAA
>JADFDJ010000005.1 GCA_018262895.1 Methanomassiliicoccus sp. | reverse complement strand
GCGCACCGCAGTACAGCATGGAACGTTGGCGGGCTTAACTACCGGGTTCGAATGGGACCGGGTGTATCCCCGCCGCTGTGGCCGTCACACCAAAACCACTGATGGTGAACGTGTATATATTCGTTTCCGTTCCTTCGGCCGGTGTTAGAATGGATAAAGTTCTCAGAACCTCTTGCTCCATCCCAGGAAGCCCACCAGGTCCTTTACCAGATCGTCCGAGGGCCGGGCGCCGATCTGCTCCCTGTACCTTGAGATGCGGTTGTCAAGGATGATGGCCACTCCCCTGTCGGTCTCGGTGCGTATGAGGCGTCCCACCGCCTGCTGGACCTTGCGAACCGCGGGAACGGCGGAGGAGTACTCCCAGCCCCTTCCCTGGCCGTACATGCGGTCGTACCTCCTCCTCAGCTCTTCCAGCGGTAGGGAGGGGGGAGGGTAGGGAAGGCCGACCACCACGGCGATATCCAGCTCCTGCCCGGGGAAGTCCAGGCCTTCGGCCACCTTGCCGCCCATGACGGTGAAGAAAACGCCCCCGCGCCCCTTCTTGAACGCCTGGATGCTGGATGCAAGACGCCGGGAGGAACCGGCCTCCTCCCAGTAAAGCGGCCTGTCCACGCTCTCCTCTATGCGCCCCCTCATGGAGCGCAGCATCTCGTAGGAGCGGAAGAACACCATGGTGTTGCGGTCCGTGGCTTGGCAGATGTCGATGATGTGGTCCTCTATACGGGTACGCATGGTGGGGTCCTCGCGCATCTCACGCTGCCCCGCGCACACGTCCTCAGCGTAGAGCACGAGGCGGTTCTCCGGGGGAAAGGGGGAGGGGAAGATGCGGAGCTCGCGGTCGGACGGAAGGTCTAGGATGTCGGCGTACTGCCGCAGCGGCTGCATCGTGCCGGACATATGGACAGCGCCCTTGACCTCCCTCAGGAACCTGGTCGTCTCCTGCGGATCGAGGCAGTAGGCCCTCAGGCAGCCTAGGTCGTCCGATGACACTATCTTGACGAAGCGGGAGTCCTCCGCCTGGAACCACTCCGTGAGGAGTGAACCGAGGCGGAGGGTAGCGGACACTGGCTCCTTGCCGGCCTCGAGCCTCGTGTCCACATGCTCCTGCCCTATGTTGACCAGATTGGCGCACATGGACCGCATCTCCTCGTCGCTAAGCTCTAGCTCTCCCCGCAAACGGCCCTCCAGGAACCTCCGCCCGAGCTTGGCATCGAAGCTTCCCCGGGGAATCTGCTCCTTTATCGCCTCCTCGATGATGCGCCTGAGTGTGATGCAGAGGTAGGTGTGCTCCACCCCGTTCACCAGGCGGGGATTGCCCAGCTCCTTAGACTCCGCCTCGGCGGCCTCGATGTCGCGTACAGAGAGGTCGAAGCTCTCTTGGTCGCGCGCAGCATCGATCAGGTTGTGGGCCTCGTCCACGATGAGCACGAAATCGTCCATGGTCAGCTGCAGCCGGTCGAGAAGCTGTGAACGTATCTCCTTGGACAGAAGCTGCACGTAGGGAACGGCTACCACGTCCACCAGCGGCATCACCGCCTTCCTGGCCTCATAGGGGCAGGCGCCCTGCTTCTCGCAGAAGGTGTCGAACTCCGCCGCCGTGGGCAGATGGTTGGAGCAGTACTGCAGAAAGCTCGTCTCGCCGATGGCCAGGAAGTCCGCGTAGTGCGGACACCCGCCCTTCTGCTTTGCGAGGGTCCTGGACTTACGCTCCTCGCATATCTTGGCCAGGGCATGAGGAGGTATGTCCTCGAACTCGTCCAGGCTCCGTATCAGGAGGCAGGACTTGCGCCGGCCCAGCATCGGTATCCCCGTCACCCGCTGACGGCGCGAAATGGACCTTAGCTCCTTCATCACCTGATCGCTCTGAGATATGGTTCGCGTGAGGTACAGGACCTTCTTCTTGTTGGCCTTGGCGTGCTGCAATGCGCCCACCAGCGAGCACACGGTCTTGCCGGTGCCGGTCCCCGACTCCATGACCAGGTGCTTGCCGCTGTCCATCGCATCCTCCACCGCCCTCACTATCTCCACCTGAGAGGGCCGAGGTCGGTAAGGGAAGTAAGGAGGCCGTTCGATCTTTACCGTATTTGGTGCCAGATCCTCCTCTTCGGTCCGCTCCCCCTGCCTCGCTGGACCTACTACTCTCTCATGCTCCCGCCCGCATCGGGGGCAGTGTGATAAGATCGGCGGCACCAGGGTGTTGCATCGCGGACAGAAGTGACCGGCCATGCCATCGAGCCATGCCTGGATACGATATAAACGTGACTATCGGTGGACCGATGTACAAGCCGAACCACTTCAGAATATTATTTTGCGGAGAAGGAACGAAGATGGTGTTTTTTTGCCTGAAAAGGCGAAGTGGGTTCGTTCCATCTAGGAACCATCGGTATCATTCTAATAGTTCGCTCCCATTCAAGATAGCATCGAGGCTGAGTGGATGAAGACTTCAACCCTGCTCGTGTCACTGTCGTTGCTCATGGTCGCCTTGTCGCCGATCGTCCTCCTGTTCGCTGTTGAGGCCGAGACTCCCGGACCACCCTTGAGCGTAACGGCGACGGCTTCTGGTACTAGTGTAACCCTTGACTGGAGCATTAACCCTGATGGCATCATTGTCAATGAGTATGTGGTCTACCGCGGGGAGACATCTGGTACTTATTCTACTTCCTTCGATGGTATCACGGAAAATCAGTTCGTTGATTCAAATCTCGACAAGGGTCAAACCTACTATTATCAAGTTAGGGCGGTAAATGGAGATGGAGAAGGGGCCCCTAGCGAGGAGGTCTCTGCCACCATTCCGACAACCGTGCCTGGGGCGATAGATAATCTAGTGGCAACGCGATCTTTCGGTCAGATAACGCTCTCCTGGTCCGCTCCCGACGACGATGGAGGGGTAGCTCTTAACCAATATTCCATCTACCGCTCGGACTCCATGAGCCCTCCGAGCTCACCGATAGCGACCCAGGATGGCACAAGGTATGTCGACCGAAATATCGAGTCAGGTAGAACCTACTATTACTGGGTGGCCGCTAGTAACAGTATTGGGATGGGAGCCCTCTCCAACATGGCCACGGCTTCCCCGCTGGCCGCCAATCTGCCGAGTGCCCCTACAAACCTCACCGCTCAGAACGGTGTAGACTCCATTCAGATCTCATGGAACGCTCCGGATGACAACGGCGGAGCGGAGATCACTGAGTACCGCATCTATCGTGCTGAGACAGATAACAAGCCATCTAACTCCATTCACACCAACGCTGGCGGAGATCTGACCTATACAGACAGCATCGATTTAGTTCTCGGTAACACATATTACTATTGGGTCAGCGCTTATAACAGTGTAGGAGAAGGCGATGCCGCAGGTTCGGTCACGGCCAAACTTGTAGTGCTCCCCGGTGCTCCAATAGGCCTCCAGGCAACAGGGGGTGCCGGTTCGGTCAGCTTGACCTGGACGGCCCCCTCCCCAGGTGATTCACCGATCACCAATTACAACATCTATAGGGCCACGACCTCTGCTATGCCCACATCGCCCACATTTACAGCCACTGGGACCTCATATAATGATAGCACGGTGAATAATGGTCAGATTTACTACTACTGGGTTAGCGCCGAGAGCAATGCGGGAGAAGGAGCGGCCACCGGTCCAATAACTGCGACCCCCGGGACCGTGCCAGGAGCACCATTGAACCTTGTCGCTAGGGCCGACATCGGGAAGGTCAACCTGACCTGGAACGCCCCCTCCTCTGATGGAGGCTATGCGATCACAGATTATACCATATATCGCTCTACCACGAACTCGATTCCCAGTTCGTTTTCGTTCACTACCACGACTACAACCTTCGAGGACGCGAGCGTTACTAGTGGGGTGACCTACAACTATTGGGTCAAGGCAAGGAACAGTGCAGGTGAAGGGGCAGCTGCTGGCCCTGCTGTTATCGGTGCCAAGTTCACGCCCTCAGTTCCTCAGAGTCTAAATGGGGAGCTGCAGAATGGAACCGTCTCCTTATCATGGACAGAACCGAGCAATGACGGTGGTGCCGAGATCACATCATACAGGATTTACCGCGGTCTGACCGAGACCACACTCTCTCAGATCAACACCACCACGATGCTGATCTTTAACGATACCAATACGATTAAGGGTCAAACCTACTACTACGCGGTCTCCGCGGTCAACGAGGTAGGAGAAGGCGCCATGAGCGAAGTGCTCAACATTTTCGTGCCTTTGTCATCCGTGCCCTCAGTACCGTTGGACCTGAAGGCAGAGTTCGTCAACGGTAAGGTGCTGCTGTCCTGGTCCGCACCCACCTCCGACGGCGGAGGCGATATCACCGGATACAAGATCTATCGCGGCACAAGCCAGGCCACCCTCAGCTACATCACCTCTGTGACCGGCACATCCTTCGAGGACACTGGACGCAGGGACGGGGTGACCTACGTCTACACGGTGGCAGCCGTGAACGAAGCCGGTGACGGCCCCTCGGCCGCTCCAGTGACCATCACCGTTCCCAAGGACTCGGTCGTCGACTCCCCCGTAGGCCTGGTGGCCATTGCCGGTCTGGCCGTTGTAGGTGTGGGCTCGGTTCTGTACCTGCTGAGGCGCAATAGGCTGAATCCGTGATCTGGAAGATGTTCGAGAAGGGGCCTCATCGGCCCTATCAGCGCATCTAACGTACGTCAAGGTATGCCCCTTAGCTACAGCCACCATTCGACCCACCGAGGATGCAGGGAGCGGTTATTAATGGCCACTCAGGATACTGGACTGTCGGTCATCGAGGCAGTGTTAACATGCTCCGCATAATCAAGCTCGGTTCCATAGGTGAAGAGCAGGCCACGCAGGTGGGAGGAAAGGCCGCGAACCTCGGCAGGCTCATCACTGGAGACTTTCCCGTACCCCCAGGTGTGGTCATTCCCGTGGAGGCCTACGAGGAGTACCTTGACCGCGAGGAGATGAGGGATAGGATTCGTGCAGAGCTGTCCGTCATCGACTTCCAGGACGAGGCCTCGGTGGAGAGGGCCTCAGTCACGATCAAGGACTTGTTCTCCGGCAGCGTCACGGGGGAGGTGGTCGCTGGTCTCGACCGCGCCCTCGAAGACATCGATCCAGAGGCCCTGTGGTCAGTGCGTTCCTCGGCGGTAGCAGAGGACCTGGCAACCGCCTCCTTCGCCGGTCAGCAGGATACCTACCTCAACGTCTGCCGGTCCGGTGTAAGCGAGCACGTGCGCAGGTGCTGGGCCTCTTTCTGGAACACCCGTGCCATCTCCTACCGCCACAAGGCGGGCGTCGATCAGATGAGCAGCGGCATCGCGGTGGTGGTCCAGCGCATGGTGGACGCCCGCTCCTCAGGGATCATGTTCACTTCTGATCCGGTGTCCGGCAGGAAGGACCGCATGATAATCGAATCCTCCTGGGGCCTGGGGGAGTCCATCGCCTCGGGGCTGGTCACACCTGACAGACACATCTGCGACAAGCTCACCGGGAAGCTGATAGAGCGAACGGTGAACCGCAAGGTCACCGGCATCTTCCTCTCCGGGGACGGCTCGCGCTCGGTCAGGATGACGGAGGAGAGGCAGATGGCGCCGTCGCTCACCACCGACGAGATCACCATGGTCGCCAAGATGGGCCGCAGGATAGAGTCGTACTTCGGCGCCCCCCAGGACGTGGAATGGGCGATCGAAAGCGACCACCTTTACATCCTGCAGTCCAGACCCATCACGAACCTCCCCAAGGACGACGACACCCTGTGGACGCGCGGCTATGGCGACGAGTACTGGTCCGATGTCACCTCCCCTCTGTTCTTCTCCCTGCTGGGGGAGATGCTGACCAAGTACGTCAACCACGAGGGCTCGGAGATCATGGGCTACTGGTCGCTCACGGACAAGGAGCTGCTGAAGGTCCACAAAGGGCACATCTACTTCAACGCCTCGGTGCTGGAGGAGGTGTTCACCTACAACCCCAAGTTCTCCCGCACCAACGAACTCCTGAACTACTTCCCCCAGAAGGACCAGGACCGCATCGCCCGGGCGGACACCAAGATCGCAGCGCGGCTTTGGGCCGAGGTCCGGATCACCCTCCTGGACAACGAGGGTGTGATCCTTCGAACCGACAAGGCCTACAAGAAATGGGCCGCCTCGTTCATGAAGGTGGCCGAGCGATTCGACTCCCTGGACCTCGCTGCACTGGACGATGCCCAGCTGCAGGCGGAGTACATGACCCTGCGGCAGGCGTCCATCAAGCACTTCCAGCTCATCCGCTACGGGATGGTCACCCACTCCATTGGGACCAACCTCATGGTGAAGAGGTGGCTCATGGACTGGCTGGACGACCGCAGCGGGGTCCTGTACTCCAAGCTCATCTCGGGGCTGGACGATAACAAGACCATCAAGACCAACATCGCCATCGCCAAGCTGGCCAGGGCCGCTCAGAAGGATGAGGCGGTCCGTGGTCGGCTGACCTCCTCCAGCTCCCGGGAGGTACTGGATGCCCTGGCCGTGGATCCAGGGATGCGGTCGTTCGGGCAGGAACTCGAGGCCTTCCTGAAGGATTACGGGCACCGCTCCCACACCCGAGAGATGTACTTCCCCCGCTGGGCTGACGACCCCACGCTGGTGATCGACGTGGTGCGCTCCCTGATGTCCTCTGAGATAGGGGACCTGGAGAAGCTGGAGAGGGAGCGGATCAGGGAGAGGAAGGAGACGGAGAAGGCGGTCCTGGAGAAGATCGCCCGCCTCCGCTACGGCTACCTTCGCAATATGGTGTTCCGCCCGGTATTGCACTTCGCACAGACATATCTCATGTTCCGGGAGAACCAGCGTTTCTACCTCGACCACATAATTTACCGCTGGAGGGTCCTGTTCCTGGAGTACGGGCGCAGGCTCGCCTCCAGGGGTTCGTTGGAGAGGGAGGATGACATATTCTTCCTCACCAAGGAGGAGGCCTTCGAGCTCCTGCAAAAGGGCGGAGACGTGAAGGCGCTGGTCGCCGAGCGTCGGGTCGACTTCGACCGCTATGAGGGCGTCCTGCCGCCGAAGTTCCTCAGGGGCAACGTGGAGTTCGACGATACCGTGGTCCGCGGTCCCGATACCGTCAGGGTCACCGGCGTGTCAGCGAGCCCGGGGGTGGTCACGGGAAGGATCAGGGTCGTGGAGACCATCGAGAGCCTGCCCTCGGTGCGGGAGGGGGAGATAATGGTCACCTCCAACACCGATCCCGGATGGACGGCGGTGTTCTCCAAGCTGGGCGGGCTGGTCACCGAGACCGGAGGCATACTCTCCCATGGGGCGGTGGTCTCCAGGGAGTACGGGATCCCGTCGGTCACCGCGGTCAAGGACGCCACCTCGTTCTTCAGGACCGGCCAGCGTGTGACCCTTGACGGAAACGACGGAACCATTTACATAATCGGGGAGGAATGAAAACGAACAGCGACACGATGCATCGACCGGGAGCGGACAAGGAATGGAACGAGAGCTACTACTTCAACCTCTATGACCAGGGACACGACCTGTGCATGTTCATGCGCATAGGGCTGAAGCCGAACATGGACGAGCGCTCGATGTTCTGCTTCATTATGATGCCCGACGGCTCGGTCATCGGCAAGAAGGAGATGGAGGTGCTGGGGGACGGGAGCTTGAACGTCAGGTCCCTGCGCTTCCAGATGCTGGAGCCGGAGAAGCGGTGGAAGCTGGAGTTCAACGGCGCCATGGCCCGAATGGAGGACAAGGGGCCGGTGCCGGTGAAGATCAATTTCTCCCTGGAGTTCGAGTCCCTCAACAAGATGTACGACTACCGGGACAGCGTGGACAAGGAGGGCGAGGCCATGTCCAGGAACGTCGCCTCCGAGCACCTGGAACAGTTCGGGATGGCCAAGGGAACGCTGACCGTCGGGGATGAGCACTTCGACATCCAGGGCCTGGGGGAGCGGGACCACTCCTGGGGGGTGAGGGACTGGAACGCTCCCAAGATGTGGATCTGGCTTACCGCTCAGTTCTCCCGGACCCTGGCCCTCAACGTGACCAAGCTGTTCGTGGAGGGCGGAGAGGTGTCAGCAGGCTTCTTCCACATGAACGGCAGGAACATCCCCCTGGTGAAGGCGGACATCCGCACGGTAATTGACCCTGACGGAACGCCCCGGTCTCTGGCCATGAACCTGGTGGACAAGGATGGCGGAAAGCACAAGGTGACCGCTGAGGTCATGCGTGAGGTCATGATGCCCTTCCCCGGACGGGACGGCAAGAGCATGTCCGTGATGCACGAGACCCTCGCCGAGTACAGCTTCAACGGCCAGAAGGGCTACGGGATCGCCGAGTACCTGGTGCGGAAGAACTGAGCCCCCGAGGAACGAGGGTGAAGGGAAGGTTCCACCGCGGCTATCAGGCAAGGGCCAGGGAGCCGATGACCCTCAGCTTCCCGCCCTCAAGGTACATCAGGACCGCCCTGCTCCCCGGGGGATGCACCACCGGCTTGTCCAGGGAGAGCTTCACCGTCGGCCGCCGGAAGTCCCCGCTGTCCTGAACGGACTCCACCCGGGCGCTGATGAACTGCATCCAGTGACCAAGGTGCAGGACCATGCCCTCCTTCAGGGGTGTCTTCCAGTAGTTGACCAGCTCCGCCGGGGCGGTGATGTCACTACGGCATAGGACCTTATCGTCCAAGGTGAGCACGTGCCCGCGGTCCAGCTGCTCCACGTCGATGTTCTTGAGCGCCAGCCCAACTCTATCGCCGGCCACGGCATCCTCGAAGTCGTCATCGTGCTTCTGGATGGAGCGCACCAACGCGGTCCTTGCAGTGGGGAGCACCTTGAGGTCGTCATGGCGAACGATCCTGCCGTAGGCCACCGTGCCCAGGATGACCGTCCCCACGCCCTTAACGTTGAAGAAGTGGTCGATGGTGACCGCCCCCTTCCCCTGCCCCACCTGGGGGGCGACGGCCCTTGTTTCCTCCAGCAGCCTCTCCCTGATGGCGTTCTTGTCGTCCTCGATGAACCTGTAGGATTCCAGGACTGTGCCTTTGGTAAGGGGTGCCACCTGCTCGGGCGTGAGGTAGTTGCGCAGCACGATGTAGCCCTTCCTGACGTTGGCGCAGTGCAGCATGACCATGCACTCTCCCAGCTGGGAGTTGATGACGTCAATGACAACCAGAGCGAGGTCGGCCATGGAGGCGGTGTAGAACAGGGGGGCAAGGCGATCGGGGTACTTCGTCGCCTCTATGAAGGTGACCGTGTCCGTGCCCTGCTTAAGATCGTACAGGGTGATGTCTGAGGCGGTGCCTTTCTTGCCCAGGTCCTTGGCGTAGTCGTTGGGGCCGATGACCGCCACGTTGAGATTGGCCATGAGGGATGGTAAAAAAGGAACGCATAATAGGTTTTTGGTGAGAGTACGGCCCGGTGCTCAGCCATGCGGTCGCCGGGAGCGAAAGCACGGTGCTCCGCTCATACCTGAACGCCCTTCTCCCCCACTTTATCCTTGAGCTCGGGGGCAGCGGTCCTCCGGCCGCGGGCCAGGGAGGTCAGCGCGCCCAGGAAGGCTATCACCGCCGCCACCTGGAACGCCAGCACCATGCCCCTGACGAACTCCTCGGCCACCTGCGGGGGGATGGAGCCGACATTGCTGGAAAACAGCTCCGAGACCACCGCCGGGGAGGCCACGCTAGCCACCACGGCGACCATGATGGCCAGGCTAAGGGACTGCCCCACGCTGCGCATGGTAGACACAGTGCCAGAGGCCACTCCCAGCTGCCTCTTGCTCACGCTGCCCATTATGGCACTGGTGTTGGGGGAGGAGAACATGCCCATGCCTATGCCGCAGATGGAGAGGTAGACGACCAGGCTGCCTGTGGAGGAATCTACGTTCAGAGTGCTGAGCAGCAGCAGCCCTACTCCGATAACGACCATTCCCGCAGAGGCCAGCACCCGGGACCCCACGCGGTCGGAGGCCCAGCCCATCAGCGGGGACAGCACGCTCATTATGAGGGGCATGGAGAGAAGGACCAGGCCGGAGAGGTACAGATCATATTCGAGGACCCGCTGGAGGTAGAAGGATATTAGGAAGGAGATGCCGAAGTAGGCGGTGTAGTTCAGCAGCGTGGAGACGTTGGCCATCGCGAACAGGCGGTTATCGGTGAACAAGTTGAGGTCCAACATGGCATCGCTCCCCTTCCTGCGCTCGATAATCAGGAACGTGGAGAAGCCCAGGACCGCGACCGCAAGGAGGCTGACTATGGGAAGGGACCCCCAGCCCCAGTCCTCGCCCAGGGTAAGTGCCACCAGCAGAGCGGCCAGTCCTGCCCCGAAGGTCATCGCGCCGGGAATGTCGAAAGGTCTCACCGGAGCATCGTTCTTCGTCTCCCGGAGCTTCCACAGCGCAAGGGCGATGACCACAGCCCCGATGGGGATGTTGACCCAGAATATTGACTGCCAGCCTAATGCGCCGGTGAGGAACCCTCCCAGCGGAGGACCCAGGCTCAGCCCGATGTACACGGACATGGCGTTTATCCCCAGTGCCTTGCCCCTCTCCTGGGGCGGGAAGGCGGCGGTGATGATGGCCGCGGAGGTTGCGGTGATGAATGCGGCCCCGCATCCCTGAAGGGCCCTGAAGGCGATCATCTGGCTTCCGCTTGCGGCTATGCTGCAAAGGAACGATCCGAGGACGAAGATTCCGAAGCCGACGATGAAGATGGGCTTCCTGCCGTAGAGGTCGGAGAGCCTGCCCATTGTCAGCAGGAGGACCGCCAGGGCGACCAGGTACGACGTGGGTATCCACACCGATGCGGCGTAGTCCATCTCCAGCACCTGGGAGATCGTGGGCAGGGAGACGCTCACGATGGTGGAATCGAGAGGGCCCATCATGGCCCCCACGCACGTGATCAATAGGACTATCCACTTCTCCCTGCGCTCCATGCCCATGGGACAAACCTGCCTGCCTAAGCCTCGCCACTAGAGCATCTCTGGATAGATAAGCGTGGTGGATGGTCCAAGACCGCAGCCCCTGTGGGGCTGATGACAATATGAAAGATGCCTCTTACTTGATCCACCCCCCTATCTCCCGTTCCGGAACGCACATCTCCAAATATCCCAGGGTCGAAGAAGCGCCCCCCCTCAACTCTGAATGTTTGACGTGTTAGGGAAATCACATATGAACCATGAACTCCCACATACGTCAGGTGAGAAAATGGTAGATCCGAAGGATACTGAGAGGGGGACCGCCCTGATCGGAGACAAGTTCCCGCACATGGAGGTATGGACAACTCATGGCAAGATGACCTTGCCTGAGGACATGGCCGGTAAGTGGTTCATCTTGTTCAGCCACCCCGGGGACTTTACACCTGTTTGTACCACGGAGTTCTACAGCTTCACGAAGATGAGCGATGATTTCAAAAAGCTCAACACCGAGCTGATCGGCCTCTCCATCGACCAGGTGCACTCCCACATCAAGTGGGTGGAATGGATCAACGAGAACCTGGACGTGGAGGTCCCCTTTCCGGTCATCGCCGATGCCCTGGGGACGGTCGCGAACCGGCTGGGCATGCTGCATCCGGGGAAGGGGAGCAATACCGTGCGCTCGGTGTTCATCGTAGACGACAAGGGTGTGATACGGCTCATAATATACTATCCACAGGAGGTCGGGCGCAATATGGATGAGATACTTCGTGCCCTGAAGGCCCTCCAGATATCTGACGCCAACAACGTGTCCATGCCAGCGAACTGGCCCAGGAACGAGCTTCTGGGCGACAAGGTCATCGTCAGATCGGCGGCCGATGAGGCCACGGCCAAGGAGCGGAAGAAGACGTACGATAACTACGATTGGTGGTTCTGCTACCGATCCCTGTGAACGGTCCTGGACGGACCCCTTTTTCTACTTTTTTTAGAAAAATTAAATATACGGGAAGCTCTGAGCTATTGGCAGATATCATGGTGGATAATGGTATGAAATACTCCCTCCCAGAACTGCCCTATGGATATGGAGACCTGTCACCTTTCCTGTCCGAAGCATTGCTAAGGATACACCATGACGGCCATCACCAGAAGTACGTCAACCAGGCCAATTCCCTGCTGGAGAAGCTGGAGAAGGCTCGCAGCGATGGCACGGTCCTGAACATGAAATGCGAGCCCCAGGCGTTGGCTTTCAACGTCGGGGGTCATATCATGCACTCGCTGTACTGGGAGAATATGGCCCCCACCTCTTCCGGAGGCGGGGGGACCCCTGGCGGACGCATAGGAGATGTCCTGGACAAGGAGTTCGGGAGCTACGAGAGGTTCGTGAAGGAGTTCACGGAGACCGCCAACGCTGTCGAGTCCTCCGGCTGGGCCGTGCTGACCTTTTGCATGCACACCAAGCGTCCCCTAATCATTCAGATCAAGGACCACCACCTGTTCGCGGTACCGGACCAGCGCATCCTCCTGGTCATGGACGTTTGGGAGCATGCGTACTACCTTGACTACAGGAACGAGAAGGCCCGCTACACTTCTGGCTTCTGGAACGTTGTCAATTGGGGCATGGTCGATCAGCGCCTGGAGAAGATCCTTGATGGTGACCGATGAACCTTTACATGGGGATGAGAGGCTGACCACCAGGAAATGGTACGAGGACCTCCGCGTCGGGGACCACGCCGCTCACATCTACCACTCCAAGGCAGACCAGGGGCGGGTCATCATCGATATGCTCAACTGGATGGATGATGAGTCGCGGCTGGTGCTTATAAGCGACCGGTGGGATGAGGATCCCGGTCAGTCTCGCTCCCGGCTCCTGGATGCAGCGATAGAGGAGGGACGCTTCATCGTCGTACCGGCCAGGCGGCCCCTGTACGCGTCCGGAAGGTTCAGGGCGGAAGCTCTCAGGGATGTCATAAACATTGAACGTGATAGGGCATCGAGCGAAGGCTACAGAGGTCTGGTGGCCATCTGGGACCTGGAGTGGCTCAAGGATGAGCCTGATGACTTCGAGGCGCATATAATACATCAATCCACCCTACCCCTGTCGGGACTGCCTTCCAACCTCACGCTCATAGGGCAGTACAAGGCCTCGGACCTGACCACACAGCAGCTGGAGCGGGTGATGCGAGTTAACCAGCTGGTGCTGGAGGACGGAAAGCTCGCGCGTCAGTTCTGGCTCGTGGCCAACAGCACCATGGGGAGATCGCCCCGGGGCCGGGGCAGCGTCGGCATGACGTGGACATCGGAGACCGCCAACATCGACAACCTATAGGCCCGGGTAGCGGACCACATGCTCCAGGACCATGGTCACCTCGATGTTCTCGAAACCCAGAGGCCGTATCTTGCGGTCGATGGTATCAATCAGCTCGCTGTTGCTGGCAGCTCGGATGCGGAACATGATGCGCCGTTCCCCGGTCACCCGGAGTATCTCGGACACGTTCTCCATTGAGAACAGGACCGCCATGGCGTTCTGCGATCGTTCCGGGGCCACGTCCGCGGAGACATAGGCGTCGGCATTGATGCCGATCTTCTCCTGGTTCACTATGGCTGAGTACCCCAGGATCTTCTTCTCCTCCTCCAGCTTCCGTATGCGGTCCCTTATGGTGGAGGGTGAACGGTCGACCATGGCCCCGATCTCCTCGTAAGTAAGCTTCCCGTTACGCTGCAGCATGCGGAGAATGCGAGAGTCCAGGTCCTCTTGGAGCATACCTCGATAATACGCCCCCCCCGGCTAAAAAAGGTTTCTAGCCCGTTATTGCGTTGTGACCGCAGGTATCATCGACGGCCAAGGGACCTCGAGCGCATGAAGTCCGAGATGATCCTCTTGTGATCGAAGGCCAGGGGCGGTAGCCGGTCCAAGTCGAACAGCTCCACGGACTGGGCATCGTCACCGGCCTTGAGCTCTCCCCCGATCGAACGAAGGAAGAACACGGCGCTGACGAGATGTCCCCGTGGATCACGATCGGGATCGGAGTACATGCCCACCAGGTCCAGGGGCTCGGTGCGCAGACCGGTCTCCTCCAGCACCTCCCTCACAGCGCAGTCCTCCAGCCTCTCCCCGTACTCCACGAAGCCCCCGGGGAGTGCGTACCTCCCCTTCCCGGGTTCGTTCCCCCTCCTTATGAGCACTATGCGGCCGTTCACCAGGACGATGCCGTCGGCCGTCAGGGTAGGGTTCCGGAACATGTGCTCCAGCTGCTCCTCTACGCGTCGCTTCTTGTTGCGGTACTCCTCGAGCAGCGCCTCCCCCTCGGCGGTGAGAGCGGTCACGGAACCTTCCGTTCCCCGCATCGTGAACACCACCTTATTGCCTATGGCCTCCTCGATGCCGCTCAGGACCTCGCGGGCCTCAAGGAAGGTCATGCCCACGGCCTCGGCCGCTGTCGCGAGGGAGCCCTTCTCCCGTACCTCGGCGAGCAGCTCCGCCCCTTCCTCCCCCAATATAGGGCGACCGTCCTCGGTCATCCAGACCTGGCACTTTACCCCTCGGCTCATCCCCCTTCCATGGCCAAGTGATAGCTTAATAACTTCCTCCCTATATGCTCGCACATGCAGAACTGGAAGCGACAGATCCCCACCATCATGACAGCCCAGGAGCTTCTGGACCGGGCCTACTCCCGAGCTTCCCGGGCCGAGGTCAACGGTGCCGCTCCATTCGACCATGTTAAGAAGACCAACATAGCGAAGATCACGGGGATAGGGGACATGACCACCACCACGCTTCTGAAGTACGTGCGGGCGTTCCCCAAGATGGAACGGGAGGACGAGTTCTACTCCCAGCTCATAGACGTCATAATAGGTCACGACAAGCTCAAGCGGGCCCTGGCTAACATATCGTGGTGCGCGGAGAAGTGCTCCGACCTGCAGAGGAAGTACCTCCTGAGGGTGCGCAAGGCGCCCTCCATAGATGAGGTGGCCAAGGCCACCAGGGAGTTCTACGGAAGGTTCTCCTCGGTGGTGAAGAGGGTGGACGCGGACCTGTTGTTCTGCCAGAAGGCCAGGGACATGCTCCGGCAGCTGCCCGCCATCGACACCGCAGTGCAGACCATCGTGATCGCCGGCTATCCTAACGTGGGGAAGAGCCAGCTGGTGGAGCGTGTATCCTCGGCCAAGCCGGCCATCGCCCCCTATCCCTTCACCACCAAGGGCGTGGTGATCGGACACATGAAGAGCGGATGGCGCACCTACCAGGTCATCGACACCCCGGGACTGCTGGACCGGGAGCTGGAGAAGCGCAACGCCATCGAGCTGCAGGCGGTCCTGGCGCTGCGCTACCTGGCGGATGTCATCGTGTTCATCATCGATCCCTCGGAGACCTGCGGGTACACCATCGATCGGCAGCTCGCCCTCCTGGAGTCCATCAGGAGCAATTTCCCGGACATTCCCTTCATCGAGGTGGAGAACAAGGCCGACCTTGAGGGGAAGCCCACCGGGCGTCCGAGGATCTCCGCGCTGACAGGCGAGGGCGTGGACGAGCTCATGAAGAACGTCGAGTCGGTCCTGCGCTCCCAGCGCGTTACCGACCTCGATAAGCTGCCCACATAGGCCCATCGATTCCCAATTGTCAGTTAGCGAGCGAGCAGTTTATCTTCTACCTGTGGCTACAAGCGTTCAACGGGTGGAGGAGCAGGAGAGCAATGGCCGGTGTCGCATGCAGCAAGGCGATGGAGGAGTACTTCGCAACCATGTTCGCAGAGGCGGACCGCTGCTACTCCATCGCCCGCAGGGCCCGCTCCCGCGGCCTCGACCCCGAGGTGTTCGTGGAGATACCCCGTGCGGAGGACCTCGCCTCCCGCTGCGAGAAGCTACTGGAGGCGTGGCACGTGGAGGGCGTGGCCGAGCGCATCCGGGAGCTGTCCAAGGACCATAACCGCGAAGAGGTCTCCCTGCTCCTGGCCAAGGAGATGGCCACCGCGCCCGCCAAGAGCCGCGAGGACGCCATCGACCGTGCGGTCCGGGTGGGCCTCGCCGTCCTCACCGAGGGCATACTGGTGGCGCCGTTAGAGGGGATCGCCGGGGTGAGCATAGGCCGCAACTCCGACGGAAGCGAGTACCTGGCCATTTCCTTCGCCGGGCCCATCAGGGCGGCGGGAGGAACGGGGCAGGCACTGAGCGTCCTCATCGGTGACGTGGTGCGGAGGGAGATAGGCATCGGGAAGTACATCCCCACCGACAGCGAGGTCCAGCGTCTCAAGGAGGAGATCCCCCTCTACAAGCAGTGCCAGCACCTCCAGTATATGCCCGGTAACGAGGAGATCGAGATCATCGCCAGCGGCTGCCCGGTGTGCGTGGACGGCGAGGGCACGGAGGAGATGGAGATATCCGGCTTCCGGGACCTGCCGCGGATCGAGACCAACCGTGTCCGAGGCGGCGCCTGCCTGGTCATCGCCGAGGGCATGTGCCTCAAGGCGCCCAAGATCCAGAAGCACGTGAAGAAGCTGGGCATCGATGGCTGGGAGTTCATCGACGAGTACATGGCATGGAAGAAGCGCCATGACGACAAGGGGGACGACAAGGGAGTGAAGAAGATAGTTCCCGATGCCAAGTTCCTCAAGGACATGGTGGCCGGACGACCGGTCATCGCCCATCCCTCCCGCCTCGGCGGTCTGAGGCTCCGCTACGGGCGGGGAAGGACCACCGGGCTCGCCGCCCTGGCCATCAACCCCGCTACCATGATCGCCCTGGATGATTTCCTGGCCGTGGGCACCCAGATCAAGATCGAGAGGCCGGGCAAGGCGGGGGCGGTCACACCGTGCGACAGCATCGAGGGTCCCATCCTCCTGCTGAGGAACGGCGACCTCGTGCAGGCGAACAGCAGCAAGGAGGCGAAGCGCTACCGGCCCGACATCGCCGAGGTCGTGGACCTGGGGGAGGTCCTGCTGGCCTATGGGGAGTTCATGGAGAACAATCACCTCCTGGCCCCCGGGGCGTACGCCCCTGAGTGGTACAAGGTGGAGCTGGCCTCCCGTACCGAGCTTCCGGACGACTGGAAGGAGCCCACCTACGAGCGTGCCAAGGAGATCTCCCGGACCTACGGCGTGCCCCTACACCCCCGTTTCAACCTCTTCTGGTTCGATGTTCCCCTGGACGAGCTGAAGGTCCTGAGGCAGCACGTGCTCACCACCGGCACCTGGAGGGACGGCAGGCTCACAGTGAAGAGGGAGCCGGCCACCAAGCGTACGCTGGAGACCCTGGGTGCGCTGCACACGGCCAGCGCCACGATGTTGGCATTTGACCACTACGCCCTCCCCCTGGTGGAGGGCCTGGGCCTGGGAGTGGACGGGTCCAAGTTAGTGGAGAGGGCAGCTTTGGAGGACCCCGGGACCAAGGACGAGGCGGCGTTCTCCTCCCCCTCACTTCGGGCGGTGTCTCAGGCGCTGGGACTGGAGGTGAGGGCCCGTGCGGTGACCCGCATCGGCTCCCGCATGGCCAGGCCGGAGAAGGCCAAGGAGAGGAAGATGAAGCCCCCGCCTCACGCCCTGTTCCCACTGGGGCAGAGCGGCGGCATGCAGCGGCTGGTGTCCACCGCGGTGGGCCAGTCCCGCGTGGAGGCGGAGATGGGGCTAAGGCAGTGCCCGGAGTGCGGCAAGAACACCTTCCAGTGCTCCTGTGCGGAGTGCGGGGCCCACACCTTCACCGTCAACCGCCCCAGCGTGCAGCGCATCGACCTGGCGCAGCTGCTCCAGAGCGCTATGGCCAGGGTGGGGGTGACCACCGCCCCGGAGATCAAGGGCGTTCAAGGAATGATCTCGAAGAACAAGACGCCGGAGGCGCTGGAGAAGGGGCTTCTGCGCGCCGTGCATGACATCTTCGTGTTCAAGGACGGCACCATCCGCTACGACATGACGGACGTGCCCCTCACCCACTTCCGCCCTCGGGAGATCGGCCTCAGCGTGGAGAAGGCCATCGCCCTGGGCTACAGCAAGGACGTCTTCGGCAAGGAGCTGACCTCACCGGAGCAGCTGTGCGAGCTCAGGGTCCAGGACATCATCCCCGCGGAGTCGTGTGGGGACTACCTCGTCAAGGTGGCGAACTTCATAGATGACCTGCTGGAGAAGTACTACGGCCTCGCTCCGTTCTATAAGGCCTCATCCCGGGATGACCTCATCGGGCAGATGACCATAGGCCTGGCCCCTCATACCTCGGGCGGCATCCTTTGTCGCATCATCGGCTACACCCGGACCAGTGTGGGCTACGGGCATCCCTTCTTCCACGCTGCCAAGCGCCGGAACGCCGATGGGGACGAGGACTCGGTGATCCTGCTCCTCGATGGTCTGCTGAACTTCTCCAAGGAGTTCCTCCCGCGGACCCGTGGCGGCCTGATGGACGCCCCCCTCGTTCTGACCACCAGGCTCGACCCCAACGAGATCGACAAGGAGGCTCACAACATCGACGTGCTGTGGGAGTACCCCCTAGAGTTCTACCAGGCGTGCATGGAGTACAAGCACCCCAAGGAGATAGACTCGATAATGGACCAGGTAGCGGGGCGGATCAGCTCCACCCTTCAGTACGAGAGCTTCGGCTTCACCCACGATACGATGGACATATCGGAGGGACCGAGGGAGTCCGCGTACAAGACGCTGGAGACGATGATCGACAAGATGAACGCCCAGCTGGAGCTGGCTCGCAAGATCCGGGCCGTGGACGCCAAGGACGTGGTCTACCGCGTGATCACCAAACACTTCCTGCCGGACATGATCGGGAACCTGAAGTCCTTCTCCTCGCAGTCGCTGCGCTGCACCAAGTGCGGTGAGAAGTACCGGCGCATCCCCCTCTGCGGTCACTGCTACTGCGGCAACAACCTCACCCTCACGGTGCACGAGAAGAGCGTCAAGAAGTACCTTGACATCACCAAGGAGATCAGCGAGAAGTTCGAACTGGACACCTACACCCAGCAGCGCATAGCCATCGTCGAGGAGTCCATGCGCTCGCTGTTCCAGTCCGATAAGGTGAAGAAGTGCAAGCTCACCGACTTCATGTGAAGCATTCAGAAAAATTTCTAAAGAAAGTGGAAAGGATAAGGGTATTGTAGACCCTGGCGGGCCTGTTCTATATTGTTCAGCCGCCCATGACGGAGGCGAAGCTCATCATGCTGCTCGCGGGGGTGTTGCAGTATGGGCAGACCCAATCCTCGGGCAGGTCCTCGAAGGCGGTTCCAGGAGCAATCCCGTGCTCGGGGTCCCCCTGCTCCGGGTCGTAAACATATCCACAGATCGGGCAAACGTACTTGTCCATTTCCATCTTTTATCCTCCCTGTTGTTCTAGGTGGTTATTGATTTGTTTCAACATATATCTAAATTGTCCATGAATTTTTGTGCGGGGCTCAGACAGAAAAAACTGGGTGTGCTGGCTATATAACTGAGCATTGATGCATAGAATGTGACATCAAAGCTGTTTATTATTCAATTGACCTAAAGAATATAATGAGGAAAAAAGGCGTTTAGCCCTCTATGAGGCTGCCGACATCCTCTCGGAAGTCATCGAACTTCTTCTCCAGGACCTCGAAGGCCTTGCGGAGGGTGTCGCGCGAGGACATGGACCCGTCGGTCTCGAACTCGAAGATGAACTTGCTGTCATCGCCGTGAATGCTGATGGCGTTCTTGATGCAGGCATCCACGCAGGCGCCGCACAGTATGCAGGCCTCCAGGTTAGCGACCACGACCTTTCCGTCCTTCTTCTCCAGGACCCCCCGGGGGCAGACCTTTACGCAGTCGGCGGAGGCGTCGCACTTGCCGGCATCGATGTTCACCGTCGGATAGTAACGGTAGCCGCAACCGGAAGTGACCTGCCACTTGGCATGGCGCTTGGCGGTGCCCAGCTCCGCCGAGGCGTAGATGAGCAACGCCTGCTTGGGACCCAGCTTAACTATGGGGATTAGCTCGTCCTTCACGCGCAGTTCCTGGCCGCCGAGCGGCTCCAGGTCTCCGGAGTACACATCGCACGGTCCCTTCTTGTTGAGGGAGTACATGATGGTGCAGTTGGGGCATCCCTCGCCCTCGCAGGTGCACTTGTCCTTGAAAACATAAAGGTCGGGGTCGGTGGGGATGGGTATTAGTCCCAGGCGGTGAGAGATGATCTCATCGAACAACGGACTTACGCTCTCGCATTCCTTTCCGTCCTCGTCCCGGATAGGACCCAGGTGGAACTCGACGGTCTCGATCGCCATCTTGGGGACCTCGGTCATGAGCGCCCGCCTCAAGGCGTTCGCCATGTCGGGGCGGATGCCCGAGATTACGAACTTAGCATGGTTTTCGGCCAGGTCGATGATCTTCAGGTCCATGTCTGCAACCTCAGACCCTCCGGCCTCTTCTGCCGCCCTTCTTCTTGGTCCCGTCGTGGGGGATAGGGGTCACGTCCTCGATGCGGCCGATCTTCATGCCGGCACGGGCCAGGGCCCTTATGGCGGCCTGAGCACCGGGGCCGGGGGAGGTGGCCTTGTTCCCGCCTGGGGCGCGGACCTTGACATGGATTCCCTCGATGCCCTTCTCCTTGGCTATCTCCGCGACCTTCTCCGCGGCCCGCATGGCTGCGTAGGGAGAGGACTCGTCCTTGGCCGCCTTGACCACCATTCCGCCGGTGGCCTTGGTGATGGTCTCCGCACCCGTGACGTCGGTCAAGGTGATGATGATGTTGTTGTAGCTTGCGTAGATGTGCGCGATACCCCACTTTCCCATGTTCACTCCTCCTTGGAATCGTTAGCGGTCAGGTCAGGGAGATCTGCTGGGGCGCCTTCATCTTCGACCACGTCTGCGGCGACCTTCTTCAGAACCTTCTCCACCTTCTCAAGCTGGGAGTTGACCTTCTCCTCTAGTATGGGTGCAGGGGCCTCCACGGGCCTCTCCTTCTGCACGCCGGTCCTGACGGGATGCATATCGTTGGAGATGGGCGAGAGAGCGTTGTACGCGATCTTCTCCTCCTCGCTCCTCTTAACGATGTAACCAGGAATGGTGACCTTGCGTCCATCGATGGCGACATGGCCGTGCACGATGAGCTGCCTGGCCTGCTTGCAGGTGGCTGCGAGACCCTTCCTCTGTACCATGGTCTGGAGCCTGCGGTTGAGCACTGCTTCCGGAGTAAGGCCGAGGACATCATCGAGGGTGCTTCCGTCCATGGGCAGGAGGCCCATGCGGCCGCACTTCTTCAGCAGGAGGCTCGCCTCCAGCTTGGCCTGTTCATCGTTCAAGCGAACGCGGGCCTGTAGCTGCTTGGACTGGTTCCTCAGGTTCCTGAGCACCGCCTGCGCCTTCCACAGTTCCCGCTTGCTCTTCAAACCGAACGCATTGCATATCTCGGTCTCGGTCTTGATCCTCTCTCCTCTCCAGGGGTGAGAGGGAGCGTCGAAAGACCTCCGAGAGAACTTCGGATCTCCCATTTTAACACCTGCTCAATTGTTCCTTACTTTTTTTCAGACGAGGCTGAGGAGCCAGGCTGCTGGGCCTTCTGCCTGCTGACTCCCATAGTAAGGCCAGTCCTTCCGTTGGACCGGGTCTTCTGACCACGAACCTTCTGTCCCTGCTCGTGCCTTACGCCCTTGTAGCATCTGATCATCTTCATACGGTTGATGTCGTCCTTCTTGACGATGTCAAGGTCCACGCCGAAAATGTGCATGTCCTCGCCGGTCTCCACATCGTTCTGCCTGTTGACGGCCCACGAGGGAGCGAACTCAGGGTAGCTGGCGATGATCTTCTCTATGGCATCAGTCTGGGCCTCGGACAGGTCCCCCATCTTCTCGGAGGGCTTTATGCCGGTTCTCTTCGCGATCACGGCGGCGACCCTAGGACCCACGCCCTTGACGTTCTGGATGCCCATGAGTACGGACTTGTTGCCGTCGATATCGCTGTTCATGATGCGGACGATGTAGCGGAAGTTCTCATCTACCTTCTTCTCTACAGGCTTCTCCGCCTTCTCCTTCTTCGCCTTCTCCTTCTTCTCGGCCTTTTGTGGTTTTTCCTGTCCTTCAGGTTGCGCCAAAGAGCTACCTCCAATGAAATTGAACGAATATCTCCATTCTATGAATATAGTTAATGGAGCGTCTCCCCTACACGCAAGTCCCTATTTAATCGTTTCCCTACGGCGAGACGCTCCCGCGGGCATTGCTGGAAGGGCTCCAGCGACGCCCCCCGGCGAGTGCCGGACCCTATTTACGGGACAGGGCCGCCCTGACTATCTCCGGGGCCTTCTCCAGGGCGCCTGGGAGCTTCGAGGGGTCGCCTCCCCCGCCCTGGGCGAACTCCGGTTTTCCCCCACCGCCTCCCCCAACCAGCTTCATGATCTCCTTGAGAACGGGGCGGCAGTCCAGGGTGAGGTCCGCCGAGCGCGAGACGAAGAGCTTGGGGCTCTTGCTGGCCACGCCCAGCACGGCCACAACACCAGGCTTGGACGTTAGAGACAGGGAGAGGGCCTGGGGATCCTCCCCCTCATCGACCCGGTATACCACGACCCGGACACCATCGACCAGCACCGCACGGGCCAGCAGGGCCTCGGCCATGTTGTCGTTGAGGCGGGCGGTCAACGCCTCCAGCCTCTTGCGGTCCTCCTTCATGTCCGCCAGCAGTTTGATGGCCGCCGGCAGGACCGTCTCCCGGTTGACGTTGAGCTTGTCGGCGAGGGCATCCACGCAGGCCTTGTCCGACTGCATGCCCGAGACCGCGGCCAGGCCGGCAGAGTACTCGATTCGGACCACGCCGTCCTGTATGCGCTTGGTGCGCAGGATGCGGATAGGTCCCACGCGGGAGGTGCGGTCGCAGTGCAGTCCTCCGCAGGCCTCGACATCGACACCGGTGGTGTTCACCACCCGGATGATCCTCCCCGGGACCACCCCTCCCTGGTACAGGCGGAAGCCGAACTGGGCCTCGGCCTCATCTCGGGGCATGAACTTTATTTGGACTGGATGGTCCTCCAGAACCACCTCGTTACAGCGCCTCTCCAGCTGCTCCCGCTGCTCCTCGGAGAGGTTCTCATAGTGGGTAACGTCCAGACGTGCCTCGTCCACGCTCTTGTGGGCCCCGGTCTGCCAGATGTGGTTGCCCAGCATGGTGCGGGCGCTGCCGTTGATTATGTGGGCAGCGGTGTGGTGGCGCATTAGCTGCCTGCGGCGGGACTCGTTGATGGCGCAGACGACGAT
Organism: Methanomassiliicoccus sp.; assembly: GCA_018262895.1. GTDB lineage: Archaea > Thermoplasmatota > Thermoplasmata > Methanomassiliicoccales > Methanomassiliicoccaceae > UBA6. The sequence continues at coordinate 142,595 of JADFDJ010000005.1, read as the reverse complement.
GTCCCCCTCGGATATGGAGTGCTCTCCGTCGAGGTAGTGGAGGATGGTGTTCCGTACCTTCTGGACGTTCTTCACCTCGATGCCGTTCATGGTCCCGTAGTCCGGTTCCTGCCCCCCGCCCTCGGGGTAGAAGTAGGTGTGCTCCAGGACCACCGCACCGTTGATCACCGCGGACACCCGGGCCTCGAAGGCCATGACCTCTGGGTCGTCATAGTAGGACATCTTGGTCTCGGGCATGTTCTGGGGGAACTCCTCCTCCTTGTCCCTCTCCGCCACCACCTCGGTGGCCTCATGCCGCTTTGCGACCTGCATATAGAAATTATCAGGTATCTCCACCGGCACGTCAGAGAACTCCTTGACGATCTCAGGGTTGAGCCCGTGGGAGTCGTACAGCTCGATGAGCTTCTCCACGGTTATGGGAGCCCCCTTGAGGTCCTTGGTCATCCTCTGGACGATAGAGCGGCCCCGGTCCAGCGTCTCGTAGTAGCGCTGCTCCTCCACCTTGACCAGGTTCATTATGTCCTCCCGGTTCTCCACCAGCTCCGGGAAGTGGGGGGAGAAGTAGTCGATCTGCATCGCCACGATGTCCGCGAGGGGCATCTTCAGGTCCAGGGCGCGCATCGAGCGCAGCGCCCGGCGGACCAGCATTCGTGCGAAGTAGCCCTCGCGCACGTTGGACGGGACCACGCCGTCGTTGAGCATGAACGCCAGGGCGCGGCTGTGATCGCAGATGACGTAGATGTTCTCCATGGGACCAACGTTAGCCAGCAGCTCCTCGTAGGAGATGCCTAGTCGGTCGGCGGTCCTCTGGCGCAGGTCGCGAACATCGGCCGCGGTCTTCATGTTCATCGCCCCAGCGACCTTGGAGTACTCCTCCAGGATGCGCTGGTCGGGCTGTATGCCTACGGCCTTCTGGATGGACTGGACCACAGGCCCGAACACCGCCTCGTACGCCGACGGCGTCCCCTGGGATATCCACGTCGCACGTTCCAGCCCGTAGCCGGTGTCCACGACGGTCATGTCCATGGGCACCCTCCCCTGCGGCGTCTCCCGGTACTGCATGAAGACCAGGGTGGCCAGCTCCACGCCCTCGAGGATGACCTCCACGCAGGGGCCGGAGTTGCCGCCGCCCTCCCACCACTCCTCTATGTACCGCATCTTCTCCTTCTGCACGCCGAGGCGCTCGGTGTAGAAGCGGTGGCACAGCTCCACCGTCCGGTCCTTGAAGTAGATCTCCTTTCCCGGCTTGTTGAATGCGTGGTGGGCCAACATCTCAAAGAAGGTATAGTGCCGCCCGGTCCTGCCGACGTTGTCGATGTCGTTGAAGCGCACGCAGGTCTGAGAGATGGTCAGCGGGTTTGCCGGAGGCTCCACCACCCCGTTGAGCACCCAAGGCTGAAAGTCGTAGATGCTGGCCTGGGTGAAGAACACGTCATCACGCCAGCGGGCCACGATGGGGTACCTGCCCACGCGGCCGTGCCCGTTCTCCTCGAAGAAGGAGAGGTACTCCTCTCTCATCTCGTGGTTGGAGTACGCTCTCTTAATGGGCGAGTTGTTTATGAAGCTGTACTCCTCGCAGGGGGACTCGCCGCAAGAGGGATGGAGCCCCTGGCTCCAGAACGCCCGCCCGCACTTGGGACAGATCTGACGGTGGAAATCGTTATCGTGAAAGAAAGCGAGATCGAACTCGGACGACATGCTGGTCGGGTAGGTCAGCTTTTGTATTAACCTTTTGGATATTTCTCGCTTCGTCTCGTTCTAGATCGTTCACTAACGGGGATTGAGCTTAGCGTTCTCCCTGGAATCCACTGTCACGTCGATCAGTGCCAACACATCCTCGCGAAGGTAATGTGTCAGCGCTTCCTGCAGCTCCGCCTCCGTGCTGACCTTGGCACCCTCAACGCCCAGGGACCGGGCGTAGCTCACTAGGTCGGGATTGCTGAACGAGGTGCCGAGGCTCCGTCCAAAGGTCTTCTCCTGCTTTATCCTTATCAGATCAAGGCTATGGTCGTTCCACACAACTGTTACGAACGGCTTTCCTAGCTCCTTCGCGGTAAGCAGCTCCATCCCGGTCATGGCGAAGCTGCCGTCGCCGACCGAGGCCACGACCTTACGGCCTGGGTGGGTGAGCTTGGCGGCGATGGCCCATGGAACACCAACGCCCATGGGGAAGAGGCCGTTGCTCATAAGTAGCGTGTTCTCCTCATATACCGGATACCGCTGCGCCATCCAGATGAGGTGAGCGCCCACGTCCGAGACCACGATGTCCTTGCGCCCCAAAACGCTTCGGACCGCCCGCACGATGGCCTGCGGCTTCACCCCACTGGTCTCCTCGGGAACTGTGTTCAGCATCCCCACGAGCTCATCCTTGAGCGCGCCCGTCCAAAAGGTGCCGGGACGGCCGGCGTTGGCGAGGGAGCTCAGCGAGGTGGACAAATCCCCTATCACCTGGACGTCAGGCGCGAAGCCCGGTACGATGTCGCAGGGCGCACTGCCGATATACGCCACCCTCTTCGTGGTCCCGATGTTCCAGTATTGCGGCTCGAACTCCATCAGGTCGAAGCCCACGAGCACGATGAGGTCAGCGGCCTCGAAGGCCGCCCTCATCATGTCCGCTCGCCTCAGACCGACGGTGCCCAGGCTCAAAGGATGGTCGAAAGGCATGACGCCCGCGCCCAGCCAGGTCATGGCCACCGGCAGGTTCCACACCTCGGCGAACCGACGCAGCGCTTCCCCCGCGCCGCCTCGAACCACACCCGCGCCCGAGAGCACCATTGGATGTTGGGACGTGGTCAGGAACTCGCGCACCATCGCCAGAGCCTCCGGCGGAACCGCTATGGTGTCGCGTGGAACGATCTCCCGGGGAGCCCCTTCGGCGCTCTGACCCATCACGTCCTGGGGGAGATCCATGAAAACCGGCCCCGGACGCTCCTCCGTGGCCAGGGCGAACGCCCTCCGTGTCAGGTGGGGCACGTCGTCACCGGAGCGCACCGAGATGCACTCCTTGGTGATGGGCTTGAACATGGAACGAAGGTCCACGTACTGCTTCCTCGGGTAGCGCTGGCACTCCGCCGGCAGCTGCCCGCTCATCGCCACCAGGGGACAGTAGCCCAGGTAGGCCTCCGTAACCCCTATGGCCATGTTGGCCGCGCCCGGCCCCAGGGTGGTGAGGCAGACCCCTGGACGGCCGGTGAGCCGGCCGACCATGCCCGCCATGAACGCCGCGCTGCTCTCGTGGCGCGCGAGCACGAACTCGATGCCGGAGCCTATCAGCGAGTCCATGAGGTCGAGGTTCTCCTCTCCCGGTATGCCGTAGATGCGCTCCACGCCCTCGGCCTGGAGGCACTTGACTAGGATGTCCGAACCCTTCATGTCGATCACCCGAAGGTCGCGGCCCTCTCCTTGTAGATGGAGTCCGCGGCCTGGCGGAGCGCCTCATGGACATCACCATGTCCTTCTATGGGGATTATGCCCCTCTCGCGCAGCTCGCCGATCGCGGGATCGCCGTACTGGACGGAGATCACGGCGTCCATCCCCCGGAGCCTCTCCGCCGTTACCACCATCTTTCTGCGATGGTCCGGACCGAAAAGCGGGACCTCCATCTGGCCGCTCACGTTCACGCTCCCGGCTTCCTCGATCCTGCCGGCCTCCACCTCGTAGACCCGGAACCTCTCCGCATGGCCGTAGTGCTGGTCCACGGTCCTCCCGTCGGAGGTGGCCACGGCGATGCGGTATTTGGTGCTACCCTCCAGCTCCAGCGGGACGTTGACCTCCTCGCCCTTGGCCCGGGCGGCGCAGGTGAAGTGGGCGAACTCCGCCGAGCGGTCCTCGCCCAGGAGCCCGATGGCATCGGCGCGGCACTGGCGGCAGTGACGCATCTGGCGGATGTCCACCTCGCACATGTCCTGCAACTCCCTGCGCTGCTTGGCCGTGGGCGCGGAGAGGTTCTCGAACTTGGTGCCCGGGACCGGTATCAGCGGGAGGATGTTGATGATGTACGCCCCCAGCTCCTTCGCCCTCTTCGCCACCGCAGGTATATGATCTGCGTTGATGCCCGGTATGAGAACGGAATTGACCTTGACCAGCATTCCCGCCTCCGCCGCTCGCCTGATCCCCTCCTGCTGGTTCCTGAGGAGGATGGTGGCCGCCTCCACGCCACGGTAGTTCTTACCCTCATAGTGAACGAAATCGTAGACCTTGGCGCCGACCTCTGGGTCGATGGCGTTCATGGTCACGGTTATGAACCTAACGTTCAAAGCCTTCAGGCGGTCCACGCTCTGCGGGAGGTTCAGCCCGTTGGTGCTGAGGCACAGCGTGAGGTCAGGGAACTCCTTGCCCACGAGCTCCAGGGTGCGGAACGTCTCCTCGTTAGCCAGGGGGTCCCCGGGACCGGCGATGCCGATGACCGACAGGTAAGGGACCTTGGTCCGCACGTAGCGTATCTTTTCCACGGCCTCCTCCGGGGTCAGTATCTCCGAGGTCACCCCTGGCCGGCTCTCGTTGGTGCAATCGTACTTGCGGTTGCAGAAGTTGCACTGGATGTTGCATTTGGGTGCGATGGGCAGGTGCATCCGGGCGAACTTCCTGTGAGCGCACTCGTTGTAACACGGATGGGTCTCCAGCAATGCCTGGAGCTCGGGCTTATTCTCCTTGTTCATCTCACTTCGGCCCATCTATGGAGCTATTTGATTATAACCGCTCCCCCTGAACACCCGCCCCTGGCGGCCGCCCATCAGGCCCGAGGAGGCAGGTCCGGTCAGCGCCCCAGTGCCTCGACCAGCCAGGCGACGGCATCGTCCCTGGCCTGCTCGTTCAGGTAATGGCCCGCTTCGTACTCGATCACCTTCTTGGGCTCGCTGCCCTCCTCGGCGAAGGCGACCAGCTTCTCCCGGGGAAAGATGTCCTGGTTGCCGTACTGGAAAAGAAGCTGGGTGGGTGCCGCCTTCCCGATGTACGTCTGGGGGTCAATCGCAGCCATGATGCTGCGGTAGCGGTCGAGGGCCTCGCCGCTCAGCTCCGGGACGTTGAGAGATGCGACGTCGGTGAAGCTGCCCACCCCGGACATCAGAACCGCCGCCTTCAGCCGGTGATCGATGCTGACAACTATGCCGCCGATCAACGCCCCGAGGCTCATGCCCAAGTACCCCATCCTATCATGGTCCACGTCATCAAGGGTTGACAGGAGCTCGATACTCCTCTGCACCTTGCGGAAGCTCACCGTCACCGCCCTGATGGCGTCCTCGGGCACGGTCAGCGAGGTACCCCAGGCCGGATCGCTCCAGGGCGCGTCCATGAGGAGGGACCCGATCCCCTGACCTGCCAGCTTCCACCCCTCCGCCAGGAAGTAAGAGCGGTCGCCAGGCGCGGGATGCACCATGAGGACCGCAGGCCAGGGCGCAGGGGCATGAGGCTCGATCAAGTACGCCCCGATCCGAACGCCCTTCCTGCAATCGAAGCTGAGGTCCATCAGCTTTCCATCGTCGTTCTCTTCCGAGCTGGCGATCTCGATGTTCATCGAAGTGGCATGTTCCTCCAGGGGTAGCTCCCTGCTCTCCCCCGATGCTCCCTGGTCCTCGCTACCATCGCTCATGGTGTCCCTTGTGGATTGTGGCCCATGATACTTAACGGTCGGCCTCGATCGAAATAGGTTCCATTATTGCGTGAGGCATTGAATGAAAAGTTTCAAGAGGCCCGTGGTGGTAGGATGAGCGAATGCAGGAAGAAGGCCAGATCCGCAAGATGCTCGAGATGATGAACCGCCACATCCCCTCAAAGCGAAGCTCCCTGGCAGAGCTCCTGCGGCAGCGGGAGGCTGGCTACAAGGGGAAGGACGGTGTAGACTACCGCATCAAGAAGGCCGAGCTGGACCTGCTCGCGGGGATGCTCGACGAGGTGGAGAGGAATAAGCTCAAGCTGCCGATCATAATCATGACCGACACCTCATCGGACTCCGGAGGCTCGTGGAAGGTGATGGGGCGTGTGGAGGTCAAGGTGGTCTCCGCCCTGGTCGGCCGCGAGCCGGAGTTCCCGGACCAGATGAGGTTGTTCAACCCTCACGTGGGAAAGCTGCGGAGCGTGCTGCCGACGGCCACCACCACGATGTTCTCTCCCTGATGGCCCGGCACTTACGGAGGGCCGTCGGAAAGGCTTATGCCCTCCGTCGTCGTGAAATGCCTCATGGCCCGGACCGGCATCTCCGACCTTCCCCTGCACACAGGCAGCGCACCCCGCTGGCTGTTCAACCGGATGGTCAAGCTGGCCCGCTCCGTCTCTGACGTAATGCTCCTAGAGTTCGGCAGCGAGGAGTACTTACGAAGGCTGGCCGATCCCTTCTGGTTCCAGGCCTTCTCCTGCGTGCTGGGCTTCGACTGGCACTCCTCCGGTACGACCACGGTCACCTGCGGAGCGTTAAAGAAGGCGCTGGAGGGGAGGAAGGGCCTGGTCCTAGTAGGGGGCAAGGGAAAAGTATCGCTCCGCACTCCCGAGGAGATCGCCTTCCACGCCGATCTCAACGACCTATCGGAGGAGCACCAGGACCGGCTGGTCTACGCATCACGGATGTGCGCCAAGGTCGACAACGCGGCCATTCAGGACGGGCACAGGCTGTACCACCACGCTCTGGTCTTCGATGACCAGGGGAACTGGACGGTCATTCAGCAGGGCATGTCCGACCAGGCCGGGTACGCCCGCCGCTATCAGTGGTCGTCCCAGGACCTCAGCGGCTTCATCGAGGAGCCTCACACCGGCATCCTGGGCAACAGGGTGGAGGGGACTTTGGACATGACCTCCGCCCTTTCAGATGAGTCCCGCAAGGTGGCGGTGGACCTGGTGAATGACGGCGTGGGTAAGCTGGAGAAGGACATTCTGAGGGTCGCCAAGGGGCAGACCACCATCGATGAGTGGTGCGGTTTCAAGCCTTTGAGGCTGGACATGCCAAGGACGGTGAACTGGAAGGCCCTACGCATGGCATACGAGTTCCAACCATCCAACTACGAGGACCTGCTGGCGATCAGGGGAGTGGGGCCCTCGGCGGTGCGCGCCCTGGCCCTCACCGGCGAGCTGATCTACGGGGCCGGTCCAAGCTGGAACGATCCCGTGAAGTTCTCCTTCGCGGTCGGAGGCAAGGATGGCGTTCCGTTTCCCGTGGACCGCCGGGCCATGGACCAGACCATCACCTACCTTCGACAGGGAGTGGAGGAGGCCAAGGTCAAGAAGAGGGAGAAGCTGGAAGCGGTCCAGCGGCTCCGGGCCATGGTGCCCGAGGACGTCAGTATCTAGCTATAGCAAAGTTTCTTGATTAGGTGTACCTTCACCCTCGATGATGGCGAAGACCAAGAAGACCGACAGCACCAAGGGCGAGCTCCTGTACACGGAGGGGATCCCTAAGAAGCTGCAGCCCCGCAAGGTCCTGGCAGGGAAGAGATGGTCATATCTGGAGAACATCGGCCGGATCGTGGCCATCGGTTTCTTCATCTTCGTGCTGTACCTCCTGACCTCCACCGACCTGTCGAGGTCCGCTAACCAGATCAACCTGGCAATGAGCATCGTTGCTTTGATCCTCATGGTGTACTTTATCGAGATCGTCAGCCCTCGCGGAAGGAGGCTGAGCACCCCTGTCCGCATATACTCACGGGGCGTGGAGGTACACACCTCCGCCCTCGAAGAGCTCAGAGGATATCCTAGCTTCATCGCCAAGGACAAGATCTCTCATATGGTGGTGACCAGGCTCAAGGTGAGCCACGAGGGAAAGGAGATCCTTATGCCCACAACGCTCAAGCTCGCTCTTACCAACGGCAAGATGATGGACCTTGGCCGTAGGAACTACAACGAGCTCTTCAACATGATCAAGGTATTGTCAGAGAAGCTGGGGATCGCTGAGAGGTGAGCCCTCTCTTTTTTCGCTCACCTTCAAATCATATCACGAGCCTATCATTCACGTGATCTCGGACTCGGATGATGTTCTCTCATGGTTGTTGGAGGGCCCTCCTTGGATAAGCTACGCGGTCGAGACCCAACTGCTCGATCGCAGACGTGACCCCTCGGATGTCCTGAACGACCCGGACATCAAGGCCGTCGTGGATAGGCTTAAGGCCAACAGCTCGGGATTTCCCGCGCTAGGAACTGGAACACTGAGGTACAACAGCGGGGGGAACGTCTACTGGGATCTGTCATTTCTAGCGGATATAGGTCTGAGCATATCCCAGCTAGGGCTGGAGGTTGAGGTCGAGGGCCTCTTCGACCTCCAGAGGGATGATGGATCCTTCATCCTTCAGGAAGGTACAAGGAGCAGCTATCTTTGCATCTCTTCGATAATCCTTTCCTCCTTGGCAAGGATGGGCTATGCAGAGGATCCCCGGTTACTCAAGTTCATCGATCTAGCCCTGGGACAGCAGAGGCTGGACGGCGGCTGGCACTGCGCTATCAGCCGAGCCAAGGGCAATAAGCTGCAAGAGACCGAATCGTGCCCTATGGACAATCAGAACCTCCTGCTGCTCTTCGGACAGTATGCTTCCTTAAAAGAGGAAGGTAGGATGAACGGCGCCGTGGGCCTCCTGCTCGAGCATTGGGCCCGGAGGGCTGAGCATTGGCGCCCATATGGTTTCGGTATCGGCAGCCAGTTCATGAAGGTCAGGTACCCCGAGACCAAGTATGGGTTGCTCAAGGTTTTGGACGTCCTTTCGCTGTACCCCTACGCAGTTAGACAACTGGAGTACCAGGAAATGCTGGGCGCCCTTATGAATAAATCCAATGGCGGTAGGTACTCGGCGGAGTCCATCTCCCGGTCTTACTCCAAGTTCGATTTTGGTCAAGCAAGGGCTCCGAGCAGATGGATTACTTTTTTGGTTAACAGGATCATCAAGCGATCTAACGCTATTTTGAAAAATATTGTTTGAAGAACTAACCTAGATGCAATAACGATTAACTTTCCACACTAATTTGTTATGAAAATTATGTACTGGAAGAGGTGTCATATGCAATTCGTTTGACTGTTAAGCCGACACTTCACGGCGCGAACGTTAGTAACTGCGGGCTGAATATCTCGGAGGACCTTGATACTTACACCCCAGTCCTATCAATCTCATCATTTATGAGTGTTCTCGGATGCCTCTTTTCCGGGGGAGTTTCGAGCTTAGATGCGTTCAGCTCTTATCCCTTATCGCGTGGCTGCTCAGCAGTGCCTTGCCAGACAACTGATGAACTAGAGGCGACGAATCCCTGTTCCTCTCGTACTAAAGGATCCTTCCCGTCAGGCATCAAAACACTTCCACCAAAAAGCAACAAACCTGTCTCACGACGGTCTAAACCCAGCTCACGATCCCTTTTAATGGGCGAACAACCCCACCCTTGGCAGCTGCTGCACCGCCAGGATAGGGAGAGCCGACAGCGAAGTAGCAAACCGCTAGGTCGATATGAACTCTTGCTAGCGACGACTCAGTTATCCCCAGGGTAACTTTTCTGTTATCACTCGCCCCCATTCAGAAGGCTGAGTGGTTCGCTAAGCCCTACTTTCGTATCGCGGATTGTTATTGTCCCAACCCGCGTCAAGCCAGCTTATACCTTTGCATTCAACGGCAGATTTCTGACCTGCCTGAGCTGACCATTGGGCGCGCTTGTTATCTTTTTGAGCGCGTGGCGCCCCACCCAAACTGCCTACCTATAGCTGTCCTCCCGAAGGAGTAAGTGATACGAGTCCCGAAGGGCAGTGTTTCATTGTTGTCTCGGAAATTGCCTAGCGGCAATCCCTGGTAACGACTCCTGCCTACGCTACACATCGGGGCTCGTACCACAACAACAGGTTGCAGTAAAGCTCCATGGGGTCTTCGCTTTCAGGTGGAAGATACCGGATTGTGCGCCGGTACTATCAGTTTCACCGGCTTCGAAGCGGGGACAGTAGAGCTCTCGTTGGGCCTTCATGCGAGTCGCCAATTAAGCGACAAGGTATTACGCTACCTTAAGAGGGTCATAGTTACCCCCGCCGTTTAACGGTCCTTCGCTCAGTTGAACCCGAGGTTCAGATACCGTCACTGGGCAGGCTTCAGCCACAATACAAATCCTTTCGGACTAGCTGTGACCTGTGTTTTTATTAAACAGTCGGAGCTCCCTTGTTACTGAGACCAGCAATCTTCATTGCTGGCACCCCTTATACCGAAGGTACGGGGCTAATTTGCCGAATTCCCTCGCTACGATTACGCCGACACGCCTTAGGCTTCTCACCTAGGGGCACCTGTGTCAGTTCTTGGTACGAACATGACAAACTAAACTAACGGGATTTTCATTGACACCGGGAATCGATCGAAGCGGACCTTCGTCCGCCTACTCACGCATTCGCCAACTTCTCACCATTACGGTTCTCCGAAGGCTTCAACGCTTGAACAGGTTGACACCCCTGCTCGATCTATCCGGATGTGTCTCCCGTTAGGCAATGAATGCCATGGCGCAGGAATATTAACCTGCTTCCCTTTTGACAACTTCGATTAAGGGTTGTCTTAGGATCGGCTAACCCTCGGCTGACGAACATTGCCGAGGAACCCTGGCCCCTGCGGCGGAATGGATTCTCACCATTCTTTGCTGCTACTCCTACCAGCATCCTTATACGAGCACGGTCCACTTGACCTCACGGCCAAACTTCTACCCATGCACGTCACCTCTCTACCAGATCACCTTGCGGTGCTCTAAGGTATCGGTAACCGGCTTTAGACCCGTCCATCTTCCTGGCCCATAATCTCGACCGGTGAGCTGTTACGCTTTCTTTGAAGGATGGCTGCTTCTAAGCCCACCTCCCGGTTGTCTTAGACTACGGACTCAGTTTCATGTTTCACTTAACCGGTATTTAGGGACCTTAACCCTAGGCTGGATTCATTTCCTTATGGACCCCAAGCTTACCCCAGAGGCCCTCAATCCCAGCGTCTACGACGATCGCAGGTTCGGAGTTCAACAAAGAGCCGACCGGTTTCCCGGCCTAAGCCCCTAATTGGTCGCTCTACCCCACAATCTATCTCGGCTGAGGTCTTGCTGCGACAAGTTTCGAGAGGAACCAGCTATTTCCAGTTTAGATTGGCCTTTCACCCCTATACGCAGGTCATCGGAATGATTTGCACATCAATACCCGTTCGGTCCTCCACCCCCCTTTCGAGGGGCTTCAACCTGCCCACGCATAGATCAACTGGCTTCGGGTATCCCACCAGTGACTCCAGGCGAGCACACCTCGCACCTCGCACCTTGCGGTGTTGCGTGCTTGTTGGTTTCCCTGTGACTCCGGTTTTCAAAACCTTAGTCTCGCCACTGATCAGAACTCGCTGGCCCGTTATTCAAAACGGATGACAAAACGTTGCTCCACTCTTTCGAGCTTCTTCGCTTTAACGCCATGTCTGGTTATAGTCGGATGGTTTCAGGCTCTTTTTACCTCCCGTCAAGGGTACTTTTCAGCTTTCACTCGCGCTACTACTGCACTATCGGTCTCGAGACGTATTTAGAGTTGGAGATGAATGTTCCCCAGCTTCACGCGCGATATCCAACGCACGTTACTCCGGAACACCAAAACTCATCTTTCTGGATTATCCCTAAAGGACTGTCACCCTCTTTGGTGTGCCTTTCCAGGCAACTTCGGGTTGTCCAGCGAAGATGTATCTGGGTCCACTACACCACAACTCCCTCACATTTCTATGAGGGATTCGGTTTGCTCTGTGCCGCGTTCGATCGCCTTTACTGACGGCATCTCTGTGATTTCTTTTCCTGCGGGTACTAGGATGTTTCGATCCCCCGCGTTCCCGTTGATTACTCAACATTCCGAAGAATAGGAAGTCCCATTAGGCGGTCACCGGATCATAGTATTCTTGCAACTACCCGGCGCATATCGCAGCTTGACACGACCTTCATCGGCGCTCGAGCCGAGCCATTCCCCATACGACGTAGCATGCCGCTACTTGTGTCGGCTTAACACACGTCCGAATTGCATATGACTGGTAATCATCAAACGCAGGACCTCTTCCAAATCCTGTCCGTTCTCCACCACTTCCCCGAAAAGGAGCACTTTCCGGGTGCATCAGAGTGATACTAGCTGGCCGATAATTGACTTCGGCCGCAGCTCCCCTTCATGCTCGAAGGGGTATATATAGGTTGCTTTCCACGCAAACCTTACAGCCCGAATCGTCTTTCAGGTCCGGGCTTTCCCACCAAAGCGCTTATTGTATATAAGCATTTTGTAGGGGGGCTTGCATGCGCATGATCCGTTTCCGGGTCATGCCAGACATATAGGTCAACGCCTATGCCTGAGACATCGTTTCCGTTTCAGGCTTTCCCAGCTAAGTCGCTGTCCTATTTAAGTCTTTCCTAACATGTTTACCGCCATATATTCGCCGTCCCACGAGCGGACAGCTCTCCAGGCAGGAAAATACATAGCATGCTACTTCGACATATAACTTTTCAAAAAGCTTTCATGAAACGACAATGATATCATTGATTTGACCTCTCGAGATATTCAAATAATATAGTGACGGCTCATGCCCGATGAGCACTCACAAGAGCCTAACGATTTCCGACGGCCTATCCGCGACCCTTGCCCCCGCATCGTTCAGAGCTTTGGACTTGCTCTTCGCTGAACCCCTGCCCTGAGAGATTATCGCTCCCGCATGCCCCATCTTCCTTCCCGGTGGCGCGGTGCGGCCAGCGATATAGGCCACCACGGGCTTGCTCATCCTGTTCTTTATGAATTCGGCCGCCTCTTCCTCGGCCGTCCCTCCTATCTCACCTATGAGCACGATCTCGGAGGTCCGTTCATCAGCCTCGAACATCCTGAGGGCATCCACGAAGGACGTGCCGACGACAGGGTCCCCTCCTATGCCAAGGCAGATGGATTGGCCTATACCTGCCTCCGTTAGAGAGCTCACCACCTCATAGGTCAGCGTCCCACTGCGCGACACCACTGCGGTACTGCCCTCCCTGAATATTCCGTTGGGCATTATTCCCAGCTTGGCCCTGCCCGGGACGGTAATTCCGGGGCAGTTGGGACCGACGACCCTCGCGCCCACGACCCTTGAGAACTGGATCACGGTCATGGCATCGTGGACAGGCATGCCCTCGGTGACGATGACCACCAGCGGCACGCCCGCCTCCAGGGCCTCCAGGGCGCTGTCCTTGGCCGAGGGTGCTGGCACGAACACCACGGACGCATCAGCGCCATGGGAACTGACGGCGTCCCTCACCGACTCGTAGACGGGAACCCCGTCGACCTCCCCCCCTCCATTGCCAGGGGTCACCCCGGCGACAACCCTGGTACCGAAGGCCCTCATCGCCTGGGAATGGAACCTGCCCTGGTGCCCTGTTATCCCCTGGATGATCACCCGGCTCCGGCCGTCGATCATGCCTTCTGCCTCCAGGACACCGCGTCCGATACTGCCGAGCTCAGGTCCAGGTGGGCGCGGATCCCCCGCGACTCCAGCATGCCGCGGGCCAGCTCCTCGTTCACCCCGCGTATCCTGGCCACGGTGACCGGGACCGATACCAGCGAATCCATGGCTTCCAGGACCCCTTGGGCCACGGTATCGCAGCGGGTGATGCCGCCAAAGATGTTCAACAGCACCACCCTCGCACCGGAGCGTGCCATGAGCTCGAACGCCTTCCTCACCCTCCGCGGGTCGTCCGTTCCCCCCAGGTCCAGGAAGCCACCCGCCGTTCCCCCCTGCGATGCCACCTCGTCCAGTGTGGCCATGGTGAGGCCGGCGCCGTTGGCGATGACCCCAATATCCCCGCTCAGGCGCACGAAGCTCATCCTTTCCCCGCGCGCCTCGGCCTCCAGCTCGTCCATGACGGGCAGGTCGCTGCCGATCTCCGGATGACGGTACAGCGAGTCGTCGTTGACCACCACCTTTGAGTCTGCGGCGACCAGCCGTTCGTCCGTGGTGAGGACCAAGGGGTTCACCTCCACCAGCTCGCAGTCCATTCTCGTGAAAAGGTCCCACAGGCCGCGCAGCATCTTTCCGAACTGTGCCTCCACTCGGCGCAGCGACAGGGACCTGCTGGCCTCCCGGACGACATGCTCCCCCACTCCCAGGAATGGGTGTATCGGCCATCGCCCCATGGCGTCCGGGGGAATGGACTCCACGTCCATGCCTCCTACTCCACCAGCCAGGAGCACAGGTATGCCCAGGGACCGGTCGATGACAATGCAGAGGTATATCTCGCGGTCGACAGGGAGGACCTCCTCGGCCAGGACCCCCTGTGGCCGGTACCCGGAGATCTCCAGGGACAGTATCCTGGTGGCCTCCCTCACCGCCTCGTCGGGCGTGCTGACCTTGGACACCCCGCCGGCCTTCCCCCGTCCTCCAACCGGGACCAGGGCCTTGATCACTAAGGGAAGGTCGGCAGAGCGAAGCTCCTCTGGATCGGTGCAGCGCCGTCCTCTTGGGACCTCGATGCCGTACTCGCGTAACAGCTCCTTCCCCTTGTCCTCCAGTAGCATCATGTCGGGGTTACGATAACGAAGCTCCAGGGTGATATTATTTCCCACAGTCCCACAGGGCAGTTCGAGGGATCGAGGAGTCTGGGCACAGAATTGCGCTACCCTTTCAGGCGAAAAAATGCGCCTTGCTTGCCCATCAACAAATTCTAGGAAAGACTAAATATCGCGTTCCTCTACATACGGAAGATGACCGTCCATATGCTGCCTGGGACCGGTTATGACTGCAATATTTTCATCGTCACCGGCGACAGGCCATTGATGGTGGACACAGGTTCAGGCACGAGGCATGCGCGGGTCCTCGAAAGGGTCACCAAGCTCCTCGGAGGAGCGAAACTAGAGGCCATTATCCTCACCCATCGCCACTACGATCACACGGGCGGAGCGGCCGCGCTCTCGCGGGCCTTGAACGCTCCTCTGCTCGTGCACAAGGACGATGCTGCCCCTATCAGGGAAGGCTCCACCAGGGACACCGAGGCTCAGATGTTCGGCGGGAGGATGGAAAGGGCCGAGGTCAACGAACTGAGCGGAGGAGAAATCTTCTCCACCGGGGAGCACGATCTCGAGGTCATCCACACGCCTGGCCATACCATCGGCGGCATCTGCCTGTTCGACCGTGCCAAGAGGATACTACTGTCCGGGGACACGGTGTTCGCAGGGGGTGTGGGCCGCTGGGACCTGGCTACCGGGGACCACAACCAGCTGGTGGAGTCCGTGAGGAAGCTCTCGCTCCTGGACCCGCTGGACCTGTACCCCGGCCATGGGCCCTGCGCCCTGGGCGATGGTGGCCAGCAAGTTAAAGATGCATTGACGTATCTAGGTGTGATCTAGGGAAGTTCAAGGGGGGAATAAATGAGAGTGATAGAGTGCGAGCAAAGGGATGGGACAGCCTTCATTCCGGAATCGGAGTTAAAGAACATAGTTGCTGAGCTGTCCGCAGGAAGGCTGATCGTATACCCAACGGACACCGTGTACGGGTTGGGCTGCGACCCCTTCGACGAGACCGCCGTAAAGAGGGCCTACATGGTCAAGAGGCGCCCCTTCGACATGCCCATGTCCATCGTCGTCAAGGACCTGCAGATGATGGAGGAGCTCGCGGTGCTGGACGACAGGGCACGCAAGCTGGTGCGGAAGTTCATGCCCGGTCCGCTCACGCTCATCGTCGCCAAGAGGCCCGCGGTGCCTGACATCCTGACCGCGTCCAGCCCGGAGATAGGTATCCGCATCCCGGACCACCCCGTGGCGCTCAAGATCATAGAGGAGTTCGGCCCCATCATCACCACCTCGGCCAATGTCCACTCTCACAAGAACCCCCGAACCTGTCAGGACGCCATGGAGGACCTGGGGCCTTCGGTCAGCCTGTACATCGATGCCGGTCCCGCCCCCATCGGCAGGCCCTCGACCATTGTCCAGTTCTCGGAGGGCGAGATAAACATGATCAGGCAGGGCGACATAGACGAGGATGAGATCAAGGCGGCATTAGATGAATGATGATATTCTAGAGAAGATAAGGAGGGCAGGCGCGATCTCCGGTGAGGCGCGCAAGCTGGGGGCGAGCCTGATCGATGAGGGGGTCACCCTGTTGTCGGTGGCAGAGGAGGTGGAGGCCTATATGCTCAAGAAGGGTGCCAGGCCCGCCTTCCCCACGAACCTCAGCATAAATGACCAGGCCGCTCACTACACGCCCCGATCGGACGACAAGCTGACGTTCAAGAAGGGGGACCTGGTGAAGGTCGACGTGGGAGCGCACGTGGACGGCTACATCGGGGACACCGCTCAGACGGTGGAGGTCCGAACCAAGAACTGGACCAACCTCATCAACGCCTCCGCCAAGGCCCTGGCCATGGCAGTGGAGACGGTGAGCGAGGGAGTGACCGTGGGCTCCATCAGCGGGACCATCGAGAGGGCGATCAAGAGCGAAGGCTTCCTACCGGTGACGAACCTCACCGGCCACGGCATGGGCTGCTACAACCTGCATGCAGGCCTTACCATCGCCAACTACGACGACGGGAACCCCACCAAGATCAAGAAGGACATGATGATCGCTATCGAGCCCTTCGCCACCAACGGGGGCGGCGAGGTGCGGAACTCCAAGCCAGGTAACATCTACCGCATCCTGCGGGACCGGGAGATCAAGGACGACGGGGCCATGAAGCTCATCGGTCTGATTAAGGAGAACTTTCACGGGCTTCCATTTTGCGAGCGCTGGTGCACCGCCCTGGACCCTAAAGCGCCGCTGCACCTCAAGACGCTGGTCAGGCACGGCATCCTATACGCCTATCCTGTGCTCACTGAGATCAAGGGCGGAATGGTCTCGCAGACGGAGCACACCGTGGTCCTCAACGGCTACAAGGCAGAGGTCACCACATAAGCAGTGATAAAAGGGGAGAGCGCCACTCCGTGATTACATTATGGGTGGTTCGAATCTGGAGGAAGTGGTGAGGCATCTTGGCGCTCTCCCCGGGCCTGCTTTCACAGGCATAATTAGATTAAAATATTATTATAAATAGATTTCTATTTTGTTTTTAAAATAAATTAAAAGTAACAGTGGAGTGCACATTCATCGACACTGAGGGCGGGAGCTTTCAGCGGGAAGGTAACATTTAAGAAGCCCTGGGCATTAACGAGAGCCAAAGCGAGGGTAGCCAAGCCAGGTCAAAGATGACCTTGTCATCGGCCAAAGGCGACAGACTCAAGATCTGTTCCTGAAGAGGTTCGTCGGTTCAAATCCGGCCCCTCGCACCAAACTTATGGGGTAGTGGCCCTGGTGCAAAACCCTCACGACCAGAACTCCTTCCTCAGAGCCAGCTGAATGAGATCGAACAGCGCCAACTTGACCCGGACCTCGTTTTTTCGACCTCTTTTCGAACGACATCGAAGTCGATGCCCGAGCAGCGTCGAGATCATCGAGAACACCGTCTCCGCGTGCGCGCGCTTCGCGTACAGCGCGGCGAAACGGTTCGGCCAGTGATGCGCGAAGTTCACCAGCTTCTGGTAGAAGTTCGACGGCCGCTCGAAGTTACGAGCGTTCTTCTTGATGCCGTGCAGCGGCGTCGCCCCATGCTGCCTGGCCGCGGCCAGGCAGTCGTTGCCGAAGTAAGCGGAATCGGCGAGGCTCCGCCTCGGCGTCACGTTCGACGGCAACTTGTCCCAGACCTCGGCGAACATCTGGCTGTCGTGCACGTTCGATCTCGTTAAAGAGTAACTGAGGACCAGGAACTCATCGACCTCGATCGCCGCGTGCACCTTGACCCAGTCCTCGATCGCGCGCTGCGCGTGCTTCGTCTCTCGCCACCCTCGCTTCCTTCCCGAGTAACCGGTGGCGTCCGTAGCGACGACGGAGCTGCGCTTAGGCAGCTCGTTAACAAGATGAAGGAAGAACCGTTCCAGCACCGTCGTCCATCGTCTCGAGGACAGCTTTCGAGAGAGCGTGGAATGGTCCGGAACTCGCTCCAGGCGATAGTACGAGCGGACCATGGCCAGCACGCCCTCCGTTTCGCGGAACGTGAGACCGAGAAGCTGCTGCACGAGGAACGCCACGAGGAGCGTGCGCTCCTCGTATGGCGGTCGTCCTGTGCGGCACCTACGCTGCCAGTAAGCGAACGAGTCGGTCCTCTTGCGAATCGCTTCGAGCGATAATCTTAGACCGTTGATGGCGACGTCATCGTAGCGGTCGAGGTCGACCGTTACGCTCTCGAGGTCGAGAGCGAACGTATCGAGATGAACTTGTCCGGAAAACTTGAATACGTCGCTCGGCATCTCTACTGTCGTGGCTTCCAATCTGTTACCTTCCTGAGCAGCTGGCAATAGGTTGGACCACTCTTATTCATTTTGATAACAATATAGATAACAATCAAAGATTATGCGTCAGAAGCAGCCAGTCGAGTTTTGCACCTATGCTGATGATTAGTATTACAACTCTCCCGTAGGAACGCCCGGAAGATGCTGGCTAAAAAGGGACGATGATGGGTGATAATCTGCGCAGATAACCATATTCATGAAAAAAATCGTGTCCTTTTCACTTATCCAACGTATTGATAATAATATAGTTTAATATTAATATATATAAACAAATCTATTATAAATAACCACCTGTTATCAAAGTTACTAACCGGGTATTGACGGATTATATATTGCAGAAGGGGTGCCTTCTTTCCGGTGAAGAAGATGAGCGATGTCCATTGCTACTTCTGCAAGTACCAATTTACCTCGACCAAGTGCTCCGAGTGTGTTGGCCACAGTGCATTCAAGATATCCGCGACCGCAAAGAGGATTCCATCTACAGAGGAAGCGGAAGAGGATTCGGATTGAAGATTAAGTAGCTGGATGCCGTAAGGTAAGGTCATCACGATCCCAATCATTTTCACACCAGCGTCGGTTCTCGCGTGCAGAGACGCCCTTTATGGGCCCTGGCAGCGTTTCTCGCGTGATCGAGGAACATGAATGGCCGGGGACTGAGAATGAATGACCGGTCTGAAGCCATATCCACTTATTTCTCACAAGCTTCACTAGGGAACGCCCAGGCCTGCCTCTGAAGCAAACGGACCAGATGATTGACCTTTGAACATCCGTACGCATCAACCGATAATCTTGTTCGATCATCACGGACGTCCACGTTCGTGTTCGATCTTTTCACTGGGCCTCAGGGACCGGAAAAACGCACCTATTCTCACCCTCGGTCTCGATCTGGATCGTGGAGTGGGTGACCTGATAGCGCTCCCTCAGCAGTTGATTGGCCTTGACTATCAGGTTGTTGCAAAAATCGATCGGGCGGTCCTTCACCACGATGTGGAGGCTCATGGCATAGACCCCCGAGGTCAGGGTCCAGGCATGGAGATCGTGAACCCGTTCGACCCCTTCGATCTCCATCAGAACCCTCTCCACCTCCTCCATGTCGATGTGCTCGGGTGTCGCCTCCAGTAAGATGGCTATTGACTGGTCCACCAGGCGGTAGGCGCCGACTATAATCACCAGTCCAATAACAATACTTATGATCGCATCGGCAACGGTCAGGTTGAAGAGTAAGATCAATAGAGCAGCGAGTATGACGCCTATGGACGACAATAAGTCGCCCAGCATGTGCAGATAGGCACCTTTGACATTGAGATTCTCCTTTTTCTTGTCCCTGAGTATGTACATTCCCATGAGATTGGCGCCCAGGCCTATCATGGATACGAGGAGCATCAACGAGGAATCCACCGACGGAGGTTGACCAATTCTTTCCAGGGCCTCCATTATTATTATGATGGAAAGTACCGCCAGAATTACACCGTTGACCAATGCGACCAAAATCTCGATGCGATGAAAACCAAAGGTGTGCCTTTTCGTCGGCCTTTTTGTGGTCACAAGGGAGGCGCCGAGACTGAGCCCCAAGGCGAGGACGTCAGTGAACATATGCCCCGCATCACTGAGCAACGCCAGGCTGCCGCTTAGTATGCCGCCGATGATCTCCACCAGGGCGAACGCGAGGGTTATCCCCAACGCCAGCAGCAGCAGCTTCGATGAACTGTTCCTCAGCGAGACCTCGCTCATCGACCGTGGATTGGGCGACATGATATTGACATTTTCCACGGAAAGGCGGTATTGGGCGTTAGAAGGCCTTGGGGACCCGCCGAACAACGGTCACAACATTGGCATTCCTGCGCCTCTTGCCCTGATCCATAGGTCATGGCCCTGTGCTCGATTGCTCCCAGCACAGTATCAGCTTTCGGAAAAACGCATTTCACCTGACAAGTCTTAGATACTTCGAACGAGTGATTTCTAAGGATGGCTGCCAACGGATTTCAATGCAAGAAGTGCGGATCGCCGTTTGTGAAGATGCGTGCGGTGAACGGTGTCCGGGTGTTCTTTACCCTGATATGCGTAGGCATCCTGGGCTTAGCTTTCATCATCATGATAGACCAGGTATCCGATCCTATGCTGCCGGAGATGCCGTTCATCAACGTGAATAGCGTCATGGCAGCCCTGGTCGTACTGGTGCTGGTCAACCTCGCCTCGTCCCAGACCATCAATGCGGAGAAGAAGAAGTATCTCAGCAACGGCGTCCTGTTATGCCCCGCCTGTCAGGGTAAGGTCAAGGAGGAGCAGTACCAGGCCCACCTGGCAGAGGAGGAGGAGAAGATCAAGTGGACCTCAGAGCTGGAGGCCATGACCGAGAAGGACCCGGTTCTTCGTTCGGTTGTACAGGAATGGCAGATGGCTAACGACGGTGCCGAGCCGGGCAAGCCGGTGGTGGCCGAGCTAAAGAAGGCTATAAATCTGGATAAGGCGGGCAACTTCGAGGGCGCGGCCAAGATATTCGAAGAGCTCAAGCTATGGTCATCCGCAGGCAAGGTCCGGGAAAAGAACCGTGTTCAGATGGTCAAGCATGTGACCGTGGACATGAACCAGCTCATCGAGCAGATCGGTAGCAAGGGACTGGCCGTTCCCTACAAATGTCATAATTGTGGTGCCAGCATCACCATCGACAAGAACTCCAGTGCAACAGGGCTCAAGTTCTGCTCCTACTGCGGTACCGCATACAACATAGAGGAAATGTCCAAGATCGTACAGGAAGCGTTGGCGATCTGAGAACTTGCCAGTGTCATCTCGCATGTGAACCGATAGGGCCTCATACGGACAGCCCGGGAACTTCGATAAACCAGGCGGTTCAGACCTTGATCGACAATGAGGTACAGAGGATAAAGTTCGCTGGAGTTGAAGGCCATCTCAGCGAACCTCAACCATTAATGTGATCCAACAAGGCCTGACCAGGTCAAATGCAGAATTTGCAGTGAAGTTAAAATAAAAGGTTTAGACCGGCGATAAGGTGGATAAGATGCTGCCGGTTCGATAGGTCCATCGTGCGGAAGGTCGGCGTTCTGTTCAGAATCACCCCTGACCCTCTTGGCAGATGTTTTTCTGCATCGCCCCCAGATCACCAATGCCCGCGGTGATATGAGTGACGCATCCAATTTCATGGGCGTTATGAACGCTCCTCTTCCCCAATGAATTGATCATCCCGACCATTTTTGCAGTCCTTACCCTTTCTATCGAGATTGCGTACTTCTCTATGTAATGCTCCAATCCACGATTGTAGTTGATCATGACCTTCCTCATGCTTTCCACGCTCCTCCGGTGAATCCGTTCTAATTTCCCAACTGACTGGGCCTTTCGGCTTCAATCCGCTGTTGATGATGCCCGGAGAATGCCGGCATTGTCCGTAGAATAAAGAAGAGGGCTCAAATGGAGACGGATTTGAATGATCCTTCTGACCGCTTCCATAAGGCCCGTTCTCAGTATTCTCTAACCTTAGCCCTTGTGGTTCGTTCGCCCTCTTGGAAAACTATCTGCCCTCCGAGCTTGCGTAACGATAGCTTGTCCCTCTTTTTTTCATCGCATTATCAGCTTTCCTCTGTGATCCCGAACCGATCTGGACCTGGTCATCGCTGGTTGTTCCATACCTAGAAAATGGCTTAGTGCTCATCGTTGATCTCTTCTTTTCCACATCCATATTTTTTTACCTTCTGCCGAGAAATATCGGCATTCTTCAGATGGATCATGGCATATATGCTGATAGCCCGCTTATAATACAATAAAAACTATCAAAAGCGCATATAACGCAAAGGTCCTGAATTGAAAATAATATTTTACGATATTTGTCATCCTTTATCGGATGTTAATAGCGGTAACCGTCCCATTAATGTGATAATTCGTTGTTTTTCGAGCAGGGTCATCGAAAGATATACCAACAAAAAAGCGCTATCCATTAAATTATTTTATATCAATATATAATGAAATAATTTTAGTAAAAAATGATGCAAAGCTAAGGTTCAGGATGTTGCGAGCAAAATAAGTCTGTAAAAGAGAGCGCTGCATCTGAATTGCGACCAAGCTAACGCACTTGTAGATATCATTATAATGGTAACCAACCTTAAGAAATGGCGTCAGGAGAGGGAGGGCGGCTGACGGTAGGACGCAAGTCCAGCTGAGGAAGGTCCCTCCTCCACGAGAAAGGTGGGCTGCGAAAAGCGGCCTGGCGAGAGCCAGGGCAAGGGCCCAGAAACGACACAGCTCTGACCGAGGATGATCTGCTCGGCGGTGACGTTGGTCAGAGAGATGGTGAAACGGCGACTCCCCACCGGAGCAAGCCCAAACAGTCGGGATGACGGCTCAGGACCGACGGGTAGGGTGCTTAGTTGAATGCTGCCTGAAACAGAAGGGGGCCTACTACCCTCACCTGACCCTTTGTTTTTTCATATCATTCCTGATAGCAGTTCAGGTCCTAACAGCCGTCCACCTGGAAAAAATACGTCACAATTCTGGTATTCACTCAATTGAATATATTCCAGTATACTCCATTGGAACAATAGATTATCAGTATCAAAACCACAAAGTAAGAACATTGGCGCTCAAATATTTTTCATTGCCAGTAAATCGTCGTTAGTAAAAAGATCTGATATTGTCCGCAAATTATGCGACATTATTATCAGTTTTTGATTATTCCGATTGGACAAACACCTAATACCTACATGCCTACTTTGGTTGGATAAGGAACAGGAGAGAGTCCGATGAAACTGTCCAAGGGTAAGTTCTATCTTTTCGAGGAGAGGGTCCCGCTCAGAACGCACCAGGTATTGAGAAAGGAACTGGATAACGGAAGAAAGACACTTTACATCTCGAAGAACCCACCCCGGCTGCTTAGGAGCCAATTGGACTTTGACGAGCAAATGCTGGAGACCATGTGGCTTAGCACCCGCCCCAATGATGAGTGCATCCCGCCCATGAACCTCGAGATGTTCGAGAAGTACATCAACCAGTTCCTCGCCGAGAACAAGGACGGCATCATCGTCCTCAACGGCCTGGATGTCCTGGAGATGTGGAACGGCTTCCGACCTGTCCTTGATGTGCTATCCAGAGCCTCCGACAAGGTAAACGAGGATGGGAGCAACCTGATCATCAGCCTTGACCCACGCAACCACTTCCCTCAGAAACTAACAATGCTGGAACATATTTCCGATGAAGTGGTCTCGAGCTACGCCTGAGCTCAAATGCCCTTCCTATGGTATCAACACCTTTGAGAAGTCCGAAAAAGCTCTTCCCCATCAACAGACCTCCAAAACCCCTTTCCCTCTAAACCCTTTAGAAACTACTTTGATCCGATCAACCATCCGATGATCCGATTGACAGACCTCCAAAACCCTTTCCACCAAATCCTTTCCACATCAGTTCTCAGGTAAATCGACATATATCCATTTCTAATTCTATCCTACATGGACCACCGCCTCCGGGATATTGCGGACACTCTAGCAATGGATGGAAATTCGGGTGCATCGGAAATGATGGCCTCGACGCTCAACGACCTGCTGGCCATCCCTGAGGATGCTATGGTGTCCATCCCTCCCTCGGATTGGGAAGAGTTCGCTATAGCCCTTCACCGAGCAAAGCCGAGCATCGCCCCTCTCTTCAACATAGCGAACACCATCCTGCTTCTTTTAGAAAGGGGGGCTGATGGCATAGGTGATCTGCACGGAGCGATCATGGACCTTAGAGAGAGGGAGAGGAAGAGCGGTCTGCGTATCACCGAGCTCTCGGCCGAGACCATAAGGGGAGAGCGGCTCATGACCACCTCTTACTCTTCCACCGTCGCTCAGGTCCTTAAGGCATTGGCCAAGGACCGCGCGATAAAGGTCACGGTCGCCGAAGCCCTGCCCGGGGGGGAGGGGCGGCAGTTCGCCAAGATCCTTTCTGGACACAGCATGCAGGTGGAGATTATCCATGACTCCACGGTCTTCTCGCGCATGGCGGATATCGATGCGGTGCTGGTGGGTGCAGATTCGGTGACCTGGTCGGGGCTGGTCAATAAGATCGGGACCAGGGCCATCGCTGAGGCCGCCAGGGTTTTCGATGTGGATGCCTTCGCGGTCTGTGGTCGGAGCAAGATGAGCCCTGTTATGCTCTCCGACCTCATAACTTACGAGAAAGAATTGGGGCCGAACCTTGCAGAGTTCGTTCAGGTCTTCGAGAGCACCCCCCTGGAGCTCTTTACATTCTTGATCACAGACGATAGGGTCATCGCTCCCGCGAACCTCAAGCAGGAGCTGCAGGGGAACAGGACCGCTCGGGCCTGGTATGAACGGAACGTTCTGACAGACCCTGCAGGATCTTTACGGGAACAGTAACGGTATCTACGCGGCATTACCACAAGGAGCTTCACTTACTACCCGCATCAGGATAGTAATTAAGTCCACCCGGACAATCCCTCCCATCATGACGGTGTCGGTCCCCCTGTCCTCCAACGCCCTTCAGGTCCTTGAAAGAAGGTATCTCCTTAGAGATAAGACGGGGCGGACCTGCGAGACCCCGGAACAAATGTTCCGAAGGGTAGCCAGGAATGTGGCGGCAGTGAGCGAGACCTACGGAGACCGCCAGGGGGAGGAAGAGGAGTTCTTCCGGGCCATGAGCTCGCTAGAGTTCCTGCCCAACTCCCCCACGCTCATGAACGCCGGCACCGACATCCAGCAGCTCTCCGCATGCTTCGTCATCCCCGTTAACGACTCCATCGAGAGCATATATGATGCTGTGAAGTACGGAGCCATGGTCCAGCAGACAGGCGGCGGCACCGGATACTCCTTCTCCCTCCTCCGTCCAGAGGGCGACACGGTCCGTTCCACGGGGGGTATCGCCTCAGGGCCTGTGTCCTTCATGCGGGTTTTCGATGCCGCCACCGAGGCCATCAAGCAGGGGGGAAGGCGCAGGGGCGCCAACATGGGCGTTCTCAGGGTCGATCATCCCGACATCGAGACCTTCGTGACCGCCAAGGACGATCTAATCTCGTTCTCCAATTTCAACCTCTCGGTGGCGGTCACCGACGACTTTATGCGCCGGGCGTCCCTGGATGAGAAGCTTGTCCTGATCAATCCCAGGAACGGCGAGGAGGTCCGAAGGATATCCGCCCGTCACCTCCTGGAAAGGATCGCCAAAGCGGCATGGAGGAGCGGGGACCCTGGCATTCTGTTCATCGATGCTGTAAATAGGGGTAACCCCACCCCTGCTCTCGGCAACATCGAGGCCACCAACCCCTGCGGCGAGGTCCCCCTCCTTCCCTTTGAAGCATGTAACCTGGGATCTATCAACCTGGCCCTCATGATGGACGATGACGGCGTGAACTGGGATAAGCTCGGCAGGACCGTGGATATGGGCGTCAGGTTCCTGGACAATGTCATTGATGCCAGCCGCTACCCCCTCGAGCAGACGACCAAGGTCGTGACGGGTAACCGGAAGATTGGGCTCGGCGTGATGGGTTTCGCGGACATGCTGGTACGCCTCAAGATAAGGTACGGAAGCCCTTCATCGATAGGAATGGCCGAGAGGATCAGCTCGTTCATAAGGCAGAGAGCGGAGAGCGCCTCGCGTGCGATCGCCGAGTCCCGGGGCAGCTTTCCTAACATCGATGGTTCCACCGTCCCCTCGCCCCGACGCAATGCCACCCTTCTGTCCATCGCTCCCACGGGCACCATCAGCATGATCGCTGGATGCTCCTCTGGTATAGAGCCCTACTACGCCATCTCCTATTCCAGAACGGTGCTGGAGGGTCAGCACCTGAGCGAGACCATACCTGCCTTTCTGGATGTGGCCAAGGAAGGAGGTTTCCTTGATGAGGCCCTATTAAAGGATCTGTCCGCAGTGTGGTCCATTCAGCAGCTGACCAAGGTACCCCCTGAGGTCCGTAACATTTTCGTTACCGCTCATGACGTCCCGGTGGAGGAGCAGATCGAGATGCAGGCCGCGTTCCAACGGCATGTTGATAACGCTGTGTCTAAGACCATCAACCTTCCGGCATCTGCGACCTGGCAGGATATACTACATTCCTTCATCTACGCTCATTCCCGCGGATGCAAGGGCATAACCGTTTATCGCGAGGGTTCCAAACCCGGCCAGGTCCTCACCACCATCAAGGACAGCAGGCACTGTCCAGGATGTGGCAGATTGATGAGGGGGGAGGAGGGTGCGATGCAGTGTGATAGTTGTGGATAATGTACATTATTGTACAATAATACACAATAGTGTTAAATATTTCGTAAAGTTTCTAGGTCTTCATGTCCATACGCCCCGACGATCGGGTCTGCCTGACCAACGATGAGATCCCCAAGAACTGGTACAATATTTCGGCCGATCTGCCCGAGCCTATTCCCCCTCACCTTCACCCGGGCACCAAGGAGCCAGTGACGCTCGACGATTGGAAGGGCATCTTTTCCAAGGCCTCCTGGTATCAAGAGGTCTCCACTGACCGTTGCATTCCGATACCGGAAGAGGTTCGCGATGCCTACCTCATGCTCGGGCGTCCGTCGCCCCTGCAGAGAGCTAGGAGGCTGGAGGCGTTCCTGAAGACCCCGGCAAAGATCTACTTCAAGCGAGAGGACCTTTCGCCTGCAGGCTCCCATAAGCCTAACTCTGCCATCCCCCAGGCATACTACAACATGAAGGAAGGGATAGAGAACCTTACCACGGAGACCGGAGCGGGGCAGTGGGGCTCCGCCCTCGCCCTGGCGTGCGCTCATTTCGACATGAGGTGCACTGTCTATATGGTGCGGGTCTCCTATGATCAGAAGCCTTTCCGCCGGCTGATCATGGAGACATATGGGTCCAAGGTCTTCGCTTCTCCTAGCAACGAGACCGAGTATGGACGCTCGGTGCTCCAAAAGGCTCCCGATCATCCAGGCACCTTGGGAATTGCCATATCCGAGGCCATAGAGACGTGCATTCATCAGCCTCAGACCCGGTACTCCCTGGGCAGCGTCCTAAACCACGTAATGCTGCATCAGACGGTGGTCGGCCAGGAAGTGATGCAGCAGATGAAGAAGATCGACATCACACCCGACTATATGATAGGCTGCGTCGGTGGTGGTAGTAACTTCGCGGGCTTCAGCTTCCCCATGATCGGGGAGAAGATAAAAGGGAAGAACGAGACGGAGTTCATCGCCGTAGAACCGTCATCAGTGCCTTCCCTCACCAAGGGAGAGAACCGCTATGACTTCGGAGATACCGCTGGAATGACCCCCTTGGTCAAGATGTACACCTTGGGCTGCGACTTCGTTCCCTCGCCTATCCATGCGGGAGGACTTCGGTACCACGGTATGGCCCCGGCCGTATCTCAGGTGACGAAATTGGGCTTGGTAACGCCGGTGTCCTATGAGCAGAACCAGACCTTCGAGGCAGCCATTACCTTCGCCAAGACGGAGGGGATAATACCGGCTCCCGAGTCCTCTCATGCCGTCAAGGCCGCGATAGATAAGGCCCTGGAGGCGAAGAAGAACAACGAAGAGAAGGTCATCGTGTTCAACCTGTCCGGCCATGGCCTTCTCGACATGGTGGGGTATGGGAGATATCTCCATGGGGAGCTGAAGAACTCTTCCTCGTAAACCACTTCCAAACCTCTCTCCTTTTCTCCACCATTCTCCACTTGCTTGCTCTCATCCCATTACCTCGGAAAGAACGTGCAGCCCATATCTCGACCTCAATGCCTACGTCGTTGTATTCTGGTTAACTATTGAAGGGGGCCTGTGTGCGCGGTCTCACCTGTTGTGACCTCTCCGACCATCTATCGGTCTAGTAAGGTCTTGGAGTGATCGGAAAAGATATTTCTTTGATACATACAGTGATAATTTTGCGTTATCAAAAAAATGAATAGTGTGATTATTATCACTTCTAGAATAAATCGAATGGTTCTATTCAGGAATCGTGCTACAATCATTTATTTTCATTCCCTAATACAGGAATGATTGTTTGATTATTTTCGATAATATGCTAGATGGGTTTTTTATATTGATAAGATAATGTTGATGGTGCTCCAGTATCGGCTATGCGCTGATAGGGGTTGACCACTCAACTTGCCTGGCTTGACTAAGATCGAAACAAGGGATGAGGTTTCTCTCGAGATAGGCTTTGGGAACGGTATCCCCCTAATCGACCGGGGTCGTGTTTATCTGGTTCGTGAAAAAAGGATGGATAAGACCCTTCGGTTGCTCCAAGATTTTGACTACTCCGGAGCAGCTACTATGTGTGTTAGCAGGACCCATCCCGATCTTCTGAGGGAAAGGATCCCGGGAAGTGAGATCGAGGCGATTTGGTTGAGCGAGCGCAGCGGTGACAATAATATTTCGCCGGATCAGCTACACAGGATATTGCATAGGATAGAACATTTTCTAATGCAGAGCAAGAATGCGGTCGTAATGTTCGATGGCATAGAGTATCTCACTCTGTTCAACGAATTCCAAAAGGTGCAGATGTTCGTGGAAGAGGTCAATGACATGGTCATGACCTCAGGGTCCATTCTCCTGATGCCATTTGACCCAGATGCCCTCGATACGCGCTCGATCGCCCGTTTAAGCCGCTATGCTGAGGTCTTATAGCTTCTGTAGCCTCATCCAGGATTTCATACTCCTTGTTTTTTTTCTGAAGAACAGATTTTCGCTCAATGAAAAGTTTGAGCGGCCGCCACGGTCCCGCTCTCAATGTGTATCGCCTGGGTGTGTTAAAAAAACGTAATATCGCGGAGTCGTCTCCACAAAATGTGATGGTCCTCACATTGAAGGCCTGTGACTCCGGCAATAACGCAACCATGCATGGGCGGTTTGGTCCCTATACTGCATTAAAAAGGGGTTTTAGGCGACCACGCATTGGCGGACACGTGATCGCCCGGCCCGTTAGACGGACCCTCCGCCTTCGGACCTAACAGCTCGGGAGCTAGGGTTTGCGCCCCTCTCACTTCCTTTCTTATATCTTCAGACCAGAGGACTCTTGTCCGACCGCCATGGGCGCAACGGTCGGAATGGGCTGTGCGTTGGATACGAAATGCTTACAGAGCAGCTCTTCGCCCGTATAGCGTGGGAAGGAGGTCCACAGCTTCTCTAGGTCCCTCTGTTCGAAGGTAAGAGGATCGACCGATATTATCAGTTCGACATTGGCCGCCTTCAGGAGACCATCTATCTCCTCCAGCGCCGACATTACCTTGCTCATATCGTTGAAGATTAATAGGTATTCCAGCCCGTCCATGAAGATAGTTCCGCCGGACCTGTCCCTGAGCTCTATTCTGAGTACCTTGACAAGCTGATGCAGGGACTTGGGAGTTATGGCATCATCTCCCCTCTGGTTGCTAAGCCAGTACCTCTTCGCTTCATCTAGGCTGTACTTGTGTGCAACATATTCGGGGTGGAGCCGGGAGATGCACAGGCCCCTCTTGGACCCTCTGACGATCCTAGAGTATGTCTGGTAACCATTACGTGGATAGCCTTCGATGAGCATTGATATCTTTGAATCGATTTTCATCGGCATTCACCTTATATTAACATCCCCTTTTCGGCTTGTGCGATATATATAATCGATTTGAGCATGCTCATTTTTTACTCGAAAAATATTTTGTCTCAGACCCTTATGTTCTTCCGGTGAACCGGTCATCTAAAAAGACTCTGCTTACTGTCAGGGAGAGAGTCGTCCTTCACCTCCTCAGCTATCAGAGATACCAACAGGACTCTGATGCTCCAGCGGTGATTACGCAGGAAGGCATAGCAGATGCCATAGATATCGGTCGTAACAATGTCTCCAAGGTCGTTAACTCTCTGGCCGAAGAGTCGATCATCGAGGTTCACACCAAGCATGTCAAGGGCTATGCGAGCGTTAAAAAAGTCTATTTTCTGACTGCTGGTGGCTATCAGAAGGCCCTGGAACTTAAGGCGGAGATCGAGCGGACCCCCATCACCATCATAGATTTCGACGGAAAGGTGCACGAGGACAATATGGGGAAGCTTTCCCTCTATCTCCCCAAGAGGTACGCGTTCCTGGACCTGGCACTGGGCGTATCCAGGGGCCGCTTCGACTGCTCAGCTTTCCACGAGGGGAAGGTGAAAGCGGACCGCCGGTTCGTAGACTATACCGACCGAAAGCCTACCGTACGGGTATTCTTCGGGAGGCAGAAAGAGCTACAGAGCCTGTCTGAGTTCCTGGACTCCCCGAACGCGCGTCTGATGGCCGTATGCGGCATACCTGGGATCGGAAAGACCACACTGCTGGCTAAGTTCGTCCAGGATATCCGGGACCAGAGGAACGTATTCTGGTACAGGGTCCACGAATGGGTCAACCTCAGGATCCTCCTGACACCGATTGCCGAGTTCCTCTCTCAGCTGGGCAAAAAGGGATTGGAACGCTACCTGTCCCGCACCGAGAATCCCTCCATAGGTGAGGTCTCGACGATCCTGGACATGGAGCTGCGGGACATCCCCACAGTGTTCATAATCGATGACGTTCACAAGGCGGACCGCTCGGTCCAGGATTTCCTCACTGCCATGGTGGGCGTGCTGGAGGGGTTGGAGCACGTGTCTCTCATTTGCACCTCCCGGGAGATCCCCTCCTTCTATTCCCGGAGCCAGGTGTTCAAGGGCTTGGTGGTGGAGTTGATGATGGAGGGGCTGGACATGGACAGCTCCCTCCGCCTCATGCGGAATCGGGAGCTTCCCGAGGCCGACCTTCTTGACATATATCGGGCCACTCGCGGACATCCCCTGTTCCTGGAGCTCGTGGACAGCCCCAGGAGCGCATTGGGGAAGAACGTCCGAATGTTCATCGAGCAGGAGGTCTACTCCAAGCTGGACATAACTGAGAGAAGGATATTGGACATTGCTTCCGTGTTCCGGTATCCGGTCCTGGTGGACGCCTTCTTCACCATCGAGGAGGAGATCGCCAAGGACCTTGGTGTGGTCCAGAAGGAGATGGAGTACAAGGACTATCTCGTAGACTACGACACTATCGACGTTCTCCTATCAAAATCGCTCATGCATGAGTCAGTAGGCCGCATGATAGGAATGCACGACCTGCTGCGGGACTTCTTCTACTCCCGGCTCTCTCCCCGACAACGGATAACCTACCACAAGGCAGCTTCACGTTATTATCTTCAGGACACATCGGCCCCGGCCCACGTGGAAGCGCTCTACCATTGCCTCATGGCCAAGGAGTACAGCACAGCCATTCGCATAGCCGCCGGTAACGGGCGGGACATCATCTCCAAGGGATACGGCCTGCCGTTCGCCCCACTGCTGACCTCCCTGCAGTCGCAATGTGACAACATAGATCGTAGCGAGAAGATGGAGCTGCTACTTCTGGAAGGGGATATCCTGGAGGTCAGGGGGGAGTGGGACAGGGCCATAAGCAGGTTCGAGGAGATCGTAAGGCTGTGTGAGCCGGACCACGACCGACGACTGCTGGCCGAGGTCAATCGCAGGATAGGGGTCATACACCTGCGGCGTTCCGAGTTCGAGAAGGCGGAGGACTACCTGGTGAGAAGCCTGGGGCTCGCCGAGGAGGTCAAGGACCCACATACGCTGGTCGAGACCTATTATGATCTGGGCGGTGTGCTCCAAAGCCGTGGCCGACACCAGGATGCGATGGCCGCTTTCAAGAGGTCCATGGAGCTGGCCCAGAAGAGCCTTGACGACATCGGGCTGGGGATGGCACTATACGGAATAGGCAGGGTGTACTCCACGACCCTTGACCACCAGCAGGCCATCAGGTACAAGAAGGAGGCGCTGGAGGTCCTGGAGCGAACCGGCGATGTGGATAACATCGCCAGGATATGCATAGGTGTGGGAACCAGCCTGGCAGAGGTCTTCAACTTCTCGGAGGCGGCCAAGTATCATGAGAGGGCAGTGGAGATGGGTCGAACCTCCGGTAACCTGGAGCTGCAGGGCTATGCCCTTAGAAACGCTGTCGTCGTATATGTGGAGATGGATGAGCTGGAGAAGGCCAAGGAGTACATAAGCCAGGCGACCAAGATTTTTCAGAAGCTAGATAATCCCATCCTGATCGCCGACATGCACCTTATGCAGGGTTACATTTACAACAAGAAGATGGAATGGGAGTGGGCCAAGGAGGAGTTCGCCGATGCCCTTGGTACCATAAGACGGATGGATGCACCGCTCCTCCTAGGAAGATGGCTATACGAGATCGCACAACAGTTCATTAAGAGCGGGGATAAGGACGGCGCCAAAGGCCTGTTGCAGGAAGCCTTGCAGATCTCAACGGCCGGAGCGGCGGAGAACCTTAAAAGAGAGGTCGAGCTGGCTTTGGCTAACATAAGCGTTTGAACTCCTATTGAAAAAGATGGCATGATTGATAGGGGTCCTCCGCCCCTGTTGAGTTTGGAAGCAACAACGGAGGCGAAAGACCGTGCTATATGTAGGACTGGACGTCCATAAAGAGTTTTGTCAGGCCAGTGTTCTGAACGATGACGGCGACGAGCTGGGGAACGAGCGCGTGCCGACCACCGCCGACGCGCTCAACCGCTTCCTCGATCGATTCGAGGAGGCGAGATTCGTCCTCGAATCTACCGGGGTCTGGGAGTACGTGTACGGCATCGTGGAGGCGCGCGGGTTCGAGGTCGTTCTCGCACATCCGTTCAAGGTTAAAGCGATAGCCTCGGCGAAGGTCAAGACGGACAAGGTGGACGCGCGCACTCTGGCTCGACTGCTGTACCTGGACATGGTACCGGCATCGCACGTGCCGTCTCGCGAGGTCAGGGACCTCCGCGAGCTTCTTCGCCACCGCAAGGCGCTGGTGGAGAAGAGCACGGCGTTCAAGAACCGCGTGCACGCCGAGCTTCTCCGGCGAGGCATCAAGCGGCCGGAGACGCTGCAATCGCCGTTCAGCTCTGCCGCCGTGGCCTGGATGCGCTCGCTGAACGTTCGCACCATCGCCTGGAACCTGGACATGGTGGAGGCGCTGCAGGCGCAGATCAAGGAGGTGAACCGCGTTCTACTGACGAGATTCGAGGAGATGGGGGACGCGCAGCTCATCGCCACGGTGCCGGGCATCGGGTTCTACGGCGCCATGCTCATCGCCGCGGAGATCGACGATGTGCGTCGCTTCGAGGATGCCGAGCACTTGTGCTCGTACGCCGGCTTGACGCCGACGGTGCATCAGTCCTCGTCCTCCTGTTACTACGGCCACATCTCCAGACAGGGCTCCAGGCATCTGAGGTGGATGATGGTGGAGGCGGTGAATGTCCATCTGTGGTGCTGTCCTGGATCGAAGCTGTCGGCGTTCTACCGCAAGCTGGCGAAGAAGAAAGGAAAGCAGGTGGCGAGGATCGCCACCGCTCGCAAGATGCTGCACGCGATCTACTGGATGCTGCTGAACCAGGAGGAGTTCACGATCACCGGCTGAACCTCGGCTCTTTTTCTGCGTCGCGGAACGCCTAAAAAAGATTGAGGCAAGCGGTGACAAGGGGCGAAGCACGCCGTACTGCGCCAGGGAGCGCGAATAGAAGCTTGTCCGCACCGTCTCGATCGCTGCCGAGGGATTCGAGGATGAGGAAGTGATAAAAAGTGGTTGAAGGGATACCTCACTGGGGCGGGACCC
The DNA here is from genome assembly GCA_018262895.1 of Methanomassiliicoccus sp. GTDB lineage: Archaea > Thermoplasmatota > Thermoplasmata > Methanomassiliicoccales > Methanomassiliicoccaceae > UBA6. Next base: position 108,754 of record JADFDJ010000005.1, on the reverse strand, counting down.
CCTCAATATAGAAGAAAAAGAGAATGGCCAGGCTCGGAAGCCGGGCGATCGCAATTTAGTGGGGATCGATGCCGGGGATGATATGCGGATCGATTCCGGGTATGATGTGGGGATCGATGCCGGGGATGATATGCGGATCGATTCCGGGTATGATGTGGGGATCGATGCCGGGGATGATATGCGGATCGATTCCGGGTATGATGTGGGGATCGATGCCGGGGATGATATGCGGATCGATTCCGGGTATGATGTGGGGATCGATGCCGGGGATGATATGCGGATCGATTCCGGGTATGATGTGGGGATCGATGCCGGGGATGATATGCGGATCGATTCCGGGTATGATAAACGGTCCTGTCGCCAGGTTCGCTGCGATCACGGTCACTCCGAACGCCGCAAGTAAAAGGGCGGCCAAACCGAACATGATGAGGGTCTTCGTTTTCATTTCTTCACCTAATCCGAGTATGTACATCCCTTTGTCTCAGTAAATATAAAAGAAGTTGTTGAGCATGCTACCAATAGTTTTATATTTCCCATTGTTATTGATAAATAATAATATTGAGCCATCCATTAGAAAGTATATATTTTGATAATATTAGATGCCTACGGTCTAAATAGCAGGATGTTATTTGCGCGAAGAGGCGGTCATTCGATGGAGAAACAGGCTGTCAAAGGAACGATATTCGACCTCGACGGGACCCTTGTCCATACTACCGTTGACTTCCGCCTCATGAAGAGGAAGCTTTTCGAGGTTTTCATCGAAGAGGGGATACCTTCATACCTTCTTGATGAGAAAACGACCATGTCCAGAAGCCTCGCCCTAATGCGTCAATATGTCATTGAAAACGGGGACGCTGGAGATCTGGAGCGCATCGGGGCAGCGGTCACCAGGTCCATGAACGGGACGGAGATGGAGGGTGTGGGCGGCACGAAGGCCATCGAAGGCGCCCTGGGGTGCCTGCGGTCGCTGCAGGAAAGGGGCATCAAGATAGGCCTGCTCACCCGAGGTTCCCGCGCGTATGCTGAGGCGGCACTGCATCATGCGGGAATAGACATCCCCTTCAATGCCATGGTCTGCCGTGACGATCATCCGGAAGAGGAGGCCAAGCCCAACGGAAAGGCACTGGAGCGAACCATGGCGCTGATGGAGGTCCGACCCCAGGAATGCCTTCTGGTGGGAGATCATGCCATGGACATGGAGTGCGCGGCCTCGGCCTCGGTCCATTTCCTGGGAGTTCTCACCGGCTCCTTCACGAGGGCGGATTGGGAAAGGTATGGATGCCGATCGATAATCGGCAGTGTGGGGGACCTCATCGGCTACCTTGATGCCAGTAACCTCTATCTGCCGGAGAGGGATTGAGTGATCATGAACAAGGTCATACGTTCCGAAGGGGCGCCGGCTGCGGTAGGTCCCTACTCACAGGCAATCTCCAGTGGGGACCTGGTCTTCTGCTCCGGGCAGCTAGGGCTGGACCCTGCGACCGGGAGACTGGCAGGAGGGAGCGCTAAAGAGCAGGTGAAGAGATGCCTTTTGAACCTGGAGGCCGTTCTCTCCGCTGCTGGTCTCTCGATGTCCGATGTGGTCAAGACCACGATATTCTTGGTGGACATGGAAGAGTTCAAGGATGTCAACGAGGCCTATGCCGCTTTCTTCGATGAAGATCCTCCTGCCCGCAGCACCGTTGGCGTTTCCACACTTCCGCTGGGGGCCAGGGTCGAGGTGGAGGCTATAGCGTCCCGCCGATGATCACTTTTCTTTGGAACCGTTTAGCGCACTGAACGTGGATACGCACTGTGGGCAGCACAGGAAGGCCGTACTGCCGTTGATCTTAACTCGCAGCGGCTCTCCCCTGATCTCCCTGCCGCACTGCGAGCATGAGACTACGATGCTGACGCCAGGGGCTACCACGGCGCGGTCGAACTCCTTTCCCACGCTGATCACGTTAGCGATATCATACTCCTGGATCTCGGGAACGGAGGCCAAGCGTTTTACGAAATCGTTGACAAGGTGTGAGCCTAAAAAGGTGCATACCATAATCAGCTTCCCGCTGCTCAGGTGGTATAACTGGCGTACCTGATCATCGGCCTTGAAACGCTCAGCGATCATGGACAGGTTGGCCGGCTTGGCCTTGATCGTCACAAGCGCGCTCGTCTGACCCATCCTTTCGGGGTCAAGCTCCGCATGGTACCCCCTTATGACGCCGAGCTTCTCCAGGTTACCCACCTTGTTGCTCACCGTCGGCACCGAGACCTTTACCTTTTCCGAGACCTGGCGGAACGATAGGCGACCGTTCCATTGGAGGACTTTGAGTATGTTCACGTCATTGTCGTCCAAACTCACGCTTTCAACCTTGGAGCAGCGACTAATAAAACCTTTCTGTTGAAAAAATATGAGGAGTTTTTTCTGACGTATGGCCGATCATATCGTTCTTTTTCTATCATAGCATCTGGTCCCTAAGAGCAAAACTACTAGAACGAAAGATGATAATAGCAACGGACAATGAGCGAGCCCTGCCCTGACGATACTTGCCCCAAGGACGAGCCTGGTAACGCCAAGAGAACAGCCTCCTTCGGGGTTTCCGGGATGACCTGCGCTTCGTGCGCGGGAACCGTCGAGGGTGCGATCGGGGAGTTACCGGGGGTGGAGAAGGCCTCGGTGAACCTGGTCACGGAGAAGGCGCGTGTGGTCTACGATCCCTTTAAGGTGACCCCTGCTGACATCCAGAAGGCGGTGAGAGAAGCGGGATACGATGTGGTCGTGGAGCAGGCCACCATAGGCATCAAGGGAATGACCTGCGCTTCCTGTGCCGGGATCATCGAGGATGCCCTGAAGGACGTGGAGGGCGTCGTATCCGCCAGCGTTAACCTGGCCACCGAGAAGGCCTTCGTGACGTACGATCCCAGCGTGGCAACGCTCGAGGCATTGAAAGCAGCCATCGTGGACGCGGGCTATGAGGTCATCGAAGGGGAGGCGACTGAGAGCGCCGAGCGGGAGGTGGCGCACCGGAAGCAGCTGTATCTTCTGGTGTTCTCCCTTGCCCTTAGCATGCCCGTAATGCTGCTGATGATAGGCTTCGATTATTTCGGGCTCGCCAGCACCCTGGGCATCGTGGGCTGGGAGGGCTACCTGCTGTTCGCATTGGCCACTCCAGTGCAGTTCATCGCCGGTTACCAGTTCTACGTGGGAACATACTACGCCCTGCGCAACCGCCGGGCCAATATGGACACCCTCATCGCCCTCGGCTCCTCGGCGGCATACTTCTACTCCGTGGTCGTGGTGTTCCTGCCGCATCTCATACCCTTCCACCATCACACCTACTTCGACACCTCGGCCATGATAATCTCGCTGATCCTGTTCGGCAAGTATCTGGAGGCGAAGGCAAAGGGAAGGACGTCACAGGCCATACGCGCCCTCATCGGGCTGCAGGCCAGGACCGCCCGGGTGATCCGGAACGGGGAGGAGGTCGAGGTCCCGGTGGAGACCATCAAGGTGGACGACCTGTTCCTGGTGCGGCCGGGGGAGAAGATCGCCACTGACGGCGTGGTCACGGATGGTGGGTCCGCCGTGGATGAGAGCATGATAACCGGTGAGTCGATCCCTGTGGAGAAGGGGCCGGGGTCCACTGTAATCGGAGGCTCGATCAACAAGAACGGCGTCCTCACGGTCAGGGCCACGAGGATTGGCAAGGATACCGCGCTCGCTCAGATCATAAGGCTGGTCGAGGACGCGCAGGCGTCCAAGGCGCCGATCCAGCGTTATGCGGACAACGTCTCGGCGTGGTTCGTTCCTGCGGTGATCGCCATCGCTCTCGTCAGCTTCCTGGTGTGGTACCTGGTCGCTTACGACGCCTTCGTGGGGGGAGAGGAAGGGTTCGTGTTCTCCCTTATCATTTTCATCTCCGTGCTGGTGATTTCCTGCCCCTGCGCCCTGGGCCTGGCTACGCCGACGGCGATAATGGTGGGCTCGGGCAAGGGCGCGGAGAACGGGATACTCATCAAGAGCGCGGAGGCCCTGGAGACCGCGGGTAAGGTGCAGACAGTGGTCCTGGACAAGACCGGGACCATCACCAAGGGGGAGCCGGAGGTGACCGCGGTGGTCGAGGCCGGCCTTCCCGCTCCTAAGGTGCTGCGGTATGCGGCCTCGGCGGAGAGGGGCTCCGAGCATCCCCTGGCCGAGGCCATCGTGAGGAAGGCCCAGGACGGGGAGATCATCATCCCCGAAGCCGATGAATTCCAGGCCATCCCCGGTAAGGGCGTGAGGGCCACCGTGGAGGGGCATAAGGTGCTGATAGGCAACCGACAGCTCCTCAGCGAGAGCGGCGTATCCACCGACGCGGTGGAGAACGACCTCAAGAGGATGGAGGAGGAGGGGCGCACCGCCATGCTGGTCTCCGTCGACGAACAGATGGCAGGCCTGATCGGCGTGGCCGATGTGGTCAAGGAGACGTCGAAGGAGGCCATCTCCGAGCTGAAGAGGATGGGGATCGAGGTGATCATGCTCACCGGGGACAACCCCCGCACCGCCAAGTTCATCGCCTCCCAGGTGGGGATCGATAAATACATCGCCGAGGTCCTGCCGGAGAACAAGGCCAAGGAGGTGGCCAGGATCCAGGGCCTGGGGCGCAAGGTGGCCATGGTGGGTGACGGTGTCAACGACGCGCCCGCCCTGGCACAGGCTGACGTGGGGATAGCCATCGGCAGCGGTACGGACGTGGCCATGGAGACCGGGGACATCGTCCTCATCCGCAGCGATCTGACCGACGTGGTGGCAGCCATACAGCTCTCCAAGAGGACCATGACCAAGATCAGGCAGAACCTCTTCTGGGCATTGGGTTACAACTCTGCCGGCATACCCATCGCCGCCGGGGTCCTGTACCCGTTCTTCCAAATCCTTCTGAACCCTATAGTGGCCGCGGCCGCCATGGCCCTGAGCTCGGTGTCCGTGGTCTCCAACGCCGCGCTGCTGAGGAGATACACTCCAGAGATCAAGAGGAAGGAGGTGAAGAAATAATGGCCATAGATCCAGTATGCAAGATGACCGTGGACGAGAAGACCGCCAAGTGGAAGTCCGAGCACAAGGGCACCACCTACTACTTCTGCGCCCCGGGCTGCAAGAAGGTGTTCGACAAGGACCCGGAGAAGTACCTCAAGAAGTGAGCGTGCAGAGAAGTAGATAGCCGGAGCAGGCTTTCGTGCCACATACCATAGTCGATACCCTGGCAGGAGCCTGGACCAAGGTTGGTAATAAAAGCTGGATGAAAAATGAAATAAGAAATTGGGAAGGGGTTGGAGGTAGCTCACTTCTTCAGAGGATCGTTCTTGTGCTGCTCGAACCTCTCGTTCTCCAGCTCCTCGCGGGCCAGCTCCTCGGACTTCTCGTCGATCATCTTGTCCGCGGGAAGGACCTTCTTAGCGATCGACATGGCGCTCATCCCGACGCCGAACAAGCCCGGGCCTACCGGTAGCTTGAAACGGGTCTTCATCCCCAGGAGCTTTCCGGGGTTCATGATCTCCTTCGGGTCGAGGGCCTTCTTGATCGCCACCTGGACCTCGTATCCCTCGCCGCGGAGCGGTTTCAGCTGGGAGCTCATGAACAGCCCGAAGCCGCCCATCAGCCTTCCGCCGAGCTTCTTGGCGACATCCCCGGCCTTAAAAGCGAACGAGAGGGAGGTCATCGACTTGGACATGGACTCCTTATCGAAGAGGTAGTAGGGCATCAGCATGGTCGAGTTACGGTCGACCGCGACCCCGATGATCGCCCCCTCCATCTTCATGCTGTCCATGAGCTCGTAGAGGCCCTTCACCGCATCCGAATATGCGCTCACGGGCACCAGTATCTCCGAGGCAGAGGTCCCTAGGCCGAGCATGGAGGTGCGGTACTCGTAGCAGCGCTCGTCCCACTCATGCTGGCCGAGCTCGTAGCTCTCCTTCTTACCGCCGTGCTTGGCCACGATATCATCCACGATCTTCTCTTCGTACTCGACCATGGCCTTGTCGCCCTCCAAAGTGACGAGCCAGAGGCAACCTACTTCGGGAGCTTCATGCCCTATCTTGCGCAGGTACTTGAAGTGGTTCCCGTCGGACCAGGCAATATGCAGAGGAGTAACCTTGGTACGGGTGAGGTCCTTCATGGGGCCGCCTACCTTGTCCAGGCTCTCGAAGGAGTAGGCAAGGGGCCTGAGTACCTCGGGCTTGGGGAACAGCTTCAGGGTGACCTCGCATATGACGCCCAGGGTCCCTTCGGTGCCGACGAACAACCTGTTCAGGTTGTACCCGGCCATGTTGTCGGCCAAGGTCTCGAATCCAGTGTTTATGATGTCCCCGCTGGGAACGACGACCACCATGTTGCGTATGTTGTCCCCGGCAGAGCCGTACTTGTAGTTGCCCATGCCCACGCCGCTCATGGCTATCCACCCTGCCACCGAGGCGTTGGGGAAACTGCTGGGGTAGGAGCCGAGAAGGAACCCCTTCTCCCACGCAGCATCATATACGGCCTTCCAGGAGGCCCCGGCCTGGCATGTGACGGTCATGTTGTCCTCGTCGACCTTGAGGACCTTGCTCATCCGCCCGACCATGTCGAGGGAAATCCCGCCGGCGGCGGGGACCCCTGCCGCAACGTAACCAGTGGCCGCTCCCCTAGGGGTTATCGGCATGCCCGCCTCGGCCGCGATCTTCACGATCTCCTGTACCTCCTTTGTGGAGGAGGGACGCACCACGATATCGGGGACGACCTTGAACCCGAGGTCTATTTCCTTCGGCAGGCCGGTGGAGTCATGGCTGTAGAGCAGCCTCTCCATCTTGCTGGTCTTCACGTTCTCCGCTCCGATGGCGGCTTCAAGCTTCTTTACTATCGGATCTTGAAATTTCTCAGAAGTGTCGGCTGTTGCTTCCATAATAAGCCCCTGGATTGTATAGGAATTCTGACCTGATAGTCGCATTGGTGTATAAGAACCCTACTCCCGTTCGAGGCTCTTGCTATTGGGTCGTTCAATGAGTGCCAGTATCAAAAATGCTCAGAGCTTACGGGGCTCCTGTAAGCGATCTCATCGTGTTCACACGATCACCTCGGTTTCTCGATGAGCACCATTCCCATGCCTCCCGTGCGACATCCTTGGGACGTCGAGGGTTGGGATATGCGGACTGTGGATACAGCCTCAAGTTTCAACTTGGACGCATACTGCGGATATGGGTCCACAGATGGAACGTGACGGGTCTGCACCCGTTAGTGACGGGTTGGACCTCATCAGGCCGCATCAGGAGCTTTCCGCCTCTGAGCATGGACTATTGTGCGCTTCTTGTAGATAAGACATTCTTCCAGCATCAGCGCGAACTCGCTGACAACGTCGTCGAAAAAGCGGGGCAATTTCACAGTTCATGGGGACCTTGCTTTGATGACCTTCATTCCTTCCAGGTCAGATGAGAGCCTGGATGCGAGGCATCGAGCGTCGTCCTCCATAAGATGGAACAGGTGGGAGCGGCAGTGGCAATCGGAGCTACCGAAGCCCTTGATGGGCATGGTCGTTCCCTCCCAACCCTGAATGACCTCCGCGATCCTGCACTCGATGTTCACATCCGAAGGGACCAAAAGGGCCGACCTCTCCGAGGCCAGGGGCAGGAGGTGATCGATATGCCAGTGTTTCCTCCTAGCTCCCTGAAGGTGGCGGTCGGTCCTGGCCTTGAGGCCGTTCATGGCCGAGCCCACGTAGGCATACCATCCCTCTGGGAGATCGAACACGCCCAGGCGACCCACGGCCACCGACCTATGCTCGTTCATGCGGAAGAGCATGACGTAGGCGCCAGTCATCCTGCGCCCGGCCCTTGCTGCCTCATCCTCAGACGGTGCCTTTCTTCCTCTGGGCATCGTGGTACTCGACCTCGGCGCGGGTCATGATCTTTATCAGGGTGCTCCCTCCCAACCGGGAGTCGGAGAGGGTAGCGATGTCCCCCAGTCGTCGTCCGTAAACATCGACGGCGCTCAGCTGGTCCTTCCACTCCTTGTATGGTATCTTCACCCTGAGGCCGTCAAGGTGCAGCACCACCGGCGCGGGTCGTAGGCTCCTCTGCACGACCTCCAGCTCGCTTATGCGATCCTTGACCTCGGCCGGATGTACGAAGAGGGGGTCCTCCTCTAGCTCCCTTCTCTTGACCTGGATCACCCCTTCCATGGCCTCGGAGATCTGGTCCAGCTGCTTGATCTCCTCCTCGCGCCGCATCCTCTCCACCTTGCGACCGATCCCGCAGACCACCGCCTCGCAGTTGGGAAGGGAGTCCAGCTGGGGTCCGCAGGCGGCAACCACAGGTATCTGGATGTCCTCGAACAAGCGGACCTTGTGCTCTAGGATGCAGTCCTTGAAGTTGCCCAGCACGAACACCGCGGCATCGTACTCCTCGATGATGGCCTTCTCGTCGGCGTTTATCTGGGAGGTCCTGCGCCCCTTGCCCCGGGCCAGTCCCATGACCACGGTGATCGCGCCCAATCGCCTCAGCTGCTCGGCTATGTCGCAGGTGGGGTGTGGCATGTGGTGTCGTCCCAGCGTAGGCGCCACCACGGCGATCTCGGTGCCCGCCAGGGGAACGTGCACTATCTTCCCTCCCAGCTCGCGGGTCTTGGCCTCGATGGCGGTACGCTCCTCCTCGGGGATGGCCATGGTCACGGTGATCTGCACCTGTATCTGCGTCTTTTGAAGAACGAAGCCCCCGACATCCTCGACAAGCTCGTAGAGCTCGTTGACCTTGTACACGCCCCCGTCGTACATCAGGACCTCGTACATCACTGGTCCTCCTTCCCTCTTACATCCTCATGCACCATCTTGGCCACCTTGATCCACTCAGGCTTCATGTCGTGCTCGGTGCCGATGATGGTCATGGCCTTGTCGTCGATGATGTCATAGCGAACGGTGAAGCCCTCGGGGAACAGCCGCCAGACGGCGTCCAGGAGCTTGGTCTTCAGCTCCTCGCCGGGGTCCAGCTCCATCGACTCCAGCTCCTCTGTGGTGGCACCGTGGATGAGTATCTCGAAGCGGGTCAGCTGCTCCACCCGGTCGCGTCCGTAGCGCTGCCACAGCTTGCTGAGGAGCGCCGGTGCCCAGCTCTCGTCGGTGATGGTCAGCGCCGTCCCGCCGGTGTGGACGTTGAGCTGCGACATGTCCGTGACCTTCACCGCGGACCGCGCCCGGCCGAACTTCAGGGAGATGAGGAAGTAGGGGGCCCCGGGATTGGCGATGATGCGGTAGCTTTTCACGCTCCTGTTGACCCCCAGGTCCTGGAGTATCTGCTTGAAGATGGTATCGAAGTTCTGATATGCGAAGGTCTCGTCCGTCAACGTCATCAGATGCCCTCGAGGAAGCCCGAGGCCAGCAGTGCCGCGCCGGCCGAGCCTATGTACTGTGAGTGCTTGGGGATTATGGGTTTGGAGCCGACCATATCGCCCACCGCCTTGACCAGCCCGCTGATGAGGGAGGTCCCTCCCACCTGGATGACCGGCTGGCGCACATCGATCTCCTGCAGCTGCTGCATGTACACCTGCTCCGCCACGGAATGGCAGGCGGCCGCGGCCACGTCCTCTATGGTGTTGCCGGCAGCAAGGGAGGTGACGAGGTCCTGAATGCCGAACACCGAGCAGTAGGAGTTCATGTTCACCTTCTTCCAGTCGCCCTTGTCAGCAAGCGCGCCCAGGTCCTCTATGGGTACCCTCAGGCGCTTGGTGACCATCTCTAGGAACCTCCCGGACGCCCCGGCGCAGATACCGCCCATGGTGAAGTTGTCCGGTATCCCGTCCCTGACGGTGATGGCCTTGTTGTCCATCCCTCCGATGTCGATGATGGTGGCCTCGCCCTTCTGGTGGTCTGCGAGCCAGACCGCGCCTTTGCTGTTCACAGTAAGCTCCTCCTGGATCAGCTTCGCCTCCAGCTTCTTGCCTATTAGGAACCGGCCGTAACCGGTCACGCCGATCCCGTCCAGCTCGCTCTGTTTGACGCCGGCCTCGGCCAGAGCCTTCTCCAGCACCTCGAGGCCGGTCTCCAGGACCGGACCGGTGGGCGTCCAGTACTTGCCGATGATCTCGTTGTCCTTGAGGATCATCGCCTTGGTTGTCGAAGAGCCGGAGTCGATCCCGGCGGTGAGGCCAACCTGCCTCTCCCTCGCGAGGAGCTCCTTCTTCTCCACGATGGTGACCAGGGCCTCCATCCTCGTCAGCAGCTGCGCGGCCTTCAACCGCTCGGTGAAGGAGTAGGTGACGACCGGGAGCTTCGTATGCTCCTGTATGTACCTCCGGACCTCGTTCCTTACCAGCGCACCCTCGGCGCAGCGGAAGCACGTGGCTATGAAGACCGCATCCGCATCGTAATGGCCATCGGCCAGGGACTTGGCGCGGGCGATCATCAGCTGCAGCTGGGGCGATGCCGGATCGAACCCGAACTCGTCCACAGAGCGCTTGATGTCGTCGAAGGCCACGTCAGGATACACCATCTTTCCCCCCACGGTGTCGGCGGCATGGTCAATCTCGGACTGGATCCCAGAGTACTCCGTCCCGCAGGACAGCTGAGCTATCTTGATGGTCATTTCAATCCCTCCAGGAAGGCCTTTATCTTGGTGACCATGACCTTGGCCTCCTCATCGGTCTTAGGATAGTGGACCTCCAGGATCGGTATCTTCTTGCGGCGGACCATGTAGGTGAGCATGAGGTTGGTACGGTGGCAGCCCACGCATCCGAAGGTGTAGGGCATGTCGTGCATTATGATGGCCGCTTCCGCCTCATCCACCATGGGGCCCCATATTCCCAGGCGGCCACGGACCCCGGACGGGACCTCTATGCCAGCGTACTTGAGCCCGTTCATGATGTCCTCCTGGGACAGGTTGAGGGGAGGTGACTCTATCTCCGGCTTGACCACGTGCTCGCGCAGCTCACCCATGAGGGAGAGGGGCTGATGGCCGAAACGCTCGACCAGATCGTACAGGATAAGGCTGTTGGGGGGGATCATGAAGATCTTCATTTCGTCACCTCGTCTATTATCTCTCGAAGCCTCTTCACCGGAAGCTTCTCGGGCGGGGGAGGGGGCTCGCATATCTCCCCTCTGTCGGCTGCGCACAGGCCCGCATCGATCATGGAGAGGTCCTTCCACTCCTTCTCCACCTGGTTGAAACCCGGGCGGGAACCGTGATGGGCACGGCATCTCCTCTCATCCCCGATGGGGAACGCCCGGACCTTGGAGAAAATACGGTTGGGATCGAGCTTCCTGACCTCGGTCAGGGCCTTTCGCACCTGGCCCTTGGGCCCCTCGATGTTGGTCCCGTAGCACGTCTCCTTGATGTTGATATCCAATCCCAGCGAATGGATGAACCTGGCTACCTGGTCCGGCGTGAGGTCGGAGCTGGGCGCGATCACGATCATTCTTGTTTCGGTCTCTTCGCTCGTGGTCTTCCCTCCTTCTTCGCAGTCTCCTTCTTGGCGGTCCCCTTCTCCGCTCCGGCCTTCTTCCGCGCGCTCTCCCCAGACCCACCCTGGAACGGTCCCGGGGGCGGGGCATGCTGGGCGAACTCCGCCTGGCGCGCGATCTCCGCGATCTCGTCAAGGTCAATGGCCGCCTTGGGCGCGGGAGCGGTGACAGGCTTGATCTCCTCCCCCTCCTTCCTCTCCCTCAGATAAATGATGTCCCCATCATGCAGGTCCTTCAGCATGAGGTTCAGGTCAGACAGGACGTTGCCGAAGGCGTTCGAGCCGTAGCGCTCCTCCCCCGTGGGGCCGAACTCCGAGCTGCTCTCCAGCCTGATGCCTATGGTCCCTCGGTTGGGCCTGGACATGTTGGTGACCGCCGCCTGCCCGCGGGGGGACTCATCGCCGAAGGGGTTCTCCGGCAGAAGGACCGATGCCTCCTTGGCGTTTCCGAAGAAGGTTATCATGGGCATTTCAGGGTGAGCGAAGAACACCTTCATGGTGCCCACGGGCTTGTGGTCCAGGCCCGTCATCTTCCTCACGTAGTGGGCCGTGCGGGGCGAGTGTACATCGTCCAGCTCCCAGACCGAGATCTTGTCCGCACGCACCCCGAAGGTCTCCACTTCATCCCCTGGCCTTATCTCCATGGTGAGCTCCGGCTCCTGCTCGGCCACCACGGCGTCATCGTTGGAAAGGCCGGTACGCTTCTGCCTCAGGCCCCGGGACTCAAGGAACTTGCCCGCCTCGCCTTGGGTCATCCCCACGGTCATGATCCTGGAGGGAGTGGTGAGGATGGTGACGAACGCACCCTGGGGCGCCAAACGCAGCAGCTCCTGCCCCAGCGTCACCCGACCCGCATGATTGTGGAACGGGGAAAGCTGGCGCCGGCGGCGGTAGAAGTACACCCGGCCAGCGAAAGAGCCCTCGGAGCGCACGGTTACATCGCCCTCCTCCCTGACCGCCACGCGCTCATGGACGAGGGACACGTCCATGCGCTTGGAGTTGGCGGAGTATGTGAAGGTGCGGTCGGTTATGTCCAACCTCTGCTCCCCGGCTATCACAAGAAGCTGCTCGCAGCTGATGGGGGAGCGGGGGTCCAGGTCAACATGGACGTAGGTGTCCACCGCCATCCCCTCCTCCAGCCTGAGGTCCAGGTCGGTGGTGGCGAAGGCATCTCTCTCAGATAGTTCCAGCACAACGGGACGGATGTCCTTGATGACCTCACCCTCGTCGATCTCCTTGATGAGGTGCCGGCCTCTGGTGACCCGTCCGAATCGCCCGTCCTTAGTTCCGTAGCTCCCCTGATGATCGATCTTGGAGATCATCACATATGTGGTGCGGTTGTCGAAACCGCCCAACGAGAAATAGCAGTCGTACTTGGAGTATCGGTATCTTTCCCTGTCTACCTCCAGATCGGTGGGGAACGACCCCATGGCCATCACCTTGAGGCTCTGCCAGCGGACGTTGCTTCCCACGATCTGGCCTATGCTGTTTCGCCATACCTCGGCGAACCTCGAGTCGTTCAGGCGGATGACGAAGGAGCCTTTGGACAAGACGACCTCGAACTCGCTGGTCTCCTTCTGGATGGAGCTGGTGGACCTGGTGACCGCGATCACGGCCCCCGGTGTGTATGGCTCTCCGGCTATGGCCTCAGATAAGCGGGCCTCCGCTCCTACCTGCTTATCCCTTCCATTTACTTTCAACAACATCTGGTCTTGTCGTAGAATACGCTAGGGGTTATTATCGTTTCTCCCGCTGAGGCACTGGGACGGTATGGCTGAATGGCTGTATGGTCCAGCATAATGGCCGACCGGACATATCGTTCTTACGCGGAAATATTAAAGAATAGTGTCCTTAATCCTGATAGGTGAGAGAAATCATGGACCGAGATCAAGTACTGTCGACCGTGGAAGCGAAGATCAGGACCATACCTGGGGTCTTGGACATGAGATTTCTGGATCCGGAGCTGAAGAAGCGAGTGGTGGAGTCAGAACAACAGGCGGAGAAGAACGGTGCCTGCGGGGGCCTGATGCCATTCATTAACAAGGGCGTGTGGGAGGCCCTTGACAGAGAAGTTAGCCTAGTCCTCGTGGGCGATGTGGACCTACTCGTGGATGACATGGGGCTTCTATACATGATGGACCAGAAGGGACAGGTGCTGGGCGAGTACGTAACGCCTGCGCAGCGGGAGAGGATCCTGAAGGAGAAGCCCGAGACCAGGTTCCTATCCGAGGACTTCATCCTTCACGGGGACATAGACATTGAGGGGGAACCTTACTTCCTCATAAATGAGACGGAGTTCGAGCACCTGGAAGGTGTGGAAGGCATAACAAGGGTCACTTCGGGAAGCCTATCCACCATGACGGACGACATGGTCAGGGAGATCATGGGCTTCATGGGGCCTAAGAGGTGGACCCACCTCGTGGGCTTCGACCTATTAAAGTGACCTAAAGGTACTTGCGGACCTTGGAGACTATCTCGTCGAGCTTGTTCTGGGGGGAGGTCGTACCCCTCACCACACCCGTGACGATGTCCATGATGGTCCCCTTGCTGGCGATGTTCTCCTTACGGGGCATCACCGTTCGGGTCTTTATCCCGATGCGGGCGAAGTCCTCGAAGTCCACCGGAGCCTGGCACACGATTATGGCGGGGAGGTCGACGTTCCTCAGAATCAGCCTGGCCTTGTAGATTATGTGATTGCGGACGTTCCCCAGGTGTATCAGTGCAATCTTGAACTGCTGTATCCTGTCGATCTCTATCTGGTCCAATCCGAAGATGGAGCCGGTACTGACGTCCGGCGCATCGGAGGGCACGCCCGATCCGGCATTGACGACAAGTACGCTGGTGTCAATCCCTTCCTCCCTCAGGGCATAGGTGATCTCGCACACGGGCTTGGTTATGTGCCTCTTGCCCGGCCCCATGGCCACGGCCACCACGTCCCTTCCGCTCTCCGAGATGGTGGCACGCTGGGCCAGGCCCCCACCGACACCCAGACCCCGAGACTCCCGGCATTCCACGAAGCTGAGGTGCCTCCCGATGCGCCCCTTCACTTGGAAGCACTCTCCACCAGCATCTCCGCGCTCTCGCTCTCTGTCAGATGGTCGATGATGAGCTTAGGCTCACCGGCGACGACTATCTTTCCATCCTTCATCAGGACCGCCCTATCGCAGCAGTTCATAACGAAGTCCATGTCATGGGAGACTATGAGGAAGGTCTCTCCCAGCTCCTTCCTGGCGTTGAGAACGGACCTGGCAACGGCCAGCTTGGTGATGGGGTCCATGGTTCCCGTGGGCTCGTCCAGGATGACCAACCGAGGTTCGCGTATGAGCACCTGGGCCAGCGCTACCCTCTGCTTCTCTCCCACGGACAAAGTATCTGGGTATGCGTACAGGAACCGCTCCACCTCCTGCCTGGTGAAGCCCACACCCAGGAGCACCTGGATGACCTTCATCTTCGCTAGCTCCGCTGGAAGGTTCATACCGATGCATACCGTTAGGTTCTGGAGGATGGTATCGAAGGGATAAAGCGAGAACTCCTGGTGCAGGAACCCGATGTACTGGGTCGCCCTCCCCTTTCCCTCCGGTCCCGGCTCGGCCATGTTGACCCAATCGTCACCGACGCGCACCAGGACCTTCCCTCCCGAGGGCTCGCATATCCCTCCGATCATGCGGGACAACGTGGTCTTGCCAGCACCGGAGAGGCCGACCAGGCCTACGATCTCCTTCTCGTTCACCTCCAGGGACACGTCGTCCACGGCCTTGACCACGCCCCGGGTGTATGAGTAGAAGTAACGCTTAGCGTTCTCGACCTTTAATAAAGGCTCTCCGATCTGGACACGGTCCTCAGTGCGTAGGTCGAAGCCCACGGTGAACTCCGAGGTCACGTCCTCCGGCTTACCGATCTTCATCATCTCCCCAGATTCCAACCAAACAGCCTTGTCCGCCATGGCGTTGATGGCCTTGGGCCAGTGCGAGGTCACCACCATGGCCATGCCCTTTGAGTTGACAGCGTTGACAAGGACCTGATGCACGATATCGGCCGTATGGGGATCGAGCGTCCCAGTGGGCTCGTCCGCAAGGAAGAGGATGGGATCTCGTGCGAGCTGACGGGCGAGGACGCAGCGCTGCTTCTCCCCACCGGACAGGTCCCGTGCGATGTGAGTGATACGATGGTCCAGCTTGACCATCTTCAGAAGCTCGAGGGCCCTCTCCACCTTCTCCTTCTCGAGCATATCCTCCCCCAGGGCCTCGAAGATGTTCTCCACGACCGTCATGTCCCCGAACAGGGCAAAGGTCCTCTGCAGCATGATGGCGATGCGCTTGCGCAGCTGGGAGCGCAGGGGATCGTCCTCCTTGAGGTCCCAGAAATCGATCTCCTGGATCTCTGTGGCGCCGCCGCAGAAGGGGCAGGGGCGGCCCTTCGATGGGAGGTCGACCTTGCCGCAGGAACTGCACACGTTGACCCGGTAAATGACCTTGCCGGCATCCGGGTGATAGTCGGGGGTCCCACGCAACATGTTTATGAGAACGGACTTGCCAGCGCCGCTTCTACCAATAAGGCCGAGGATCTCGCCGGCCCCGATGACAGCGCTCACATCCCTCAATACATAAGATTCCCCGAACTGTTTGCTGACGTTCTTGATGAGCACGAAAGATTCAGTTGACTTGGCCATTTCCAACCGACAAACCCTCTTAACACTATAAAGTCTTTTATTTCCTTGCGGTTGCTGCGGCAAATCGTACTTATCATATATTAGCTTAAACCCGGTTTACGTCCCGCATACGGCCCGCATCTTAATGAGAAGACGATCATATCAATGAAGCATTCGAAGATGCGTCATATGATGCCCGATCACGACTTAGAGACGGGGTCGATGGTGTCGGTTCCCCGATAGGACTTGACCAACTGCCACGCCCTCTTGATCGATACGATGTCCCCCTTACGGCATTCGAATTTTAGACCGGTCATTTCAGCAAAATTTCGCGCCCGCTCCTGGTAGCTCCCATCGTCATGTACTCCCGTATCGATGTAAAGGCAACGGGTATATGCCTCCAGTTCCTTCTTTACGAAGTACATCTTATCGAATCCCATTTCTTCCAGCCCTTCCATCTGCCTGTCGTCAACTACAGCATCTATCCCCAGAATTGCCCAGCCAGGTGAGGAGAACCATGTCCCAGGACAATTTGACCTCTCATGGGCATACTCCAGGGGGCCTAGCATCGATGCTACACAATCCTCCTCCCTAAGCATTACGATAGGTACCTTGAGATTGGATGGGATATCGTTCAAGGACTTGCATATGGCATAGCCAAGGAACACGATGTCCACCTTGCCCTCGAGATCGTTTACCTTTCTGGTCAGGGTATCCAGAAGGACCTCGGGCTGATCGTGAAGTCCCATTTCCAGGTACTCACGATGGATCACCTCAGGATCGCCCTCTATGAGCTGTTCGATCTCGTTCTTGAGTATCTCGCATGCTATGATCCCTATTCTCATCCTGAAACCTTCCTAATCAGAAAAAAGTTAGAAAAAAAAGAAAGTGGTTTATGAGGAGGAATTAGCTTTACATGGGGAGTCCAAAGTCCTCGAGCCTCTTTACCGCTCTATCGTATACTTCGAGGTACTCCTGGGTGGGGGTCACCTTCTGCACGTCGTAGCACTCACGGAAGTTCTTTCCCTTGGGTGCCTTGGCGTAATCCTTCTCGTAGCTGCTGATCAGCGCCTCGAGGATATCGTTCACCTTAGACACCTTCATGCCAGCAGTTGCGATCGCGGCCTCTCCCATGATCCTTGCTTCCATGCCAGTGGTGTAATCCTGAGCCACACCCTTGGCGGCAGCGGAACCAGATAGAAGTTCACGTCCGGATGCAGTGTCCGTGATGGCCTGAGCTGCAGTTTCCAGCAGGCACATCTCCGTGCATGGTCCAGCAACAGGGTAGTATTGGTTCGCGATCAGGAGATCGGTGTTGGCATCTATGGCCGCGGCCACATGGCCCGCGATCTTCAATGTCTCCCTCGCGGTCGTGATACCCCAGCGGATATGGATCGGTCCATCCAGGTGGAAGTTACCAGAGAGCAGGGAGAAGGAGGCCAGGGTCGTTGCCACATCGCAGATGGCCGTTTCCTCCACACCGCCGGTGTAGCCACCGAAGATGGGCATCTGCTCGACCATGATGGTGTCCCCATTGGCGGTCCATCCCGCGATCATATTTAGGCCTGCCATGTCGATCTTGAGCTCGTTCAGTTGGGAAACTTCATGGGCATCGCAGGTCCTCTGACCTCCGAGGAGATCTCCAGCGAGACGTCCCGCTGCGGACAGCGGGGTCTCCGGGCCCTATATACCCATGAACGGGCGACCAGCACGTATCCTGGCCTCCCTGACAGCCCTTAGCTCGGCCATCGTCGCTCTAATCTCCCAGGGGGTGTTGGTTTTCGCGGGGTGACCCTCTATTGTGTTCATCACACCATTGACCAGGGTATCCACGACCGCCTCCTGAGCATAGGACTGCATGACCTGGATGAATATGTCCTCCGACACCGGTGCTCCTGTTGGCCCTCCCTGAATAATGGGCTTCCTTGCCTCGTTGCCATGCCGGGGATCGAAACGAGCCGCGTCCCGTCCCTCGCCGAGCACCAGGTTCTTGGGGGTCTTCTTTATCCCCTCCATCACTTCCTCCTCGGTGAGGCGGATGATCTTCTGGGTATCGGCATTGTACATGCCGGTGGTAACGAGCATCTCCATTCCCGCGAGGAACAGGTTGTTCATAAGCTCCTTGTCCTCAGGGATTATCTCCTTACCGAACTTGATGTTATACTTCTGCTTGATCTTCATCAGGTTGGTCGGCAGGATGTTGTAGTCGAAGTCCTTCTCAACGACCTTAGGCCCCTTCAGAGAGCGCTCGTAGGTCTCGAAGATGTTGACCGGTCTTGAAGCTGCCATTTTTTCACCCCTTGATTAGCTTGGCCACCAGTGCAGCGGCCTCTCCGCCGGACGCGCAGTAGGCATCTCCGCCGATGCTGGCCACCCACTCCTCATTGCAGGGGGCACCACCAAAGATGCTCTTTGCGACCACGTTCTCCTCTTTCATCATCTCGAGGATCTCCTTCTGCCCGATGACGGTTGTGGTCATCAGCGCGGAGGCACCGACGACGTCGGCCTTGTTCTGCCTCACAGCGTCGACAAAGTTCTCGATGGGGACGTCCCGCCCGAGATCGATCACCTTGTAACCCGCTCCTGTGAGCATGGCCGCCACGACGTTCTTGCCGATCTCGTGGATATCACCGAAGACCGTGCCAATCACGACAGTACCCTTGGTTGCGACCGAGTTGCCTTTCATGTGGGGCTCGAAGACCTTCAGTGCAGCTTCCATGGCGGTCGACGCCGCAAGCACCTGAGGAAGGTATATCTCGGCCGCATCGAACTTCTGACTTATCGTCTCCATTCCAGCCCCGAGGCCTTTCTCAACAGCTTCACCGGGAGCTATACCAGCATCCACTGCTTGCTGGGCACTCTTTTTAGCCAGTTCGACGTCCCACGTCTCAACTGACATTTTGAGATCCGCTAATATCGATTTTTTATCCATGAAATTTCCCTGTGTATGCATATGCATTCAACTATTAAAGATTTTCAATCGGTATCACGTGCAATTGTATAATTATTGCATCCCCTCGCACTTCAAAATATTCCATGATATTATGGATTTTGGAGATCGACCCTGACATCAAAAGGCTTAGCCAGGTTATTTCAATAAGGGCTCGACAGCCCTCTAAGATCAATAAAAATGTAACTAGATACAATAAATTTCAAATGTATGCATAGGATTGCCCAAAGATACAAATATCAACAAAGCCTTCTATCAATGCGCATTGGGCTGCGTATTTTTGCCCACGTCAACGACAGAGAGGTATGATATGACAACTGTGGAGTCATCCAAAATCGAGTTGTTTGACGCGATCGTCGCATACAATAAGGAAAAGGTTTTAGCGGCAGTTAACAAGGCTAGAACGGTGATGGGACCCCAGGAGATCATCGACGCTCTGGCCGCCGGCATGAACGAAGTAGGCGTTCGTTTCGAGCGCGGAAAGCTGTTCTTGCCCCATGTTATGGTGGCTGCCGATGCGATGACCGCGGGTGTAAAGGTAGTGGAACAGGACCTGCCAAAGAGCGGTGGAAAGGAGGCGCTGGCAGTTTGCGTCACCGGAACGGTAGAGGGAGATGTCCATGATATTGGGAAGTCTATCGTTTCCACGCTCCTGCAGTGCGCTGGATACAAGGTCTTCGATCTTGGACGGGACGTTCCTCTGCGCAACTTCATAGACACCTGCAAGGCCGAGAACGGTCGTATGATCGGCATGTCAGCGCTCATGACCACGACCATGCAGGGTCAGAAGGAATGCATAGAAATGCTCAAAGAAGAGGGGATTCGCGACAAGGTAAAGGTCATGGTCGGAGGCGCTCCGGCAACACAGGCCTGGGCGGACAAGATCGGTGCTGACGGCTATGGTGAGAATGCCGGTGAGGCCGTTAGGAAGGCCAACGAACTGCTCGGCATAAAATAAGGAGGAAGAATGATGACAGAATATGCGTTGCGAAGAGGAGACGGACAAAGGCTCTTCCTAACCAAGAACCAGATCCGTGACGACCTCCAGGATGGGATGAACGATGCTTGTGAGCTCGGTTCTGTCCCAGCTCTCAGCTCAGACGAGCTGGATAAGCTCGCTGAGATCCTGATGACGCCTGGAAGGATGGTAGGTGTAGAAACGGGCATGGAAGTGCCGGTCACTCATGATATTGGGACCATTAGATTGGACGGTGACCAGGGCAACAGCGGTGTGGGCATCCCATCCAGCAGGCTCGTGGGCATGATGTTCCACGAGAGGGCGATGGGCGCTGATACCATGGAGCTAGGTCACATCGATTATAGCTTCAAGCCCGTAAAACCTGTGATATCCAATGAGATGCAGGCCATGGAAGTGGTGCAACAGAACATGATCGTGCCAATTCTCTATGGTGCGATGCCCAACATGGGACTGTACTACACGCCTGACGGCCCGTTCGAGAACCCTGGGGACCTGATGAAGAACTTCAAGATCAAGGAAGCCCAGGAGATGACCGAGAAGTCCGCTGAGCATCTGACCCGCGACATGGTCTGGATCATGCAGAGGATGATGAAGGCGGGAGCGGACGGGGTCAACTTCGATACCACGGGAGCAGCTGGGGATGGCGATCTCTATGCAACTCTACATGCGGTCGAAGCCCTAAGAAAGCAGTTCCCTAAGATGTATATAGAGACCGGCATGGCTGGAGAGATGGTACTCGGCATGCATGGTGAACTAGAATACAATGGTCAGCTCCTTGCAGGGATATGGCCACATCAGCAGGCCAAGCTTCTGGCCAAGGCAGGCTCCAACATATTCGGTCCTGTCGTCAATACCAACACCAGCAAGTCATCACCTTGGAACCTTGGTCGGGCGGTAACTTTCGTCAAGGCTGCGGTGAAGGAGTCTCCAATTCCCTGTCATGTGAACATGGGTATGGGTGTCGGTGGTATCCCGATGTTCGAAACTCCTACCGTTGACGCTGTGTCTCACGCAAGCAAGGCCATGGTGGAGGTCGCGGGAGTAGACGGCATATAGGTTGGGGTCGGCGACCCTATGGGTATGCCGATCACTCATATCATGACCAGTGGTATGAGCGGAATAAGAGCTGCCGGTGACCTAGTTGCCAGGATGGAGTTCTCCAAGTCCATGAGGCTCAAGCCTGCCAAAGAATATGTGGCCAAGAAGCTCGGTGTTTCGACCTTCGACCTGAGTGACGAGTATGTCATGAGAGAGGTTCGAGAGAATCTTGGGATCGGTGTGATCACATCCGTGGCCGGAGCCCCCAAGGGCCATGCCGCCAAGATGAACATCGAGAAGTTGCTCGGGATAAAGATCAACTGCTGCGACAAGTTCAGAAAGCAGATGAAGTGAGCGCACAGTCTAGCTGAAACCCTTTACTCATTTTATTTATTATATGCGGAGGTGAAGATGTCCAGATGAACGAAGAGAAGGTAAGTTCGAGTGTTGGAGTCAACGAGCTCATCAGAAGCATAGACTGGAAACAGGGCTTGGCCATCGCAATAGGGGTACCTCTTCTTATATTGCCCTCGATTGGTTACACGGCCAGTTATCTTTGGGTTGCTGCCATTATTCTTTGGGGCCTCTCTGTTTTTCAAGGATTTATGCAGAATCTAGCTTATGGCGAGCTTGCCACTGCATTTCCTAAGGCCTCAGGCCTTCCAGGATTTGCCCAGCAAGTGTTTGCGGGAAAGAAGAATGTCAAATATGATCGCGGGAAGCTTATCGGGGGGTTCAGTGCTTGGAGCTACTGGTTTGCTTGGAACCCAGTTCTTGCCATTTTTTCTCTCTTGGTCGGCAGTTATCTCCAGGGTCTGATCCCAGAGCTGGCCAATGTAGACTATGTTGTCCTCTCCCTGATCGCCGGTGCCATAATATTCACCTTCCTTGTTCTAATCAACTCCCGCGGTCTGGCTAATGGTGCCAGAGTGGGATTGGTTTTGGCCGTGGCATCTCTTGTCCCCTTAATCGTCATTGCGATCGCTCCATTTGCCACAGGAACGTTCCACTGGGACAACATCACCACCAACATTATGCCTACAGATTGGAATTGGGACCTAAATGGCATTCTGATAATCCTGGGACTTTTCGGTATTGCTCAATGGAGCGCCTGTGCCTGGGAGACGGCAGCCATTTATGGGCCTCAGTATAAAAAGCCTGGCTCCGATGTTCCGAAGGCGCTGTTCGCCTGTGGTGCCGTCTGTTTGTTCACCTTTGTTTTCGTCCAGATGTCAGTTACCGGGACCTTGGGAGTAGATGGGATTTTGGCTGAGCCTATCTCGCCCCTGTTACCAGTTGCGATAGCTACATTCGGCGATGCGGGGGGAGCGATCATGATCATCATGCTCGTGGCAGCGATGATACTGATCATCCAGACAGCATACTTGGGCTCCGCGACGGCCATGCAGTCAATGGCGGCTGAGGGGAACCTGCCTAGGTTCCTGGAGAAGCTGAACCCTAAGGGCGTGCCTGTAAGGGCAATGATCGTCATCGGTGTTCTGAACCTGCTGATGATCACCCTGAAGACCCCCACTGCGATCCTGGCAGCATCTGCCATTGGGTACACCTGTGCGAACGCGATTAGCTTGTTCGCTTACTGGAAAGCTAGCACATCTCCAGAGATGGCCAAGCTTGAGCGTCCGTTCAAGGCACCACGCGGATGGAAGTACGTGGCCATCGCCTTTGGTCTCTTCAATGTGCCTCTATGTCTAGTGGGCATACTGTATCTCAATGGTATGGAGTTCGGATCGACGGCAATCGTGGTGGGCATCGTCATCCTTGCGATGTACCTTCCGATATGGATTTACTCCCAACAGGAGAGCCACAAGGAGACCATGAAACTAAGAGTGGTGGAGGCTGTCAACAAGTAAGGTCGCGTCGGAGACTGAATGAGGCCCCTGTGCCTCCATAAATTCATTATTTGCCGTGCAAAAAAAGCCGGCAATGTACTATTTTTCATTATATTGTGGTATAGCGATCAATTTTACTTTTGCAATCATATGTATGCAAGTTACAATGTTATTAAATATTATTGTATTCATTAGGGTTATTGTGCATTCATAGGAATGCAAGAGGTTGTAAAATGGCTCAACACTACTATCCAGGCAGAATGATACTGGACGGAGTAGGTTTAGAGCTCTTCTCCAAGGAGGGACTACGGGCCATCGACTACGCCACAATGGATGTTCTCCAGAACCCCGGTATCCAAGTTTCGGATGCCGAGGCGAGGCAGATATTCAAGGATGCTGGCTGTGAGGTCGATGAGAAGACCCAGATCGTCAAGATCCCTCAGTATGTTGTCAGAAGAGCCTTGATGTCTGCTCCTTCCAGATTCGTGCTGTACGGACGTGACAAGAAGAACACCTTGACCCAGGAGCACGGAGGAAAGGTCCACTGGACATGCTTCGGTACCGGCATCAAGATGTGCAAGTACCTTGGCAACGGCCAGTACCAGACCGTGGACTCTACCGACAAGGATCTTGCTGACACCGCTAAGATCGTTGACTGGGCAGAGAACATCGACTACTATTCTCTCGCTGTCTCTGCTAGAGACTGGGCCGGTAAGGGCAAGGAGGACGTGCATGAGATGTACACCTCCATCATGAACACCACAAAGCACTTCCACCACATCGACCCTGTGGGCGAGAACGTGGAGTACTACTTCGACATGGCCAAGGCCTACTATGGTGGAAATGAGCAGGAAGCTCGCAAGAAGCCCCTGTTCTCCATGCTCGTCTGCCCGACCAGCCCTCTGGAATTAAGCCATAATGCTTGCCAGGTCATCATTAAGGGTGCCCGCAACAACATACCAACCAATGTCCTGAGCATGGCTATGTCCGGCGGTTCGGCACCGATATTCCTCGCTGGAACCCTGGTCACGCACAACGCCGAGGTCCTAGCGGGTATTGTCCTATCCCAGATCACATGCCCCGGTGCCCCGGTATGGTACGGCAGCTCCACCACGACCTTCGATGTCAAGAGAGGAACTGCACCGGTAGGCTCGCCGGAATTGAGTATGATCAGCGCTGCTGTCGCGAAGCTAGGTCAGTTCTATGGACTCCCTACCTACGTGGCAGGCATATAGGCTGATGCCAAGCTCCCTGATGTGCAGGCAGGGCACGAGAAGACAATAACCACTCTTCTCCCCGCGCTTGCTGGTGCCAACACCATCTATGGTGCTGGCATGCTGGAGCTTGGCATGACGTTCTCAATGGAGCAGCTAGTTATAGACAACGACATCGCAGCCATGACCAAGAAGGTCATGCAAGGTATCCCGGTAACCGAGGAGACCCTGGCAGTAGACGCCATCAAGAAGGTCGGCATAGGCAACAACTTCCTCGGCCACAAGACCACCATGGCGAACATCAACCTCCCCTCCGATCCCATGATGATCAACAGGGACATGATCGGGGACTGGATCACCGCGGGTTCCAAGGACCTCGCGGCCGTGGCCCATGAAAAGGTCGTCCAGATCATGAAGTCTCATGTGGTCGAGCCCATCGATGCGGATGTTGTTAAGGAGCTGAAGGCCCTCGTCGCTAAGGGCGATAAGGAGTTCTTGAGCCAGCAGTGAGGTGAAAAAATGGCATCTAAAGAAGATATTATAGCCAGGGCCAAGGCAGCGGTCTTAGCGTACGACCAGGAAGAGGCGGCAGATGTCGCCAAGGAATCGATCAAGGCCGGCATCGACCCCGTCGATGTGATCCAGGATGGCTTCACCAAGGCCATGACCGAGGTCGGCGACAAGTACGAGGCCAAGATACTCTACCTACCCCACGTCATCGCGGCCGCCGAGACCATGAGCGCGGGGATCGAGGTTCTCACCCCCGAGCTGGAGAAGCGTGGTGTAAAAGAGGGTGAAGGCCTGGGAACCGTTGTCATCGGTACCATCGAAGGAGACATCCACTGTATCGGTAAGGACATCGTGGCCATCATGCTGAAGATCGCAGGCTTCAACGTCCACAACATTGGCAGGGACGTCCCCATCAAGGAGTTCATCAACTCCGCCAAGAAGTACAATGCGAATGTCATTGGCTCTTCCGCCTTGATGACCAGCACCATGGTGAACCAGATCAAGATCGAGGAACTCCTCAAGGAGGAGGGGATGCGCGAGAAGGTCAAGACCATGGTAGGCGGTGCTCCTGTGACTCAGGACTGGGCCACTAAGATCGGTGCGAGCCTCTACGCCGAGAATGCATCCGATACAGTGAACAAACTAAAGGCAGCCCTAAAGTAAAAACCAAAAACCCCAGGTCTTGACCTGGGGCCATTTTATTTCAATTCATCGAGAGGCGCAGGAGGGGATCCATTGGATGTAAATATAACAGGAAAAGAAAATGTGACAAAACAAGTTGATAGTGAGCTCGAAGTAATGCGACAGAACGAGCACAAGAAGAGGGTTAGGATTGGATACCTTATGGCCCTCTTCTGTGCTGTCCTGTGGGGACTGTGGTATATTCCAGGAACAACACTTTGGGTCTTGAACCCATTCGATACTATGTTCGCTGACCTGGCGACCATACATGGGGATTCAGTGGCGCTGGTCATCACTGCGGTATTGATTTCCGCTTTCAACGCGCTGACAGTGATCATTGCGTTAATGGTATGGAATGGCGGATTGGGCAAGCTTAAGGAGATGGGGAGAACCGTTAGGGAGCTGAAGCCATGCACCAAGTGGTACTTTTTGGCCTCGATCTTCGGTGGCCCCATAGCCATTCTAGGATCGTTTATTGCGATGGGGTTCGTGGGTGCCGCCTTTGCTGCAGTTGCCGCGCTTCTGTACCCCGTCATTGGCTCGGCCGTATCGTACAAATGGCTCGGCCAGAAGATATCCAAGCGGGCCTTGATGGGGATCATCATCATCATACTAGGTGGCTTCACCATCTACGCCGGTGGCCTGATCGAGGACCTATCAACCGGCGGAGGTTCGCTGATTGGATATATCGGCGGAATTATGGCTGCCTGCGGGTGGGGCATCGAGGGCTGTGTTGCCGCAAAGGGACTGGACGTCTCCGAGCCGGATATCGGCATCACCATCAGGTTCCTCGGCGAGAACATCATCTGGTGGGTGATCATCATACCGGTTCTGGTGCTCGCGGGATTCCCGATGTTCACCTATGCGGCCCAGATCTTCGAGCCCATGGTCATGCTAGCTCTGATGATAGCGGGTATCACCTTCGGGTTCTGTTATGTCGCCTGGTACAAGTCCTTCCCGCTTATCGGAGTGGGCAGGGGGCAGGGTATAGGTAACCTCTACGGCCTCTTCGCGGTGATATTCATCTTCATGTTTTTCGGCACCGTTCCCGAATGGACCCTCATCCTGGGCGGTCTGCTATGCGTGGTCGGAAGCTTGGTGATGTTTACCGAGGAGAGCCTGGAGTTGCAATCGATAAGGAGGGAGTGATTTGGCCAAGAACCGTCCGATCAAGTTCCGGCTCCTGGAGCTCTTCTCTGACGGGGAGAGCCACTGGAACAGCGAGGTGGTCAAGAAGGTGCAGGCCGAGTATGGTATGAACAGCAACTACGGACGTGACTCTATCAACTTTGATATCATCGAGCTGGCCGCAGGAGGCATGCTGAAGGAGATCGATGTCAAGAAGGACGATGATGGCACGTACAAAGCTGGCGCTTTGCTCCATAAGTATGTGATCACTGACTTCGGGAAGATAAGGGCAGGAGACTCCTGCTTCTTCAAGAAATGATGGAGGGATGAGCATACAATCACAGGCAGCTGTAGATGCATACAATGCGTACTTCGCTGGTGGGCTGTTCCCAGGATCGGAGGCAGTATTTATCATCGTAGTACTCGTCGTAGCAGCCCTAGCGCTCTGGCAAGCAAGAACATTCGTCTCGAAGTTTTAACATTCTTCTGCCATCGAGTAACCAAACCTCTATGATAAAATGAGGATCTGGTCCTCAGATCCTTTTTTTCTTAATCTATCAACCTATCATGATGATGCTGGATCTCAGCTTATGAAGTTAGCAGGCTTTGTCAGACATACCCCTATCCGCGGTCAGAGCCGCACTATGGTGACTTCGTCCAGGTGTCAGGGACCTGCCTCAATCCCTTTCACGCCGTCAATGCCGCAGGTTTGTCGCCGAGGTCCAACCCCTGACTGTCAAGTACCTCCCTTCATCATTTAACAACGATCGCAGCAGCGATCGTCGGCGATGACATGGTCTCCTCGTGCCGTCACTAAGTTCCCGTATCGTCGCAGGTCCTCATTTAACATGCCATCCCTTTCTTTTTTATTACCATTCGAGTCTTTATCTTTCAACCAGCTACAGTTGTAAACGAATAAATATTGCATAGTAATTCAAATTTAGCAAATAGAGTCGCATTATGTAGGTTTATTGAATACATATGTAAACAAAACAGAAAGGATTATAGTATTGAAAGGACATTAGGGGATGAAATAAGGGAGTGTTGGTTCGGTGACCACCAGGCCTCTACAGCCACGGCAGCCGGGTTCAACTCCCGGGCACTTCGCCTTAATTATGATCAGTAAATGAGAGGATAGCATGGAGTTCAGGTTGACCTCATCGCAGGCACAGAGGATAAGGGAGATGGGGGGAAACCTTGATGATGCTACGATATTCAGCACCGCGGGTGAGAGGGATTCTTTCTTTCAGGACGAGGTCGCAGTACTACAAGGTTGTAACCGTGATCGCATTCGGAGCCTGTTTAACGACCCCAGTAGGAACCCTATCGGCGCCCTAGAGGATAAATTGGCCACTCTGCTGGTGAACAGAGGATTCATCGAGGTCAAGACCCCAATGATGATCCCTGCCTCCAGCCTGACCAAGATGGGTATCGGCGAGGGACATCCCCTTTTGGAGCAGGTGTTCTGGGTAGGTCCCAAGAAATGCCTCCGCCCAATGCTTGCACCCAACCTCTACTTCTTGATGAGACACCTAAAACGCTCCGTTCCACTGCCAATGAGGCTCTTCGAGATCGGACCGTGTTTCAGGAAAGAATCGCACGGGTCCAGCCACCTGGAGGAGTTCACCATGCTGAACCTGGTGGAGCTGGGGCCGAAAGGGAACGCCATGGACCGATTAAAGGAGCACGCTGTGGCAGTGATGGAGGCCGTGAACCTGGAATACGAGCTGGTGGTCACGGAATCTGAGGTCTACGGTCGCACCGTGGACGTGGAGGTCGAGGGCGTGGAGCTCGCATCTGGAGCGGTCGGGCCGCTGCCGATGGATGAGGCCCATGGCATCGTGGACCCATGGGCGGGGATCGGGTTCGGCCTGGAAAGGATACTGCTCCTCCAGAACAAGGTGAGCAATATCCGTTCGGTGGGACGCAGTTTGATCTACCTCAACGGAGCACGGATCGACATATAGGGAGTGGAGTATGAACACGACAGCACTAGATACTATCTTGGACAAAGCCTGGTATCAGGGGTCCCTGACGAAGGAGGAAATCACCTTCCTTCTATCCCTCCAGGATGGAGAGGACGTTACCAAACTGTTTCGAACTGCTAGAGCGATCAAGGAGAGGAACTTCGGCAACCGGGTTTTCCTCTACGGCTTCGTATACTTCTCCACCTATTGCCGCAACAACTGCTCCTTCTGTTTCTACCGCCAGTCCAACAAAGAGAGCTTCCGGTACCGCAAGACCAAGGAGGACATCATCCAGCTTGCTTGTGCCCTGGAGGATGCGGGTGTGCATCTCATCGACCTGACCATGGGCGAGGATCCGCTCTTCAACGACGGCGCCAGGAGCGAGGCGCTTCTGGAGATCGTTCAAGCGGTCGATGACTCGGTAGAGCTTCCTATTATGGCATCCCCGGGTGTGCTGCGGGAGGACCGGTTCGCCTCCATGCATGATGCCGGGACAGATTGGTTCGCCTGTTACCAGGAGACTCACAATCGTGACCTCTTCACCCGACTTAGGCCTCATCAGGACTACGACCTGAGGTACAACCAGAAGGTATGGGCCCAGAGGGCGGGCATGCTTACCGAAGAGGGCATCATGATCGGAGTGGGCGAGACCATTAGGGACCGGGCCGAGTCCATCATAATGATGGGGCTTCAGGGAGTGCAGCAGGTTCGTGCCATGACCTTCGTCCCCCAGACGAACACCCCCATGGAAAAGAAGCGCTCCCCGCCGTTCAGGGAGGAGTTGGTCACCATGGCGGTGATGCGCCTGGTGCATCAAAATAAGCTCATCCCGGCCTCCCTTGATATCGAGGGGGTCAAAGGCCTGAGGCCGCGCCTGGAGGCCGGGGCCAACGTGATAACCTCCATAATCCCTCCGCAGAAAGGGCTTGCTGGCGTGGCCCAGCCCGAGCTGGACATAGATACCGGGGAGCGCTCACCGACGAACATCGAGGAGATGCTCGAGGGGCTGAACGTCACCATCGCCCCTCTGTCCGAGTATCGGGGCCTGATCAACAGCTGGAAAAGGAGACTGACCGTGGAGGTCCTCGCTTGACCCGACTGGCCATAATCGGTGGGAAGCTTCAGGGCATGGAGGCTGCGTACCTGGCCAAGAAGGCTGGTATCAAGACGATGGTCGTGGACAGGAAAGCCTCGGCCCCTGCCCTGGCCCTCGCCGATGAGGCTGTGGTGTTGGACGTGGTACGGGAGAGGGACAAGGCGATACATGCCCTGGCCGATTGCGATGCCATTCTCCCGGCCAACGAGGACCTGGAGACCCTGAGCGCGTTGACGGCGATGCAGAGCGATTCCGATGTCCCCCTGATATTCGATCTGAACGCCTACTCCATCTCATCGTCCAAGACAAGGTCCAACGACTTCATGCACAAGGCGGGTGTGCCTCTTCCCCGGCCGTGGCCAGAGTGCGGTTTCCCTGTGGTGGTCAAGCCCTCCGAGGCCTCGGGGAGCCATGGGGTGACCCGGGCGGTAAACACCGAGCAGTTGCTGGCGGGAATGGACATGGTACGCGAGATGGGACAGGAGGCCGTGCTCCAGGAGTTCTTGGACGGGCCCTCCATATCCGTGGAGATCATCTCTAATGGCGTGGAGGCGGTCTCCCTCGTCACCACCGAGATCATCCTCGATGATGCATATGACTGCAAGATGGTAGGCTCACCATGGGAGGGAGAAGACGTAACCGTGGTGGAAAAGCTAGCCGAGGCCGGGCGAAGGATGGCCCAGGAACTCCACCTTAAGGGTATCATGGACGTGGAGGCGATCGTCTCCCAGGGGGTGCCCCGGATCCTGGAGATCGATGCTCGGATCCCCAGTCAGACGCCAACGGCAGTTTACCACTCCCACGGCATCAACATGATCGACATGCTGGTCAGGAATGCGGTCGAGGACCGGCTGGAAGAGCCGACCATCGGAGAACCGAGGTTCGCCTACTATGAGCACGTAGCGGTGGACGATGGTATTATGCGGTCATGCGGAGAGGGTTCCTTCGCCGAGGTTCAAGGGCCGCGAATCGTCCCCGGGCTGTTCGGTTCTGACGAGATGATCACTGATTATGAGCCGGGGAAGAAGAGATGGAGGGCCACCATTATCAACGTAGCGGCGAATAGGAGGGATGCCCAGGCCAAGCGGCAAAAGGTCATCCGCTCTATAATCGACAAGGAGGGGATCTTGGCCTATTATGATCCCGCACCAGAGGGGTACACATGACCCGTTTGACAACCGATCTCATAGAGGAGGTCTCCTACTGCCTGGAAGAGAGGGACAGGGACCTGATGACCAAGCTAGGGCTGACGCTCAAGGGACTGGCAGTTAAGGCAATATTCCCCACCAGGGATGACCTGGATATCAGCCACGTCCGGGCGGCAGCGGTCCCCGTCACCAGCGGGAAAGGCATAATCCCCACGTTCTCCTGCTCCGTCTGCGCCATCGCCCAGCACCTGGGCATGGACTGTTTCGTCACCGAAAACGGTGACATCGCCGGGCTGACCGAGGCTATCCAGGCCGGGGTGGACATCGTATTCATGGCGGATGACAAGGAGTTCATCGCGCTCAACCTCCGCAGTGGCAAGTACGCGGACAACACGCGGTCCACCGCCTTCGGCTATTGTTCGGTCCTGGAGGCCGCGCTGGGTGGTCTGTCAGGGAAGGAGGTACTAGTTATCGGGGCAGGTCGGGTCGGTTCCGTGGCCATCAAGAGGCTCCAGTCCCGGGGGGCCAAGGTATCGCTGATCGAGGCCGATGACAAGCAGGCCATGAGAGCGGTCAAGGAGACCAACGTGAACTGGATCGATGACATGCGGACAGGTGTTGGCCAAGCCCAGGCGGTCTTAAATGCATCCCCTGCACAGGTGCCGGGGGAGTGGATCAGCGAGGGAGCGGTCATATCCTCACCGGGAGTTCCCTATGGTTACGATGCCGAGGGAGAGCGCCGAGCACGCATGATCGTCCACGATCCCCTGCAGATAGGTGTAGCGGTCATGGCTGTGTGGTCCGCCTCCATGTCACTTATGTCGATCCCTGAGTCACAGAAGGTCCTCGAGGCTGTCGGGGTCATAGAATGAGCGAGTACGGGGTCGCTCTGGACATCGGTACGAGCGGCTTTCGGGCCCAGGCCATCGACCTGGATTCAGGTGAGATCATCTCCACCGCCATCACCATCCGCCATCCCCTTCCCGGTGCCAATGTTATCGATCACGTGAACTTCGCCATCGAGGCCGGTCCCAGCGTTGGAAACAAACTGATCATCGACACCATAAACCTGCTCCTGACACACCTGAGGGTGGACCTGGATAAGGTAACCAGGATGGCAGTGTGCGGCAATCCCTTCCAGCTCTCGCTGTTCCAGAACATTGAGGTCAGGGACCTTGCATACGCAGGAAAGCGCAAGTTGGAAAGGCTGGGGGTCAAGCCTCCCAAGCGTGACGGCGACATCGTGGCTGCCCGGGACATAGGCTTGAATCTAGTTCCTGATGCTCGGGTGTACATACCTCCGGCCGTCGGCCATGAGATCGGCGCCGACGCCTTGGCCATGCTCCTGCTGACCGGTGCCATGGAGCAAGAGGAACCCTGTCTGGTCATCGACTATGGCACCAACGCCGAGATGGCGCTGGTAGTGAACGGGCACGTGTTTACCGGCTCGGCCGCGGCGGGACCGGCATTGGAAGGACAGGAGATCGAGATGGGGATGCTAGCGGCCCCGGGTGCGATCTCCGATATCGCGGTCACCTCGGAGGGATGGACATGCTCGGTCCTCGATGATGACTTCTTCCCCCGAGGGGGTGATGTGGTCGATCCACGCAGCGGTCGCACATTGACCCCGGGCGATATGCATGGCCGTTCCAAGGGGATCACGGGTACCGGGGTCGTTGCCACCCTGTCAAGTGGCATAGACCAGGGGCTTATCGAGATACCCAAGATAATCACTAAGGATAAGCTCCTCCACCTCCAGGACGGAATGAGCATATCCGAACGGGATGTATCAGAGGCGGGAAAGGCCATCGGTGCCATCCGGGCGGGATACCTCACCTTGATGAACCAAGCTGGGGTCAAGCCATCAGAGGTGAGGATAGCCTTCATGTCCGGCGCCACAGGCATTTACGTCGATGCTCTGAAGGCCCAGAAGATCGGGCTGGTCCCAGCGGAGGCTAGCCAGATCGTGCAGATCGGTAACACCTCGTTATCGTTGGCCAGTGAGCTGGTGCGGCGACCGGCCATGATGGATGAGCTGCGGTCCTTCGCCAAGCAGCTGCGGGCCACACACTGCATGTTCGCGACCTCAGAAGCGTTCAAGAACATCTATGCCGTCGAACTATCCCTTTGGTCCTATGGTATGCCCATGAGCGCATACAATGACATGTTGGATATCTACAAGCTACCTCACATCTCGCTGCAGCCAGTGAAGGCCACCACTTCCAAGCTGATGGAGCGGGACATCAAAGACCTGGGTCGATTCGGAGTATTCATCCTGGATGATATCGGAATCGAGCTGAAACTTGACCTAGAGGGCTGTATCGGATGCAACAAGTGTGTTCAGGAATGCCCCGAGGATGCTCTGGTCATCAATGAGGCGGAAGATGGTAACTTGGCCATCATTCGCTCCGAGCGATGCAATGGGACCGCCTGCCGCCGCTGTGAAATGGTCTGTCCCCAAGGAGTGTTCCACCTAAAAGAGGCGTTGGCTCGACCATCGCCCTAATATAATGGCCCCTCTACGATACTATACAGCAGGGAAAATAATATAGACTAATACTATACAAAATATAATATTATATAAAAATATAATTTTGTATTGTCAAATGATAGCACTGGACCATGTGCCACATGGTTGTCACCTAGAGCCTTTTTCTTATCAGATTCAATTTAGCACAAGTTTATTATCACTATTGAAGATATACCCTCGGAGGTATAGGTTTTTGCTAGACCGCGGTTCAAAAAAGGATGAGGGCATGTTCTCTATGAAGGAGTTGGGAGCACCTAGGAGGAGACCGACATTTGAAGATGAACCGATTCATGAACAGATTGAGTTCATACTGAAGATCCCAAGATCACTGGACCCCAAACTGGCAGAGGAGATAAACGAACGCCACAGGTTGTTCGTAGAGCAGGAGATCAACC
Organism: Methanomassiliicoccus sp.; assembly: GCA_018262895.1. GTDB lineage: Archaea > Thermoplasmatota > Thermoplasmata > Methanomassiliicoccales > Methanomassiliicoccaceae > UBA6. The sequence goes on along the minus strand of JADFDJ010000005.1, from coordinate 75,186 downwards.
GTTTTTCCCTTGCTCTAAAAGACGCTGAACGTCTATTCGCTGAGTGTAAACCCTCTTCTCGTCAGTCTCGTGAAGATGCTCGAGGAAATATCTGATTGCCATTGAACTAAATTCTGACCTATTTCGAAACAATTTCTTCTTTTTTATATATTCATCCATCTGATCAGCAATGCCTCTGGCCACACGATATGATATAGTAATGGATGAGTCATCGCCTTCATCATTATCCATGATTATGCAATGGTGGACCCATTTAAAAATGTTTGCATGCGTATACACATTTTATTTGCCACAAATTTCTAGGAGGATTCATGCCAATGAGAATAAAATGTGAAAATTGAAAGCATTCGATGCGAATCTTTATAAGATTCAATACAATAGTAAATTAAAGAGGGGCATAATACTGCTTATAGAGACAGAACGATACAATGGGGGATATAAGATTTCTCATCGATAACGAATGGTGTGCATATGATCTCTCAAGACCTCTTCGAGACGTTTTTGGATTCTACAACCTCGCTTGTGCTCATCACCTCACCAGTGGACGATGTTATCTATATAAGCCCAGCACTATGTAAAATCTTCGGGAGGGCAAAAGATGAAATCATGGGAAAAGCCTGGGAAAAGTCTGGCCTTCCCGATAAGATCATCGACCTGATCGATGTGAACCTTAGGATTGCCAAGGACCAGATGCAAAGCAACAGAGTCGAGATGAGCCCTGATTATCTCGACGGGGGACTCACCTACGAGTGCAATATGATGCCCATCATAGCTCCCTCGGGAGAGCTTGTTGGGATCCAGACCACATTCGAGGATATCACGTATAAAGAGGACCTCAGAAGGGTAAACACCTACATAGACTCTATACTGGAGAAACTTCAGAAATCGAATGATGTGGACAAGGTCATTCCTCAGGTCCTTGGAGATATCACCGCGGCCTTTGATCTGCACATCGCCACCCTACTTTTCAGACAGGATGAGCACTGGTATGCTAAGTACTCCTATGGGGCCGGGGAGTTTTCCAAGGATACCATCTATCTGGAGGAGCAGCCGTCCCTCGCAAGGATGATCCAGAAACGAAAGGAGGTCTTCATCCTCAACGACTCTATGGATGAGGGAAGTCACTTCGTCAAGAGCATGGCCTCCAAGTGGGGCATTCACTTCCTCATCGCCATCCCCTTGCACATCCAGGGTGAGATATTTGCCATCTTAACACTAGCCTCGCGCACCCCAGTCCCACGATTCGCCAAATACATGGAGGAGAACCTCAAGAGGGTGGCCGGTTTCCTATCGCTAGCTTTCAGCGAGGACCGCTATATCTGGTCTCGCGAAGGGGAGACCACTCCATCCAAGCAGTACCTAGATCAGATGAACGTGGGCGCGGCTATACTAGATGGAAAGGATGGTACTATACTCTGGTCCAACGACGTTTATAACGCCGTAATACCCACCAAGTTCCGGGGCATAAACATCACCCAGATGCCTTACTATTACTTATCTCCAGATCTGAAGGATATACCTCCCGAAGATATCTTTGCCACGGTCGTCAAATCCGGCGACCAGAACTCGTACGGTTGCATCCAGGAACGGAACAAGAAGGGTGTTCTGAGGTACTGGCAAGTATCATTCGTACCTATTCTGCAGAAAGGCACCCCCTCTCGTGTCCTTTGCCTTATCACAGACATCACCGAATGGGAGAAGACCAATAAAAAGAACGCTCGCCTTATTTACGCCATTCAGGAAGAACAGTACCGCGTACGCACCCTTCTCGATTCAGTGCCTGTAGGCGTCTACATAAGCGATGCCGAAGGTAACATCCTGGAGATCAGCCAGATGGGTCAAAAGATATGGGGTGACCGGCCACTACCCCGTCACATTGAGGAGTATTGGGAGTACAAAGGTAGCTGGCCTCAGACGGGGAAGAGGCTCCAGGTGGATGATTGGCCCATCGCTAAGGCGGTGCGTCGGGGAGAGACCACCATTGGCACCATCATCGATTACATCAACTTCGAGGGTAAGATCGGTACGATCATCAACTCCGCAGCACCCATCAAGAACAGGCATGGGGTCGTCATCGGGGCGGTGGAGATCGATCAGGATATCACCGAGCTTAAGACGCTAGAGAGAAACTTGGAGGCTACCAAGGCCTACCTCGAGGCGATAATCAACCAGATGCCGGTGGGAGTTGCTATCGGGGAGGCTCCCACGGGGAAGATCACCACATGCAATAATGAGCTGAGGAAGATGTTCCCGGCCAGCATGGAGATACCCACATCCATAGATGAGTACACCAACTTCAACATGCTCGACGGTGAGGACATGAAGCCGCTGTCAGCGGAAGAATACCCCCTCGCCATTGCTTTGCGGGAGAACCGTACCGTCAACAATTTCCAGACGACCATCCGGAAATCCAATGGCTCATCTATCACTGTGCTCTCCAGCGCATCTCCGGTCAGAGGCAAGGACGGACAGGTCCAGGGAGCCGTTACCATATTGACAGATATCACTCATCAGAAGGAGATCGAGCAAAGGCTGGAGAAGCGCACCCAGAATCTGATCAAGTTCAACTCCGACATGCAGCGGTTCGCCTACGTCACGTCCAACGAGCTGAGGGAGTCCCTGAAATCCATAACCAACTACCTGGCCCTCATCGATAAGAACAGTTCTTGAGAAGGGGCTGGTAAGGCATTTTACTGCCCATCTTTCGGTCGCAGTTTGCGGGGAAATGATTATGTGACCGTTCGATGCTTGGACATGAGATGTCTACCAGTGTGTGCATGTCCGTCGACCCAGGTGTATGCAGGTTCAAGACCAAGATAACCACCACGTACAACGACGGAGTGGTACAGTTCGAGTTCGTTACCGACTGCCCACATGTAAAGAAGCTGCCCGGTGTGATGAAGGAGGGTCTCGATCCTTTTGAGGCGTTGAAGATGCCGTTCTGCACCAACCCTGTTTACGATGCCTGCGGAAAGGTCCTAGCTCATTCTGCCTGCCCCATCCCCTCGGCTATGATAAAATCTGTAGAAGCGGCAGCGGGGCTAGGCTTGAAAAGACCGGTCAGGTTCGATTTTGACTGCTGAGCGGCTCTTCCTCTGACAATATCTTGTCGATCATCGGGCTCCAGATAACCGCTGATGGCCCGGTCAGGTACATGGCCACTAGCATGGCCTCCCTCAGCTCGTCACGGGTGGCCCCCAGATCGACGGCCGCAAGTGCGTGGGTCTCCAAGCATGTATCGCATTTAAGGATGCAGGAAACGGAAACGGCTATCAGCTCCTTCTCCTTGGCGGTCAGAGCGCCCTCTTTGAAGACCTCTTGCTTCAGCTTGTACAACTTGTTGATGGCCTGGGGCTGCTGCTTAGCGATCAAAGCTAGGCTCATGCGGAGATGAGCGCCACAGGCGGTATAATAATCTTCCATCCGAGGTACTTTCCAAGCGTTGGATGGATAATCCAATTCTTAGAGTAGGTTTATAATATCCTAAATCTTGCTGCCCTTATATGGTCGGTACGAACGATATTATCAAACGGCTTTCGGAGATGAAGGGTACCGTTCACGCCTTTCGGCTAGATGATGAGTGCCGCGAAAAGATACTAGAGATTGAAAAGAACATCAAGGCGGCGATGTTGATCCCCTGCATCAATGCCGGGGTGGAGGAGTGCTTGAAGCGCCAGCATGTTTTCGCCATAATCAAGAACAAGGATTTCCGGCCGCCACCAGAGGCCACCGTGGTCCTGTATTCCGATGATGGTACCGTCCTGGGAGAGGAGATCCTCCCCTATAGAAAGGAGCAGTTCCTGAAAGAGAACAACGAGGACATCATCTGGCTCTCAGAGGAGTTCGTCATGTATCCTGAGAGGAAGGGCAGGGCCATGGAGTTCTTCGTCATGCCGCCGGTCTCCTTCCCGGAGATCACCGAGATGGGCATGAAGAACGTCGTTTCTTGCTCGCCGTCCGCTCCTTCCGATATGATGCTGAGGGAAATGCACGGTTACAAGGACGACCCCAAGCTCGCATCCATCCTAATAGGTTTCGATTCCGACGAGGAACTGGAACCATAGAACTTTTTTCCTGCGCTCAAATTCACTTACTCCCAGAATATTCTTCCCAATACTGCTAAAGGACAGGGCCTCAGCTGAGCGAATAATATCAGAAAAATGTGAAGGAAAGGGTTTGGGTTGGCGAAGCTCAACCCGCGCCGGAGGGAGTGATCCGCTGGGCCTTCTCAGCAGCTTCCGCCATTTCCTGACGGAGCCGTTCGAGGTCCTGCAGCTGGTCCCTCTTGCCGAAGTCACGCTCGGTGGCCGCCTTGTAATCGTCCTCGGTGGCAGGGTCGAGCGCGGACATGTCATAGTAGAGGTCCGTGGTGTCCAGGAGGGCCCAGCTCACCTTTTCCTCTTCCATGATGTCCACTATCTTCCCTACCGTTCCGGTGTTCCGGTACTTGGCAAAGTCACCTACGATCATTCAGCTCACTGCGCGGGAATGATGGTGCTTCTCTCGCCGGCGGGCATGAACTCCCGCAGTGCGCCACGGCCGAACTCCTTCGTGATGTTGGCGAAGTCGAACGGCATGCTCTTGTCGGCGAAGGCGACCTTGATCAGCGGGTTGCAGGCGAAGGCATCGCCGCGGGCCGCGTGAGCAGCAGCCGCGATACCGCCGTATCCGGACAGGTGACCGACGTTCATGGCGTAGTTGGGGTAGTTCGGGCCCCTCAGCTCGAAGGGCAGACCCTCGTCGCTCCTGTAGGACAGGGAGTTGCATGATCCGCACTGGTCCTGCAGGTCGAACCCGTAGAAGCCGAGGCGTCCGTGCCTTTCCTTGTGCTGGAGCATGGAGAGGTACCAGCCGTTGACACCGAAGTCTGCGTTACCGGTGGCCATCGCGCAAGCGATACCAGTGGCGGCAGCAGCAACGGTCGCACGCTGGGAACCACCGAAGTGGGTCTCCATGGCGGCGGGGTACTTCTCGTACATCTCGAGGGCGTAGGTGTTGACCTCAGAGCCGAGCTTCTCCATCAGGTCCATGGAGGGCTTGCTCTTGCACAGCCCGCCGTACTTGGACTTGACTAGGTCCAGGGCCCAGTAGGTGTAGTCCTCGAGGATGTTGTCGGTGTAGGCGGCGGTAGCGTACTGGGTGAACCCGACACCGCCGGACATGTAGGACCCGAGGTAGATCTGGTCGAAGATGACGGCGCCCAAGGCGACGGTCTCCAGGGCCTGGCGGCCGGGGTCGTCGGGGTGCACCCGGAGAGACTGGACCATATCGGCAAGGAACCCGAAGGGAATTCCACCGGGCTCGTTGGGTCCACGGGCACGCCTGGCGGGCATCATGGTACCCATCTCTACAACGGACGCGTGCTTCGCGGCGAAGGCGAAGTCGGCGATGGCGGCCTCACCGGCGGCCAGTCTGTAGGCGCTGATGAAGGACATCGAGATCTGCATGGCGCTCCAGCGGGACATTGTACCGCCGTCGCAAACACGGCCGACGATGGTCGGGCAAGCGATCTTCTGCCACATGGACTTGCCAATGGCCTCCTTCAGCTGCTTGGCCTGGTCCTTGGGGAACTCCTTGTTGATGTCGATGACGAAGCGCTTGTCGATCTGGCTGATGAGCTCGTCGTCGCCCGAGAAGACCTTGACGTAACAGTCGGAGGTAAGGGCGGGGCTGCACTCGGCCATGTGCTCCTGCACAACGGCGCCACCGGGCATCGCGTGGTTCACGGTCTCGAGGTAGTGGTTAATGGTCTCAGGAGTGACCTCCTTGCCGAGCCTCTTCTCGATGACAGCGTGCGCAGTGTCCAGGCCAGAGATTACGGTCCTGCGGATATCGTCCCACGCCTGCTGCATGGCGGCGTTGTTGACGAAGTGCAGGTCATCGCCCTCGGCGTACATGTCGGTGTGGGACAGCTGGTAGGGCATCAGGACACGCTGGCCGAGAGGAACGCCGATGTCGGGGTTCATCATCGGGATGCCACGGGCCTTGGCGATCTTGTTCGCCTGCTCGACCCACTCCCTCTTCCTCTTGGACTGCTTCCAGCCACCGTAGGTGTAGTAATGGGTGCTTACTTCCGTCGGGGCCTCCTTGAACTTCTTCTTCATCGAATCCAAGAATAACTTTTCCTTTTCCTTAGCCATTGTTTACTCCCCCTTAAGGGCGAAGGCCTGGAATCCGCATAGGGTCCTCAGCCTGTGAATCCTCAGGTTCACCGCGGTGACCTCGGGGTCGTCCCTCATGTCCACGCCGTCCACCCTGAAGATGGTGGTCATCTTCTTCAGCTCGGCATCGGGCAGGGGCTTGCCCACGGAGATGGGCTTGTCCAGCGGGATGGCGACCTGGTCCTTCGTGTACTCGACCTCGCCCTTCTTGGCGTTCCAGCGGTACCTCTGCCAGGCATCGAACATCAGGCCGTTCTCGTCCAGCCTGCAGGCGTGCCCGTGCACAGTGGCGCCTCTGATACCGGTCTTCGCGGGGTCAAAGGTCTCGTTGTCGATGAGCTCCTTGGCGACCTTCTCGAGGTCCCTCTCCCTCATCTCGATGATCTGTCTGCCAGAAAGGGTACCGGTGTCGAAACCGCGCATTCTGGTGAAGTACATCCAAGCCCTCAGGTACGGAACCATGGGGGCGAAGTACACCGAGTCGGTGAACTGAATGTACCTGATCCTGTCTCCCTTCTTGGCACCCTCGATGGGGGTGACCAGCTTTCTGATGAGGTCGTCCGGCTCGTTGCCCTCCTCGAGTGGGGGGTGGATGGACTTGTATTCCTCACCAGGGGCCCTGTGGCCCAAGATCCTTACTACATCGTCCATGGACACGTCCCTGAGCTTCTTCAACTTCTGGGAGGGGTCCATGTACCGGCGCCTGTTCTTGGCGACCTGGCTGTTCCCGGGATAGAACTGTCTCTGGTATGCCATAGTAATTACCTCTTGCATCCTTTTGCGTAATCGGTCACTGTAGGCTTGTACTTGGAGTACCTTCCGACCTCCAGGTTGAACCCGAACGGAAAAAGATCGGTGCAGATCGCGTCGATCTCTTCCAACGCCTGCTGCACATGGTCGATATCGTCGATCTCGACGAACACCCTACCCACAAGCAGGCGCAGTTCCACTTCCTTACCCTTCACGTTGATCACCTTTCGCTCAGGATGCTCATTGGGCAGGCCTTTTCCGGGTCCAGCGCCGAGCACGGCGGGTAGACTTTCACCGGAGATGTTGACCTGCCTCACGTGAGGTACGTCGTAGAGCTTGTTCAGGAGCTTCTCGGTCGTTTCCGCCTTGAGTAGCCTGTTCGGAAATATCAGGATCTCAGGCAACGGGACCGCTTCGGAGGAGTTGGTACTGTTCATCAAGCCACACCAACCGTTTACTTCAGCTTCTTTGCCTCCTTACCGATAGCCTTCAGCGGTGCCTTGAACTCAGGAATGTCACCGAACACATCCCTCACGAGGGAGGAGGTGCTCTCAGGCGAGAAGTACTGAGTACCAGCATCGAGCGAGCAAGCGGCGGCGATGCATGGGATGACAAAGCCCTTGGAGTGCTTGGTCACGACGTGGTTGCCGTGGAACAGACCAGGTCCGCCACCACCGTAGATGGAGTGGCTGAAGAAGGACATACCGACGGAAACACCCATGGCACGGCCGAAGTCGACACCGGGCAGTCCGGTCTCATGCTCTAGTAGATCGTTGTAGTACAGGATGGTCGCAGGCACGGCCTGAGAAGCCCTAGCGGCACCGATGTTGACCATGTTGGCGGCCAGCATACCGGCGGCGGCGTACGCGTTCCACAGCGGGAAGTCGTTGGTAGTGTACACCTTGTATCCAGAAGGCAGCTTCTCCTTCACCTTGATGACCTTGTCCTCGATGGCGCGTCCCACTACGGACTCGATAACGGTACCGACGGTTCCGGTCTTGCCGTTCTCCTTCACGAGCTCCACGACGAGGTTGTTCGCGTTCAGACCCTGGTATGCCAGACCGAGCAGGTGGTACCTCTCGAAGGGCCCGATGGCGTCACCGAGCTCGAACATCGCGGTCTGCTCAAAGATCGAGGCCAGCGCCGCGGCGTTCATCGAGTTCTTGCCGGACAGAGCGACCAGGTGGTTCGCCATGATGTTCCTCAAGGCATAACCAGCACCCTCGTTGTTCTGCGGGACTTCCAGGATGGACTTAAGGTTCGATCCCAGGAAGTTCAGGGTCTGGGGATATCTGCCCCATACAGCTGCCTTGACCATGTTCGCACGGAACATGTCAACGTTGAATTCGTCTATGACGGCCTGGGTGACCGCAGCAGCTGCAGCGGTGAAACCGGTTGTGTACTCCACACCGGCGTCGACTCTGTTGGTGGGGACCTGGATGATCATTCTCTTCCCACCCATGATGACCTTCACTTCTGTGTCATCGTCCTTGTCGACCTTCAGGATGTCCTTGACCCTCTTGGCGATCTTGTCAGCGTTGGCAACTATGTCCGCGTTGATCTCCTTGCCCTTGATCACTCCACCGCCTACGCGTCCGGTCTTGAGACCCTTCTCAAGTCCAGGAAGGTCTACCGCGATGGTCCTCTTGGCCAAGGAGGCGATCCTCTTTACAGCGGGGTTGTTCAACGGGCTGATCGCATCGAGGGGCACATCCTTCTCGATGAGCTTACCCCTGTCGTCATACAAGTCTATCTTGTCCTTGTATTTCGCCAATTACATACCTCCATTCCATGTTTTCCTGCACCCGGAAGAGTCGCCCCATCCGGGCTAAAATTATTGATGATCTTCATCGCTTGAGCATTGTCACCCTTGGATGAAAATCGAATCCCCTTGTTGAGCCCCTGTAAGTATGGAGTGGCATATAAACATGATGATAGTTGGATGTATTTTTCTCAATATTTCTTGCGATTTTTTACTATCGGCCAGCTATCGACCGCTTTTCTTAACGGCCCTTAATTTTTTATTTTTTTTCGATAGTAGCCTTAACAGCGTTAAGTAACAAAATCGCATCATTCCTTTTAAAATCGATTTTACTCTTGCGCAAGTGTTCCTCTAGGGCCTGCGCATCCTTGTTTAATAATATATTATTGGCTATATAAAATAGCATTTCGTAAGATCGCCGAGGATAGAACTCCTTCTTTAACTCTTTCAGGAGCACATCCGCATCCGCCGAAGTGATGATCCCCTTCTCGGATGCATAAAGGAGATTGAGGCGGAGGTTGATCAGTGGCTCTGATAGAGCTGCCTGGGTGAAGGGGTCGAAGGAGAGGACCACCTCATCATCGCCCTCCACGCGTCCAGAGCTATACTCCTCATATATCCTTCCAATGCCTATCATTCCCATGTCGGAAAGTTCAGCAGCACGCAGAGCCCCCATGCTTCCACCGCCGAAAACCCGTATGCCCCTCTCCAGGAGACTGATGATCTCACGATGGCCGACCGCTGCGTCCGTCAGCATCAGCCCGTCCACGATCCCTACCACCTCGACATCCTTGGGAAGCTGGAGCAGGTCGCCACGTTTCACCGGAGGCCTGTAGTCGGCATCCAGGATAGAGGCTGCCTCCTTGTGGTCAAGGCTCGGCCCGAGGTAGATCACCGGCCTCAGCTCAACCACCCATCATCCTGCGCCCCACACGGTCCTCGTCTATAGCGAAGATCTCCAATCCTGGTACTATCACCCTCACCACCGGGATGTCAAGGTCCCTCCTGGTCAGGTTCACCACCACTGTGCTGTTGAGCCCCCTGGAGTTCAGCTGGGTACGCACCACCTGTAGGTCATCAAAGATGTCGTCGGTCTCCCGGTTAGGCAGGTCGGATAGCGACAACCTGTCCCCCTCCTCGGTCAACCACATGGCGTTTATGCGCTTCATGCGCTCATAACCGAGCTTCCTGGTGTGCTCCCCCCTCACTGTATCCTCCCGTGCTCCATGTATCTGGGTGAGACGGCTCTGGGCGACCTCAAGGAGGGCCTTCATCGCTGCCACCTCCGGGTTCAGATGACAGCCGATCCCCAGCGTCAGGAGGGCAGGGTCCTGCATCTCCACGTCGTCGGTGGCCGCCGCAATGGTGGGCACACCGATATCGGATGTGAGGTTCTTCAGATGGACCTCGATACCTTTGGACGTGAAACTGTCGTACAGATCCCGGACCCTTCCATGCTCCGGTACCTCCACATTTCCATTGATCTTTCTCCGGCCTTCCGCCAGGGACCAGGCGTCCCGCTCTATGACCTCGCACATACCGTGAAGTATGGCCTCCTCGAGGTTGTTGCCTGCGGCAAGCCCATTGGTGGATGTTCTGAACAACGCCAGGTCCGATTTCGCGACATAGGGATGGAATACTGCGCTGGCAGGGACCCACGTCTCGTCCATGGAGTTCAGCTCCACGCCCTTTACCCAGGCCACAGGCATTCCCATTAGGTGATATGCGGCGACGGGCGTGATAATAAGTTCCAGTGGATGGACGGCGTTGTGGGAGGCCATGAACTCCTCGACCCCCTGGCGGACGATGTTGTATCCCCTCACCTCGGCACTGTACCGCTCCACTCCCTCCATGATGGCAGAGACCTTGGCCTCCTCTTTGGTGAGCCCCTTCCCATTGTAGACGGAGATGGCCCCGGTCTCCGCCGACGGCCTTATGGCCGAGAACACAGGGATGCCCACCCGGTCCAGGTCCGTGATGTCCGCCACCCTAGTTATGCCCGCCTTCTTCATTATCGGTTCGATACGGGCCAGGGTATCCTTGATATCCACCGTTCTCTGCCCATCTGTCGTGGACCTCTTTGGAGAGGGGGCGAGCTTCATGGTTCCGCCAATATTATCTATATCTAATAAACCTCGCGAACCTTGAGCTGCATTTCAAGCAAGTATATGAGCTGAAATATATGGGGTCCGCTTTCTATACCGGCCGGGGTTCCCCATGAAGCTCTTAGATATCCTTGGTTTGCCGAAGGTCGATCTCATCGAGCCTGCCTTCAACGTACTACCTGACGAGTCCTACACCAATAACTTGCTGGCGCTGCCCGCTGATAAGGCAGTTCTGGTCGTTGACGAGGAGGAGTGGCCGGTCGCCCTGGCAGTGAGAACGGAGCAGGGCTGGAAGGGGACAAATTTCATCCTGCGGGGGCCGACTGTAGAGGTGGTGGAGAGGTACGAGGAGCTGGGCGGGGAACTGAGGGAGACCACGCAGGAGTCCTGGATGAGAGCGACGCGAGAGCACTACTCGCTCGCCCTGCAACGGGCCACGCCCCCTTCCATGGAGGACTTCTCGCCGGAGAGGGCATCCCTCGTCAAGAGATTGATAAAGAAAACATGGGGGGAGGCGGATGGGGAGGTGTGCCTGGACTGCGGGTGCGGATCGGGAATGGGCGCAGCGGTCCTCCGAGACCTGGGTTTCAGCTCGCTAGCATACGACAACGATCCCTCCCTCCTAAGCCTGGGGCTCAGCAAGGGGCGGCTCCTGCCGGAAGAGACCATGCTCATCGACGCCTCCCTGGCCACACACTACGTGCGTCCCTCGGAATATGGGCTGGCCCTGATGGCCGGTACCATAAACGAATACACCACCCTTGTTTGGAAGGGCATCCTGAAGGAGCTCATGGACCTGTGCAGGGAGACGATGGTGACGGTCGAGAGCCAGAAGGAGGCCGACCTGGTGCGACTGTGGGCGCTGGGCGCGGGCAGAAGGGCTCGTGTCCTTGAGAACCTGAACGATGCGTTCTACGACCGCTGGATATGTCTCATCGAGGAGTGAGCCCCGCCCGCTCTCGAGCGGGTGCGAGCCATCATCAGATATATTTCAAGAGCGCTTGGTGACCTTGAGGTCACTGAACACGTACACACCCTGAGGGCATACTTCCTCGCAGTGCTTGCATGCCGTTCCCAGGCAGTGCTCCGTAGCGACCCTTATGAGGTATCGTCCCGGTCCTGCATCCATGACCTCCAATGCATCCTCTGGGCACTCCTGGGCGCATGTCCCGCAGCCGACGCAGCCCGGAAAGTTCCCGGTCAGATACACTCCGATGTTATCCAGGACCCTCAGTCCATTGTCGCCGAGCACAGGTATGTCGGAGCTGACGATGCGCGTGGTCGAGCGTGGACGCACTATGGCCGGGAGCTGCCTGAGGCCGGCGTTCTTGAGGGAGACGTTGTACATCTCGATCGGCATCCCCTCTCCCCAGTAGGCGATCTCGTTCACGTACATCTCCTCGAACACCTTGCTCATCGCGAACATGATGTGCTTGGATGCTATGGAGTCCGCCACCTGCTGCATCTCGTCCAGCATCTCATCCTTGACCAGGAGGTCATAGGCCATCATCAGCGAGGTGTTCCCCACCTGCACGGTCCTTTCCACCACCCGGGGGACCATTCCCACGGTCTGGGCCTTCAACGGGTCCACATAGGTGCCCGAGGCCCCGGCCAGGTACATGGTCCTGATTTCCTCGTCATCGATGCCGACCTCCTCGATGAGCGTTCGATGGCCAGCGCGGATGGCCCCCATGGCCTTACCGGCCTCTCCCAGGTCCTTCTCGCTGAAGGTCAGGCCGTCCTGAAGGTGCAGCATCCTGTCCCGCGTCAAGATGCGAGGCAGCTTGACGAGCCCGGACTCGAGACCCAAGGCCACGGCCGCGACCACCCCCGTTCCGGTTATTCCCCTGGCCTTACAGCCACCGCTGTCCTGGCCGGCACCATTGGAAGGATCCACCCTTGAGGCTAGGACCGGCTTGAGGGCCTCATCCAGGACCACGTTGTCCCACCGGCCGTCCTCTCCCAGGTTGAGGTCTGATATCGCAAAGGGTGCTGCCAGCATCCCATGCCTGATGGCCTGCCCCTCCATCGCCGGCCCGGCCGCGGCCGATCCGGTGTACAACTCTCCGTCATGGTACAGCCCCATCTCGGCATTGGTGCCATAGTCCGTCACCATGCACGTCTCCTTAGACTCCAGTAGACCTGATTTCATGACCATGGCCAGAGCATCGGCTCCGACCTCGTGGCGTATGGCCGGAGGTATGACCACCTCGGATTCAGGCCTTAAGGCCGTCAGACCTATATCTCCTGCGGTCAGGGTCTGACCCCTCCGGTCCGGCACCTTGACGTTTAACCGCCTCAGCATGGATTGACCAGCATATGCGAGGTCCCTAACCTCGATGCCCTCGAACATCGACACTTGGGCAGGGTTGCCGCACACTGCCAGACGGATTATTTTTTCGATCTCTGCCCCATGGGCCTGGATGAGGCTGGCGACCGTGTCCATGATTATTCTATGGCCTACCTCGGACCCGTTCTCCAGCCAGAAGTGCAGATGGTCCATGATGTTGGCCCCCGGTAAAGGGTGCCTCATGGTGATCGCCGTGGAGATGATTTTACCGTTCCTTGAGAGATCGACCAGCTGAGACCTGTACCCGCTGGTACCCACGTCAAGCGCTATTCCATAGGACAAGGTCATCCCTCGGGAGGGAACGTCTTGACGTTATATTAATCTGCTCGAGACAGCGGGCACGGACGATGGGCCAGGCCGTATGAACGGCCATTACAGAGGATCATGTTCGGGCATGGTGAAAAGGTCTGAAGAGGCCAGACATCTAATGGGGATTCTTAGTAAGAAAAATAGAAGTATGAAGGGGTTTTGGTCTGTCAGATCCAATCATGGGACCTGTTCAGCCCTTGACTGCCTTGACCATCGCCTCGAGGTTGGCCTTGGGGACCTTGGCGGCGAGGCCGCAGCCGGGAGCAATGAGGTTGAACCCTGCTTCCACGACCTTCTTGGTCTCCTCGAAGGACTGCTCGGCGTTGCCCATGAACAGGGGCTTGACGACACCGACATTTCCGACCAGGGCAACTCTCCCCGCTACGATGCTGACAGCTGAACCAGGTGAGACCTTCTCCTCGATGCTGACTGCGCTGGTGCCGGTCGCGATCATGTTCTCGAGGAGGGCGGTGGTGTTCCCGCAGATGTGCAGGATGTTCTTGGTGGTGCCGCAAGCCTCGACGATCTGCTTGATGTAGGGCGCAGCGAAGACATTGAACATGTCGGGGTGCATCATGTCGGTGGAGGCGGAGGGGTCAACGATGACGATCACGTCAGCGCCAGCCTCGATGAGGGCCTTCACGTACTTGACCTCGAAGTCGGTGGCCGCCTGAACGAACTTCTTGACGGTGTCCGGCTCGGTGATGCACCAGAGCAGGAGGTTGCCGGTCTCGACGAGGTGACCTGCTAGGGTGAAGGGTCCCGCGATGCCTACGACGATGGGGTACTCCTTGCCGTACTGCTCCTTCAATATCTTGGTGGCCTCGATAATGACGCCGGGCCTTCCCTTGTGGGGGTCGTCGGGGATGACGGGCTCGCTCTCGGAATCGAAGGGGTGGGCCTTCAGCATAGGGGTCCTGTCTACCTTTCCCAGATCGACGGTGGCGCCGAACAGCTCGGCCTCAGCGGTAAGGTCGAAGGGGATCCTGATGGTCTCCAGACCTAGTTCGGTGGCGGCAGCAGCGAGCTTGGCCATGAGCTGGGGGTCGCTGTGGGCCTCGGGCCAAGATACACCAACTGCGTTCATCTGGTCAATGGTCGCGCTCTGAGTGACGATGCCTACTGGAGGCCTGTCCAACTTCTCAAGGTTAAGGGCTGCCAATACTCTCTCTCTTGGAGTCACAAAATTCATCTCCTTCTTGTGTTACCTAATATAAGGTACGTTATTTCCGAATGAAACCACCGTATAAATTAATTTTGCATCTTTGAAGATGTGCCCCCCGGTCCCTCTGGCTGAGGATGATTAGACCACCTCCTTTTTCACCCCGGTGTTGCCGTTCATCGGCCGCAGGATGGACAGGTTACCCTTCCTCCTCTTTTTATGTGCTGGCTATTCCCATTCATAAGAGATCGCGCATCCTCGTTGGTCGGAAAGGGTCGATCGGCACGACGAGGCCGCCGCCTTTGTGGAATAATAGAGTTTTAAGAAATGAGCTTTATTCGAAGGAAAATGAAAATGAAGCGGATGGGAGGACGAAGCTCCGCATCGTTCCTTATTCGGCAAGCAACGCGTCCACGACCTGAACGGCCTCGACGGCATCGTACGCCCAGGCATCGCAGCCTATCTGGTCCGCGAACTCCTTTGTGGTCGCCCCTCCGCCGATGATGGTCTTTATCTTACTCTTTAGGTTCTCTTCCTTCAGAACCTTCTCTATCTCCTTCATAACTGCCAGGGTTGGGGTCATGAGGGTAGAGGTGGCCAGCACTTCGGCGCTCTCTGCCTTGCACTTGTCGATGATGTTCTTTACGGGCACATCTCGGCCCATATCGAAAATGGTGAGGCCTGCTCCTGTCAGCATGGCCTTGACGATGTTCTTGCCGATGTCATGCACGTCTCCCTCGACGACCGCCAGGACCACTTTGCCGGGGGTCTTGGCCTTGGTATCCACCTTCATCTTGGGAAGTACCACGTCCAAGGCCTGATACATGGTCTGGGCAGCGAGTAGAACCTGGGGAAGGAAGTACTGCTTGGTCTCGTACTTCTGCCCCACCGAACCCATGGCCTTGCTCAAACTGTCAAAGATTATCACTTTGGGATCGACCCCGGCCGCCAAAGCCTGCTCCGCAAGGGGCTTCGCTTCCTTGATCTTGCCCTTTACAACGACATCCGCCAACTTATCAAGTATCTCGTTGTTCAAACGATTCCCTCCAATGATAGGAATTGAGATTTACATTGGTAATACAGCATGATTATATAGTCTTTTATGGCCCCGAGGTCAACAAAAGGAAACCAACTTTTAAGCCCTATTTAATTTGATATTATCATGCTGGCTTAGACGATTTCGAACCTCTTATCAAAATTTTCAATGTAAGTAAATATATACTATATAAGTAATATTATTTTCAATTCTTGGCCTCCTGCATCACAACCTTAGATCGCCGAGCGATGATACCTTTCCTAGGGGCAGTATGCCGATGTCGCTGCAGGCAAAGACCTCTCCGTTGTTGATGTCAGCATTGCTCAGGATCGGGGAGAGGCAGTCCGACGGCTGAACTCCCGTGATGTCCGTTCCCGAGGCCAGGGGACTGAAGGCCGGTATCACCAGGACGTTCTCTTCCCTCAGGAAAACATGGCAGGGCAGCTTTATATAGGCCCCCACCCGGTCCACGATCTTCACCGAGGGGTGCTCATGCCCGATGGTCAGAGGCCTGGAATCACAGGGCTGGTGCCCGTGAACGAAGGTTATGCCGCCGAGGGAGTACTTGTCAACCACCGGTATCTGGATGCGGGAGACGATGTTCTCGATGAAATTATCATGGTTGCCCTTCACGATCACGATGTCTACCAGTTCTGAGATGCTGTCCAGTACCGAGCGTACGTCCCTCACCTCCTGTCCCAGGTTCCTGGAGAACTCGTGCTTCACATCGCCCAGTAGGACCACGCGCTCCGCTTCATATCTCTCGATCAAACGGGCCAGGGCCTCCTTAACGGTCTTTGTCTGTACCCGCGGAATGTGGATCCCTTCAGCCTCCAGCGCCGATTCGTAGCCCAGGTGTAGATCTGCCACAACCACCGTTCGCTCGTCAGGAAGGTGCAGGCACAGGTCCGATGTTATTCGTGCGCCGTCGAATACCTCTATCTCGTCCATAGCCACCCGCTGTATGGTAGTACGTTTCCAAGCAGAGCGCCCTATTTCAAATTACTCCCGGCCTCCGGCCCATCTTCGGACCGGTGCCCGAAAATTGTATGAACCCGGGCGAGTGTTGGTGGGTCGTGATAAGGAGGACCTTTCAGATACTTCCATCGGTTGGGCGCGGCAAGGAGAGGAACCTGTGGAAGAACGGGGTCTCCACCTGGGACGACTTCATGTCCTTGGGGAAGGTCAAGGGCATATCGGCCGAGCGGAAGGCCGGCCTCGATAGGCACATAGAGCGGGCAGAGACCTTCCTTGATAAAGGGAACACAGAGTACTTCTGCAAGATCCTGCCTTCGGTGGAGCACTGGCGGCTTTACGATAGGTTCCGTTCGGATACGGCCTTTCTGGACATAGAGACCGATGGTCGCTCAGCGTACTCCAACGTCACCGTGGTGGGCATCCACCGCATGGACGGCAGGGGGCGTACGCTCGTGAGGGGGCAGGACCTGAACGCGGCCAGCGTCAAAGAGGCGCTGGAAGGCGTGAAGTTGCTGGTCACCTTCAACGGCAGCTCCTTCGACCTTCCCATTCTGGAGTACCATTTCCCACTGACATTACCCCGTGTGCCTCACTTCGACCTCCTTCACGGCTGCCGCCGGGTTGGCCTCCGTGGAGGCCTGAAGACGGTGGAGAAGCAGATGGGCATCGCTAGGGCGAGGGAGGTGGAGTGCATGACAGGGGAGGAAGCGGTCTACCTATGGCGGGCATGGGAGAGGTCCGGCAGGGAGAACGCCTTGAGGATGTTGAAGAGGTACAACGAGGAGGACACCGTGAACCTCGAGCCCATCGCAGAGCATGTGTACACAACCCTCCAGGAAAGGACCCTGGACCTTGACGTATGAAGGGTGAGCGGATGATGAGGGATGTTAACGGTTTCGAGCGGTCCGGAGAGGTCGCGGCGGAGAGGTTGAAGCGGGCGGGGTCCGTCCTGATCATAGGCCACATCGATGCCGATGGCATCACCGCCTCCTCCATCGCCTCCGTCTCCCTTCGGCGGGCGAGGATCGAGAACAGTGTTCACTTCGTAAAGAAGCTGGACGAGGCCGCTATAAAGAAAGTTCATGCCCATCCTGCGGACACCTTCTGGTTCGTCGACCTGGGCAGTGCTATGTTGTCCAAGCTCGACGAGGACAGATGCATCATAACCGACCACCACCGTCCTGAGCCTTTGAAGGAGGAGGTTCTTTACAGAGAGGGGCATGTCAACCCCCATCTCTTCCGCATAGACGGCTCCACAGAGGTCTCGGCCTCAGGAGTGACGTACATGGTGGCGAAGAAGATGAACCCCCAGAACCAGGACCTCTCCGCGATGGCCGTGGTGGGTGCGGTGGGGGACTTCCAGGAGTCTGCAGAGGGACGCCTGATCGGATACAACAGGAGCATCCTGGACGATGCCGTGGCCCTGGGACTTATCAGAGCGGAGAAGGACGTTAGATTGTTCGGCCGCGAGACGAGGCCCCTTCCTGCCTTCCTGCAGTATTCCAGCGACCCCGCCCTGCTGCCGTTCATCACCCACCGCCGGCGCATGTCCATCGTGGACATTATCAACGAGGACCGGACAGCTCACGATGAGGACCATATGGAGTGCATAGACCTGGTGCGGAAAGCAGGCGTGGAGATCGTAGACGGGGGTAGCTTGAGGACCTGGAGCCAGCTCACCCGGGATGAGAAAAGGCGCGTCGTGAGCGCTGTGGTAGAGCGAATCATAGAAGCCGGAAAGGGCGTGGCGACGGTGAGGCGTCTTATTGGTGAGGTGTATTCCCTGTCTCCGGACCTTCCCGGTTCACCGCCTGGCTGGTTGACGGCGAGCACAGAGAACGATGCAGGAAAGGCCGATGAAAGGGTTCCTCCTCTGGCCATGAGGGCGGTCCTGGACGCCAAGGAGTTCGCCACGTTGCTGAACGCCTGTGGCCGTCATGATCGCCCCGAGGTAGGGTTGGCCGTTTGCCTGGGGGACCGGGGGAAGGGGCTGGAGGAGGCCTTACGCCAGCAAGAGGACCATCGTCAGAGCTTGAGGAGGGCCATCGATCTGATAAGGTGCGATCCGGAGTTCGGCACCATGACCGTCACCAGGGGCGGAACGGCCTTAAGCTCAGTTCGTTACTTCAATGCGAGAGACCGCATCGAGGACACCATATTGGGAACGGTCGCTGGTATCCTCATCGGGACCGCTGGGATTCCGGCGGACCGCCCCCTCATCGGCTTTGCCCTATCCGGCGATGGCACCTGCACCATAAAGGTCTCGGGCAGGGGGACACCGGTCCTGACCGCCATGGGATTGGACCTGGCATCGGCGATGCGGGAGGCCTCCACCTCTGTGGGCGGGGCGGGGGGCGGCCACAATGTGGCCGCAGGTGCAACCATCCCTGAGGGGAAGGAAGAAGAGTTCCTTCTCGTCATCGATAGGCTGGTCAACGGTCAGCTCAGCCCATCAGCTTGATCAGTATGGCCTTCTGGGCATGCAGCCTGTTCTCTGCCTGGTCGAAGACCACGCTGTGCTTGCCATCTATAACCTCATCGGTCACCTCGTGTCCGCGGTGCGCTGGTAGGCAATGCATGAACAGGCTGTCCTTTTTTGTGAGGGACATAATGGCCTTGTTGATCTGGTAAGGCCTCATCACCTCCTCCTTGCGTTTGGCCTCACGCTCCTGGCCCATGGACACCCAGGTATCCGTATACAGGATATCTGCATCCCTTGCAGCTACGTTAGGGTCGATGACACACTCGGAGGTGCGACCCTTGGTCCTGGCGATAGACACCGCCTTCTCCATGATGGGGGTGCTCGGGCTGTACTCCTTCGGGGTGGCAGCTACAAAGTCCATCCCCACTAGGGCAGCTCCCAAGGCCAGGGAGTTGCACACGTTGTTGCCGTCGCCTATGTACGCCAGCTTCAGTCCTTCCAGCACCTTCTTCCTTTCCATTATGGTGAGAAGGTCGGCCATGACCTGGCAGGGATGCTCAAGGTTGTCGAGGGCATTGATCACGGGAACCGTGGAATGCTTGGCCAGGTCCAACATGTTCTGATGTTCGAAGGCACGATACACGATGCCATCCACATAACGGCTGAGGACCCGGGCGGTGTCGGCCACGGTCTCCCCTCTCCCCAACTGGGAATCATGCTGACTGAGGTAGATTGTATTACCTCCGAGCTGGAACATCCCGGTCTCGAAAGACACCCGGGTACGCGTGCTCGACTTCTCGAATATCATTGCCAGGGTCTGACCCTGAAGTTGCCGGCCGTTCCTCTGTCTCTCGTTCTTCAGCTCACTGGCCAAGGAAAGGAGGTCGAAGATATCGTCCCGTACGTCCAGCAAAGAGATTAGGTCCTTCTTCATGTTTTCGAGGTGTGAAGATGGGGGGTAATTATAACGGTTATGTAGTGAATCGCACACCCGGTCCGTTCTTTTGTCTCAGGATGGTCGCCCACATGCCCCCTTGATGCTCCAAGGAAGTATCTTAGGTAGGCACAATAGGGTTATCTGTCGATGGTCAGGAGCCACCACACTCGCTCCCTGCTCATCCTGGTCATATTCACCATCACAATGCTCTCCCGAAAAGGTGCCGCTCCTTACAATATCAAAGAAAGATTTAATTAGATTAAGGCATTGAGGAGATGCCATTATGGCCGGGTTGGGGTAGCCTGGCATCCTGTGGGACTGTGGATCCCTAGACTCGAGTTCAAATCTCGGACCCGGCCCCCTCATTGTTCTGAGCCTCATCGGACTTCTTTACTGCCTTGTGAGATCCTTCTCTCACTTATCGCGGTTAATCCTTCGACCAGAGCATTATTGTCAGGGCCGAGCCCGCAACGGACCTTCCGGCCCTTTCTATGACGGTATCGGAGGCCTGACGGGTCCGGAACAAGGCATCATTCGATCCTTGGTGTAACATCCTCGATGACAAAGAACTCCCTCTCGAAGAAAGCCATGTCCTTTGTGGTCATTATATTAGGATCGATGGGCACTATGAGCTTGGAGCCTGTTATGACAACAGCATCATGGACCGAGTAGATGAGCCTCAGGACCTTATCCACCTGGTTCTCCGTGGCAAGGTACTCCAGGCCATCCAGCAGTATGACGGACTGGGGGCTCTTCTGCAGGAAGTCGATCATGGTGTGCTGAACGATGGACAGCGAGGCTGGGTCCAGGCGATCGGGGCCCGGCTGTCCAGAGAGCCACAGTATGGGGGTCTTGACGAGGCCGTACCTCTCCCGGATCTGATCAGGATGCACCCTGGTGATCAGCAGGCCCTTGTTGCCGGCAGCGATCTCCGAAACGAACATGCGGTACGAGAGGTCCACTTTCTTGCTCTTGACCAGATCGCAGCGTCCGGGGACCAGCTTGATGTTCAACTCCTTCGTTGGCTCGCTATCAACGATCATCTCCACAGGCTTGGATAGGCTGCGGGGATTGGAGCGTATCTCGAAGGCGAATATGATAGCTGACAACAGCATTCCCAGGGAGGTGAGGTGAACGATCTCGATCCCTGACCAGACCATGAACATATCAAAGCAGACGAGAAGGAATGGAACGATGACCCCTAGCGTGACCAAGGAGGCCCTCTGCTGCGTGATGTTGTCATCGGACCTCTCGGAAAGGCCGATGAGCATCACCAGGGGTATCACAGACAGGACCCCCAGTATCACCAGCCATGCCAATAGACTGTAGCTGGGCTCGGGCCAGTAGCCGAAGTTACCTGATTCGAAGGGACCGGCGATGATGGCGGATGCCAATGCCATGGCGAAGATCACCGCGATGGAGTGGTACTTCTTCTCCAGTATACGCTTCTTTTTGGAATCGAACACCAGGTCCAGGGCCAGGTACATGAACGAGGTGAAGACGAGCACGCCGGTGAAGTACATCACCCTTCCGAAGGATGCGGCCGACTGCACGTCAGGGGCATTGGCCAGCAAGAACTGGGCAGCGCAGTTCATGAGGACCATGCACATGGAGATCATGAACGCCTGGGAGATACGTTGGTCTTCTCTCCTTGTGAGAACGTAGACGCCTAAACACAGACACACGAGCCCTATCGATAGGGGCATCAGTGAATAGGTTAAGGCTGGGTCTACCATAAACGTGTCAAGATATTCATCTATGTAAAAAAATTAACGCATGTAAGGACACTAATCTGAAACGGAGTAACCGCTCATTACCGTGAACTCCCTCTCGATGAGGGCTTGGTCCTTGATCGACAGCGTGCTCGTGTCCAATGGCATTATGAGCTTCGCCCCGGATATGACCGCAGCGTCCCTGAGGGTGTAGATGAGGCGCAGCACCTTGTCGATGCTGTTCTCCGAGACCAGGTACTCCACTCCCTCCAACAGTATGACGCCGTTCTTCTTGTCCCTCATGTGCTCCAGGAGGATGTTCTGAAGGATGGACAGGCCGAGCGGGTCCACCCTGTCCACGCCCGGCTGGCTGCAGAGCCACAAAGTGCGGGAGCTGCCGACATCATATGTTTCCTTCACCTGGTCGGGATGGGTCCGGGTCACTATCATTCCCTCCCTGCCCTTGGCCAGCTCCTGAATGAACATCTCGTACGCCGGCCTGCTGTCCTTGCTCTCTACAAGCAGGGTGGAGCCGGTGAGCGCGGGATCGATGATGTTGTCATCGACCTGCATGCCCCGGCCATCCATGTCCGGAAGCTGGAAGAGCTTGTGGACGACCACGAGGTGTATGAGGACACCTTCGGTGGCCAGGAAGCAGATGGCCGATGCCGCTGTCATGCCCCCAAGGCCCAGGCCCATGTATATCGATTCCACCCCGGCCAGGGTCAGCAGGAGACCCAAAGAGAGTATTATGCAATGGGAGCGGAAGGTCTCGTCGGTGGACGCGGCCCTTGCCTGGAAGTAGCTCTTTATCGAGGTCCCGGCAAGAAGGGAGATGGACGATATAAGGACCATCACGCTCAGACCGCCGGTAGTGCTGAAACCAGACCAGCTGCTGGGCCTTCCGTCCATCATCAACGCGATGATCACGCCGGCGATGGATACGCCTATCACTATGGCCTTCCGACCGTTCATCCTCCTGGTGACGTCCATGCTCGTGTCCAGCTCCAACGACAGGGCCAGCATGGTGCCGAAGCATACCATGCTCGCCAGCGCGTGCAGGCGGATGGCCAGGTTTATGATGTCGACCTGGGACAAGTTCTCGATGATCACCTCCAGCTCTGTGATCGCTGTGAGGGAGAAGGCGGCGATGGCGAAGTATAGGGAGGATTTTTGGCGATGGTTCTTTATGAGTACGTAGACCCCCAGAGCCAAGAACAGGACCCCTGTGGTCCCGAGCACCACTGAATCGAAGCCTAGCACGCCAGATACCTCTAGTAGGCACTTCTTTTTCCTTTATAATATCATCTAGGACATTATCTACCGTTCATACCCAGTCGGTGTCCCCTAGCATGATATGGGCCCTTAGGTCCTCCATCCTCAAGGTGTCCATGAGATCGTTTCCTCCGCTCCTTTCCAAGGCGATCACGCTCATCGGGCGCTCTCCCGTGTACCTCACCTCGGAGCGGAAGCCGGCCTCATAGAGGCTCTTCGAATAGGGATGGCCCTGAGGCAGGCAGCAGAGAATGGTCTCGATCCTGAGGCCTTTGGCAAGGGCTATGCTATCGGTAATGAGCCCGGATTGGAGATGAGGCAGATCGGGATCGACGAGATAGTCCACGATGTTCAGGAAGCGCGTCCCATCCCGTTCCTCCTCCTTATGCACCATGTAGCCAGCTAGCTGACCGTCGCACCGGATGGTGCGTACGATGAAGCGGCCGGCGCGGGGGTCCCCGTAGCGCCATGCTAGGTGGCCGCTGTCCCTGACCATCATCATGTCGAAGTCCCTGCTCGCCCTCTCATAGAGGCGATCGAAATCCGCGCCGATGCTCGTAGCCTCCTCCACCACGACACCCTCTCCCAGGTCGACGGGCCTGCTCAAGGACCTCCTTACAGCCTCCATGTAGCCGTAGCCAAGTCTTTTTATGGAGCCAAAGCGCACCTTGCTGAAGAACAGCTCGGTGTCGACGATGAATCGGTGCTGTAGCATCGTTATGTTCAGATCTTGGAAGCCTTGCTTCACCAGGCTCAGCTGGTAAGCCGCGTGGTTGGGAAAGCCGAAGTCCAGCGCCACAGAGTGATCGTCCTTGATCCTGTTGCGGCACTTCATCGTCTGGCCGATAAGGCCATGACCACGGAAGGCGGGATCGGTCACCAGGTCCACGCCCTGAGATGCAATGACCGTCTCCTGACCGACCTTCATGCGAGCTGGAAGCGATGCCGAGTGCGAGATGATCTCACCGTTGCGCTCGGCAACGCAAACCAGGTGGAACCCCAGCGGGTTGCCGAGGAACTTCCACCGCCAGTGGTCCAGGTGGGGAACGGAGGAGACCACGGATGGCCATCCCATGTGCCGCTCCAGGAAGGGCACGATCCTGTTCTCGTCCCCGTCCACATACCTATGGACGTGGACATCCCCGGTCGGGTCCCCCTCGGAAATGGATGATGACAAAGTCTTCGACCCCAGATGCCAGGTGAAAATGTAACGGGGATTAAGAACCTTCCGCCCAGAAGGCCCAACGATGGTAAGATGGCATTGCTGGAAGGGATTATATCATAGTTACCCATAGACAATGACGGAGAGCACCATGGGCTACAACGGACCGCTGGAAAAGGTGGACGATTATCGCTGGAAGATACCTAGGGAGTACAAGAGCGGGATGAGGACCGATGCAATAATCTACGCCAGCGAGAAAATGGTGCCCAGCCTGAGGGAGGACAACGCCCCCGAGCAGGCCGCCAACGTGGCCTTCCTGCCGGGAATAGTGGGCAACTCCCTGGCCATGCCCGACATCCACTGGGGCTACGGCTTCCCCATCGGAGGGGTCGCGGCCATGGACGCCGAGGAGGGTGTGATCTCCCCGGGCGGAATTGGCTTCGATATCAATTGCCTCTGCGAGGGCTCGAGGGTTAGCACTGACCTCGGTGGATGGATGAGGATAGAGGACTTTGAGCAGGAGTTCAGGACGATCATCCAGGCGAGCGAATACTCGCTGGGCATCCAGGGTGGGAAGACATGGATAAGGACGCATGGTGCTGGCCCCACCGAGAAGAGGCCATCTGCCTTCATGAAAAAGGCCAGCGACAAGAAGGTCTTCAGGGTCAAGACGAGGACCGGCCTGGAGCTTCTGTGCTCAGAGGACCATCCCGTGCTCACAAGCATGGGGATGAGGGAGACTGCGTCTTTACGCCGAGGGGACCGGGTGGCGGTGACCTACTTCCAAGGTTTGGAACTCGACCCCTCGGTAGATAGGCGGGAGATCATTCTAGCCAAAATTTTCGGCTACCTCCTGGGCGATGGCTCTCTACATGCGACGGGGGAAAGGATCCGAACTTGTGCCTACGGTGAGCTAGCGGATATGGAGAGAATGCAGAAGGACCTCCATGAGCTCGGCTACAGCTCCAAGATCTATCGGAGAAAGAAGGATCATCACATCCCCAAACAGTATGGTCTGGTAGAGTTCAGCTCGACCAACTACGAACTTCACATACGCTCAGCGGATCTCTCACGATTGCTTATCGAGAGGGGGATGCCCGTCGGGAGGAAGACCGTCTCTGACCACAGGGTTCCTGATTGGATAATGACGGCACCGCTCGTAATAAAAAGAGCATTCCTGGCAGGCCTCTTCGGTGCCGAGCTCACGGCCCCTTGCACCAGTACCAAAACTGGTTTTAACTGTCCGATCTTCGCCCAAAACAAGAATGATGATCACTTGGAGGCGGCAAGGTGGTTCTTCATCGATCTCATGCATCTGCTTGAGGACCTTGGCATAAAGACGACCAAGATCAGCGAGCGGAAAGAGCATTTCAACCAGCATGGAAGCACCTCCAGGCTTAGGCTCCTGATAAGCTCGGAAGAAGAGAATCTGGTAAGGCTCTATAGGACCATCGGCTACGAGTACTCCGGAAGGAAGAGCAGGATGGCGGAGATCGCTACCAGATACATCCTCCTCAAGAAGGAGCTCCACGCGAGAAGGGTCGCGGCCGCCAAGAGGGCCAGGGACCTGAAGGAGAGGGGGCTGAAGCTGAAGGAGGTGCAGGAGCTCCTAAAGTGCGATGACATCAACGTGCGCTTCATCGAAAGGCACTACTACGAGGAGGCGGGACAGCGCATAACGTTGGACTTCGTCTCTTTCAAGGAGTTCCTGGATAGAGAGCTCGAGCAGATAGAATCGACTGGTTTCCTGTATGACGACATCATCTCAATAGAGAGAGTCCCGTATGAAGGTCAGGTCTACGATCTCACGGTTCCTGAGACCCACAATTTCATTGCGAACGGGATGATAGTCTCCAATTGCGGCGTCCGCCTGGTGCGCACTGATCTGGAGGAGAAGGACGTCCGCCCGGGCATCAAGGACCTGATCGGCACGCTGTTCAAGAACGTCCCGGCCGGAGTGGGCTCCAAGGGCATCGTCGATGTTGTGTCCTCTCAGATCGAGGACATCCTCTTGTCAGGGGCGGAGTGGGCCGTCGAGAACGGCTACGGCTGGGACGAGGACCTGCAGAGCACGGAGGAGGGGGGCCGCATGAAGACCGCGGACCCCGCCAAGGTGAGCGCCAAGGCTAAGCAGCGGGGTATTCCCCAGGTCGGCTCCCTGGGCTCGGGGAACCACTTCCTGGAGGTGGACGTGGTGGAGAAGATATTCGACCAGGAGGCGGCTGAGGCCTTCGGACTGCGGGAGGGGCAGGTCACGGTGATGGTCCATTGCGGCTCCCGCGGTTGCGGGCACCAGATAGCCACCGATTACCTCCAGGTCATGGAGCGTTCCATCAGACAGAGCAACATCGTCCTTCCCGACCGGCAGCTGGCCTGCGCCCCGGTCCGATCGAGGGAGGGGCAGGACTATTTCCAGGCCATGTCCTGCGGGGCCAACTACGCCTGGGCCAACCGCCAGATGATCCTCCACTGGATCCGCGAGTCCTTCGAGGAGCACTTCAAGCGCGATGCCGAGAGCATGGGGATGCACCAGGTGTACGATGTGGCTCACAATATCGCCAAGCTCGAGGAGCACAATGTGGAGGGGAGGAGCAGGAAGGTCTACGTGCACCGCAAGGGCGCGACCAGGGCCTTCCCCCGCGATCGTCCTGAGGTCCCGCCGCAGTACCGCTCGGTGGGGCAGCCGGTGCTCATCCCCGGGGACATGGGGCACGGCAGCTACGTGCTGGTGGGAACGGACCGGGTCATGGAGGAAGCCTTCGGCTCCACATGCCACGGGGCGGGAAGGGTGATGTCCCGCAACGAGGCCCTGCGCAAGTTCACGGTCCAGGGGATCAGGGAGGACCTGGCTGGAAAGGGGATCTTCCTCAAGTCCGCCACCAAGGACGGGATACTCGAGGAGGCGCCCGAGGCCTACAAGAACATAGAGTCCGTGATCGACGTGGTCGCCGGCGCCGGTCTGTCCCGAAAGGTTGCCAAGCTCACCCCCATCGGGGTCATGAAGGGCTAATCGAACAACACCTTCATGGTCGCCCTCTCCACTTCCTCCCGGTGCTCCGGGAGGGTGGAGACCATGACCGCCCAGTCATGGACCCCACGGGCCTGGATGGCCTTGGCCAAGGGGCTATACCGCGAAAGCGGTCTCACCCTGTCACCATCCAGTATGGGAACGTCTGTCTTTCCGATGCGGAGCTCGGAGAGAAGGAGGGAGCGGTCGGGGATATCCAGGAGGACGGCGGTGTCGGGCACGCCCGCACGCGAAGCTATCTCCTTCTCCTTGGCCTTCCTCATCCTGTAATCCGAGAGCTCTATCAGCTGGTCCAGCTTTTCTTCGGAGAGGGAGGAGATGGGGAGCATCAGCGCTCTCTTGTACAGCCTCCGGTAATCGAGCTTGATCATGAGGACCGAGGTCGGTCCGGGGCAGGAACGGAGCAGCGACGCCAGCGAGCAATCGGTCTCCAGTTGGAGGTCCACCAGCATCTCTGAGGGTGCGTTCTCCACCGCCTTGCACAGCATCTGCTCCGCTATGCGCGCGGTCTTGTGATAGTACACCGAGGTGTACATCAGGGCCCTGGCCACCATCAGGCCCTCGGCCGCCACCAGGCCGCCCTTGTTTATGACAAGGTCCCCGTGGAACAACGCCACCGTCTGCAGGAGGCGGTCCACGTCGATGGTCCCGTGGGCCACCCCGGTGTAGTATGCGTCCCTCTTGAGGTAGTCCATCTGGTCCACGTCCAGGGGCCCGGAGATCATCTGCCCCAGGTACCGCTTGGTGCCGAAGTGGGCCTGCCCCTCCTCCACAAGTAGGGTCTGGCCCGATCGCAGGTCCTTCCTCGAGGAGGCGATGAGCTCGCATACCTCGTCCACGTTGACATCGTTCTCCTCCAGGAGCTCGCAGATGGGCGGGAGGGGGCCGAGGACCTCGGCCACGTTGTCCTTCATCAACCGCGTCCTACCGCGTATGATGTCCGTGGTCACGTCCATATGGTCCTTGCCGATCCGGTCCTGCAGGACCTCCTCCAGGGTGTGGGAGAATGGAGGGTGCCCGATATCGTGCAGCAGCGCCGCCACGAGCAGGGTCCTCCTCTCGTCATCGGGGAGCTGGAGGGACTGGCTCATGAGATGGGCCATGTGGCAGGTGCCCAGGGAGTGCTCCAGGCGCGTGTGGTTGGCCCCGGGGAACACATAGTGGGCCAGGCCGAGCTGGTGCACCCCATGGAGGCGCTGCATCTCCGGCCTCTCCAGAAGCTCCAGAACTAGGCCCTCGACCTTCACGCTGCCATGCACGCAATCGTGGATTATCTTGGAACCAGGCACGAACTATAAAACGGACAGAAATATAATAATCCTTGGTCCGACTAGCTGATGTGGACAAAGGATGAGAAGATGGGGCGATCTACTTGAATCCGCCGCGCATCTTGTTGCGGTCGATCTTGTAACCCCGTGGCGTCACAACGATGAGATCGTGCCCGATGGCCGCCACATCCCCGTTGGTGTCCCTGGCGACCGCCTTCAGCTCGCTGGTGATCCTTCTGAGCGTGTCAGTGTCGTTGGCGATGTTGGCATAATCGAGTATCAGAACGTTCCCGTCGTACACAGGCTGGGTAAGATCGGAAAGGTCCTCATAGCGATAGATCTCCGCAAGCTTGACCATTCCCTTTCCGGCCGTGGCGGCCTCCTCCTCGAAGTACATGGCCCCAAGGTCTATGTACTGGTCCGTCTCCACGGTCTGAACGTCCTCCTTCTTCGTAATAAAATTCCTTCTACCTAGCAAAGGCATGGCATCCCTACTTTTTAGGAATAAGCGGGTGCCTATATATCCTTTTCACACACCATCCGAAATATCAAGACTATCGTATCTGGACAATATCCGGTGAACTGCGAAGGTAAGGAGGCGGGAGGGCACCTTCCTCTGCCCGAAGTCCCAGTCCTTCCATGGTAACCACACCGAACCCGGCGTGTAACGGCCCCTTTCATCGCCCTGTGCTGCTATCACGCCGACCATATCTTGGAGGCGAGGGTCGTCGCGATACCGGCCAGACCTGGTCAGGACGTCGGCCACATGAACGATGTCGTACCATATCATTGGATACTTCAGCTTCCTGAAGTCAGTGCCCATGTAGAATATGTATGGATGCTTGGTCAGGCTGTTCTCCCACAGGTCCAGGAGGCACTCCGCTGCTCTATCCGCCTCAACTGATGAGGGAGCGGCCAGGGACAGCAGCTTCAGCATGAGCAGGGTGGCATACGGGCAGGGGTCTTCCTTCCTGCCGGGGCCGCGGAAGCCTCCCAGCGACGGCGAGGTCACGCACCGGTACCCGTTGGGGCTTGCGAGGGATGTCAGATGGCGGAACGCCGACCTGATCGCGGGATCGTCCCCTCTGCCCAGCTTGATGGCGGAGTAGACCAGAGTGGGGGTGTCGCATAGCGCCCAGCTGAGGTTGGCCTCACCGGAGCCGCCGTGAGAGCGTGAGATGGACATGGGCAGCCTGGGCACACCCTCCTCGCCCACCGAGGCGATGATGCGGTCCAAGACCCCCTCCACACCCAGCTCCTCGCCGCTGGCCCCCAGCTCCGCCAGGAAGGAGAGCTTGTGCAGGGGGTGCTGGGCGCTGCGATGGCTGTTGATCGGAGGCCAGGGATCGGTCGAGACGTCACGCACGAGCGCCTGGACCGCAGGCAGGGCGAGCATCCTCTTCGTGCGCTTCTCCCGACCCTTGGCGTTCATCCTGGAGTCGACGGCCATGAGGAAGCCTACCACCGGGTCCTCCTTCAACCATTCCTCGGTGGCGTCGTTCGCCTTCACGCAACTGTATCGCAGGGGCAGGTATTAATCTAAGGGACCATCACTGGTCCTCATCGACCTTCCACAGCTTGTCAGCTACATGGTGTATGCTGTTGATGGCCTTGCCCGGGGACCGTGTCCTCATCTGATCCCCGGATATCAGCGCCTCGCCTATGGCAAGAGGACGGCCGTTCTTCACGTCCTTTATCCACACGAGGTCCCCTGGGGCTATGGCGGGATCTGCGTCTACTATCCCCGGCCCCATGACATCCGCGCCCTTGGTCACGAACGGCACCGCCCCCATGTCCACGACCACATAGGCCTTGGAAGCGGGGTGCTTCAGGAGCCCTCTGACCGTTAAGAATGCCTTTCCTTGGTAGATGATCCCCTGGACCTGGTTGTTGATGAACAGGACATCGAACTCGGTGCTCTCCGCCCTGTCCACCGCCTCCCCGGGGACGAACACCTCTACGCCCAGGCGGGAACGGAGCTCCTCGTCCAAGACCTTGATCTCCTTCTCCCGAAGGCGATGGCGTTTCCTGATCCTTATATCGCTCATCGGTCGCTCATTCGCCTACCAGATAATAACCTTTTCAAGCCGCCCTACCGCTTCTTCTTGAACAGCTTTCCGAACAGGCCGTCCTTGCGCCTTTCCTCCCCGGCCGATTCCGGAGGGGGGGCGGCCGCTGGCGCCTGTTCCACGACCTCCTTGGTGATAGGTGCCCTTTCTTCGGCCTCGGGGTCGTTGATCTCCTGGGCGACCTTCTTCAGTTCATCTACGCCTGAAAAGGTGAACTCCGCCCCGCAGTTGGGGCACTTGGTCGCGTCCGAGGGCACCTTATGATCGCAAACCGGACACTCGACCTCTAATGTTTCTGATACCATCTCTCAACCCGAAATTCTTATCCTTAGCGCCGATATAAAATTACTGGTCTCCCTTGGCGATGACGATATCACGACCTTGTCCTGATTCTCAAATCATGTCCTTGATGGCGCAAAGATGAAAATACCCTTATGGGTACGCACAATCATGCGCTGGAGCCTTTGGGCCGTCAGATCGGCCATCATCGCGGTCGACCTGATCATCGCAGCCATCATAGTGCTTAGCATCCTGCCCCTGGCCACCGGGGACCTCAGCGTCAGCATCCCTGATAACCAGGATAATGAACCTACCATGGAAGGTGACAGGATCACTATGTCGTTGCCTATCGATGTCAGCAACTACGGCTACTTCAGCATCGACGACCTCACGCTCATGCTGAGGGTTAGCAACGGGGACCTGGTTATAACGGACCAGAGGTCCCAGCCAGTGGACATTCCCAGTGGAGGCACCACCCGGGTCAACCTTGCCCTGACCATGGACCTGGGCTCCATATCCGATGAGGCCCTTAAAGACATGGTCTTCAATCGCACAGTGCTCATGATGAGTCTGGGCGTGGAGGCTGGTTACTCCCTGAGCCTGGTCAAGGCATCGGTGAACGTCCAGGAGAGCATGGAGTGGGACCCCCTGATCAGCGACTTCAACCTAGATGTCTATAACGTGCAGACGATTGCCAACGGCTCCAACTACAATGTGTTGGTCCCCTACTCCTTCAGCGCCTCCGAACTTATCAACGGACGGACCCTGAACATTCATTCGCAGCTCGTCAACAGCACGGGTGTTATGGGCACAACCGACAACACCGTGGTGATGGAGCAGCACAACGCCGGGCAGATCACATTTGTGATATCCCAAGAGGCCGCCATGTGGTACATGGGCCATCCCGAGGACCTCCGCCTGCTGGTGGACCTGGACTTCGAGGGGGCCACCATGCATCAGGAGGCCGTCATACACTGGGGGGGTTGATATGAACGAGTTCTCTCTGAACGAAGGCAACGTGGGAAAGGGCATCGCGGCCTCCATCATCTCGGCCGTGAAGTACCTGATATTTCCGCTGCTCATACTCATGAGCGCCACCTCCCTGCTGGTCAAGGGAGGAGGGGGGGAGGTGGCGGAACAGCTGAGATTGGAGGACATCAAATACGTCCTACTTGTGCTGGGCATCCCCATTACCGTCCTCAACTTCTTCCGCGGGTTCTACCCGAAGGGCTCGGTCTCCCGCTTCACCTTCGGGGTCATCGTCACCGTCCTGGTCTGCCTATGGATATGGATGGTGACCATGGGTGGCAACCTGACCCTGGATTTCGAGCAGTTCGGTCTGACCCTCAACTTCACCGGGCTGGTGCTGCTGTTCGTACTGGCAGCGGCCCTTAAGGGTGTGTTCTACCTCGCGGAGATGCTCTCCTACCGCCAGGAGTGGCTCGGATCCCAGAAGGTCGCCCCTGTGGTCGGATCTCAGATTGTCCCCTGAGCGTAAGAGCTTAGTAAGGCCTTCGTCTCGCTCCTCGTGCAAGGGAACCCATAAATAGCATCTCGCAGCTAATGCCCCAAATCGGGGAACCATTATGGGAATCAGCATGGCAATTTGTGAGCTGGACAGCGTGAACTCTCTGTGCAAGACCGGTAAGGAGACCGTCGTTAAGGCTCGCGTGGATTCGGTGCAGGGCTTGGAGGCCTTCGCCGATTACGATGAGATGATTTCGAGCGAGGATGCCAAGAGGGTCTTCGGCCCGGACTGGGAGGGCTTCCTGAAGAGGAACCGCCTGGACGGGGACAGGGAGAGCTTCCTCCTGGACAAGGTCAAGAAGGAGGAGGATGTGGCCAAGCTGCGGCCGGTCGCCAAGAAGGAATACTCCGGATGGCTCGATCTATCGAAGATGTCACAGGCCCAGGCCAGCGATGCTATCAAGAACGCCGGTCCCGATAATCTACTGACAAAGTGGGACACCATCCCCCTGGACGAGACCAATGTGATCTGCGGCAAGTGCGGCATGTCCTGGGACAAGGGCCGCGGATGCATCGGATCCTTCGGCCCGGAGAACTCCCAGCTGCCTGAGATCGCCAAGAAGTATGGCTGCTCCATCGTCGCCAGGGTGCCAGAGCTGGCCAGGACCCGGGAGAAGCTCTCGGCGCAGGACGCCGCGGAGCTGGTGAGAGAGTGCAAGGTCCTCAGGGAGAAGCTCGAGGTAGAGGGCAAGGGCCCCGCCCGCAGGTACGGCGGGGTGGTGGAGCGCATGGAGGCCATGGCCAGCCTTTGCGCGCAGAACGGCATGAGGTTCTACTTCCTGTGAGGGCTGAGATTGGCTGACCCGAGGTTCCCATGCAGGGATGGGTTGAAGGAGACCTTCAATCTCACGACCTTTCACTCCGGGTTCTTGAAGTTGGCCATCCTGAAGCTGGTGTCCGTGCGGCCAATGCACGGCTACGCCCTCATGAAGGACATAGACCGGCTGTCGGACCACACCTGGAAGCCCAGCCCGGGCTCGGTCTACCCCGCTCTCAGGGAGCTGCAGTCATCGGGTCTCATCGCCCAGGAGGCGGTCGGCCGCAAGAGGGTCTACCGCCTCACGTCCGAGGGGGAGAATGTGCTCGCCGACGCTGTACTGCACACTCAGAACGGCATCCGGAGCCTGCAGAACCTACTGGACTATCAGCCGCTGGATGAGTGAGCTCACTTCTTCCTACCGCAGGCCGGGCAATGCCGTGAGCGGGAGATGTCTATGGTCTCCCAGCTGTTATACTGCAGATCGCCCACGAGGAGCTTGGAAAGCAGGGGCTCACCTGCCCCGGTTATTAGCTTCACCGCCTCTGCCGCCTGCAGGCTTCCGAACACCCCAGCCGCTGCCCCAAGGATCGGAAACGACTCCTTTTTGGGCGGCATATCAGGTACCAGGCACCTCAGGCAGGGCGTCAGACCGGGCTCGATGTCCGTGATCTGCCCGTGGAGACCCTCCACGGCCGCATGCACGAAGGGGACCCCTTCGCTCAGGGAGTGTTCGTTGAGGATAAAGCGAGGGGCGAAGCTGTCCAAGCAATCAAGAATGACGTCCACACCCTCGAAGACCTTCCCGATGTTGCAGGAGCTGACCTCCTCCTCCCTCACCTCGATCGTGATCTCCGGGTTGAACCTCTTCAGCTTCCAGGCGGCCGATGCTGGCTTGGAGCGCTGATCGATGTCCTCGACCCAGTGGAGGATCTGACGGTTGAGATTGGTAACGTCCGGCCTCTGATAGTCTGCAAGGATCAAGTGGCCCACACCTGCCGCGGCCAGATAGTACGCGGCCGGACTGCCCAGGCCGCCCACGCCCAGTATGCCTACGGCGCTGTCCATCAGCTGTTCCTGGGCCTTCTCGCCAAATCCTGGGAGGGCAATCTGCCTGCTGTAGCGCTCTCTCGACATCCTCCTCCGCCCATTCTTACATATAATGAATATATATTTAAAAAATAGTAGATGTCGATGGCCAACACCCGTAGGTCAGACTTATTATACGTCCGGTTTCTATCACATCTCGGGAAATAATGGCTGAGAGCGTCATCACAGTTCAGGGTCTTGTGAAGAGATATGGTGACCTCACCGCCGTGGACCACATCGATTTTGAGGTCTACCGGGGCGAGGTCTTCTCCATGCTGGGCCCTAACGGTGCGGGCAAGACCACCACCGTTGAGATCATGGAATGCCTGCGGACCAAGACCGAAGGGGACGTCACGATCCTGGGGATGGATATCGAGAGGAAGGTCCGGGACATTAAGAAACGCATCGGGGTGCTTCCGCAGGACTTCAACGCCTTCGACCTCCTGACCGTCAAGGAGAACATCGAGTACTTCGGAGGGATGTTCAAGCACCAGCTCCCGGCCGATGACCTCATCGAGACTGTGAACCTGGGGGAGAAGAGGGACGTATACTTCAAGAACCTGTCCGGGGGGCTTAAGCAGCGCGTGGGGGTCGCCATATCCATGGTGAACGATCCCGATATCATATTCCTGGACGAGCCCACCACCGGCCTCGACCCCGTGGCCAGGCGGGAGGTGTGGGAGGTTATAAAGGACCTCAAGTCCAAGGGTAAGACCATCATCCTCACCACCCACTATATGGAGGAGGCCGAGGTGCTCTCTGACAGAGTGGGCATCATAGACAGGGGCAAGTTCATCACCATGGGCAGCCCCAATGACATCATAGACCGTTACGGCACTGGCACCACCATGATCGTCCGGGGCGGGGACGACACCGCCCTTCAGAGGCTGCAAGGGCTCTCCAGCAAGGTGGAGCGAAAGGGGAACGATATCGTGGTCAGGCTGGACTCCAAGGATGTGCTCCCTGAGGCGATCATGCGCATCCACGAGGAGGGTGTCCATTACGAAGAGGTACAGATGAGGCGGTCGACCCTAGAGGACGTCTTCCTGACCCTCACTGGCAAGAGGCTTGAGAACGGGGAGGAAGTAAAGAAGGGGAAGAGGGTGAAGAAATGACCGGCCGGCTGATGTCCAGCAAGGTGATGATCAACCTTATCGCACAGATCAAGATGTTCTTCCGGAGCCCGGGCTCGGTGTTCTGGACGGTAGCTTTCCCTGTCCTCCTGATCCTGCTCTTCGGGGCCATCTTCAGCGGCACCGGGAGCACCAAGTACAGCCTTTACGTCCAGGACCTCGACGGCTCGCCGATATCAGAGGAGTTCGTGGATGCTCTCAACAGTACCGGTGTGCTCATAATCAATAAGGTGGACCCGGGGATAGATTCTGATCAGTATATCAAGGATAATTCCATAGCTAGTTTTCTAACGATACCGCAAGGTTTCAGCTCCTCGTTCCTGCCAGAGCCTGAACGTCAGAACTCCACGCTGTTGCTGAGGATCGATAATTCCAGTTCCTCCTCGGGAACGGTCGCGACGATTGTGAACGCGGCCTCCCAGAGCATCAACCTGGAGCTGGCCGGAGGGTCCATTGTCGTCAGCACCGCCATACTGGGCATATCGAACACCGCCCAGTACAACTTCATCGACTTCTTCCTTCCCGGCGTCATCGGCCTTACGGCCATGACCTCCACGGTGAACTGGATGGTGGGGCTGCAGACCCGCTACCGGCAGAACGGCATCTTCAAGAAGCTGGCCACCACGCCCATAACGCAGATGGACTGGCTGGTGTCCCTGATCCTGTGGCAGATAGCGACCGTGTTCATGTCGGTCGTCAT
The DNA here is from genome assembly GCA_018262895.1 of Methanomassiliicoccus sp. Classification (GTDB taxonomy): domain Archaea; phylum Thermoplasmatota; class Thermoplasmata; order Methanomassiliicoccales; family Methanomassiliicoccaceae; genus UBA6. The sequence continues at coordinate 39,215 of JADFDJ010000005.1, read as the reverse complement.
CATCCTCGCGGTGGGTATCCTGGCCTTCGATGTCCACCTCACATTGGACCCCATATCGATCGGCATCATCGTCCTATCCAGCGCCTTGTTCTCGGCCATGGGCCTGATCATCGCCAGGTTCGTGAAGGATGAGGAGACAGCGGGGGCGGCGGCGGGGGCCATCACCTTTCCCATGATGTTCCTGGCGGGGAGCTTCTTCCCGCTGGAGTCAATGCCTCCTTACCTGGCCGCGATAGCCAAGGCCATGCCCCTCACCTACGTGAACAACGGGCTCAGGGATTCCATGATCTACGCCAACACCGCCGGCGCCATCAATAACCTTCTGATAGTGGCGATGCTGACGGTGGTGTTCATGGTTGTGGGTGCGGCCATTTCCACCTGGAAGCAGGAGTGAGCCGGGTCTTCGCTGAGCTCCCTGAGAGGGCCTCAGCGGGGGGGGGGCATCCGCGGAGCCCTCACTTCCATCGTACCAGGATGGATTCCCGCTGGAAGGTCTTGAGGCTGAAGTAGATGATGGCTAGGTCCACCAGGAGCACCGCCCCCGACAGCAGCAGCATGATCTCGGGGCCGAGCGTGAACACCCCCGCCAGGGCGACGATGAAGAACACCACCAGCGGTAGGACCACCAGCGATCCCAGCTGCTGCGAGGCCCGGACGTCGTTCACCTTGGAGGATATGATCACGTTCAGGCAGATGCTCATTATGCAGAACAGAGGCGCAATAATGAAGACGCCTATGATCCACACCGGGTCAGGAAGAGGAGCGTAGCCCAGTATCCCGGAGACCATGAAGTCCACGATGATGGTGAAGGGTATGAAAGAGAGCCAGGTCGCTAGCATGCAGGGTATGAAGATGGCCGCGGCCTTCCCGAGGAGGAGCTCGGAATCCGTCGTAGGAGTGGCCAGCAGAGGCTCCAGGCTGCGGTTCAACTTCTCGCCCACGAAGGAATAGGAGGCCATGACCGTGGGCAGCACCACCGGGATCATGATGAAGAAGATTAGAAGGAAGCTTATGAACTGCTTCAGGAACTCTATGTCCTCATTGACCCCGCTCACATCGACCGAGCCGCTTAGCGTGGAACCCGATGTCGTAAGACCTTGATAGTTGGAGTGGAAAAGGGCTGAGCCGTTCAAGGTAGAGTTACCAATGTAGGAGTCCCTGACCAGGCAATTGGTGAGGTTAGACGCCTCGAATCTGCAGTTGCTCGCGACCACATCGCGGAGCTCGCATCGCAGGAAGGATGTGTCCTCATACGTCCCGTTGACCACCACCTGGTCGATGATCTCCATGGAGATGCCCTCGTTACCAACGTCCAGTGCCTGAGTGGCCGGCGGCATCATCACGAAGGCGCTGAGGTAGATCACCGGGAGGACGGTCGCCAGCATCAGTGGCATAAGAAGAATGGAGTACATCACGTATTTGTTGGTGCGAAACTCGGCAAGGTCCTTCTTTGCCACCACCCACAGCTTGTCCAGCCTCATTTTCCACCTCCCAGAAGCCTAAGGTACACGTCCTCTAGGCTGCGCTTCAGCTCGTTGACGGACTCCACCTGACCTCCCTGACGGACCAGCTCCCTGACGATGTCAGGGTTCACGGAGGCGGGATCGGTGACATCCACCAGCAGATGGTCTCCATCCTGCTGGACACCGGTCACCCCGCTCAGGCCCCGTACCCCGCTGATCATGGCAGGGCTGATGCTGTGCAGATGCACCACGGTGGTGCGCCCCCAGAACTGCTGCGACAGCTCTGAAGGGGAGCCTTTCGCCAGGAGGCGGGTCCTCATTACACCGACGGTATCGCACAAGCGTTCCGCATCGTCGAGGTTGTGGGTGTTGAGGAAGATGGTCCTGCCCTCCTTCTTCAGCTCCAGGAGGAAGTTGCGAACGGTGAGGGCGGCCTCGGGGTCCAGGCCAGACGTGGGCTCGTCCAGGAACAGCAGCTCAGGCTCGTGGACCAGCGCCCTGGCGATGGCTATCTTTTGCTTCATGCCCTTGGAGAACTTTCCCACGATGTCATCGCGGCGGTCCCATATCTCCAGCATCTCCAACAGCTCCTTGATGCGGTCCTTCCGGCGATCGATGGGGACGCCATAGAGAGCGGCGTAGAAATCCAGGTTACGATAGGCAGAGAGGGTCTCGTACAGGCCGGGAATCTCCGGCAGCAGACCGACATGCGACCGTATCTGCAGGGCCTCCTCCGGGTCTGAAGCATCGAGGCCGTTGACGTGAACCGTCCCGCTGGTCGGGGATATGAGGGTGGTGATCATCCGTATGGTGGTGGTCTTCCCTGCGCCGTTGGGGCCTATGAAGCCAAACACCTTACCGTCCTCGATCGTCAGGTTGAGCGAGTCCACCGCCACGTTGCCGTTGAACCTTCGGGTAAGGTCCCGCAGCTCGATCATCAATCATCCCCCATCATTTGTCCGGCCTGCTGCAGGAACGGCATTTTCATCATCCTGGTGAATAACGGGCAAGGACCTGCCTGCGCTCCCTTCCCGGCCATCAGCGTCTTCCGGACCAAGGTTGCTTCATGGAGCAGTACATGGCTTCCCCTCTCCCATAGGTCCTGCCCCTGGTCCCGCATGCCCGGATAGATGGAGGAAAGAGTTAAAAAAGGATTGTCCTGAGTTGTCTACCGTAGGAGAACTGGACCGGGACAAGGTCCATTCTGCAAGCTAAAGGCATGAAGCTGTGTCCGTCCGTCATGAAATGTTTGGACGTCTCTCCCTCATGCAACGCCTGCGTTCAAGGCGTTAACCCCTTCCCTCTCGCTCCCCTCCCGGACCTGATCGATGGAGAGCGTCAAGATCACCATGTCCCCCAAGGCCCCTATCGCCTGGGTCGATACGTTCACCAGTGTGGGGGCCGCTAAGCCGCCCCTCTCCCACAGGCCCTTAGCCTCCCGGGAGAGCTTCACCTGGATGAATGGTATGCGCCATCCCCCGCCGGTCTCGATCAGGATGTTGTCGACATGTCCCAGGAAGACAGCGTCGTCGCACATGACCCTCATCCCGATGAACGCTCCCGCGGGCATCATCTTCTCATCCTCGGTCAGCACCTGGTCCTTCAAGGCCGTCAGAGGCTGCCTCATGATGACCGCGTCCGACACCCGGCCAAGGTTTTCGGTACTGATGAGGATCCTGTCCAAAGTGAACAATCTCTTCTGGCGGTCGATCAGCTTCTCGATGCCCCGCCGCAGCCCCACCCTGATGGCCTTCACCGTCCATGCCGAGGCGTCGATGGCCGCACCCTCCACGGTGCCGATGGCCCTGGCGTCCGAGCTGATAAGCTCCAACCCTACCAGCTCCTCGAGGCCTTGCATCGTGAGAGGTACGCTGCCATCCCCATAAAAAAGCTCGTTCAACGAAGCCCCTCCGCCGAGATGAACTGCATGCTGCCAATGTCCGCGATCAACGGCATACTGTCCGGCTCTGCTCACGCATGAACTGAGGCAGATAGTGGACCGAGCCCGTCCCCTTGCCTGTGGACCCCGAGATCTTCCATCCCGTGAACGCCTGCCCTCCCACCATGGCCCCGGTGGAGCCGCCCCGTTCCCTGTTCACATAGACCACGCCGAACTGGATCTCCTCCAGGAACTCTGAGATCTCCGATTGGTCCCGAGAGAACAGACCCGCGGTCAGCCCGAACTCTGTGGAGTTGGCCTTGTTCAGGGCCTCCGGCAAGGATGAGTAGGGTTGGGCGCATAGCAGGGGTGCGAACAGCTCCCTCTTCATCAGCTCATGAGCGTCAGGCAGGCCGGTCACTATGGTCGGCCGGGCGTAGTGTCCATGGGCAAGCTCTCCGGTCCGGTCCCGGGCTCCCCCCGTCAGGACCTTTCCGTCCCGAGCGGCCTTCTTAGTCCAACGGATGTAGTTGTCCATCGACGTCTTGGTGATCAGCGGGCCCACCGCGGTCTCCCTCTCGAAGGGAGAACCTACCGTAAGGCCTTCTGCCATATCCACCATCATTCCCATGAATTCGTCGAAGACCGCCTCGTGGACGTAAAGGCGAGAACATGCCGAGCATTTCTGCCCGGAGAACCCGAAAGCGGAGGAGGTCACCCCCTGGGCTGCCTTCTCCAGGTCCGCTGATAGGGAGACGATGATGGGGTTCTTGCTTCCCAGCTCCGCGATCACCGGCCTCGGCCGGCCGAGGGGGGCCGACCTCATGATCTCCTGCCCCACCTGCAATGACCCTGTGAACGCAACGCCATCAATGGTCGGATGGTTGGCCAGGGGGTCGCCCACCTCGGTGCCGTAGCCAGACACCAGGTTCAGCACGCCGTCGGGCAATCCTGCCTGGTCCAGGACATCATAGAACAGGTGCACGGGCAGGGGCGCGGAGGAGGAGGGTTTCAACACCGCGGTGTTACCGGTCAGGAGGGCGCCCACCGTCATCCCTGTCGTGATGGCCAGAGGGAAGTTGAAGGGACAGATGACCGCCCACACGCCGTACGGCCGCAGCAGCACCCTGACCTCCTCCTCAGGGTAAGGTGGGTCCCCCACCCTCTCGAAGCCCTGGTTCCGCCGCATCTCCGAGCAATAGTAGTTGATGAAATCGATGGCCTCGTCCACGTCCGCCACGGCCTCGTAGCGGTTCTTCCCATTGTCCAGGGATATGGCGGCCGCGAGCTCGTACTTCCTCCTCCTCATTATGTCCGCAGCCTCCGTGAAGAAGCGCATCCGGTCCGTCCAATCCATCTTCGACCACATGGGGAAGGCGTTCCGGGAGGCCCTCACGGCATCGTTGACGTCACCGGAGTGCCCCCGCTGGAAGACCCCCACCAGGATGCGCTCGTCCCCGGGGCTTACATCACGGAAGCGATGTGCCGAGAGCCTCTCCTTGCCATCAATATGGTCCGGGTAGTTGATCGGGGACTCCCTGACCTCGCCCAGCAGTCTCTCCACCTCTCTCTCATAGGATGTGTGGAAGCATTCGCCGTTCCCCTGGGATTCCAGGCGATGGAGGGTGTTCTCGTTCTTGTAGGTCATACACCTCCCTCCTAACAGGGTCGCTCAGTATCTATAAAGGTTGTTGGAATCGATAGGTATATGGCTTGAAGGCCATGTTCGCGGGATTAGATCCGATGAACATGCCAGCATCCGATGGTAATGGGGAGCTGTGGACAAAGGCGTTCGCTGAGGCAAAGTTCCCCGCCTTTGTTATCAGCAGCGCCCACCAGTTGATCAGGGCCAACCGAGAAGGGGAGGCATGGATCTCTCGCAACGGGGGCCTTCTCCCGATCTTAGAGCGCAGGGGAGATAGTGACCAGAAGTTGCACGAGGTAACTTCCAACGGCAAGATGCCAGAGGCAGTAATGCTGGAGCTGAACGAAGGTAGCACCCTCGTGTGCCTTGCCCCCGAAGGCGCGTGCGGGGTGCGGGACTACGTTCGCCTATACCAGGTCGCTGTGGCTCAGGAGGAGGTCATCCGCTCTCGGGACGACCGTCTTGAGGTCTACCACGAGCTTTTCACGCACGATGCGCCCAACTACCTCACCGCCATCTACGGCTACCTCCAGATGATGCAGGGCCAGGACCTGCCCCGGGAGAAGATACAGAAGTACGTGGACACCTCCATCCGCCAGGTGGAGTCACTCAACCATCTGATCGACAACACCCGCAACATCCGGCAGATGGAGACCATGCCCCGGAGCATGGTCATCCCCATGGACCTAGGGGCCGCCATCGGCAAGGCCATCTCCGCAGTACAGGCCTCGCCCAAGGCCAAACCAGCGGAGATCAGGAGCGACGTACCTGCGGGCGCGCACAGGGTGATGGTGGAGGAGCAGTTCACCGAGACCTTCCGTATCATACTGAACAACGGCATCGCCTATTCTGAGCGGCCGGTGATCTCCGTCTCCGTCCAGGACGGAGGGGAGTACTGGAACATAAGGTTCAAGGACAATGGGCGGGGCATACCTGACGATAAGAAAGAGTTCCTGTTCCTGCGATTCCACTGCCTCAACAAGGAGAGAAAGATCAGGGGGAGCGGCATCAGCCTATCCCTGGCCAAGGTACTAACTGAGAGGCAGGGAGGTAGGATCTGGGTGGAGGACGCGGTGCCCGGGGACCACACGAAGGGGAGCGTGTTCGTGGTGGCACTGCCCAAGGCCTAGTTGGAGGATCCGTTCTTCTTCATGGGGCGCCATTCCCTTTCCACGATTATCAGGTATATAGCGCTCAGCACCACGATGAACATGCCCGTTGCCACCATCACCAGAACCACAATCATGGGGGTGAAGGATATGCCGCCTGCAACTAACGCGAAGATCATGGCCATTAGCATGATGACCGACATTCCCAGTATGGTGACATAGGCATGACCGTCTGTGGCCAGACCGTATAGCATGAACAGGTTGGCAAGACCCAGAAGCAGGTACGCAACCCCCAGACCCTGGAGCAATGGGGCGATCAGCTCCCTGTACGGGTTGGCAGGTATGAGGATGTTGAGGATGAAATCAGGCAGCAGGAAGTAAGCTGCCACTACTAGTCCGGACAATGCCAGGGTCATGAAGAAGGCCGTTGTCAGTATCCGCGAGGTCTCGCCCTTCACAGCATGTGCCCGAGAGATCTTGGGGAACATCACCGTGGAGACCGCTCCTGGCAGGAACAGAATTATCTTGGCCAGAGAGGACGCGGCAGCGTAGTAGCTGGCCTGGTCCTTGGGCAATAGGCTGGTAGCGAATATCACGTCCACCATCGTCAGGATGGTGAAGCAGAGCTGAGCGACCGTGGCGGGGACGGTATACCACCAGATCTCACCGCTGTCTATGGGAGTGCCCTTGCGCAGAAGGTATTTCCTGACCAAGAAAAGGGAGAGCCCGCTGGAGAACGCCAGACCTATGAGCACTCCGCCTATGCCTCCCGCTACACCATAGCCCAGCAGTACCAAGCCCACCCCCATTGACAGCTTCAGGACAAAGTTACCTACGGTCAGGGTCCCAAAGGCAACGAAGCGTTGGAAGGCCTGCAGAGGGCCATGCCCCACAGGGGACAGCATGGCGAAGAGGACCGCTATGCCCAGCAGGAGGACTCCCAAGTTCGATGAGATCTTTAGGGTTGAGGCGACCTCAGGGATGCTCAGGACCAATACTATCACTATGGCCAGAGCTACCCCCGCTGATGTTGTGAGTATGAATATTCTCTTCATCAGCCAGGAGATAACATCCGGCTTGTCCAGAGCGTTGAACTTGGAAACGTAGCGAATGAGCACGTTCTGGACAGCTGACGCGGGGACCGTGACGATGTAGAGAATAGCCAGTAAGGTGTTGAGCTCTGCCAGGTCATCAGGGATCAGGTTCGCCATCATGACCTGATAGATGAAGTTGCACCCTCCTCCGGCAACGGTGGCGATGAGCATTATGAATGCTGCCCCGGCCATCCCTCCAGCGCTCAGAAAGCGAGCTGATCTTTCGAACATCGGTCACGAAGGCCATGACGACCTCTATATTAATGGTTACCTCGGGCCGTAGTTACGTCCTCCGGTAGTTCCATTATACATGGGCTGCCGACGGTCCGATGCATGGGAACCTTCGAAAGAGGGCTATGAATCCACCATCTGGGTTCTCTCGTGCAGGACCCCCGCGTCAGGCCCCTAAGGATGACAATGTGGATGTGGACGCCGCGGCAGGCTAGCAATCCTTTTTTTGCTTATAGGTCGTGGTGCTGTGCCTTCGTTCCCAGGACAGCTGTGCCTCGATCTTCCTTAATCGCAGGGGATGACCAGCAGGGGTATTGTGGACCTGCGCACCACGGTCTCGGAGTTGCCCCCCAGAGTTATTTCGCGCAGGAGGCTCTTGCGATGGGCCCCGAGTATGATGACAGAGGCATCAAGCTCCCTGGAGGCTTCGAGGATGTTGTACGGGACCGTGCCGAAGTGAACGTGGGTGGACACTCGACAGCCCCGACCTTCCAGCTTGCTCCTCATCTCATCCAGGTCCAGCATCACCTTGTTCAGCACCTTCTGGAAACGCTTCCCCTCCTGGATGTTGGAGCTACCGCTCTCCACGACATTGAATAGGACCGCCTCCCTGAGGCCACGGCTGGAGAGCTCTGGCAGCAGCATCATGCACATATCTGTGCAGGAGGAGAAATCGATCGGAACCAACGCTTTCTGGAAAATGGGCGACGGTTCTGCGCTTCGCAGTTCATCTTCCACCTCAGGGAATTTGTTTATCAGCACCGGCCGAGATGTGGAGCGGAGGATCCCGAAAGACGTGGAGCCGATGAGCAGTTCCTGCGTCCTGCCTTTTCCGCTGGATGCCATGGCGATAAGGGACACGTCCTCGGATTCGGCGATATCCAGGACCTGCTCCACGGGGTCTCCCTCCGTTACGACCTCCCGGACCTCGCAACCCACCTGGCGGATGCTCTCTTTAATACCCTCGAGGGTCTCTCTATGATCGGAAGTCAGGGAGATGCCTGAGGCGGCAACGTGGCAGAGGACCACCTCCTTGAGACCGAAGCCCTTCAGCTCTTTCACGCACTTGAGCATCCTAAGGGAGGGCTCGGAGAAATCCAGAGGGAACAATATTCGCTCGAACATAGCTGAAGATAGTAAAGGTCCTCGTAGCCCAAAATATTTTTCCAATGAAACCCAGTCCTGACGAACACGAGGGAATGTGCTTGGCAGCGCAGGCACGCTCCATCAGGCAGCTGCGCCTTTTCATAGTATGTCGGTAACATCGCCAGGCGTATTGGGTGATGCAAGGGCAGCATTCAAGCAATGCGAAAGGATATGTGCTGGAAGGGGTTCTCCCCGGTCTGGGAAGTGTACAGATGAGGGTCACCACATTGAGCATCGAGGAGAGGAGCGCACGCTCCGCACTGATGCTGTCGTTGGTGGCCAGCCTCCTGTACGGCTCGCAGTATGTGGTCATAAAGGACGGCATGGGCGGCATCAATCCCCTCCTTTTCGGTGCCGCCACCATGGGGACCGGCGGCCTCTTGGCAATGCTCCTGGTCCGCAGGAGGAAGAGGTTGAACCTGTCCATATTCAAACGGTGGGAGGTATGGGCGGGGACCTTTTTCGCGACCGCGATGATAGCCTGCCAGTATATCGGGCTCACCCTCTCCACCGCTTCCGTTGGTGGTCTGATAGTGGGCAGCAACGTGATCTTTGTGGCACCCCTTTCTGCCATCATCTTCCGGGAGGTCATCGGAAGGGTTCAGGCGCTGGGAGTGGCCGTGGGCCTGCTGGGGCTCATGACCATCACCACTGGTTGGGACCTCAGCTTCCTGGGCACCAACGTCTTCCTGGGAGATATCCTCTTACTTATCGCTTCCTTCTCTATCGCGGCCAACTATCCTTTGACCAAGTTCGCCGTCAAGGTGATGGGCAATGATGAGTGGGTCATGTCCTTTCACCTTCTGAGCGCTTTCTTCCTCCTCGTCCTCAGCCTTTTCATCGGCGGCCCGGGAGAGCTAGGCGATCTGTCCATCCCGGCGGTGCTGTTCGTTGGCCTGTTCTGCACCTCGGTGCCGACCTTGCTGTGGGCCATAGGCCTACGGTCCTTGTCCATGACCACTTCGGCCACAGTGCTGCTGTCAGAATCTGCTTTCGCCGTTCTCCTTGGGGTCGTGCTGCTGAGCGAGCCTTTGGACACAATGACGGTACTGGGAGCGGTCCTTGTGTTCCTCGCGATCTTCACAGTGTCAAGAACAGTGGCTCAGAAGAGGTAGGGAAAGGGTTTCGGACGTCGGAGCGTCAAGAAGAGCTCACTTTTTCTTCTTCTCTACCTTGGCGTCCTTCTTCTTGTCGGTTGCGCACTTTCCACAGCCCATTTTGAAGCCTCCGCCGGAAATCTTGCTGGCTGTTTATATCGTTATCGCTATAAATAACGACAAACCGAACTGAGACAACCCTCTGAACCAACCCTTACGAACGTAAGTGAAGGGTTGGCCGGAAAGAAAAGGACAATTCGATCAGGAAGCCCTTGCGCCATATGTCTTTGGCGTCTGCTTTGGAGCTGTCCATTGTTTTTATATTGATAATTAAATACAAATTTATCACTTTATGAAAGGTCGGAACGGTGAGGAAATCCGAACGTATTCCGAGTCCCGATACCGAGAGCGGAGGTCGTTTCTTTTTCGATAATAACCCACTGGCCAGTGATGGAATCAGCAATTCAAAAGTGATAATCTATGGAGATATTTTATATATCTCACTAGACGGTTAAACCATTAGGTGAATTAGTTGCACGCTTTGGAGACATCAAGGCTCTTGACGGAAGAATATTCGGCGAAGATCCTGCTGGCCACAATGGGTAAGGCGAAGAGCGCGTTCGAGCTTTCTGAGAAGCTTGGCATTCCCATCGCTGCGTGCTATCGTAAGATCAATCTGCTCGAGTCTGCCGGCCTCATATACTGCGACGAGAGAAAGCTGACCCAGGCAGGTAAGAGGATAAACCTTTACAAAGCTCGTGTAAAGAACGCCCAGATCACCTTCGAGAAGAACAAGATCAAAGCGAAGATCGAGATGATCGACGGCACCACCGAGGACTACAACTACAACATCGACATGACCGTCTTCATAAAAGAGGGCCAGAATATAATCGATCTGTAAAACCCTTAGGTCCGAAAGAAAGCCTTGAGTCCTTCCTCCAGGGAGATGCGTGTGCTGAAGCCCACCATCTCCTTGGCACGATCCACTTTGGCAACTGAGTTCTTGATATCTGCTGTGCGGGGGGCTATGTGCTCAACCCGGACCTCGCTGGGACATACTTTTTTTATCACCTCTGCCAGGTCCAGGATGCTTGTTGCCTGACCGGAACCACCGTTCAATACCATACCGCTGTTCTCGGCCTCCATGGTCAGCCGTACCAGCCGAGCAACGTCTGCAGCATGGAGGAAGTCCCTCGTCTGGGACCCGTCCCCTTCGACCCTCAGAGGAAGGCCGGCGTTGGCGTTCTGGGTGAATTTTGTTATCACTCCCGAGTACGGGCTCTTGGGATCGGCCCGCGGGGAGTAGAAGTTGAACGGACGGATAATGGCCCAGCGCAGACCGTACGACGAACCGAAGGCCTGCACGAAATGTTCCGCCGATAGCTTGCTGGAACCGTATATGGAGAGGGGTGCCACGGGATGGTCCTCATCCACCGGTATGTAATGGGGGTTCCCGTAAACGGCGGCGCTGGAAATGAACACGAACTTGGACACGCCAGCATCCTTGGCCGCCTTCAGCGTTCGGACGGTCCCCAGGACATTGGTCTCCACGTCGAAGGCGGGGTCCTCCGTGGAACGCTGGACGGAGACCTGGGCCGCTGTATGGATCACGGCATCCGCGCCCTTGCATGCCTGCAGCATGGCCGCAGGGTCCCTGATGTCGGCGATGGTGACCTTACCGATCGCGCTGGAGAATTCGGGCTGGCGGATATCAACTCCCCATGCCTCATGCATTGATGCCATTTCCTCGAAAAGATATGAGCTTAGCTGCCCTGAAGCACCTGTGATCAGTACGTTCACGGACCGGCTCAAAGATGTGCCAATCTATATTTCTTTGGCGATGGCAACGAACTTTTGGTAAGGATCAGAGAGGAGGGCCCATCGATAAGATTGAAGAGCTCCATGATGCTTTGACCTTCAGGATCGAAAAATGTTCATTTTGGGCGCTGGTCTGTCGTGGCTCGTTCTCCTGCTGTTGTTGATCGTAGGGGTGGGCATCTTGGTGTTCATCATCAAGAGCCTTCTGTTCTTCCTTCCTCCTGCCATAGTGGCCCTGGCCGTTTACTACTTAACGTCCGATCTTACCCTTACCGGGATAGCTTTCATTGTCGTGGTGTTCCTGATGCTCGTTCTCCGGAGATGAGCTTACTCTTCGGTCAAGCCACATTCACAGCTCCGTTAGATCGCGGAGCGTGGTTTCGGCGAAAGTGTATATAAGACCGGAGTAGCCTTTTTTTCATGAAAAGGACGGTGATCCAATAATAATTGGTCCAGGGAACGAGAGGATAATGGAGATGGGGTGCATCAAGGCCAGGGATGTCATCACCACCGACGGCCGTAAGGTCGGGGTCCTGAGCGGTGGATGGATCGACGTTAGAAGCTGGAACGTGACCGCCCTCGTCATAGACCTGGATAAGAACGTGGTGGACGAGCTCAATCTTAAGAAGCCCATACTCCGCACCGCCAAGATTTCGCTGCCTACCTCCTCAATAAAGAACATGTCGGATGTGGCCCAGCTAAACATTGATATGACAACCTTGACCAGGATGGTCCAGACAAACCCCTGATAAGATTCGTTTCCGGAGGCCGTCCGACCTCTTTGGCATTGGGTATCATGGGCTAAGTCTCCTGCTCGCATATTTACGTGCTCAAGGAACAGGGGCACAGCATGGGCGCCGCCGATGACCTAGTGTTACTAAGAGGTTGTCCAGCTGGGGCCGATCAACGCTCTATCCCATCTCGGGCGGGAATGCCCTTGGTGAAGGGATGCTTGATGCACTTCATCTCTGTAACCAGGTCCGCGATCTCCACCAGCTGCGGGGGTGCATAGCGACCGGTCAGGACCACCTCCACGCGCGGAGGGCGGTTCTTGACAACATTAATAACATCGTCGACGTTGACGAGGTCGAACTTGATGGAAACGTTCACCTCGTCCATGATCACCATGTCATACTTGCCAGAGTGAATGAGCTCCTCTGACTTTCGAAGCGCGGCCTCGGCGGCCTCTTTGTCCTCGGGAAGTGGTTTATCTGCGTGTACCAGGCAGTCCCTGCCCATGGGCAGCAGGGTGAAGTTGGGCAAAGATTTCGAGATCTCGTACTCTCCGTAGTACTGCGGGCACTTCATGAACTGCACCATGGCAACGTTCAGGTCGTTGCCCATGGCCCGTAATGCCAGGCCCAAGGCCGCGGTGGTCTTGCCCTTACCGTTCCCGGTGTAAACGTGAACAAGCCCCAGCTTCTGCCGTATGTCTTCCTTCACTGTCATGATCAACGAACTCTTGGATTATACATCCAACACAACCGCTAAAAGCTTACCGGTCGGAGAAGGTCCCATTGTAGATCACCATCCATACCTCAGGCAAAGCAGGAGGGCATCGTAGAGGTGCCTGTACTCGCCCCTGGTGAGGTATGCTCGCAGCCACGATAAGGGGTTGCGGTTAATGCCTTTGGACGCCTTCCGGTAATCGTCATCGGTCATTTTCCCCAGGCTAGCATATGCTTCCATGAACCTTGCCGGGGACAAGGGGGTCCTTTCCCACCACTGCTGATAGACCTGAGGGCTTCCGGAGGCGACGGCCTCGGCGGCCTTGCGCCCGGAGATCATGGATACCCTGATCCCGCCCCAGGTCACGGGGTTGGCCATGGCCGCAGCGTCCCCGACGAGGTACACTCCATCCCGTTCCACGCATCTCACCCCTCCGATAGGTATGTTCCTGCGATGGCGCTCCATGATCTCCCCTTCCACGGTGTCGGTGCCCCGAGGGAATCCCACACAGCACAGGTCCCCTGCCGGGAACTCCCAGCGGTAGCCTCCCTGGTACCTCTCCTCCTGGATGAAGGTGAGGGTGTCCTCACGCACCTCCTTCTGAACGAGACATTGCTCCATCCTGAGCATCGCCGGAGGCTCTTCTTTGAACAGCGCCTTCCTCACCAGCGATCTCGAGCCGTCAGCTGCTATCAGTTTGCGGGCTCGGACGACCCTTCCGTCAGAAAGGTAGAGCAGCAATCCCTCATCATCCCGGGCGACGGAACCCAGCGCTGCCGCCCTCATCTCCCCACCCAGTGAGCGGAAACGGTCCAGCATGCCTCTTAGAAAGCTGGGGCGGTCGAGTATATAACCGTGGCTTCTGAACTCGATGAAGTTGCCATCGGACCATTCGTCCCTGAGGTGGGTGATCCGGTGCAGGATGTTCTGGGGCTTCAGGGGGCTCAGGTCCCGGAACGCTGCTCTGGATATTGCCTGGCCGCACATGCGGTGATATCTGGAGTACTTCTCGCCTGTGAGCCGGTCCAGAACTAGGACGTCCCTCTCCTGGTCCGCCCTCTTCAGAAAGAGCGCGGCCGCCGCACCCGCGGGACCCGCCCCCACAACGACCACATCCCTCTGCTCCACTCCTATGGCCATGCGATCTAAGCTCCAACCAGTTCCATAGTGTCAATGATGTGTCCGGACATCATGGCATCATTTCCTTGAAGAGCGGAAGGTCGAACATCAACGCATACCCGAGGATTGTCACCCCCATTTGGTCCGAGGGACCCTCAGGGCGCGTTGATCTTCTTGATCAGCCACGCCATGTTCCGCCCCAGGTCCTTCATCGTCCGCAGCCCTTCCTCGTCCTGCTCAATTTCACCAGGTTTCAATGCGTTGATAACGTTCCAGTAGGAGGAGCCGACCACTACCATCTCCCCTATCAGGAAGAAATCGTTTATAGATTGGAAGGTGGCCAGGGCCCCAGCGCGGCGGTTGACGGTGACCGCTGCGCCCACCTTTCTCCGGAAAAGGTTGCCGTTTGCCCGGTTAACGTACCCCACACGGTCGACGAAGGCCTTGGTCTGTGCGGTCATGGAGCCGAAGTACACAGGGGACCCGATGATGATCCCGTCCGCCTCGATCATCTTCTGGATCCACTCGTTGACCTTATCGTCCTTTCGCTTGCATTTCCTGTCCTTCTTCTGCACGCACACATTACATGCCTGGCAGGGGGCGAGGTCCTCGCAACCCATCTGCACCAGCTCGGTGTCGATGCCTTCCTTGGCGATCTCCTGCAGGACCACCTCCAGAGCCCTGTTGGTGTTCCCGTTCTTGCGCGGACTGCCGTTGAACGCTATGACCTTCATAATTGACTGAAAAGGAGCCAAGGCTATATGAGTAATCATGTTATCTAATGTACATATCAATACAACTATGATTAAATATGTGTATTATTGTACCCCAAATATGCATCAGACGAACATCACTCTCAAGAGGCTCGACCTCACCCTCCCTCCTTTCGAGGTTTATCGCCGCCTACGCCCAGAGTTCGACACCTCCTTCATGCTGGAATCGGCGGTGGGGGGCAGCAGGACCGTTGCCTACTCCTTCCTGGGCTTCGGACCAGGTGAGTTGCTTACCTGCATGGAGGGCAGGGTCGAGGGCGGCATAGGCCTCGACCACCTTCGGGAGGACCCGGGAGGCTACCTCCGCAAATTCACAGAAGGGTTCGGCCACCCCTGCACAAGGTTCCCCTTCGTGGGCGGCCTGGTGGGCTACTTCTCCTACGAGTTCGCTGGGCGGGCCGAGCCGTCCGCGGTAAGGAACTTCCCCTCGGAGTTCCCGGAGTTCGAGCTGGGCTTGTACCGGGAGTGCCTCATCTACGATCATTCCAGCTTTCAGGTCTACCTTCTCTCCCTAGGTGAGGCAGGACCGCTCGAGGAGATCATAGGCTCCTTGCCCGAACGCACCGATCGACGTGAGCTCATCGTCGATGACCTGGTGGCGGAGCGGGGACGGAAGGATTTCGAGGAAGGTGTGCGCGCTGTGAAAGGACGCATCACCAACGGTGAGACCTTCCAGACGGTGTTGTCACGAAGGCTCTCCTGTCGGTATCGCGGTGACCTCCTCAACCTGTACCAGTCCCTCCGCGCGCTCAACCCCTCCCCCTACATGTTCTTCCTGGACTTTGGAGAGAGGACCGTGCTGGGCAGCAGCCCGGAGACCCTTCTGACCGTCAGGGGGCGGGAGGCCACTACCTACCCCATCGCCGGGACCAGGCCGCTGGGCCAGAACGCCACCGACCGAAAGCGGTTCCGCGAGGACCTGCTGCAGGACGAGAAGGAGAGGGCCGAGCATGCCATGCTCGTGGACCTTGCCCGCAACGACCTCTCCCGGGTGTGCACAGGGGGCTCGGTTTCAGTCCCTGAGTACATGCGGGTCGAGGAGTTCTCACATGTCCAGCACATTGTGTCCAAGGTACAGGGGACCCTGCGGGAGGGTTGCTCCTCCGTTGAGGCCCTCCAGGCGGTGTTCCCCGCGGGAACGGTGTCTGGTGCACCCAAGCCCCGCGCCATGGAGATCATCGGGGAGGTGGAGGGGAGCAGCCGCGGCCCATACGCCGGAGGCGTTGGCTACGTTTCCTTCAACGGGAACCTGGACTCCGCCATCACCATCCGCTCCGCCTTCGCCAGCAATGGGAAGCTCTACTTCCAGTCTGGCGCAGGCATCGTGGCCGACTCCGACCCCTCCCGGGAGTTCGATGAGACGGAGCACAAGCTGGGGGCTATGAAGGAAGCCTTGCGCCACGCCACCGAGGTGATGGCATGAAGCTGCTCATCCTCGACAACTACGACTCCTTCGTCTACAACCTGCATCAGGGCTTCGAGGACCTGGGTGCGGAGTGCGTGGTCGCGCGCAACGATTCCCTCTCCTTAAAGGACATAGAAATGATGGACCCGGACGCCATCATCATATCTCCAGGACCGGGGAGACCGTCGGATCGACGGGACTTCGGTATCTGCGGCGACGTCCTCACCACCCTCTCCCAGGAGATACCGACGCTCGGAGTGTGCCTCGGCCATCAGGGCATAGCCCACTTCTACGGCGGCAAGGTGATCGGCGCTGACCGCCTGGTCCACGGGAAGATATCGCTGGTAAGTCATGATGACGGTGGACTGTACGACAGCTTGCCCAACCCATTCCCCGCGGGAAGGTACCACTCCTTTGTGGTATCTCCGGACCTGCCGCAGGAACTGCAGGTCACCGCGACCACCCCCGAGGGAACTATCATGGGCATACGCCACCGGCGCTATCCCATAGAGGGCGTACAGTTCCACCCTGAATCCATTCTCACACCTCAGGGAACGAGGATAATGTCGAACTTCCTGCGGGGGGTGAGGTCCTGATAGCAGCTTCCCCTGAGCTTCTGGCCCATCAGCTCATAACGGGCACGTTCGAGGGGCCGGAGATGGTTTCATCCCTCACCGAGATGGCGCGGAGGGGGGAGACGCCGCGGGAGGTCAGCGTACTCGCGGCGGCCTTCCGCGATGCTTCGGTTCCTGTCAAGACAGCGCACCCGGTGGTACTGGACATGTGCGGTACCGGAGGGGCGAGGTTCCGGACCTTCAACGTCTCATCCATAGCCTCCATCGTGGTGTCCTCCCTGGGCGTCCCGGTGGCGAAGCACGGTAACCGTTCCAACCGCGGCTGCGGCAGCGCTGACCTGTTCGAGGCCCTCGGTACCAGGCTCATGCTCTCGCCTGAGGAGGCTGGGTCCTCCCTTGACTCCATGGGCTTCGCCTTCCTGTTCGCTCCAGGTTTCCACCCTGCCATGAGGTACGCGGTGCCTATCAGAAAGGAGATATCGACGCGCACGGTGTTCAACATGCTGGGGCCTCTGCTCAACCCGGTCAGGTCCCGCCGCCGGCAGCTGATGGGCGTCTATTCCCCTAAGCTGCTGGACCTCCTTCCCAAGGTGGTTCGGGACATCGGGACGGAGAGGGCTTTGTTGGTCCATGGTCGCCCGGGCATGGACGAGGTATCGGTGGTCGGTCCCACCTCCGCCGTCCTGGTCACCAGCGATAGGGAGGAGAGGTTCCTCATCGACCCCCGGGAGCTCGGCCTCTATCATCCGGACCCCTCGGACATCTGCGAGCTCGACCCCTCCATGTCCGCCGCCGCCACACGGGATATACTTGGAGGTATGGTCGGTGCCCGCCGGGACATGGTGGTGCTCAACGCCGCATGCGGCCTGTTGGCTTATGGGGCAGTGGACGATCTGGACCGCGGCATAAGGAAGTGCGAGGCCGCTATCGATACGGGGAGGGCACTGGCAAAGCTTAACGAATACGTCAGCCACTTCCGTTCCGCGTAGAGTTGCTGATACCATGCAGGACAAGCTGACGGAGCTGGTCATGAACGCCGAGGCCCTGGTGTCCAGCGGATACTACGGGCATGGCGCCAGGCGCTACGAGGGAGCTCGCTTATCAACAACGCTGACCGCCCATCCCACGTTCCCCGTGATCGCCGAGGTCAAGCTGGCCTCTCCTTCAATGGGGCGCCTCAGCCCCCACGGGCCCCGGAAGCTCATCGACGATTACGTGAAGGGAGGGGCTGCGGCCCTGTCAGTGCTCACCGAGCCCCATTTCTTCCACGGCTCCCTGAAGAACCTGGAGCTGGGGAGGCAGAGCGGGCTGCCTATGCTCATGAAGGATATTGTTATCAACGAGGACCAGGTCAGGGCGGCCTCGCTGCACGGCGCCGGCGCGGTGCTCCTGATACAGGAGGTCTTCGACCACGTCATCTCCCCTGGACGTCGTGACGACCTTATCGACTGTGCGCACAACTGGGGCCTGGAGGTCGTTCTGGAGGCCACATCCGAGGAGGGATTGGCCAGGGCCAGGGAGAGCGAGGCCGACCTCCTGGGCATCAACCAGAGGGACCTGAGGACCCTAAGGTTGGACCTCACCAAGGCCATGGCCTTCCTCCCCCTGCTCTCGGAGGAGGAACGCCCTGTGGTCATAATGAGCGGGATCGGAAGCCGAGCGGTCATCGAGGGCATCCGCGATCACGGCGGTGACGCCGTGCTGGTAGGAGGACATCTCTCCTCCTCGAAGGATGCGGAGGAGGCCCTGCGGGCACTGGAGGTGCCGAGATGACCCTGGTCAAGATCTGCGGCCTGATGAGCGAGACCGATGTGATAGCATCGTCGAGGGCGGACTACCAGGGCTTCGTGGTGGAGACGGGGACCCGCCGTTCCCTGAGCATCGAGGCCGCCAGATACCTCGCGGCCCTCGCGGAGCGACCCAGCGTGGCCGTGACCACATCCGCGGACGCCCAGCTCATCGTGGACATCGTCAGGAAGGTCCGCCCCCATGCGGTACAGCTCAACGGCCCCGTAAGCTTGGGGACGCTGCGCAGGGTCCGCAGGGAAGCGGAAAGCGAGGTGTGGGTGGCCGTCCACGTGGGACTGGAGGCGGGAGATCCGGAGCTTGGGCTTGCGCGTGAAGCGGACTGCGTGGTCCTGGACACCGCTACCCATCAAGGAGGGGGGGCAGGGATCGTCCATGACCATGCCGTGAGCGCCCGCCTGTGCCGTGAGCTCCGGCCGACCCGCTGCGCCCTGGCGGGAGGCCTCACGCCGGAGAACGTAGCTAAGGCCATAGCCGTGGTCCGTCCGGACATCGTGGATGTCTCTTCCGGCGTGGAGACCAACGGCTCCAAAGACTCTTCGAAGATCGATAGGTTCATTGAAACGGTGAGAACATGCCAATGAAGGACAGGACCCGCTTCGGGCAGTACGGCGGCAGATACGTTCCTGAGATCCTCATGCCCGCGCTGGAGGAGCTGGAAAGGGAGTATGACAGTGTGAAGGTCGACAGCATCTTCCAGGCTGAGCTGCGCGAGTACATGAGGCACTATGGCGGACGCCCCACCCCCCTGTACTTCGCTCGCAGGCTCACCGAGAGATGCGGCGGCGCGAGGATATACCTCAAGCGGGAGGACCTCTGCCACGGCGGGGCCCATAAGTTCAACAATGTCATGGGCCAGGCGCTTCTGTGCAAGCGCATGGGAAAGGAAAGGGTCATCGCCGAGACCGGCGCCGGCCAGCATGGAACGGCAACGGCCATGGCGGCGGCGGTGCTGGGTCTCAAGGCGGAGATCTACATGGGGACGGAGGACATCGCCCGGCAGCGTATGAACGTCTTCCGGATGAAGCTCATGGGGGCCAAGGTACACCCGGTGGATTCCGGGTCATGCACCCTCAAGGACGCTTTGAACGAGGCCTTCCGCGACTGGGCGGCCACCGTGGAGAGCACCTACTATCTCATGGGCACGGCGGCGGGACCTCATCCCTACCCCGCGATGGTAAGGGACTTCCAGAGCGTCATCGGCAAGGAGATCAGAAGGCAGATCCTCAGCCAGGAAGGGAGGCTTCCGGACCTCCTGGTCGCTTGCGTCGGCGGCGGCTCCAACGCCATAGGCACCTTCCACCCGTTCCTCAACGACCCCGGCGTGGGGTTCCTGGGGGCGGAGGCGGCAGGTAAGGGGCTGGATACCGGGAAGCATGCGGCATCCATCAGCGGCGGGAAGGTGGGAGTCCTGCACGGATGCAAGTCATACCTCCTGCAGGACGGGAACGGAATGATATCGCAGACGCACTCCGTGGCCGCAGGATTGGACTATCCAGGGGTGGGACCGGAGCACTCGCTTCTTAACGACATCCACAGGGCGCAGTACACCGGCATCACGGACCAGCAGGCCCTGCTCGCGTTCCGGACGTTGAGCGAGGTGGAAGGGATCATACCGGCCCTGGAGTCATCGCACGCGGTCGCCGCTGGCATGGAGCGTGCTGCCGAGATGTCAAAGGACCAGGTCATCGTCATCACCGTGTCCGGCCGGGGGGACAAGGACCTGGAGACCGTCATCGACCTGATGGGGGTGGACGATTGAGCAGGATATCGGACACACTGAGCAGGGGGCGTGGCCTCATATGCTACCTGACGGCGGGATTTCCGTCGGAGGAGCTGTTCATCGAGCACGCGATGGCCAGCGTGGAGGGGGGCGCGGACGTGCTGGAGATAGGTGTCCCGTTCACAGACCCGGTGGCCGACGGGAAGGTCATACAGATGACATCGCAGAAGGCGCTTGATAACGGCATCACGCCTCCGAGGGTGTTCGAGCTGACTCGAAAGCTGCGGGCATTGACCAACGTGCCGCTGGTACTGATGGGCTACTACAACCCAATCTTCCAGATAGGAGAGGGACGCTATGCACAGTTCGCCCATGAATCGGGGGCTGACGGCCTCATCGTGCCCGACCTTCCCCTCGAGGAATCGGAGGAGCTTAGAGAGGCGTGCATAAGAAATGAGATCGACCTTGTGCAGCTGGTCAGCCCCACGACCTCGGAGGAGCGGATGATCAAGATCGCCCGGGCGTCGATGGGTTTCCTCTATGTCGTGAGCGCCCTGGGGACCACGGGTGCGCGGACATCCCTTTCATCCGATGTCGGCCCCTTGATACGGCGTGCCAAGAAGGCTGCAGGCTCGTTGCCTGTGGGGGTTGGCTTCGGAATATCGCAGAGCGAGCAGACGGGGCAGCTTTACCGGGAAGGGGCGGACGCCGCCATTGTGGGCAGCGCACTCTTGAAGAACATTATCGATGGGGCCACTCTTGAGGATACCCGTAGGTTCGTCGCAAGCCTCAGGGACGGTAGGGGCTTCCAGGACTGAAGGTCCCTTTTCATATACGTCAAATTGAGGATGGAATTCACCCATATCTGCCCAATCGACCAGATACACTGGACGATCGCCTCGTGCGACCTAATCCAATTTGAATAAATGATTTATACTCAACCTCCTATGCCTTAACACGAACAAGAAAAACGTATTAAGGGGGATACTGGTTTGCACATTCCAGATGGTTTGATGGACCCGGTCGTTTGGACCGCTGGATGGCTAATTACCTTGGTGGTGATTGGCCTGGTCCTATGGAGATACGGGAAAAATATTGATGATCGGACCATGCCAATGATGGCTGTACTTGCAGCCGGGATATTCGTTGCCCAGATGCTGAACTTTCCAATCGGAGGGGGGACCACAGGCCACCTCATAGGGGCTGCGCTGGCGACAGTTCTGCTGGGACCATGGGCGGCAATGCTCATCATCACGGTGATACTGATCGTACAGGGGCTGGTCTTCGGGGACGGCGGCATCACCGCTCTGGGATTGAACGTCCTCAACATGGCCATTGTCGCGCCTCTGGTGACCTATGGGGCCCTCAGGCTCTTCGGGGAGAGGTACCGCCTGGTGGGCATACCCTTAGCAGCATGGGCCTCGGTGTTTGTGGCCGCGACCGTTTGTGCATCGGAGCTGGCCCTGAGCTACTCCATCTCTGGCGGCGCGTACGGTATAGACGGTGTGCTAGCCTTCCCCTCCATGATGGGTTTCCACCTGCTCATAGGCATCGGTGAGGCCGCCATAACCAGCGGGGTCGTGCTGTTCCTCGCCAAGGTCTCGCCGGGAATGCTCAAGACCCCCATGGCAGCGAAGGTGTGAACATGGACAATAGATACATCTTCGGAACGTCGGCGATATTGATCGCCTTCGCAATCGGGTTGGTGGGCTTCTTTCTGGTGTCCGACGGCGTCCCTGACGGCCTGGACAAGACCATGGAGGAGACCGGGTTCGCCGAGAGCGAGCCGGTGTACACCGCCCCCCTCGACTACGGGTCAAACTACCTGTCATCACTGGTGATGGGCATAGTAGGGTTCTTCATAACCATGGCCGTGATGTACGGCATAGTTAAGCTGCGGAAGAGCGTACGCTCGCCCTGAACCTGAACCCTGCGAAGGTTTCAATAACCCCTTCCCCTTCCATTTATTTGACATTCTGGAGCTAGCAGGTCCATTAAGTTCGGCAGGCACCATGGATACTATCGAGATCGATCGGTATTGTCGTAGCAGCCCCTTCTTCAAGTTCGATCCTCGTGTCAAACTGGTGGCCATCATCTCGTTGATCGTGGCCTTGTCCTTCATGAGGGGACTTCTGCCATTGGTGATCGCCCTAGTTTTCATCGCCCTGCTTCAGATGACCTCGCGTATCCCTATCAAGCACACCGCTCGCATCTTCGCCCTCAGCCTCCCCTTCATAGTGGTGGCCTCAGGAGCCTTACTGTTGACCTCGGGATGGGTGCCAGCCCTGGCCATGGCCTTGCGCATCACCTCTTCGGTACTAGCCCTCATTCTGCTGATCTCCACCACTCCCTTCTTCGATGTCCTGTGGGGTCTGCGGTGGTTCCGCGTGCCCTATGTGATCTGCTCCCTGCTCCTCCTCACCTACCGCTACATCTTCGTGATGATGGAGGAGCTGGGACTGATGAACATGGCGAGGCGTTCACGAGGCTTCTCACTGAAGGGGAGCCTGCTCTCCAAGGATGTCTTCAAGACCATCTCCTTCACCGCGGGTATGGTGCTCGTCCGCTCGCACGTTCGCTCCAAGGCCATCTACGACGGACTGGTGGCTAGGGGATACCACGGGGATATACGGATACTCAGGAGGCCAAAGGTGGGGCCCGGCGACGCCCTCCTGCTCCTGCTGTTCTTTGGGGTCATAATGCTAATAATATCCATGCAATGGGGGTTGGTCCAATGGTCGCCATTAAGCTGAAGGGCGTGGGGTATGCGTACGAGGACGGCATCAAGGCTCTGGAAGGAATAGACCTTACCGTGATGCAGGGTGAGAGGGTGTCCCTGGTAGGTCCCAACGGCGCCGGTAAGAGCACGCTACTGCACATTCTGGACTCCTTGTACCTGCCAACGGAGGGGGAGATGGAGATCGCAGGCATCATCGTGAACAAAAAGACCGCCCGTCAAGCGACGATGCGGGCGGGCCTCCTGTTCCAGGACCCTGATGACCAGATATTCATGCCTCGGGTGTGGGATGATGTGGCCTTCGGCCCTATCAACATGATGTTAGACGAGCTGGAGGTGAGCCGCCGGGTGGAGACCAGCCTCTCCCTCGCCGGAGTGACGGAGTATGCAGACAGGGTCCCTCACCACCTCAGCTTCGGAGAGAAGAAGAGGGTGGCCATCGCCGGACTTCTGGCCATGGACCCGGAGATCTTGCTATTGGATGAGCCTACGGCGAACCTCGACCCCCTCGGCAGGAGGGCATTGGTGAACGTGCTCCAGTCTCTGGACAAGAGCATGGTCCTGGCGACCCATGATCTCACGGTGGCGATGGAGCTGACTAAGAGGGTGGTGGTCCTCAAGCGCAAGGTCCTCTACGATGGGGACTTCCACGGCCTACTGCGCCGTCCCGACATTCTAACTGAGGCCAGCCTGGAGCTTCCATCAATACCTCGGTTGTTCTCCGAGTGGAACGCCCGGACCGGTAGGAAAAACGAGATACCCCTGACATTGGAAGAAGCTCTCGATACCCTGGAGCGCGAGATGGATGGATGAGGTTTTTACCCTGGGTACCCATAAGAGAAGACCCTCGGTGCAGGATTCCTGATCATGTCGGGAGATCTTGCTTCAATGCATTATCTCGAAGATCGGGTCACTTATGCTCATGTCTGTGATGTTGGTCGGGCCAATGCACATGGCTGTGAGTCATTGGTTCATGAGCATGCACATGAGCATGCGGTCCCTTTTGTCCATTGGGATGTGTGTGCTGATGGTGCATGTCCAGCTCATGCATATGCGTGTGGACGATGTGTTCATGGCGATGCACATGACCATGATGCTCGGTGATCATCATCCAAACGCCTAGGAGCATGAGGATCGTTGCCGCGATCAGATGCCAGGTGATCGTCTCCCCTAGGAGCGGGATGGAGACCACCGCCCCGATGAACGGCCCGAAGCTGAAGAACGAGCCCGTTCTGGATGATCCGAGACCTTCCAGGGCTTTGATGAACAATATCAGACTAAGGCCGTAGCTCAGCGAGCCGAGGACGAGCGCGTAAAGGATGGACGCATCGAGCGGTACCTGAAGCCCGAGCAGTGCCGCTAGGCTGAGAGATGCTGTTCCAGCTATGATGCCCTTCAACTGCACTATCTGGGTAGGTTCCTTGTTGGAGATGTGCTGGGTCAGGTTGTTGTCGATCCCCCAGCATATCATCGCCAGAACGATAAGCAGGGGACCAGCGAGGTCCAGCTTTCCCTGGCTGGGATCCCAGCTGAGGGAAGCACCCGCCAAGGTCATGAGGAGGAGCGCGGACCAGATCCGTTTGCCTGCATGCTCCTTGAACACGACGACCGCGATGATAGCAGTTGCCACGCCCTCGAGGTTCAGAAGTAGAGAGGAGGCAAAACCGGAGACGAACACCAGGCCATACATCAACGCTACCGGGGCGATGATCCCCCCTGCGAGGATGGCCCCTGCTAACCATGATAGGTCCCCTGCCTCCAGTGGGGGCTCCCTCTCATCATGTCCAGGGCTGTGCATCCTGCGGATAATTGTGTAAGTAAAAAGACCTAGGAAAGCACCTAGGTACAGGAGCCCTGCTAACGCTAGAGGGGGAATGTCCTCGACCAAAAGTTTTGCTATGGGAGTACTAATGCCGAACAGGGCAGCGGAGAATATTATGCAAAATAGGGGCCTCTTGTCCATACAACCTCCCATCTCAATGTGCTTGGATAAACCATCAATAATCCTTAAAAAGATGTGTCTTTTTAATAACTGGTCATCTTTCCGACGATATATCCTCCTGTTATCTGATAGGTCTGTGAACAAATAATCACCGAAAAAGGCCATTGCCATAATAATTCGGCTTCTTGAGCGAAAAATAATCAGCCGATCATGGACCGTTTCGATGATCGACTTTGACCATAGATAATTACTTTATACTTCATTTTGATACGGATATTACGAAATAAAAATTTGTATTACGGTGAAAATAAATGTGGCTGATAACTACTTTAATTGCCGCTCTGGCGGTGACCGCGGTTTGGTTCATCGCCCCTAAAAAGTACCAGCTCGGTCTGCTAGCTCTTATGCTGTGGGGGTTGGCAGTTATGATTCTGGTCGATCACATCATGGGCTATGGTGGAAGCGGACCGTTCCTGGAGATGGAGACGGACGGCCTAATAGAGAACGGGACCGTGCTGGGGATCGCCATGCTGGTCCCTATCTTCACCATCTGGGAGATAGTATTGACGATGTCCAAGATTAAGGGAAAAATGGGAGAGGCGAGTGCGAGGTGAAAAAATGGCGTGCTTTCTAGTACCGACGGCTGTTGCCGTAGTGACGACAGTGTTCAGAAAAAAGATACCGGAGAAGCTCCACATTATGTGGTTGAACGTATTACTATGGGGAGGGGTGGTCGCTCTGGCCCTTGAGCATGTGGCTCATGAGGAGATAGTCCCCTACTTCCCGTTCCTTTCGGCGATGAGCGACCCTGCGGACACCGCCACCATGCTGGGGGAGATGGCAACGATCGGAACCACAATGCTCCTGGCATGTGTGGCTGTGTGGTTAGTGATGGTATTCGTTTACAACCGATACGCGGATACCGAAAAGAAGGCAGAGACCGTCCAGATGACATAAGCCGTTCAATGATGGCATATGAAGAGTCCGATATGCCATCATTGATCAATCTTTTCTTAAGATCAGACTCACAATGTATAATGGGTTAAATTGAGAATTATTTATTAATATTTTTTTAAAAAAACCAGGAGTTAGAGTGTTAGTTGCTTGAACAACATCGACCGTTCAGGTTACCTTCCCAAGATGCCACTTTCGTCGATCGATAATTTTCTGTTAGTATTACGAAATTATAAATCGTAATACGTTTATTCCCGACCCGGAGACGGGAACCCTTGTTCTATCGCCAATATGATCCTCCAACCCCGGCTCCCTCCAACTTTTTTTAGGTGAGGTCATTTGATGATTGCTTTGGTAAGTGAAACGGCTTCAACGAGGATATCTCGAACTGAACATGGTGGTGGCTATCGAGATGGATGGACAGTTAAAAAGCCGAATTCGGCAACCCCAGACCTTCTAGATATTCGGATTATGCACGTCTCGCACCTAATTAAAACGCGAGCAAATCCGAATTTTTCATGCAATAATTGGATTATACATCCAACACGGTTAAATACTAAGTTGGATGATTCCTCCAACCCTGATAACATGAAAGTTAGCGGAGGACCGACGCAGGATGAGGTGATGGCCATATCCCTGTTTAAACTGGCTTTGAAAGAAGGCGATATCATCGCTGACGTTGGTTGCGGTACAGGGAAGGTATCCATCGAGGCTTCAAGAACATGTGAACGGGTCTACGCTATCGATGTCAGGGACGAGGCCATCGTAGCCGCCACCCACAATGTTGCAGAGAGCTGCGCTGATAATGTGAAGGTGGTCAAAGGAAACGCGAAAGAGGTTCTCCCGGGATTGGGTGGATTGAACGGTGCTTTTATAGGCGGATCGCAGGACCTGGAGGAGGTAATTCGGATTCTCTCTGAACAGGTCAAGGGCAGGATAGTGGTGAACGCTGTACTGCTTAGAACGCTCCATCGGGCGGTGTCAACGATGCAGGACCTAGGTATCTTCGAGGAGGTCATTCAGGTCTCGGTGTCCCGGTCCTACCCTCTCGCTGACTCGTTCCTTTTCCGTCCTATAGATCCTGTATACATAATTATTGGAAGGTGCAAGTGATGTTGATAGCGTTAGGCATTGGGCCGGGGGAGAGCGATCTTATCACCGTGCGGGGGGCTAAGCTCCTGGCGGAGGCGGACAAGGTGTTCGTCCCTGGAAGAATAGCCAAGGACATCGTCGCCCCTTACGCGGACGCGGAGATGCTTGATTTCCCCATGACGGATGATGAGGCGAAGGTCCGCGCTGCCATGGAGCGCAACTGTGATACCATAGCCCCGATCGCGCGTAAAGGAACGGCCGTCCTGGGCATACTCGGGGACCCAGGTTTCTACTCGACCTTCGGCAGGCTTTGTGATGTCATGAGGGGCAAATATCCAGACATCCAGTTCAGGGTGGAGCCGGGGATAAGCTCCATAACGGCCATCGCCTCCCGTCTGAACATCTCTGTCAACTCCGGTCTGCTGGTCACCGATGGTTCGGACCAGAGATGCCTGGTGCACCTTAAGGTTCGCGCTCCACGGGAGATGATGAACGATCTCCGCTCCCAGGGTTACAACGAGTTCCACCTTGTGGAAAGGATGCACATGGACGGTGAAAGGGTGTACCGCGACGAGGATATGCCGGAGACCTGTGATTACATGAGCGTCATGTTCGCCCGGAGGTCATAGGATGTCCACACCCGTGGTCTGGTTCGTTGGAGCGGGTCCGGGAGACCCTGACCTCATCACCATGAAGGGGAACGATATCCTCGTCGGCGCGGATGTTCTGATCTATGCCGGCTCATTGGTGAACCCTGCTCTCGTGGAGCGTTCCCGGGCAGGAGTGAAGATGGACAGCTGGGGTATGTCCGTGGAGGAGATGGTCCCCATCATGACCGAGGCCGCCAAGGCAGGGAAGTGCGTTGTGAGGCTGCACAGCGGAGATCCCGCCCTCTACGGCTCCATCGTGGAGCAGATCGCCGAGCTGGAAAAGCAGGGGGTGGAGGTGCGCATCGTTCCCGGCGTGAGCTCGCTGTTCGCTGCCTCCGCGGCCTTGAAGACCCAGTACACCCTTAAAGGGGTCTCGGAGTCGCTGATAATCACCAGGCCTGCTGGCGAGACCCTGCAGGAGGACGACATCTCCAAGCTGTCGGAGATGGGCTCCTCCATGGTCATCTTCTTAGGCACGGACAAGCTGGGAGAGATAGTGCGCAAGCTGCGCTGCCCGGGGGACACGCCTGCAGCGGTCATCTACCATGCCTCCTGGCCTGACCAGAAGATCGTTAAGGGGTGCGTGTCAGACATCGTCCAGAAGGCTGAGGAGGCGGGGATCCACAAGACGGCCCTGATCCTAATCGGGGGCATCGTGGATCCCATGGGGCGGTACCACCGGTCGGTGCTGTACTCATGAGGTGCGTCGTCATCCATATCGACCGGTCACTTCAGGCCAAGCAGCTCGCGGAATGGCTTGGCGCTGATGTTATGGAGTACTCGGACGATGCCTTCGAGCGGGCTTTCCAGGGCTATGAGGCTATCGTCGCTGTTATGGCCAGCGGAATCGTGGTGCGGAAGCTGTCGTCACTTATACGCGACAAATGGGTGGACCCCGCAGTGGTCGTGGTCACTCCCGACCTGAGGTACTGCGTCCCCATTCTGGGGGGGCATCACGGAGGGAACGATATAGCCAGGAAGCTGGCCTCCCGTGGTCTGACGCCCGTTATATCCACCGCCACCGACGCCCTGGGGAAGGACTCGGTGGAGGAGATCGCGGCCCGCTCTGGCCTGGAGGTCATGAACAAGTTTTCGACGGTCGCGGTCAACACCGCCTTCGTCCACGGCGATGTTCCGGTGTACAGGATCGATGGTCCGGCGGTGGTGCTGATCGCTCCCGGAGTTTCCATCCTCTCGCGGCCGGGAGAGTATGTGGTGGGCATCGGATGCAACCGAGGGACCGACGCCGCGGAGGTGGTAGGTGCGGTCCGTGATGCCCTGAGAACGCTCAGCATTCCCGAGAACGAGGTGCTAGCTTTCACGACCACCATGAAGAAGGCGGATGAGGAGGGCCTTACCGCCGCTGTTCGCGAGCTCGGGGGCAGCCTTTACTTCCTCGATGATGACACCATCAACTCTCAGCCCGTGGCCTCAAGGTCCCGGGCGGAACTGATCGGTCTTATCGGGGTGGCCGAACCGTCGGCCTTGGCCCTGTCAAAGCACAAGGAACTAGTGATGAGGAGGAGAGCTTATGGAAACGTCACCATCGCGATCGCAAGATGAGATCGCCGGAACACTGTATGTGGTAAGCACCGGGCCGGGGGACCTGGAGAACCTGACCCCGTTGGCGCAGAGGGCTATCAGGGAGTCGGACGTGGTCATCGGGAACAGGCTGTACCTGGACCATATGGAGCCGCTGCTGGAGGGCAAGATCGTAATCCACTCCTCCATGGGAAAGGAGGTGGAGCGCGCCCGCGAGGCCGTTAGACTGGCAAGGACATCCAAGGTGGCCATGGTCAGCGGCGGTGATGCCGGGGTCTATGGCATGGCCAGCATCGTCCTGGAGCTGGTACAGCACGAGGCTCCCACGCTTGATGTGAAGGTCATACCAGGAGTGACCGCGGCGACGGCAGCAGCATCAATCCTCGGCTCACCGCTTTCCAGCGATTTTCTGGTGATATCGCTGAGCGACCTGCTGACCCCGTGGGAGGTCATCGAGAGGCGCCTGGACCTGGGGTTCCAGATGGGGATACCCATGGCCGTGTACAACCCCCGCAGCCACAACCGCCCGGGGAACCTGAAGAAGGCGTTGGAGATAGGGCTCCGGCATGCCAGGCCGAGCACCCCCATCGGGATAGTCAGGAACGCGTTCAGGGGCGAGGGGGAGAGCTTCCTGGTCACCGACCTGGGATCGCTCTACGAGGACGACAGCGTTGTGGACATGCATTCCATGGTCATAATCGGAGGGGAGAGCACCGAACTGTTCAAGGAGGGAGAGAATGTCAGAGGGATCATCACACCGAGAGGGTACCACCGAAAGTACGTATATTGACCTGGGAGCTGACACCGCCGAGGGGTACAGCATATCCACCCGAAGCAGGCAGCTGGCCCGCAGGACCTTGGGCAACGAAACGCCAGAGGACCGTATCAGGCAGCGCTGCTCCATAGCCGTGGGGGACTTCTCCATGGCCGATCTGATAAATTTCCGTCAGGACCCCATCGCTGCCGGACTTGCCGCGTTGCGGGCGAAGGCCACGATTTACGCTGACATCCGCATGGTCCAAATCGGCATCCAGAAGAAGGGGCACGAGTGCAAGGTGGACTGCCTCCTGGACCACGCCTCCGAGCGTACAGGTCAAAAGGACATCACCAGGACGAGCGCGGGCATGCTGGCCCTGGGTGAGAAGTTGAACGGCTCCATTGTGGTCATCGGCAACGCGCCGTCCTGCCTTTTGTCCCTGTGCAAGATGCACGAGCGGGGCATAACCCCTGCCCTGGTGATCGGCTGCCCCGTGGGCTTCGTGAACGCAGCGGAGTCTAAGGAGGAGCTTCGGAAGCTGGACATCAGCTCCATCTCCACAGTGGGGACCAGGGGAGGTACGCCGGTGGCGGTGGCAGCAATGAACGAGATCATAACCATGTTCGCCGAGAAGAGCGGTTGAGATGATCGACCCCGTGACCAGGTTCAGGTATCCCGAGGCATGGTCCTCGTTGTGCCTGAGCGATGAGGACAGAAAGCTGGTCGAGGACGGCCGCGCCGTTCTCACCTCCAGCGGCCGGGCGTTGAGAAGAGGTTTCACCACAGGAACCACGGCCGCCGCCGCGTGCATGGCGGCCATAATGTCCCTTGGAGGAAGGGAGGTAAGGAGCGTCGATGTCAGGCTGGCCTGTGGTCTGACGTTCCCGGTTGAGGTAACGGCCCGAGATGGCACGGCCAGCTGCTTCAAGTACTCGGGAGACTACCCCAGCGATGCCACCGCGGGCATCGAGTTCAGGTCCCGGTTCATCGAGTTCCGCGACCAAACGATACTTGATGTGGGCACGGGCATCGGCCGGTGGGACCGGGATACGCCCAGGTACGCCAAGGGCTCCCCGGCCATAAGCGGGACGGCCATGGAGTGCATTCTGGAGGCCATCTCTACGGCGTGCCTTTCCCATTGCAAGAAGGGGGCGCTGGTAAGCCTCCAAGCCGTCAACGGCGAGGTTATCGCGCGCAACACCCTCAACGGGAGGATCGGGGTGATGGGGGGCATATCGGTCCTGGGGTCCACAGGTCTCGTCGAGCCCTGGGATGATCACCTAGGTCAGGACTCGGTAGACCGTGCACAAAGGGCCGAGCGGGCCGTTATAACTACTGGCAGGATAGGCCTTCGGTACGCCCGCCTGCAGTATCCAGACCAGGAGGTCATCCTTGTCGGCGCCAAGATGAAGCAGGTCCTGGACTCCCGTGGCGACGGGCTCACTTTGTTCGGCCTGCCCGCGCTTATCATCAAGTTCATTGAGCCCTCGGTCCTGGTCGGGTCCGGTTACAGGACCGTGGAGGAGCTAGTGGGGTCGGAGCACGGGGCGAGGGTGGTGCGCTCCTCGATCGAGAAGTTCAAGTCCATGTATCCCGGGCACGGCATCGCCCTGATCGACCGCACGGGAAGGGTGCTGGGGGCCTCAGCATGATCGTCGTGGGGGTGGGGTGCGGTCCGGGCATGCTCACCATGGATGCCATG
This sequence comes from Methanomassiliicoccus sp., assembly GCA_018262895.1. Lineage (GTDB taxonomy): Archaea > Thermoplasmatota > Thermoplasmata > Methanomassiliicoccales > Methanomassiliicoccaceae > UBA6. Next base: position 7,507 of record JADFDJ010000005.1, on the reverse strand, counting down.
GACCGGCTGAAGAAGGCCAAGAGCGTCTACGGGTCGGACCGGGCCCTTGATATGGTACGCCAGTACCTCCCTGCGGGCTGTAGGACCGTGACCTTGAAGGACTTCTCGCGACTGAACGAGCTTCCCGAGGACTCCGTGGTCCTTTCCACGGGGGACCCCATGCTGGCAGGCCTAGGCCATCTGGGCGAGGAGGTCGTTCCCGGCATATCGTCGATGCAGTGCGCGTTCTCCCGTCTTCGCCTCCCCCTGACGAAGGCGGTCGTCGTCGATGCCCACGGGAAGGATGAGGAGTCCGCCCGAAGGGAGATGCTTGATGAAGTGGAAAGAGGGAGGATCCCCTTCGTCCTGACAGAACCAGGCTTCGATATCATTGCCCTGTGCCGGACGATGCAGGAAAAAGGCCTGATCTGCAAGGTCATCGCCTGCGAGAACCTGGGCTACGCGGACGAGATGATATCCTTCGGCGATGCCGAACAGCCCCCAGCTGTCATATCCAAACTCTTCTCCCTGATCATCGTAAAGGAGGGGTGCCGGTGAACAGACCCCGCATCATGATATCCGGGGAGAGGAGCGGGGTGGGGAAGTCGACGTTGACCGTGGGCATAATCGCAGCCCTCAAGGCGCGAGGGCTTGATGTCCAGCCGTTCAAGGCCGGGCCGGACTTCCTAGACCCCATGCACCACAACGAGGTCACCGAGCGGAGATCGAGGAACCTGGACACATGGATGTTCCCGGGCTGGGTACCGTATTCGTTCCAGACGGCCTCCGCCGGCGCCGATGTGAGCCTGATCGAGGGGGTGATGGGGCTGTTCGACGGCTACGACGGGAGGAGCGAGGAGGGGAGCTCGGCGCACCTGTCGAAGGTGCTCCGTTGTCCGGTCATCCTGGTCGTCGACGCCTCGGCCACCTCCCGGAGCGCGGGCGCGCTCGTCAAGGGGTTCAAGACCTTCGATGAGGAGACCCAGGTGATGGGTGTGATCTTCAACAGGGTCAGCGGGAAGAGGCACCTGGAGATGGTGGAAGAATCCATAAGCGGCCTCGGCCTGGTCAGCCTCGGGGGCATGCCCAAGAAAAAGGACATCATGCTGGAGAGCAGGCACCTGGGGCTGGTCCCGGCCAGGGAGATGGACAACACTGCGAGGTACGAGGGCATCAGGGCCCTCGTCGAGGACAATCTCGACCTTGACCTGATGATGGAGATAGCTTCCAACGCCCCGGGATGGGAGGAGGTCCCTGAGCCCCCCCTCGATAGGATGGGGCATTTCCGGTTGGGGCTGGCCAAGGACGATTCCTTCAACTTCTACTACCAGGACAACCTCGACATCCTAAGATCTCTCGGGGCGGACATCGTAGAGTTCTCACCCACCACGGGAGACCTGCCGGCCGCGGACGGCTATTACTTCGGCGGTGGATACCCGGAGCTCCACCTTGACGAGCTGGCCGCGAACGGTCCCATGAAGGAAGCTCTTCACGAGATGGTGCGAGAGGACGTTCCAGCATATGCTGAATGCGGAGGGATGATGTACCTGTGCAAAAGCGTGAAAGGACAGGACGGTCTGAGCAGGGACATGACTGGTGTCTTCGACGCTACCGTGGAGATGACGCCCCGCCTGCAGGCCCTGGGATACGTGGAGGCGACCTGCGTGTCCGACTGTGTCCTGTCCCCCGCCGGAGGGACCGTGAGGGGGCACGTCTTCCACTACTCCCGTGTGGCGTCCCATAGCGGGCAGAGGTTCTCATACAAGCTCTCGAAGGACAAAGGCATCGACGGTGTTGCGGACGGTTTCACCAAGAACAACGCCCTGGCATCGTACCTGCACCTCCACTTCGGGAGCGACCTGGAGTTCGCGCGAGGTTTAGCGGCCTCATGCCTTGGGCAGAAGGGGTGAACCTGGATGCAGGGGGCTCAGCAACGAGTTTAGAGGAGGGGGACACGACCTTGGGAGGTACTGAGCATCCCAGTTACCGGTCCTGCCTTCCCACCAAGTTCTCGTGGACGTCCAGTGCCGCTGCCTTTGCGTCCCTGGTCGCTTCATCGATGGTCATCGGCCACTTGACCGATCCTGCCAGGAACACCCCGTTGCGAACGGGAGCATACAGCTCCGGAAAACCGGTCGTCCCCGCCGCTATCTGCAGGCCATCGAACATGCTGGAGTTGGTTGAGCAAGGCCTTAGGCCGGTCGCCAGAACGACCAGATCGGCAGGTATCTCATATAGCTCCCGGAGCAGGGTGTTCTCGCCGCACACGAGGAGCTTTCCCTCCTTTTCCATCACCAGGGACGGCTGTCCTCTGATGAACCTTACTCCCCTCCTGCGCGCCTCTCTGTAGAGGGCCTCCTGCTCCGGTCCGGCGGTGCGTATGTCGATGTACAGCACTGTCACCTCTCTCGAAGGGTCCTCGCTCTTCAAGAGCAGGGCGTTCTTGACGGAGCTGGTGCAGCAGTACGTGCTGCAATGGGGAACGCCCCTCCGCTCGGTCCGGGAACCAACGCACTGAATGAAAACGACGGAATGCATCTCTCTCCCGATGGGGCTCTGGCCTTTGGACAGCCTCTCCTCCAGCTCCAGGGATGTGATCACGCCCTTCTTGGTGCCGTGCCCATACTCAGGCACCAGCGAGGGGGGCACCTCCTCCAACCCGGTGGCCAGGACCAGAGCGTCAGCCCTTACCGTGGTACCGTCGGAGAGCTCGGCAACCCCTTCGGAACCGTTGTATCTCCAGCTTTCGATCGTTGTGGACAGGTTAACACGAATGCGAGGGTCTTCCCTGACCCGGTCGATCAAGGGAACAAGGATGTCCATGGCCGATATGGGGCCGGGGAAGGGATGGTGTAGAGAGCAGACCTTGCCGCCCAGCACCGGTTCCCTTTCCACAATGGTAGCTCGGTACCCGAGCAACGATAGGGCGTTGGAAACGCTCATGCCTGCGATCCCTCCGCCAACGACCACGAGATGACCTGCGCTCATTGAGCCAAGATACACCTGAGCATTTCATCAAGCTATCGGAGAAGGACCGGATCGTTGTAGGTCGAGGGGACGGTCCCCGAACAAACCAGATTATGGGATAATGCCGCGGAAAAAAATGAGAAATTAGCCAATAGGACGACAAGGCCATTTCTCAAGAGCATTTTTTATTTTAATCAAGCCAGTAAATATTCTGTTCGGAATACAAAATCATGCTGGCCATAATGTCCAGACATACTGGGATAACCCTGGTCAGTATGGTTGTGGATGAGCGATTATGTGAGCTAATGTTCAAGAAAAATCGGATAAATTAGTGTTATCAACAAAGGTATTTAGTCCTATGAGCGCAATATAGTTAGGTCGAGTTACAAAGGAGTACGGGACCAGTTAGAATGCCTGAGTGATCTTGGAGGTTCGGCGCGAACCTGCTTATCCCACGACAAACGGCCGGTCGTTCACCCCCTGTGGAAAAATCGGGTGAAGTGCTTCACAACTCTCAAGTGGAGGGATGATGAACAAAACAGCGCCTGCACGAAGCCTGTCTCTGTTGGGATTGATCGGTCTGCTTATTGCAGCCCCTATGATATTGTTCGGTGTAGTGTTAGGCCATTTAAATGGGCAAAAGAAAAAGGTACGTTCGATCGAGTACGTGCTTATACCGCCAACAGATTCTAACACCAGATCAACGGAATGATCGTAGACCTATGTTGATTGAGAGATCAGTGTCGGTCAGATCGTTGTTGCCATGTAGAAATGGTTCCATCAATGCTAAGACCTCCGCAGCGAGCTCGCATCGGACCGCTGTTCGCTTTGGTCCATAGGTTCTCAGCATTATTCCAATGTATACCGTTAAGGTCTAAGTTGATCTCTGGTCGCCTGCTTTAGTTAGATTAATGGACGGATCGGAGACCATGTCGCGATATACCAACAGTATGCCTCCAACAAGGGCACTCGAGCCTGTTAGAAGTCTGGACTCCAGGTCTATCAGGTCCATGGGTGTCGCAAGGAGGGTGCTGAGGATGGTCAATGCCCCACCCGAAGCCAGAAGGACATAGAGAGGACGGCGCAGAGTGGTGACGCTTGACAGGAACCTATCGCTCAACCCGTTGGTCGAATCCCCGAAAACCTCCAGCGCGATCATGACGATGGAAAGGCCGGCCAACCACTCCAGGGGGGAGGTGACCTCAGTGATGAGGGCGTTGCCGAAATAGTCTGGATATGAGTGAGGAAGGAAGTCTCCCAGGGCAGGCCAGAACAGGGTGTTGGGCATGTTCCACATGCCATCCAGCATCAGATGTGTCAGTATGCCTCCGGCGAGCACGAGCAACAGGGGCGAGGACCGGGACCTCCAGTAGAGCAGACCAGCAACCAGTGCGATTCCCAGGAACAGCAGGGTATGGGCATAGATGCGGCCCGAGTCCAGCGTGCCCTTGAGCAGGATGTGTCCTAGGGGCTTGTCGATCAGGTCGGGCAGGATGGCACCGATGGCCGCCACCGGGACCGCTGACCGAAGATTGTAGCGATTGTAAACAAGGAGCCCGAGGATGCACCCTATCAGCAGATGTCCGATCAAGAGCACGGAACGCCAATGACGGATTCCGTTAAAATAGATGACCGTCACCGGCGGTCGGGAACGATAACGGCCCTTGCACGTTACGACCGGTCCGGAGCCAGCCTGGCTACCCTGTTATTGCGTTCACCTTCGCCCGAACGTTCGTCATAGGTGGTCATCCCTATGAAAATATTATTAACGACCAGTTGATTGTTAGAGCGGGAGGACCATGCTAGAGATCAAGAATCTCACGGTGCAAGTGGGCGAGAGGAGGGTGCTTAATGACGTCTCCATGTCTGTACCATCCGGCGCCACCTGTGTGCTATTCGGGCCTAACGGCTCCGGCAAGTCAACGCTGCTGTCCACCATAATGGGGCTTGGCAGCTATAAGGTGGTCGAAGGCCAGATCATTCTGGACGGTACGGACATCACATACATGCCGATCCATGAGCGCGCTCAGCTGGGTATCGGACTGATGTCCCAGCGACCCCCCAACCTCGTCGGGGTTCAGCTGCGGACCATGCTCAAGGTGACCGGCCACGGTAAGGTGGACCCCGCGAAGTTGGCGGGCACCCTGGGAATGGAGCGTTTTCTGGAACGGGACGTCAATGTTGGTTTCTCAGGAGGGGAGATCAAGCGTTCGGAGCTGCTCCAGCTTGCTGCTCAGAACCCGTGCATCTATCTGCTGGACGAGCCCGAGTCCGGCGTGGACCTTCAAAGCATCGAAAAGGTCGGAACGATGATACATGAGCTCATCACCGGCGGCATCGCCTGCGCCGGGAAGCGGGAGAGGGAGGGTAAGAGCGCCCTCATCATCACCCATACGGGCCAGATCCTGGATTACATCGAGGCGGACCGTGGCTACGTGATGTGCGACGGGACGATGTACTGTTCCGGGAATCCAAGGGAATTGCTGAGAGAGATCCGAACGAAGGGCTATGAGGAGTGCATACAATGTCGGCTAGTGAAGATGAACTGAAAAAACGCGCGGAATCCGCCTTGGAAAAGCAAGCCAAGCTAGGAGAGGATTTCGACCTCAGCAAGTATGATGAAGGAGCCCGGGACATCCCCCAATCCTCTAGCCTCAACGAGCTTTCTGATGATGTGCAGGAAACCCTGCTCCGCTGCGGTGTGGTCCCCTCAGAGGCCGGCAGGGTTGGCAGCATGGTCGTCCTGGACAACTCCGTGGTAGCCTCTACCCAGACAGGGAAGGGTTTCGAGCTGATGGATACCCGCGACGCCCTCAAGAAGTATAGCTGGCTAAAAGACTATTCCTGGAAGGCGGTGGAGGTGGACGCTGATAAGTACACGGCCACCACCTACCTCAATGACTCCCCCGGATACTTCATCCGCGCCATGCCTGGCCATAAGGTGAAGATGCCTATCCAGACCTGCCTCATGGTAGGCCGCGAGCGCACGGCCCAGACCATCCACAACGTGATCATTGTGGAGGAGGGGGCGTCGCTGGAGGTCGTCACAGGATGCACCACCAAGCCCGGGGTGGAGAAGGCCATCCACATGGGTATCTCGGAGTTCTACGTGAAGAAAGGAGGAAGCCTAACTTTCACCATGATCCACAACTGGGCGGAGCAGGTCGGTGTACGCCCTCGGACGGGGATCATCGTGGAGGAGGGCGGTTCCTTCGTCAACAATTATGTCATACTGAAGAAGGTCCGCAGCGTGCAGACGTATCCCACCGCCCGGCTGGTAGGCAAGGGAGCGGTGGGCCACTTCAACACCGTGGCCGTAGCCCAGCCAGGAGCCGTGCTGGACCTGGGGTCCAGGGTCGTGCTGAGCGCACCTGAAACGAAGGCAGAGATAATATCCCGGTCTATCACCACCGGCGGCGAGGTCATCAACCGCGGCCGTCTCGTGGGAGAGGCGCCCGACATCAAGGCTCACCTTGAGTGCCGCGGGCTCATCCTTGGCAACAAGGGAGTGAACATCGCCATCCCAGAGCTGGAGGCCAGGGTCCCGGACGTGGAGATGACCCATGAAGCATCGCTAGGGAAGATAGCCAGGGACCAGGTGGAGTACATCATGTCCCGCGGCCTGGCCGAGGATGAGGCGGTGGGCATGATCGTCAGGGGCTTCCTGGAGGTGGGCATCAGGAACATCCCTGAGGAGCTGAAGGCGGAGATCGACGCTACCATCGCTCAGAGCGACCTCGCGCCTGGATGAGCAACGACCTCGGTAAAGAAATGGGCCTAAAGGCCTCAAACTTCTTTCACCTTTGTTAAAAGAGGTCTCCGCGTATGGAGATGCCTCTTCTTTCTTTTCATACTTGTTATTTCACACGTATCCTCTTGAGCGCTCCCCCGTTCTCCATCGATGATCGCGCGGTCATGACAACCACCTTTCCATGCTCGCTGGCATATGATGACACGTCCGTCGTCCTGTCCTCATTGACCTGCCACGATCATTTTATGGCGTTCGCTGACGCTCGAAAGAACTGGTGGTCCGAGTCAGTGAGCTTGAAATTCCTGTCGCCGAACGAGCATGAAGTAGATCGCCTCCATCAGCTTCCTGGCCGTAGCTACGACGGCCTTCTGCCGTCCGATCGCTTCCCTCTTCCTACGATCGTACCGCGATATCCTGGAGTCCGGACAGTGGTGGAGGTGGAACAGCATCGCTTCGATCAGAACGTGCTTGATGCGACTGTTCCCGTTCCTGGTGTGTCCGCCCCATTCCTTCTCTCCCGACTGATAGGTCAGCGGAGTCAGTCCCACATAGGCGGCGAGGTTCTCCGCCGAGGAGAACCTGGTAACGTCACCGACCTCGGCCTTGATGACCGAGGCCGTGACCAGGCCGATGCCTGGTATCGTCCTGATCAAGCGGACGTCCTCGTCCTCTCCGTACAGCTCGTCCAGCTTGCTCTCGATGTTCCTGATCTTCGTCATGAGCAGTTCCAGAACGTCCAGCTTCTCATGCAGTATGAAATCGTCCACAGAGCGCATCCAGGAGATGTGCTTCTGAGAGAAGTTGGTCCGG
>JADFDJ010000004.1 GCA_018262895.1 Methanomassiliicoccus sp. | reverse complement strand
CTGAGAGACGACAGCACCAACGACATCACCAATGACCAATCTCATTACATTGTGATGATCTAATCTCAGATAAGCCCCTAGATGTTATATATTCAGAAAATAGTATTCATTAGGGAAGTAAAATTTGGACAACACATTTCTAGCAGTCTCGATGTATCTTCTTGTTGCAGCTGTAAGCGTTCTGACCATATGGCTGGCAATCAACTATCCGAAAATAATCAATGAACGATGCAAGAGCTCGCTCAGCAAGATCGACTCGGAACGTTTCGGTGCCGCAAAGCGGTATTTCGTATATGAATTTCTTAGAAAACAAGACTATACTCATTCGATTTACGGATCCGTTATCATGGGGCACCTCTTCATGCTCTCTATTCCCCTATTGCCATATTTTGAGCCCAAGAGCGAAGAGGCGATGAACTTTATCATTATAGGCATGACATTTTTCGGCTTGATGTTGGCTTTTGTTTTCCCGATGTTAGCCACCTTGTCAGCTTCCATGACTAATTCCAAGGTGCTCGTTGTTGTTGACGATGGCATCGAGAAATGGAATGTGAAAAAGAACGAAGTCTGCATGCTTTGTAAGATCGAATGGTCGGTTATTAAAAAGTTCATGACTTATCTCAATAGCTACGGCGTCTTTGCGATTTGCCTTACCTCTAAGAAGGGGCGTATCGTCGTAAGAGATGATGGAATCAACGTACTTCATTTTCTTGAGGACCTGCAAAAGTACATACCAAGCGTTATAAAAGCATCCGGTCCAGCGTACCAAAATCGCTTGGAGGTAATAATCGAGGAGTTGCGGGAAAAGTCGTGGCCTGACCGAGTAGATGCCAAAGAATCTGCAGAGATGCTAACTGAGGAAAGGTAACTTATCGTCGAGCCCTGGCTCATGCATCTAAGATAGAGACCAACCTAGAATTCCGCCAGAAGATTGTGGAACGAAATGTTGGAAGGATTTTGCCTTATAGCCTAGTCGGGAATGGCGTCAACGTCCTTCAGCGACAACGAGTCAGAGGTCGCGGTCCCGACGAAGGGAGCGGAAGAGCATGATGAGTGATGCCATCCTCGGCAAGGCCTTCAAGGGCGAGTTGCAGGTGGAGGCGAGCGGTCGTCCGGAGGGGGAGTGCAGCAGAAAAAAATTTCACCGTATGCCATAGTAAATTTAACCCACAAAATCATGTCATCAACGATGGTCGATCTGGAAACGTTCTTTAAAGAGCACGGGGTGGATGACCATTCGGTCATCAGCAGGAGCTCGCTCTCTGACGTCGAAGCAAATCGGGTCAGTGGCCTACTGCCATCTTTCAGGAGCATCATCGTTATGGGCAAGGAAATGCCGGCTGCGCTGTTCGATGTTGAGAGCAAGACAATGTCCCATAACCTCCTCCAGATCGAGAAGCATATGGATGAGGTGGCCTTCAAGCTGTGCGACCTTCTGCGGAGGTACGGGAACCGTGCCGTGGCCATCCCGACGTTCCTCCCATTAGAGATCAAGGAGGGGCGGATCAAGGGGCTGCTGTCCCTGAAGCACGCTGCGGCCAGGGGCGGGATGGGAGAGCTGGGTGAGAACACGTTGCTGATAACCGAGAGGTTCGGGAACCGCCTCTGTCTCTCAGGCATACTGGTGGACAAGGAGTACCCCTCCTCTAAGCACGTTAGTACGGCCTCATGCATGCACTGCAAGAGATGCGTTGCCGCGTGCCCCGCGGGCGCGATTTCCAGCGAAGGGGTGGACAGCCTTCGCTGCATAAACGTGACCAACCTAATGCCCTCGGCGGCTCGCCCCTTCTTCAAGGCGGTCGTGAGGAGCGGGATAGGCAGCGGCCATGTAGCCTCGTTCGTCAACGGCATGAGCTTCGGGGAGATGACCTGCAGCAAGTGCGTGACCGTCTGCCCCTTCTTCGACAAGATACGGGGATGAGGGATGGCGTGGTTAAGATCCAAAGTGACAACTTGGGAGGGGTGAGCCAATAATAGAACTGCCAGAGGCTGCCTGCATAGCAGGTCAGATAACCAGAACGGTCGCAGGGAAGAAGATCGCAAGTGTGACAGGAGGGCACACGCCTCACAAACTGGCCTGGTACTATGGTGACCGGTCCAGGTATCCGGATCTTCTTGTGGGCAGGACCGTTCAGAGGGCCGAGGCCCACGGTGGGCTTGTCGAGATCAGGGCTGGCGGATTTAATATCCTGTTCGGGGACGGGATCAACATGAGGTTTCACGGGGTCGGCGACAGCAGGCCTCAGAAGCACCAGCTCCTGTTGGAATTCAAGGATGGAACGGCGCTTAGCGCATCTGTTCAGATGTACGGGGGCGTGGGTGCCTTCGCGGAGGGCGAATTGGACAACCCCTGCTATCTGGTGGCGAAGGCGAAACCCTCACCCCTGACCGACAAGTTCGATATGGGCCATTTCCAAAGTATCGTCTCAGCTCCGGACGCTCAGAAAGGGAGTTTGAAGGTCCTACTGGCCACGGAGCAGAGGATCCCTGGTCTGGGCAACGGCGTTCTGCAGGACATCCTCCTCAGCTCCGGTATGCATCCAAAGAGGAAGGTGAAGACCATGAACGCTGGGGACATCGAGAGGCTGTTCCGGAGCGTAAAGGACACTCTTGGGAAAATGACGGAACAGGGAGGCAGGGATACCGAGATGGACCTGTTCGGACGTCCCGGGGCCTATAGAACGATCCTCAGCAAAAGAACGGTGAACAAGCCATGTCCGGCGTGTGGAACGTTGATCAAGAAAGAGGCGTACATGGGCGGGAGCATCTACTATTGCGAGGGTTGCCAGAAGATCTGAGCGAGCCCATAGGCCCAACCTGTTGAATTGTTCGCGCACTTATCACAGGACAGGTGCGTTCCCGGACGATCAGCCGTCAATGGTATTGGGGCTGACACGAACGGAAGGCGATAGTGCAAGAGTGCATCCGGGATCCCCCACCTTAATCAGATGGTGGCCTCTCGGCCTTTCTTGCCTCTCTCGAACGCAGCCAGTCCCTAGCTCCTCGTCTCCAACAGCTCAGCGGCCTGCAGCTCCTCCTTGATCTTCTTGACGGCCGCCTCCACGTCCTGTGCGGTCCGCGCACCGGTGCAAACGAGCCTGCCCGAACCGAAGAGCAGGATGACCACCTTGGGCTCGCTCAGGCGGTAGACCAGGCCGGGAAAAACCTCCGGCTCATACTCCACCCTTTCCAGGCCCAGAGAGACGACGACAGAGGTCAGATTTACCGGCCCGCCCAGGTCTGCCGAGGCCACGATGTTCTGGACCTCGTACTTCGGTGAGGAAGCGATGTGTATCCCTGCCTTCTCAACGCTCTTGATGACCGTCTTGATGGTCTGCTCCACCTGCTCCAGGGTCTTGGATCCGGTACACACAAGCTTGCCGCTTCGGAACAGCAGGGTGGCGGTCTTGGGAGACTTCAGCCTGTAGATCAATCCAGGGAACCGTGTGGGGTTATACTCCGCTTCGCTCATGTTCAGAGCGAGCAGGTCCAGGTCCAGTTCCGTTCCCAAGTTTGCCGATGCTACGATGTTTTGGACAAAATAATCTGAGATGACGATGCCCCCATCACTGTTTTTTCCTCATATCCATATTGAAGAGCAAGTTCGACGAGGCCTTTCACTTGACCCCACCCCCTAAGATGAGCGGACGTACCGCTTTCTTCAGCTGCATCCCTTCTCACCTGGTTGCTGTTGTGGGAAAACGTCCCCTGGTCTATATGTTGTTATCGTCCCCTGCCCTCGCCCCATCCATGAAGGCTGTAGTTCGTCATCCTGCTGTTGCGGCCCTCATCCATCACGGACCAGACCATGGACGGCGAACCCTCCCGCACGATGCCAGGAGATTCCCGGATGTAATGATAGAAAACCCCTCATCTCCGGTCCGGACCAGTTCCGAATAGTGTGGCGGGGGACCCAGCCCGCTGCATTCCGGTGCTCAGCTCGCCAAGACCTCGTTCGCCTGTGCCAGCACGCTCTCTGCTGAATCCTTCGACAGGAGCCGACGGACCTCCTTGGCTCGATCAATGACATCGTTCACGAGGATGAAATGGTTGCTCAGCAGAACGTCCTGATCGCTCTTCCGCAAGTCCAGGATGGTCACCGGGAATAGGCGGTGCCTTTCTGCCAGGGCCTCGATACCGTTGCCCTCCGGGCTGTTCCACCCTAGCAGCTCCAGCCCCACGCATCTACCGTACTGCAGGGCGTCCTGGGAGAAGCGGGTGTTGGTAGCGAGAATTGGACGGTCGATCTTGCTGCCCTCCCTCACGTCCAGGAAACGCGCGAACACGTAGAGGGCTATCTGGATGGTGCACTTGATACCCAGATAGTTGTGGAACTTGCACTCCACCATGATCCTCTCCTCTCCCCGGGTCATGAGCACGTCCACCTCATGTTTGATGCAGCGGCCGTTCAGGAACTGCCGGGTCTTAGTATCATAACCCTCGGCCCGGAAGAGGCGGGAGACATAGGTCTCGAAGTTCTCTCCCTCAGGGCCCAGGCGCAGGATCCCTTTCTTCAGGCTGTAGCGGGCGGCCTTGCGCCCCTGCAGCATGCGGCGCACCGTGCTGTAGATCTCCTCCGTGCTGATGCCATCGTAGAGCTGAGGCTCCAGCGCCTCCATGATCCCGTTGATCTCCTCATCCGTTGCGCCGGACCGTACCATAGCGTTAACGGTCTTCCTGGGATCGAACTCCTCGCTCTCTCCAGATCTCTTGATGACCCGCATCTTGCCGACCCGGGGCATAGAACATCGAGAACGTATTTCTCGATTGCCCCGGGGCAGTGCCGCGACCATCTCCCGTGAGGACTGGCTCTGTCGGGAGAGTCAGGAAGGGTCCGTGCTCACTCCCCGTCTCCCCGGCGGGAGATCCTCTCTATCTCCGAGCGCAGGAACTTTTCCATCGACGCCAATGCGTTCTCACGGTTCTGAGGGTAGGACTTGATCTTGGCGCGCACGGCGATGACATCATCACCGTCACCGTTCACGATTTTGCCCAGGTACGCCTCCTGCTTGTCCAGGCGGAAGAAGAAGAACGAGTCCTCATCGATCCTGCGGTCCAATGTGTCCAGGAACATCTCCAGCTCCTGCCTTCCCAACGAACGGAAGACCGCCCTTATGCCCTTGGCATCTGTGATCTTGGCCTCCATGATCATGATGGGGTTGCCATGGTAACCGGAGCATGTGCTGCGCTTGATTTCCTTCGCACCGGAGGCGAACCTCAGCGCCCTCTCCACGCGGTCCGGGTCCTCGGTGGCTAGGCTGAACGCACGGAAGGACAGGTTGGCGACGTCCATGATGCTTCATTGAACATCGTGGTAAAAATGCTTTTGCGCTAATGCATTTGCTGGCTTAATGTTCAGACCTATGTAAATGGCATCTAACCCTCGCTCCCCCCTCACATCATCACTTTAGGGGGACATTGGGAAGCAGGCTAACAAAGGTGATCGATCTTCAAGGACCTGTTACTCCGCTCAGCTCCTCCCTACCAGGGGAGCAGGAGAGGTCCTCAGAGCAGGCCTTTTTTACCGCCTCTGCAACTTCCTCCAACCGGAAGGGTTTAGGGAGCACCCCTATGAAACCATATGCGGTAGGGTTGGCCATGATAGGGTCTGTTGAATAACCCGAAGAGACTATGGCCCTGGCCTTGGGGTCCATCTCCAGGAGACGTTTAACCGCCTCTCTCCCCCATACCTTGGGGTATCGTGAGGTCCATGATAACGGCGCTATACTTATCCCCTTCCTCCATCGATCTCCGGTACATGTCCAGAGCCTCCTGTCCATCTCGCGCCATCCCGACATCATAGCCTAGTTCCTTGAGGATCTCACTGGTGACGCCTAGGACCGCATCCTGATCGTCCATGAGCAGGACCCGGGCACGGCCAGGATGCTCGGGGCTTGTTGCTTCCATTTGCAGGGGAGCACGAGTCGATGAAACGTCTGATGCCGGAAGATAAACGCGGAAGGTGGTTCCGACACCGACGATGGATTCCACCTCGACCAGACCTCCGTGCCTCTTCACCGTTGCATAAACGATGTACAGACCCATGCCGGAGCCGGTCTTCTTGGTGGTGAAATATGGCTCAAAGATCTTGTTGAGTATCTTTGGTGGTATGCCGTTACCTGTATCTTTGATCTTGACCAAAACGTACAAACCTGGTTTCAGATCATTGTGGGGGGTGGTGGTAAGGTCACAATTTTGGGCAGACACTTCCATGGTACCACCATTAGGCATCGCGTCCTTGGCATTGATGAACAGGTTGAAGAACACCCGATTGATCTGGCTGGAATCGGCGAACACGTTCCAGATATCGGAAGGGATGTCATACCTGCACTCTATGTTAGATCCCTGGAAAGAGAAATGGGCCCATGACCTCAGCAGTTCGTTTAATGCGAACGGTTGCCGTATGGGGTCCCCTCCCCTGGACAAGGACAGAAGGCCTTGAGCGATCTCCTTCGCTCGAACGGCAGCGACCTCGGTCTCATCAAGACGATCCTGGGCACGGGAGGATGGACCAAGTTGTTTCTTCAATAAAGAAACGTTCCCCAATATCCCAGTCAACAGATTGTTGAAGTCGTGGGCTATGCCTCCTGCAAGGTTTCCGACCGCTTCTAGCTTCTCTATCCTGTCCTGGGCGGCCTCGGCCCGATGTCGCTCGGAAACATCCCAGGCTGTGATACAGACGGCCTCCTTTCCTTCATACTCGATCACTCCCCCCGAGATCTCGATAATCAGCTCCTCTCCATTCTGGTTATGAAGGGTGAGCTCTGCACCAACGATATGATGCTCTGTCAATATCCGCTGGAGGATCCTATCGAACACTGGCCGGTCCAGAGCACGGATGGCCGACAATTGAAGCCTCTCAAGGTCCCCCTCCTCGATGCCGAACATTTTGTAGAAGGCCGTATTGGCCTGCAGTATCGAGCCGTTCTGAGGATCGACGATTATGATAGCCCCTATCGATTGTTCCATGATCGATTTGTATCGAGCCTCGCTCTCCTGCAGGTCCCGGTTCCTCTTATCGAGGGAGGACACCATGCGTTCGATCTCAGTGGACAATGACTGGATCTCGTCATTGCCTGAAAGCGGGGTCAATCGTTTGAAACCACCACCATCCCCTATCTTTCTGACATCGTCCTCCAGTCTGGTCAAACGGGAGATGACCACCTTGTTCATTGAAAGGAGAACGATCATGAGTATGGCGATCCCAAAGAAGACTATGATCACCGACATCATCGAGAGGCTGGACATCCCCTGCAGATATGCGTCCCGGGGCATCTGGGTCGCCAATAGTAATACGGGCTGGCCGTTCACATCATGGATGAACTGAAAACATAGGGCAGTGGTTTGGTTGAAATCTAGTATGTAGTTATTTGACCCTCTAGACATAGCACCTATGGCTTCCTGCTCGGATACGTCTTTGGGGCCGCTCACGTTTGAGAAGGTGATCGGCGCTCCACATGCCAGGGAGAGCGCCTCCTCGGTGGACCTATCGATGAGCTTTCCGAATACCAGGGTACCGGCGCTGGGGCCTGTAGAATCTGAGTGCATTATCGACCAAGCGGTGATCATGTGGGGGCCCGATGGCAAGGCCATCACGCAATCGATATGGGAGCTCACAGTATGGTCCTGGAGATCAGGCTCGTTCAATATAATTTCCAATGTCTCCAGGGATGGTTCTTCCAGTATCGCGTCATAAGTATCATACTGGTAGCTAAGAACGTCCTCTCCAGCCTCGTTGATGAAGATTATGAGGCTTACGTTCAGGTCACTGAGCGCAGCCTCGTTCAGGTAGTCGTCGATATACTTTTTATTTGGATGATGAACGAAATCATAGGTGTCATCCCAGTACGCCCAACTATATCCCAGCAGTCCAAACGTTTCCAGCTCGCTCTCAATGTTGGTGTTGATCCGATCAAATAAGTTGCTGGCCTCCCGGAGCTCAGTTTCTTTGACATCATTATTGATGAAATAACCCAGGGTAAGTACGG
This sequence comes from Methanomassiliicoccus sp., assembly GCA_018262895.1. Classification (GTDB taxonomy): domain Archaea; phylum Thermoplasmatota; class Thermoplasmata; order Methanomassiliicoccales; family Methanomassiliicoccaceae; genus UBA6. The sequence continues at coordinate 158,816 of JADFDJ010000004.1, read as the reverse complement.
ACAGAAGGACCATGCAGATTACAGAAACAGAAAGGATGACGGTCGTCTTCTTCCAAATCCTCATCGCGATCTCTCGGGATATAGTATTTTTTCCATGCAACCAGAGCATATGGTCTACGGTTCAACCCATCATCGAAAGGGTCGATCGACCAGGGGTTCTGCATGGCTCAACTATTGTAAATATATAAGACTATGAATTATTAATATATGATATTGATAATCATGCCGACCCCTTGTGGACCTGCGCCCCATGTGGTCAACAGAAAGATCGGACAGCTGTGATCTACCTGTTCTCCGGCCGCATGAATATCTCACCAAGGATTGAAAAATGGTGTTTCTCGGCCCGATGAAACATCCCAAAGATCTGGCTATCATAAAAAATTACTGTAGCATTAACTGATGAGCGCTCGGCCGCATCTCACGGTATCCTCTAAATGTTTTTCACCGTTGCGAACTGGGCGCGTTAGTTTCAATAACCCCGTCCGCTTGCCAAGGGTTAGGAACGATCGTATCTGGGAAGATAAAACAGAGGTCATTGAATGTTAGAAGTTCGTTTTCACGGCCGGGGCGGGCAGGGAGCCGTCGTCGCCTCGGAGATCCTTGCTAAAGCAGCGGTGAGGGAGGGCAAGTACGCTTCCGCCTTCCCATTCTTCGGAGTGGAGCGCAGGGGAGCACCGGTGATGGCGTTCTGCCGCATCGACAATCGCCCCATCCGCATCCACGCTGGCATCTACGACCCGGACCACGTCGTGGTCCTGGACCCGGCGCTCATGGGCATGATAGATGTGACCGAGGGGCAGAAGGAGGACGGGACATTGCTCATCAACACCTCCCATACGCGAGAGGAGCTTAATATCCCGAACGGACGCCGGACCGTGCTGGTGGACGCGACGGCCATCGCCCTGAGGCGGGGCCTGGGCAGCGCGACCGCGCCCATCGTGAACACCGCCATACTGGGAGCCTTCGCCCGCGCCTGCCCCGAGGTCGGTATCGATTCCATCCTGGAGAGCATCAAGGATTCTGTGCCCGCGAAGAGGGAGCAGAACTTGGCCGCGGCGCAGGACGCCTACAAGCAGCTGGAGGGGTTGTGATGCACCGGACCTACAAGGACCTGCCATCGGAGCCGGTGGCCATGCAGAGCACCGAGGACATCATCACCGGGACCTGGAGGAGCATCAGGCCGGTGGTGAACGAGGACAAGTGCATACGCTGCTACATGTGCTGGAAGTACTGCCCGGACATGAGCATCATCGTGGAGAAGGAGGGGGACTACCCCACCGTGGACCTTGATCACTGCAAGGGCTGCGGCATATGCTCCAACGAGTGCCCCAGGGGCGCGATAAAGATGCAGAGGGAAGTCCTATGATCGAGATGATGACCGCCAACTACGCTGCAGCCCACGGGGCGCGGCTGGCCAGGGCCGATGTGGTCGCGGTCTACCCCATCACCCCCCAGACCTCCATATCCGAGAAGTGCGCGGAGATGGTGGAGAAGGGGGAGATGGACGCCAAGTTCATGATGATGGAGAGCGAGCACTCCGCCATGTCCGCCCTCATAGGTGCTTCGTACGTCGGGGCCAGGACCTTCACGGCAACATCAAGCCACGGCCTCGCACTGATGCATGAGATGCTGATGTGGGCCGTGGGAGCGAGGCGACCCATCGTCATGCCGGTGGCCGCCCGCACCATCGGGGGCCCGTGGAACATATGGGGCGAGCATCAGGACGTGATCACGGAGAGGGACGTGGGCTGGCTGCAGATCTTCTGCGAGAACAACCAGGAGGTCCTGGACACCGTTCTCATGGCCTACCGAGTGGCCGAGGACCCCGAGGTCATGCTGCCGGTGATGGTCATCGAGGACGGCTTCATCCTCTCTCACACAGTGGACAGCGTGGACGTACCGGACCAGGAGGCTGTGGACCGCTATCTACCGCCCTTCAGGCCGGAGCACCCCGTTAGCATCGAAAGGCCAATGCGCCACGGGGGGGTGGTCATGCCCGACTGGTGGACGGAGTTCCGCCACCGCATCTACCTGTCCCAGGAGGTGGCCAGGACCAAGCTGTTGGAGGCCGAGGAGGCCTTCCAGAAGGAGTTCGGACGCAGCTACGGAGGGATGATGGAGCTCTACCGCTGTGACGATGCCGATGCCGTGCTGGTCGTCGCCGGATCCGCCGCCGGCACCGCCAAGGAGGTCGCCGATAAGCTCCGCGAGGAGGGGAAGAAGGTGGGGGTGGCCAAGCTGCGGGTGTTCCGTCCCTTCCCCGCTCAGGAGGTCCACCACCTGGGAAAGAAGGTACGCACCGTGGGGGTGTTCGACCGCAGCTACACCTTCGGCGACGGCGGCGCCATGTTCAACGAGGTGCGCTCCGCGCTGCATGGACAGAGGAACAACATGAAGAACTACATAGGGGGACTGGGCGGCCGGGACGTCACCGTGAAGAACATAGAGTGGATATTCGAGGACCTGCTCAAGATCGCCTCCTCCGGAAAAGTGGACCGCACGGTGGAGTGGGTGGCCCTGAAGGACGGCTCGGGGAGGTGGTGACCGTGATAGACGATCCCGTCAACAAGCACTACAAGTTCACCATCCCCCGCGAGGACCTTATGACCCCGGGGCACAGCGCCTGCCCGGGCTGCGGCGAGCCCCTGGCCCTCCGCTACCTCCTGAAGGCGCTGGGGCCGCGTACGGTCATCAATCTACCGGCGGGATGCGCTGCCATCATACCTGGCGTGTGGCCGCGGTACTCCCTCAAGGTCCCCCTGGTGGACCATGCCTTCGAGTGCACCGCCGCGGTGTCCTCGGGCATCAGGGCCGCGCTTGACAAGAAGGGCGTGGAGGACGTGACCGTGGTGGGCTGGGCCGGCGACGGCGGGACCGTGGACATAGGCCTGCAGGCCCTGTCGGGGGCGGTGGACCGCAGCACCGACTTCCTGTATGTAATGTACGACAACGAGGCGTACATGAACACTGGCATCCAGTGCAGCGGGGCCACACCCTGCGGGGCGTGGACCACCACCACCCCCGGCGGAAAGCACATCCAGAAGCGCCACGACAAGAAGCCCATCATGGAGATGATGATCGCCAACGGCATCGTGTACGGGGGCACTGTCAGCGTCGCCTACCCCGAGGACTTCATCAGGACGATACGCCGAGCCAAGTCCATCAAGGGGCCCAAGTTCATACACGCGTACTCCCCCTGCCCCTCAGGCTGGAGGATGGACCCGCGGAAGGCTATCGAGGTATCCCGCCTGGCCGTGCGCACGGGGATGTTCCCTCTCTACGAATTCCAGGAAGGCCGGTACAGGTTCACCAAAGAGATTAAGAAGAGGAAGCCGGTTGAAGAATATCTTCGCCTCCAGGGGAGGTTCAAGCACCTGACCCCCGCTGACGTGGCCGAGGTCCAGGCCCTCGTGGACAGAGAATACGAGGAGCTTGAGGCCAAGGTGGAGGCGGGCAGAAGGTGACCGTTTGGACAGATTATTGGCGAACAGCGGCAGGCTCCTGCTGTTGGGTAACGAGGCGATAGCGAGAGGTCTGATCGAGGCCGGGGTGGGCGTGGCTGCGACCTACCCGGGAACCCCCTCCTCGGAGGTCGGAAGCATCCTGGAGGAGATCGCCGCCCCCGCGGGGATGTACTTCGAGTACTCCATCAACGAGAAGGTGGCGGTGGAGGTGGCGGGAGCGGCCGCAGCGTCGGGCGTGCGCTCCTTCGCCTTCATGAAGCACGTGGGCCTGAACGTCGCCAGCGATGCGTTCATGACGCTCTCGTACACGGGCGTGCGGGCCGGCATGGTCATCATGACCGCCGATGACCCCTCATGCCACTCTTCGCAGAACGAGCAGGACAACCGTTACTACGCCAAGCTGGGCCTGTACCCCATGCTCGAGCCCTCCACCCCCGCGGAGGCGAGGGACATGCTGGTGGAGGCCTACCGCATCTCTGAGCTGCTGCAGGTCCCGGTGCTTTTCCGCACCACCACCAGGGTCAACCATGCACGCGGGGCGGTGGAGCTCCACAAAGCCTTCACGCCCACGCGCAGGGGGCGTTTCGAGAAGGACCCCCAGCGCTTCGTCCCCGTGCCCGCTAACGCCCGCCTGCTGAGGGTCGAGCAGCTCAAGCGGATGGAGCGGGCTCTCAGGATGTCCGAGGGCTCCACTCTCAACTTCGTCACCGGCAGCTCCCGCGTCGGAGTCGTGACCAGCGGGGTCACGTACACCTACGCCAAGGAGTGGCTGCAGGACGTGGAGATCCTAAAACTGGGGTTCACCAACCCCGTGCCCGAGGATAAGGTGCGCCGGTTCCTGGAGGGAAAGCAGAGGGTGGTGGTCCTGGAAGAGCTGGAGCCCTACCTCGAGGACGAGGTGCGGAGGATTGCCCAGCAGTACAACATCTACGTGGAGGTGCTGGGGAAGCACACCAAGCACCTTCCCCGGGCTTTCGAGTTCTCCCCCGACCTTATCATCTCGCTTTCGTCCATCCTCAAGGTGCGGGAGGAGAAGAAGCCCCTCCCGCTGCCGTCGATCAAGCTCCCCTCCCGCCCTCCGGTACTGTGCGCGGGATGCCCCCATCGTGCGACATACTACGCGGTGAAGAAGGCCGTGGGGAAGGACGGCGCCATATACTCATCGGACATAGGCTGCTACACCCTGGGGATACAGCCGCCAATGCAGACCGTGGACTACGTGCTGTGCATGGGGGCCTCAGTGGGAGCGGCCGGGGGTTTCTCCGAGGCCACCGAACAGAAGGTGGTGGCGTTCATAGGCGACTCCACCTTCTTCCACGCCGGGATACCGCCACTGATCAACGCCGCGTTCAACAGGCACAAGTTCACTCTGGTCATACTCGACAACCGCACCACGGCCATGACCGGCCATCAGCCCAACCCGGGCACTGGGAGGGAGTTCGGAAGCGTGCAATCTCCTCCGATGCCGTTGGAGCCCCTCGTCCGGGCGTGCGGGGTGGAGTTCGTGCACACCGTAGACCCATACAACATCAAGGACACCATCGAGGTAATGAAGGAGGCGGTGCAGTATGACGGGCTCTCGGTTGTCATATCGAAGCACGCCTGCCCCCTGCTTAAGACCAAGGAGGGCAAGCTCGTGCCCACACGGTACGAGATAGACCAGGAGAAGTGTGTCCGCTGCTACACCTGCGTCTCCCGGTTCTCCTGCCCTGCCCTGAGCAAGGAGGGTGGGCCGGTGAAGATCGATGCCACCATGTGCATCGGCTGCGGAGGGTGCGCGCAGGTGTGCCCCAAGCAGGCCATCGAGGTGGTAAGATGAAGTACAACATCCAGCTCGTGGGAGTGGGGGGCCAGGGCGTGCTGTTGGCATCCACGGTCCTGGGGAACGCGGCCGTGGTCGAAGGCTTGGAGGTGGCAATGTCCGAGGTACACGGCATGGCGCAACGCGGAGGCAGCGTGCAGTGCTCGGTCCGGATGGGGCGGGAGATCCTCAGCCCCCTGATACCGATGGGAGCCGCGGACCTGCTACTGGGGTTCGAGCCGGTGGAAACGTGCCGCTCGTTGAGCATGATCAATAAGGACAGCCAAATAGTCACAAACACCACCCCCGTGGTACCCATCAGCGTGTCAGCTGGCCAGGACAAGTACCCTGCCGTGGATGAGGTACTATCGGCGATCAGGGAGGCAAATCCTAACCTGATCGCGATGGACGCCACCGCCCTAGCGGTGAAGGCCGGGAAGGCCATAGCCGCCAACTCCGTGCTCATAGGGGCGATCTCCGCGGTCAAGGGCTTCCCCATGTCCAAGGACAGGATGCTGGAGTCCCTTCTCGAGGTGGTACCAGCGAAGGCCCGGGACATCAACGTTAGGGCGTTCGAGCTTGGCTACCAAGAGGCCAAGGGAGCGGGTCTATGAAACCCTTTTATTCAATTTTCATAACCTCCAATTGAGAACTGGGTAGAAATTATTCCAGACTTTCGCTCTACACTAATGCCGGATCCGCCGTTCATCAAATGAGCTCATCGGCGCTCTGATGAATTGTGTATCAGATTGTTTACCATATCTGATAACAAATGAATTGCCATTGCGTCCGACAAGGCTCGCATCACGTTATTGACGAAGTGAACGCAATACTAATCGATGGGGACCACGAGCTGCTTGGAGTAACCGATGACGACCATGCCGTAGCCGCGCAGGACCTTGTCGAGCTCCTCATCGCCGGTGTCGACCCGCAGGGTCCGGGTCTCGAACATTTTTCGGGGGGTGGCCAGTATGACCACGTTGCGGACCCCTACCTTCTTGATGACCTTCGCTGATATCTGTTGGTTCCCACGACCGAATATGAATCCCTGGCCCCCGATAGGCGTAACCACTATCATGGCCTCAGAATATCTCTCCAAGGCATCCAGTATGGTCCTTTCATCGACGTCCTTACCGATGAGCTGCCCGTCTACGACCAAGTCCACCCCCAGGAGCGTCTTATCGATGCCCATCTGCCTGCCAACAGCTTCGAGAGTGGTCCCGGGACCGAGGATATAGAGTGTTCCCGGTCGTACGCTCTCCACGAAGAACCTGGCTATCTCGGTCTTGTGGTCATCCTCGCCCCCCGTCCCTAAGGCGAGCTTGTACGGTTGCATAAGGTTCGTCTCCTCCGGGGTCAGCATGTACCCATAGAGGTATGTGTTGATCCGGCCTCGTCTCACCTCTTCTTCGTCGATGTCCATGACCTCGGCTCTCTTTGAGGGTAATCTCTCCACGCGGTAACGGCGGAGCAGCACCCCTGCGGCCTGTGGGGTGTTGGCGAACACCCCGGACTGCATCTTCACACCGCAGGGTATGCCGATGACCGGCACCCTCTCACCTACAACATCCATCACATCCCGGGCGGTCCCATCGCCCCCGGCGAACAATAGTGTGTCCACCCCTGCCAACAGGATCTGGGAGCACGCGGCCAGGGTGTCGCGGTCGGTCGTTCCATCTGAGACGCAATGGACAACGATCGTATTGGCGTCACACCGACGTAGGACATCCTCCCCCATTCTGCCACTGGCGGTGATGAACTCGTAACCGATAAGCTCACCCGCGGCCTTTATCGCGGCATAAGTGCGCTCCTCTGCCTGGGGGGTCGCCCCCCTTCTTATGGCCTCCTCGAGCACCTCGGAGGTGTCCGTGCCCTTGAGCCCCACCGATCCACCCATGCCGGCTATTGGGTTTATGACAAGTCCTACGCGCACGTCGTTACATCAGTTCGAACATTAATAAATAGATGGCAAAAAGAAGGAATGGAGGGGGGCGGGGGGAATCTGCCCGCACGCCCTTTCCCTCTCATCTCGATAGTAGCTGGTGGGGATCTACGGACGAGGTGAAGCTTATCTCTACGGTCTTGTGAGCTTCGATGGCGGATATCAGCTCAGTGACGGGGAGTGCGTTCGCGTTATTGACTATCTCTACCGAGGCCTTCTCGCGCATGTAGGCGTCAACCTCCTCCCGAATGGGTGCGACCACGTCCTCGGATATCTGATGGGTCATGGAGTCGATCATACCGTTTATGGACCGCTCCATGATCGCGAAGCTCTCGGTGATGGACACGTCCCCGGCGAGCTGCAGGAGGCGATCGTTCTCCAGGACGATGGTGTGCTCGGCTACGTTCCGGAGCTTCTTGATGCCCTCCTTGGCGGTGTCCTGCCTCCCCCTCTCATGGGAGAAGGGATTGATAGCGATGGCGAAAGTTACAGCGTTCAGTCCCTTGGCCACCTCGGCGACCACAGGTGCAGCCCCAGTTCCAGTCCCACCGCCCATTCCGGCGATGACTATGACTATGTCGCTGCCCTTTAGAACGCTTGCGAGATGCGATCTGGCCATGTCCGCACAGTGCTCTCCCACCTCAGGAAATCCCTTGGCACCCTCACCATGGGTAACGTCCTTTCCGATGAGGACCTTCTTGTGCGCCACGATGTTGTCGAGCTTGGTCTCGTCGGTGTTGACAGCCACGGTCTCCACCTTCTTGTTGCTCCAGTAGATGCTGTTGACGAAGTTGTTGCCAGCGCCCCCGCATCCGACCACGGAGATCTTAGGTTCGACAAGACCCTTACTAAGGGTGGCCACTATCTGCTCTCTCTTAATATTCATCATCCCCACACTCCTTCTTGGACCATCGCAACAGGCGAGCCGACCGGTCTTGTTCTCACAAAACCGTGCATCCCATCCCTTCTGACGACCCCATCCCTAAGGTCTTCCGAGCCAGCCCTAACCAGGATATATCTGCACCGTGTTCATGAAGGCCTCAAGATCCGCCTGTAACATGGCCTCACGCGCTTTTTCCGATGTGATATATACCTTTCTGACACAATCCAGGACCGCTTCTTCGGTGGAATTGAATAGCCCATTCCGTACCATTTTCACGATCGAGTTGTGTATGAACGGGGGGACCCTGACCGAGATCACATTGGTGTCTTGCTTGGCGTCCTCGGCGCTGGTCTTGTTTGTCCCCTCGATCTGCTCTATGAACGCGCGAAAAGCTACCCTAGCGAGGTTGGAGCGGTTCGAGTACTCTGGATGCCTCTCGATGAAATCATCGAGCAGCTCTAGATCCTCGGTCTCCAAACGCAGTGATATCCTTTCTCCGTCCAAGGTCAGCCCACCTGTTTGCTCAGGATGTAGAAGGAAATGATTTGTAAACTATTTAATTGTATGCCAAAGTATGTCGAGGTCATACCTTCGTCATATCGATTTCGATACCTGTTAATAACGCTTAGCCAGACATTCTTTTTTTGACCATTTCTTGATAAATATTAACAACGTTTGATATTTTTTCAAAACGGATATTTGCCTCCCCCGTAGGACGCCGGGACGATGCCGGCTCAACGCGGCACCGCGACGTTATTCGTTGGACACGATAAGAGGCTGATATGTCAAACACTGTATCCCATTCCCTTGAGCTGAATTGTTGGGTTAATTCGCTTTTTAGTATTATATGATTTACTCGTGGATAAATGGCTCAGGGAACGGCCAATATGAAAAAAGAGGCGATCAGACAACGATTTTGATGATGAACACTATCAATGAGAGAATCATAGAACTTGACAATTGCTGCGTCTAGCATAAAAAAGAGATTACAAATGTTAATCATTCCAAGCATCTGGAGCTAGGTCAGACCGCCTCAGAAACCCCCAATGGGAATGATTATATCCATAGCATACCAAACGATATCAACTGAGATAATAGTGGGGGACCGCCTGGATGAAGCCTTCAGTGCTTGCCACGATCTTGGTTCTACTTTGCTCTTTAGCAGCTCCACTATACTTATCTCCCGCTCAGGTCGATGCTCTCAATCCTGGGGTCCCCGGTCCACCTCAGGACCTGACCGCCTCTCCATCGAACGGAGCGGTAACTTTGTCCTGGCAAGCTCCTGCCTCCCAAGGGGAGAGCGATATCACGGGATTCAACATATCCAGGAGCACTATCCAGGGGTCGCTGGGGTCCATCATTTCCCTAGGTAACGTCCACACATTCACCGATTCACCTCTGACCAACGGTGTAACGGTCTACTATAGAGTATGCGCGCTGAACATCCAGGGCGAGGGGGAATGGTCGAATGAGGTTCCTGCCACCCCCGCCACCGTGCCCGGCGCACCCACTTTGAACTCCGCGACCCCCGGCAACGGCCAGGTGACACTATCCTGGTCGGCGCCCAGCAATGGTGGCAATGCGATCATTGCCTACAAGGTGTATCGTGGGACAGAAGCCGACAGCAAGGTGATCCTGGAAACGCTTGGTGTCGTGCTCACTTATACCGATACGTCCGCGATCAACGGTCAGATTTACTACTATCAGGTCAGCGCGGTAAATGGCCAGGGCGAGGGCGCCTTGTCTAACGAGGTCTCGGCAACACCTTCGGCACCAGCTACGAGACCGAATGCCCCCACCCTCAATACACCAACGGCGGGCGATGGCCAGGTGACCCTATCCTGGTCAAAGCCGGGTGATGGAGGAAGTGCTATCACCGGATACAACATCTATCGCGGCACCTCCTCGGGCGCCGAGAGCTTCCATACCGCAGTTGACGCCGTCCTCAGCTACACAGATACTGGTCTAACGAACGGGCAAACCTACTACTATCAGGTCAGCGCGGTGAACGAGGTCGGGGAGAGCGACCGTTCCGCTGAGCGCTCCGCAACGCCCGAATCAGGGGATACCGTGCCCGGCGCACCCACTCTGAGCTCCGCGACAGCGGGCAACGGCCAGGTGACGTTATCATGGTCCGCCCCAAGCAGCGATGGCGGGAGCTCGGTAACTGAATACAAGGTCTACCGCGGGAACAGTGCAGGAGGTGGGACCCTCCTCGCATCGGTCGGTACCGCGCTCTCATATGTTGATGACGGGCTCACCAACGGGCAAACCTACTACTATCAGGTCAGCGCGGTGAACGCTGTAGGCGAGGGCGCGAAGTCCAACGAGCTTTCCGCTGTCCCCGCCACCGTGCCCGGCGCACCCACTTTGAACTCCGCGACCCCCGGCAACGGCCAGGTGACGTTGTCCTGGTCAGCACCCAGCTCCAACGGCGGCAGTGCCGTAACCTCATACAAGGTCTACCGCGGTACCTCTGCCGGCAGTGAGAGCTACCTGACGACCGTGGGCAACGTCCTTTCGTACACCAACGGTGGGCTGGCGAACGGACAGACCTACTACTATAAAGTCAGTGCCGTGAACGCGGTGGAAGAAGGTGCCCTGTCCAATGAGGTCTCCGCAACCCCTGCTGCCCCTAACACCGCTCCTGCAGCACCGGCCCTGGACTCATTGACAGCCTCCGATCGGCAGATCATCATCAAATGGACGGCACCCAACAGTGACGGCGGAAGCGCGATCACGGGATACAGGGTCTACAGAGGTACTGCTTCAAATGGGGAGACTCTCCTGACCACCCTTGGGGCGGTGTCGAGCTACACCGATACTGGCCTCACAAACGGTCAGAGCTACTATTACAAGGTCAGTGCGGTGAACGCTGTAGGCGAGGGCGCGAAGTCCAACGAGCTTTCCGCTGTCCCCGCCACCGTGCCCGGCGCACCCACCCTGAAATCCGCGACATCGGGCAACGGCCAGGTGACGTTGTCCTGGTCAGCGCCCACCAGCAACGGCGGCAGCCCCATTGGGGTGTACGCCATCTATCGCGGGACCGTGTCTGGCGAAGGAACGTACCTGGAGGGGGTCGAGAACGGCCTCTCGTTCGTCGATTCTACAGTGACCAACGGTCTCACCTATTATTACCAGGTCGCCGCCGTGAACGATGTGGGCGAGGGGACAAGGTCCAACGAGCTTTCCGCACTGCCCCAAGCACCGGCGACCGCACCAGGAGCACCGAGCGGTCTCCGTGCCACTGCCATCGATGGCCGGATAGACCTCTCCTGGGCGGCGCCATCGGACAACGGTGGGAAAGACATCACCGGCTACAAGCTGTACAGAGGCACAAGCGCTACCTCCCTCAGTTACCTCGCGACCACCACCGGCTCCACCTTCTCGGACAGCACGATCGCCAACGGCATCCTGTACTACTACCAGGTCAGTGCGTTGAACCCTGCCGAAGGGGACAGGAGCTCCACGGTCTCTGCGGTCTTCATCGTCCGGCCTTCCGCCCCCACGGACCTGACGGCCACCGGCGGCAACGGATTCATCACCCTGACCTGGTCGGCGCCGGGCAGCAACGGAGGGTCCCCCGTTACGCAATACAACGTTTACAGAGGGCTGAGCATAGCCTCCATGTCCGTATGGGGGGTCACCAACGATACGTCCTTCACCGACCTGGACGTGGCCAGTGGGGTCAGCTACACCTACGCTGTCACCGCTGTGAACGAGGTCGGGGAGAGCGATCGCTCTCCCACGGCATCCATTGCCTCGAACGGAACGCTCTCGGCGCCCTCCGTCCCGCAGGACCTGGTGGCCCTGGTGAACGATGGGAACGTGCTCCTCAACTGGACAGCGCCTGCAGCGGACGGTGGCTTCCCCATATCTGGGTACACCGTCTACCGTGGGGTCAGCTCGTCGGTCCTCATCCCCTTTGCCAATACCACCGACGTATGGTACCTGGACACCACCACGGTCAAGGGTATGACATATTACTATGCCATCACGGCAATGAACTCCCTCGGGGAGAGCGCTCGAAGCAGCGAGCTGAACATCACCATCTCACCATACTCCGTACCCTCCGAACCCTTGGACCTCACCGCTGTAGCGGCGGATGGGAAGATAATCCTCACCTGGAAGACTCCGAGCAGATCCGGCGGAGCGGCCATCACGGGATACATCATCTACCGCGGCACCGCCCCTGATGCCCTCAGCTACATCACCTTGGTGGCCTCGCCCTCGTTCGAGGACGCTGACCGCAAGCCCGGGACAACTTACTACTACTCCATCACGGCGATAAACGAGGCGGGCGAGGGCCCCGAGGCCCCCATCGTGAGCGCGTCCATCCCAAGTCCATCCTTGACGGACTCCGGCTATGAGCTTCTCGCCGTCACAGGGATCTCCATCGTTGGGGCCACTGGGATCGTGCTCCTGGTGCGCAGGAACAGAGGCTCCCAGAAGAAGGGAACTTGAACGGAGCCTGACCCTACGAGGGCGCTATATCAGCTCATTCGATGTCTCTCCTCCGTCGGCGCCACAGGTATAGCCCTCCGGCTCCGGCGACCACCGCCGCGCCCAGGCCCAGGAGCGCCTCGGCCGATGTAACGCTGAACCCGCTCTGTGCCGATCCCTCCGAGGGATGATAGACCACCGAGATGGCCTGGGAGTTAGTCCTTCCGGATGCATACTGGACAAAGATGGTGATGTTGTTCACGCCTGAGGACAGCTTCACCTCCGGGATGCTCCACTCTGATGTGCCGGTCGCGACCCCCGATCCTCCCCTGTCATTGCTCCAGGTCACGTTCACCACCTCGGAGCTGCCGAGGATGGAACCAGCGATGTTTACCTTGGGGGTGACCGCATTGTACAGGGACTCTGCGAGCTGGGACCCCATCACCATGATGGTCGTGGCGTTCCCTGCCGCAGTCCGGAACATCGTCTCCGTTACCGGGACCATTGCATTCCCGGCAGCGTCCGTCGCACCCTCCAGCAAATGAACTACGTAGGTGACGTTATGCTCCAGCCTCGTCGAGGGAGTGAAGGTGCACATGGTGCTCCCCTCGCTCCACACGATATCGCCCTTGACCTCCTGACCATCCGCGGTCCTCACCACGAACGCTCCCTCCACCGATGCCGTGTCCATAGCCTCCCCGAACATCAGGTCGATCGATGAGGCAGGGTCCACATCCTCCTCCCCATCCGCAGGACTGATCCCCAGGAGATATGGGGGCGTGATGTCCGGACCGAACTTTTGTATGCGATTGTTGAGATAATCGCCGACGTATACATGGCCGGCCGGGTCCACGGCTATCCCCGTAGGGCTCCTGAACTGCCCTCCATCGTAGCCGTAGTGGCCCCACATTGCGACCACCCCTCCGTTAGAGTCCAGCTTTTGGACCCGGTTGTTGCGGTAGTCTGTCACGTAGATGCATCCCGTGTCATCCAGGGCTATGCCCACGGGCCCGTTGAGCTCCACACCATCAGGGCCGTGACGGCCAAACACTGCCATACGGTCACCCTCGGGATCCAGCTTGAGGATGGAGTTTGCGAAGTAGTCGGTCACGAACACGTTGCCGGATGCATCCACCACCACCCCCCAGGGGCATTGGAACAAGGCCTCGCCGTCGTCATCCCTCCACACAGCCACAGGCGCTCCCTGCCCGTCGAACTTGTAGACGCAGTTGTTCTGATGGTCGGTGGCGTAGACGAACCCCGTCGAGTCCACGGCAACACCTGCGGGGCGTGCAGAACCTTCCCCGTCGCCCATCACATAATTGGTCAGGAACACCCCCTTGGCCGTGAACTTCTGGACATGGCTGGAATCAGCAACGTACACATTCCCGGCCGGGTCCACGGAGATACCCCAAGGTGCATCCAGCTCCCCCTCCCCTTTGCCGCTGACGCCCCATTCCTCCAAGAACCTCCCGCTGGCATCGAATTTCTGTATGCGGTCGTTCTTCGAGTCCGCGACGAAAACATTGCCATCTGGGTCCACGGCGAGGCCGGTCGGTCCGTGCAGCCATCTCTCACCGCTTCCCTGGCTCCCCCAGCTCATCAGAAGCGTGGCGTTCCCCCCGAACTTCTGCACGCGGTGGTTCCAGGTATCGGCGACGTACACGTTGCCAGAGATATCGACCGTCACTGCGCCTGGCCGGTCGAGCTCGCCACCGCCCTGCCCCTGACCACCGAACGTCCTGACAAGCTCACCGGTACCATCCAGCTCCAGTACCCTGCCGTTTTGGGTATCGGCCACGTAAACGTTTCCAGACCTGTCCACGGACACCCCCTGGGGCCCCCGGAGCTGCGATTCGTTGTAGCTCATACCGCCCCATGTCGACAGGAGGGTCCCGTTGGCATCGAACTTAGTGACAAGATCACGGCTCAGGTCGGCCACATACACGTTCCCGATGCTATCCACCGCCACCCCAGTGGGGTACTCGTCCACCCCTCCCCCGCCCCAGCCGCTCCACTGGGAGATGTAACTGCCGTCCCCATCGAACTTCTGCACGCGGTGGTTCCAGGTATCGGCCACATAGACGTATCCGAAGGGGTCGACGGCTACCCCCCACGGTCCGTTGAACTCGCCGTCTCCGGCACCCATGCCTCCCCATGAGGCCACCAGGTCCCCGCCCCTGGTGAACTTCTGAACCCTGTTGGCGTCGGTGACGTACACGTTTCCCGATGCGTCCACGGCGACCCCCATGGGGCCGTTGAGCTCCCCTTCCTCCGACCCCTGGCGCCCCCACATGGTCAGGAGGACCCCACTGCCATCAAAGATCTGGATACGGTTGTTGCTGGAATCGACGACATAGATGTAACCCCAAACGTCGACTGCAATGCCCGTCGGCCTGTTGAACTGCGTCTCCCCGGAGAACCATACGCTCTCCAGCTCATAACCCTCCCTGGCCTCGGCGGTGGACGTAGCGGTCAGGAGAAGGGCCAAGAACAGCAGAGCGATCACCGTCATTGCCATCGCTCTGTTCAAACAGATCCCCCCAGTACTGAGAGGTGAGGGTCTGGAAAAGGGAGGCTGTCGCTCATAGGCCAATTAGGGAAATATTCCAGCCGGGGGTCCAAATAGGTTTGCTTTCATGCTCCCACAAGCCTTCGATGACCTGTCCCCGGACATCCTGCCACCCCTTACTAATCAACGAACTGTTCCTCGACCCTGAAGCACGGAGAACGATCAAGGAAAGCTCCCTTGAGACCTGATCTTCACCCGCTAAAAAACCCATTTATATGAATACGATGTTCCTGGCCGATAGGTTAGTTATATGTCGAGCTGGACCGCGGAGATAGAGGCCAAGTGGCAGCAGCGCTGGTATGAGGCCGGGATATTCGAGGCGAATAGGGACGATAGGCCCAAGTTCATGATGATCTTCGCCTACCCGGGATTGACCGGCTACCTCCACGTGGGCCACATGCGCGGTTACACCTACGTGGATGCGATCACGCGCTACAAGAGGATGTGCGGGTTCAATGTACTGTTCCCCGTGGGGACCCATGCCACCGGCAACGGGGCCATATCCCTGGCCAAGAGGATCCGGGAGAAGGACCAGAAGACCACCGACTACCTCCTGGCCAACGGCTGCCCGCCTGAGAAGCTCGCTGATCTGACCGAGCCCCAGAAGGTTGTGGACTTCTTCAACCAGGTATATGTGAACCAGTACTGGAAGAGGTTCGGTTTCCTAGCGGATTGGCGGCGCTTCACTTCCACCACCAATCCTGACTACGGTCAGTTCATCCAGTGGCAGTTCAGAAAGCTGCATGACAGGGGGCTGCTCATTCAGAAGCCCTATTTCGCCCCGGCATGCGTGGAGTGCGGACCGGTGGCGGTGGACGCCTCCGAGACCGACCTGTCCAAGGGCGGCAACGCCGAGACCAACGAGTATACGCTGCTGAAGTTCAGGTGCGGGGACCTCTTCCTGGTGGCTGCGACCCTGAGGCCGGAGACGGTCTACGGACAGACCAACTTCTGGGTCAATCCCGATGTCGAGTATGTCAAGGTGAGGCGCAAGGGCGAGCCCTGGGTCATAAGCCGGCCGTCCTACGACAAGATGCGCTACCAGAAGGACGATCTCGTCCTCGAGGGAACCATCCCTGGCACCGAGCTTATTGGTAAGACATGCGTGGCACCGGTCATACACCGCGAGGTTCCCGTGCTTCCCGCCACGTTCTGCAAGCCCGATGTCGGCACCGGCCTGGTGACCAGCGTGCCCTCGGACGCCCCGGACGATTGGATCTCCCTGAAGCTCCTGCAGGAGGACGAGGCCACCATGGCCAGGTACGGCCTGGACCCGGCCATGGTGCGTGCCATCGAGCCCATCCCCATCATCGAGACCAAGGGCTACGGCCCCCTCCCGGCGGTGGAGATGATCGACAAGATGGGCATAATCGAGGCCGGGGACCCCCGGCTGGACGAGGCCAAGAAGGCCATCTACAAGGACGGCTTCCACACCGGGCGCATGAGCTCCAACGCAGGTCAGTTCTCGGGTATGAAGGTCGAGGAGGCCAAGGAGCTCATCAAGCAGATGATGATCGAGAGCGGGGAGGCCGAGCTGTTCTACGATCTTTCGGAGGAGGTGATCTGCCGCTGCGGTCGCCCTGTCGTGATCCGGAAGGTCCCTGACCAGTGGTTCATCGATTATGCAAATCCCTCGCTCACCGAGGACAGCAAGCGACACGCCAAGAGCATGCAGATACTCCCCCAGGACTACTACGTGAACATCCAGGGAGTGCTCGACTGGTTCCGCGAGCGGGCCTGCGTCCGCCAGGGGAACTGGCTGGGAACCAGGTTCCCGTATGACAACAAGTGGATCATCGAGGCCATCTCCGATTCCACCCTCTACCCCATTTACTACCTCGTGTCCCACTACTACAACTCCGGGCAGCTCCCCCTGTCCTCCCTGACGGAGGAGTTCTTCGACTACGTGTACCTGGGAAAGGGTGATGCCGCCCAGGTCGCCGCGTCCATCGGGGTTTCTGTCGAGCTTCTGGAGCGCATCAGGAAGGATGTGTCCTACTGGTACCCCCTCGACATAAACCTCGGGGGCAAGGAGCACATGACGGTCCACTTCCCCGCTTTCCTCATGAACCATGTGGCCATCCTCCCCGAGGAGCTGTGGCCCCGCGGGATATTCGTCAATTGGTACGTGACCGGGAAGCTGGGCAAGATATCGAAATCCAAGGGTGGCGCTGAGCCCATACCGGACGCGGCGGAGCGCTTCGGCGTGGACGCCCTCAGGCTGTACTACGCCAACATCGCCTCCCCCTTCGCTGACGTGGAGTGGGACGAGAACGCCATCGACAACTATTCATCAAGGATCGACCGGATCCTTCGCACCGTCGATGAGCTCAAGGCCCTACCGGGCGCCGAGCGGCAAAAGGTGGATGACTGGCTACTATCCCGCATGTCCAACCGCGCGCTCGCCATCGCCAGGGCCATGGAGGAGTATGACCTGAGGAGAACGTCCAACGAGGCCTACTTCGAGACGCTGTCCGATGTGCGCTGGTACATGCGGCGGGGAGGAGGGAACGCTCACACCATCTCCCATCTCCTCCGTTCCTGGATACGCATGATGGCTCCTATCACCCCTCATGTTGCAGAGGAGATGTGGGCAGGAATAGGCGAGCAAGGCTTCGTTTCCACGACCCCCTTCCCCACGTCCGACGAGCTTCCGACGGACGCCCTCGCCGAGGCGTCGGAGAACTACCTCAAGGAAGTGATCACGGACATCAACGAGATCCTGAAGGTGACCGGGATCGCCCCCCGCAGGCTGTACCTCTATGTATCCCCCAAGTGGAAGCGGGACGTTCTGGAACTGGGCCTGGAGCTCGCCCGCTCCAAGCAGCTGAGCGTTCCCGGGCTGACCAAGGCCGTGATGGCCAAGGATGACCTCAAGCGACGCGGGAAGGAGTCCGCGGATTTCGCACGGAAGACCGCCGAGGACCTCCTGAAGAGATCAGAGGTGGAGCTGAGCAAACTGGCCATGGATGTCGATGAAAAGGCTTATCTTCAGGATGCGGCCGTGTTCCTGGCGAGGGAGCTGGGATGCGAGGTAGGTGTCTACTCCGCGGACGACCCCACCGCTCCCGATCCCCAGAAGAAGGCACGCGCGGCCCAGCCTCACAGGCCCGCCATCTACGTGGAGTAGCCGGATGACGGATGATCTCCACCAAAGAAGCTAGAACCGCACCCTGATGGAGCCCCGAACCAAGACCCCGCCATTGACAAGCGGGCTGTCGGGACGTTCATTTGGACGGACTGGAACAAGGGTCCCCGATAAGGTCCCGACCCTCACTCCCAGCGCTTGAAAAGGCTGTGCTCCTGGCCTACCTGGTCTAGGACCTTGCCCACGACGAAATCGACCATGTCATCTATGCTCCTGGGCTCATGGTAGAAGGCAGGTGAGGCTGGAAGTATCACTGCCCCGGCCTGGGCAAGCCTCAGCTCGTTCTCGAGCATTATCACGCTCAGGGGCGTCTCCCGGGGGACCAAGATGAGCTTTCTTCTCTCCTTCAGCGCCACCGACGCTGCTCTGGTGATCAGGCTGTCAGAGCACCCCGATGCCAGCTTGGCCATCGTGGACTGGGTGCAGGGGCAGATGATCATGGCATCGGCCTTATGGGTGCCGGAAGCCGGCGGTGCGAACAGGTCATCGTTGTCATACATCTCATCCACCAGCGGCTCCAGGGCCTTGACCTCGAGGTCCGTCTCCTCCTCCAGGACCTTCTTGCCCATGTCGGAGACGATCAGCTCCTTCTCACCCTCGAGCTCCTGAAGGAGCCTTACTCCATAACGGATACCGGAGCATCCGGTGATGGCAACGATGAATCGCATGCCGCATCAATCCCCTCCTTACTATTTTAGACCGCCGAATGCTCCCTCCAGGCGGACTTGGCTTCCGCGCGTCATCAAAATAAGTGCAGGAACGACATGGTTACTGTTAGCACGGAGCAGGTACGCAGAACGACCGATCAGGACCAGCTCGTTTTTCTGATCAAGGGCGGGGGCAAGGTTATTTAGCTCACCAGTGATTGTCTGTCCGCAGCACCTCCCTTGGAGGAGGCGTTCGCCTGCTGGCAGAGCGCGTTAAGGGTCTTTCCAGATACAATCTTCTCTGGAAACGCTTTTATACGACCTCTATATTAATGCCGTAGGCATTATCCATATTTGGGTAGTATCAATATCATTTCGAGGTAGGTTAGATGGTCACAGTCTATGATGTCCCGCCGGAGAAGCTTATCGCCAAGACAGCGGCTCAGCTGAAGCAGATGGAAACGATCAAGGTCCCGGAGTGGGCAGAGTTCGCGAAGACCGGAAGGCACACCGAGAATGCCCCCGTCCAGGATGACTGGTGGTACACTCGGTCGGCCTCGGTACTGAGAAAGGTTTACCTTAAGGGGCCCATCGGTACTTCCCGGCTTGCCGGGGAGTACGGCGGGTTCGCTGACCGCGGTTCCAAGCCCAACAAGGCAGTGAAGGGGAGCCGGGCGATCGCCCGCCGCTGCCTCATTCAGCTGGAGCAGTCCGGTCTCATCGCCAAGCAGAAGAGGGACGGAAGGGTCATCACTCCCAAGGGTCAGGCCATGCTCGACAGGGTCGCCAAGGAAGTGTACGACGAGACCCACTGATATCGATAGTGGAGGTATCAATATGCAGGACGCCGAGCTCGAGGAACTTCGACGCCGTAAGATGGCCCAGCTGCAGCAGTCCCAAGAGGCCCAGCTGCAGCAGCAGGCTATGATGGCCGAACGTCAGAAGCAGATGGAAGCAGAGCGTCAGGCCATCATGCGGCAGATCCTTACCCCGGAAGCGCGGGAGCGGCTGGGTAAGGTCAGGATGGCTCATCCTGATGTCGCTGCCGCGGTGGAGGACCAGCTCATCCGCCTATTGCAGATGGGAAGGATCCAAGGTCAATTGGACGACAACACCTTGAAGTCAATACTAAGGAAAGTGTCGCCACAGAAGAGAGATATTAAGATCGAAAGGGTGTAATCTTATGGCCAGGAACAAGCCGACAGCTATGAAGGCCCGCCTCATGAGGGCGGAAAAATCAAACCGCAGGGTACCTGCTTGGGTCATGATGAGGACCAACAGGACCGTTCTCCGGCATCCTAAGAGAAGGAGCTGGAGGCACAGCAAGCTCAAGGAGTGATCTGCATGGACGAGAAGATCATGAACATCACGCTCAGGAAGACCAAGGCCGCTCCCCGCTCCAAGAGGGCGAAGAGGGCCATCAACGAGATCCGTGAACACGTCATCCGCCACATGAAGGCCAAGGAGGACAACATTTGGATCGATCACCGCCTTAACGAAGCCATCTGGGTCAACGGGATCCAAAGGCCCCCCCTGTGCATCACGGTGAAGGCCGTGAAGTTCGAGGATGGGCTGGTCGAGGTCTCCCTGCCCGAGGACGCCACCGTGGAAGAGTGAACACGGTGCTCTAGATGATGAAGCTCTCTAGCTACAACGGCAATCCCTTCATCGGGGTCTATTGTGTGGCCAATGAGAGCATCGCCCTTGTTCCCCCAGACGCACCCCAGCCGCTGATCGACGATATAGCGGAAGGCATGGAGGTCACGGTCATGAAGACCCCCCTGGCCTCCTCCAACATACTTGGGTCGCTGACGGCCATGAACTCCTACGGGGGCATAACCTCGAGCATGGTCGCGCTGTCCGAGGTCCGCCCCATCATAAAGATCCTGCCGTTCAAGAGGATCAGGGACCGCATGAGCGCTTGCGGAAACAACATCCTGGTCAACGACAACGCTGCCCTGGTGAACCCTGACCTGGGGCGTTCAGCGATCAAGCAGATCACGGACATCCTGCAGGTCGAGGTGGTGCAGGGCATGGTGGCTGGCCATAAGACCGTGGGATCGGTCTGCGTCGCCACCAACAAAGGCATCCTATGCCACCCGTCCACCACCAAGGCCGAGCTGGAGATGCTACGATCCCTTTTCAAGGTCCCCGCAGCTATAGGTACCCTAAACTACGGCTCGCCTTTGGTCGGCGCATGCATGATCGCCAACACCAAGGGGGCGGCGATAGGGTTCCGCTCCACGCCTATCGAGATGGGCAGGGTCGAGGACGCGCTTTTCCCGTGATCCTCCATTGATATCGCCACTGTGTCAAGGCGAGAACACCCAATACTCGGTGATGGGAGGAAGCTCCTCTTTTATCAGTTCGACCTCGTTGCCGACCCCCAGCACCTGCTCCTCGGGTATGCCCTCGAGGAAGGGCTCTATGGTCTGCACAGATATGGACAGACTGCCCCAGCGGTAGTGCATCGGCACGACGATCCTGGGCTCGATGATCGAAATAAGCTCCCTGACCTCAGCGAGGTCCAGGGTGAAGGTGCCGCCCACTGGGACGAAGAGAACGTCCACCGGGCCGATGGTCCTTATCTGCTCCTTGCTGAGCATGTGCCCGAGGTCACCGCAATGGCAGATGCGTATGCCATCGAATACGAAAGAGTAGATGATGTTGCGGCCTCTCTTGGACCCGGACTCGTGGTCATGGAAGGTGGGCAGGCCGATGATGCGCAATCCCTTGACCATGTGCTCGCCGGGCTCACGGACGACAGCAGGATCCCCCTTCACGATGCGCACGCAATTGTGATCGAAGTGCTCATGTGTCACGAGCACGACGTCCCCCCTTACCACCGGCGGCTTGATACCGATGGACTTTCCGTCATGGGGATCTATCACCAAGCTGATGGCGTTCTTGATCTCGAAACAGGAGTGACCATGCCACGTGATCCTCATGCCTCTACTCCTTGGTCGAGGACTCCTGGAACTTCATGCCGCAGGAAGGGCATCGGGGGTCCTTATCGCTAACGACCTCGTGGCACACGGGGCAGAGAACGGTCTCCCGCTCCCGGCCGTTGTGCTTGAGCAGGGGTGCGAGGCGCATGACGCCGTAAGCCATCAGGCCTGAGGCAGGGGCCGCGATACCCCAGCCGACCACAGTGCCGACCATCTGGGATGTCACCATCAGCATGCCTGCGGCGTAGGCCGCCAATCCGGCCGTGACCATGCCTCCAGGAAGGAGGTATCGGTTTTGGAGGAGATCGGTAAGCCTGCTCTCGTCCTTTACCGTGCTGCGGGCAGGTGCTCTCGCCTCCGGGACCGTTGATGCACTGACCTCGGCCGGGGGTGCTACCACCTGGGCCTCCTCCTTGACCGCTGCTTCCGTCACCGCATCCACGGTCGGCTCGGCCACGGAGTGGACCTCCGCCACTGGCTGGGCGAGAACATCGCCATGGTCCTGGGCGGTGACTTGGGCGGGCTCCACCGGAGGCTCTGGCTTTCTCTCCTTGGCGGGTATGTCCGCGGGACGCCTCATGGTGAGTTCGATCTTGGACATCGTGGAGGTGTCCATGTCGATGGTCGCTACCTCCCGGTTTATCTTCTCGAGATCGTTCAATTGGCCCATCCAGTCATCGGAAGCTGTCTTGAAGTCCCAACCGCAGAAATCACATTGGTAAGCTCCCCGGCGGTTCCTCAGTCCACAGCGAGGACATTCCTTGAGGCCAGTTGTTTTGTCCATAAGATTTCCAAACCTTTGGATTTGCTACCTTTATTATAATCATTTTGACAGAAAAATCAACTTTTGATACATCCGTCCCTTGCCCCCGGAGGGATCTCGCTGACCATGGCTATGCTATTATCAGATGATCGATTTTATAGCATTCTCTCCTTAGATATCATTGTTTTTCCTCTCTTTCACATCGGCCATAGGAAGAATTAACTATCGCACCAATCATGGCCCGTTAACCTGCGATAAAGGTACGACAGGTTCAGATAGCAACTGGAAAATTTAATAATGAGGGAACTGGATAGGAATATAGGATGAGAACTTTAGTCCTCTGCGTCGACCGTGATGATGATTTTGGGTCCAAGACTGGCCTTAACAGCCCATTCATCGGTCGCGAAGAGAACCTCAACGCTGCCATGTCCCTCGGCGTGAAGGACCCTGAGGATTCCGACACCAACACCGTCCTGGCCGCGGTGAGCCTGTACGACGAGATGCTTAAGCAGGGGATGGACGTAGTGGTGGCCACGATATGCGGGGACACCCATGTCGGTTATCAGAGCGATCTCGCCCTATCCACGCAGCTCGAGACGGTGCTCAAGGAGGTGAAGCCGGACCGGGTGGTCCTGGTGTCCGATGGGGCGGAGGATGAGTACATCTACCCCGTCATATCCTCCCGTGTCAAGGTGGACTCGGTCCGGAAGGTGTTTGTCAAGCAGGCGCCGACCGTGGAGAGCACCTACTACATTCTCATCAAGATGCTCAACGACGACAAGATCCGCAAGCGCTTGTTCCCTCCCATAGGGCTTGCGCTGCTGGTCTTCGGCACATTCGCTCTTCTGGACCCGTTGGTGAAGCTGTTCAACGGGGACACCGACGTATCTTTCACCAATATTGGACTGGCGATGATCTGGGCGGTGGTGGGGCTGTACCTGCTGGTGTTCGCCTATAAGCTGGGCGATTGGTTAAGCGATTGGTGGTCCAATGCTCGGAGGGCGATGAGGTCGGGCAGCACCCTGATGCCGTTCGTGGTCCTTGCAGGCCTACTGGTCCTTCTCGGGGTCATGTACGGAGTGGACGCGGCACTGGTGGACCCTGATGACGACATATTCCTGAAGATATTGCTCTTCATCAACGGTACGATGTGGATGTGGGTGTTCGCCTACTTCACATACCAGGTAGGGCTTTTCATAAGCCACTACCTGAACAAGGGGACGCTGTCATACCCTTACATAATCGCCTCCGTCACCGTTTTTGCGCTGGGCTTCATCATCCAGGGCGCATTGGACGCCACCGAGGTATTCTTCGGGTACAGCGACTTCGACCAGACGATCATCGTTCTGGAGATCGTCGCCGGCTTCCTGCTGGCAGGGTTCGGAGGGCTCCTCAGCACCTCCCTGCGGGACATGTACGGCCCAAAAGGAGATGAGGCGGCCGTCGACGCCGACGGCGCCGAGTAGGTGTGCCATGGAATTCCTAGAGTGGGAGCCGTACTATCATCGTATCGTGAGCGATCTCCGCCTCTCAACGAGGGATGACGAGGCTTCCGCGTATCGCCTCCATCGGATGTGCAAGGGAAGGACCATCTGTGATCCTGACTGCCTCCAGCGTCTCATAGGCGAGAAGGTGACGGTCCTTGGCGACGGGCCCAGTTTAGAGATGAGCTTACGTAGGCACACTATCGAGGGAACGGTGCTGGCAGCCGACGGGGCGACCTCCAAGCTCATGCACGAGTTAGGCATGGTGCCGGACCTGATCGTTACCGATCTTGACGGTGAGGTCGAGGACCAGATCTGTGCCAATGCCCAGGGATCGGTGGCGGTGATCCTGGCCCATGGTGACAATCTTGACAGGATCGAGAGATACGTACCGTGGTTCGGTGGGAAGATAACCCCCACAACCCAAGCACGGCCGTTCGAGGGCATTTTCAACTTCGGAGGGTTCACCGACGGCGACCGTGCGGTCATGCTCGCTCGGCATTTTGGGGCCACGCGGATCGATCTCCTGGGATTCGACATGGAGGACCCTCGACCCAAGCCCGGGAGGGACGTTGATGTAAAGCGGCAGAAGCTGAGGATCGCCCGGGAGCTGATATGGGACCTCAACCCGGCCGGGGTGGAGCTTCGGGTCCTGAGGTGATGAGAACGACCATGCTCACAGGCCTATAACCAATCAGCAGCAAGAGCCGTTTTGATGGTAATGATTCGATCTCATTATCACGTTCCGTTCCGTGGCAATATCCATTGTACAAATCTGTTAAACAGACGCTCCATAGAGCCCATTTTTCAAATGATGGACACTGGATGATAGAAAAATTATGAAGAGAATATAGATGTTATTTCGAATAATGATAATTTATGACCAACCAGCGCAGAATATATTTATAGTTTTACCTTAATCCCACCTTATTCTTCCCTTCTGGCTGCAGGGAAGAGGCGAGGAGACGTTCATGGTGGGAGCAGACAACCGTACCCTTCCCGAGGATGTACGTAAGAAACGGCCATCCACGAAGGTGATCGCTATCGTGTTGAGCGTGGTCTTGATGATCGCCGCCATCGCCGGAGCGGTGCTTTTGATGGGGAGCGGCGAGGGCAGGGCCACCGCAGGATTGGTCGCGGACAGGATGGCGGCGGCGGTCGGGGAGGTCATAACCTTCAACGCCTCGACCAGTACCGCCACTGGAAAGATCGCCAACTATCAATGGAACTTTGGTGATGGCGCCATCGAGAACACCACTTCTTTTAGCAACACCCACTCCTACGACGTCCCGGGCATGTTCATGGTCTTCCTCACCGTGAGGGACAACAAGGGGAATACCGCAACCAATTGGAACTCTCCGCTGACAATAACGGTGATCGAAAGGAGCGTGAACCCCAACGCGACCACCGCCAACTCCTCTTTGCCGCAGGCGTTCATGGCCGTCAGCGATAGGCTCATCAACACCAGCACCTCCGTTCTCTTCGACGCCTCATCCTCGCAGGCCTGGAGCACGGAGCTCAGCGGTTCGACCTGGACCTCCATGCTGTCAAGCAACTACATCAGGTCCATGAGCTTGGACCATGGCGATGGTTCCACTCCTACCTCCATCGATGTCGCCGCCCTCCTCGCCGCGAACCAGACAACGTTCGCAGATCGGTTCGCAGAGGCCACCAGCAACCTGACCCATCTGTACACAGGGGATGGGACCGTATACGTAGCAAAGCTCTCTGTGGTCTCTATTCATGACACCACAGGAAGGTACTACATCACCATAGGGGTCCTTCCCCGCAATTTCAACTCAGAGCAGAACATCAAGAACGGGGACACCTTCGTCG
Organism: Methanomassiliicoccus sp.; assembly: GCA_018262895.1. Classification (GTDB taxonomy): domain Archaea; phylum Thermoplasmatota; class Thermoplasmata; order Methanomassiliicoccales; family Methanomassiliicoccaceae; genus UBA6. The sequence goes on along the minus strand of JADFDJ010000004.1, from coordinate 132,885 downwards.
TGGCCACTGTGTCCGATCCGCAGAGCATTGACCCCGCCAGGGTCTCCGAGACCGGCGGTGGGGAGATCATTCAGAACTGCTACGAGACCCTTGTCTGGTACAACGGCTCCTCCGTCTCCGAACTAAAGCCCATGCTGGCAACCATGATCCCGACCGTGGAAAATGGAGGGATATCGGCGGACGGGCTGACGTATACCTTCCATATCCGGCCGAACGTGCTGTTCCACTCCGGCAACGTACTGAAGCCCTCAGATGTGGAGTTCTCCATTGAGAGGGTCCTCACCATGAACCACCCCAACGGACCGGCCTGGATGCTCGGACAGATAATGATCCCCGACTACAACAGATCCGCCCTGGATGCCTCGCTCATTGATGCTTCCATCGATTCTGACAACTCGGGCATGACCGTCACCTTCCACCTGGTCCGGCCCTACCCCGCCTTCTTGAACATCCTCTCGTTCCTGGTGGGGTCAGTGGTCGATGAGGCGGTGGTGGCCGAGAACACACCCGGTGGCGATAAGTTCAACACCCCCAACACCTGGATGGACAGGCATGTGGCTGGCACAGGGGCCTTCACGCTGGGCCAATGGGTGGCGAAGCAGTACATCCAGCTGGACAGGTTCGATGATTACTGGCAGGGACCCGCGACCCTGGCACATGTCATAATACAGAACGTCTATCAGGAGAGCACCAGGGAGATGCTTCTCCTGGCGGGGGATGCGGACAACGCCTTCATCGACCGGCAATACTCCAACAACGTGAGGAACCGTGAGGGACTGACCATCACCGAGGGTCAGGTCAATTTCAACATCGACTTCATGCTCATGAACCAGGATATCAAGCCCGGTCTATCCGGAGGGGTTGGCAACATACCCTCCGACTTCTTCGCAGATATCCATGTGAGGAAGGCATTTGCCCAGGCGTTCGATTACCAGAAGTACATCAGGGACGTCCTGCTGGGCTCGGGCATCCAGCCGAACGGGCCGATACCACAGAACATGTCCGGTTACGATCCGACCGTTCCAGTCCATGAGTTCAACCTGACCGATGCGGCTTACCAGCTTTCTCTCGCGGAGAACCCATCCCAGCCGGGCAAGAGCTATCTGGAGACAGGCTTCGATATCAGGATCTTCTACATGCAGGGGAACGACCTGTGGAAGAGCGGGTGCCTGCTGTTGGAGCAGGGGTTGGAGAGCATCTCCCCGAGCATCACCGTGGAGGTCGTGGAGCTGGGATCATCCTATTACAGTGCGGCCTTCCAGGGTCGGCTGTCGCTGTTCTTCTCTGCATGGCAGGCCGACTACTCTGACCCTGATGATTTCGCGGTCCCTCTGCTGCACAGCCAGGGGACTTTCAGCAGCACTTCCGGCATCGACAATGCTACCCTTGACGCGATGATAGAGGAAGCCTCCTCGGAGCTTGACCAGGACGCCAGGAACATGATGTACAGCAACATTTCCCGAGCCTGCCAGGAGAACGCTTACTTCATCTGGACGAAGCAGTCCACGCAGTTCCACGTGGACAGGTCATGGGTGACAGGCTACTACTACAACCCCATGTACTCTGGCCTCTACTACTATGCCCTCGGGAAGGGATGAGACCACCGACAAACTTTTTCTTCCTTTTTATTATTATATGATATAAAAAAATATATTCCAGATATCTGACCATTACGTTTTATCAAAATACCCTTTTATATCCACAATCCTCTCTCGTGCCTGGGTGTCAATGGCTTGAGGATGAGAACCTACATCGTCCGAAGGTTGCTCCTGCTTATCCCTGTCCTGATAGGCATCTCCATTTTCGTTTTCTGTCTGACAAGGATCGGCGGAGACCCCGCGGCCTTGTACGCCAACCCCCACATGACGGACGAGCAAAGGGACATCATCAGGGAGAGCATGCACCTTGATGACGACATCCTCACCCAGTATTTCTATTGGCTATCGGCCATCTTCAGAGGGGACTGGGGTACCGACCCCACCAACGGTGACGTCCCGGTGACGCAGAGCATCATGGAGTTCTTCCCTGCCACACTGGAACTGACCATTGTCAGCGTCTTCATCGCCGTGATCCTCGGCATCTACCTGGGCACCCTCTCCTCGTCCCACAAGGATAGGGCCGTTGACCACACCACCAGGATAATGGCACTAGTGGGCGTGTCCCTACCCATATTCGTGATGGCCCTGGTCCTGCAATACGTCTTCTACTCGTATCTCGGATGGCTTCCGGCGGTGTACCAGTACGACGTCGTTCTCTTCAGCAGGTACGCTGCTGGATGGAATACCTATACCGGTATGTTCCTTGTCGATTCGCTCCTAAACGGAAACCTCGTTATGTTCATCGATGGCGTCAAGCACATCATCCTCCCGTCCTTGACCCTGGCCTTCTCCCTGGTCGCGGTGATCACCAGGCTGATGAGGTCGAGCATGCTGGAGGTCATGGACCTGGACTACATCAAGGCCGCCCGGTCCAAGGGCCTGCCGGAGAGGCAGGTCATCGGCAGGCACGCCCGCAGGAACGCACTCATACCCACGGCCACGGTGGTCGGCATGTCCTTCGGCACCCTCCTTGGCGGAGCCGTCATAACCGAGACCATCTTCGCCTGGCCGGGGCTGGGAAGATGGTCCACGCAGGCGATCGTCCAGCTGGCCACGGCGCCCATAATGGGCTTTGTTCTCTTCACGGCAGTACTGATCGTGCTGTCAAGCCTGGTCGTGGACATCCTGTACGCATACCTTGACCCCCGGGTCAAGCTAGGGTGATCCCATGGCCAGCGCTACCGGTGGGGGTCGATGGGAAAGGGTCCGAAAGGGTATGAGACCCCGCATCAGGGAGGTGCGCAGGTCCATGTTCCTGCTTCGTCGTAGCCCCCTCGCAATCGTCGGAATGGTCCTGATACTGTTCGTGGTCATCATCGCCGTACTGGCGCCTGTACTGGCGCCTCCCCTGCCGGAGAGGCTGCAGCCCGACCCCAGCATAAACCGCATGGACCTGCAATCGCCCAAGCCTCCTGGGAGCAACTACACCTTCCAGTACCTGGGCACGGACGGCCAGCTCCGATCGGCCACCATCTCCTACCCCTTCGGCACCGGCGAATCGGGCGAGGACATCTACTACGGCGTCATTTGGGGTGCTAGGACATCGCTGATGATAGCTATCACCATCGTGGGCATAGCCGCCCTCATCGGCCTTATCCTCGGCTCCATAGCAGGCTATTACGGGGGCGTCATAGACGAGGCCCTGATGCGCGTGACCGATGTGTTCCTGTCCATACCCTCGATCATCCTGGCGTTGGCCATCGTGGCCGTTCTCACCAGGTCATTGGACAACATCGTTCTGGCCATGATCGTTGCATGGTGGCCGGCATACGCCAGGCTGGTGAGGGGGCAGGTCCTGTCGATAAAGGAGAGCGCGTATGTGGAGTCAGCCCGGGCCATAGGGGCGCGAGGCTGGCGGATCATCTTCCGCCACATCATGCCCAACTCAATCTCGCCCATGCTGGTGGCGGTGACCATGGACATGGGAATGGTGGTCCTTGCCGCCGCTGGCCTGTCGTTCATAGGTTTCAGCCAGCCCGGGGTGTGCGAATGGGGAAGGATGATCTCGGCTGGCTCAGAGCTGATCTTCTCCCAAGTGCTGTACGAAGGACAGGTGTACAACCCCTACTGGGCGTGGGTGTTCCCCGGGGCGTTCATCTTCACCTTCGTCATGGGATTTAACCTACTCGGGGATGGTCTGCGGGACCTGCTGGACCCCAGGACGAGGAGGTGACATTGTGCCCGACACCAACGTGATACTGGAGATCGAGGACCTGCGTGTCGAGTTCAAGACGTACGAGGGCGTCGTCCGGGCCCTTGATGGGGTCTGTCTGCGCATCAGGAAAGGCGAGATCTTCGGCCTGGTCGGCGAGACTGGATGCGGGAAGAGCGTGACCGCCGACTGCATCATGAGGCTGCTCCCGACGCCACCGGGCCGGATAACCTCGGGGCACATCTTGTTCTCCATGCCCGACGACGTCCGGTCAAGAAAGCTGGACCTGGAAAGCATGATCGAGGACAGGAGCGCTCAGGATGGAGGCGCGGACGATGGGCATCGCGAGTCGAGGAAGGAGCTGGAGGATCTTGTCCTCGAATGGGACCTGCTGGCCCGCAGCGAGGGTTACATGCGGAAGATAAGGGGCAACCTAATCTCCATGATATTCCAGAATCCCGCGTCCTCGCTCAACCCTGTGCTCTCCATCGGCGAGCAGATCAGCGAGGTGATGCTCGCTCATGAGCGCAAGGAGCTGGCATCGGCCGTTCTGGGGCGGCTCGGGGACAGCTCCCAAGCCGATGGAGAAGGCTCTCCGTACAGGGAGGCCGGCGGCATCGATCACTGTTTCCTGGAAAGGATGAGCAGGAAACCGGACGCGATGTCGTTGAAGCTTGCGTCCAAGGTACCCCTTCTGAGGAGACATGAGAGGCTTGTGAAGGAAGAGACGCTGAACAGGGCCAAGGTGATGCTCGAGAGCGTTAACATCGCGGACCCTGAGAAGGTAATGAACTCCTACCCCTTCGAGCTGTCAGGAGGCATGCAGCAGCGGGTCATGATCGCCATGGCCCTGGCCTGCCGCCCCTGGCTCCTTATCGCCGATGAGCCTACGACGGCCCTTGATGTCACCATCCAGGCGCAGATACTGGATCTTATGAAGGACCTGCAGAAGGAGACCGGTACATCAATCCTGCTCATAACTCACAATCTGGGAGTGGTGGCGGAGGCCTGTGACCGTGTGGGTGTGATGTACGCTGGCGTCGTGGTCGAGACCGCGGCCGCGTGCGATATCTTCCAGGCACCCCTGCACCCCTACACTCAGGGCCTTATCCGTTCCATACCCAGGGTGACCGAGCGCAGCGAGCGCCTGGAAGTGATAAAGGGGACGGTCCCTGACCTTATCGACCCTCCCCCGGGCTGCCGGTTCCACCCCCGCTGCCCACGGGCTATGGAGAGATGCTCCCGCGAGAAGCCCAGGCCGGTGGAGGTGGGGGCTGGGCATGAGGTGTGCTGTCACCTGTACGTTGGGGAGGGAACCGATGGACGATAGCGCCCTCATAGAGGCCCGGGGGTTGAGGAAGCACTTCCCTATGCGCGAGGGCCTTCTGCGCAGGCAGACCTCCTGGGTGAGGGCAGTGGACGGTGTGGACCTGTGCATCAGAAGGGGTGAAACGGTAGGTCTTGTGGGGGAGTCCGGCTGCGGAAAGACCACCGTCGCGCGGTGCCTCCTCCACCTCATCAGGCCTACCGCCGGTCATGTGTATTACAGAATGCCGGGGGAGGTCAGGCGCCGGATGAAGGAGCTGGAGCATGATCTGGAAGGGCATGAGGAAGCGGAGAAGGCTTCCGGGGGACATGGGCCGGTCGCCGCTGAGATGGCCTCCATCAGCGAGCGGTACTCGCTAGAGGCGATGAGCGCCAGGCAGCTCCGTGTCCAGAGGAGGAACATGCAGATGGTCTTCCAGGACCCCTACGCGTCACTGAACCCGCGCATGCTGGTCAAGGACTTAGTGGGCGAACCGCTGCTCGTCCACGGGATGGCAAGGGGAGAGGATCTGGATGCCCGCGTCGTGGAGCTGATGGAGATGGTGGGTCTGAGCGCGGACCACATGTACCGATACCCCCACGAGTTCTCCGGGGGCCAGAGACAGAGGATAGGGATCGCCCGGGCCCTGTCCCTGAGGCCGGAGCTGGTGGTGCTGGACGAGCCCACATCCGCGCTGGACGTCTCGGTGCAGGCGCAGATCCTGAACATGCTCAACGAGCTGCAGTCCGAGCTCCACCTCACATACCTATTCATATCTCATGACCTGAGCACCGTGCGATACATGTCCGACCGGGTTCACGTCATGTATCTGGGCAAGATAGTGGAGTCCGCCACCGCTGCGCAGCTGTTCGAGGCCCCCCTCCATCCCTACACGAGGGGCCTGATATCGTCCATCCCTGTGCCGGACCCGTCCCGAAGACGGGGAAAGGTACCTCTAGCCGGAGAGATGCCCTCTCCCTCGGACCCTCCTCGGGGGTGCCGTTTCCACACTCGATGCAAGCATCGCATGCCGAGATGCGAGATCGAGGAACCGCCGCTGATCGAGGTCGCAAGGGACCATTTCCTGGCATGCCACCTTCCGAACGGGACCGACGATCATGGCGCATAAAAGAAGTATCGAGGTCCCGAATCGAGCGGAGGAGGTGCTCCTTTTCAGCGACCAGGGGCGGAAGGACCGGCTCTTCCGGACCTACGCGCGCGCGTGGTACTGGACAGCGGTCATGGCCATCGACATAGCGCTCCTGTTAGAACTTCCTGGAGCCCTGAAACTCTCCGCAGGCGCCACCGCTCTGGTCATTATCGCGTTATTCCTGCTCCAGATGGTCATATTTATCCAATATGGAGGAAAGGCGCTATATCGGGAGGGACGGGTCGGAATGCCCCTCAGCAGGCCATCGATCCTTCCATTCTGATCAGGAGCGGCGAGGGCGGAGGTCCAACGTAAACAATTCGACCTGGATGGATATTTTTTTATTAATATTATTAAAATTGAATCTTAATCTCCAAAGCTTTATATGGTCCATTATCCCATTGAATCGGTATGCCCGTGGTGAGCATGGAAGAGCTCATCCTAGCGTTGAAGAACACGTTAGGAAAGAAAGGTATGCACGAGAGCGATCTCGAGCGATTAGCGGATTACATAATGAGCTTCTTCGGGTACAACGATTCTGTCATCGATAACCGCCTCACATCCGAGGACCGCGACGTCTTCTACATGTTGGAGGAGGAGGGCTTCGTCACCACCACCGAGGAGGACGTGCACCTCAAGAAGGGGAAGATGTGGCGTATCCACTATTGGATCCTGAAGCGGGACCAGATCCTTCGTTTGGCGGCCATACCTCAGGAGAGCAAGACCGAGGTCGATGAGATGGCCGCCGTGTACGAGAACATATCCAATGATGTATGGGCAAGGGACCAGCCAGGTCAACCGCAGTAGGCTTCTCGCGTTCCATATGGTTTTTAAGTCCTAATGGTTTAATAGTGAAAGGTAGTTAGTGCGCTTCGAGGAAGTGGATGGACGGCCTAATCATCGCCCTGGCGGTCATCGGTATTTACATTGTACTTGCATATGTCCTTAACAAAAAAGGGATCCTCGAGAAGTACAGCATGTCCATGTGGGGCCCGTTCATCATGTGGCGGACCAAGCGGGGCAGGGACCTTATCGATAAACTGTCCAAGCCCGCAAGGTTCTGGAACGCCTATGCCATGCTGAGCAAGGTTCTCGTCGTAGGAACCATGGTCTTCATCATGAGCCTTCTGATATGGGAGGCGTTCCTCGTCCCCAGCATCCCTGCTGAACAGGCCCCCTCCGTGGAGATGCTAATCGGACTACCGGGCATCAACCCCATAATCCCCATCTGGTACGGCATCCTGGGCCTGGTCGTGGCGGTGTTCATACACGAGTTCGCCCACGGGATCCTGACAAGGGTAGGGAACATGGCGGTCAAGGCGCTTGGGATAGTATTCCTGGTAGTGCCCATGGGAGCCTTCGTTGAGCCTGATGAGGATGCATTGGTGAAGGTCGAGAAGAAGAAGAGGACCTCGGTCTACGCTGTGGGACCGGGCACCAATATAATAGCCGCCCTCATCTGCGCGCTGTTGTTCTCTTCCGTCATGGTGTCGTCGGCCGAGCCCATAAGGGACAACCCCTTGGTGGTCTCGGTGGCCGATGGCAGTCCAGCTGCGCGGGCAGGATTGGGCTACGGTGACCAGATAATATCCGTCGACGAGGTCGCCATAGGCGATGGGCAGTACGGCAATTTTGCCGCTCCTGACCCCGGTACGAACGCTACCGTCTCCTTCTATCGAGGCGACGATCTACTTCAGGCGAGCGTCATCTCAGGGGTGGTCTTCACCACTGTAGCCGATGATCTTCCGGCGGACAAGGCAGGCCTGCGAAATGGGATGATCTTGACGTCCCTGAACGGTTCCGTAGTAAGAAACGAAGCGGACTTCAAGAGCATCTTGACTTCCATCGTTCCGGGGACCACCGTCCCGGTCTCCGCCCTGGTCTTCAACTCTACCTCCGTATCCTATGAGACGGCGACCACGGTGAGCAGCATAACGCCGGTGAGCAAGAAGGAGTACTTCGCAACCCATTACGGTCAGGATGCGGAGGACATCGCCTATGTGGGAGTGAACACGGCCTACCTGGGCGCTGTGACCAACGACCCTCAGGTTATCCTTGACAAGCTGGGCAATCCCTTCTCGGGCGCTGATTCCTTCAACGAGTACCTCTCAGGAACGCTGGTCTACATCGCTCTCCCTTTCTACGGCCTTCAGCCTCTCCAGAGCCCTCTGTCGGATATTTTCGTCCCTGGCGGCATCTTCGCCGGGCTACCGACCGACATATTCTGGATGATCGCCAACAGCCTTTACTGGATATTCTGGATCAACCTCATGGTTGGCATGACCAACGCCCTGCCGGCAGTGCCGCTGGACGGAGGGTTCCTGTTCAAGGATTGGCTGGATAGCATCGTGGCCAAGGTCAAGAAAAAGGCCGATCAGGCCACCCGGGACCAGTATGTGAACTCCATTACCTGGGCCTTCGCTCTGCTGGTCCTCTTCCTAATCGTGTGGCAGCTGATCGGTCCACGTCTCCTTTGAGTCAGATATGGACGACGTAGACCTTGGAGTTACAGACCGGACACAGCTCGTAGTCCAGTGCCCTGAAGTTGGAGGATACCTCGAAGACCTCTCCGCAGCGGCTGCACAGCTTGAAGGCCACCATCGCAGGGACGAAGTGAGGGCAGTCCTCCACTCTGCTGCCATCATTACGGGCGCAGACCTTGTACGCGCAGTTATCGCATTGGCTACGCCTACTGAGGTTCAACCATAGATGATCGCCGACCTTCACGCGTCCCAAAAGCAACACCCCTGCAGTTCTTTCTATGATTTGGGCGGTATTTAACGCTTGGACCATAAGTATCGTTGACTGATGGTACAAAGAATGAAGGACAAGCAGATGGATAGAAATAAGTTTGGTAATAAAAGAGTGGGAAGAGGTTTGGAACGCTCAACCTATGATGTTCCTGGTGCGGTCCTTTAGCTCGCCCATCTTGCCCTTGTTCCACCCCTTGGTCTTGGAGAAGAACCCGGTCACACGGGTGATGCCTTCAACATCGGGGGAACCGCAGTAAGAGCACGCCTCGCGCAGCCCTCTCGCGGTCTTCCCGCAGCTCAGACAGGATGTGAACTCCGGGCTGAAGCAGATCTGGGCATTGGAGGTGTTCTGGAACGTCTTGACCACGAATGCCGCAATGCTCTCCGGCGAAGGCTTTGACTCACCTAGCCAGACATGGGTGAGGGAGCCCGCATCGATCAGGGGATGGAAGCGGCCCTCCATTTTTACCCTCTCGATCGCAGAGATGTCCGCTCCCACGTTCATGTAGGTGGAGTTCGTGTAGTATACCTCTCCGTTCTTCTTGTTGCCCTTTATAACCGTTGGTGACTGGAGGGGGTAGTACTTCATGTCCAGCTTTGCGAAGCGGTATGCCGTCGACTCTGCCGGGGTCTGCTCCAGGGGCATCTTTAGCCCATACTCGTTGCCAATACGCTCAGCCTCGGTCTTCATGTAGGAGATGACCTTGAGGCCGAACATCATTGCTTCCTTGGACTCATGGAGCTGCTGACCAGTGTGATATTGCACCAGCTCGTTAAGGCCGACCATTCCCACAAGGAAGGAGGACTTGTTGATCCTGTAGTAGGTCTCACCATCCATGTTCATAGTCAGGAGGGACAGAGGCCCGTTCTTGCCCATATTGAACAGCTGGGTGATGAACTCCCTCTTCTGAACGTGGGCCTGGGCCACAATCTCCAGCCTCTGGGTGAGCAGTTCGAACAGGCGCTCATCGTTCTGGTGAGCATCGTATGCGACCCTTGGAAGGTTGATGGTGACGTTCTGCATGGCAGAGTACCTCATCTTCCACGGGGTCTTGGCGTCGTCCAGGTCGGACTGTTCCAGTTTGAAGGTCAGGCGGCAGCATTCAGATATCTTGGCGGTTCCGCCCCGGTCAAAGACGAAGTAGGTGTTGCCCTTCTCCGACGCTACCTTGGAGATCTTGTTCAGGAACTCCTCGTGACCCTCAGTCTGGAAGAACTTTTCCGTCATGTGCACGTTAGGCTTGGGGAAGAAGAACGGTCTTCCCATGGCGTCACCCTCAAGGTACACGTCGAACAGGGCGTTGATGAACCTCTGCGATTCCGGGAGGTAATCCTCGTAGTTCTTGCCGGTGAACTTGCCCTCAGGTCCGATGGCCGGAACGCCGACAAAGTGGTCAGGGACTTCCCAGTAGAGGTTCAGATCGGAGAAGATGCTCTGCCCTCCCCTGGCAACAGCCTGCTGGGCGAACTCATAGACAAGTATCTGGGCAAGCTGCTTCATCCGCTTATTGTCAACATCGACCAGGTAAGGGGCAAGGAACAGGTTGAAGGCGTCCCATCCTATGGCTCCGGAGAAGTGCCCCTGCAGAGCAGCGGAGAACTTAATGATCTGTTCGATCAGGACCTCAGGATGCCGTGCCGGCTTGGCGATGCTCAGGGCATTTGGAAGGTTGAGGCCGAACTTCTTCACGTACTCGATGCTCTGCCCCGAGCAGTACGGGCGGTCGACCATACCGAGATCGTGAAGGTGGATGTCCCCCCTCATATGAGCGTCGGCAAGGTCCTGCGAAAACACCTCCAGGAGAGCGAACTCCTTCTTGATGTTCTCTGCAAGAGTTAGGTTAGTGGCCTCCGGCCCGTGGGGAACGTTCGCGTTCTCCTTGTTGGGCATCATGATGATCTGCCGAGCATCATACAGCGGGACACCTAGACGGGTGTGCTGCTTCCTGATCTTGGAAAGCCCATATTCAACTAGCTTAGCGTTTGTGAGCTCTCTGATCAACGGCGCAGTGATCATGTCAATCTCGAGCTCTGCTATCATCTTCTCGACCTCACGGGAGATGATCGCCGCAGCATCCTCGCTGATCGTTGTCTCCCTTATCAGGGCATCATAGATCTTAGAACGGTCCCACTTCTTGAGCTCCTCATCGGACGTCCTAACGAACAGCGTGAGTTCGGTCGATTCCCTATTGTCTCCATACATGTTTGTCGATTGCTTCTCTTCAGATGCTTTCATTATACCACTCGTGCCCCTACCATTTCGCTACTGATTGAACAAAAAGGACAATTGAAGATTGGGTATAAGTGTAATTTTGACAAGAACCTGGTACAATAGGGATGCAAAAATGTCCATTAAAAATTGACTTTGTTATCAGGTTCGATATCATATTTGTTACCAGATGAATATGCCAGTATTGTGAGTTGCTCGAAAAAACGAATTAAATAACATTTTGCGGAGTATAGTTTATTATTGTTCTTGATAGTCAGAATATATATTATACATCGAAATCAATTCGAGATAAGCCTTGTTATCTCTATCATCATCAATAACACTAGCCGGATACAATCACATCTTTATTATGTCTTTCTAAAATTTGAGAACAGCGGCATTGATGCAGAGGGATGCACACTAAGCATAGGTCAAGATACTCTCAACAAGTTGCCTAAGTGGGACAAACTGAACTTGAAGGATCTCGTTCAACAGGCTTTCTAATAAGTTATAATGTAGAAAGAACAAATCAATTATTTATTTATCAAGTCTGTTACCACATCTGATAAAATGTTCAACCCAGATAGGGCATTGAAGGAGCATATATTTGATATTTTAAAGAATGATGGGAAATCAATAAGCGCCTTATCCAAGGAACTAGGGGAGAGGGGCGTAAACCTTCATAGGCTCATTCTAACGGGTTATCTAAGGGCACTTACTGATAACAACTACTTGAAGGAAAAGGATGTGCCACCCTCAAAGGTCTACATTCTAGGGAAAGGCAAGGATAAGGACGTCTACGAGATCGTCGGAGATGGGGCGAGAAATATTAGCAGTGGACCCGACGCCGATCTCCTGATATTATACACCCTGTACAGGTTGTTCCACCGACCGATTTTCTTCGAGGAGCTTAGGAGAGCGGGGGTCAGGGATATGCCACCGGCGATGCAGGTGAGCAACGAGGAAAAGCAAGATGTGAAAAAATTCCTGCAAAGAGCAGGTATCAAGATACTTGATGTGAACCTTGCGTACGTTCATGACGATCCAGGCCTCTCCTCTAAGTTCGAGGACCTTCTCTCATCTATCCTTTGCGATCTCCTTGGCTTCTCCAATCTCATACGCGAGACCAAGCAGACAAAATTGGATTTCGGTGTCGGAGAGAGGCATTGACCAATATTACAGGTCTGAACAATTTATTTAAGCCATGCATCTATTGACTCGAATATGGACCTGCAGGCCCTTGCAGAGAAGCTTAGGAATTATCCAGGGGTGACCCGAAAGAGGACCATTTCCGAGGTCATCAATTTCTTCCCCCTCATTCCTCAGGATAACATCCTTGCGGCATACGGGGACGATGCGGCGGTCATAGGCTTCAACGACGACGTACTTCTGCTGGCCGCAGATGGGATCATGGAAAGCCTGATGAAGACCAATCCCTTCTACGCTGGTTACTTTGCTGTTCTGGTGAACCTGAACGACATCTCTGCGATGGGGGGCGTGCCATTGGCCATGGTGGACATAGTCTCCATGAAGGAGGAGAACGTCTGCGCTCAGGTCATGAAGGGCATGGAGTCGGCTGTGCAAAAGTTCGGGGTCCCTATCGTTGGCGGACATACTCATCCTGATTGCGGATACAATGCCATCGATGTTGCCGTTCTCGGCACTGCTCGAAGGGATTCGGTCATCTATTCGCATACTGCTAGGGCGGGCGATGACATAATTTTCGCAATGGACCTCGTCGGCTTCTTCCCACCTGCACTTCCTTATGCTTGGGACACAACTTCCTTGAAGGATTCTGATTTCTGCCGTAAGCAGATGCTGATCATGAACGAGATCGGCAAGAGGCATCTTGTCCGTTCAGGAAAGGACATCAGCAATCCCGGATGCATAGGCACTCTGGGAATGCTACTGGAGACCAGCGGCAAGGGCGGCAGGGTAGAGCTGAACAAGATCCCCCGCCCCCAGAATGTCGATCTCGAGCAGTGGCTTCTTGCCTACCAAGGTTGCGGTTTCACGGTCACTTGCGATGCCAGGTGTTCCCGTGAGGTCATAGACATCTTCAATGAGGTAGGCATCACCGCCGCTGTCGTTGGGGTTGTGGACGACACCAATGAGCTGGTCATATCCGATAGCGGTGCCAGTGCGGTGGTTTTCGACCTAAAGCGTGACAAGATAACCGGTTGCGATCCGAGCAAGTTGCCTTCTCACGCACAGAGATGAAGAAAGCGCTAGGCCGCGGAGGTAGCCGCTCGGATCAACACGAGTTGTCCTACCAGCTTCTCAGCCCCGCTCCCCTTTGAGCGTTAGTAGTCCACGGTAAGGCTGCTCCCGTCAGGGCCTGACCCGTTCTCCGTGACCAGGGAAAGGCGCGCGACCCTCCGATCGCGCCTCCTAACCGCCTCCAACCCCATAGGACGAGGCCTCATAGTCGTTGGCAGGGCCCGCGCCTTTCCGGTTACGGCGTCCCCCGTTGTCACCCCCGCTATCGACGTCTGCGGTGTAAAAGGGCGTGCCGAACGTCCCGGTCGAGCCTAGCGCCCCTCCTAAGATGCTGTACCTATATATTCCTTGCGAAGTGCTGGCTCAAGCTGATTCTCTGGACCAGTCTTCGGTGATGACTCCAGAACAGCAGGCGGTTTCACTATCAGAACTCTCAAACCGGGGCGACCAATCTAAATAAACAGGACTCGAGTAATGCACGTGATCGTCCGTTTAACGTCCCCGAAGACAGACAAGCTCGCCCAGGGGCTGTTGGAAAGGTTCAGGGCCGATGGCTTTTGCCCTTTCGGGGATGAGAACATCCTGATAGGCTTCATCAAGGACGCTGAGGAGGAAGACGACAACATAATCCTGACCATAGAGGTCACCAACCCCAGCTCGGTGGAGTACTTCAGTAAGCTTGCGGAAGAGAATGAACCGCAGCCGTAAGCCTTTTCCCTACCTCTTGCGGAGATCGGTACTAGTCATGTTTACTGGCAGATCGTTCTGAGCACATCGGAGCCACGGCAGGTAGCGATTCAGCTTCGATATACACTCTGTTGGTCTCGGGGTATGTCCTGCGGAGCTCCGCCTCGATACGTCGGATGGCCTGATGCATCTGCTCGGCCGTTGTGCCCGGGACGAAGCACACGCCCATGTTGATGAGCAGGTCGTGCGGGCCCAGGTACATCGTGAGGATGTCCCCGGAGCGCTCCACCGCTGGGTCCTCCTCCACGCGCCTTCGGATGTCCGCCAGCATCTCCGCGCTGACCCCCTCCCCAAGAAGCAGATCGCTAGTCCTGTGCGCCAGGAACCAGGCCACGCTCATCAGCAGGATGCCGATGGCTATGGATGCCATTCCATCCAGGTAAGGGTTCTTCAACAAGTGGCCGAAGAATATGCCTAGGAACGCGAAGAAAAGGCCGAGCAATGCGGCGCTGTCCTCAAGGACCACGGTGTAGAGGCTCGGGTCCTTCGACTCCTTAAAGAACTCCATGGAGCTCTTCGCGCCCTTCGCCTGGAAGAATTGCCTGATGGCGATCGTGAAAGAGGAACTCTCTATCAATATGGCTATAGCGAGCACGATGTAAGCTGCGGTTGGGTCTCCCAGCTCCGTGCTGGGGGTCACATCGCCGATATAGGTGATGCCCTCGTACAGGGACATGCCGCCGCCGATGCCGAAGATGGATATGGCCACGATGTTGGTCCAGAAGTACAACGACTTGCCGTAACCGAACGGATGGCTCCCATCGGCAGGCTGCTTGGCCCGTTTCAATCCCAGAAGCAGCAGCACACCATTACCAGTGTCCACGATGGAGTGGATGCCCTCGGAGATCATGGCCGAGGAGCCGGTGATGGCTGCGGCGATGAACTTGACCACGGCAATAGCCAGGTTCCCGATGATGGCCGCCACTATCGCAATCCGAGAGCCACCGTGTTTTGTCGTCGGCTACCACCACATCCTATGCGCATGCATAAAAAAGAGGATATATCAACATTGGTGTGAAGCACGGTCCACATCATGGGGACCCAGGACATCAGGAGGCGGAGACGCCAGCTGGATCAGAACCTCTTGGGGGTTGTCCTCTCGCCACCCCGCGTGCAGTAATGAAGGCCCTTGAAACCGAACTCGGCATGCACGGGGCATTTGGGACAGATGCACTTCAGCTCACGGGACACGCAGTCGGGGGACCGTCCGTAGAAGCAGAACAACTTCTCATCCCGTTCCCTCGCGCACTCCGTGAAGGTGGGGCACTTCGCGCACGGGCACTTTGTCCGCATGCTCGCGATCTCGGCCTTCCTCTTCTCCGGTGTCATCCTGTTCAGTTCATCGATGTTGCGCATCACCTATGTCATCGCTCAATCTCATTATCAAGCATTGCGGTGCCCTCAGCGCCCATTTCCGAGCAATTTCTCCGAGGGGCGGCATCGATGAGGGCGGAGAGTTCGATGCCGGTCATGCGTTCGGACATCTCCCATACCTTACCTGCCAAATGCATGTCCTTTCCCTTGCGGTGAGGGCGCACTCTTACCGGACGACCCTTGAACTCCATCCATCCGTCCGGTCCGATGATCTCACCGCCCTTCACCGACCGGTCCAGACAGGCCCGCAGAGCGGGTTGGATGCCAGCTTCGATACTGTGCATGAAAGGCTGCAGGTACCAGCGCATCAGACGGGTATTGCGGTACAGGGGAGTGTCCACCAGTCCGGGATGGCAGGCCACGCAGATGGGCGATTCGATCCCCCCCAGGTCCAACCGTCTCTGCAGCTCGCGGGCGAATAGCAGTGTTGCGAGCTTGCTCTGCTTGTAGGCCCTCCATGGCCCGTAGGACCGCTCCGAGTTGATGTCCTCGAAGTTAATACTCCCTCCCCTGTGGACGCAGCTGGTCTGGACGACCACCCGTGAACCTCTCTGCTCCAATAGGGGGTCCAGGAGTGCCGCGGTGAGGGCGAAATGACCGAGGTGGTTGATCCCCCACTGTGACTCATATCCATGCACCGTCCTCGAGTACGGAGGGGTCATTATGCCAGCATTGTTCACCAAAAGGTCTAGAGACTCGTGCCTGGAACGGAAGGTCGTGGCGGCCCTCTCCACCGAACGAAGGTCCCCGAGGTCGATCCCCAGTACCTCGGGTCGGGCGTAATCGATGGTGGTCCGAATGTCCTCCGCAACCGAGGTCGCCCCCTTGAGATCCACATCGGCAACGGTCACCTGTGCTCCCAGCGCGGACAGGGCCTTGGATATCCTCGCACCCAGGCCGGATGCTCCACCAGTGATGAGGACGGACCTTCCATCGATCCTGGGACTGCTGCTGATGCTCCATCCATCTGTTGCCGGAGACACATTTGGCGGATGCTCCACCACGCAGATATGCTTTGTTGGAGGGTGTCCCCCCCGCCCATCCTTTGGATCACGGTTTGCCCGGGCTCGGCGCTCCGTCCGAGGGATTGGGGCAGTAGCGTGTGTGATTCAAAATGGCGTGGCTGGCGGACAAGAAGGGAGAGCAGCCCCGATCGCGGGCCCTGTTGATGCACCCTCAGATGAGGCCGGGCATTAATTTCGAACTCTCGCCCGCACGATCGGCGTCTCCCATGCTTTTGGGACCGTCGGGGCTGACGACTTCTGCTTTGAGCGCTCCGATGCCCCCATTCCACCTCGTTCCTCCGTTGCCTTTTTCCCTGGCGGGTTCCCATACATAGGGCATATGCTCGTCCGAGGAAAGCCCGAGTGGTTGAAAGTGAGGGCTCCCACCGGGGAGCACTTCGCCGAGGTGCGGGAGCTCACAAGGAGGAGGGACCTTAAGACCATCTGCGACTCTTCCCATTGCCCCAACATCTCGGATTGCTGGTCCCGCGGGCACGTGACCTTCCTCATCCTGGGGCGGAGGTGCACCCGCAGATGCGCGTTCTGTGCCGTGGAGCAAGGTCCCCCGGAGCCGCCTGACCCCGAGGAGCCGGAACGGATCGCCGCCGCGGTCTCTGAGCTGGGGCTGAGGAACGTGGTCATCACCTCCGTCACCAGGGACGACCTCCCCGACCAGGGAGCGGGACAATACCGTGCAGTGGTGGAAGCGGTCCGAGCGACCAGCCCCGACGCAAGGATAGAGCTGCTGGTCCCGGACATGGGCTCTTCGACCCAGGATATAGGGACCATAGTGAAGGCGAGACCGGACGTTTTGGGGCACAACATCGAGACAGTGAGGCGGCTGCAGACGGTCCGGGACCGCCGCTCCTCGTATGAGATCTCGCTGGGAACCCTGAGAACAATAAAGAGGCTGGACCCCTCCATGGTGACCAAGAGCTCCCTAATGCTTGGACTGGGGGAGCTATACCAGGAGGTGGTAGAAGCCCTGTGGGACCTGAGGGCGGCGGGAACCGACCTGGTCGCCATCGGACAGTACCTCCGTCCCCGGAACGGCCGGCTGGAGGTCCAGGAGTATGTGCCTCCGGAGACATTCCGGAGGCTGGCCGAGGAGGCACAGGACATGGGCTTCCTCCATGTGGCCTCCGCCCCTCTCATAAGGAGCTCCTACTCCCCCGATGAACGTGTTTCCAAGGAGGCCGACACATGCTGATAGACGACTACGATCCCCTCAAGAAGAGAATGCTGCAGGTGCTCGATCAGGAAGGAAAGGTGGTGAACCCGTCCCTGGAACCCGTTCTCGATCCCGATGTCCTCATGAGGGCCTACCGCACCATGGTGCTGGCCAGGCAGATCGATGACAAGGCGGTCATCCTGCAGCGCCAGGGTAGGCTGGGGGCTTATCCACCGAACAGAGGGCAGGAGGCCGCATCCCTCGGCCCCGCCATGGCCATCGGGAAGGACGACTGGCTCGTCTGGGCCTTCCGTGAGCTGGCGGGGCTCCTGTGGAAGGGGCTGGACCCGCTGAGGCTCTATCTCTACTGGATGGGGAACGAGGAGGGGAGCCATTATCCACCGGGTCTCAAGGTCCTCCCCGCAGTTATCCCGGTAGGCTCACAGCTGCCCATCGCTGTGGGCATGGCCTATGCGTCCATGATCAGAAGGGAGGGGACGGTGACCCTGAGCTACTGCGGCGACGGAGCCACCTCCGCCGGTGACTTCCATGAGGCCCTCAATTCGGCAGGGACGTTCCGCACGCCCAACGTGTTCGTCATTCAGAACAACCAATGGGCCATATCCATGCCCCGCAACCGCCAGACCGCGGCCCCTACCCTGGCCCAGAAGGCCGTGGCGTACGGCTTCCCGGGCATCATGGTGGATGGAAACGACGTCCTGGCGATGTACATGGCCACCCAGGAGGCGGTGGGGCGCGCCCGCAGGGGAGAGGGTCCGACGCTGATTGAGGCGTACACCTACCGCATGGGGAACCACACCACATCGGATGACGCCAAAAAGTACCGTCTCGAGGAGGAGCTGAAGGAGTGGGAGAAGCGCGACCCCCTGGTCCGCCTCAAGGCCTACCTGATGAACAGGGGCATGCTCGACGAGAGGCAAGAGGAAACCATCCTGGGAGAGGCTAAGGAGGAGACGGAGCGCATCGTCGTGGAGGCGGAGAGGTTCCCCCGGCCTACCGTCGATGATGTCTTCAAGCACACCTACGCCCAGATGCCTCGAACGCTGACGGAGCAGCTGGAGCGCTGCCGTCGGCTCGAAGGGGGTGGGAGGTGATGGCCGTCCTTAACATGGTGTCCGCTCTCAACCAGGCCTTCGGCGGGGAGATGGAGAGGGATCCCTCAGTGGTGGTCCTGGGCGAGGACGTGGGAAGGGACGGTGGGGTCTTCCGGGTGACCGAAGGCCTCCTCGACCGCTTCGGAGCGGATAGGGTGGTGGACACCCCACTTGCGGAGATGGCCATAGCGGGAATGGCCGTGGGCATGGCATTGAACGGCCTGAGGCCGGTGGCGGAGATCCAGTTCATGGGGTTCTCCTACCTCACGCTCAGCACGATGATCTCCCACGCCTCCCGCATGCGGAACCGCACCCGCAGCGGTATGCACGTGCCCATGGTAATGAGGATGCCATACGGAGCCGGCGTTAAGGCTCTGGAGCATCACTCCGAGAGCATGGAGGCGCTGTTCGTGCAGGTCCCCGGGCTGAAGGTGGTGGTCCCGTCCACGCCGCGCGAGGCCAAGGGCCTATTGATATCATCGATACGCGATCCCGACCCCGTGGTATTCCTGGAGCCGACCAGGAGCTACCGTCTGATGAAAGAGGAGGTGGAGGAGGAGAGCTTCACCATCCCTCTCGGAGAGGCCCGCCAGGTGCGGGAAGGGGACGACATCACCGTGGTGGGGTGGGGGGCGATGATGCCGCTTATCGAGAAGGCGGTGGGATCGGTTGGGAAGAAAGGCATCGAGTGCGATGTCCTGGACCTTAGGACCCTTTCGCCCATGGATAGCACCGCGGTGCTGTCCTCGGTGCGCAAGACAGGACGATGCGTCATTGTCCAGGAGGCGCCCAGGAACTGCGGCGTGGCCGCGGAGCTGATCGCCCGGATCAACGAGGGGGCGCTCCTATCGCTGGAGGCTCCGGTGGAGAGGGTCACGGCCCCGGACATCGTAGTGCCCCTTCCCCAGGGAGAGGGACACTATTACATAACGCCAGGGAGGATAGAGAATGCCATCGAAAGGGTCGCCAATTTCTAGGAGGTTCCAAAATGGCCAGGGAGTTTAGGTTCCCCGACCTCGGGGAGGGAGTGACTGAGGGTGAGATCAAGAAGTGGTTGGTCAAGGAGGGGGACCTGGTGAGGAAGGACCAGTCCATCGCTGAAGTGGAGACCGACAAGGCCATTGTGGAGATGCCTTCGCCCTACTCCGGCCGCATGGGAAAGCTGAGCTTCCCTGTAGGAGGCATCGTCAAGGTGGGAGAGGTGCTCGCCACCATCGAGGAAGGCGGGCAGGGCGAGGAGGCCGAAGCGGGTTCGGTATCGGTGGTGGGAGAGCTGCCGGTTAGCGATGAGGTGGTCGTCAGCAGCCGGCCGGAAGGGAGGGCGCCCGCCGCGGTGCAGGCCACCCCCGCGGTTCGTAAGCTAGCCCGTGACCTGGGAGTGGACATCACCACCGTGAAGGGGACGGGCCCTGAGGGCAGGGTGGTCGAAAATGACGTTCGGGGAGCGGTGGCGGTGACGGAGGAGCCCCCCGCCCCCAAGGTCCAACCGAAGTTCGACCTATACGGATGGGTCGAGCGAAGGCCGCTTAGAGGGGTGCGCCGCGCCGTGGCCAAACACATGATGGAGGCTCAGAGCAAGGCCGCGCTGGTCACCACCCAGGACACCGCGGACGTGACCGAGCTGGTGGCCCTGCGGGAGAAGGTCAAGGACCATGTCCTTCAGTCGAAGGGGGTGAAGCTCACCTACCTGCCGTTCATAATGAAGGCGGTCATCGCAGCCCTCCAGAGCAACCCGGTCCTCAACTCCTCCATGGACGAGGAGACCGGGGAGATTGTCATAAAGAAGTACTACAACCTGGGCGTGGCCGTGGCCACCGAGGAGGGACTGATGGTGCCGGTGGTCAAGGCGGCGGACCAGAAGGACATAGTGGCGCTGGCAGCTGAGCTGAAGACGCTGTCCGACGCAGCCCATGAGCGGAAGGTCGACCTGGCCGATCTCAAGGGGGGCACCTTCTCCATAACCAACTATGGCGTGTTCGGAGGTACCTTCGCCACCCCCATCCCCAACCATCCAGAGGCGGCCATCCTGGGCACCGGCAGGATCTACGATGCGCCGCTGGTCCTCGACGGGGAGGTCAGGCCGAGGAAGGTCCTGGACCTGTCCCTCACCTTCGACCATCGGATAATGGACGGGGCGGAGGCAGCCAGGTTCCTCACGGACCTGAGGCGGTTCCTGGAGAGCCCGGAGCTTCTGCTGCTGGGCATCTAGCGTGAAAAGGTCCATTCGCGGTTGCCGTACCGAGATCGTGCCAGCTCCAGCGCCCGGTCCCTCTCGTACGAGGTCAGGTCACCGGAGAAGTGCTCCTTTCCCCGGAGGAACGCCTGCCGTAGGCTGGACAGCAGCTCATCCCGAGTGCAGCCGCACAGCTCTGACAATGAGGTCACACGCTCCTCCGCGGACCCCAATCCCTTCTGAGCAAGCTTCTCCCTGTCGACCCTGAGGAGGGCGAACATCCTCCCGGCATCCAGGGAGTGGAGCACCGTCCCGTGCTGCAGGAACACGCCCCTCCGCCTGGTCTGGGCACAGCCGGACACCTTCCTTCCGTTGACGATGATGTCATTGATGGGCGAGAACTCGGCGGTGATGCCCTGATCGGACAGGGCATCGATGACCCAGCCGCAGACCCTGCGGTAAGATGCCAGTATGTCCCTCCCCATCTCCGGCTCGGGGGCGATGACGCTGTAGGTAACCTCCCCGGCCTGGTCGTGGAAAACCGTTCCGCCCCCGGTGCGCCGGCGGACCACGTCCACACCCTGTCGGCGGCACTCTTCCACATCCACCTCATCCAGGATGTTCTGGAAGCATCCAATGCTGACCGCCGAAGGGGTCCAGCCGTAGAACCTAATGGTCGGAGGTGATCGTTGCCCGGCAACGCCTTCGCACACTGCCTCATCGATGGCCATGTTCATCGCGGCCCGGTTATGCTCGAACGGAAGCAGCCTCCAGATCACCGGAGAGCCTCCCAGATCGTCCGGGCAAGGTCGTGCGGCGTGAAACCAAATGAGGTGATGTTGTGAGATGCGAAGATATGCTCTACCAGCGCCAGGACCGAGCCCTCGGTGGTGCTTGCGGATAAACCCACCAATGCGTCCTCCAGAGCCTTCAAGCTGTCCTCCGGATACAGGAAGAAGTCGCCGGAGATCTCTGCTACCATGACAGCTCCGCCCTCCAGCTCCAGGTGGACCCTCACCCTCTTACCACCCGGGACCCTCCTTTGGGCGGAGGCCCGCACCGGCCTACTCCCTGGCCCACTCGAGGATCTGCTCCTTGGTGGTCCTCATGCCGCAGAGGGCCTTCTTGGTCCTCTCATTGTACAGCGCCGGTACTCCGAGGGACCCGCCGCAGGCCTTCTTCAGGGCCTGACCATAGGACCGCATCAGCTTGGCGTTCTCCTCCGAGTGCCACACCTCCTTCTCCTCGATACCGCGGCCGTTCTCCTTAGCGAGCTCCTCACTGACCTCGGTAACGACGGGGTGGAGCTTCGCGCAGTGGGGGCACTCCCGGCCCCAGAAGAAGATCAATCGGTCTCCTGCCTCGCTCATCTCAATCCCTCTTTACGAACAGACCACACCAGCATTCACCACTCTCTTTGTAGACTGGCTGTATAAAAAAGTTGCACGGGCAGATCAGGGCCAGGTCCTCGAACCTATCTCCTGTGGTTATCCTGCACGGGCAGTACTTCAACCCATGGTTCTTCTGGTTCTCCAGCTCCCCCTTCGCCAATGTGCGTACGAACACCTCGTCAGGATTAACCTTGAAGGGTTTTCCTTCCGCGAACTTGTTCCACACCTCGAGGAGCTTGTCCACCTCATCGAGCCTCTCGCCGTCATCGAAGATGACCTTCATGGACTCTGGGTAATCGATCAGCGTGAAAGCCATCTTGGCACCGCAGGTCGGGCAGATGGTCGGAGCTTTCACACCATAGTGAATATCGTTACAGACATTGCATCGCCACAGTTTCTTCATCTCTTCATCCCCTTCTTTTTCCTCTAGATGCTCACTGAATAATATATACAATTGCTGTCGGATGGAAATAAATGCACTTATGGGCTGTGATGTTCGTGGGCTCCAGGCGTTGAGCTTCTCCTCCCTGGAACCATCCCGAGGGGTCGCTATCGTCCTTGATGCTCAAATAGGAACGGTTCTCTCGCACAACGGTCCTGCCGACCTCCGGTGTCATGCAGGTCTCTCCCCGTCTCTTTGAGTGGAAGCATTTATGGCAACGCTGCTCGGATTATTTGTGCATGACCACAATTCGATGCCCCATCTGCTCCGAGTTCCTCGATGGTGACGGGGAGTCTGAACTGACAAGGGCACTGCTGGAGCACATGACCAACGTTCACGATATGTAGGAAAGCCCCCTTACCGGGAACGAGGGAAGGGAACACCACCCTGAGCTGTGGGAGGGGATGAAGCGGGGAACCGTACCTTCTGACAGGGAACCTGGGGAGGATGTCGAGGAATCACTGCTTTGCCCCTATTGCGTGAGCCGCATCTATGGACATGACGGCGAGGATCTATCCAACCATCTCCGGGTCCATCTCAAGGAGGCTCATGCCATATGGCCGGCCTCGGCGGTCCGGGAGCTGCTGGAGTGATCACTCCTTTCCCTGCACCATCTCCGGGGTCCAGAACTCACCGTCCCAGTAGAGGAGGACGTTGCTCCTGTCATAATCCTTGTCTATGTCCGCATGGACCACCTTTCCCATGTACCAGATGTGGTCCCAGTCGCCGCGGTCGATGTTCTCCAGTTTCTTGACCTCCAGAGCCAACGGGCACTCTGCGATCGTGGGGGACCTGATCCTGCTGCCGGGCTTAGGCGTCAGACCCACCTCTGAGAACTTGTTCAGCCGGCTACCTGAGTGCTTTCCGCACTTCACAACATGCTCCAGAAGATCCCTTCCGGGAACATTGAGGGAGAAATCATCGCTCTCCTCGAGCAGCTTGTAGCTGAAGCGTGATGACTTGATACCGATGCCCACGATGGTAGGGTCCACCGAGAACACGTTAAACATCCCTATGGTGGTGACGTTCGGCTCATCCCCGCCCACAGCCAGCAGCACAACGGGGGCAGGCGGCAGCTGCATCACCGCTTCAATGGCCCCCAGGTTCAACTTTACCTCCTCGGACATTGTGATCCTCACTAAAGGCGCGGCCGCGCTAATAATAATCTGCCCTCATCGGTTCGGTGTTCAGCGTTGAATGCGGCCTGTGCAGATATCCATATCGTTCATCATCAGCATGTTACTGGCAGATACTGGAAGGAGAAAGGATAAGAGAGGAAGAGGATATGGGGTCGCGTGCCCAGGCGAAGGAGCAAACGCAAGCTCGATATCAAGCCCGTCCTCTCGGCCTTCGTTTGGGGTGTTCTGACAGGCCTAGGTATCAATCCCGGCCAGATGATCCTGGAGACCACCTTGGAGAGGATCGGACCGTGTATCCAGATCGCGGCTGTGGTCCTGTTCATAGCGGTCCTGTACTTCTCCTATGATTGGCTTATCGAGGGTGTGCGGAGATCGAGGAAGGCCTTCCGTACGGCGGGGGCTTTGGGCATAGCGGCCATCGCGCTGTCGTTCCTGGCAGGCTTCTTCATCTTCGATCTCTACAGGGCGCTGACGATGCTGTTGGTGTCCGCTCTGGCATGGACCTATGCAATATTGAAATGAGAAATCACCGGCCTTCCGGCCGGAATGGTGTTTACTGGCTGTCGATGACCTTTATGAGGTGGTAGCCGAACTCGGTCTTGACCGGTCCCACTACCTCACCCTTCTTGGCATTGAAGGCCGCGTCCTCGAACTTTTTGACCATCTGACCGCGTCCGAAGGTCCCCAGGTCCCCTCCCTTGCTCTTGGAAGGGCACATGGAATACTCCTTGGCGATGGTCTCGAACTTTTCCCCGGACTTGATGCGGGCGAGCAGCTCGTATGCCTTTGCCTGGTCCTTGACCAGTATATGGGCGGCGTGAACTTTGGTAACCATGGGAGAGAGGCAAAGGTAACCACAATAAAAAGGTTCTTCTAAAATGCCCAAGGTCCGAACTGACCTAGGCCTGCTCGTCCCTCGCCTTCATGATCATCTCCTTCATCTCGCTCACCAGCGGGACACGGCCTTGGACGATGAGCTTATCGTTGATCCACATCGCCGGCTGGGACATAGCCCCGCGCTGCATGGCCTGGTCGGGGTTGAGCAGCTTCTCCACCTCCACGTCCATCTTGAGGTCCTCCAGCGCCGTGTGCACCACCGTTTCGAGCATGCGGCACTTGCCGCAGCTCATAGAGTAGAACATCTCGATCTTCATCGGTCCATCTATGGGCCTAGGGTGAATATTATATTTTGACCTGAAGTGTCGGTCATCATCGGATCCCGGCCCCCTGCATGCCGAGCCTCCGCTGCAGAGACTTACTCCCAGGGAACAATTGTCCGTTCACATCCTAGCCGTTCCGGTCCACTGTTGCCGTCATCAAACATCCTTAAATTCATGTGCTCCATTCTTCAACCCGATGTTGAAGCAGGTGGACATCGAAAGATGGAACAGCAGACGGCGTGGCAGCCTCGCTGAGGCCCGAGGTCCGGTGGAAGATATCATTTCCAAGGTGCGGGAGAAGGGGGATGAGGCCCTTTTCGAACTCACCGAGAGGTTCGACAAGGTCCGCCTGGAGCATCTCAAGGTCACCAGGGATGAGATCGAGAAGGCCTACTCCGAGGTCGACGGGGCGCTGGTGGATGCACTCAGAAGGTCCAAGGCGAACATCGAGGCCTTCCACCGCATGCAGAGGCCCGCCGACATGTGGACCCGCGAGGTATCTCCCGGACTGGTCCTGGGTGTGAAGACCACTCCCCTGGACAGCGTGGGAATCTACGTTCCCGGGGGCCGCGCTTCCTACCCCTCGACCGTTCTCATGTGCTCCATACCCGCACGAGTTGCGGGGGTACCTCATGTCATCATGTGCACGCCCCCTCCAGTGAACCCCCTTACGCTGGTTGCGGCCGACATCTCGGGCGTGGACGCCATCTACAAGGTGGGAGGGGCCCAGGCCATAGCGGCCATGGCCATCGGCACTAAGAGCATATCCCCGGTGCAGAAGATCGTCGGTCCTGGCAACATATACGTTACCACGGCCAAGATGGCCCTGAGGGACCTGGTGGAGATCGATTCCCCCGCTGGTCCATCGGAGATAGCGGTCCTGGCAGATTCCAGCGCGGACGAGAGCTTCATCGCCGCGGACATAATCGCGCAGGCGGAGCACGACCCCAACGCCGCCTGCATCCTGATCACCACCGATGAGACCCTAGCCTCCAAGGTGGGCAGGGAGATCGAGAAGATGATGGTGCGCTCTGAGAGGAAGGAGATCATCGAGAGGTCACTGCAGAACTGCGGCTACGTACTTGCCCGGGACGCTGCGTCCGCGGTGGAGCTGGTCAACTTCATCGCCCCTGAGCACCTGTCCATCCAGGTCAGAGACCCCCAGACGGCGCTGCAGGGCATACGCAACGCTGGCTCGATATTCGTGGGGCGCTACGCCGCGGTGGCGCTGGGAGATTACGCCTCCGGCACCAACCACGTGCTCCCCACCGCCGGGTTCGCCCACGTGCACTCTGGCCTGGACGTTCCCCAGTTCATGAAGCGCAGCTCGGTCCAGATCGTGGAGCGGGAGGGGCTGGAATACCTTGCGGATACGGTGATCAAGCTGGCGAAGGCGGAAGGCCTGCACGCGCACGCCCGCTCGGTGAGCATACGTCGCCAGTCCGATGAAGGATAGTGAGGCATGAGGTCGCGGTTAGCGCTTGACCGAGGTGGATCGCATGGAGCTGAGGGGTAAGTTCGAGTGGATCCGGCCCAAGGCCTGGAAGATGGACTGGGAGCTGCGAAGGGACAGCGAGACCGTTGCGACGATATCGTCGCCGGCATTCTTCGGTACATCTATGAGAGGCACCTATGGAGGGACCGATTACGTGCTCCGCAAGGGAGGCCTGCGCAGACCGGGTGCGGCCATGAACCTCGTGGGGGACAAGGAAGACCTCGCCGTCCTATCCATCGACTCGCTGGGCAAGGGGACCATTTCGTACAAGGGGACGCCCGATATTGCTTGGGAACGTACAGGCCAGGGAGATGATTGGACCGTGATGGAGGAAGGAAAAGGTGTTCTATTCAAGGTCCACAGGGACGTCAAGAGCAGGCGCCCCCGGGGAGAGATCATCATCGAGCGTGACCACCCTGCCCTGGGGCCGCTTCTCCTCCTTTCTTGGTTCATGATCTCGGCGACCGATCCTTGAGCTGCCCCACATCGCCACTTCCGGTCGTCACCTCTTTTCCCTGATATGTCTCAGGAAATCAAAACCGCTACTTGACGGTAAAAGGATTATATCATCGGAGGATGGTGAATTTTCAGTGAACGTCACGACCGGTGGCAAGCCAGATCCGAACGCAGCTGCGGCGACCTCTGCAGATGGAGCTGTGGACCCTCTATCCTCCAGGCCGCCCCTTCTATCCCTGGACCGTTACGTCGGGGAACGGATAATGATATTCTCGCCGCATCCAGACGATGATACGCTGGGATGCGGAGGCACGACCCGGCTCCTGTTCGAACTGGGATGCAACATCCTCGCAATTTACATGACCGACGGCCGCTTCGGCTGCCCATCCATGACCCCCGATGAGACCGCCTCCATCAGAAGGCTGGAATCGGTCAACTCCGCCACGGTGCTGGGTATAGCGAACCTGCAGTTCATGAACCGTCCCGAAAGAGGCCTGCGCTGCGACCGCAGCACCATAAAGGAGGCGAGGGAGGCCGTGCAGCAGTACAATCCCCGTCTGGTGTTCGTTACCGACCCTGATGCAGGCCATCCTGACCATAGGACGGCATATGATATCGTCCTTGCAGCTACTGCCGGAGAGGTTGTGGATGTGCTCAGGTACGGAGTGTACAATGTGGTGCGACCGGATGTGGTGGTGGACACATCAAAAACGATGGCCTATAAGGAAAAGGCGATAAGGGAGCACCGCACCCAGCAGGATCGGGAGGACTACGTATCGAAGATTAAGGGCCTCAATGCGTACCTGTCCTTGGGACGTGGCCCAGAGGTCCAGTTCTGCGAGGCGTTCTCCCGGCAGTAGGGAAACGAGCATCGGAGCCACATAAGTGGGATGGCGAGCCGTATTAATACGTAGGTCACTTCTCCAAGGCATCATGGACCAGCGACGATCTTGGAACGATAACTACTCCCGACCCGACCCGATGTGGAAGGGACCGTCTATCCTCTCCTACCCAGTGTTAAGCGGGACCGTCCTGGAGCTGGGATGCGGGAACGGTAAGACCGCGGCCGCGCTGGTCCGAAGCGCTGAACGGGTAGTTGGACTGGACTTCTCGAGACAGGGCCTCGATCGCTGTCGCGCATCCGTGCGCTCGACCAAATTGGACCTGGTGGAGGGCGACGTTCGCGATTTGCCTTTCTCCGACCAATGCTTCGACCACGTGGTGGCAGTGCATGTCCTGGGGCATCTCAGAGCAAAGGAGATGGAACAGGCAGTAAGGGAGATCCTGAGGGTCATGGTCCCGGGAGGAACGGTGATGATCAGGACCTTCTCGTGCCAGGACATGAGGGCGGGAAAGGGGGAGGAGGTGGAGCCCGGTACTTACATCAGGGGGAACGGCATCCTCACCCATTACTTCTCACATGCTGAGATCGCTGAGCTGATGAGCGATTTCCTGGAGGTCTCCCTCGAGGAGGTCGTTCAGAAGAAGAGGTACCGTGGATCAGAGCACGTACGGGCAGAGTGGGAAGGGGTCTATCAGACCGTTCTGCCCATGCGATGAACCAAGCTGCTGCCGACCCGGCATACCATGGGAACGGTCCTCATGAAGTATGGGGAAAGGGTACGCGGCTTCATCTCGGCCAGCATCTTCTTGGCTATGGAGTATGAGTTCTCGAAGACGCTCAGTCCACATAAGCGGTTGATCACCCTGATGTTCTCGCAGCGGGAAAATAGTTCAAGGCGCTCCTCCGCCTTTCCGCACTCCCCCAGGCCGTTGTCCAACTTCATTATCTCGGAGTAGCCGTTCTCCTGCAGGAGGGAACGGGCGCACTGCCTCATCTGCCTCTTGCCCAAATGCTCATGGGCCCGATACCATTCCTCCAAATATCCCGGTGTCAGGAAGAATGTGTCAGGATTGCTTGCCTTCGCCCTTCGATACTCGGCCTGACCGCCCATGTTAGCCGCCATACAATCATCGACCACAGCTCCCGCGACATCCATAAGGACCATCAGGGGTACATTCACCTCCTCCTCCAGGTCATCGAGGTGGTCAAAGGCCCCATGGCATCTGCCATAGAAGCAAAGGCACAGTCCAGAGTGCTCCGCCAGGTTGGCGATGGAAAAGTTTACGTTTTTCCTCTGTTCCCGTACCTTATCGCAGTTGGAGGCATCGTTCAACCAGATGAGCACTGAGAAGCGGTCCTGGACGCTGGCGCGCCGCATCTCGCTAGCACCGATTACCTCGGTCTCAATATCTCGCTTCTCCAGCTTATCGCTGAGGAGACGGCCTTCCTCGTTGTCGATTATGAACGCGCGGGATAGGTCCTTGTCCTTGGAAAGGACGTAGCTAAGCTCGTCCGATAGAACGACACAGCCCACTATAGACAACACGTTCCCGAGCGCCATGTCAAACTAACACTTTCTAGGTTGTAAATAACATATTTTAATTTCTTTTCGGATATTTTAAACATTCCCATCGCTGTTCCAGACTATTTTTTTATTATCTTCCTCTCCTTGCCCGGTATCCTGCGCAGCTTGCCGTTGTCCAGCGCCCATTGGAAATTCTCCTTTTCGGAGGGCGCCACTAAGACCCTGTCTCCCACCGAGTATTTCTTCTTGGAGACCCACTCCGTGAACCCCGATACCACCTTGTACACCTCTGCCTCCTCCACCGCCTCCTTACCTACCCTGACCCCCTTGTACTGGGAATAGCTACCGTGGAACACCGTCAGGACGCCATGACGAAGTTCCGCGACCTCGCTGCACACTGAGTCCAGGAGGTACCGGTCGTGGGTGACGATGATGAACGTGCCGGGGAACTCGGCCAGGGCCATCTCCACCGCATGCTTGGCCATGAGGTCCAGGTAGTTGGTGGGCTCGTCCAGGACCAGGAAGTTAAGGTCTGAGGATAGCAGGAGCGCCAGCGCCACCCGCGCCCTCTCCCCGCCCGAGAGGGTGCCGATGGGCCGCTCCGCGTCCTTCTGGTCCAGCTGGAAGCGGTAGAGGTACGCTCTAGCCCGGGCCCGCGCCTCCCCCTCCAGTGACTTGTTTATCTGCTCCAGTGAGGACAGCTTGGGGTCCATGAGGTCCTGGCCCTGGGCGTAGTACCCGATCCGGGCCCCCGGAGCGACCCACAGGTCCCCCCTTGCCGGTAGCTCTCCCAGCAGGGCCATGATGAGCGTGGTCTTCCCCGCGCCGTTAGGCCCGAACAGACCGATCTTGTCTCCCCTGTCCACGTCCATGTCCAGGTCCTTGAAGATCACGTTCCCGCCACGGGTCACCTTGAGGCGCCGGGCAATGATCATGTTCTTCCCAGATTTCTGGGCCGCGCTGACATCGAGGGTGAGGTCCTTCTTCTTGTCCGGGGCCTCCTTCACCTCCATGCGCTCGAGCATCTTCAGCCGGGTCTTGTGGGTGGAGGAGAACCACAGCATGCGGTGTTGCTCGTCGGCGATCCTCGCCTGCCGGTCCCGCTCCCTTGCGTTCTTCTCGAACTCCTTACGCTGCCTCTCCAGCTCTATAGCCTTCTTGTCGACGAACTGGGAATAGTTGCCCTGGTAGTGACGGAGCTTGGCGTTCTCCAGCTCGTAGACCTGGGTCACGGTCCGGTCCAGGAAGTACCTGTCATGGGAGACTATGAGGACCGCCCCCTTGAACTCAAGAAGGTAGTCCTCGAGCCACTCCACAGCATCGATGTCCAGGTGATTTGTGGGCTCATCAAGTATCAGCAGATCGGCCTTCTCCGCTTGCGACAGAACCTTGGCCAGCATGAGCTTGGTCCTCTCCCCTCCGCTGAGCTCGCCCACCTTGCCCTTGATCTTGTCCTCGATGCCGAACTCACGCATGTGCTCCAGTGCCCTCTCCGCATCGCTCATGCCCTGGCGGCCCGCTTCCTCCTGGAGCCGGGCGTACTCCAGGGATATCTCGTTCCAGTCCATTCCCCGAGGGAGCTCCCCGGAGGTCATGATGGACTCCAGTTCCTCCATGCGCTCCTGAGCTTCGGTACGATGCCCGGTGCTCAGCGTCTCACCCACGGTGGTGTCGGCATCGAAGGAGGGGAATTGGGCAAGGTAGACTATCTTGTTGGTCTTCACCGTGAGCTCGCCCGTGTCCACCCTCTCATCCCCCGTGAGCATCTTCAGCAAGGTCGTCTTCCCGGCACCGTTGGGGCCGACAAGGGCGATACGGTCGTTGTCATTGATCTGCATGGAGACGTTCTTCAGGATATCCTTGGGACCGAAGGCCTTAGAGACACCTTCCAGGCGGACGAGCATGCCTCCACCTATAATGGCATCGCCCATAAGCTTTGCTTTTCCAAAACTTGGTGGACCCGCCGTCCTATGGGTCTGCTGCTGCCCTCGAGGTGTGCGAGCCACATCGGAATCTGATGGTCGCACCTGACTATTGCGGCCAGCGCACCCCCTAGGCATCATCATGCCATCCATCAGTGAAAGTCCAGCATTTCTCATCAAAGTACCGAAAGCGTAAAATCGACCTTTCATGTTCGATGGCCGAAGAACATGAGGATCAAGCGCTGTGATATCTATGCCCACGTGAAGAGCTATGAGGGAAAGACCGACATGACCGGTTTCCTCGGGTTCATAGACACTCCAATACGGGACCTTAGGGTCATCAGGCTTCCAGAGGGTCGGATCCGGCTAAAGTACATCGATTCCAACAACAACATACAGAGGGTCGATGTCGGTCCAGACGAGGATGAGGAGATCGAGTTCCCCTGCTGCTGAAGATGGCTCAAGGCGGTGCTTCGCCGCCCACGGTTCCCACCACTCGAGCTATCGAAGGATGCCATGATTCGCAGAATGCCCGCATGCGCATCATGAGCTCTCGGAACTTAGGCTCCGACCTCCACTTCTTTATCCTTTCCTCGGTCTCGAACGGCCAGAAGCAATAGAACAGCCGTGGTTCGTCCACGTCCTGGACCAGCGTCCCCATCGATTCCCCGGCGGTCAGCTCGGTGGTCCACTGGGCAAAATCGTTCCAGGTGGAGACGAACTCGTTCTCCCGTCCCGGTTTGATCGTCCAGGCCCCGATCGAGTAGTACTTCCCCTTTGTCAATGACCTCACCATAGACGCCTCCATCATGTTCTCACCTCGAGGTCACTTGAGAGCTGGCCGGTAATATTTTTATGTAATTTTGTTTAGTAAAGGACCGATGGGTGCGATCTTCGATATTTGAGCTCCTCGGGGCCTTGGAACCTCCATGGTCCTATGCTCTTCTAATAAAGTCGTTAAACCTTCGCGGTCTCTGGACGAGGACCGTGGTCCATCGGTGAAGGGCGAGGTCCATCACCATTCATCAATATTTGAAAGGTACCGCGGAATCTGCCGACCTGAGGAGATATGAGGCCTGTCGAGCCTCGATGGTTCAGGTTTTCGTACCATGGACCAGCCCACTCTTTTGTGGAGTAGGCAAGGCTCTATCGTCCGCCGATGAAGAACGGTAGGCCGTCCGAAGACCCGTACCTTCATGTTGCATGGTGCGTTTCCTGTTTGAGCATCATGAAGAAGGACCTTCCGAGTGAGGTGGAGGAACGGTTGAGGCAGATCGAGAACGCCCCCTATGCCATCGCTTTGAAGATGGAGACCGTGTCTGTTGGCAACGGTGAGGCCGTTGTGCGTATGCCCATAAAAGGGATGACCAACGCACTGGGCAACGGTCATGGAGGAGCGGTGTACTCGGTGGCTGACCAGGCCTTCGCGCTAGCGGCCAACAGCGACGGTGACCCTCAGGTAGCCCTCACAGTGAGCATAAGCTACCTGAAGCCGGCCCGGGGGGACCTCGTGGCCAAGGCCCGCAAGGTGGGCGAGAGCAGGACCACCGGGGTATACGAGGTCCTGGTCCACGACAGCGAGCAGCTGGTGGCCATCTTCCAGGGCATAGGGTACCGGCTCCGTAAGAGGGAGAACAGGTGAACGTTAGATTTCCCCTCTCCTTTCCGGAAGCCTAGGCTCGTAACGCCTCACGGGGCGGAACAGATTATCGTTCTCCTTGGAGATGATCGCGCCCCCCTGGACCAGCCTGGTGATGGAATCCCTGATCTCGTCGGCGGTCACCTTGCGCCGCAGCGCCTTCTTCAGGCCGGAGAAGGAGACGTAGTCCAACCCTACCTCGTTCACGCCGCGGTGGATCTCCCGCAGGACCTCCATGTCGTGAGGCCCCTGCCTCTCATGGCCGTAAGCGGTCCGATACTCGTCCCCCACCCTCGAGGAGCCTCCGGGGCGTACGTAGTTGAGGCGGAGGTCCGCAAAGAACCTGTACAGCTCGCGGAACCACTGCCGGCTCTGGGACAGCATGTCCTCGTCCAGGCGGTCCCTCCGGTACAGCCTGCAGAGGGCCATGGCGATCTTGGCCAGGGCATCCTGGTCAAAGCTGATGTTGTATCCCGCCAGGGATGGGTCCGACTCCTCGAGTATGGACCCCATCATCTTCTCGATCTGGACAAGCATGGGCTCGCTGACCACCGGTCTCAGGGCTAGGCCGTACAGCTGGAACTCCAGGATGTCGGGGTCGGGGTCCCTGCCCACCGGCCGGTAGGAGGCGTTGTATATGATGGTGGGGACATGCTGAGGCAGGGGGTGGTGCGACGGGTCCACCATCTTCAGGTAGTTGTATGAGGCCTCCTCCACCTCCCCGGCCACCACTCTCCTGCGCAAGGATGTCAGGTCCGTGGGCGTGGACAGGAAGTCCATCTCATAGCGGGGATGTGGCCGCGTGAACTCCAGGGGGAGGTTGATCTCGATGGAGCGGCGCAGGTCATCTAGCGCCTTCGACGCTCCCGAGAGGTCGAAGGATTGGGAGCCTATGCCACCCGGCCCCATCGCGGTCCGGGGACAGGAGAGGAGCTGCAGGGCGATGGACTTGTCCAGGTGGTCCTCCTCCCCGTTCTTCCAATTCATGATCACGCGGTGCAGGAAATCTTCGGTGTCCAGGTAAGGGCGGGGCATGGGAAGCGGAAGAACGCGGGCGCTCTGGACATCGTAGACCTTCTCATAATCGTCCGCCAACGCCGAGCCCCGGGCGAGGGAACGCACGTTATGACGCGGGCGCTCCACGACCAGCTCCACCAGCTCCTCCTCGTTCAATACGACGTCCACCGGCAGCAGATAGGTCCTGGTGGGGTCGGGGGGAAGGAAGGGGCTCTTTCTCAGCTGGACCTGACGTCTTCCCACGTATCGGACCCACCCCGCATGCTCCGAGGCGGCGAGGACCTCCCTCTCGAACCCGGCCCAGGGGCCGATCGTCCGGCCCTTCAAGGACACCTGCGCCATGCTACTGTTATTTCTCACAAGCTCTTATAACGATTGGCGGGACCCTTGGGGCTGTCTACGAACCATGGCCGCGGCGAGAGCGTTCCACGGAAGGGCGGACAAGCGATCGTACGAGAGGAGGACGGCACTATCTGGGCGGATGATGGGACCATTTTTATTAACCACAGAGATGCATCAGCGATGAGGTTTGAAGTATGGACGTACCGATCACATGGGACCTATCACAGCTCGTCACTGACACCAACCCCGATGCCATCATTGCCGGACTAGAGGAACTGGTAACGGAAACCCGGCGGTTCAGGGAAAGATACCAAGGCAAGATCACTGGCCTCGATCCCCAGGGTCTCCTGAAGTTCCTGGAGGAGAGGGATGCGCTTTATGTGCGGCACGAGGGGAACATCATGTTCTGCCAGCTGGCATACTCCGCCGATTCCACGGACCCGGTATCCAAGAGGCTCAACGATGCCGTCAGGAACGCCGGGACACGGGCCGGGCAGGAGATGGCCTTCTCCGACATCGAGCTGGGGGAGCTGATAAGGGCAAGGCCGCAGCTGGTGGACGACCCCGTCCTCTCAGAGTACCACCACTACCTGGAGAAGGTCCAGGCAAGGGTGCCTCATCTGCTCTCCGAGGCCGAGGAGCGCCTGGTGATGGCCAAGGACCAGAACGGAGTGGATGCGTGGTCCCAGCTGCAGCAGGACTGGCTCTCCACCCGTACGTTCCGGATGGAGGTGGATGGCACCGTCAAGGACCTCGCCTACGGTGAGATCATCAGCTACTACTCTGACCCAGACCGTAACAAGAGGAGGGATGCCAACAGCATAGTGTACACTGAACTGGGGAAGGACGAGATCCTCTGGGCATCGGCCCTGCGCTCGATATGCTCCGATCACCTGCACATGTGTGAGTGGCGCAGGTACGGAAAACCGGTCGATCCCAGCCTGCTCGACAACGACGTCGAGGAAGCGGCCATAGGGGCATTGATGAACGTCATGCGGAAGAACGTGATGACGTACCGCCGTTACCTGAAGCTCAAGGCCAGGCTCCTGGGCCTGGAGAGGCTCGGCAACTGGGACCTGTCCTCCCCCCTGCCCAACGCTCCGGACAAGAGGTATGACTGGGAATCCTCCCGGCGCACAGTAACGGCCGCGTACACCGCCTTTGATGAGCAATACACTCACTGGGTGGGGGAGATGTTCGACCGCAGGCACATCGATGCGCAGCCCCGCAAGGGAAAGGCCAGCGGGGCCTTCTGCAGCTACTGGTACGCAGGTAAGAGCGCCTATGTGCTTCAGAGCTTCAACGGCAGGAGGAGCGACGTCTACACCCAGGCGCACGAGCTGGGGCATGCCATCCACGGCTACCTGGCGTCGCGTGCACAGAACCTCAGCAACTTTAGCGCCGGGTCATGCATCGCCGAGACCAGCTCCATCTTTGGGGAGCTCCTCCTCACCGATCAGCTCCTGAAGGAGGCCACATCTGACATGGAGCGCCTGGCGGTCCTTGATACCGTGTGGGAGGAGTTCGGAATGGCCGCCTTCCAGGTCAGCGCCCGCTTTCACTTCGAGCAGAGCCTGTACGACGCCATAAAGAGCGGTACCTTCCTGGACGGGGAAACGGTCGCAGCCCTGTGGACCAAGGCCCGCGATGACGTCTACGGGGACGCTGTGGAATGGCTGCCAGAGATGAAGTGGGAGTGGACCATGAAGATGCACTACTACATCCCCAACTACCGCTTCTACAACTATCCGTACGTGTTCGCTCAGCTGTTCGTCTTCGCCCTTTACAAAGTGTACAGGGAGCAGGGGAGGGAGTTCGTGCCCAAGATGAAGGCTTTGCTGGCATCGGGGTCAAGCCGCTCCCCGGCCCAGCTTGCGGAGTCCCAGGGCTTCGACATCACGTCTGAGGAGTTCTGGCAGAAGGGCATCGACCAGGCCGAGGAGTTCCTGGAGATGATGGAAAGGTTCGCCAGGGACCAGTGATGTCCTCCGCTGCCAGCGCTGACAGTAACAAAAAGAAATGAGGACGGAGGTGCTTCAGCGGCGGTCGCCGAGGACCCCTGTGAGCCCCTGGTCCAGCCTCTTCAGGGCGAGGCGGACCGGTGCCGGAGGGCGTATCTCCATGGCTAGTGCGTCCTTGGGGCAGAGATGTGTGCATCGGGTGCATCCCCGGCAGGTCTTCTCATCGACCTTAGCCTTCCTATCTACTACGGAGATGGCACCCACGCGGCAGAATCCCTTACGTACGCAGGAACCGCAACCGTTGCATCTATCATGCCTCACCAGGATACGTACCCCTGGGATCCTGGCATGTTTGACCAGCAGCTGCTTGCTGAACCTGGCGGCAGTCCGACCCAGGTCCTCGATAGGATTTTGATAAGGTGGTGCGTTGCTCATGAAATTCTCACCCGTGGGAGGTGAAGGTCCTAAGGACCGCGTTCGTTCCCCTTCCAAGGGGAAGGTCGTAATAAGACTTCCGAAATGAGATACGGCCAGCATGATAAATGCTCATGTCCCTGTCGCCCTTCTAGATCGGGAGCCTTCTGAGAATGGCCGATGTTCATCCCCCGGGAAGGACCGCCAGAGCCTGGACCTGAAGGTCGATTTTTACCCCAGAACGGTTTCCACGACCATAACTGTAGTTGGATTCATGTCGCGATGAAGATCATGAGGGTCATGGCGTTCCAAAGGTCAAAAAAAGTTCGAGTTTGGGATGATCTCGACCTGTCCCCCCTCCCAGGATGCCCTTTGCGCCACGTAGGATGTTACGTTGGCACAAATACAAAGAAAGGCGAATTTGTCCACCGAACGGAAGATGCGAAGGTAACAGTATAAAATATTTTAACCTACAATAGTAACTTCGGAAAAAGGGTAGGATGCTTGATATCTTGATGAAAGGAGGTAGGTCGACCCTTGTGGGTCCAAGGCCTGAATTTAGCTTGAACAGAGGGATAGTGTGAGCTGTTCCGTATCACCACCAAGCCCTAGGGTCATGCGGTGGCAGCAAAATTTGGACAGCGGGCGGAGATCGTCCGTAGCCTATAAGGGGCGCCCTGATGCAGGAACGTGGATGTGGGGCAGATGAGGATCCTCCTTGTCGAAGATAATATGGGTGATGCGAAACTGATAGGCATCCTGGTGGAGACATCGACGGTACCTATCACCATCGAGCACGTGTGCGACGGGGAGAAAGCCCTATCCTACCTGGAATCGAACAGCAAGGACCACACACCGGACCTGATCCTCCTGGACCTGAAGATGCCACGTATGGATGGGTTCGAATTTTTAAGGGTACGAATGAACAATTCTGCCCTTTCCGCGATACCGACCATCGTTCTCACGGGTTCAGATGCGATGAACGACAAGGAACTGGCTATGAGCTTGGGAGCAGACATGTACCTGATCAAGCCCTCCTGCATGGACGAGGCCGAGACCCTGGTACCCTCCCTCCTGTCGTTCATGAGCTCCAGGTGCCTGGGGTATGCCGACGAGGGCAGCGGGATGGACGGATCCACGGGCTGAGCGCTGGACGTGATCAGTGTCCTCCACCACTGTCCTTCGCGCGGTTCAGGTGCTCATTAAGTCGTCTTGGGATCATGCCCAACATCTGTGGCGATCATACCTGCCGATATCGCGGCCCTGATGCTGAAAAAATCACCACTTAAGCTCGATCTCTACTGGTACTTAGCTAGCTGAAAGCGCTTGATGTACCATGTCCTTCATGGCCCCATCACTGGTCATGGGCATGGCACTATCATTAGTGGCGCTCCTCGTCACCTCTCCCTCAAATGACCAGGGAGGATGAATATATCCACTTCACTCGTTTAAAAATCTCAATTATTTTTCAAATGGAACTAAAGTTAATTTCGATAATGATGACTATGTATCACGAGACCAATGGATAACTGTTTTTTACTGACACCTTAAGAGAGTTTGGGGAGGTGAGGACTAGTGTTTTTTAATGCCCAATGTGCGAAATGCGAGTGGAAACAGAACACATGGAGGAGCTGACAGAGGTGCTCCGGGGCCATATGGCCGGAGTTTATGATGTGAAAGTTCCCGAGCTTCCCCTGAAGCACGAGGAGTACTGTGAGGGAGGTACGCCGGAGGAGATGGCTGTGGAAACGTTCAGCGGTACCGAAACCGAAAAGCTGACAGGTGAGGGCCGCAGGGATGTGGAGAGGATCACCCAGTTCCAGGAACAACGCACGGGCTAGAACGCCGAGGAGAGAGCGGTCAGGACGTTCTCGGAGATGGATTATGAGAAGGCATCGGCCAGTTCTAAGGCGCTGCGTGAGGAGGTTGGTCAGTTCAGATACCCTCGCACCGGGCCACAGTGCGAGAGGGGGACTGGCTCCATATCCCAGGGAGGAGTTGTAGTCCACAAGATGATGACCCGAGAGGAAGCCGGTATCTACAGGACTGCCCTCTCTGTTACGTCGCTCTCCGCGGCGAGACCGAAGTGGACCTTTCCGATCAGCTTAAGGCACACTTCCGAGAGCATCACCAATAGATGATCTTCCAGGGGGAGCTACCCCCTTCCAATATTTTTTCGAGCTACCGTCCAAGGGAGGCCCTGTGAAAATTCAGAAGGGCGTATACTGACAGGAGTATATATCGGATTAGGCGAAGGTTCGCTTTTTCCTCAGTAAAGGACCATAAAGTAATTAATCGCCCTGCCGTCGTCATTACGGTGATATACTGGCAGAGAAGGTAGGATTGATAGGCAGGATACGCAGGGCGCTCGGAGGTTCACCGAGCGACCATCCCCAAGAAAGCCACGGTACCGCAGCCGAGGCTCCGGTTCGAGAACCCCTGGACATTATTCGCGATACTGCCAGGGACCTATGCTCCGATGCTTGGCTGGCTAACAGCATAACCCTGGAGATCAAGGCCGAAGGCGGAAAGAAGATGCTCGCGGCAACCCCGGCAGAGGCCTTACCGTACGTCAAGGCCGCCTACGCGATAAGGAAGGACGAGCTCCCCGCTGACATGAAGGGATTGTTCGAAAGCGTCGCTGGATGAACTGACCCTGACCCAAACCCCCTTCCCCATTTTCACGGGCCATGAGATCGGAGATCGTCTCGATCGATGCCATCATCTTTGGGACCACAATGCTCTCCTGAGAATAACGGAAATCACTTTTTTATCAAATCAGCAATATTGCACATCAAGATGGTCCAGCACATAATTTTTTTTATGGAAGGCGCGCTGCCGGGCGTGAGTGCTTTAATATATCCCAGCCGCTCATCGAACGAAGTGATAATATGACATTCTTAATATAAATATCATAATAATAAGATACTGGACCGATGCAAAACCTGGTAACGATCCTGCCGGCCTACAAGAAGATAGTGATGTACACCGCCATCGGTGTGATAGGCTTCGTCATTTTCCTCATACTGCTATCGACGATAATGGACGTTCTAGGTTCGACCTTGAACAAGGACCTGCTCATCTCCACCAGGATGACCGTCCTCAATCTCATCGGCAACTTCCTGCTGCTGGTGGTGTGCGTGGAACTTATGGACACCCTGTACGCCTACGCGATCAAACAGCAGATCCATGTTGAGATCGTCATCCTGGTCGCACTGACCGCGGTCGCCAGAGAACTGATAGTCTTCAACTACGAGACCGTCAGCGCCGAGGTTCTCATGGGCGTGGGAGCAGCCATTCTGTCGCTGTCCATCTCATTCTTCCTTATACGCCGCTGCAGGATGAAGCCAGAGGGGGAAGCGATCTAGGGATATGGTCTCGATCATCTGCCAGGGTTGAGCGCCGACCGCTTTTCCTACCCTTCCAGCTTCCGCTGGACGTATGAGCGCGCGAATGGACCTGCGTGGGCCGGTCTACTTGAACAGCGCCTTAAGCTTGGCCAGGAAGCCGGTCTTCTCTCCTGCGCCCTCGGTGATCTGCTTCATTATATCTGCCATATCCGGAGAGGATTGCATGGCCATCT
Source organism: Methanomassiliicoccus sp. (assembly GCA_018262895.1). Classification (GTDB taxonomy): domain Archaea; phylum Thermoplasmatota; class Thermoplasmata; order Methanomassiliicoccales; family Methanomassiliicoccaceae; genus UBA6. The sequence goes on along the minus strand of JADFDJ010000004.1, from coordinate 92,583 downwards.
TGGACTGATCGCCCAGGAAGGCGCTCAGACCTTTATCGTCCATCTTCTGGGAAGTGAACATCTTGCTCACCTTGCCCAGTATCATGGGCGCTACCATCGCCAGAACCTGTCCGATCACCGATGCCGGCAGCCCGGTCTTCTTGGCGATGGCGTTCTGTATGGGGGCGAGCTGGCTGCCCATGAGGCTGCTGATCATGTCCGAACCTCCGGCCGACCCCCCTCCGCTGAGCATGGCGCCGATGTCCCCCGTCGGATTCGCGGCATCCGCTTTGGACATCAATCCCTTGAGCATATCCAGTCCACCGGGCTTCGATGCACTGTTGGCCATGGACCCCATTATGGCAGGGATCCCCATCCCCAACGCGGACTTGATGGCGTTAGAATCTCCTCCCACGGTCTTGCTTATCGCTGAAAGGTTGTCCCCGGAGGACAACATTCCCATCAGACCCTCACTGATCGATTCCATGGACATGAAAAAGGTCTCATGCATTATCATTTATTGCATTGGAAAAAGCTCAGCAAGCTAGGAACTATGGAGGACGACTGGACCCTGGCCGGTCATGATAAGCTTTTTGTGCGATGACCCGTATAAAACGACGGAGGAGCGGTCGATGCAGGACTTCGAGAAACTTGGGATCTTCTACCTGGGACGGGAATACGATCTGGCCAGTAAGGCGGCGAAGGAGAACCTTCTTCTTTACGACTCCAAGGACCTGGTCACCCACGCGGTTTGTGTGGGTATGACCGGGAGCGGTAAGACCGGCCTGTGCATCTCTCTCCTGGAGGAGGCCGCCCTGGATGGGATACCATCGATAATCATAGACCCGAAGGGAGATATGACCAACCTCCTGCTGACCTTCCCCCAGCTGCGGAAGGAGGATTTCCTCCCGTGGGTCAACGCCGAGGATGCCGCCAAGAAGGGCCTGTCCCTGGATGAGTACGCTGCCAAGCAGGCCGAGGCCTGGAGGAACGGCCTGGCTTCCTGGGGGGAGGACGGGGGGCGGATCCAGAGGCTGCGCGACGCATGTAGATTCAACATCTACACTCCCGGCAGCAACGCCGGTACGCCGGTGTCCATCCTCAAGTCGTTCTCTGCTCCCCCCCAGGAGATTATCAGGGACGAGGAGATGCTTCAGGAGAGGGTCAGCACCACGGTCACGAGCCTTCTTGGCCTCATAGGCATCGAGGGGGACCCCATCCGCTCACGGGAGCACATACTCCTGTCGACCATATTTTCTGAGGTCTGGAGGAAGAGCGCCGATCTTGACCTGGCAAGCCTCATACATCAGATACAGTCGCCGCCTGTGAAGCAGATCGGGGTGCTGGAGATGGAATCGTTCTACCCTTCCAAGGACCGTTTCGCCCTGGCGATGCAGATCAACAACCTGCTGGCAGCTCCCGGTTTCCGCCTCTGGCTGGAGGGCGACCCCCTGGACATCCGGTCCTTCCTCCACGACGCCAACGGGAAGCCCAAGGTGTCCATATTCTCCATCGCCCATCTCAGCGATGCCGAGCGCATGTTCTTCGTGTCCCTGCTCCTTAACCACGTGGTTGGCTGGATGCGCACCCAGTCCGGAACCACCAGCCTCAGGGCCATCCTGTACATAGATGAGGTCTTCGGGTACCTCCCTCCGGTCGCCAACCCCCCCTCAAAGCTCCCCCTGCTCACCTTAATGAAGCAGGCCCGGGCATTCGGCCTCGGGGTAACCCTGGTCACCCAGAACCCCGTCGACCTGGATTACAAGAGCCTGTCCAACACCGGAACCTGGTTCATCGGGCGCCTGCAGACCGAAAGGGACAAGCTCAGAATCCTGGATGCGCTAGAGGGAGCATCCGCGGGAACGGGTGCAAGGTTCGACCGGGGCAAGATGGACGAGATCATCGCCGGCCTGGGTAACAGAGTGTTCCTGATGCACAACGTCAATGATGACGGACCAACGGTCTTCACGTCAAGATGGGCCATGTCATACCTCCGCGGACCGTTGACGAGGGAACAGATAAAGGTCCTCATGGACCCCATCAAGGCCTCCACACATCGACCCACCCCATCACCGGTCGTTGCTGGCGTGACCCCGACCGGGGTGGCATCTCCCGCAGCCACGTCCATTACCGGCGTCCAGCGTCCAGTCCTTCCTGCGGAGATCCCGCAATACTATCTGCCCATGGCACCCTCTACAGGAGCGCACACGTACCGACCCATGATACTGGGATCCGCCACGGTACGGTTCGCCGATGCCAGGAAGAAGGTGGACTTGACCCGGGACATGACCTTCTTGGCACCCCTGACGAACGACCCCATACCCCTCAGCTGGGACAACGCCAGGCCCCTGGACCTGGACCTTTCGGCCCTGGAAAGGTCACCAGCCGAGAGGGCGAGCTTCACGGAGCTCCCCCCTGCCGCATCCAAGGCCAAGAGCTATACCTCCTGGGAGAAGGAGTTCCAGGGCTGGCTGGCCAGGAGCCAGGCCCTTGACCTGTGGTGGAGCCCCAGCCTGGAGAGGCTCTCCAACCCTGGGGAGAGGGAGAGCGACTTCCGGATCCGTCTGCAGCTCGCGGCGCGGGAGGTCACGGACGATAGCATGGAGAAGCTGAGAAAGAAGTACGCCCCCAAGTACGCCGCTCTCGACGAGAAGATCCGCAAGGCCCAGATGACCAAGGAGAAGGAGCAGGAGCAGGCGCGGAGCCAGAAGTACCAGACGGCCATGACACTGGGCTCCTCCATACTGGGAGCCATGGTGGGGAGGAAGGCGAGCACCGCGGCGAGCAGATCGGCCAAGCAGCTCAGCCGCTCCTCCAAGGAGAAGCAGGATGTTGAGTACGCCAAGGAGAACCTGGAGGCCCTGAAGCAGCAGCGGGACCGGCTCGAGGAAGAGTTCCAGGCGGAGGTAAGGGCCTTGAGCGCGCGCATCGATCCTTTGACGGAGAAGCTGGAGACGCTGTCCATCAAGCCCACTAAGACCAACATCACCACCAAGCTTCTGGCGCTCGTCTGGAACCCTAACCCTTAAGGTCCGCATACTCCCTTCCGGAAGGTTCGAACGGACCCTCATCCATCGACCGGAGCGGCCGTAGATATGCGGGCAGCAATCGTCAGACGGCCATATGTCCGGTCCTGGACATGTGGCGGAACCTGAACGCCGATTCCATAAAGATACTGGGTCAGCATATCTGCGTCAGATGACGGTCGAGGAAATTTTCCAGAGGGCCCGGTCCAGCGCCCTGCTGTCCGATCCTTATGTAAAGAAGATGTGGAGCATGGTCCAGGAGGACCTTTTCTCCCTCCCCCCGGACTCCCTTGCGAGGGTCAGGAAGGAGCTGACGGGCGAATGCCTGCGATTCTTCCAGAGGCGCAGCCCCTACTACGCCGACCTGTTCGAACGGACCGGCATCGATCTCCGAGATCCCGATCTAGCGGACCTGGCAAAGCTCGCCGTTCCCTCCGACATGCTAAGGGGTGACGGCCACAGGAGGTTCCTCATACCGGAGGTGGAAATGGAGGGAGAGACGTTCTCCTCCTCTGGTACCACCGGAAGGGCGCCGGTCAAGATCTACCGCAGTCCCTTGGACCTGGCTATCATGGTCCAAGCCAACACCGCCCTTTTCGAGCATGTTTACGGAGGGATGCTGGAGCCGGGTAAAGGCATAGCCCTGTTCATGGCGGCCCCCGAGCTGAGATATAGGCTGAGCTTCGTGGCTTTCGTGGCCCTGACGCTAGAATCAAAAGGCATCGATCTGCTCTACGGGATGGACCTGGAGGAGGGACGGGACGGCGACAAGCCCTGGACCAAGCTCACTCCCAACACCTCCAACATCATCAGGTTCCTGAAGAGCAAGGCCGAGCCCAAGCTCTTCTTCACGGCCCCTGCGGGGGTCCATCTCCTGACCAAGAAGATGGACGACCTGTCCTGGGGCAAGAGGCTGGTGCAGAGGATGGCCACGGGCACTCCCCCCGTGAAGCTGGGCAGGGGGGGCATGATCGTGACCGGAGGTGGCACTAAGGGCTTCGACGATCTCCCGCCTTACGACAGGATTGTCGAAAATGCCCGAAGGCAGTTCACCGCCCAGGAACGGGACGGAACCGCCGTGCCCACACCGTTCATGGACGTCCTGGGGATGACCGAGACCCTCACTGCCCTGATAGACCGTCAAGGGGTCATGGCCAAGGTGCCTCACCCGCTGTCCACGGTGTTCCTTCTGGACCCTATGACACTGGAACCCCTGGACGAGGAGGCGAAGGAAGGTTTGGTATGCCTGTTCAACCCCTTCGTCACCTCCTGGCTGGAATGCTTCTATCCAGGGGACCTGATGACCTCCCGCCCGTCCGCCTCCTTCTACGGCAGGGAGTTCATCTACCAGCGCAGGCTGACAGTGAAGGAGGGATGGAGCCTGCAGAGGGCCTGCGGCGGTTCCATGGAGGAGATGATGACAGGAGGTCAGAGATGAAGCTGGTCCCCTGGGTGCTTGGAAGCGAACCTGAGACCGTGCCCGTGACCTTGGGAGACGTGGTGGTGGATGAGCTCACCGAGGCGTCGATAGACCAGTTCCTGGCAGGGGGGCGGGCGGTGCAGGCGGAGCTGTGCAAGGTGCCGCTGGCCGCTAGGCTCGCCGTACTGAACCAGCTGGGAGATATATGGAGGGCCCGCACCATCGACGGAGAGCTGCGCGAAGTGCGGTCCGAGCTATTGCAGGCCACTGGCTACTCCGAGGCCAACATAGACCTGGAGATGTCTCTGGTCCCTCAAGCCTTGGACCAGGAGTCCCTGGCGGAGAACATAGACGTCTCCCTTCCCGGGGGTCGGGGAAGCACCGAGCGCTTCGTCCCGCTCGGCCGGGCGGGGGAGGTACGCCACCTCCCCGCCGGCCCCGTACTCATCATCGCCTCGGGCAACTCCATCGTCCCTGCCGTCATACCCACCGCCCTGTCTCTGGCGTTGGGCAACTGCACCATCGTCAAGCCCTCCATGGCTAACCATCGTACGCTCCAAGAGGTGTTCGAGCCCCTGAGGGGCCTGGCCTACCACGATCAGGCGGCGAACCTCATGGCCCAGTCTTTGGCCGTGGCCTACTTCGCCCATGACAGCCCTCGCCTGCACCATCTCCTGGGAAGGGGGGACCTGGGAGCGGTGAACTACTGGGGCGGGGAGCCTGGCCGCTCCGAGGTCATGGCGAGGGCGATGTCCAACCCGCACCACCCGCGATCACTATCCCACGGCCCACTGACTGGTTTTGCCATCATCTCTCAGGAGGGATCGGACGACCGGGCCGCGCGAGGGCTAGCCGAGAACATGGTCCTGTACGAGCAGCAGCTGTGCTCCTCCCCTACTCTGGGAGCGTTCATAGGGACAAGGGACGAGGCCGTCGTTCTCGCTCGGAAGATGGCATCACATCTGCAGGAGATCGGGGCGAAACATCCGACAGTCCAGAGCGATGACCTCGGCTTCATCCGAGCCAGCTCCCTGAGGATCATGGAGCTGTGCGGTTCCACCCTCTTGCGGTCAAGTGATGTCAACAACCCCTGGTCCATTGCTGTGACCCAAGGGGAGAGCTCTCTCGACGAGGCGCTGACATCATTTCCGGGTTACGGCCCTCATGTCCGACGGCGCTTCATGGAGATGGTGGTCGTGAGGGACATCGCGTCCGCGGTGGACGTTCTCACTGGTCTGCCGAAGATGAAGGCATTTCAGGGTGTGGACAAGGTGCAGACGGTAGGCCTGTCCCTGTCCGAGCACCAGCACGCCGAGGCCAAGGAAGCGTTGTTGGCCACGGGAGCGTACCGGCTGGTACCCCTGGACGACATGTTCCGCAGGGACCCGGCAGAGCCATACGACGGGTCCCCCTTGGCGTCCCTGTTCGCATATGCCCTGTACCATCGGGCCAGGGGGCCATGATATGCGTCTGCTGGTCACCGGCGCCTCCGGCTTCCTGGGAGGCCATCTATGCGAGGCGCTGTCAGGGAAGCATGAGATCATGGCAATGGTCCGGAAGGGCAGCGACACCTCCTTGCTGACACCCCTGGGTGTAGAGCTGCGCTGCTGCGACCTCGCCGACCCTGGGAGCCTGGAGGGAGTGGCCAGGAACGTGGACGCGGTGGTCCACCTAGCAGCCTACTACACTTTCACCGGAGACAAGGAAAGGTACCGCCGCATCAACGTTGAAGGAACGAGGGCCCTCCTCAGATCGATGATCGGCAGCGGCGTCACCCGCATCGTCTACTGCTCCTCCACGGAGGCTTTGGGACCTACCGGAGCGGAGCCCGCAGGCGAGGACCGCACACCAGCCCCGGTGTACGAATACGGACGCTCCAAGGCGCAGGGGGAGGAGCTTTTGCGAGAGCAAGCATCCAATGGCATCGAGCACACCGTCATCCGGCCGTCGGGCATCTATGGTCCTCGGAACCTCGAGGACATCTCATACTGGTTCATCACCGCCTTCGGGGGCTCGGTCATGGGTCGCTTTGTGGTGGGGGACGGGCGAAGGCTCCTCCAGTTCGTCCATGTGGACGACGTGGTGCAGGGGTTCCGACTGGCCCTGGAGAACCCCCGTTCCATCGGGAGGACGTACCATATCTCTGACTCCAGAGCCTACACCTACGATGAGATATACTCCATCCTCGCGGAGATATTCGGGCGGAAGCCCCCCCGGCTGCATGTCCCCGTCCCTGTGGCCAAGGCCCTGGTCGCCCCCGTGGAGGTTTTGAACAGGCTGAGAGGCAGGGATTCCTTCATGTTCAGGATGAGCACGATGGACACCTTCCGCGAGGACCGCAACTACAGCATCGAGCGAGCCCGAAAGGAGCTGGGATACTCTCCCCGGTGGCCGCTACCGGAAGGATTGGCGGCCACGGTGCAATGGTACCGCGAGAATCACTATCTGTAAGACAGGCAAAGTGACTGTGGAGATAGGATCTATGAAGGACATGTCCGTAGGCTAGCTCCCTATCTGATGTGAGAAAAAGTGCTGAGGGGTTAACCCCCTGCGATCAAACTGGTTTCATCCATGGGTCCTGCAGCCGCTTGTGAGCGGCTACAATGGGAACCTGATCCCCGCTCCAACCCTGACCCGGATCAATATGGCCGTCCACAAGGCCGCGAATCCTATGACTATCTCGTTACCGAACGCCAACTCGATCATCTACACCACTCCTCCGAACCTGCCTTGGGGGGCCTGATATGATAATTGGGAGAGTGTCCTATTTAACAATATTCTAAACGATAATATTAAAAAATGCAACCTATCGAAAAGGCTGGGCACAATGGCATCGCTGTTGAAGCTCCGCCCCCAAGATGATCGAACGGGACCCATGCTACTACGGCCCGCAAGCCATCAAGCCCGAATAAACTCGATGCTAAGTGATAGAACTACGTGATCTTGGTCCCCTGTCGACAGATTTCTCAAGCCCCCCGTACGCTCAGCCAAGGCACCGATCAGGCCTCAAGGACGGCGCCCCCGTAACTTATTTTTATATTTGGTGGCCCAGGCCCGCATCCCGCTCCCGACAAGAGCGGGATAGGGAGCGAAACCCGTTCATCCGAACCTATGCCCGAGCGGCCCTGGCCCCCGTCTCATTTCTTCCCTTCCTTTGCCCTTCTGATCCCCAGGGTCAACGCGAGGATTACCACCAGCGCGATGATCCCCGTTCCCCATATCGGCCATCCAGGGAACATTCCGGACGGGGTGGAGGCATCATCGGATGTCGCGCCGGGCTCAAGACCCGGTTCCTGCGTCGAGCATCCCAATACGACCATCTTGGTCAGCTCGCTCTTCAGGCCAGCGGAGTCGGTTACGATCAGGGTCACCTTCATGTCGGTCTTGTTCTCGTAGGTGTGGTCGACGCTCACTCCGGTGGCCGTCTGACCATCCCCGAATGACCAGTTGTAGACGAGCTCCCCTTCTCCTCCGTAGGATAGGCTGCCGTCGAAGTGCACCGTGGTACCGTTAACCGTGTAGGCGAAGGAGCTCACTGGAGGAACGACCCATTGCTGATCCTCTAAGAAGAATGCGTAAACGCTCCCTTCGGACGATGCCAGATATAGGACGTTATCGGAGATGGAAGGCGAACTGGCTATGGTCTGGGCGGGTTCTATGACCTTTTCCCACTCCACAAATCCATGGCTGTTGACGGCCAGAAGCCGGCTCCTGTCCTCCTTGGTCACCACCAAGGTCATGCCATTGATCGCCAGGGGAGATCCCCCGGGATCGGTGGAATTAAGGGGTGCGGTCCACTGTGGTTGACCGTCGAGAGATACCGATGTCATCCCGTGAGAGGACACGGAGACCACACCGTCGGGCGTCACCGCCGCAGAACCTGGAGTGTGGGCGGTAGGGGCTTCCCATATAAGCTCCCCATAGTACGATACCGCGGCCATACCCCCGCCTATGGGGGTGCCTTCAGATACATTGGTGTAGGTGATAACTATCCTGTCATCCAGTGCTACTGGGGAGCCGGTTATGGTGCCGCCTACGGTAACGTTCCATAGCTCGCCGCTTCCATTTGCCGCCATAGCGTACAATTTGCCGTCCTCTCCACCTACAAGCAGCAGGTCTTGAAAGGCCGCGGGGGAGGATGCGAACGTCGAGGGAACGATCATCGACCAGTTCAGGGTGCCGGACCTAGTTACCGCCAGCATCTCCCCGGGGTTACCGGAGATGATGATGAGGTTGTTGCAGACGATGGGAGATGTGACATTGCCATCGGTCTTCCCCGTACAGTAGGTCCACTTCAGATAGCCGTTCTCGGCATTGAATGCATATAGGATCCCGTCTGCGGAGTGCACGTACACCGTCCCGTCCCACAGCAGGGGTGCAGCGTCCTGATGACCACTGCCCACTTCCTCCTGCCACAGCACGTCGCCGGACTGCGCGAAACAGAAGAGCTTGGAGCTGGTCTGGTAAGTGTCCGTGGTTCTATTAAGGACGCCGCTGCTGAGGGCATAAAGCCGCCCGGCCCCGGAGATGACAGGGACGTCGATGGCCCCGTTGCCGAGGTCCAGACGCCACTTCATATCCACCCCCGAAGCACTGTACGATAGGGCGCTCCCGGAGTTCAGGAAATCATGCCTCTCGCTTATCCACGGGTCCCGGTGCTGCGGCGTGGCCGTCGGAGGCCCCACGTACGGATACCGCGTGAACATAAGGGCGATGGCTCTGGTGGCGAGGGGGTCTATGCTATCGATCATGGTGGAGGTCCAGGTCCACCCATCGACCTCATCGCTCCACTTGAGCAGCCTCCAGATATCATAAGGGCACACGGGGCAGGAGTAGTTGATGGTGCTGGTGTAGCCGTCGATGCTCGTGATGTAGTGGCCATACGGCGGTTGATATGCATTGGTCTCGGCCAGGCCAAGCATGGCCGTGGCGTTCTCATACACTTCGAATCCGTTCATGCCTTCGGCGACAGGAACATCGGCCCAGAGTATCCTGCCGTTTCCGAAATCGATCAGAAAAGCACATGTCGAAGGTTCCTCCGCAGCCATGGCTGGTCCGTTAGAGCAAAGTACCATCATCGAGGTGATAAGGATCGTTGCCACCGTTCCCTTGATCAGACCTGCCGTAGGAAGCTCCTCCGTTTCTCAGCGGTTTTATGACAATGACATTATGTAAGTATAAGAACGCTCCTGCCGGACGCCTCCTTCGGCCGGGGGATCGATTCTCTCGATCGGTAAGGATTTGGGGAAGGGCAACGAATCAGAATTTACGCCGAAATAGTACGGAGAGGAAATATTTTTTTTATTGTATGAACAGAATGTTGAATAAACCGCCAATTATTCCATCATTATTACCTTTTACGATATTTACGGGCGAAAGGTTAAAGTGCTCGTACTGTTCGTGGGGACGGTTAAATTGAGCAGACGACCATACCTTTTGGCTCTGGCCGCCGTAGCTTTCGTGGTTACACTACTCTTAACGCCTGTCACCGGATGGGCCGGGGGTGGCGGCAATAGCAATTTTCAGGCAGGCGATTGCAGCTGCCATGGCGCGGTTAGTAGTGCCGTCGTCAGCATGTCCGCGTCCCAGACCATCCTCGCTCCAGGCGAGCAGGTCGTTGTCACCGTTACCGTCACCGGCGGGGAGGCTGAGAACAACCCCCTGGGCGTTATGATCGTGTCCAAGCTAAGCGGGGGTAACACCATGCCCACTGACTTTGGCTGGGTCATAGTGTCCGATACCTGGTCCACGCAGTACAATTACAATGAGATCACCGCATACAAGGGTAGCGCCGAGTTCGTATGGACCCTGGAAGCGCCTGAGAAGCCTGGAGTGTACTCCCTGTATGCCAGGATGGAGAACAGCGCCGATGGTATCGCATACTACAAGGACTACTCCGCCGGCATGGCCTTCACTGTCCAGGATGGTTCCTCTTCCAACGACGCCTCCACCTTCCTGTCGATACTCACCCCCGTCAACGGGACCACCTTGAGCGGCAGCGTCACCATCGACGCCACAGTGGCCGCCAGCGAGGCCGTGGACATCACCTCTGCCAACCTCGAGATCGATGGCTCCGTGGTCGACAGCACGGACGGCTCCTCCTACACCTGGACGGTCGATACCTCCGACCTTCAGGACGGTGAGCACAAGATCAAGGTCACCGCCATAACCACCAGTGGGGAGACGGTGTCCAAGGAGGTCGATGTGACCGTTAGCAACCAGGCGGCGTTGATCGCGCCGATACAGCAGTTCGATCTTACCCTTGCCGATATCGGGTTCTTGATCGTGGTCGGCTTCATATTCGCCATTGGCATTATGGAGCTGAGGAGAAAGAACAGATGGCATTGAGGAACCCTCTGAAAAAGACCCTCACATTTGATAAATCCAAGCTCCCTGGCCCCTTGAAGGGCCGTTCCCGTTCGGAGGTGCCGAACGTCCGTCTGCCAGAGCCTGAGCGGCCGGCGGCAGGACGCGTCAAGCTGAAGGTGCCGAAAACGGTGTGGCGGAACAGCGAACGGTACCTGGGTCTGATAGCAGGTTTCTTCCTGTTCATCGCCCCCTTTGCGGTGTTCACCAGGCTGGCATACTCCATAACGGGGTCAACTGATGAGGCGACGATTCATTCTGTATGCTTCAAGCTGCCAATGGAGCTGCTGATCACTGGGTCAGTTCCGGCGAGCATCGGCCCTATTGCCCTCATCACCATAGGGGCTATCCTGGTGGTCGCGCTCCTCTTCGGCCCGCTGTTCTGCGGGAGGCTGTGCCCGGTGGGGGCCATGAGCGAGATGCTCAGCAGGATAGTCCCCATCCCAGAACGTTACCGCATGCGCATCCAGAACACCAAGGTCACCGCCAGCCTGCGATATGGCTTCCTGGCTGGGTTCATCTTAGTCGGATGGGCGATGGCTGGCCCGGTGGCCCAGTGCTCCTACGGGGTGGACATGGGTAGGTTCTGCAGCCCTGCTTTAATGGAGTACATGTCGCTAGGCCTGTTCTCCACAGCCCCTGAGAACTTCTGGAACGCCGGGGCCGTGCTGACCCTGATAGTCTGGCTGCTACTTGGAGGTATAATGATGGTCGGAGGGCGGGGATGGTGCCTGTTCTTCTGCCCCCTTGGGGCGATCTCGGGCATATCCCATGCCATAGGTGCCAAGCTGGGCTTCTACCGCCTGGAGTACGAGGCCTCCAACTGCCGAAACTGCCGGAAGTGCGATGTCAACTGCCCCATGTGGGCCATAGGAATGGATGGTAAGATCGAGACGACGCTGTGCAACGGCTGCAGGGAGTGCATCAACAACTGCTCCTTCAATGCTTACCGCGGCGCCTACGGGAGCACCGGGGAGAAGATCCACAAGAAGGTCAAGGACGCTATATCAAGGGTCCGCACCGCGAGCGCTTTCGTGCTGGCTGCGGCCACGGCACCCCTCGCATACATGTTCACCGGCCCCTGTGCGGCCACGGGATGCGCCGCGTGCCCTCTTGGGGGGGCATGTGCCGTGGCCATCCCTCTGCTGTACGGCGGAATGCTGCTGTCCCGGATGTCCACCAGATTGAAGGCCGCCTTGTCGTCGCTGCGCACCCGGCTCCTGGGAGATCGCCGAGAGCTACGGTCGGAGTGAAGCGATGAACATCGGAGAGGTGCTCCTTGCGGCGGCGGCCGTGTCAGCCCTTGCGGCCAGTGCCGGTGGGGGCCTATCACTGGGGCGTGGGGACCGGCGATGGGAGCACATCTCGCGATACGGTGCCCTCATATCATTCGCCCTGCTCACCGCGACCCTCTCCATCCTGGCCTATCTGTTCCTCGCATCCGATCTGAACACCGAGTACGTGTGGTCCCATTCATCCCAAAGCATCGACCCGTTCTACAAGCTTGTGGGGGTGTGGGCCGGCGGCGAGGGCGGGCTCCTGCTGTGGGCATGGTTCATGTCCCTCGCCTTGGCCGTGGAGACCCTTATGGAAGGGCGACGGGGGCTTGGTCGGAGGTTCTCTTCGGCTTTCCGTACGGCCGCCGGGAGCATGGTGCTCCTCTTCGCCCTTATAGTCATGGCCGCCGACCTCTTCGCCCTGACCGCGCCCTCTGAACTTGCACTTCATCCTGAGGGTATGGGCATGAGCATGTCCCTGCAGACCCTGGAGATGGCCCTCCATCCCCCCTTGGTCTTTGCGGCCTACGCTTTCTGCATGGCCATATTCTCCGCGTCCCTCGCCCGATTCCTCACGCTCGAGGATGATTGGCTCAAAGTGGCCCTTCCCTGGGCAAGGCTGGCGGGCCTCCTGCTGGTCATGGGCATCCTGGTGGGTGCGGTGTGGGCCTACTATGAGCTCGGGTGGGGAGGGTACTGGGTGTGGGACCCGGTGGAGACCGCCTCCCTGCTGCCCATGCTTGCCGTCATGGCATTCCTGCATGCGCACCGGTCCCCCGCTGCCCGTCATGGATATCTGCTGCCCTTCCTGGGCATGCTCTCCTTCGTGTACGTCCTCCTGTCCTCCTTCATAACCCGTACCGGGGGGCTTTGGGGCTCCTCGGTGCACACCTACGGAAGCTCGGTGAGCGGCTCTATGGCGTCCCGCTTCCTCACGGTCATCGAGGGGGACAAGAGCATCATGGGGCTGTTCATCGTCATCGTGCTCCTACTGGTCCTCGGTTCAGTCCTCGGCTACCGAATGTCAAGGAGGGTGCACACGCGGGTCGAGGATGGCATCCTGGGCATAGTGGCACTCCACATGATGTTCTCCGTCCTTCTGGTACTGCTCCTCGTTAAGAACGTCGGTCTTGACCAGGGGGACAACTTCATGGAGTTCACCGAGAAGACCGCTTATTTGCTGGCGATAATGCTCATAGCTCTCCTGATCATAGAATCTTCACCAAGGTTAGGCCGTCGCAAGGCCTTCATGCTCGGAACGGCCGTAGGCCTGGTGTCCATCCTCCTTGCGCTGGTCTCATTGGCGACAGGGAGCATCCCCCTGCCTGTTGCCCTCATCCTCCCGCCGGCAGCGGCGACGCTTGCCGCATCCCTTTACCGCCTGGTGAGAACGGAACGCTCTCCGGCGCGACGATGGGTCAGAAGGGCAGGGCCTATCCTGGCCCACTTGGGCCTGATAGTGGTGGTGCTTAGCTTCGTGGTCTCTTCATACTACCAGTCCTCGCTGCCGGAGGACAGGGAGATCATGGGCATTGGAGACCAGGTCTCGCTGGGAGATAGCACGGTCAGGCTGCTGGGTCTGACGACAGAGCCGTGGACATCGTCCGCCGGGGTGCCGGGCGAGGTACGCACGGCCACCTTCGAGGTCACCGGGGGCGGGGGAGCGAGAACGGTCTCGGTGTCCAATCACTATGAGGACGGTTATTCCGGGTCCTTGCTGGTCCATGGCGGAACCCAGGTCCTGAACGGACTGTCCGAGGACCTATACATCAGCTACGACTGGATGGCCAATGAGTCTGCCTTGGTGCAGGTCCGCCTGCTGCCGATGGTGAGCGGTGTTTGGCTGGGCTCTGCGCTGCTGATAGCAGGCATGTCCATGATGCTTCTCGCCACATCGTTCAGGGACGAGAAGGACATGATCACAGGAAGAGCGCGTGCTTGAAGAGGTGCCGAGCACCTCCTTATGCCTCAGGATCCCGAGGTCAGGAAGGTTCGGGGGCACGGCGGTGGCGCATGAAGAGGAGCAGCAGGGCCAATGCCAGAAGGCTCATCGCGCCACCGTATGCGAAGGTCATCTCAGAACCAAAGGCATCCCATAGGATGCCGGCCAAGATACCGCCGGGAAGCATCACTAGCCCTACCGCGGTGTGGTAGATACCCAGTGCGGTTCCGCAGAGGTCCCTGGGAACTACATCGATGACGAAGGCCTTGAACACACCCTCGCTCGACCCTTTGTACACCCCGTACAGGACGAATCCCAGGGCGAGCAGGACCAGGCCATCCGCCAGGGTCAATGTCACGCAGGTGGCGGCGAAGAGGACGAAGGAGAACGCCAGGACCGGTCTCCTCCCCCATCGGTCCGAGAGGATGCCAGAGGGTAGGGACATGATCACGAACACCACGTTGTAAAGTATGTACAGAAGGATCGTGGTCACTGTGCTGGACCCCAGCGCTTCAGACCTGAGCACGAAGAACGCGTAGCTGATCTCCCCCAGGAAGAACACCACCACGACCAGTGTCAGCAACCAGAAGTCCCTGCCCAGGCGCCTGGAGTCCTTGAGAAAGTTGGCGGTGCACCTCTGGACCTTGCGACCGTCCTCCCTGACGTACAGAACGATGATGATGACGGAGATGACCGCGGGAATGGTGGCCAGGAGGAACACCGTCCGGAACGTACCCTCGGTCACGGTGCCGGCGGCCAGCAGTATAGGAAGGATCAGAAGCGGGCCTATCACCGCTCCCATGGAGTCCATGGCCTTGTGCAGACCGTAGGCCCTTCCCAGGTCCTCTTTTTTCGTGGAATCGGCGATGAGGGCATCGCGGGGGGCGGCCCGCAGACCCTTCCCGATCCTTTCCGTGATGCGGACTCCAAGAACCTGCCAGTAGGACGTGGTCAGGACGAGGAGAGGCTTCGCCATGGTGCTCAGACCGTACCCTGCGGTCAGGAACGGCTTCCTTCTGCCGAACCGATCGGAGAAGCGTCCAGAGACAACCTTGAGGAGGGATGCCGTGGTCTCCGCGGCCCCCTCT
Organism: Methanomassiliicoccus sp.; assembly: GCA_018262895.1. Classification (GTDB taxonomy): domain Archaea; phylum Thermoplasmatota; class Thermoplasmata; order Methanomassiliicoccales; family Methanomassiliicoccaceae; genus UBA6. The sequence continues at coordinate 77,485 of JADFDJ010000004.1, read as the reverse complement.
ATCAAGCCTATCACCGCACCGCTGGCACCCAGACCGGCCAGGAAAAGCGGCAGTATGGGGTATATCATCTCGCTGCTGGCGTCGTTGAGAAGGGACACCAGCCCGAGAACCAGGACATTGGTGGAGATGCCCGTGAGAAGTCCCCTGCGCTTTTTACCTGCCAATGAAAGGCCTCCTAACGCTACAGGCCAGCCACTGGAAAAAACTTGTTGTTCCATGGCGAGCAGGGCGGGAGCTGCCGTGAGCATAGGTCACAGGGAAGGTCGCATGGCCTGAGGGACCCCAAAGCTGTAAGTAGCTATGAGAGTGGTCGACAGATAGCGTTCGGGGTCCTACAGATACACGCCCCGTATCCCGTCCCTGGGCACGGACATGACGAAGCGAGCCCCCTTTCCCGGCTCGCCCTCCTCGGTCATGGTTATATCGGTTATGGCCAGGATCTCCCTCGATAGGAAGAGACCCAGGCCATGGTTCTTCCCGAAACCTCTATTGAACAGCTTGCTCCGTATGTCCGCAGAGATGCCCAGACCATCGTCCTCGCAGACGATGGTGTGAACCCCATCGACCTTCTCCACGGAGAAGCGTACGGTCGTTGCCTTCTCACCGTGACGGATGGCGTTATCGATGAGATTGTAGAAGACCTTCTTTATGAGTGGATCGGCGAAAACCTCTATCCCCGCTGGAACATCATTGATGATCCGTAGCTTGCTCGGTGGGACGTCCCCAACGCTGTCGATGACCAGGGTCTTCAGGTCATGCCATATGGCTTCGCGAACGCCTATCTCCTCGTAAGCCTCGGCGAACTTGATGATGGCGGTCATGCTGTCCGCCGATGCCAAGGCCTTTTCCATGTACACATCGAACGAAGGGTCCGCTCTCTTCAATTTCGCCAGTGCCAGGTTGCCCGTGAGGGCGGTCATCTGGTTCTTCAGATCGTGCCGCGTGATGTTGTTCAGGAGGTTCAGCTTTTTATTGACCTGGCGAAGGGCCTCGGACGTCCTGATCCGCTCCGTTATGTCCCTGACCGCAGCCACGTGAACGTTATTCCCCTTCCATGTGAAGTACCGGCTGTTGATCTCCACAGGGAACATCCGGCCGTCCTTTCTACGGTGGTATTCCAGAGGTATAATCACACTACCGTTCCTGTTCTCGATCATCTTGCTCTCTGACTCCGCCCTCTTTACCAAGAGGTCGCGCGTATTTGATTCCAGGAGCTCCTTGTGGCTATAGCCGTACATCTCGCTGGCAGCGGTGTTGCATTCGAGGACCTTCCCCGTTCCGTTGTCGATCAAGAACACGGCCTCGCTTCCTAGCTCGAAGAGCTCTTGATACTTCTCCTCGCCCTCCTTCAGGGCATCATTGATCGCTTGAAGTCGCTTCTCTGCCTCCACCCTCTCGGTGATGTCTATTAAGATACCCTGTATGTTGGTCACCATCCCTTCGGAATCCCTCTCCAGGAAGGTGCGCTCGTCCACCCAATGGTAGGCTCCGTCCCGGCTGCGGATACGGTAGATGCCTTCGTAGCTGTCCTCGCCCTGACTGATCTTATCATCTAAGGCGGCCTTGATGCCATCGAGGTCATCGGGATGTACGATGTCAGAGAAGAGCAATGAACCATTGAGGAACATCTCCGGCTCGTAACCGAACCTCACGATGTTCTTGGATACCAGCTCCACCGGCCATCCCTCCTGCGCCCTCCAGCGGAACAGCATCACTGGGCTGTTCTCCATGATGAGGTTGGCCTCACGGAGAGCGTCATCAGCCATTTTGCGCTCGGCGATGAAGCGCGCCTGCTGTATGTTCTGGTAGGCGATAGAGGAGAGCTGGTTGGCCAGAGCGAAGAGGGTGTTCGCGATGTGCTCGAACCTCTCCGTGGACATAACAGGCACCTGGAGGAAGGCCTCACGGAACCTAGCCTCATCTACTCCTATCTCCCGGGCATATTCCACCATCTCCTCCTCGGTCTGAGCTTCATTCCGGACCTGGCCGATCAACCAGTTAGCGATATGGCGGCCGCCGACGGTGATGCTCGCTCCCGCCCCCCACAGTCCGGCGCTCAAACAACGCTCGATCGTCGGTCCAGAGGGATTATGACGTCCGATGATCGAGTCGGACGTTTGGCATCTCATGCGCCCTTTCTCGCTCTTGCGAATGAACTCCGTGCAAAAGTACGTGAAGTTGCTGGGACGGGTGATAGGGGTACCGTCCGGTCGGGTCAGGAGGACCCCGACCCCCCAGGCCTTTCCAAGCAGGTCCTGCAGGTGCTGGAGCTCTGATATGTTGAAGAGATCCTCGAAGACGATGTCCTCCATCTCGTCCAGAGGTCTGGTCAACGCCAGTATGCGCTTCTCTAGCGCCTCCTCGGCCCGCTTCCGGTCCGTGATGTCCCGCAGGATTATCATGGACCCATCATCATTGTTGAACCGGTAAGGCACGGCGGCGACCTCGACATCGACCGGTGTCCCGTCAAGCTTGATATACACCTCGTCCGTCTTCTCCGTGGGCCTCTTCTCGACCTCGAGCTGGTGTTTCCGCCTCTTCAACGAAGGTCTGAACCGGGGATCGACGCGGTCCGAGATCTTGGTGCCCAGGACGTCATCTGCTGATGAAGCGCCGAACAGTTCCATGGCGGCCGGGTTCAGGTATTTTATCTTGTCATCTGAGATGATGAGCATCGCGTACGGTGCGTTCTCGACCAGACCCCTGAACTTCTCCTCGCTCCTTCTCAGCTCCTCCTGGATGCGCTTACGTTCGGATATGTCCCGGAACACCACCTCAACGGTCGGTTCTCCTCCCTCGAGGAAGCTCGCGGCCGTGACCTCGATGTCGATGATGTCCCCATCGAAGCAAATGAACTGTTCTTCGATGATAGGCACCACGGTCCCAGGTTTAGCATACAGCTGTTGAATCCTCTTTTCCGCTTTTTCCTTGGATTCACCGGTCAGGAACTCGACCAGGTCCTTGCCGATAAGGTCCTCCTTGCTCTCGGCCCTAATGAGCCTTGCCGCCGTATCGTTGGCGAAGATGATCTTGCCGTCACGGTGCGTGATCCTGGCGTCGAACGACCTTCCCAGCAGCCTGCGGTTCCGCTCCTCGCTTTCCTGCAAGCCCTGCTCAGCCAGCTTCCGCTCGGTGATGTCGATCACGATGCCCTGGTAGTGGGTAACCCCGCCATCGGCACCGCGCTCCACCACCGTGCGGTCCTCCACCCATCGGTAATGCCCGTCCTTGGTCCTGATGCGATAGACCTGCTCGAACTGATCGATCCCGCTTCTAACGCACTCGTCAACCTTCTCAGCGGTGAGTCCCAGATCATCAGGGTGTATGATCGACGCATATTTGATCGATCCATCCAGCAGTTCCTGGGGTTCATAACCGAACTGAGTGATGTTGTTTGATACCAGCTCCACCGGCCAGCCATCCTCGGCACGCCAGCGGAACAGCATCACCGGGCTATTCTCCACGATGAGGTTGGCCTGCCGCAGGGCATCCTCCGCCCTCTTCTTCTCCGTGATATCGGTGGCCGTGCCCAATATCCCGACGACCTTACCATCCTTATCCCGGAGCGGGACCTTGCTTGTGTCCAGCCAGCCGAACTTACCGTTAAGTCGTTGCTGCCTCTCGATGATGTGTAGCTTGGGTATCCCGCTCTCCATGACCTGGATGTCATCCGCCCTGTATGCATCAGCCTCGGTCTCGGCCCAGGGTAGGTCATAGTCGGTCTTTCCGACATATTCTGAGGGGTCCTCAAAGCCCACATTGGTGGCCGACTCCTTGTTCGCACCCAGGTAGACAAGGTTTCGGTCCTTCCAGAACACCAATCCGGGGAAGTTATCGATAACGATCTTCAGCATCTGCTCCGAACGCTGCAGGGCTTCCTCGGCCTCCTTCTTCTCGGAAATATCACGACTATACCCCATCATCCCGATGACCTCTCCATCGGAGTTCATATAAGGCGCCTTCCAGGTCGAGTATGTCGTCCTGCGACCCCTGATAATGTTTGTAGCCTCGTAGAACCTAGCTTGGCGTTCCTCGATCACTTCCCGGTCTTCGCCCCTGAGCTGGGCGGCGACCTCGGCGCCGAAGAGAGCCTCATCATCCTTTCCCAGCACATCCTTGCTTTCCATCCCCAGGAGAGCGGCCCCTCCGGGATTCATCATAAGGTACCTACCATCGAGATCCTTTATGTAGATGGCATCGGGGATGTTCTCGGCGAAGGAGTTGAGGAGGTTATGATGCTCCTTCAGCTCCTCCTCGGCCTTTAGCTTACGCACGATGCGCCACATCCCGTCCATTAGAAGGGACAGGTCGGTCGCATCCTCCTCAGTGTAGTCGCTTTCTTTGTTAGCCACGCCCAGGACCGCCACTATGTGGCTTCGGTCGAAAACGGGAACGGTCATGAAGCGCTCGATCTTCACGTGACCTAGGGGCAGGCCTCTCTTGTTGGCGTGAGGTTCGCTGTAATGATTTACTATGACCGGCCTTCTCCGGCGCAACGATTCCGTCCACGACCCCGTCTCCTCCATCCTATATAAGTAGGGCCTGTTAGCCACCATGCATTCTTCCATAACCTGTTTAGACCAGTTATGCATGGTCAAGGCGGTCTCGTCCTCGTTCACGAAGGCCACGAAGCCCAACTTGCTTTCTGACAGTGAGATGCAGCTGTTCAACGCCCTTTCAGTAAGGTCTTTGGATGTAGCCCCCGTCATCTGGGAAAGATCGTACAACGTACGGTTCCGGGCTTCCACTCTTTTCAGGGCATCCATGGCCTTCTCCCGTTCCCTCCTCATCCGCAATGTGACGATCCCGAAAGCAAGATCTCCCGCCATCTCCTCCAGGAGCTCCACCTCTTCCGAGGTGAACCCATTGGTCTTGTCAGAGTAGATCATCAGGGCACCGAACGCCTCCCCACTGTCCATCAGAGGGATGGCGATCAAGGAGCGGTAACCGTTCTTCAAGGCATGCTCCCGCCAAAGGTCATACCTGTCATCGTTCAACACGTCCTGTATGAACGTTGTCCGTCCGGTCTTGATGCTCCTGCCCGCTGGTCCAGTACTCCTCTCATCATCACCCCATGTAGCTCTGACGCTCAGAACGTAATCTTCGTTGTAACCGCTCCAGGCCACCGGGCGTATGTCCTTCCCATCATTGTGCTCCGCCAACCCCACCCAGGTCAACCGATATCCAGCGATATCGCAGACGATCCGGCAAATTGAGTCCCACAGCTCCTGCTCGTTCCTGGCCTTTATTACCGCACGAGCGCATTCCTTGATAGCCATCAGCTCACGGTTCAGCCGGCGCATCCTGGAGTCCAGAAGAAGGATGTCGGTGATGTCCCAAATGGTCCCCGAGATCCTCACGCTCGTCCCTTCGGTCTCCTCCATTATGTCCGCCACGGAGAGCACGATCTTCTTGAGCCCACCATCGGCAGGCACCACCTCGAACTCCATATCGTGTTCCTTTCTATCATTGAACAGCTCGCTCAGTGAAAGTCGAACCTTCTCTCGGTCAGGGATGCAACGACTGATGGTCTCTATCGGTACATATCCATCATCCGGCACGATTATCCCGAAGATCCTTCCGATCCCCTCCGAGACCCAGATACGACCGTTGTCAGCTCCTACAGTATATATCCATGAGCCAGTAAGGACCGGACCCTGAAGTTCGTCCGGCTCTCTCCCTTTCGCCTCGTTGCGGTCCCGGGACAGCCTTCTTTTGATGGCCTGCCTTGTTAATTGTTCCATTTTAGAGGTCAGATGTTTCTTCGAACCATCTATATCGTGATCTACGTTAGGACCTGAACCTGCAGAGCTCATGCTGCTCGCCTCCGAGAATGAATGGCCGATGAAAAATCGCATCTCGTTGCGTTCCCAAGGGAGGGCCGTGTATCCTGAAGTTGACTGGAAACAAACCTGTCCGTTGTCGACCCAGCAGGCGGTGTTGGCCTACACACTACGGATCGCAGCGCATCCTCGAACAGAGGCCTGCACCTGGTTATGAACAAAAAGTTCATAAGCTCTTCAATCCAGGCCCCTGGTACCATTTCGGATCGCCCTTTAGAGATATGTGCAATGTACATCTGAACGGGAAAAACCATGAGGCTAGGGGTTATTTATCTTTCGAGGTAATTGTCACGCAGTGATACAGAGCCACGAGTTTCGAAGACCCTACTGGTACTTTATGTATGTGCGTTCTTGAACGTACAGGACTAGGCGCTCGATATCATAATGATTCATCGGTTCATATCTTGGAGAGAACGGTCCGATAATGTGACTGTGAGGATGATCAAATGGATGAGCAGGAGAGGAGGATGTCCGAGATAAGATCGAACTTCTCAAAGGGTTCGGGAGAGTATGATCAGTGGATAAGGAGGGTGATACCCCGATACGATGAGATGCTGGATGTCCTCGTTTCCTGCGTTCGGTACCCAGAAGGGAGGAGGCTGCGGGCCATCGACATCGGCTGCGGCACCGGGACCCTTTCAGCTAAGCTGCTGGCATCCCATCCTGAGGTGGAGCTGGCCTGTCTGGACATGACGGAGGACATGCTGGACGTGGCCAGGGAGAGGCTCAATGGACACGAAAGAGTCAGGTACATTCTTCACAATCTCTACGAATTCGAGTACGATGGACCCTACGACCTGATAATCTCCTCCCTGGCCCTGCATCATATGGTCACCGATGAGGACAAGATGGATCAGTACCGTAGGATATTCCAGGCGCTCGCTCCCGGAGGTTCGTTCTTCAATGCCGACGTGGTCCTCGCCTCCGATGAAAGGACGCAGGAGCTCTATATGGAAAAATGGGCCGAGTTCATGTATCAGGGACTCCCGCGGGATGAGGTCGACGGCTCTGTCCTCCCCCGCTATCACCGGGAGGACTCTCCGGCCAGATTAACAGATCATCTGAAGTGGATGAAGGATGCTGGCTTTTCGAGGGTGGACGTGATCTGGAAGTACTACAATTTCACGGTGTACGGTGGATGGAGATGTTCTGTCCATTAACGCTCCCCTGGAAAGAAGGGAGCGGGTGCTTCGGCGGCTCCTGCTCCAATAGTATTCGAAGAGCTCCTTGGCCTAGAGGTAGAAGGCCGCGTTCCTTCCAATGAAACCAGCGTAGTCCATCCGCCCATCCGGTCACCGGGAGGCTGTGGTACGCGGTCTCCATCTACGCCCTGATAGACCTGGTGGCGGTGCTCCCGTTCTACCTGCCCTTCTTCATTGCCTTTGATGCCCGTTTCCTGCGTGCCCTCAGGCTGGTCCGTTTCCTTAGGATCGTCAAGCTGGCCAGGTGCTCTGACGGGGTGGGGCTGCTGTCGCGTGTGCTGCATAGGGAGAAGGAGAGCCTGGTCTTCACCTTCTTCCTCATCATCCTCCTGATGATATGCGCCTCCTGCTTCATGTGGCAGGCAGAGAACGAAGTTCAGCCGGAGAAGTTCGCAAGCATACCAGAGACCATGTGGTGGGCGATAGCGACCGTCACTACCGTGGGCTACGGCGATGCGGTCCCCATAACCCCACTGGGCAATTTCCTCGGTGCGTTCATCGCCATCCTGGGGGTGGGGATGGTGGCGATGCCCGCGGGTATAATCGTCTCGGGCTTCATGGAGGAGTCCAAAACCCGCTCTGAGGGAACAAGGTCCGACAGTATGAACGATGTCGAGAGGCGCATCGTGTTGCTGGAGAGGCTGGTGAGGCTCAGGGATTCCGGCATACTAAGCGAGGAGGAGTACTGCCAGCAGAAGGCAGAGCTCCTCCAAGCGAAAGGACATGTTGAGGGCGGACCAACGGAATCTTAGAGGACCTCTCCAGGCCATCGATATGGATGAGCGGTGATGGCGCACCCTGAGCAGGACCTATCAGCATATGACCGCGAGATAGGATCGTCAGCGCACGTGGGCCAGTGCGTTCTCGTCAAGAACGATGCTCATGTTAGGGCCTACGACGTACACCGGCCAGTGTCCGAAGAAGTTGTGCTCGAACAGATCGTAGATGACGATGCTGTAGAAGCTGGTCTCGGCACGGTCAAGGATGTCGCAACCGATGGTGTCGGAACCGACCTCGCGGGCGTGGGAAATGGCATCCTCAACAGGGGTCAGGGCGTCCATCCTGATACTGTTGATGCGGTCGTCCAGCAGTGCCCGGGACATCCTCCTTCCGGAGATAGACTGGAGGTGGCGCATCAGCACGATCTCGGCGATGAAGACCACGACAAGTATCATGAGCTCAGCATCTCCTTCTATCTGCATGAAGGTCAGCAGCTCCTCCCAGGTGCCCCCGGGAAAGAGAATGGCACCTATGAACAGGAGCCCGAAGATGGCAAAGAAGAGGCCGACAACGGCGATGACGAACAGCCCGGCCGTTACGCTTTCGCTGCGCGCGCTCTCGAACCTTCCCTTGAACCTACGGGCAGTGCGGGCGAGACCCCTTTCCTGAGGCTCAAGCACCACGAGCAGAATGAAGAACAACAGGATGACGATCATCTGCACGATCAGGTTGACGGCGCTCACGGGGTCGCTCACGCTGGCGATGAAACCGTAGTAAAACCCGAAGATCATGCCTGCCCCGAACAGCACGAAGAAGCTCAGCGCCAGGGGGACCATCCCGCTGAGGAACATGGTCATCAGGATCTCCAGGCCCAGGACCTTCTTCTTCTGAAGGATGTACCGGAAAGGGTCCTTGACCGACCGCAGCGACAGACCTCCCTTCCCCCATCCTTCCTGGTGCACAGTGCCCTTTGTGGTGGGAATGAACCAGATGATGAAGTTGAAGCTGTACAGTAGGAAGGCGACCAGGGCCCAGAAGAGGAAGCCTATGGGATGGATCACCACGATGAACGCGGCCAGCATGAGGATGATGAGGGAGAGGAACCATCCCCATGCCTCCCCCCTGCGCGGCTCGTTAACGTCCGCCAGCATGCGCTCCTCTCTCCTCACCTCCTCCATGACTTCCTGTCGGAACCGCTCGGCCTCCTCCAGGGGGCAATAGGACGCCTCAAAGGACGTCCCTGTGTTCATGTCGGGGTGTATCGCTCGGAAATATTTACATGACTTGCCTCGCCGCTGCCTTGGCGCCCTGGTCACTCACGATGTTCAGACCGTGAGGGTCAGCAGCCGCTCATGTAAGGCCACATCATTCTAAGAAAACTCACGATGGTAGCCACGTTGGCGCCGGAGTTGATCAACTTGTCCGAAATGTCCCACAGCTTGCGCCGGGTGCCGACCTTGTCAGCTTTGCCAGTGCGTATGTCGTCAAGCAGGGACCTCAGCTCCTCCCTAAGCTCACATATCTCCTCCTCGAACATGAGCTCAAGATCCGAGACCCTTGACTCCAGCGCCTCGATGGTGAGGGCAAGCTCATCGTAATCGATGCCCAGGCTGCTGGAGAGATCGAGCGCATCGTAACCAGCATCGGTGATGACCACTCTTCCGCCGACGATCTCCACATAGCCCAGGCGCCGTAGTCTGGCGATGGCCGCGATGCAGTGCTCTTGGTCCTTGCCCATTAGCTGTCCCAGCTCATGCAGCTTGACACGTCGGCCGGCACCCGGCCTGGAAGCCCTCAGGAACATATCCTTGAGGAACAAAGACGCCTCCTTCTCCTCCTCGATCATCTTCCGTTATCCTCCGTCGATACTTCGTCCTCCATCCTCGAGCAGAAGCGACCGCACTTCACGTCTCATCGGCGGCACGCCCCGCAGGTCCTGCAGCCGTCCCTGGGCGGCGAGGCCCTGTTCTCATGGCGGCCAGGGGGAGAGCCTCCCCCTTCCCTGCTGATGGTATGCAGCGCAGCCTCCACCATGAAGAGTGCTGGGCACTGCTCCCTGTGCTCTGCCCCCACCTCATCCTCTATCCAGTTCTTCAGGATCGTCCAGTATGTCTCCAGGTGCTCTCCGTCCATGCTCTCACAGTATCCTCACCGGACCCGGGAGTTATATGGGTGACAGTGAGAGGTGCCCGAAAAACGAAAAGCCAAAAGGTCGTTTTTCATTAGATGGTCGATAAATGACTGGGCGGAATAAAATCGCCGAGACATGAGCATGCCTCATGGGAGCTACCGGCGGTCCGAAAGTACCCTCCAAGTGAAGGCAGGAAAACTCGACGCCTCGTCCTCACTCGAACCTCAGCACCTCGGCCGGAGATATCTTGCTTGCGCCCCTGGCCGCAGGGTACACGCTGAGCAGGGTCGCCAGGAACGCACCGATCCCAACAGCAACGATCTCCACCCAGGGGATGACGAAGTCGTAGCCCAGCTCCTCGAAGGCCTCCAGGTACACGGTATAGCCGATGGATATGCCCAGCAGGGTACCTATCACGATGCCCAGGAACGATATGAACGATGATTCCAGGGCGAAGTTGGTCACCACCATCCTTTTCGTATAGCCTATGGCCCGCATCATGCCGATCTCCAGCCGCCTCTCCCTTATGGCACGGACGGTGATGATTCCCAGGCCGGACACCCCGATGATGAGGCCTAGACCGAGGAAGGCCCGGAACAAGGTGAACACTCCGTTGATCTGCTGGACGATCTCCTTGGCGACGGTGTCTATGGGGATGGTCTGCATCCCGTTGGCCAGGAACTCCCTCTCCAGAAGGGCTGCCTGCCTGTCCACGTCCAATCCTTCCCGGATATTGAGCAGGTACACCCCGGGGTTGGTGATGTTGAGGGTCTCCTCCATGAACGTGTGGCTCACGAACAGGCCGGTGAGGACAGGCTGCTTCATGACCCCCACCACCGTGAACGAGTAGCTGCCGTTGGAGGTCGTCATGGTGACCACGTCCCCGATCTCCGCTTGCGGCCCGGCAGTGAAGTCGCTCATCTCGCTCGTGAGCATGCTGCCATCCACTATGACCAGGCTGGTGTTCTCAAGCACGCCGTTCCACACCTCGTCCTCGGTGGGAAAACGCTCCTTGTCCCAATCGGCCAGCCAGTAGTTGCCTTCGGTGTAGATACGGCTATCGAACCCCAGGATGTTGTAGATCGTGTCGTTCGTCACCAGCTTCCCTGAGGCGTCCGTTGTGGACGTCCTCAACATGCCGCTCCCCGTTTGCATGGAGACCACATTGGTTATGTTCTCTCCCTTGATGAACGAGGAAGAAGCGTTCGTCCGCTCCCACAGGTCCGTGTCCAGGGGGGTCAGGGGATTGGTGGTGGCAATGATGTCATAACCACCGGAGGTCTCGGCGGCCAGCTTCGGTATGCCGACGTCCAGTATGGCCGACACCACGGACAGGGTGGTTATGGTGAAGATCACCAGTCCGAATATGAAGACGGTGAGGGCGGTCCTGAACTTCGACTTCAGAGGGTAGGATATCGCGGTCTTCACCACCGCCCTGTACCCCTTCTTGACCCGCAGGACCTTGGTGAAGAACCATATGATCTCGTCGGAGTTGAACATGACCAGTATCAAGGCCGCGGTGACCATGAAGATCCCCGCGACCACGAAGAGCTCGATGAACCCGGAGTAGGGGAAGATGGAGAACGGCAGGGGCAGCCATATGAACAACGTGGCCACGCCCGCGATGTTCCACGCGATCCTGTCTCCCACGGCCTTGCGCAGCAGGAAGCCCAGGGACACGGTCGCGCAGGATAACCCGGTCATGCTGAAGAGCTGCGACTCCCACATTATTCCCACGACCATAAGGCCCGCGCCCAGGGCGAAGAGCATAAGACCGATCATCCAGCCCCTGCGGTCATCGCGCGAGAGGGGCGGCTCCGGTATGTTCCTGACCGCCCTGACGATGTTCAGATGGGATATCCTGCGGGTGGTGACGTACACTACCAGGAGGGTCAGGAGGAAACCTATGAGGTAGGAGATGGCCAGGGAGAAGGGGGTGAAGGTGAAGTAGTCGGCCAGGGGCAGGTCGCCCAGGTCTATGCTGGCCGCGGCCATGTTCACCAGGACGTATGCGAGCACAAGCCCCACGAGGGTCCCGATGCCCGCCGCTATGGCGGCGTACAGCATCCCCTCGTAGGTGAAGACCCGGACCATCTGCGCCCGCTTCATGCCCACGGCGCGGGAGATCCCTATCTCGCTCTTCCGCTCCTCCCCCAGCATGGTGAATATATTGACGATAAGAGCTATCCCGGCTATGATGGAGAACGATCCCAGGAGGAAGAACAGGCTGGTGTAGGTCGCCATGTTGTCCAAGCCCTCCTCGATGACCTTCTGCCTGTCTAAGGTGATCGTGAGGCCCTCACCCTGATAGTTCTGGAGGGTGGTGTTCAGGCTCTCCCGGGCACGGTCGAAATACTCATCCTCCTTATCCGCCAGGGAGATGAAGAAGATGTTCTTGTGATCAGGATATCCCGTCAGGTTCTGAGCGGTGGACAGGTCGAGATAGACCTGCGGCTGCAGGCCATAGCTCCCCAGACCTTCGTACTGGACGATGCGCTGCACCACCACGTCGACCGATATGTAACCGTTCAGCAGCGTGAGTTGGTCCCCGATCTTGGCGTCCAGCTCCGTGGCCAGCTTCTCGTTTATGAAAGCCTCGCCTTCCAACGGCAGCCCCTCGACCCGCTCCCCGCTGAGGTCCATGAGATCATATGAGGCCAGGAGGCTGTCCGTTAGGCCCATGAAGCTGGCCGACGCATCGGACAGCTGGGTCTCGTTGTCCAGCACTCCTGCAGAGGACCTAACGAAGGATTCAACGATGTGGACGTTCTCAATGCTCCTGAGGTCCCCCTCCAGCTCTTCAACCAGTGTGGAGTTGAGCATGAAGTTGCCCAGCTCTCCCTTTGCCTCGATCACGAAATCGGCCCCCCCGCTCCCCTTGGTGGTGTCTCCGATTATCATGTTGTCGAGAGTATTACCCACGATGAAGGAGGCAGAGATAATGGCCGTTCCCACCATGAGGCCGCATATCACCAGGGCGGTGGTGCCTTTCCTCCTGAATATGTTCCGGCTCCCGATTACCAGAAGGATGCGGTTCCCCATAGCATCCAGGAGTATGAACACGATCACCAGCACGATCCCGACCAGGAGCGCGTAGGTGGTCGGCAACTGCAGCGACGCGACGATGAATAGAGCGATGAAGAGCAGCGAGAGGAGGATGGTTCTCATTCGGAGCAAACCCTCACCCCATGTCGACTATTTCCTGCGATATCCTAGCAACGCTCCCGTTCTCGCTGACCACCAGCCCGTCCCGCATGTGGACTATGCGGTCGCACCTCGCGCCCACCTCGGGGTCATGTGTCACGATGACGAACGTCTGCTCGTTCTCCTCGTTCAGCTCCCTGAGCAGGGCCACAATATCGTTAGCGGTCCTCTTGTCAAGGTCCCCGGTCGGCTCGTCGGCGAACACGATCGCGGGGTCGTTCACGAGCGCGCGGGCAATAGCCACCCTCTGCCTCTCCCCACCTGAGAGAGAGGACGGACGCTGCATTGACCTTTCCTTCAGGCCCACCCTGTCCAGGAGACGGAGGGCTCTCTCGTTGGCCTCCTCGCTCTTGGTACCGCTTATGAGGAGAGGCAGCTCCACGTTCTCCGTGGCCGAGAGCACTGGCAGTAGGTTGTAGAACTGGAACACGAAACCCATCCGGACTGCACGGAGCTCGCTCTTCTCGTCGTCGTCCAGCGTCGTGATGTCATTTTCCTCGATGAATATCTTACCAGAGGTGACGTCGTCAAGACCGGAAAGACAGTTCAGCAGGGTGGTCTTGCCGCATCCTGACGGACCCATGATGGCGACCATCTCCCCCTTTCCGATCTCCAGCGTGATGCCCTTCAAAGCCTCGACACGCACGTCGCCCGTCACATATGTCTTGGTAAGTCCCTGACAACTTATTATGGACACAGGATTCCTCGTCTGCCCGTGGTTGATACGTCCGATACCCTATAAAGTCTGTCGAGGAAGTAAACCCAACGGGCAGATGGCCCAATGACCACTCTTTGCCTGGTCTGCTTCCACCATCATCCTCCAAACGCCTTTCGCTCCTATCTATTCATTCGCATACCTCAACCTGCATCATGGCAGAATCTTTCACGAAATTCCCGTACCTGTCATTAGACCGCGGTGTGGCAGGTTTTTATCGTCCTTCAGGCATGACCATCCCGGCCCAGATGTTGATACGTCACACTTGCGGAGGATGCGTTCCATTCTGAATGGTTCCGCTCAGATGGAAGATGCCGATACCGGGCATCCGAAGAGGCTCCCCTCCACGTCCATCGATCGTTTCATGAGCCTGGGACACGACTTCATGGATGGCCAGGCCCGCATTTTGGTCTACTTCGACGGCCATGTGGATGAGGCCAGGCTTGAGGAGGCGGTGCGCCTGACCCTCGTTGCCAGCCCTTGGATTGCATACCGTTACGTCGATGATGGGCTCCGACCGTACTGGCAGCGGGTGGATGAAAAAGATTGGTGGCCGATCTTCCACATGGTTGTCTGCCTCCCCTCCGATCCCCGTTTCTACAAGTTCATCAACGAACCCATGCTTCCAGAGAACGCTCCCCAGGTAAAGGTCGGTCTGTTCCGCTGGGAGAACGATGTTCTGTGCATAAGGTCCAACCACATGGCCCTTGACGGAGGGGGCGCGGTGAGATACCTCTCCCTCCTGGCCTCGATCTATCGGCAGCTCGGGAAGGACCCACACCATATCCCGGAAAGGTCCGCCGCAGGTCGACCGGGGCCCCTCCAGGTCCTCAAGGAGGTGGGCCTTCTCAACGCCATCAAGGCCCTGCCTCACATCGATCTGCCCGGTAGGTCATGGGGGGTCCCTCGTACCGGCGGCAACGATGACCAGGGAACATTCACGGTGACGCAGCTCAGCCCCGAGAGGCTGAGCTTCGTTCGAGAGTATGCCAAGGAGAGGAACGTAACTATAAATGACGTTCTGCTCACGAGCTTCTGCCGGGCCCTCTTTGAGATCTGCGATCCACCGTTGGGTGAGCGGTTGATGATCGAGGTCCCCGTGAACCTGCGCAAACACCTTCCCAGATTCCAGGCGGACGTGGTCAGCGACCTATCCGCCATCTATCTCCTCAACATCGAGCGTTTGCACAACGAGACCTTCGATCAGACCATGGACAGGGTGCATCGGCAGGTGGAAGACAAGAAGAAAAACAAGATAGAGCTGGCGGAGATGGTGCTGCTGGAGCTGTTCATGCTCCCGGGCCCCTGGTTGCTGAGGACCATCAAGGGCGTGGTCGGTTCCAAGACCGCCCATCCGGTCATCTCCAATTTGGGTGTGGTCGATCCAAAGGAGGTGGACTTCGGAGGCCCTGAAATAAAGGACGTCCATTTCATAGGCCCGCTTCTGTACCCGCCGAACATAGGCATGGGCATATACACCTTCCGTGGACGGCTCAACGTCAGCCTGAACTATCCCCGCTCCGCCGTCGATGATCTAACCAAAGGGCGATTTCTTGACCTCTTCCTGATGGAGGTCCCTGGACCGGCGGAGACTCCATCTAGCGGTGGACGGTCTTCAGAAGAGCAGCACGATATCACCGGGGAACAGACCGTCTCGTCGGTGAAGGCGGTATGCATCTGTCCCCCTCCACCTCCAACGCCTGGCGCCACCCCCGTGCCGCCGCTCCGGTCCCCATGAGACGCCTTCCCTGATCCGGCATAAGATTGTTCGACGGCAGGGGTCGCTCCTTTGGGACGCGGCCACTTAGGGTTTATAAAAACAGCTTAGGATGGAACATATGAGAACTTCTCCCTCATTATTCGAGCGAACTCCTCCTCACCGGACATGACATAGATGTGCTTGGGCTTCAGCTGCCCATAGGAGCGCCCCTCCCGGATGCGCCTATCGATCTCGGCCTGGATGGCATCGTAGGTGCTCGAAGGCAGGACGATGACCTCCAGCTTTCCCAGGTCGTTCGCGGTTTGGAAAGAGTGGGGGATGTCCGACCTCTCCTCCGTCAGCCGCCTTACTATCTCTGACTTGAACCTCTTCACATCCGCCGGCTCCCTCTCCGGGATCACCACCACGGCCAGGCGTGCAGGTGAGCCCTTGATGTTGTACATCTCCCACCACCGGACATTGCTGGACTTGTGGAGGGCCTCGTTGACGTAGCGGGAGTAGAACTTCATGCCCAGGAAGTTGCCGGACTCGTCCTTGGCATCAAAGTCCAGGGTCTCCACCGACCGACCCAGCACGCGTATGAGGGGCAGGTCGAAGGTCACCAAACCGTCCTTGGTCTGAAACCTGATCTCATGCGCAGGTTCCAGGACCTGTATCACATCGCCGGTGGGATAGCGTACGAGCGGCAGGCACTGCCCCGGACGTGTGATGATGAGCTCGCCGACCATCCCTTCCTTCCAGTCAGGCCACATGATGCCCTTGACAACATGCCGGGGGTCGGACTTGCCCTTATGTACTTCCTCGGGAGGCGCTATCTCCGGTATGATAGTGTTAATGATCATGTTCAAGCCGTTGACCGACTGGTCGATCTGGGCGGCCATGATGGGGTTCTCCGTGCTGCCGTAGAAATCGTAGATGCGCAGCTGCGGGTAGCATTTGGACAGCTCGCCCATGTAGGGATTCAGCGGCTCCGCGTACGATATGGCGGTCTTGGCGTTGAGCGTCGTCTCCTTGAGGGAGTCCAGGTCCACCCCTCTAAGGTAGACCTTGCGGACGAGCTTCGCCAAAGGCCTGGGAACATGGTAGGACCGTACCGCCTTGTCCTCCACAAGGCCGCTAAGGAACCCTGGCTCATGGCTCATACGCCCGATGAGGTACAAGATCAGCGCCGGGCTCGCTAGGATCTCGATGTTCTTCTCAGAGGAAGCGCGGCGGAGGGCGTTGATAAGGTCCTTATCATCCTTCAGGAGCGTGGAGAACGAGCCCTTCATGTCCATGAACTCCCCTACTTTGGTCAGGAAGTAGCCCGAGACATCGGGCAATGGTCCTCCCAGGTTCCAGGCCTTCTGCCCGGGATTGATGCCGATGATACGGGAAACCATGGCATACTCCTGCACTATTCGCTGAACGTCCTCCTTGCCATAGTGAAAGCGCTTCGGCTTGCCGGTGGAGCCAGAAGTGTGGAACGCCTGCTCCACGGGTGCGAGCAAGACCTTATCGACACCTTCACGTTCGGTGCATTCCAGGATATGCTCGTATGAGGTGAGGGGAAGCCCCCCAAGCTCTTCCAGCGTGGATACCGGCCTGATGCGATCAGCATAGATAGGTGAGCTCAATGCACGTGTCGTGATCTCTTCCAGAAGGGCCTCGTGCCTCACCCGGTACTGCTCATAAGGAACGGCCAACTGCCGCATGACCTCTTCATCTAGGCGAGGCCCGTTATCATCTACCACAGAATCACATTGAAGGTTATTATATAAATTATTTATTATTATGAAGAAAGAGTATTAACGCTACTATCCACAGGTACTTCTTAGGGCTTGACCGCTAAGAAATTAAATCTTATCAACACCAGCAATGGTCAGGAGAGACGGCTCATATTCCCGGTGCAGCCTGTCCTGCATACGCTTATTTTCCAAGTGATGCATTCTTGACTGCCGATGGATGCTGACGGAAGAAGAGGAACGACAGGGGGTTCACCGCCTGATTCGCAGCCTCAGGGTTCTGCACCCTCCAGGAGATGGAGCGGAAGGAAGATAGCTCTGGTGATCGCGGTCGTCGCCGTGGTCGTAATTGTCCTGATGGCCTGGGCCTTCACAACCCCCCTCAAAGGGATCATCGCCCAGGCCTATCTCCACAATGGCGATTACATCCTTTATGATGTCGAAGGCGACACCATCCTGGGCGATGTGACCGGCACAGTAAGGATCGACATATCCAACGTGACCATTGACGGCTTCACCGCAACGATGACATCCTCGGGAGTGCCCTTCCTGAATGACGCATCATACGATTACTCCTGGGACGACCCCGTTTGGGGCGATATGGGCCTGGGTGCCAAGGTCAACACCACTCAGATAGCGACACCATGGGGTCAGAAGACGGTAGATGTGTACTACGCCGAGAACAGCAGCGGAAAGATAACCACATATTTAGGGACCAACCCTCAGGTGGTCTACCGCCTGGAGGTCGATGCCTTCCTGTACACGCTCACAGCGATTATATCGGATACCAACATAGGGATCATCATGAGCGGGAACGGATGAGCAGGGGAGGACCGCGGACGCTGATGTCCTTAAAATCTCCCATGAGCGCACATTGGCATCATTTTCATTCATGCTCAGCGGTGGACAGGGAGAGGTTACGGCCCATGGAACGGCCATCGGACCTGCTGATGGACCCCAGCACTGGCACTGCGGGCGATCAGTTTTTATCCCTCATTTATATGCAAAGAGTATATGAGGACCGGCAACAGCACTCCCCACCTTCCAGAGGACTACGATGTCCAGGTAGGCAGAACGATACCGTACTATGACTCGCTGCATGGGGAGGCTATCGACCTTGTCCTCTCCCTCCGCTGCCGACCGAAGGTCTGGCTGGACACTGGCTGCGGGACCGGGGCGATGGTGCAGAAGGCCCGGAAGGCGCTCCCCGATACCCAGTTCATATTGGTCGACCCATCACCGACGATGCTGGAGCAGGCAAGGACGAGGTTGGGGGAAGAGCCCAAGGTCCGCGTCCTAGGGCCTTGTCGTACCCAGGACCTCCCAGGAAAGGTCGATAAGGCCCCTGACGTCATCACCGCCGTGCAGTGTCACCACTACCTTTCTCGCGAGGAGCGCGCCACTGCCGTCCGGGTGTGCTACGATCTCCTGGCAAAGGGCGGCGTGTTCATCACCTTCGAGAACATAAGGCCGCTCACGGAGGTGGGCACGGAGATAGGGAAGAGGAAGTGGGGTCGGTTCCAAGCTTCCAATGGAAAAACGGAATCAGAGGTCGAGGCCCACCTCGCAAGGTTCGACAAGGAATACTTTCCCATAACGGTCGAGCAGCACCTTGACCTCCTGAGGAGATCGGGCTTCGAGACAGTGGAGCTGCTGTGGTACTCCAACATGCAGGCGGGCTTCTACTGCGTGAAGTGAAATGCCATCAACAACGCTCTTGACTCATCAGATCTCCTACCGAGAATATCCGATCGTCGCTCCCATCACCGATCAAGGAAACCTAGAGCCAGATGCAGGAAATGCTCTGGCGCTGTGATGATCGCTTCATGCCCTTGCCCGGGCAGCATCGACATGAGGCTGTTAGACAAGGAGGAATGCACTGCCTCGGTCGCTGCCTTGTAGAACGGAGTGCTCTCCGTACCCAGAAGAAGGAGCGTCGGCACATTCATACTTCGGAAGCGGTGGGGATTGAACTTGAATCCCCTGGCACCGAACAGCTCCAGAGGAATGGTCGCCGCCGAGAGCAGGCGGGACCGCCAGTTGGGCAGGGAGCGGTGAAGCTCCACTTCGTCCGGCGGGGCGTCCCTTATCTCGTAGATCATCATAATGGCCTCCTCGTTCCTGCCCTCCTCGAGGTACGCGTTGTACCTATCGAGAGCGTCGTGAGGGTAAAGGATTCCGATGTATGTGTAGATCGGCGGCTGGTACAACACTATCCTGCGGATGTTATCGGTCAGAAGGCCCGCCTCTAAGGAGCATAATGCCCCGTATGAATGGCACAGAACGTCCACAGGTCCACCCATATTTTCCACCGTCGCGGCCACGTCCTCGAACTCGCGCTGGATCGAATAAGGCAAGGTGTCGCCGCTATCTCCCCGCCCCCTCCTATCCAGGATGGTCACGGAGAAATGGTTCTCGATCTCCGCCCTTACAGGCTCCCAGTAGGTATGGTCGATCACTGTGCCATGTACGAGGATGAGCGGCGGTCCTCGTCCTCCCGATTCATAGGTGATGGGTGTGCAGTCCTTGGAGATTAGGTGCTCCATATGAACAAATCACCAGGGAATAAGTGCATCTCCTGCTACCCGACATATATGGGTTCCAAGAAGGGCAGTGACGGCATGATAGGAAGGCGGCCATCCCTGGTAATGGTGACAACGTCGTGTGATGAGGAGAGCGCATCGCGTTCTAAGGTCTTGCGTTTTCGTGAAGAGCGACATCGACCGATCGGGCGAGATCATCCAACGTTCACGTTCCGAGTGTCGCTGCTCTGCTCGGGAACGGAGTCCGCGGAAGAGCACCGTTCATAAGAAGGTGTTTACAACCAGGCACATGCCATTAATATCACATCAGCGTGCTGAGGTTCTGCCGGTTCGGAAAATGGACTCAGACCGTATCAGGGAATTCTATTGCGGGCACCCACCTGACCTGTCCTGCATAACGGATGTCAACAAGAGGCATTTTCGCCTCCTGCTTCCCAATGGCAGGTTCTTCAAGGTCAAGGACGTCATCCGCACGCCCCGGGACCTGCAGGGTTGGCTCATCAGATCGAGACCGTTGGACGTATACTACTCGACCTCGACCTACCTGAACCCTACCTCGGTGTCACCGCGGCCCAGGACCGCCTCTGAGTACTGGGGTCCCGGCAATATCATCCTGGGGAACGATGTGGCGTTCGACCTGGACCGCCGACCCCTGTCCATACTGAACCTGGAGAGGGCTCGAAAGGATGCGGTCCGTCTCCTCGACCTCATGCTGGATAGGCAATACTCCCTCAAGTACGCGGCGTTCAGCGGAAGCAAGGGTTTCCATCTCGTCTTCTCCGACCGGGATACTGGGTTGGAAGAGGACCACCGTTCTAGGGAGAAGGAGATCATAGGCAGGAGGAAGGCCTTGGTGGAGGAGGTGACACAGCGAGGTATCCGCATAGACACGTCTGTCACCGTGGACACTAGAAGGATCATCCGTCTTCCAGGTACCCTGAACTCTAAGACAGGTTACTGCTGTCAGACCCTCACGCTCGAGCAGCTTCGAGCACCGGTGGCGGAATGGTTGGACGTCGTGGAGAGGATCGAGGGCCACAGGACCATACCGAGATTCGGGTGGAAGCCCCTGTCTGGGCACAGGCCTGCCTTAAGAACGCCCCATCCTGATGGTGAGGTCGAGGTGGGTTACACCACATACATCACCAGCTCCGTCCTGGGGACCAAGGGCCGCCACGCGGTGCTGCTGACCCTTCCCAGGGGTACTCTGGAAGGTGCGGTCCGGAGGTTGTCGCAGGCCCAGCGGGTGTACGACCTCACGGACGTATACATATTCGAGCTGCCGCGATCCTACCAGGTGATCTGCCTCAAGACCGTGCAACGTAACCGCTACCAGAAGATACTGGACTCGGTGCGCTCACCGTCGTCCAGCCAGCTCAGGAGGTACGACCGGGTCTCCCTGAGGATGGGTCCGCTCATCGACCAGAACATGCGCGAGCTGGAGCCATCGGCAAAGTTCGTGACGTTTTTGGAGTGCCCCGCGGCCACCAGGGAACGCACTTTCGTGAGCCGGGGACATATTGATTTCTTAGAGAAGCACGGGTTCACCCCCCTGGTGCATCCCAGGACCCATGGGAGCGGGGAGTTCAAGCTGGTCGATGCCGAGGTCCGCCTGTGAGAGCTCCATCACCCACACTTACCTTTTTATGTCCCCGGTCCGATACACAGGTGCACTCCACCTGATTCCTTCGGGAAGATGATGCGGACATTCGTCTACGAGTACTACCTTGGGCGGCTGAACGGGAGTGGTTCTCCGCCCTTACTTTCATTTACAGAGGTCAGACATGGGACTGTTCAGAGGTCTGTTGGGCAAGGATGAACCGGGCGGGCGCGGAAAGGCAGCGCCCAAGCTGGGTCCCCAGTACCAGCGCCTCAACAGGTGGATAGAGTCACGGATAGGGCCTATGGACGTCAACGATCCAAATCTCAGGACGAGGCTCGATAACCTCCTGAACAAGGAGAAGGGGAGGCTCCCATCCGCAAAGGGATCGCTCACATTCACAAAGGTCGGCAACGACACCCTTGTCGGAGGCGACACCAGGCCGTTCAAGGGGCAACTTCGAAGCCTAGGACTTGTCTGGGACAGAAAGACGAAGCAGTGGGTCGCCAAGAACAGGAACATAACCGAGGCTGACCTTGATGTTCCCAGCCAGCTTGCTGGCCTAAAGAAGTACATCGAGACCATACCTTATCGGGCCCAGTTCGGAGAGAAGTGAAAGGTAGGTCTAGAACCTCGTTCCGCCTGAGACACAGTTCTCTTTCCCAAGCGTGCATCGACACCAGGTATCGAGGGACCGCTGATCAGGAAGTCGCTCCATCGAGACCGCCGTTGGTCCTGAGCGTTCTGGCGATGGTCTCTTCCAGCTCTTTCAGCGTGTACGGCTTGGGCATGACCTCGACGAACCCGAAAGCCCTGTAGTTACTCATGACCGGATCGTTGCTGTACCCGCTGGATACTATGACGCGGGCCCTTGGATCATACTGCAGAAGGCGAGATATGGCCTCCTTCCCTCCCATACCCTCAGGTATGGTCAGGTCCATGATCACCGCATCGAAGGGCGTCCCGTTCCTTTTCGCCTCTATGTACTTGGCCAAGGCCTCGGCCCCGTCGTGCGATCTCGAGGCCTCAAGACCCAGCATCTGAAGCATCTCGCTGGCCACCTCCAGGATCATGTCCTCATCGTCCATGATGAGGACACGTGCCTCATGAGGCCACTCGTTGCATGCCTGGTCGGGAGCAGCATCTTCCTGCGGCGGAGCGCTGGTGGAGGCTGGAAGGTAGATATGGAAAGTGGTGCCGATGCCCACCTTCGATTCCACCTTTATGTCACCATCATGCTGTTTGATGATGGAGTGGGTCACGGCCAAGCTCATTCCCGACCTACCCTGCTTGGTGCTGAAGAACGGCTCGAAGAGGTGGGCGAGATTGGACTCCTCAATTCCCAAGCCCTCATCCCTTATGAGCAGGTGAACATAATCCCCGTCGGGCAGTCCCTTGCGGTCCAGGTGGACATTTTCCATGGAAATGAGCAGGTTACCGCCGTCAGGCATGGACTCCTGAGCGTTCTGGACCAAGCACGATAAGGCCTGTTTCATCTGGCGGTTATCCACCTCCACGGTAAAGAGGTCCCTGGGGACGGACCTGTGAACCTTTATGGAAGGAGGCAGGTAAGCCTCCTGCAACACCTCCTCGATAAGATCCGGGATCTGAGTGGGTCGCTTCACCGGCCCCCCTCCCCGGGAGAACGTGAGCAGTTGGCCCGCAAGACCCTTGGCTCTCTCCAGGACCTTCGCGGACTCGTTCAGGCGGGCTCTCATCTCCTCCATGCTCAATCCGTCGTGGCTCATCACCTCATGATGCCCCGTGAGGATGGTGAGGACGTTGTTGAAGTCGTGGGCGATGCCTCCGGCCAATATCCCCAACGACTTGAGCCTCTCCACCCTTTCCAGCTCGTTCTCTAGCTTCTTCTCGGTGCTCACGTCGTGCAGCACCACGATGGCCCCGGTGACCTCGCCCTTTTGATAGATGGGCGCAGCGGACTCATTTATCAGCATGTCCCCCGAGGCCGGGGACGTAAGGACCTGCCGATAGTAGGTGAATGGGGCCCTCGTTCTCACAGCCCTCTCCACCGCGCTGACCACGCCCTCCTCATCAGGGCTCTGAGCGGGGAAAAGTTCCTTCAATGAGCTGCCAAGGGCTTGGCCGCGGCTCAACCCCAACATCTCCTCGGCCGTCCTGTTCATGAGGAGTACACGGTGCGAGGAATCCACCATGATGACCCCATCGGTGATGGTGTTGATGGTCACGTCTAGCCTGTCCCGCTCGAACCGTAGGGCGCTCTCCGCGGCCTTCCTCTCTGATATATCCCGGTTTATCATGAGAACGGCCTGCTGCCCCTCATACTGCACGGTCCGAGCGCTTGCCTCGGAAATGATGTGCGTTCCATCCCTGGCGATGCTCGTGACCTCGATGCAGATGCTTCCATCGCGGAACAGGGTGGAGATGGCCTGGGGGATCTTCTCCGCGGTCTCCGCGGTCAGGAGGGACATGATACTCGTTCCCAGCAGTTCCTCCCGCGATTTCTTCAGCCTCTCGCAGCCATGGGGATTGACCTCGATGATGTCCCCTGCCCCGGAGAGGATGAACATGGAGTCCCCGGCATTGTTGAACAGGGTGCGGAACTTCTCTTCACTGATTCTAATGGTCTCATCGGCGATCTTCTTATCGAAGGCCTGGCCGAAGACGTTGGAGAAGGTCTCCAGGATGCGGACCTCCTCCTCCATCCACGAACGCTCCCTGGTCACGGACTCGAGGACCACCAGGCCCTGCGGGCTGTCGGCCCATACTAGAGGGAATCCTATGGCAGAGCGGGTTCCCTGCGCTGACAGGACCTCGCGCTCGGCATTCGCCTCCGGAGGGAGGTCGGAGACATGAGGGATGTTGATGACCTCTTGAGCATGGATCTTTGAGCTTGACCAGGCGATGCGGTCGCAAGGCATCGCTTGCAGCTCCTCTACGGGAGGGGAGATCCCTGGAGCACACCAGGACTGGGTGATGGCGAGGGCGGTATGGTCCTTGGAGAACTGAAGAAGATAGGCCCGGTCAACCTTGACCAGCTCCCCCAGGGATGACAGCGCTTCCTGGACTACGCCCGGGATCTTATCAGGAGAGATCGATATCAACCTCGAGGATACGGTGGCGAACGCGGACACGACCTTCATCCGCATCCTCTGCTCCTCCTCCATCCTCATCCTGTTGGTCACATCCCTAATGATGTACAGGCAGCTCAGGTTCTTCCCGGACCTAGTGTAGATGTTCGATCTCTGGACGTCGAAGAAGCGGCCGTCGAAGAGCTCAAGCTCAGAGTATTCCTGGTAGGTCATCCTGCCTTGACGCTCTTTCACATCGACATTGAGCCCTGGGATGATATCGTTGATGTGCTTGCCGATGCAGTCGGACAAACGCTCCAGGCCCAGTATGCTCCCCATCGCCGGGTTGAGGTACAGCACCTGGTTGAACTCATCGGCGATTAGGACCCCATCCTTCAGTGTGTGAACGGTCCCGTCGAACGTGAACGGAAGCATCCTGAACATCTCGAAGCCGAACGTTCCGACGAACAGGAGGATGCTGCTGAGGAGGATGCCGGTGATTATCATGACCTCCGAAGGAATGAACTGCCATAGGGGGAACAGCAGCGTCATGGTCATCAGCGGCAGCAGCACGGCCAGCTCCATGATCATGGTCCTCCTCTTCAGGGCCAATCCCACCTTCCGGTAGTTCGCGTACAGCACACAGGCAGCGAGGATCATGGTGCTGAAGACATATGCCAGGTAAGCATAGTATACAGGTCCCCGCTCCGCTTCAAAGGAGCGAACCGGGTCCGGCGAGAGGGTCACGCTCAGATAATGGAGGTTGTGGAAAGGATTGGTTGCCACCAGAATGAAGATGAGGATGCCGGCACCGAACAACGGTACCATGTACTTGGTAGATAACCACTTTTTCTTTTGAACGATCGTAAGCGAGAAGACCAGGAACAATGTGGGCGAGAAAATGTGACCGAAGTATTGCACGATATTCCAGAACAGCCTATCGCTGAGCGTTGATGCAGAGATCTCAAAAATGAAGCCGATCAGGATGATGAGGACACAGCCCAGCATGACCACGAACACGTACCGGTTGCGCTGGTGGCTGACCTTCCATACAACGATCAGAAGGGCGAGGGTGAGAAGTCCCACTATTACGGTATACATCGTAACAATAGAGACCGTATCCACTGCTTCACCACCGTATAAAAAATCAGCAGACAGATATAATAAACCGGAGTAGAACATTATCAATTTCGGTATCTATATTTTTTTACTCTTATCCTTCATTTATGGCCTTTCAGAACGGCAGGTGATAATCGAGGAGTAAATGACGATAGCCATCACCATAATCCATTGCCAGTGAGACCGCCCTTGCGTGTGCAGCGTTCCGGGCCGCTGCCTTCGAGGGAGGAGCCGACGGTCGCCGAAGGCAACAGGCTCTATCTAGTACTAAGATCTCGACGCCGATCTTACCAGTGCTCTACCCCAAGAGGGGTTTGCCAGGGCGTGCTGATGCATGTAGGTGCCCATGGACCGCCTCACCATGATTCCGTCCATGGAGTGCCCGATACCCGTGCCCCGTTGTATCGAGAAACCGTAGGGACCTGAAGGGATAGGTTCGAGGCGTGAGTAATGGAACTCGTGAGCACGGAGGTCCAATCCAGGAAAAATGAAGTTATCGGCAGTTCCCCGGGCCCTCACATATGCTAGGCCTTGGCGGTCCCTGGTAAGGACGGCCCGGGCATCGAAGATGCCTGCCATGCGGTTGAGCCTGCCGAATGCGTCTATGGAGCGGCACATCACCATCAGGCCCCCGCACTCGCCATAAACAAGAGCGCCCTGCTCCGACATTTGCCTCAATCCTTCAAGGAAGTCGCTGTTGCCTTCGAGGAGCTCGGCATGGACCTCTGGGTAGCCGCCTCCCATGTACACAGCATCGCAGTCCGGTAGCCGCTCACCCTCGGTGGGGCGGAAGAACACGAGCTTCGCCCCAGCGGCCTCCAGCGATTCAAGGTTCTCCGGGTAATAGAAGCAGAAGGAACGGTCCCGAGGGACAGCGACCTTTACTCCCTGAGCGTCGTAGTTCGGGTATGGCGATCCCTTGTCCAGCTCTATCTCCGGGGCGGAACCTGCGATCTCCAGGATCCGCTCCACATCGATCTCCGCCACCAGGTCCTCTAGGTCCCTCAACAGCGCCCTGGCATCCTGGCCGCCGTCCAAGGTCATGAGCCCCAGGTGCCTCTCCGGCAAACTCTCCCGCCGCCTCTCTATCGTTCCCACGATCTCTGTGCCGGTGAGCGATTCAACCGCCTCGACCGCCTTTTGCCGGTGCCTCTCCCCGCCCACGTTGTTGAGGATCACCCCGGCGATGTTGACCGTCCGGTCGAGCATCTTGAAACCCAGCACATGTGCGGCGGCGCTCTTGGCCAAGCTGCGGGCGTTGACCACCAGTATGACCGGCGCCTGCAGGAACTTGGCTATCTCCGCCGTCGATCCCGTGTCCCCTGTTGAGGTGAGCCCATCGTAGAGGCCTCTGACCCCCTCCACCACCGCCAGGTCTGCGTCCCTGCTCGACCACCCGAACAGGTTGAGAAGGGCGCCTCTCTCCATGAAGTAGGAGTCCAGGTTCCGGGACGGGCGGCCGGTGGCCGCCGTATGGTACATGGGATCTATGAAGTCGGGACCCACCTTGTACCCCTGCACCTTGCGCCCCTTCGACAGCCGGGACATGAGGCCAGTGGTGATGACCGTCTTCCCCACCCCGCTGCCCGAACCCGCGATCACGACCCTGGGCGGTGCGGTCATGTCATCTCCCGCAAAAGAGCGCGGATCTCCTCGGGGTCTATGGGACGGGGGACGCTAAGCTCGCGGTTTCCAAGGACCGCCTGGCCCAAGCGGCGGTAGGCGTCCGCCTG
This sequence comes from Methanomassiliicoccus sp., assembly GCA_018262895.1. GTDB lineage: Archaea > Thermoplasmatota > Thermoplasmata > Methanomassiliicoccales > Methanomassiliicoccaceae > UBA6. Next base: position 50,181 of record JADFDJ010000004.1, on the reverse strand, counting down.
TATGTGTTGCGGCGCCCCTTCAATGACGGTGACCCCTCTGTTCTCGCACTCCCTGACCACCGGGCTGCGCGGTATGAAGCCTATGAGCCGGGAGCCGATCCGGCGGGCGTACTCGGTCACGGCCTCCTCCTCCCCACCGATCTCCCGGGAGTTGCATATGATCCCGCCCAGAGCCACATTGAGGTTCGCCAGGCCCCTGGCGATGTTGTTCGCCGCGTACAGGGCAAGGTACTCTCCGCTGGTCACGATGTAGACCTCGTTGGCATATCTCTCCCGCAGGGGGGCGGCGAAACCTCCGCACACGACATCACCCGGTACATCGTAGACGAGGACATCGTCCTCCTGCTGAAAATGTTCCTGGGCCAGCTTCTGGACCGCAACGATGATCCCCCGTCCCGCGCACCCCACCCCGGCCAGGGGACCCCCGGTCTCCACGCACCTCACTCCCCCGAAGCCAGTGAACACCACCTCCTGACCCCCCGTCCTCATCTGCTCAAGGAAGGTGGGGATCCTCCTGCCGTGAAGAAGGGTCATGCTCCCGTCGGACTTTGGATCGCACCCGATATACCAGGTGCGAAGCCCCGCCTCCGCGAAGGATGCTACCACATTCGCGGAGATCGTGGACTTGCCGATGCCCCCCTTCCCGTAGATGGCCATCTGCCTCATGCCGGTCCCTCGTCGACGATCTCCCGTATGGTGTTACCCAGCTCGCTGTACAGCACCTTGCTCGTGCTCATGACATCGGCGTGGGTGTTGACCTCTCCCACCGACAGCAGGAAACCCTGCTCGATATAGTTGCGCAGCTCCCGGGGCTGGTCCGTGACCAGCACGTCCTCCCTTCGCAGTCCGGGCACCGCATGTGGCAGGCCGGCGATGACGCGTAGGTCCGCGCCGCACTCGTCCAGGGCCCTGGCCGCGGCCTCTCCGGCCACCGGGTACTCGTCCAGGCCTCCGGTTAAGAGGACATCCGCAACCCCTGACCCCTTGAGGTCCCGAAGGATGTTAGAGGCATAACGGCGGATGCGAGGAAGACCCACATCGGGGTCCAGGTTGCCTATGTAGACCACCTCCCCCCCGACCTTATCTTTCGCGTACTGCACCGCCCGCATGGTATCGGCGAAGCCGTAGGCGGTCTCCTTCTTTGCGTTAAGGGCTACGGCCACCCTCCGACCTTCACGAAGGGCGTTGACGATCCTGCGCCCAACCGACATCTTCGTTGCTCCCGGATGGGGCTCTAGGTAATCCTTGCTGGTCAGCCCCCGCTCCCGCTCGATCTGCGTCGCCTTCAGCAACATGCTTCTCTGCCGGTCCCTCTCTTCAGAGGTTATCACGCCCTTCTCCGCCGCGACCTCCAGGGCGCGGATGGCCCCTGAGGTGTTGGGGCCAGAGCAGCCGTGCACATCAACAGGCAGGACCACAGCGCTCACCCCTGCCTTCTTGACCGCGCCATCGAGGTTCTCCCCTATGATCATGGATGCGCAGGTGCCCACCACCCCTATAAGGCGTGGGTGGAACCTCTCACCCACGTTCTTGAGGATCCTGATGAGCTTTTCCTCCGCACCGAAGATGAGGTCGTTCTCCTGCATCCCCGTGGTCACTACCCTAACGCCCGCCTCCTCCAGCCTTCGGGCGGCCATGAAGCCACAGCCCGCAGGTCCGTGCATCACGATGATGTCAGCGTCCAGGTCCCTGAGCGTGTACATGGCCGCGATGATGGGGTTGGGGCGGGGATGGAGCACGTCCTTCAGAGGTACCCCTCCTTGATGCAGTGGACCAGAACCTCATGCTTCCCCATGACCTCTCCCGGCCCATCGATGCGGAGGTAGCCGCTGGACCCACGCGACAGCCCGGGCATGTTGATGACATACTGCCCCGTCACTGCGGGGTGCTTCATCAGCACCTTGTGGACATCCTCCAGGTCCAGCTTCTCGCATATCTTCACGTTCACGGGGTCGATGGCCACCCCGATGTCCGTTTGCGAGTAGTATCGCTCCAGGACACCAACGTTCCAGTCGATGGACCCCGCGCTGACCCCTGGGTTGCGCTCCCTTATGAGGAACCTGCCCTTCTCCCGTGTCACGTCCCCCCGGCCCGGTACCCCGTTAAATGTGGCCAGGGATCTCACTGCCAGGTCCATGCCCACGCCCATGGCGACGGCAGCCGCCAGGCCGCTGGCTAGGGCTGTTGAGTAGCTAGGCGCCAGCAAGCTGCCGGGAAGCCGGGAGAAGAACTCTCTTCCTTTCCAACGCACCGAAAGCATTGCCCCCTTACCCAGCTCCAGGTGCTCTGGCAGGATGACCTCCACATCTCCCCCTTCCCCGAAGGTGATGATGCGGGCGGAGGGTGGCACATGGGGAGCCCACAAATCCCTTTCCGATGCGGGACAGACCAGTACCCTGGCCGTGGCGGCCATCTGAACCTTACCATCGAAGGCCTTCTTGGTCCCTCCAGCTATGGCATAGTTGTCATCGAGCCCGGTTATCACCGACACATCGGCCAGGCCTGTGCCCCCGAGGCTCACCTCGAACACTCCCACGTCAGCCGGAGGATGCTCCAAGGACAAGGCTAGAATGGAGGGCGGAGCAATGCTCACTTTGTCACGAAGCGACCGATGGTTTTGGGCGTTAACGGTGCCCAGGCCTCTGCTCGTGTGCAGTAGCACCTCCGAGCCAAAGGAGGCCAGGATATGGGCAAGGACGTGACACGCCGACGTCTTTCCCCTGGCCCCTGTGATCTCCACCGTCGGCATGGCGAAGGAGGCCAGCTCACCTACTGCCTGATGGGCTGTGATCCGCCTGCCCAGGCTTGCCGGGCCGATGAAGCGGTCAGGACAGTGGATGGGTACCACTCCCAAATCGAATCTTTCCTGCGGAGCCTCGCTCAGTACGCGGACGCCCGCCCTCGTCAATGCATCCTTCTTTTCTGAGGAGGCGGTACCGTAGATGTCCACAGCGGTGACGCTGTCACCGCGGGACGCGAACACCTGGGACAGGATTTCCCCACCATGGGTGAGGTCCAGCACCAGGACCTTCTCGCTCATGTCTATGCCCGCTGCATCCGAGCCCTGGTCCGATCGGCCAGGATCTGGGCTACACGATCATCGTCACCAATGGGATCGCAGTAACGAAGGGTGATGATCTTGCCGTCCACGTTCATCTTTGCCTCGCTCTTTCCTTTCTCCAGGCCAATCTCCCCGGGAATGTCCTCGGTGAGATGGATGCCAGAAGCGAGGAAGCATGGCTGAACATAGATCATATCCACGCCCTGTGCAACGAGTTCCCTGATGCCGGTCTTGACATTGGGCTCGTTCAGCTGCATAAATGCCGCCACCACCGGGCCGAACTCCTGCGAACGAGCCATCCTCGCTGCGGCATTGACGACCAGGTCCCTGTTGTGCTGCAGCTTGCTACCATGCCCTACTACAAGTACTCCGTTCTTCATTTTCGAAATCCCCTTGTCATTGACCGCGAAATCGGTCGAGCGGAAATACACGGTCCCCTTAATTAAGCTTCTATTCGAGGCCGGTAAAGCGTCCAGCGTGAAGGGGCAATAAGTTGGATGATACATCCAATTAAATACGATGATTGTATTAACGTCCTTCACCGATACGGGTTCGACAAGGGGTAATGATGCTACCGTTATGGTTAGATCTGAGTAGCCGTAAGGCGGTCGTTTTCGGCGGCGGCCCAGTAGGGAGGAGAAAGGCCGCGTACTTAGCAGCGGAAGCAGAGGTGATCATGGTATCGGAGGCCTTCAGCGGGGACCTTCCTTCCTCGGTGAGGACCGTTCATGGTAAGGCCGAGGATTACCTGGTCGATATGGTGGGGTGGGCCGATCTTGTAGTGGCCGCGACCAACGATCCCGTTATGAACGAGAGGATAACCAATGAGGCCAGAAGGCAGGGTAAGTGGTGCAACCGCGCTGACGGCATCTCCACCTTTATGATACCGTCGGTAGTGGAACGTGAAAGGTACAAGGTGGCGGTTTCCACGGAAGGGCGCAGCCCAGGGATGTCCAGGTACCTTCGTCAGCTCCTTGATGCGCGTCTGGACCGTCGGTACGACCTTATGGTCGCCCTCCAGGAAGAACTTCGTGAGGTGGCCAAGGAAGCGGTCCCGTCGCAGAAGGAACGAGAGGAACGCCTGTGGCAGGTTCTAGAAGACGAGAGAATATGGGATCTGTTGGAGAACGATCCTCAGGAGGCCCGCGAGGTCGCCCATAGCATCGTGGTGAGGTAGATGGAGTCCATCCTCAGCGCTCACATTACCCATAAGCAGGCCAGAGTGGCGGACATGGAGAGGCTCGGGAAGATCGACCCGGTGCTGATGATGAGGAACGCCCTATCCATTCCGGGGGCCACGGAGTGCATAGTGCTGCGCACCTGCAACCGCATGGAGCTATACCTTGCCACGAAGGACCTCAACGCCACCCGCAAAGGCCTGGAGGACCTGATCAACGGTCTGGTGCCTTTCGACGCCGAGCAGAACCTGGTCCAGTACCTGAATGGGAAGGAGTCGGTCAGGCACATCCTCAGAGTGTCCAGCGGCCTGGAGTCGCTTATTGTGGGTGAGGACCAGATCCAGTGTCAGGTGAAGGAGGCCTTCGACCTGGCCAAGCGCCATGGCAGCGTAGGGCCGGTGCTCACCATCGTATTCCAGAAGGCCATCTCGGTGGGGAAGATGGTCCGCAGCAGGACCAGCGTCAACAAGGGGTGCGTGTCCATAGGGACGGCGGCTGTGGAGCTGGCCGAGGAGAAGGTAGGCTCTTTGAAGGACAAGAACATCCTGGTGGTGGGGGCGGGGGAGATGGCCACCCTCATCGCTAAGCATCTCGTGGGCAAGGGCCCGAAGGCCGTGTTCGTCTCCAACCGCACCTACTCCAGGGCGGTGGAGCTGGCCTGGGTGCTGAACGGAAAAGCGGTGCGGTTCGACAGCCTGATGGAGTTCTTCTCGCAGGCGGACGTGGTACTGGTGGCCACTTCGGCGTCGCACATGATCATAACGCCAGCGCATGTGCGAAGGGCGCAGGAGCTGCGGAAGGTGGACAGCAAGCTACTGATAATCGACGTCAGCTTTCCCCGCAACGTGGAACCGCAGGTGGCCGAGCTTCAGGGTGTGGAGCTGTACGACATAGATGGCCTAAGAGGAAAGGCTGAGGAGAACCTCCTCAAGCGCCGCTCGGAGATCAGGGGGGCGGAGCTGATCATCTCCCAGGAGCTGGACGCCCTCGGGGCGCGAATGAAGGAGATGAAGGCCGACGAGATACTCGGAAGGCTGTACGGGAAGTACTTCAGCCTCCGGGACCGTGAGGTCCGCAAGGCCCTGAACCGCCTGAGCTCGGGACAGGAGCCTGCTGAGGTCGTCCTCAAGGATTTCGCTGACGTCATCACTAGGAAGTTCCTCGCGGACCCCACGGTGGCTCTTAAGGATGCCTGCCGCGAGGGCAACGAGGATGTTTTCGAGAAGGTTCAGAGTTTGTTCAAATTGGAAGGTGCTACGATTGTTCCCACAGAGCAGACCTCGAAGGCTGCGAGCGAGACAGAACATTAGGGACCTGGTCCGGGAGACCGAGCTCTCGGTCCGTGATCTGGTCTACCCTTTGTTCGTGAACGAGAACCTGACCGCCCCCAAGGAGATAGCCTCCATGCCGGGTGTGCTCTCCCTGCCCGTTTCGGATGTAGGTGAGGAGGCACGCTGCGTCGAGGAGCTGGGGATACCGGCGGTGCTCCTTTTCGGAGTTCCCAGCAGGAAGGACCCTGGAGGGACCTCTGCGGGCGACCCCGATGGCATCGTCCAGAGAGGTATAAAGGAGATCAGGAAGGCATCCGACGTCACCATCATCACGGACCTGTGCCTCTGCGAGTACACCGATCACGGCCACTGCGGTATGCTGAAAGGTGGCGACGTCGACAACGATTCAACCCTGGAGCGGTACGCGGCGATTGCGGTCAGCCAGGCAAGGGCGGGGGCGGACATGATAGCCCCCTCAGGGATGATGGACGGACAGGTGGCAGCGATCCGGGCAGCGCTGGACCGATCAGGCTTCGAGAATATACCTATAATGTCCTATGCCGCCAAGTACGCCTCCTCGTTCTACGGCCCCTTCCGGGACGCCGCCGAGAGCACCCCCCAGCACGGTGACCGGAGGAGCCACCAGATGGATCCGGGGAACGCCCGGGAGGCGCTCCGGGAGATGAGCCTGGACCTCGAGGAAGGAGCGGACATCCTTATGGTCAAGCCGGCCTTGCCGTATCTGGACATATTGCACCGGGCCCGGGAGAGGTTCGATGTTCCCATAGCCGCATACCAGGTGAGCGGGGAGTACTCGATGATAAAGGCCGCTGCCGCGAACGGGTGGATCGATCATGACAGGGCCATGATGGAATCCCTGCGTTGCATCAAGCGCGCGGGGGCGGACATCATCATCACCTACTTCGCCAAGGAGGTGGCCAGGGTGGTGGCGGAATGAACGGACGGTCCGAGAGCCTCTACCAAAGGGCGCGGAAGGTCATGCCAGGGGGAGTCTCCTCTCCGGTGCGGGCGTACCAGCCATATCCCCGCTACATCTCCTCGGCCAAGGGGGACCGGATAACCGATGTGGACGGAAACGAGTACATAGACTACTGCATGGCCTTCGGCCCCCTCATACTGGGACACGCTCACCCGGCCGTCGTCAGTGCCCTTCAGGCGCAGGCGGAGAGGGGAACCCTCTACGGGGCCCCCATCGAGGCCGAGGCCCAGTTCGCAGAGGAGATATCGAGGGAGTACCGGTCCATGGAGATGGTGCGCTTCGTGAGCAGCGGCACCGAGGCGACCATGCACGCCCTGAGGCTGGCGCGCGGCCACACTGGCCGTAAGAAGGTCCTGAAGTTCGAGGGATGCTTCCACGGGGCCCACGATGCCGTCCTGGTGAAGGCTGGTTCAGGGGCCACCACCCACGGCGCCCCCAACTCATCGGGAGTCCTGGAGGAGGTAGCCTCCAACACTCTGTTGGCAACTTACAACGATCTTGGTTCAGTCGAGAGCGCGCTGAGGGCGCACCGGGGCGAGGTCGCCGCGGTCATCGTCGAGCCGGTGATGGGCAATGTGGGTCCAGTTCTTCCCGCCGAGGGCTTCCTTCAAGGGCTTAGGGATCTGACGACCGCGCACGGGACGCTCCTGATCTTCGATGAGGTCATCACCGGTTTCCGGCTCTCCATGGGAGGGGCCCAGCGTCGCTACGGGGTCGCTCCTGACATCACCACGCTGGGGAAGATCGCAGGCGGCGGGATGCCTATCGGGGTCTTCGGCGCCTCCGAGGATATCATGAGCAAGATCTCCCCGCTGGGAAAGGTGTACCAGGCTGGCACCTTCTCCGGGAACCCTATGTCCCTCGCCGCGGGCATGGCCACCGTGAAGGAGCTGCGCGGTCAGGGCCATGAGGGCCTGGAGCGCAAGGGCGACCTCATGCGCCGGGGTCTTGAGGAGGCGCTTTGGGACCTCAAGGTGCCGCATAAGGTGGCGGGCATAGGCTCCATGTTCCAGCTGTTCCTCTCGTCCTCTCCGGTACGGAACTACCGTGAGGCGCTGTCCTCGGACAGCGCCATGTTCGACCGCCTGTTCCGCCGTCTTCTGGACGATGGCATCTACCTGGCGCCCTCTCAGTTCGAGACCAACTTCCTGTCCACGGCCCACACCGATGAGGACATCAGGAGAACCGTGGATTGTTTAGCCGCCTGCCTGCGCGAGGTGTCGAGATGATAGTCGGCACCCGCGGCAGCGCCCTGGCGATGGCCCAGACGAAGATAGTGATGGGGATGCTGGCGTCCCGCGACCCGGACCTGGAGTTGGAGGTGCTGGAGGTGAGGACCACGGGCGACAGGGTCACCGACCGCCCCCTGTCCACGCTCGGTGGCTACGGCGCCTTCACCAAGGAGCTGGACCAGCGTATACTGGAAGGTCAGATAGATGTGGCGGTCAACAGCCTTAAGGACATGCCCGTGGACCTGACGCCGGGGACCAAGATGGCAGCTGTCCTCCCGAGAGGGCCGGTGGAGGACATGCTCCTGTCCGAGGTCCCCCTTGAGGAGCTTCCATCTGGAGCAGTGGTGGGGTCGTCGAGCGTGCGCCGTCGTTCGCTGCTCGAGGCCAAGAGGCCGGACCTGAGGGTGCGGGACCTACGCGGGAACGTGCCCACGCGCATAAAGAAGTGGAAGGACGGACAGTATGATGCCATAGTGCTCGCCAGGGCGGGTCTGGACCGCCTGGGGATCACTGAGAAGGGCTTCATCCTGGACCCCGAGGAGTTCGTCCCTGCCCCGGGCCAGGGCGCGATCGCACTGGTCTGCACCGAGCACAGCCCTCATCTTCACGTCCTGCAGGCCTTGAACGATATAAGGACACGGACAGAGGTGGAGGCCGAGCGTTACGTCCTGAGGGCGCTGGGCGGTGGCTGCTCGGTACCGATTGGAGTGTGGGCATCTATGCAAGGGAGCGAGCTGAGGATCGTCGGTACGGTTACGGGACGATCCAGGGAGAACACCGTCCACGTCGACAAGGTGGTGCGCCTGAGCGAAATGAGAGCGGAGCTTGACAGCATCGCGGACCTGCTCCGGCCAGCGGTGGGAGGCTAGACCATGCCCGGAGAGGCATATCTCGTTGGGGCCGGTCCCGGAGACGCCGGGCTCATAACCGTGAAGGGAATGGAGCTGCTTAGAAAGGCGGATGTCGTCGTCTACGACGAGCTGGCCAACCACGATCTCCTGGACCATGTCCATCCCGGGGCCAAGCTCATCGACGTGGGGAAGCAGGGCGGGCGCCACAAGGTCCCCCAGGAGGGCATAAACCAGATCATAGTAGACGAGGCCAGGGCCGGCAACAAGGTGGTCAGGCTGAAGGGGGGCGATCCCTTCCTGTTCGGTCGGGGCGGGGAGGAAGCGGAGGAGCTCCGGAAGGCCGGGATAGATGTCCACGTGGTGCCAGGCGTCACCTCGGCGATCGCAGCTCCCGCACTGGCCGGGATCCCCGTTACGCATCGTGACCATGCACCTATGGTGACCTTCGTCACCGGCCATGAGCGAGGTGACCGCTCCGACGAGCGCATCGACTGGGGCGCCCTGGCCCGGACCGGAGGTACCATCGTGATACTCATGGGCATGAGCAACCTGGAGCACAACATGTCCCGGCTCATGGAGGGCGGCATGGACCCGGCCACCCCCGTGGGGGTCGTCCATCGCGGTTCGACACCTCAACAGAGGGTGGTGATATCCACCCTGAGGGAGGTAGTGAGGGATTGCCGGGACCAGGGAGTGGGCTCGCCCTCGATCGTGGTCGTGGGCGATGTGGTGGGCTGCTACCACCGGCTGGGTGATCTGCGATGAGGCTGGCGGTGATGCGTCCGCAGGACAAGCTCGAGGAATCGCTCCAGCTGGCCAGGGAGAGGGGGCTGGATGTGGTATCGGCGTCCCCTCTTCTGGTGCAGCCAATAAACGGTGCGGAGGGCGCCGCTATCATCGAGCTGCTGAAGGAGGGCGCCGCCGAGGTCGTGGTCCTGACCAGCACCACAGGCGTGGAGGTCCTGGACATGATGGCAACGGAGAGCCGTGCGGAGCTGGCTACGTTGCTCGCAGGATGCTACAACATCGCCATCGGACCGTTGACGGCCGAGGCCATGAACGACCGGGGTATCAGGGTCGACATGGTTCCCGACGAGCACTCCTCCGACGGCCTGGTTCGGCAGATGGGGAGGCAGCTGGCTGGTAAAAAGGTGTGCCTTCTCCGCTCATCACATGGTGAGAGGTCGCTGTTCGACGGACTGGTGGAATGCGGGGCAAAAGTGTCAGAGAGGGTGCTGTACCGGCTGGTCCCGGACCTCGGCAGCCCGGAGCTCAAGTACCTCATCGATGAGAGCATGGCGGGTAGGGTGGATGCGTTCGCCTTCACATCGTCCCTCTCGGCGGAAACATACATCACCGCCGCTGAGCTATCTTACCCGCGTGAGGACATCATAGCCATGCTCAACGCTCACCTGGTCGCGGCCATGGGAGGGCCGACGAGGAGGAAGCTGGAGGGGATGGGCATCCACGTCTCCGTAGTTCCTTCAAGCGCCACCTTCGCGGCCATGCTGGACGGTATCATCTCCTGGAAGGCGGGTGCCCCTGCGTCACCTGCCGGCGGACAGTGATGATCCAACCTGACCTACAAGTGAGCATCCGGCCGGGGGATGCCTCCCCTAATACCACAACCTTCAGGCATCATGTCCCCTCTCGCTTGGTCATTGTCTCCGCCTTAAGCACAAGTCCCATTCTTTCCTCCAGCCTCTGAAGGTTCGATTCCACTAGCGAGATAAGCGGAGTTTCCGTGTATAAAAGGTACTCGTTACCCAAGCTAGCCTGGAGGATGGCGTTTTCCATGGCATGGAAGGAGTTATGAACGCTTATCTCCCCCTCCCGGGCAAGGCGCCGGGCCTTTGCACCGTAAGCCCCGGAGTAACGACGAGGGTCGTCCATACCCCGGGTCGCCTCCTCGGCCTGGGCCTTGTACCCAGGGTCGTTGACATCGATGATGCGCACCGAGCCTTTTGTTCTCACTGATCCCCCACTCGTCCCCGAGCATGGGAAGCACTTCTCCGCCAGCTCCATGAGGTTCTTCGGAAGGGGTTCTAGCGGGCAGGCCCGGCGGTGATGAAGCTGCTGGTTCATGAGCACAGGGAAGGGGGGGACCAGCCTAAGCTGGTCCACGAGACGCTGATCCGCGAACAGCTCCTCGGGAGTACCTGAGAATACGACCTTGCCCTGATCCATCACCTTCATTTCGTCTGCCCACTGGTAGGCGGTCTCTATGTCATGAGTCGACATGACCATGGTCATGCCTCGGTGATTAAGCTCGTCCGAGAGCTCCATGAGCTCGTGCACCATCTCTGGGTCCAGGCCGGCCGTGGGCTCGTCCATGATGAGCACCTTGGGCCTCATGGCCAGAGCTCCTGCGAGTGAGACCCTCTTCCGCTGACCGAAGGAGAGCTGTTGCGTCGGCCTCTCCCTGAGGTCCTCCAGCCAGACAAGGTGCAGGGCCTCATCGATGCGCCTCTCCACCTCCTCCCGTGGCAACCTCAGGTTCATGGGCCCGAAGGCCACGTCCTCCTCCACAGTGGTGGAGAATATTTGGTCATCAGGGTTCTGCAGGACCATCCCCACTTTCTCTCGCAGGGAGGAGAGCGAGCGCTTGTCGTACTTCAACTCCCTGCCCTCGAAGAGCACCTTTCCGCTCCGAGGACGTAGGATCCCGTTGAAGTGGAGGAACAGAGTGCTCTTTCCCGCCCCGTTGGGTCCGAGGAACACCACCTTCCTTCCTCTCTCCAGGACCATGTCGACACTGTCAAGGGCGAGGACCTTGTTGGGGTAGGAGAAGCTCAGCCCTTCGGTCCGGATAATGGGATCTGGGGTCATGGTTCACAACCTTAGAAGGGTCCCCAACGCGGCCAGATCGATCAGATGGATGTTGATCGAGAACAGGACCAGGAACACAGAGATGGCGGCGATCCCCCACCTGAAGGACAACTTAGCGGGAGGACGATAGCAGTGGAACTCCCCGACAAAGCTCCGGCAGTTCAGGGCGGTCTGCGACCTTTCGGCCATGTCCAGTGAGCGGATGAATATCCCAACCAGGAGCTTGCCGGTGGTATGGAATTTTGGTCTCAGGCCTCTGAAGCCAAGACGGGAATGCGCGGCCACGTACATGGTGTCGAGCTGCTCCAGCAGCAGGAACGAGTAGCGGTACACCAGCACCGTGAGTTCCACCAGCTCCGCCGGTATCCTGATCTGCCGCAGAGCGTTGGCAAGGTGCGGGATGGGAGTGGAGGTGGCGAAGAACAGCATCACCGTGATGCCTGCCACAGCGCGCAGGAACACTAGGGCACCAAGCTCCAGTCCCTGCCTGGATAGGGATATGACGAAGATGCCTAGGTCCATCGACCACACCGTCTCACCGGCGGTTACGAGCGCGATCATGACGGCACCGAGAACAAAGATGCCCAGTCCCTCCAGCAAGGCAAGGCCAATGACCCTAGGAAAGCGCATCCGGCTCGACAGGAACAGGAGCACAAGGCCGATCAGGGTGACGATCAAGGGAATTTCTAAGGAGGAGGCCATGAGCGAGGACACCAGCAGGGTCACGGCGAACAAAAGCTTGCCTAACGGCGACCACTCTCGGAAGGGGGAGGCATAGGCGATCTCGTCCACCGCATGCATCAGCGACCACTCCTCGATGGCGATGCCCCGGCCCACCGAGCCCATGAAGATTTATTGTGCATCTGGTGGTTGGTGATTTGAAACCTTATTGTGGCAGAACTAGCAGCATCCAGTATGCCTGAACCAGTCGGCCTTTCTATTGCTCCGACGTATGAATGAGGCAAGTCAAAGCGCAAACGAGCGGAGGAGGTTCGGTCGTACGCTGGTCCAGAGATCGGCACCTCAGAAATGAGCCACTGAGGTCTCTCGAACGGCAGGCCTCTGTACCCATGAACATTTGAAGCTGTTGGTCGGTCCATCGATCCGCCGTTCATCGTTGACAACAGAGTATGGGGACACGACCTACCGAAATGCCACTGCATGAGATCATCGACGGTGTCCATCGTGTTGAGGCCTCCTTGAGTTGAAACCAGTGTCCTAGTTTTGATAATAGTTGGATATATCATCCAATTTATGTCGTTATCAACCGTCCTGGTAATAATACTTTGTCTAGCTCGTTGCCGTCACTATTCAATAAAAAAGGTGCGCTTACATGCCAGTCCATCGGACGTATAGCCTTCGTGATAGCAGGGTAATGAGGTTTCCTCCTCCTGTCTGAAGGGAAAAAGATGCAGGAGGAGATCCCTCAACTTCAGTATCAATAAACAATGTTGTCAAATGCAGGGTTTTTATCATCGTAGTCATATGGACAAGTTGCATCTCTTTGATTCGCGTACTATACGTTGATGATGAGCAGGGTCTCCTTGAGATAGCCAAGTCATTTCTGGAACTCTCAGGCGACATGGTTGTGGATACAGCTATCTCCCCAAAGGAGGCCGTGGACGTGTTGGAAGCAAGCAGCTATGATGCGATCGTGTCCGACTACCAGATGCCCGAGATGGACGGCATCGAGTTCCTAAGCCTTCTGCGGTCGCAAGGGGAGAAGATCCCCTTCATCCTCTTCACCGGAAAGGGCCGGGAGGAGGTGGTTATCAAGGCGTTGAACTGCGGAGCCGACTTCTACCTCCAAAAGGGCGGGGAACCGACATCATTGTTCAAGGAGCTGGAGCATGTCGTCAGGGACGCGGTCAAGCATCGGGAGTCCGAGGAGGCCCTGAAGAGCAGCGAGGCCAAGTACCGCAACCTCTTCAATCACCTGGGCGAGGCCGTAGGGATCTACCGGTACATCGTCGATGATAATGACGATGTAGTGGACTTCGCGTATGTCGATCTCAATCCCACGTTGTGGCGAGTGCTCGGAAAGAGCGAGGAAGAGGTGAACGGGCGTTCCGTGGGTCAGGTTTTCGGAGCTGACAACCTTGAGCAGTATCTGCCTACCCTCAACAGGATGAGAAAAGAGAACAGGGAGATCGAGACCGAGGAGTACTTTCCGCCCGTCAAGGGCTACTTCAAGACAATCTGGGTCCCGCTGAGCAGGGACCTCTTCATAGCATCCTCGCTCGACATCACCGACCGCAGGCGGGCTGAGGAAGAGCTAGTTCAGGCCAACAAGCTCATGAGCTACATCATCGAGCACAGCCCCAGCGGCATAGCCGTTTTCGACAGAGACCTACGTTACCTGTATGCCAGCACCCAATTCTTTAAGGAATATAATGTTGCTGAGAAGGACCTGATCGGTAAGAAACACTACGAGGTGTTCCCGGACCTGCCGCAGAAGATCAGGGAGGTGCACCAGCGGGCCCTCTCCGGAGAGGTGCTGAGCGCTGAGAGCGACCCCTTCGTCAGAGAGGACGGCACCACATACTGGACGAGGTGGGAGTGCCGGCCATGGTCTCGGGGTGACGGGAGCATCGGGGGAATAATCCTTTACAGCGAGGTGGTCAACCAGCACAGGATGCTCAGGGACGGGGTCGGCGATGAGTGGGATAGCCGGGACTGTCAGGAGAGCGTGGAAGGCCCTTGAGGTCCGGCCTTCAAGTCCAATGTCGGGACCTTTTTTCTTAACGAGCATATGTGATTGTAATATTTTCAGCAGATCACACTAACCTGTCATCTAGATGGCCTTCCACCGTTGCTGCTTGAACCCCATTCACCATATGCAAGAAGTGTGGCCCATGGAAAAATTTGAACTCATGACCTATCTTTATAGGACAGGAGTACTGAATAATTGGCATCTATGCAAAGTCCCCTCTCGAAGATATCGTCAGCTATCGTCGCGGCCTTGATGGCCATAGGTCTCCTACTGGCCGTTTCGAGGAGGGACATCTACTGGGCCGGTATCGCGCTGTGGGGGCTGCTCCTGGTGGCCTACCCCTCCTTCCGTCACTCGGACATGGCAATCCCAGGAGTTTGCAGGCTCCTGCCTCTAGCGACGGCCCCTTTCATCATCGGCCTCCTAGTGGACATGGAGGGAGGAGGCGTCCTTCCTCTGACCTCTCCTTGGTATTGGCTCGCCTTCAGCGTGGCCATCTTCTCCCTGAGCCTGGTGACCGTCGCCTACAGCGACCTTTATGGAGACCTTAGGACCAACCTCAACTTCGCACTGCAGCTGGCTTTCATGTTGTACATGTCGATGGTGACGCTCCAGGGGCCTATCTTCTACTACAGCGATCTCTGGTTGGGTACGGACATGCTCCCCAGCAACGGAGGCTTGATGCTCAACATCCTGATCACTGCCCTGGCTGGCCTCGTCCTGACCCTCGTCTTCTACTATGCGGCCACGAGGGGAGAGCCTCGCGGGAGCGTGAGCGAGCGCGAGGAGGGGGCGATATGAAGCGGCAGACCATGGCCATCACCATAATCACCGAAGCGATCCTCCTGTCAATGCTGCTGTACAGCATCTTCCAGTGGAGGACCTACTGGATCTCTACCTTGGTCCTGTCCCAGGTCCTCATGCTCGTGCCCCTGGCATTAGAAGCGAGGAAGGTGATACTGTTACCGTGGCCAGTAGTCCTGGGAGCTGCTCTCTCCCTACTCCTGCACGGTCTCGGGCTCGTCACGGAGTGGTACTATACCGTCTTCTGGTGGGACAAGCTGACGCACATGACCTCTGGGGTAGTGCTCTCCACCCTGGTGGCCATTGAGGTCCTGCTCCTCGACCTGCGCACCGAATCCATCAAGATACCCAGCATATGGTACCTTATGATCATCCCGATAGCGATCCTCACGCTGGAGGGCATATGGGAGATCCTGGAGTACATCATTGATGTCGTGCTAGGGACTGGAATGCAGCACGGCCTCACCGACACTGTCAATGACATCGTCAGCAACCTTATCTCAGGCATTGTGGGGGGGATAGGGGTGTTCCTATACCTTAGGCGACGATCGGTGGACGAGTTCGTTTCCAGCCTGGAGGCCGAACGTCTGGAGCGGTGGTTCGTGCGCGGGTTCGGAAGGGGAAGCCGCCTATAATATTGCGTTCAAAACGCCAGACCGGAGACCATTTGACCTTTTCAAATTGAGAGGAACGAACAGGGCACCGGGGGAAGAACATCGAGCATAAAAACCATCGGCGCTCTCCACCCCTGCAAGAAGGTTGAACTATGGTCTGGTCGATCGTGGGCAGGGTGGCCGATCTCGGCCCGGGCAGGCTTATCGGGGCCATGGTCAAATGTCCCGTTCTTGGCTCCGCTTACGATCTTAAGATGGAAAAGAACCTGAAAAGGCCATTCATACTGCTGGCCAAGGCAGCCGACCGTCAGGTGTTGATCATCAAGGTCGAAGATGAGAAAGTGATCATGGACGTTTGAGCATCATACGTTTTTTGTCTCGACCCCATCTTATGGAGAAGATCGATCAGGTCCGTCCTGATGCTGGTGTGCCCCTTTGACGCTTCAGTCCTATCGTAGCTGGATGAGCAGGTCCCGCAAGTAGGGGATGTAGAAAAGTTCCCTTTAATTCAAACGATTTTAATAAATATTGGAAGCTCCAAGTATCATTGGTGTTCGTCCGCATAACATCTTCAAGCAGCAATCTGGCAGCAAGGGTCTGGTGCAAGAGGTTCAAGACCGAAAGGGTTTGCTCGTTCGGGTTCGACAACTTCGTCATGGGCTTCCTGAGAGATGCCAGGGAAGAGGACGACAAGATAATCCTTATGGTCGAGGTGACCAACCCTCTCGCTAAGCAGTACCTCACGGAGCTGAGCAAAGGGGAGAGGGTCATCAACAACTGATCACAAAAAAACATCATCTGCCCAAGCCCATTGGACGAATGGGAACGTTATGTCGTATCGATGTACATAGCTGCCCAACTGCTTTTTCCCGATGCTCCCTATGGTGATCTTAAGGATATTTTGGACGATCGCCCGATGAGAGATCGGATATGGCCGGCGAAAAATGCAAGCTTTTTAACGAGCCGCGGGGGTTGAGCGACCTCTATAATCATATATATTGTATGAAGTTATCGCCCCCGGGGTATTACCATTTCAGAATATGTCATCCAGAACATCGTAGCATCCGCGAACTTGGGCATAGAGCTTGACCTTGGAACGCTTGCGCTCAGCCTGAGCGGCGCGGAGTACGAGCCGGAGCAGTTCCCCGGGCTGATCTACAGACTGAAGAACCCGAAGTCGGCGACCCTGCTCTTCCGGAGCGGGAAGCTGGTGTGCACCGGGTCCAGATCTCTGGCAAATGTCAAGCAGGCCATCGAGACAGTGGTATCTGACGTCAAAAAGGCCGGTATTCCTATAACTGCCTCTCCGGAGATCATAGTCCAGAACATCGTGGCCTCATCGGACCTGGGACAGGACATCAACCTAAATGCCATCGCCATCTCCCTGGGTCTGGAGAGGGTGGAGTACGAGCCGGAGCAGTTCCCAGGCCTGGTCTACCGCCTGGAGGAGCCCAAAGTGGTGGTGCTGCTGTTCGGTTCCGGCAAGCTCGTGTGCACCGGTGCACGGACACCAAAGGATGTCGAGGCTGCGGTCAGGAAGATCACGGAGGAACTTCAGTCCATCGGTATGCTCAAGGCGACCATTTAGGGCCAGGAGCTCATCGATCGCCCGTCCTTTAGCGGGCGCATGTCTTTTTTTAATATCCATACGGCCGGGCCATCCGTTGCTGCCAGACCCGTTAGCATGGCATGGCAGTTGCCGTCCCCCCTCACTGCTCCTTGTGCTTCCAGACGTCATCCGTTAGCGAATCATAGACCGAGTCGTTGTCAGATTCCTCATCGGTGGCGGCCTTGTCCTCGATCAGCTCACGTATCCTATCCTTGCGGAACAACCAGTAATGGATCCGCCATTCCCTGCCATCATAGAGGGTGACCTGCTCCATCTCCGTTGTCAGGATCCCGGCGTCCTCCAGCATGTAGAAGGCGTCCCTATCAACGGGCTCGAGTATGTTGTCGACCACGCGTTCACCGTGGCCGAAAAAATTCAAGATACGGTGGGCTAGTTCCTTGGCCACCTCGTCCGGCATCTCATACTCATCTATCGTTCTCTTTATCGCCAGCGCCAGCTCTTCCACGGTTAAGTTCAGATGGTGCATCGATCGCTCCGTATCGCCCTGCTGTTACCTTCTGTCATGTCTGTTAACAAGATCGTTTGTTAAAAGATGCGAAAGGACTGAGGGGTATTTATGTAAGCATGTAGGAAAATCATCGATTATCCCATTTTATGTAGCAAAAATGTCAGAGTAATGGGGATGGACCGTCTTGGATGGCCGGTTCAAACTCCAGCATATGCCTCGACCTAGCCTCTTTTTCCTAAGACCGCAGGATAATACGGATGACCAGGTTCAGACGATGAGATAAGATCAATAGATAGGAATCATCAAAATAATGCCCCGTCCTTCTGAGGTTTTAATCTCCGTTATTTTAGCTGTTGTGGACGACAAATTGATGTTGCATCCCTGGATATGGATGAGGTGGACCTCGATGGCTCGTTGGCGATTATCCATAGCGTATGACTCACCAGCTCTTCCAAAGTTTAAGGAGGGGTGGGGGTTCTCGGCGGTTATCTCTTCTGATGCTGGCAACATCCTCTTTGATTGTGGCTGGGACGCTCGCATACTGCAAGACAACCTCTCTCGGTTGGGATTTACCTTCTCCGACATGGACCTGGTGGTTCTGTCCCACTACCACTGGGACCACCTTACGGGATTGCCTGTGATGCTCTCGGACCCGTCGGTGAAAAGGACGCTGGAGGTGATCGTGCCGTACGGCTTCTCGAAGAATTTGATGAAGGAGATACGGCGGATGGCAACGGTCAGGGAGGTAAGATCGCCCCAGGAGGTTTTTCCGGAAATCTGGGCCACCGGCCCACTGGGCGGCGATGTGCCGGAACAGGCTCTGATCTTGAAGGGAGAGAGCGGAGTTGCCATACTAACAGGCTGTGGCCACCCCGGACTGAATGCGATTCTATCGGCCGGCTCCTCTATTGGAGTTCCCAAGTGGCTGATTGGCGGGCTGCATGATTGCACCCTTTCCGACCTTGAGAGCTCGCTACGAGAGAACCCCTCGCTAACGGCGGTGCTCTGCCACTGCACACGATGCAAGGATGAGGCATCCGCCGCCCATATCGAGAGGGTCAGTATCGGTGCGGCCGGCAAGATATACGAAATAGAGCTTTGAAGGCCGGGTTGTTGGAAAATGGAAAAAAGGGGCTCCAGATTCTGGAGCCCGGGTCAAAAATACTGCACCAAGTGCGGACCCATGTCCATCCTTTCTGATAGCATGTGGTAGCCGGGTCCGCGATCGATCTTAGTGGCAGTGGCCGCCGCCGCGGCAGACGTCCTGCAGGGTTGCCTCCATGAGTCCACCATCGAGGTAGTTCTGGAGGGCATCCTTCACGGTTCCCCCGGCGCCCACGAAGACCTTGATGCCACAGTTCTGGAACTCCATCAGGGGACGGCGGCCGATGCCTCCGATAAGGACAGCTTCGATGCCCGCATCGGCCATCTTCTTCACAGGGATCATGCAGTTATGCTCCCCATTGTTGTCTATGGTCCAAACTGACCTGACCTGGTTATCCTCTATCTCCACCGCTGTGAACAGCTCGCAATGTCCAAAATGTGCGGAAACGCCTGCGTCCAGTCCACCTGGGTTGTTGCTTGGTATGCCTACTTTCATTTCCTTACCTCTTTCCGAAACTATGTGGTCCACTCTCGATCGCTGGACCTGCGATGCTGGATTATCGATTCTCCCCGGCCCGTTAGAGCCCAAGAGGGTATCACCGTTGCAGCTCCTTCTGTCATCGTTATCATCATGGAGTTTGTCCCATTCCTGTGGCTTCGATTCCACGGATGGCCGATGGGGCCGACCCTAGAGGACAGCGCTCGATAATCGCTCTCTCACCTCTCATCATGGTCTGCCCTCCGCTTCCGTTCCATTTCAGCGTTATGGCACCGACCTCTGTGGGCGGATCCCTTTGTGCCGACCTCCTGCCCTCCACACCGCCTTCCGACCTCTTCGCTTCCGCAGCTCGGACAGTGCGGCGGCTGGTTATCGTCACCAGGCTCATCCCATTCGCTCTCGCACTCATGGCAGGTGTATCTCCAGCCGCCCTCCAGGGCGTAGTTGCCACCCTTGATCTCTATGGCCTTACCCGACACCAGGGCGTCCACGATCTTGCTCCTGGCATTTTGGAGGTCCTCCCAGAGAGCGCGCCTGGATATGCCCATGCTGTGGGCGGCATCCTCCTGGCTCAGCCCTTCCAGGTCGGTCAACCTGACGGCCTCGAGCTCCTCCAATGTAAGGGACGTTACCTCGAGCTCCTTTAGGGGCACTCCTCGAGGCTTGAAGTACGATACGGCCGGCTCAGACTGGATCCTTCTAGGGCAACGTGGTCGTCCCGGCCTCATATTTTCCCTCTATGAAGAGAAATTATAAATAACTATCTATTCGCCCCCCCCCGCATGCACCGGTTTTAGGGGCCGTGGAGCTGGAACGACCTTTCACCACCGGCGGGGGCAACGAGCGTTCACCGCCTCGTAGGCTCACCAGGATACTAGGACCACGTCCTCCGCGATGCTGCTTAAAGGCAGAATCGTTTATACAACATATTCACGGTATCAGTGAGCAAGAAGTGGACGGTGATCATGGATGGAGAAGGGTAAGATGGAGGGCATAGTCGGCTTGACCAAACTGTTCCGGAGCGAGACCAACGACCTTTCTAAGGGAGCGGTCGTCATCTTCGCAGGTTCGGAGGCGGTGTGCGCCCCCTTCGCGGAGCTGTTGGGATACGCCGTTCGTGACAAGGAGCTTGCCCTCTACTTCTCACCGCTGGCGAGGGAGAAGGATTGCCGGCCATTGGAGTGGAAGGCCGGCACCGGGTACAGCATATCCTCCAAGGGTGAGGAGATATCTGACGCGGACCTCATAGTGGTCCTGGGAGGGCTGGCCATGCCCAAGTTCGGATGCTCTGTGGAGGCGGTGCAGCAGTTCATCGGAAAGGTGTCCAAGCCTGGTGGAACGAAGGTCGTCGGCGTGGGGTTCATGGACATCCTGAAACGGTCTGGATGGCATTTCCAGATCAAGTTCGATTCCATTCTCAATGCGACGATGGAGACGGAAAAGGTAACTCCCCTGTGACAATGCTGGACCCTCGCATGATGGCACTAGAACGAGGAATCTGCAGGCAGAACGATGGGAGGACACCCGGAAGCTGATGTCCCCGATCACCTCTTGGGGATAGTCCCGAAGGTCTTCTCGAACAGGTCTATTCCGCCCCTGACGCACTCCAGACCTGCCCTCTTGTCCTCCCAGCCCAGTATCTCCGTGTTCTTCCCCTCCTCCAGGTGTTTGTAGGTGCGGAAGAACTCGGCGTACTCCTCGAGGTAGTGCCTCGGCAGATCGTATAGGTCATGATACTCACGGTTACGGGGGTCCTTGATGGCAGCGCACAGCACCTTGTCGTCCGCGCCGTTCTCGTCACGCATCCGCAGCAGACCTATGGGACGGGCCTCGATGACGCATCCTGGGAAGGTGGGCTCGGAGATGATGACCATGGCGTCGAGGGCGTCACCATCCTCGTAGTATGTCTGGGGGATCATGCCATACTCCAGGGGAAAGACGACGCTGGAGTGGAGGACACGGTCAAGGACTATGGCCCTGTAGTTCTTCGATACCTCGCACTTGTTCTTGCTTCCCTTAGGGGTCTCGATGATGACGTTCACGATGTTTGGAGGGTCCCTACCAACAGGCAATGTCTTCCACAGGGTCATCTTATGGCCACCAAGGAACAGTAAGTGCATCTCCTTCATAATCCTATGGCCGTTGGCTCATGAACGATTTGGTCGGGGCTAGGACCACACCTCATGAAAGGTCCAGCCTCAGAAACCAGGGGAAGGGGCAGATCTACCTTGGCGGTCCGGTGATGGGCGAGCAGGGAACGCATCAAACATCCCTTATCGGTCGATGAGCAATGTATATAATCATTTACCTCGAATAATAATTCGTGGAGCCCCTGATAGGCAGATTTCTGCGCAACGAGGCAGAGTACCTTCGCATATTGAGCGAGGTCACCCGTTCTCCCCTGGAGGAGGACGATGATCTGCTGATGGCCAGCATGAGGGGGACGCATCCTTTCTTCAACGAGGCCCTCATCAAGGACGCATCTAGCCCACCGTCGCGCAGCCTGCTATGGACCCTGGAGTGCTTCTACCAGCGCCATGAGCAGCCCTACATGGTCCACGCCTGCTGCGCTGCCGAACCTGAGAGGTTCAGGGGGATAATGGCCGAGAACGGCTACACCCTGGAGGCCGTCAACACCGCCATGGCAATGGACGCATCATCGCTGAATCCAGTGCCCCGGCCATCGGGTTTGCGGGTTCGGTCCGTGGACTCGTCCGAGGACCTGATCAGGTTCTGCAGGACAGCGTGCCGGGGGAACGAGCTTCCGCCATCCCTTGAGGAGGAGCTCGTTCACCTGATGTCAGGCATCGACCCCGGATCGGCGCCTCGACTTACACCGTTCATCGCGGAACGGGGGGATGAGCCCGTAGCCACCTCCGTTCTCCTGGAGAGCACCGATTGCGGCGTATACTTCGTCTCCACCATTCCCGAGGAGCGCGGCAGGGGCATCGGCGCTTGGATCACCTACGAGACCGTCAAGCGGGGGCTGTCCAATGGGTGCAGGTCGGCCCTGGTGGAGGCCTCACCGGCCGGGATCCCGATGTACCACCGTATAGGCTTCTCCGACCTAGCGTTGGTCGATGAGTACGTTAAGTTGTGAAGGATTTGAACTGAACTGCCCTCTTCCTCAGATCTCCAGTCGCTGTGTGCAATGGTTCAGCCTGGTTCAGGCGCCCCTCGCAACATACAAGGCACCGAGAACAAATATTGCATGGAATGCGTTCGACCGGTCTCCCCCCTGTCATCGAAGGCTCGTCCCGCGTGATCGTCCTCGGAAGCATGCCGAGCGCGATGTCGCTGGAGCTGGGTCGATACTACGGCAATCCCAGGAACCAGTTCTGGACGATCGTGTTCTCGCTGTTCGGGAAGGAGCCTGACCCGGATTACGAGGACCGCATCGCCTTCCTTAAGGAGCGAAAGATCGCCCTGTGGGACGTTATAGAAAGTTGCGAAAGGAAGGGGAGCCTGGACACCTCCATACAGCACGAGAGGACCAACGACCTGAACGGCCTCTTTCGCTGCCATCCGGACATAGGCCTCGTGGTCTTCAATGGCATCAAGGCCGAGAGGTCATTTTGGACCAACGCTTCCCTGGATAGCAGCATCGAGAGAAGACTGAAGTTCATCACATTGCCGTCCACCTCACCCGCCAACACCACCAGGGCTGAGGTGAAAAGGACAGAATGGATGAGGATAAGAACATATCTGGAAGAGCATAGGACCGCTCCTTGATCCTTCTTGACGATGACGATCTCTGACCTCCAAGGAAATCGACCAAGGTGTGAATATGAGCATATATCATCGACACGAATATCGGCTTGGACGAGAAAGTGCGAAAAAGGAAGATCGTGAGCGTGTGGCGGAGGAGGCATGGCCAAGGCTTGAACACGAGCACCCATCTGAAGGTGACCTGTCATAAGGTGGCATCGGCCCCCGCAATGTCTCTAAAAAGCGATCCAACAAAGGAGGCATCAGGCTGGTAACTTCCGTAGACATTGCGAGGGACCTTCTGGCACGCACGAAGCTCATCAACCAGCGCATCGATGAGCTCATTGACCTTCATCAGAAGGTGATGGAGCACAGGTCTCAGCTTGACAATGGTCCTTTCGCCAGGAACGATAGGCTCCGATCAGATCTGATCTCCAGGCTGGAGGGTGTCGGGAAGCTCATCAGATCAGCGAACCACACTGAGGCCAGAAGCAGCTTGAACGCTTACGAACTGGCGGTCAAGTGGAGCCAACCTCTAGTGAACAGGATGTCGAGGGTCGAGGAACGATCACAGAGGGGCGGTCCAGACAGCCCTGGAAATCTGAACACCTCTTTGAAGGAAATAGAGAACATGATCATCCTCGAGGATTATCTGGGCGCAGACGATGCCCTGAAAAATTTAGAGGCGGAGATAGGGTACCTCTCGGCCGACGTTGAGGATGCTGGATCACCGCCACCCCTGCCAACGAACAGGGAAGGCGTCAATGGCGATACCGTGTGCGGCCTCTGCGGTGCAGGCATCGCTACCGGGGCGATCATGTGCCCCGTGTGCGGGTACGACCTGGAATCTGCCCTTGCGGAGTGCGCCAGCTGCGGTAAGAAGGTTTCCGAGGCCTTCAATAACTGCCCCTTCTGCGGTGCAGCATCGTCGAAAGAGAGCAGGAAATGACGCCCAACGGCACGTTCGTCCGTTATGCGAGCGGTCCATCACCTCATCTTAAGGTCCCTCTTGAGCTGTGTTAGACCTATCGCATCCTCGTCGATCTCCAGGCCAAGCTCTCTTGCCTTCCGTAATTTGGAGGTCATTGATCCCATCTCCGCCTCCACCTGGTGCGCGATGTCGTTCAGCTCCTTGGCCTCGCCCAGCGCCCTGTCTGCGAGCTTCAAGGAACGATCGTAATACTTACGCTGGAACAGGTCCTTGCAGACAGCAAGCTTCTCCAGGAACGCTGGCTTTGCATACTCTGCCATTCCTTCGACCTCCTTGGCGAGGCTCGCTATCCTCTCCTTCGCTATCGGCCTTCTCTTGACCTCATCGTGAACGATGAACCAGTACCCGATGGCTATGGCGAACAGCGAGATGACGAAGATGATGTAGATGTATGGCCAAAGGTCGGCCGGGAACAGCGCCGCTTGTCCATCGCTCACAGCGAGCATCGGATCAAGGCCTCCAGGGGTTGTGGAAGAATGGCGGTGCACAAGAAAGGAAAGCTCCGCAGGGACGATGAACGGAGCAATGCCGGTCCCATCCCTGATGCTCTCCTTCCTTCAATGTCATGAAGGGTCCACATGGGAGGGGGAGCGACCATGGAGCTATCCGATGGTAAGGAGGCATGGTATGGCACCAATCCCTTGGAGATCTCACGATCCTTTCCCTGCACATTGGACCCACCTTAATATGGCATTACAAGAAATAATAGATGTTGTGCCGCGACATGGAACGGTCCTTTAGGATGAGGAAAGGCCGAACGCAACCATCCCCACTAATATTGGTCCATACCTTCGGTAGGGACCTTTTTATTTTGATCGTACATTCGATTGAACGGTGAGCGGGGGTGTCGGAAACAACCATCCAGACAGCGTGCGTCCAAGATGGCGGCTTTAGCTGGAACACGGAGGATGACCAATGCTTCCGCTACTCCGTCGGTAAGCAGAGGACCAAGGTCATCTTGGGCGGGGACATCGTGGCGTCTTTCGCCGACCACTTCCTGTCCCAGAAAAGAGAGCACATCTTGAACGCCATGGATGGGTGGAAAAAGAACCTGGACTCTATCGCCAAGGACATATCCCTGACGGAGGCGCAAGCAAAACGTAAACGCTCGGATGCGGAGAAGGAGCTGGCGAGGCTCGAGGAAAAAATGGATATTTTGGACGACTTCAAGCTGGACGATTATCTCTACGATGTCGTAAGGACGGTGTTCCTCGCGGACGCTGAGTTCGGTCAGATGACCCACCTCCTGAAGAAGAGCATCTCCGACAGGAAGGGGCGGAAGGAGAATGATCTTCTGGTGAACGATTGGAGGACGATCAACGGTGCCATCGAGGACGATGGGGGGCCGATCCTTGGCGTGAGGATGCCCATCCGATGCTCCGATCTGATGGCCAGCGCATGGGAGTTGATTGGTGGAGAGAAGAAAGGTCTGAACAAGGACCGTTTCATCGAGGGCCGTATCATACCCTTACTGTGGCTTCTGGAGCGGTTCATGTCCACCGAGGCCCTGGAGATAGAGATGGGGCAGATGGCCTTGAGGGCATCCAGGATGTTAGCGGAGTGGGAGAGAGACCTGAATGACGATCTGAGGCAGCTGCACCGGGACGCTATCAGACAGGCGTGCCTCGTGAAATGCCTCATCGACTCCATCGACCTTGACCGCGGACCGAAGAAGAGCACGATGTTCCTGACGCTCAGGGAGGACTTCCTCGCCTCCTTCATGTCCTCCTTCCGTGAGTACCGGGAACTTGCGGACCGCCTGAACCGCTCAAGGGAGATGGACCGGGCAGGGCTGGTGGTGGTGGGGATGGGCGGTTCTGGAAAGACAACGTTCCTCCGCAGGTGCTATGACGTGCTGAGGGAGGACTACGGGAACGGAGGCCTCACCGAGGACATCGACCCGAAGAGCACAGCCTTCGTGGTCGGGCACATGTTCAAGGATATCGAGGTCCCGCTCTTCAGCAGCAGCAAGAAAAGGCTGACCTTGTGCTGGATGGACACCGCCGGCTCAGAGGACTACCGTCTCCTGGGCCAGCAGCTGACGATCTCGGTGAGGGAGATGAGGAGGAAGATGTTCCTCGACGATCCGGCGGACTACAACCTGCTGTTCGTGTGGTCCTGCGAGCCAAGCTACGACCTGGTGAAGGACCTCCACGGGTTCGAGGATGTCTTCATCAGGTTCCTGGAGGAGGTGCAGAACCTGGCCTTCTTCGAACTCGAGCTTCCGAACAAGATATTCCTGCTGCTCAACAAGGCGGACAACGCGGAGAAGGCCGGGATAGTAGGTCAGTTCAAGAGCGACCATGAGCGGTGCTTCCTGGCCGCGATCGACGAGCATGGGGAGGGGTTATCGGGCGAGAGCCTGGGATTCTTGTCCACGCTCCACGTGGATCGTAGCGAGATCTCGAGGAAACTGCTCATGGCAGTCTTCGGGACATCCGACGAGGACCGGAGGAAGGCCTTCACCGGGATACGGCTCGGCATCAACCAGGGAGTGATAGGAAACCTGCTGCCCGGTGAGGATGCCCAGAGGTTCAAGGAGGAGGTGTACGATGCTCACGGGACCAAGGTCCCAGAGGACTACTTTGCCGCCACCATGGCCTGGATCGACAGCTACATGCTCGGCTCGGGGAAAGAACGGTCAGCTCTTACCAGGGCGTTGCTCCTGAGCCTGAGATCGTTCCTCGGCGAGATGAGGGAGGGGGATGAGGTCGCTTAGAGCCCTTGATAACGAGCTGATAAGGCACGACCACCTTTTCGGAAGGGGGAGGGAGAGACGGTCGCTGTGCCAGCATCTGGCAGATGGCAGGGACGGCGTGCTCCTTGCCGGCCTTGGAGGGATGGGGAAGACCACCCTGATGCTTCATACCCTCAGGGACCTGGGCGGGGTATCGCCGAAGAACAGCTCATCACAGACCAAATGCCCGGAGTCCGGCCACTCCCTGTACTTCGAGGACCTGGAGTCCTTCGTTCAGTTCCTCAGGGTGAGGGGGAGGCCAGTCACGCGCCGTGGAGCGACAATCGTCGTGAAGTGGGACGCGAACGGGGTCAGGGAGGAGAGGAGCTTTCTGCTGGGGAGGGAGCAGGACCTGGACGCGAGAGCGAACGCCACCACGTTCCATGGTACCTCCACCCTGATGCAGATGGACAGGACCATCGTGGAGGTCCATCTGGAGGCCAGCATCGAGCAGGGGTTCGATGAGGCCCAGGTGACCAAGCTGGCGGAATCGTCACTGGTGCAGTTCTCCGACAGGTTGGCGCGGGCGGTATGTGATGCCAAGAAGGTCCCGGGGGTCCTGGACGATGAGAAACGGCCGCGCCGCGGAAGGACGGGCGACGGTGAGTGGGGGCATATCCCGGAGCTGCTGGTCGAACACCTCCTAGGTTCAGATACGACCTCGGACAGGAGGTACGCGATGCTGCTGAACCTCCTCGACGAGCGAATAGGCTCGCTGGTGGAGGACATCAACAAGCAGGTGTACATGTCCGCCTCCGCCTACCTGCGGTCCGAGGACAGGCTCAGGCGCCGGATCTCCCTGCATGAGTTCGAGGAGGAGCTGGCCGTTTTCCTGGAGAACATCAACCTGGACAGGCTCATACCCGGCGATTCCACCTTCTGGCGCTGGTACATCGGCATCGATCACCTGGAACGCGGGTCCTTCGGCTGGACGCTGGACACCAAGAGGGAGGCAGTGAGGGTGCTGTACGAGAAGATCACGGGGATGGACGGTTTCCGCCTGGTGACCGCCGTGGAGAACAACCCCCGCTCCCTCTTCCGTCATGTCGATGAGGTTGCCGGCGTGGCGGGGTTCGAAAAGGATAGCAGGACGATCAGGATGCTGAGCATCGGCATGCCCGAAAGGGCCGAGTTCGTACAGGAGGCATCGTCACTCATCACCAATGAGGTCGAGGACCTGGAAGGGCTTGCACCGTCCGACGTGAAAGGTGGCATAGGCCTGCTGTACGAGCAGTGCTCGGGCCAGATGCGCCTCTACTTCCTGATACGGAACATCAAGAACCTGCCGTCGATCGCCCAGCGCGGTGTGGACGGCATCTCACCGGACACATCGTTCCTGGACCGGCAGATCAGCGAGGCGCTGCTGCACCTGGGAATCCTGTACGAGTACGACCGCAGCATGGAGAACATCCCCGCGGTGCAGCCCATGCTCGTCCTCGCGCACATCATGAAGGATGAGCGGTCCCCACACTATCGGGAGGGGATCTCAAGGAGAGTGATGTCATGGCTATTGGAGACCTTCGAGAGCGCCCGCAGCGTGGAGATAGAGCAGTATCTGGAGGCAATGAAGCTCTATGGCGTTCTGTCCGAGAAGGATGACAGCGTCGGGTTCTTCGATCCCTTGGTCAGGCGGGAGTTCGACACGCTCTCCGAGAAGAGGGCGATCATCATGCTCCCATTGATCCGTACGTTCCAATCAAGGCCGCGCCTGCAAGAGTTCCTTGGTTCGATGACGGTCGAGGACCTGATCGGAATGTCGGGGTACATTGAAACGTTCTTCACGAACTCCGCTCAGACCTTCAGGCCGGACAACGGACCGTACAGCATGTTGCTGGCAGAGCTCGACGCTGATGTGCCCCAGGAGCAGCGGAAGGAGAAGATATCGATCCTCCTGGCCCTGGCGGTGCTGGGGAACGTTCCCTTCTCCCCGAGCCTGGAAAAGGTCCAATCCACCAGATCGGCGAAGCTCATCCACGAGGTGATGGGGAGCGTTCAGGACAAGCAACGATCCTCAATTTACTCCAGGGTCCTGTTCCTATTGATAAAAGATAGTTCGTCCAGAGCCTGCATCCAATGTGGTCAGCCCATCGAGGAAGGCCACTTCCTGTGCACCGGATGCCACGCAGATTACAGGCCCGTGTGCAGCAGCTGCGGCGCCCGCAACTCCCCCATCTTCCAGTTCTGCTCCAATTGCGGTTCTAGGCTCGAGTGAGCACGGATTCGTTCAAGATAGTCCTAACAGTGGATATTGGGTTCCCCCCATCGATCGAGCTGATAATGCCCCAGGTAGACAACGAGAGATCTCAACGAACAGTCTCTCGGGGCCTTGGACCTTAGAAGCTCACCCCATCTTCTAATTTTGTTATCGTTCCCCCGGCCCTCCTTGTACCTAGGCCTGTGGAACGAACGAGATGGGCTCGCTCTGCTGACAAAAGGTAGGCACACAGGTCTGGAGGAAGCGAAGAGGAAAATAAGAAAGAGGCTCGAGACAAGGGGGAGAGATCGTGAGGAAGAGAATGGGCAAGAAAAAGGGAGGAATTACATGGACAAAAAATTGATCGCAACAGCCATCGTCGCTATGCTGTTGATAGGTTCTGTAGGCGTTTTCGCCAGCGCCTCGTTAACGGGGAAGAATAGTACATCGATCGCCTTGATACCGGCGTCGTCGATCATAGAGATGGGCGAATCAATCCACATCGATGGTAAGCTGAGGTCGGGAGATGGCATCCCCGATATGCTGGTGACCCTGATGATCACCAAGCCGGACGGGACGAGCGCGTACCCTGTGCAGGGAGCGAACGTGAGGACCGACAGCTCAGGTAATTTCGACATAGACTATGTGCCAGATACTAAAGGCACTTACAAGTTCACGGCGGCCTTCTCCGAGACCGCCAACTACCAGGGATGCTCTGTCATCACCCAGGTAACAGTTGAAGAAACGTTAGAAAAGAAAGAGACCACGATCATGTTGACCCTGGTTGCATACGATATCGATGTCGGAAAGAACATGCATGCAAGCGGGCAGCTCACCGGGACCTCGGGGATCGCGGGAGCCACTGTGACGCTGAGCGTCAAGAAGCCTGACGGAAGTTTCGCCAGCCCCTCTCAGGGGAAGAGCGTCGTTACCGATAGTTCTGGTAAGTTCTCGATGGACTACATACCGACCGTTGCCGGATCGTACCAATTCATTGCTTCGTTCGCTGGGAACGACGAGCACAAGGGATCGACAACCACAGAATACTTCAGTGTAAGCGTGGAAAAGAAGGACCCGGTGCAATGCGATAAGCCCTGGCCGTCCAAGATCGACATGATCGAGGTGCCGGCATCGATGGTCGCCGGTGAGACATACACGTTCAAGTGCCAGCTGCTCGTCAAGACGTACGATGTGTACTGCAAGGTTTCTCCATGGCTACCTGGAGTGGACGCTGAGATCACCTGGACCTTCAAGAACAGTAACGGCGTCTCGGTGAGCATCGATTCCACATCATCGCTGAAAGATGGAATTGCCACCGTGGAGTTCCCGTGCTACATGGCTGGTCAGTGGAGCGTGGAGGCGCACTTCCCGGGCAACGCGAAGTATATGAAGGTGGATGGGCACGCGACCACGAAAGCGACTGGTAACACCGTTTACTGGCACGGTTTATGGATCTCTGTGGAGAAGTGGTACATTACCGCCGATCCTAGGAAATACCCATCGGATTTCGGTTATCCCATCGACAATGGGTGGGATCCAGTGTTCGTCCTGCTGAAGGTCAAGAACGCTCAGAATACCATCAACACGAACCTGAATGTTCGTAACCTCTATGTAACGGACACGGATAATAATTCCTATAGTGGTATGGAGGGCAGATTTATTGGACCGAATGATTTCGCCAGTGGCCTGGCACCTGGCGGAGAGGCCAAGGTCTGGGTCTGCTTCTGGGTTCCCAACACCCAGTCGCTGGTGATCAACGGACTGTACGGCGTGGTGCACACAAGCAACGACTGGTACTACCAGGACTTCGGATTCCTTGGTCCAGAAACCTACAATGTGAACATCCCGCTGCCGATACAGTCTCCTGCCTAAACCCTCTCCTTTTTTCCCCTTTTTATTTTTTTTAACAAAACATTACGGTTGGAGCAACCAGCATCTGTAGAAGGAATTCGGTGCTTCTTTTTTCATTAACCTTCCACGGGACATCCTGATCTCTAGGTCCAGAGATCGAAATGGTCTTCACTGAGCGGCCGACACTAGAAGGATGGTCGCCGATCGGTGGATGAGATTTCGAGGCAAGGGACCGAACAAGGAGGTATCGGGAGATGCTGAAAATGATAAGGGTCTCAGCGCACATGGTGGCCGCGTTAGCCATCATCATAACTGGTGTCTTTGTCTTCATGATGTTCATCGGTAAAAGGCTGAGATTCAGGACCGAGAGGATCTGAGAAGGATTCATCCAGCACCGTTGGTGAGAATGAAGGAAGCTCGGACATAGAGAATGGCATGATGAACGGATGATGAACATGCAACAGCAGGGGGTTGACCAAACCCTTTTTGCATAGACACGACTCAGCCTTTATGCCTTCGAGGACGATACACCACCTCTGATGGGTCAGACCGTTGACGGCCCCTGAATATATTACTAGGGGACTCAACTTCTGCTCCTGCAAGGTCGGTTCGAGTCGATAACATGACGGGTGATGGCATAAGGGTATGGAAACGTAGCTGTATCGCCGTCGTGGTGTTCGCGGCCTTGACAGCTTCCATTTTGCTGCTGCCAGCAAACACCACGGCGCTGGTCTTCGACGATCCTCTCACCACAAGCAGTGTGAAGATAAGGTCGGGCACAGGGTCGTTCTCGGCCCTATCCGATCATGCCAAGCTGGTGACCGTTAAGCCTGGTGCCACGCTCTCCGGAACGATCCGCCTGGACACCTTCAACGGAATGGACCCGGGCTTCGTCGCTCCGCTGATCTGGACCCGGTCCTGGGATGCGCACTACGCCGGCTTCGAGACCCTCAACCCTTGGATAGGCACTGGGACCCGCGAGCATACAGCTGACGTATCTTTCACTGTACCGACAGCTCCAGGCACGTACTATCTCATCTTTGCCTTCAATGCCGAGTACAACGGATCGCAGGTCGCCTCCCTGACGAACTGGCGCTACTACGACACGCATGGAGCCGTCTCCTGGGGCGACAGTAAGGATGTCGCCGACCTGTCCAGTTCCAAGATCGCGGAGATACAGGCGAACGGCCGCACCACCGTCAACTACCAGTTCGACGGTTGGTCGCAGGAATGGACGCTGCCGGCGGACGCTGTTACCATCGTTGTTGCCGAGAACAATTCCGGAGATGCTTGGTTCCCTGACTGGGTGCCGATCGCATTTACCGTTACAGCTATCGCTTTCGCAGTGGCCATCCTTATGATCCGCAGGTCATTATGAATGTTGATCCAACGCATAATAAGGTTAGACCATCTAAGTGCAGGTTCTGAATGCTGTTGCGTTCCTACCGCATCATCCACATAACCTCGCCGAGGTCGAAACAGCCCCCAGTATCCACATCGCTGCTATGCCCATTCTTCCATTTGACTAAGAGTGTGAAAACTCCATAGATTTGCTTAATGCCATTATCTCTCGTGTTCCACAACCTTGAACGCGGGTTGGACCATCTTCTTGCGGTAGACCAGAAGTTTGAGGTGATGCAGAGGGTGGGCAAGAAACTTGGTGCTCTGGGCAGCGGCCCGAGCCAGGACCGCCTCGGTCGATAGGAACACTGACCTGGCCACGGTCAGCTCCTTCTTGGGCGAGAAAAACATGTATATGGGGACTCCCACAGACAGCAGGACCAGGGAGACCAGGATCTCCCATGGTCCCGTTAGGACAATGAGCAGCAGGGAGAATGCAGCGCCGGCGATGGGTACCGTCACTTTTCCCTTGAAACCTTTGCCCCGTTCCGGGTATTTCTTCAGCAATCCCATGGTCGAGAGGCAAGTGCTCAGGTAGACGAAGGCCAGCAGGAAGACGGACGCATTGATGAGGGACGACAAACCTCCGAAGACACTGACAATGAACGCGCTGGAGCAGAGTGCGATGATGGCGATATACGGAGCATCGCTCCTCTTGCCCTTCCTGGCCAAAGAATGGGGCAGGAGGCCATCTATGGACATGGCATATGCCAGTTGAGTCGAGCCGATGGTGCCCGACTCGTCCGCTCCCATGATGGAGAATAGAGCCCCTATGCCGACGATTGCCAACAAGAGCGGGGCCACGGAAGCCAACGGATCGAACAGCACATGGGCGGTGGTGATTAGCGGTGTGCTGGAACCGATCAAGGTTTCCTGGCTTACGCTCCCGACGACGACAAGGTTCGTCAGCAGGTAGAAGGAGATGACGATCATCATACCGATCACTATCGAACGGGGAATGGTCCGTTCTGGCCTGTCCACATTCTCCGCTGGCAAAGTCGAGAGCTCGAACCCCGCGTAGGCCCAGAACACCAGAACCAGGGCATTGCCGAACGACAAGGCATCTCCGGTGAAGAACGGGTTCATATTGTCCCCCACCGTCGATGGATGGATGAACATAAAGAACAGACCGCCTATCACGATCATCACCAGCGGGCTCAGCTTGATGATGGTGAGGATATCGTTCGCCCGTCCAGCTGCCTTCACGCTGACCATGTTGGTGACCATGATGAAGATGACGAAGGCCGCCTTCAGCAACACGATACCGAAGGCATCGACACCAGGCACCAGGGTCGTGGAGTACTGGGCGAAGGCCACTGGGAACACCGCCAGGGAGAACCACTCCGCCAGTAACAGGCTCCATCCGACCATGAAACCGGCGAAGGGAGTGGACACGTCCTTGACATAGGCGTATGGGCCTCCCACCCGAGGGAGCAGGGTAACGCAGTAGGAGAAGCTCAGGGCGATGACCATGGCCATAACGCCGGCGAGGACCCATGCTACAAGAGCCGCAGGACCCACCAGGTTGGCCGAGAGCCCAGTAGCGATGTAGATGTCAGCCCCGATGATGGACCCTACCACCATGTTCGTCACGTCAAAGGTGTTGAGCTTCCTGGTGAGCACGACCTTCCCTTTTTTTGGCGGCCCCATTGAGGGTGGATTCGCTTCCTGAAGTATTTTTAAGCATTCTTGGTCCAACCACTGATATGAGATAAGGCACCCATGAAGGCTCCATCAGGGCCTCGGCCAGAGGTTAGCGGGCCGGGTCCATCAATAAAAAAATGGAACGACAGAGACCGCCGGAGCCAAAGCCCGGGGGCGCGTTATTGGGTGGACAGGGGTTCATTCGTAGCAGATGCAATACGTTACACCCAACTTCGGCGGTCAAGATCAGGTCCAAGGTTGCCCTCAATGGAACAGGTCCACTCCAAAAAGGGGAAGCAGTAGGAAGAGGATCATTGCTCGAGAGAAGCCCGCTAGAAGGTTTGTAAGGGCGAAGAACTGTACATTGAACACCCCCTCATCGTTGAGTATCGAGAAGATGTAGAGAGGAACAGTATCTGACATCAGCGGGATGGACAGAAGGATGTACAACCCCATGTAGTGTAAACGGGACACCAGCCACTCGCACCTCTTAAGGAACCAATCGAACCATGTCCATCGGACGGACCAACCGCGCACCTTTTCTCCAACACCTAGGCCCAGGTAGAAGACCAGGATGCTTCCCAGCATCTTACCTATTCCAAGCAGAACGATCAGCCAGATGATGGGGGTGTGAGGGCTGAGCAATAGCCCTACCTCCACGGGTATGGGGAGAATGATGGCAGCAAGAACGGCGTATGCAAAGAACACGAGGCTGTACATCACTGGGTCGTTGGCGGTCTGAGCTAGGAACTGCATCATTCCATTGACGAATGAGTCCAACGCCTGACCGATGTCCAACAACGGCGACAACCTGGTTCGAGTACAAACATCTTCTGTTTGTAGAGCGATACGGCCTGCTACGCTGGAACGTCTTTTTTAGGTAATGATATGCCTGTAGCGGGTCCATGACATCTCCAGCGTACGAACGCCCTTTTTATCCTTATAAAGGTCATTAGGGGCCGGCCATGGACGAGACGGACGTTTTGATCATCAAGGAGCTGGCAGTGGACGCGCGACGGCCGTACCTCGACCTCGCCGACCGTCTGTCGCTCTCGGTCAACGGCCTCCACAAGCGCATCCAGCAGCTCATCGCCAAGGGCATCATCGTGGGGTTCAGGGCTAACATCACTCCTCTCGTGACCGGAGGAAGCGTCATAGGTCTGTGCGGACGCTCCTCCTCCACTGACCTCTCATTGACCATCGAGCACATCGGCGGGCATGAATGCACCTCCCGGGTCATAGCCACCGGCGGCCAGTTCCTGTACGTGGACGCCTTCGTTCGGAGCAACCAGGAGATGTACGACTACCAGTCCTTCGTCCGGGACGTCGGTAGGATCGACGACCTGAAGAGCCTGGCGGTGTTCACCGTCGGGGAGCCACCGGCCAAGGACCCCCTGACCCAGCTCGACTACCGCATCGTCCGAGCGTTGGCCGAGGATTGTCGCCGCCCCCTGCAGGACGTGGCCGCGGAGGTCGGCTCCACCGCCAAGACAGTGAAGCGAAGGGTCGAGCACATGGAGGTCAACCACTGGGTGGGCTTCAACCTCGACCTCGTCCTGTGCTCCTCCGGGGACCTCATATCCATCGTCCACGCCAAGCTGAGGCCGGACCGCCGATTAGAGGACATGTTCCCGCTGTTCATCAACAGGAAGGACCCCCACATCCTGGGCATCTCCGCCTCCAACGTGGAGCCGGGTCTGATGATCTTCTCAATCTGGGCGCGGGACCTGAGGGAGCTGCGGGAGGCGGAGAGGAGCCTCAACTCCGGCGGTGACTTCGAGTCCATGTTCTCTAACCTGTACTACGACATGCGCATCTACCCCACTTGGTCGAGGAAGCTCATCGAGTCACGGGCGAAGTGACTGGCACCACGACCCGATGGCCGTTCCGTACACCGCCCGGGGGACGAACCGACCATATTTGTGTGAAAGATGACGCTTTCCGCTCATCTCCGGGGTACATGACCTCAAGAGCACGCCCCTCGGTTCGATGGTCAAGAGAGGTGAGCAGATGGAAGCGATAATCATCGAGGACCTGGTCAAGAGGTATGGACAGTTCACGGCGGTGGACCGCGCCACCCTGAGGGTGGACGAGGGCACCGTGTATGGCCTCATAGGACCTAACGGAGCAGGCAAGTCGACCATCATCCGCTCCCTGCTGGGGCTCATACCCTACCAGGGCGGGAAGGTCATAGTGTCAGGTACGGACATGAGCACCCCCGACGCCCAGAGGAAGGTCAGGGTGGGGTACCTTCCCCAGAAGGCGGCGTTCCAGGAGTGGAGGACCTGCGAGCAGGCGCTCCTGACCCTCGGCCGTCTTTCAGGTCTGGAGGGGGAGAGATTACGCACGAGGGTGGACGAGGTACTGGACCAACTAGGTTTGGAGGAGCATCGGAAGAGGAGGGTCAGCAAGCTATCCGGGGGGACGCTGCAGAAGCTGGGCTTTGCCCAGGCCATGCTCCACGAGCCCTCCGTGCTGGTGCTAGACGAGCCCATGGCCTCGTTGGACCCGGCCAGCCGGTTCATGTTCAAGAAGATCATCAAGGATCTGAGGGCATCGGGAACGACGATCCTGTTCTCATCCCACATCCTCTCCGACGTCGAGGACCTGGCCGATGATGTCGGCCTCCTGCAGAACGGGAAGGCGCGCTACTCCGGACCTATCGACGGCCTGGAGAGGATGGTGTCCCTGCGCTCGGAGCTGGTGGTGGAGTTAGCTGACGACAGGGGGGAGTGGAGGTCGGTGAGCGTTCCC
Source organism: Methanomassiliicoccus sp. (assembly GCA_018262895.1). GTDB lineage: Archaea > Thermoplasmatota > Thermoplasmata > Methanomassiliicoccales > Methanomassiliicoccaceae > UBA6. The sequence continues at coordinate 13,667 of JADFDJ010000004.1, read as the reverse complement.
GGGACGGACATCCGGCAGCCCTCGCCCGGCTGGCTGGTGGTGCACATCGACGATGCCGCGCAGTGGGACGTGCTCGCCTCCAGGATCGTGGAGGCGCTGATGAAGGCCGGATGTCATATACGTGCGTTCAACCGCCACGACCCCAAGCTCGAGGACGTGTACATGGCCTACGTGGGGGGAGCGAAGTGAGCCTCGGCCTGCTGTTTAAGGACGAGGTCAACGGCTTCTACCGCTCCAAGGTCATGATCGCCCTGCTGGTCGGGATGCCCGTGATCGCCGTCCTCATGTACCTCCTGTCGCCTGATCTCGGGGGCATGCCCCTCGCCGCCTTCACCGCGGTGACCATATCGTCCATGGCCGGCCTCCTGGCCTCGACCACGCTGTCGGTGAGCATCATCAACGAGAGGACCCAGGGCGTGTACGACCTTTTCCTGGTCCGGCCGGTGAAGCGCTCGCACCTCCTGGTGGCCAAGTACCTGGCGGTGGTGGCATGCGTGGTCGCGGCCGCCGTCCTCGCCCTGCTCGTGGCGAGCGCCTACGACTGGTCGGTCCAGGGCACGGTGTATCTGGGCGAGCTGGGGCAGCCCACGTTGGTCGTCATGACCATGGCCTGCGTCTCATGCGCGGTGGCGGTACTGGTCGGCACCCTCGTGAGGTCAGTGCTGCTGGGAGTCATCCTAACCATATACGGAGGGAACCAGCTGTCAGCCGTGATAGTGCTCACCTCGCTGGAGAATGTGGTCTCCACCGAGACCTCGGCGCTGATCGGCCTGGTGCTGGCCGCAGTGGTCCTGGCCTCGTCGGTGGTGCTCTTCTCCCGCAAGGTCAGCAGCTGAGAGGCACGCCCCGATGATCCCGAGAGGGGGAGGGCAATGACCTTTATTCGCGAAGATCGCCCTGGCCTCATCAGGACATTGATTAATGATAGGCATTTGTCATCTGGAAATTGAGTTCCACGGACGATTGTTGATATATAAAGAAAATATTCGATTAAATGCATGGCTGTGTCCAAGGGCTCGAAGAATGAAACTCTAACCATCGGGACCGGTTCGGTCCCGGTCCAAGAGAAGGTCATCAGGATAGATGCCCCCATCGTGCTAAGGGACATCATCGAGCTCGACCGGCTGCAGAAGATCATGGACGACTTCTTCGAGCTCACAAAGATGGGCATTTCCATAATGGACATGAAGGGGGACCTCTTGGTCCAGGCAGGATGGCACAGCATCTGCACCCAGTTCCACCGTAAGAACCCCGAATCTCTGAAGAACTGCATCTACAGCGAGATACACCCCACTAGATCGCTAAAGGTAGGCGAGACGGTCGGATACAAGTGCAAGAACCACATGTGGCACGTGGTCACGCCTATCATAATCGAGGGGCAGCACATCGGCAACGTATTCCTGGGCCAGTTCTTCTATGATGATGAGAACCTCGATATCAACGTCTTCGCTGAGCAGGCGGACAAGTTCGGCTTTATGAAGGAGGAGTACCTGGAGGCACTGGAGAGCGTTCCCCGCTTCAGCAGGGCCAGGGTCGAGGCCTGCATACGCTTCTGCGTCAATCTTACAACGCTTATCTCCATGCTCAGCCTGAGCAAGCTGAACCTCCTGAGGGAGAACGCGGAGCGGAAGAGGATTGAGGACGCGTACAGGCGGACGAACGAGAAGTTGAACCTGCTGTCAAACATCACCAGGCATGATATCAACAACCAGCTGGTCGTGCTGAGGGGCAACCTCGAGCTGGCCATGAACCAGATAGACGATCCCGGGGTACGGTCCAGGCTGATGAAGATAGAGAAGGCGACGGACAACATCTGGGCGCAGATCCGGTTCACCAAGGACTACCAGGAGCTGGGATCGACAGCCTCCCGCTGGCAGAGGGTCGGGGACCTCGTGGCCGAGCACGCGCGAGCTCTCGATATCAAGGGGATCAGCGTGTGCGAGAGGGCCCTGAGACTGGAGCTCTTCGCCGATCCCATGCTAGGCAAGGTGTTCTACAACCTCCTGGAGAACAGCGCCAAGTACGGCGGAAAGGCGGTCTCCGCACGATTATGCTGCAATGATGCCGAAGAGGACCTGGTGCTCATCTATGAGGACGACGGCAACGGGATATCGGCCACGGACAGGGAGCACCTGTTCAAGAGGGGCTTCGGCAAGGGGACGGGGCTTGGCCTCTTCCTCTCCAAGGAGATCCTGGGGATCACCGGCATCAGCATTCAGGAGACCGGGGAGTACGGTAAGGGTGCGAGGTTCGAGATGAGGGTCCCGAAGGGCATGTATCGGTTCGCTTAGGGCGAGACGGTACAAGGTCCGATGGGTATGACGGGTCGATCATGGTATCCTCCAGCCCTCAAGCAAAGCAGATGCTGATGGTAGGCAGGCCACTAGTGATGGGCTCTGCGGCTCGCACTAAGAGGATGGTTGGATCGACCCTCTCAACGTGGATCTCCTGAAAGTAACGAGCGGTGACGTGAATGAAAGGCCTACAACATGAATGGAATCAATAGTTCGATCTACTGACATCTAAGCCTCTCCATCATGTCCCGTTCGGACCGCTCTCACGACCTTATCCGCTCCGGACCTACTGTCGGGTCCGGCCCTCAGCTCACCGCTCTCTTCACGAGATCGGCGATCCTCCCCTCTTCGACCGCGGTCAGCTCCGTCAAGGCGAAAGCGACCGGCCACATATGGCCATCGTCGAGGTTCGCCACCTCGTTGAAGCCGAGCGTCATGTACCTCTCCTCGAACTTGTCCCCGCCGCGGAAGAAGCAGACGACCTTCCCATCCTTGGCGTACGCAGGCATCCCGTACCACAATCTCGGGGACAGCGCCGGCGCGGCCTCCTTGATGACAGTGTGGATCCTCTCTCCCATGCCGCGAAACGGCTCCGGCATCTTGGCGATGGCCGCAAGGACAGCGCTCTCCCCGTCCGCCTTGCCCGCGCCCGGGCCTTTGGGTCCGTCTGGCCCGTTCGCATCCTGACCAGCGGCGTTCGTGGAAACCTTCCGCACGCTCTTCTGAGATGGCTGCCTCGACGTTCTCTCCATTTCTTACCTCGCATTTTATACCGCTCGCATGGTCTATTAGCCTTCCTTTCGTTCCTAACAGGCCCCGAAGGAAGTTATGCTGTATGGTCCAGTGCATACAATATTATCCACATCTCCCACCAGGAGCAAGCCTCTATCCCTGTATCTAGATGTAGAATCACTCTATCCGCCCTCCAGCGTTGATGACCGCGGGTATGCTGCGGCGAAAAGATCTCCGGGGGAGACATACTTCGCCGCCGTAGTAAGCTGCATGTGCATCGATGCAGTCAAGGCGTCCATAATTCCATTCGTAAGCTTTACCATGATGTTCAGAGGGCAGATACTGTTCGGAGCCTTCTCATGTGACTAGCTTTACAGGAACTCCCAGAGAATGTCTGGCCGACCTGTCAGATGGTTCTCGATTTCATGAGTTGACCGCAGAAGGAGGCGCGGCCTTCTATTTTTTTTATGTTTCCTCAGGTCCTTACGAAGTCATGTCCTTGGAAGAGGACTGGATGGACGTCTTCCAGCCAGTCTACAAAAGGGACTGTTGGTGAGAGTTGGTTATTTGATATCAGATCTAACGTCGAATGCGAGGGACCGGGAGGTATTCAGATGAAGTGTCCAGAATGCGGGGAGTACAAATTTGGTCACCCTGGTGGAAACAGCGATAGATGGTGTCCGAAGTGTGGAACTAGAATGATGACCCTACCGGTCAGGAGGTCGGAGGACCGGCAATCTCATAGCAGTGTACAACGCAGGCTAGGATATTAGGTAATGCTTCAATCATCGTACCTTGAGGGCGATTCCCACATCGCTGTCCTTCATACGGTGTTTTGGTAGCGAACAGAACGGTGGAGGTGCGCTCTCCCTGCGGCTGTATAAAAATGGATGGAGCCCATCACAAATGTGTTTTCATGGCCCTGGCCAGCTACTGCCCTTGGGGGGGTGAAGTAGAGGTGAACAGATGATCGCAAAGCCCATCCATCACTTTCCTGGCAACAGGGCAATGTATAAACAACCATTATCTATAAAAAGAATTTTCCAATCAAGAATGTGGGGCACCGTGTGGAAAAATGAGGTATGATCACTTCAATCCACTACAATATGAGATCTTTTTATTTTTCATCCAGCTTCTCTGGATCACTCTCTCCCCGCACAGTGGTATTCGATGGGGCTATACTTAGTTCGCTAAGATCCTCAAGCGTTAATTCCAGTTCCACCACAGCCATATTGTCCTTCAACTATTGTGGCCTCATGGTGCCTGGTATCGGGACGATCCAAATGTTACTGAGCCTTTCCTTCATGATGCCATATCCGGCTTTCTTCTCCACATCATGACGCCGTATGCAGAGATAACAAAGTACGCTAACCACATGGGAAGCTGCCCGACCATGGACGGATCAAGGATGCAAAGCGCCCCCCACACCCCACTTGTCAGCATCCATATGTAGAAGCCCTCTATCCGTCCTCTAGCGTTTATGATGCCTCCGATGATCGAGGCGGTGGAAAGCAAGAGGCCGAGCCAGATCGGTATCATATCAGCTCGCCCCCTTTCTGATAAGGGTTAAGAAAAAAAGGGTAAATGTTTCGTGCCCCTGGTAGCCAGGCTTTCCAACACAGTACCCTGGTCCGACCATAGGGACGTCATTCACGGCCATCATCGCCTGCCGATCATCGTTGACAGCTGCTGGCCGCCCACGCCCATGTTTTCCCGGCTTAGCTCACGTATGAGCACTACCATCGCCTCGGGCGGCATACCTGTCACTTCACAGACATCCCGCGTGAACGATACTATCAGCTTCTCTTTCTGCTCGGTCGACAGCGGCCCCATCTCCAGTGTGATTATCGGCATCGGTTCATCTCTCCTTGTTTTTTCACCGTATCTTCTTCTTCCATGCTTTTTCATGCAGCGCAAGATCAACGGTTCGCTGCAACACAGGGTATGCGCTATCGATACATAGCGTGAACAGAATACATCGTGGTATTAGCTACCAAAATGTATACTGGTGGTCGATATGGGAGCTGTGCCCTTGCGTCAGAAGAAGTACCACGGTCCGGTCGAAGCGACCGTCGACATTCTATCCGGCAGGTGGAAACCGCTCATCCTGTGGGCCCTCAGGGACGGGACGCTCAGGTTCGGGCAGATCGCGGAAGAGCTGTCGGTGGTCACCCCGAACATCACCCAGAGGATGCTCACCAAGCAGCTTCGCGAGCTGGAGGACGATGGGCTCGTGGCTAGGAAGGTGTATCCAGAGGTACCGCCCAGGGTGGAGTACACGCTGACCGAGCGGTACAGGACGCTGATGCCGATCGTTGAAATGATGTACACCTGGGGCAAGGAGCACATGGCCGACCGGATCGGAAGCGAGAGCGACGGGAAGGATCCCCATTAAAGTTGAGGCTTCCATTATTGTTTTTCATTATCATACCGAGGCTCGTTCGAAGATCCTCTCGTACAACGTGAGCATTCTGGCCTGGATGTCGTTCACCTCAGCGGAATAGATAAACATCAGGGTCAACAAAGAAAGGTTCGTTTTTCTCGTAGATTAGAGCGCTCATCCTTTTATTCTATGGATTGATAATGTTTTGATTCTGTCTAGGGAGTTCTATACGGAGTCTTAGGGGAGAGGAAAAAAATGGGGCATAATAGAGAATGTGCTGTCTTGTTTTTGGCACTGATGATGGCCATCTCGGCAGGTGCGTCCATTATTGTGTCAGTACCTGGAACAGTAGAGGCAGCGGATGCGGGGGACCCATCGATCATGACGATCGACTCCGTGGGGGACGTTGGCGAGCGGAGCTCGATAGCCATCGATTCAAAGGGTTACGTCCACATCTGCTACTATGATTACGACAACGGGGACCTGATATGGGCTACCAATGTGAGCGATTCGTGGACCAAATGGATCATCGACAGCGAGGGAGATGTAGGCTACAATCCCTCGGTCGCGATAGATTCGCAGGATAACGTCCATATAAGCTACTATGACGCCACCAACATGGACCTGGACTATGCTACCAATGTCGGTGGTTCGTGGAGCCGCTGGGTGGTCGACAGCGATGAAGATGTGGGGGTGGACTCGGCCATCGCCATCGACTCTCAGGACAATGTCCACATAAGCTACTGGGACTATACGAACGAGACTCTTAGATACGTCACCAATTCTGGGGGTCAATGGAGCATAAATATCATCGACAGCGAGGTGGCGGTCGGCGACCATTCGGCGATCGCCATCGACTCCAAGGACGGGATCCACATCAGCTACTATGACGCCGAGAACATGCACCTGAGGTACGCCAACAACACTTCAGGTACATGGCAGAAGTTCATCGTGGATACCGAGGGGGATACGGGGTACGACTCCTCGATCGCCATCGACTCCAAGGACGGGATCCACATCAGCTACTGTGACGCCACGAACGGGGACCTCCTGTACGCGACCAACTCCGCTGGCTCTTGGAAACTGTACATAATCGATGACATGGTGGAGGTGGGCAATCACTCCTCCATAGCCATAGATTCGCTTGACCAGTTCCACATCAGCTACTACAGCTATGAGGAGGGGGTGCTCTGCTACTTCACCAACTCAGGCGGAGAACCGAGCTACTGGGTGATCGACAGTGAGGGTGATGTGGGAGGAGACTCGGCCATCGCCGTCGATCGGTCGGACGGGGTCCACATCAGCTACTACGACGATACCAACGGGGACCTGAAGTATGCGACCTTCTCATCGGTCGGGGTGCCATCGCTTGGGCCTCCGATCGGACTGACCGCCACACCAGGGCTCGGCCAGGTCCAGCTCGATTGGACCGCTCCCGCGAACGATGGCGGTTCCCCGGTGAACCACTATGTGGTCTACCAGAACGGGACCGCCGTGACGACGGTAACGGAGACGACCGTTGTCATTGACGGCCTCACCAACGGCGTCAGCTATGATTTCGCCGTAGCTGCGAACAACTCCATGGGAGAGGGTCCGGCCAGTGGAACGGTGAGCGCAACGCCGGGAGCGATGCCATCACCTGAGATCACGCTGCCGTCAGCTCCGGAGCAGTTCAACGCGACACCTGGCAGCGGTGAGGTGCAGCTCTCCTGGAGCGAGCCGGTGAGCACAGGCGGGGCGTCAATAACCGGCTACGTGCTCTACTGGAGCCTGAACCCTCATGCGGACTTCAACAGCATACCGGTCCAGGGAACGAGCTTCCTGCACACCGGTCTGCAGGGCGGTGAGACGTACTTCTACTATGTCACCGCCCAGAACCAGGTGGGCGAGGGCGAGCCCAGCGGCCAGATCGACGTCACAATGGTGGATGAGGCGATGCTCCCGTCGGAGCCAACGAACCTCACCGCCAGCGTGGATGGGGAGGACATAAAGCTCACGTGGGATGAGCCCTCGGACGACGGAGGGTCGCCGGTGATCGAGTATACCATCTACCGTGGTAATGACTCGACGAACCTGACACAGGTCGCGACCGTCACTGACACGACTTTCGTGGACACCAACGCGGGCGAGGGCGGCGATCACTACTACCAGGTCACCGCCAAGAACGCCAACGGCCTGGGGCAGGCGTCGAGCAAGGTGACCGCATCGGTTGGCGGCACCACCGGCTCCAGCATCCCGTTGGAGTACGTGGCAGTGGCCGGTGTGGGAGGAGCGGCAGTGGTGGGAGCGGCAGCGCTTCTGCTCAGGAACAAGAGGAGGGCACAATAGGAGAAGGCTCTCCAATAAGGGTCAGCTGAACGCTCCGCTTCAATTTTTTTAATATTTTTTTCTTTTTAATATGTAAAACCTCAGCATGATGATAGCCAAAGATATCGGGAGGGAAAAAGGATGGCACGGGGGGTCAGGGGACTCACGATCACGATGGCAATGATCATAGCCTTGCTGGGTACGTTCCTCTTGGTCCCAACGGACGTCGTGGTAGCGGTAGGGGAGAGCGATTACAACTTCGATGTGAGGAACGGCGAGGTCACCGTGACCAGGTATACCGGCAGCGCCAGCTCTGTAGCGGTCCCGAGCGAACTGGGTGGTTACCCGGTGGTCGGCATCGGGTTCAATTCCTTCAAGGATACCAAGGTGACATCTGTCGCGATTCCCGACAGCGTCACATGGATCGGGGATGATGCGTTCTACAACTGCATCGACCTCACTTCGGTGACCATACCGGGCAGCGTGACGTTCGTCGGGGACTACGCGTTCTTTCAGTGCTCCTCCCTGCTGTCAGTAACGATCCCTGGCAACGTGGCCAGCATAGACAACGGGACCTTTCGCGGCTGCTCCGCCCTGACCTCCGTGGTCATCCCAGCAAACGTGACGTACATCGGGAACCTCGCGTTCTCCAACTGCATCGGTCTAACACAAATGACCATACCCCAGAGCGTCACGTGGATAGGCTACGGGGCCTTTGACGGCTGCCGCTCCCTGACCGACATCGTTGTGGAGGTAGGCAATCCGAACTATACTAGCGTTGAAGGCGTGCTGTACAACAATGACCTCAGCGTGCTGACCGTCTGCCCCGGAGGTAAGAGCGGGTCGTTCACTGTGCCCGACGGGGTGTCCACCATCGGGTGGAGGGCTTTCTACCAGTGCTCCGCCCTGACCTCCGTGAACATCTCTGGAAGCGTGACGTGGATCGATAACTTCGCGTTCGAGGAGTGCTCGCTCACATCGGTGAACATTCCGGACAGCGTCGCGAGCATCGCCTTGGGAGCGTTCAAGAACTGCCGCAATCTGACGTCGGTGGACGTACCTGAGAGCGTATCGAGCATCCCGGACGGTGTTTTCTCCGGCTGCTCCGCCCTAACATCGGTGAACCTGCCGGTCAGTTTGAATTCCATAGGGGACAAGGCGTTCTTCGGCTGTAGATCGCTGGCATCCATCACGATCCCTGAAAGCGTCACTTCTATAGGGTGGTCCGCCTTCGCCGGATCCGGCCTGAACTCGATTACCATACCGGACAGCGTCGTTCACATGGGGTACGATGCGTTCACCGAGTGCCCTCTGACCTCGGCCGCTCTGGGACAGGGAATGGAGGCGATACCGAACGGCACGTTCGCCAAGTGCAGTTCCCTGAACTCCATCACCATCCCCGCCGGGATAACTACCATCGAGGCATGGGCGTTCTCTGAGAGCGGCCTGACCTCAATATACCTGCCCGAGGGCTTGACACACATCGGAGACGGGGCTTTCAGGCACTGCCCACTGACTTCGATCTCCATACCTGAAACCGTTACCTATATCGGGGAGCAGGCGTTCCTGAGCTGTCCGTCCCTCACATAAATCGATATTCCAGAGGGCGTAACCTCCATTGAGGGCTATCTGTTCTGGAACTGTTCCTCGCTCAGCCACGTTTCCATCCCGGAGAGCGTCAACTCCGTCGGCTATGGCGCGCTCGCTTTCTGCGGGTCCCTGACCGCCCTGACCATCCCGGACAATGTGACGGATATCGGGGGATACGCCTTTTACGAGAGCGGTCTGACCTCGGTGACCCTGGGGAGCGGTCTGACGTCTATAGGGGGCTCGGCGTTCTCTGGCTGCATCGACCTGTCCTCGATATCCTTCAGGGGACCGGTCGCACCGCCTCATGTCGGTCAGTACTGGATCAATGACACATCGGCGGAGGTCCGGGGTCATGCATACGCGGCCTCGAACTTTCCCTCGCCGGGGGAGGTGTGGAACGGCTTGACCATGGGCGACAACATCGAGGAGCTCTCTGCTCCAAGCGAGCCCTATGGGCTGACAGCGGTCCCCGGTGATGCTGATGTTACCCTGACATGGAACGATACTATGGCCGACGGAGGCTCACCGACGATCGGATATCACATCTACTGGAGCACCGAGATCGATGGTGATGTTGCTGTCATTACCACCAACAGCACGAACTACACCCACCAGGGGCTGGTCGACGGGAGCACCTACTACTACCAGGTCAGCGCCTACAACGCGAACGGTGAGAGCAACCGGAGCACCATGGTGAACGTCACACTGCCTGCAACATCCGCTCCGACGACACCTCCATCGTTCCTGGATACCGGCGAGGGTCAGGCTGCGGTTGCCGGTCTGGCGATCCTCAGCGTGGGGGTGGGGGCATTTGCACTGTGGCGCAGGAGGCGTCAATAAAGTAAGGATGAGTAGAATCGCAGGTTGGCGGTACGATCGGGATTTCTGTGCACGAAACATACTGGCTAAGGCCCATTTTGAACCACTATCGGTTCACCACCCCCGATCGAGAGTTGTAAAAGAAGTAAAACAAACCTCTTCAATTCTTTTTCTAATAATTTGAAGTACAGTGACCAATGATGCGGGCGACGGCCCGAGCAAGCGACCACAGTAAGACTAATCACTTTACATTTCAATCAGCTGGGGATTGAAAACCTCTTATCTCTTTCTTTTTCTGTTAAACTATGGCTTGCTGCTTATAATATGAGCCTACGCGGTAACCTTCCTTTTCTTCGAATATAGGCACCCACCATGGACTCGATCGCTTCAAGCATCATCAAAGGATTGCTTATTATGATATGTTCTCCTCGCCGCGGACAGTGCGGCGCCCAATATGCCGTTAGATCCGTTAATTGAGAAGGGAGGCTTTGGATGATGTCCGATTCATATTCAAATGAAGGAGGTAAAGATGGGGGTCGCAAAGTGCCTATGAGTCGTCCGGGTCCCCCTTTGCCTGAACGATGGGGATGGGATGTTCAACTACAAACAGGCAATTCTAGATGCATGGCTCGACCTTTGTCGTTGCTTCCGCCCATGTTATAAATAACTAGTTATCCAAAGGGATAATGGTTGGTCGTATCGTTCCCCACGTATGCGAAGGTCCGGTCTGGGGGCCGATCGGTCAACGATGGGGACATTTGCATGGCATTGACAAATAATTGTGATATCTATGCGGCGATCCATGATGCGGGCATAAACCGCATCGTCAGGCACGTCATGGAGCAGAGACCGTCGCTGTTCAACTATGGAAGCCCGATGGTCGCCAAGAACGTGAGTTCCCTCTGTTGCAAGGTCAACGTGGCACCTGAGGTTACTTTGGCCCAGAACCCCATCGTCACCCCTCAGGACCCTTTGGATGTGCTTGGGACCCCCTACCACATGGATTACTGCGTCCAATTGGCAAGGGGGGAGATCGACCTCCATCCGGGCAACATAGTCAACCTTCCGGCCGAGCTGACCCCGCCCCTGCCTCCGCAGCGTCTTGGACTACATTTCAAGATGTGCGCTGGCCTCGGTTGCTCGAAGAGGGGATGGGACGAGCCGCCGCCGGATAAGTACGTCGTACCGTTGAGCTGCTTCTCCTTGAACCTGTACGCCATCGCCGGGTGCATCATCGCAGGTGTCCCGGGGAACCAGGTCATCAGGCCGGTGGTCGATGATATCGAGATAGAGGAGCTGAAGCCGGAGGGGATAGCGGAGTGCATTGAGTGCTACGCCCTCCATGCCCTCAATCGGGGCATATTGCCCATGGTCGGCACCGCCGCTTCCAAGGTGGCGTTCGATATGATCGATCTTCCCGACAGCACTGGCCACATACAGGTCTCGGCTTCCACCGCCGTGCCCGACAACCCTGCCATCGAGGACGACCAGCTGAAGCTGTTCGTCGACATCGATCACATAGACCTGGCGCTCTCCTTCTCCGGGCTTGGAGGGGGGACGCCGGGTGGCGGTGGGACGGTCGTCCGCACAGTGCGTAATCGTACCAGGACGGGCAATTTCGACATGACCGCGGCCGTCTCGGAGAAGAGCTTCCAGAAGGTCTTCCAGGCCGTGCTCAGCGGTTTCAAGGTCTCCAATTCAGGCAGTGCGGGCTGGGGACCGTTCACGGCCTCGTACGACTTCGCTGCCCACCTGGAGGACGGTTCCCTCACACTGAACAGCGACGGGACCATCAGGGTGAAGGAGCTGGATGTGGTATGGGACAAGTTCATGCTGGGGGTGGGGATCGACCTGCCAACGATCTGGATCATCCCTGGGATCTGGAGCATCTTCGACAGCAATATCGATGTGGGCGTGGGCCTCGACCTGAGCGGGATCCTCACATCGGAGATCTCGCTCAGCGTCCTGTTGAAGGAGTTCTACGGTGTTGGTGCGGGAGTCCCCAACAGGTGGCAGACCGTGATCGTGCCGGTGCTGCCCTTCGATATCGATCTCATCGACATCTCGGCCACCGTGGGCGGTCTGTTCCAACAGGCCCTGAAGAGCGCGGTGGAGAAGGTCTTGGGCGGTCCCAACTGGTTCTCGGATTCCATATTATGGCTGCTGGGAGGGGTCGAGGGCATCATCGAGGACATCCTGGACATCCCTGACGACATCGGGGAGTGGCTGCTGGACATGATCAGCGACCTGGGGATCGTGCAGGTCGTGCTGGATCTGCTGTACGACTACATCGCCCTGGTGATACCTCCGGTGTTCGAGGTGGAGGACCCCTATCCCATCCTGGACGCCGACGGGGTCCTCATCCCCGTACGCCTGCCCGTGGAGTACATCGGTATCAAGGTCGATACGCAGGAGCTGACCCTGAACGTGGACATGGGGGATTGAGATGAGGACGGTGATGAACCGGGCCATGTTCGAGCAGGTCGATCGGGACTCCGCATCCATATCCGTGCTCTCGGCGGTGATCCATCGGTTCGAGGAGAGCGGGAAGTACTCGGGTGTCGTGTTCAAGGGGGATAGGGAGGTCGCCCTCTTCGAGATCGAGGTGAAGGACGATAACGATGGTTCAGTGACCTGCGAGGATGAGGTGAACGTCCTGGCATTCCTGGGCGACGGCTCTTCATCAGTGACGACCATCGACCTCCGAGAGCTGGACCTATCAGTCATTGGGGCGACGATGGTCAAGCACCGGTTCTCTGTCCGAAAGGGGGGCAGCGCGCTGTTCTACGTCCCCAAGGGCGAGGGGGGGTACTCCATCAAGATCGCCAAGAGGGATGATGCGGACAAGGTGGTGCTAGACAACAAGGCGCTGGACCGTGATGATTCCTATCTCGCCGTGTGTCTGCGGCCTGGTACGTATACCGTCCGCAACGAGATCGCCCAGACCGAAGCGAGGCTGACGGTCCCCTACCCTCAGATAAGGCAAGGACCACGTCGACCGAGGCCGCTGAAGGTGGAATGCAGCAAGAGGACGATCAAACCGAAGGAGCTGCAAACCACGCCGTTCCAGCCCCTGGTGTTCCGGTTCACCACGCCCTCCAGGGTGACCATCAAGCTCAAGGAGCCGGACGATGGACCAGGGAGCTGAGGTTCACTGAAGAAATCACGGGGGGGAGACGAACCTAGCGAGATGAGAGCGGCTCCCCAATGTTGGAGAGCTCGAAGATCGCCCATCCCCTCACCGAGGTGGAATTTGATGGTCGACACCTAAGGCTCACCTCTTTGGAAAGGTGAAAGAAGGAAAGCGTTTCGGAACCGCTCGTTATCGTCTCCCTATCCGGATATCATGTGCATGAGCTTGTATGAATTTCGTTGTCTCGAATTGAAAAGAGAATCTAAGAATGATGCCATCAATAAGGTCACTGGCGCATCGCGAATACTGGATTGGCAATACCAAATATAGAGTCCTCTAACCGTAAATCCGGTTGTTGATATTTTAATGGCATATGCCTTATTCTTAATCGAAAATACCATGAACCATG
>JADFDJ010000003.1 GCA_018262895.1 Methanomassiliicoccus sp. | reverse complement strand
GCTAACAGGGCCATTCTCATGCTGGACGCGCCTCGGGGATGGTCCACCGTCGATGATGCGAGGAAAGGTGTTGAGGAGGTCCGGACGACCCTGGGTGGTGCGGCCAAGGACGCGGCCCTGTACTTCCCTAACCTGTTGGTCCCTGATAGCCCTGGACACACCCTCTCAGAACCTGCCGCAGGAGCGGTGGCCGGTGTGATCGCCCGCATCGATTCCCAAAGAGGGGTGTGGAAGGCGCCCGCGGGCATCGAGGCCTTGATCAAGGGCGCTGCCGATACCTCTCAAAGGTTGAGCGACGACGAGCTAAGCTCCTTGAGCACGCTGGCCATCAACTGCCTGCGGAAGCTGCCTGATGGCAGGGTGGTGATCTGGGGCGGTAGGACCCTTGATGGCGCATGCCCCTCCACATCGGAGTGGAAGTATCTCCCTGTACGTCGCCTCTCCCTTTTCATGGAGAAGAGCCTGCAGAAGGGCCTGGAGTGGACAGTGTTCGAGGCCAACGACCTGCCCCTTTGGTCCAAGGTCCGCGCCTCGGTCGAGGCCTTCCTTCTCGCCCTCTTCCACCAAGGGGCGTTCCAGGACACCGTCCCTCGTGAGGCTTTCTTTGTGAGATGTGGAAACGATACCACGTCTGCCGACGAGCTCGGGAAGGGGCTTCTGAACCTGCACGTTGGATTCGCGGCCTTGAAACCGGCGGAGTTCATTATCCTAAGGCTGCAGCTTAGAGCAGGAACGTAAGGTGGCCCTGCAAATGGCCGCGCCTATGGCACGGTCCTGATAAGGAAATCATGGACTCCTGAACGGGGGATTTTGTGAGAGCAGCGGGGCCGCTCACTCGTCCAGCATGGTGAGGTCCCCGGGGGACTGACCCAGCTCCCGGGCCTTTAGCACCCGCCTCATGATCTTACCGGAGCGGGTCTTGGGGAGGCTGTCCACGAACTCGATCTCCCGCGGGTAGGCGTAATACGCAAGCCGGGTCTTCACGAAGACCGTGATCTCCTCCTTCAACCTCTCCGATGGCGTGAAACCGGGGCGGAGGATGATGAACGCCTTCACGATCTCGCCGCGCAGCTGGTCCGGCTTCCCGATGACCCCGGACTCCGCCACGGCCGGATGCTCTATCAAAGCGGACTCCACCTCGAACGGTCCCAGCCTCTCGCCGGACGTCTTGATGACGTCGTCCACGCGGCCCAGGAACCAGATGTACCCCTCCTCGTCCTTGTAGGCCTGGTCCCCCGATATGTACCATCCCGGGATCTCGAAGTACTCCTTGAACTTGGGGGTGTTCCTCCAGATGCCTACCATCATCGCCGGCCAGCCTGGACGCAGCGCCAGGAAACCCTCTTGCCGGGGAGGGAGCTCCGTACCGTTCTCATCCACCACGGCGGCGACCATGCCCGGGATGGGCTTCCCCATGGAGCCGGGCTTGATGGTCATGGAGCGGTAGTTGGAGATGCACGGCGCCCCGGTCTCCGTCTGCCACCAGTTATCGTGTATCCGCCTGCCCAGAACATCCAACCCCCAGCGGATCACCTCAGGGTTCAGAGGCTCCCCCGCAGAGCATATGTGGCGGAGCGCGGAGAGGTCATAGCCTTTGACCACCTCATCGCCGGCCCTCATGAGCATCCTCAGGGCGGTGGGAGCTGTGAACCATACGCTTACCTTAAAACGCTCTATGAGGGAGTACCATGCCCGGGCATCGAAACGACCCTCATAGGAGACTATCGTCGTCCCCAGGAACCAGGGGCCGAATATGCCCACCGAGGTACCCGTGACCCAGCCCGGATCGGCGGTGCACCAGTAGGTATCCTCCTCCATGAGGTCGACCACATAACGGCAGGTGATGAGCTGCTGGATCATGGCCTTGTGCCCCAGGAGGACACCCTTAGGCTTGCCGGTGGAACCGGAGGTGTAGTGAATGATGTAGGGGTCGGTGGGCTCCATGCTGACCGCCTGGTAGTTGGGGTTCCCCGAGTCCATCAGCTCCTCGATGCTGATGGTGTTCTCCCCCAGGCCGTCGTTGCCGCCCACGATTATGAACCTCTCAACGTCCACGAGGTCGTCCATAATAGGCTCCAGGCGCTTGTAGAGGTAAGGGGAGGTAACAATGAACCTGGCACCGCAGTCGAGGGCCCGGTCCTTAACGGCGTCCGGACCCAGCGCCGAGAACAGAGGTCCCGCTATGCCCCCCATCTTGGTGATCCCCAGGACTGAGATGTAAAGTTCCGCGGTACGGTCCAGGAACACGAAGATGCGATCGCCCCTGACCGCTCCCAGCCTCTCCAGCCCAGAGGCGAAACGGCTCGACATCTCGGCGATGTCCCCGAATGTGAACTTACGGACCTCCCCCCGGGCCTGAACAGCGTACAGCGCAATCTTGTTGCGCCTCCAGTTGCGGGCATGGCGGTCGATGGCCTCCGCCGCCACGTTGTACGCCCCGCCATTGGACCAGTCGAACTCCCTTTCCACGGACGACCAGTTGAACTCACTGTACGTTCTGTCGTAATCCTCTAGATTCCCGTGGTCCCGCGGGGATATTGTAAGCTCCATTCTCGTCTCACCCTAAAATCGGCGTCATGAAACGGAGATAATGTATATAAAGAGGTTTTAAGGCTCTATGTCCGAGCGACCTTGTCCTGCCTGCGCACTGCGCACCCGGTGAGGGCGAACTCATCCGCCCCGCTCCAGCGCCTGGCTGACCCTGGCTGAGAGGTCCGAGCATCCCTTTGCCTCGATACCGTCGCTATCGTACACCTTGCCGTCCCGGATGGAGACCTCCCCATCCACCAACATCCTGATGGATTCCATCAGCAAAGGGGCCTCACGTCTCAGCTCCTCTGCGCGGATCCTCCGGACCTTCTCCTCCGCGGTGATGGGAGCGTTAATGATATGGTCGGCCGGGAAGGAATCGTAGGCCACGATGGCCCCTCGGTCCAGCTCGGGGCTGCAGATGTGGACCGTCGCCCCATATTGTGGATCACGGTTCTCCACTACCTTCCCCACGATCTCCTCCCAGGTGCCTGTGTAGGTGTCAGGAAGGGCAGGATGGAGGTTGATGATATCGTACCTCTGACATGTGATAGGGTCTATGATGAGCATGTAGCCTGCGAGCACCCCGAAGTCCATGGGGTGAATTGCGATCCGCTCCCTCAGCCCCTCGCCATACGCATCCCTCCATCTCCCCAGGTCCGTCACCTTTAGATCCGGCCGGAAGCTGTCCGATGGGAATACGATCACCGGTATCCCTTCCTCCGTGGCCATGTCGATGAGGCGCTGTCGATAGGCGTTCCCCTTCACAGCGCGATTGATGAACACGAAGGACACCTTGGCGTCGATATCTCCGTTATGGACCCATTTCATCAGGGTCTTGAACAGGTTGAGGGATCCTGGTCCTCGGGCGGTGGTGAACCAACCGATGCTCTTGGCTCTATCTCTCATCGTACCGGAAATGCATCGAGGCAATATTTGAATCGCGGCCCACAACGTACCTGGCCCATAGACAGCCCCATCCTTTGACACGTGACCAATGATCCATGAAATGGCCGGGCCCCCCTTGGCCCACTGGCTATAGGAGAAGGGCCGGCGGAAAGGCTCGAGAATCTCCGTTCTCATAGTTCATTATAAAAAAAGAAAAAGTTATTAACGAGAACGGTGGCTCGCCCTTGCTGAGGCTCTCCGTTCTATGTCTGATCTACTACCCATACGCAAGTTCGTGATCCCCGAGATCATTTTCGGCAGCGGGTCAAGGCATCTTATCGCGCAACATGTCCTGTCATTGCATGGACGCAGTGTTCTCCTGGTCAGCGATCCAGGCGTGATAAGGGCTGGTTGGACCGGGGAGGTAGCCGACCTCCTATCATTAAAAGGCCTGGATGTGACGCTCTTCCATGACATAACACCAAATCCGAAGACCGCCGAGATCATGAAAGGCGCGGAGGTCTACCGCCAGAACGGGTGCGACGTCATAATATCGGTTGGAGGTGGGAGCGCGATCGACTGCGGTAAGGCCTTAGGGGTGGTGGCCACCAACCATTGCCACATATTGGAAATGGAGGGGGTCGATGCCGTTAAGCTTCCAGGTCCACCTATGATATGCATCCCTACTACCGCCGGCTCCTCCGCGGACGTGTCGCAGTTCGCCGCTTTCTCCGATGAGACAAGGAGAAGGAAGACAGGGATAGTGAGCAAGACCATGGTGCCCGATCTGACCATCATCGATCCTGAGACGACGGTGACGATGCCTCCCCGGCTGACGGCGGCCACCGGCCTTGACGCGTTGTGCCACGGCATCGAGGCCTACGTGTCCAACGCCTCCTCCACCATCACCGACCTGAACGCCCTGGAGGCCATCCGCCTGCTGACCGAAAACCTCCTCCGTGCCTATGACTCCCCAGAGGACCTGAACGCCCGGGAACCGGTGATGCTGGCCAGCATGTATGCCGGGCTCGCGATGTCCAACGCCAGCCTGGGCCTGGTGCACTCCATGGCTCACAGCCTGGGAGGGTACCTCGACTACCCTCACGGTGAGTGCAACGCCAAGCTCCTGAAGCACGTGATACCGTACAATTACCCCTTTGCCTCGGAAAGGTACCGCAAGATAGAGCAGATAATGCGGGGCTCGAAGCCTGGAGGGTATGGAGGCCCCGACGGGCTCGTTGAGATGCTTGAGAGGATGGTCCAGCACATGGGCATGGAGCAGGGGCTGTCGGAACTGGGGATGAAGGAAGAGGACATCCCCTATCTGACAGATATCGCGCTCCAAGATGCCTGCCACTACACGAACCCTCGGCCTGTGGTCCGGAGGGATATCGAGGAACTGTTCCTTAGAGCGCTCTGACGCATCGCTACGGGCCCTTTGACCATGATAGCATGAGGTCCTCTTTACCTCATGCACTTGTCCGACCGGGCATACCAGCCAAAATCTCCGCCCCGGAAGGACCGGTCCTATTAATGTCTCCGACACACAGTGAAATCATTTGCGTGGATTGAGATAGAAATGTTATTAGGGCATCATCTCCTGGAAGAGGAACGATCTCCGATGTCTGAACAGTTCCCTGTCAGGAAGTTCGTTGCACCTGAGATAATCCTTGGAAATGGATCTAGAAACCTTGTAGGGCAATACGCAAAGACCCTTCACGGTCGCAACGTGTTCTTGGTCAGCGATCCTGGTATCCTTAAGGCAGGATGGACGGGAGAGGTGCGGGATGAGCTTGAAAAGCAAGGCCAACACGTGGTCCTTTTCGACAATGTCTCCCCCAATCCCAGGATATCGGAGGTGGCCAAGGGCTCACAGGAGTACCAGGACAACGAGTGCGACCTGCTTGTGGCCGTGGGAGGAGGCAGTCCCATGGACTGTGCCAAGGCCATAGGTGCGGTGGTGACCAACCGCTGCCACGTCCTGGACCTGGAGGGGGTCGATGAGGTGGCCATACCGGGTCCACCGTTGATATGCATACCCACCACCGCCGGCTCCTCCGCGGACATATCTCAGTTCGCCATCATCTCCGACGAGAACAAAAGGCGAAAGTTAGGTATAATTAGCAAGGCCATGGTGCCGGACGTATCGCTGATCGATCCTGAGGTGACGCTAACCATGCCGCCCAACCTCACCGCTGAGACCGGGATCGACGCTCTGTCCCATGCTTTCGAGTCCTACGTGTCCAACGCCTCCTCGCATATGACGGACATGTACGCTCTGGAGGCCACCAAGATGATCGCCCGATACCTCCCGCTGGCCTATGAGGAGCCCGGCGAGCTGAGGTTCCGGGAGAAGGTGATGCTGGGAAGCGTGTACGCCGGGCTGGCCTTCTCCAACGCCAGCCTGGGCCTGGTGCACTCCATGGCTCACAGCCTGGGAGGGTACCTCGACTACCCTCACGGGGAGTGCAACGCCAAGCTTCTGGAGGTCGTGGTGGCATTCAACCACTCTGCCGTCCCGGAAAGATACTCCACACTGGAAGCGGCGATGGACGGTAGCGGCTCATGCGCTACCACAGGGTTGGAAAGCATACGATCCCGGCTCCGGCAGTTCACAGAAGGACTGAACATGGATCTGGGACTGTCAAAGATGGGCGTTAAGGAGGATAGCATACCCTACCTGACCGAGAATGCTTTCAACGATGCTTGCCACGTCACCAACCCCCGCCCCGTCAAGAGGGAAGATATTGCGAGACTGTTCCATGAGGCGCTCTGAGGATGAGGTCCGGGCGGAAGCGCTCCGCCAGAAGATCATCGGTCTTGGTGAGACCTCTCACCGTAAAAGCTACTACCCCCAGCTGCAGGAGCAGATCGATGAGCTCCACGCTACGCTCAAGGCCCTACAGGACAGTGAGAACAAGTACCGCACCTTGATTGAGAACGTCAACGTGGGGATCTTCCGCAGTGATATCAAGGAAAAGGGACGGCTCATCCAGGCTAATCCTGCGATGTGCAGGATACTTGGTTATGAGGACGAGGGGGCGATACTGGAGGCCGATCCTGATGATTTCTATCAGGATCCGCAAGACCGTCGCGTCATCATAGCCGAGCTAAAAAAAGAGGGGAAGATCAAGGACAAGAAGGTCCGGATGAGGCTGAGGTCGGGTGGCACGATCCTTGGTTCCATGACCCTGACCGCCCTCTATGATGACAAGGGCGATATATCGCTCGTCGACGGCGTCATAGAGGACATCACGGAGAAGGAGATGAAGGAGGAGGCACTGAGGCAGGCCAACAAAAAGTGGAACCTCCTCAGCTCCATCACCCGGCACGACATCAACAATCAGGCCATGGTGTTGGATGGATACCTGACACTGGCCATGGAAAGGACGAACGATCCCGAGGTCCGGAAGCTGCTGTCCAAGGCACGGAGCAGCGTGCAATCCATCGAGAGGCACGTGGCCTTCGCCAAGGATTACCAGGATATAGGCATCAACGCACCCCGCTGGTTCGATCTCCGGGAATCGCTCATCAACGCACTGATCCCTCTGGACAAGGCGTCTTTGAGCGTTAAGCTGGAGGTGGATGACTACACCATCTTCGCCGACCCAATGATCGGGAAGGTATTCTACAACCTGGCCCAGAACGTTGTCCGCCACAGCAAGGGTTCCGTCCTCGTGATAAGCACAAAGGAGGAGGATGGCCATCTGGTGCTCTCCTTCCAGGACAACGGGGTGGGCATCAGGGACAAGTCCCGTCTCTTCATGAGGAGCAACTCAACATCCGGTTTCGGCCTTTTCCTGTCCAAGGAGATACTGTCGATCACCGGTGTGGACATAAGGGAGACAGGGGAGGCGGGAAAGGGAGCACGCTTCGAGATCATTTTCGCAGAGGGTCAGCACAGGTCATCGGCCGCCTCTCAGGGCCTCCCAAAAGAATGAACTAGGTGCTCGCCTTATCTAATGGCAGTGTGTAAAATGGACGGGTGCCGGGTCCTAGATCTCCTGAACCAGAACAAGGACGAGACGATGGCCGCGATCGTGCGTCATGCCGATAGACCCTCCATCGCCAGCGTGACCGAGAGCCTGGGGGTGGGGCTCAACGAGAAAGGACGGGAGGATGCCCGGAGGTTCGGCGAGCGCATAACCGGGGAGCGCCAGGTGCGGTTCTTCCATAGCCCAGCGGTGCGCTGCCGGGAGACGGCGGAGGCCATGACGGTCGGCCTTGCCGGAAACGGAAACAAGGTGCTCGGTTCCACCGAGACCTGGGACCTGTGCGCCCCTTACCTCCTGGACGATAGGACGCTGGAGGTGGCCGACAGGCTCGGGCATGGCTTCATGCGCGCATGGTTCAACGGGGAGATCGACAAGGAGTGGATACTGCCGGCACCGGTCGCCTCGGACAAGGTCCTGCGCCCCATCCTGGAACGCCTGGCCGACCCCAACGGAACGACGCGCTTGGACATCCATGTCTCCCATGACTGGGAGGTAATACTCCTCCGCGATACGCTGTTCGGAACCCGTTACGAGCAGGATGGGTGGATAGGATATCTGGATGGTATTGTCTTCATAAGGGATGGACCTAAGGTCCTAGCACGGTGGGGCGAGCTCCACACTGAGATCACGCCCTGAGGATGGTGCGCCCGAAGTTCCACCAGGGTAACTTCCTCGCCTGATCTGGAGAGGCAGAACCCCGGAACGAGCATGATGCGGCTCCCGGGACCAAAGGACAATTTTTTAAGTGCCGCCTCGTACAGGTACTGAGGCAGAGGCACGCAGATGAAGGTACTTGCCATCATGGGGAGCCCCCGTAAGAACGGAACTGGCACAAAGGTCGTCGAAGAGATCGAGCTGGCGCTGACTCGAATGGGGCCGGTGCAGATGGAGCGTCTTCACCTTGTGGACCTTGACCTCAAGCCCTGTCGGGGTTGCTTCACCTGTATAAGGGCAGGGGAGGGGCTGTGCCCCATCAAGGACGACAGGACGATGATCGAAGACCGGATAGAGAATGCTGACGGCATCATCCTCGTGTCCCCAGGATATGTGCAGAACGTCAGCTCCCTGATGAAGAACTTCATGGACCGAATGGCATACACCAACCATCGGCCCCGGTTCTTTGGGAAGAAGGCGATGATCGTGGCGAACGGGGGGGCAGGCCTGGACAAGACCCTGGATGCACTGCGCATCGCCATAGGCGGCCCCTCGGTCGTGAGCGAGCTGGCGTACATGCAGCTACCTTGGCCCATCAGCCCCCGGGCCCGTGGCAAGAGGAGCGCCCGCCTCCAGCGAGAGGCCGCAAGGTTCTACCACGCCCTTGTTGAGAACGACATGCGCCCCCGGCTCTCGGACTACATGCGCTACCGCTTCTTCAAGAGCACCAGCCTGGAGACCAAGGAGTGGTTGCCAGCCGATTATGAGTTCTACAAGGACAAGGGTGATTACTACTACGATGTCAAGGTCGGTGCCCGCCTCAAGATCACCTCGGCCCTGCTCATGGCCGTCACCAAGCCCCTCATGAAGGACATGGCCCCCTGGCATGCTGAGGGATCCTCCAAGGAGGATAAGAGGCCATGATCATGGGTACGAATCTCAGTAGAACTTCCCTTGGTACTGTCCTGTGACCGGGCAGCCCATGCACTTTCTGCCCTTGAACGAGGGGCAGTCCGTGCAGTTGAGGTCGATGCCGCACGGCGGCTTGCTGCATCTCTCTGGCTTGAGCTTAACAGGTATCGTGAAGTCCTTCTGCGAGGAGATGACGATGTCGAAGTCCACGTCCTGAACCGATGGGTCGGAACGTATGTGGCCGTTAACTATGGACTCCAGCGTGGTCACGCTCTCGCTGAAGAAGAACAGGCAGAGGTTATGGCGACCAGAAACGCTGAAACCGTTGGCGAAGTAAGGGCAATCGACGAACCTGTCCAATATCATCGAGGGATCGGTCGAGGACAGGTCCACCTTGGCCAGGTATAGCCCCATCTTCAGGGGGCTGACCCCCGCGTTCAGCTCTAGCGCGCCCCTCTCCCTCAGCTTGGCCACTCGGCTGGCCACAGATGGCTGGGAGAGGCGGAGCACCCTGGCGATAGACTCCTGGGACACGTTGGGGTCGGCAGAATACATGGATATGATTATCTTGTCCTTTTCATCGAGGTTAAGCACCATTTCACCACAAGCCTATTATTAATAAGTAAATAATTGTGTTATGTTATATTCCATTATGTGATAGGTTATATATCTTAAGTTCGGTAGATACAGCGGTGAGATCACATGGCAATGTTCTGTAATCAATGCCAGCAGACCGCAAGGGGCATCGCCTGCACGGTCCGGGGGGTGTGCGGGAAGGATGAGGACGTACAATCCCTAATGGACACCCTGCTGTTCGGCCTCAAGGGGATCGCGGCCTATGCCTACCATGCCCGCCTGCTCGGGAGGACTGACCCAGAGGTGGACGCGTTCATCGAGGAAGCTCTGTTCAAGACCTTGACGAACGTCGACTTCTCTCAGGAGGACCTGTGGAACACGCTCATGAAGGCGGGCATGATAAACCTCAAGGTCATGCAGATGCTCGACGCCGGTAACACTGAGCATTTCGGGCTTCCTGAGCCCACAAAGGTTCGCACTGGCACCGTGAAGGGACCAGGGATCCTGGTCACGGGACATGACCTTCTGGACCTGGAGGCCCTGCTGAGGCAGACCGAGGGCACGGGAGTGAACGTCTACACCCATGGTGAGATGCTTCCCGCCAACGCATATCCTGAGCTTAAGAAGTACAAGCACCTGATCGGCAACTACGGAGGGGCCTGGCAGAAGCAGAAGAAGGAGTTCGACGAGTTCGGCGGACCGGTCCTGGTAACGACCAACTGTGTGCTCATCCCGCCCGAGAGCTATAAGGACAGGCTGTACACCACCAGTGTCGCTTCGGTCCCGGGTGTGAAGCACATGGCCGAACGCAATGATTTCAGCGAGATCATAGAGCACGCCAGGCGGATAGGGGACCTTCCAGAGCGCCGAGGTCCGGACGTATGGACCGGTGCCCACCACAAGGCAGTCCTGTCCCTGGCGCCCGTCATCATAGATGCGGTGAAGGCCGGCAAGGTGAAGCACTTCTTCCTCGTGGGAGGATGCGACGGAGCCACCCCTGGGCGCGACTACTACACCCAGCTCGCGGAAAAGATCCCCCAGGACAGTATCATCATGACCCTTGCCTGCGGAAAGTACAGGTTCAACGACCAGGAGTTCGGGGACATCGGGGGCATACCTCGGTTCCTAGACCTGGGCCAGTGCAACGATTCCTACTCCGCCATCGTTCTGGCGGTGGAGCTGTCCAAGGCGTTCAACGTGGAGGTCAACGATCTTCCACTGAGCATCGTGCTGTCCTGGTTCGAGCAGAAGGCGGTGGCCATCGTGCTAACCCTGCTGGCACTGGGGATACGTAATGTTAGGGTCGGGCCAACCCTTCCGGCGTTCATAACCCCCAACAACTGGAAGCTCATCCAGGATAGGTTCGGATGGAAGGCCGTTGGCGATCCCGACTCCGACCTGAAGGACATGCTGAAAGGTTGAACGGCTTGGAGGTTCAGAGGAGGGAGGGGGCACCCTCCATCCTTCTTTTTATTTTAACAATAGGTATCGCTGTCCAGATCTCCTCTTTCACATCAACCTTGGACCTTCGGAGAAGTGTAGTAAACCTGTGCCGAGCACGGCCACATAGAAGAAGCCTGCATTGACCTGGTCATCGAAGCTAGACCGGGTGTTAGGTGGCCTCTTCATGCTCTCGTTCTTATCTGTTCGACCGCGCCTTGCCCTTAGCGCACGTCGTAATTGCGGTGACCGCCGCCGAAACCGTGGCCACGATGGCCGCCATAACGATGAAGATCATCATCCTGAGCACCCGATGTTCACCTCATTTTTATTCCTGTTTTCGATGGCCTATAACCCTTTGCATAATGCTGGCATGTTCCTCCGAACGATTATGTACAGGTTCTGACCGCTGAGGGAAGCGAAATCTATAAACTATCATGATATCTGTCCTTCCTGCCATGGACCAAGTTCGAGAGGCGGCATTGAAGGCAAAGGAAGCATCGTACCGTCTGGCCACGCTCACGCTGGACGATCGCAACCTTGCTCTGGAGAAGATAGCTCTGACCCTCAGCAAAAGGTCCGAGGAAATACTTGCCGCCAACTCCCGGGACATGGAGGCCGCTCGTGCCGGAGGCCTTTCCCAGGTATTGATCAAGAGGCTCAGGTACGACCGGAGCAAGCTCGAGGAGTCCTTGGAATCCATAAGGTCACTGCAGTCCCAAGAGGAGGTTGTTGGAAAGCTCATTTCGCGCACCGAGCTCGACGGCGGCCTGATCCTCGATAAGGTATCCTGCCCCATTGGCGTCATAGGCGTGGTCTTCGAGGCCAGACCAGAGGCCCTGGTGCAGATATCCTGCCTGTGCCTGAGATCTGGTAACACTGTGCTCCTCAAGGGAGGCACCGAGGCCAAGGAGACCAACGAGGCGCTGGCGGACGCGATAAAGGATGCTCTGTCCGCTGATGAGCGCCTCCGGGACGCGGTGCAGCTGCTGTCCACCCGGGAGCAGTTCCGGGAGCTCCTCAAGCACGATGACCTTATAGACCTCATCATCCCCCGCGGCTCCAACGAGCTGGTGCGCTCCATCAAGGAGAGCACCAAGATCCCCGTCCTAGGTCACGCCGCAGGGATCTGCCACACCTATGTCGACAAGGAAGCGGACATGGACATGGCGGTCAAGGTCTGCCACGATGCCAAGGTTCAGTATCCGGCAGTGTGCAACGCCATGGAAACGCTTCTCGTGCACAGATCGATCGCAAAGGACTTCCTGCCGCGCATGGCCGAGGACTATGCCCGTGCAGGGGTGGAGCTCAGGGGTGACGCCGGCGTCCGGCAGATCATCGATGCGAAGGAGGCCAGTGATGAGGACTGGGTAACGGAGTACAACGACCTCATCCTATCCATCAAGATGGTGGACTCCCTGGAGGAGGCCATCGCCCACATCAACCGTTACTCCTCCCACCACACCGACGCCATAATAACATCGGACGAGGGAACGGCCCAGAGGTTCATGGACATGGTAGACTCCTCTTCGGTCATGTGGAACGCCTCCACCCGCTTCTCGGACGGCTACCGTTACGGCCTGGGAGCGGAGGTGGGGATATCCACCAACAAGACCCACGCCCGGGGCCCGGTCGGTCTGGAAGGGCTCATCATCTACAAGTACAAGCTGCGGGGCCACGGTCAGATTGTGGCCGAGTACGTGGGTAAGGAAGGCCGCAAGTTCACCCACAGGAAGATCCAATGAGGGACCTCCACCCCCGGCGCATCGTCATCAAGATAGGTACCAACACCATCTGCAAGGACGATGGCACTGTGGACCAGGCATACATCGATGACGTGGCCCGTCAGGTGGCAGAGCTGGACAAGGACGGCATACAGAGCATCGTGGTGACATCTGGAGCGATAGGCTCAGGTTCCTCGGAGCTTTCCCTGGACGGCAAGAAGAAGGACGTCGCCATGAAGCAGGCCTGCGCCGCCGTGGGCCAGGCCACGCTGATGCTGGCGTGGAGAGATGCTTTCCGCAGGTACGGCAAGAGCGTGGGCCAGGTCCTGCTTACATACGGGGCGTTCTCCGATCGCGCCCGCTACCTCGATCTCCGCAAGGCACTAGACGAGATGTTCCGCCTGGGGGTCGTACCCATCGTCAACGAGAACGATGTCATCGCCACCGATGAGATAGAGGAGATCTTCGGCGACAACGACAAGCTCTCCGCGCTGGTGGCCAGCAAGATGGACGCGGGCCTGCTCATCCTGCTCACGGACGTGGACGGCCTGTATGACCGTAACCCTGAGGCCGACCAGGACGCCAAGCTCATTCCCACGGTGGACGAGATCACCAAGGACCTGGAGAGGATAGCCGGGGAGAAGAAGAAGGAGAGGTCCACTGGAGGCATGCGGACCAAGATCAATGCTGCCCGCATAGCCATGCAGTCAGGGTGCAACATGGTTATTGCCAATGGGCGAACCCCCAACGTGATCGTGCGCGTCACCCGGGGCGAGGAGCTGGGGACCCTTTTCACCGCACAATCCCACTACACCAACAGGGAGCGATGGATACTCTTCGCCTGCCCCCGTGGAAAGGTCATCGTGGACGAGGGGGCCGAGCGGGCCCTCCGTGATGGTGGCTCCCTGCTCCCATGTGGCATCATCTCCATAGAGGGCAAGTTCAAGAAGGGGGATGTCGTCCGCATCGGCTCCTTCGCCAAGGGTCTGGCCAACGTCTCCTCCACGGAGATGCAGTCCAGGATGGTGAAGTGTCGGGAGGAGAAGGCAGCTGGAAAGAACAATAACGGGAACGCGGTGATCAGCCATGAGAACATCGTGTTCCATGACTGACGCGTGCCCTACAAGGCCCTTGTCCAGCTCCTGATCTGCTCCCAGTCTCGGTAGTCGTAGGGGTTGGTCACATCGATCCCCCTTCCCGCCAGCTGCTTCTTGGTCCCCACCCCTGCCAGTAGGGCCTTGGTAAGGGCCCCGTACCTGGAGAAGTCGATGACCCCACCGAACATCCCTAGCGACACTGGCCGAAGGCCGGGGATGGATGCGGCGACGTCCTCCAGGTACATCTTCCTCCCAGCCCCGATCTTCTCAGGGAACAGGACATCGCTGCAGCTCACGAACAGGGCCACCTTGCGTTCGCACAGTTGAGAGCCGTTACTCTCCAGGAAGCGCCTCGCCTCCTTGGTCCATTTTCCCACAAACACAGGACTTCCCAGCACGATGATATCATAGCTCTCGACGTCGGGATCGGGATGGAGCCGCAGGTCGACGACATCGACCTCATGGCCCTTGCCCCTTAGCTCCTCTCCGATGAACCCGGCCAGACTGGCAGTCGAGCCGTACTTGCTACCGAACGCCACCAGGGCCTTCATCAGCTCACCACCGTGCGGTTATGCCCGTGTCCCCTGATGCCGACCACATAGACGAGGAAGGCCATGGGGATGACGACCCCGAAGAGCGCCGAGGTCTGGATGGCGAAGGCGGCCCACAGATCGTATGTGATCGTAGCCAGGGACACAACTGCGGTTCCGTAGAGGCCCCAGCCCCTGTTCAGGAGGAGCCCTGCGGCGGCAACTGCCCCGGAAATCCCCAGGACGAAGAAAGGCAGCGTTATTGTCGCCGCCCAGTCCGCCAGAGGACCGTCAACCATGTCCATTATTTGCTGCTGGGTCTCCGCCCCCAGGCTGCCGGTCAGGCCCACCGCGAATAAGAGCCGCAGGGCCGCCTGCACGCATGATAGCAGGATGAGCACGCCCATCCCCCTAGCGAGGTTTGTTCGCATTTCATTCACCTTATGTGCCGTGAGAGCCTGCTCCCCTCTTCATTCTCCGTCAAGGGGTTGGAAGAAATAATGTCCCTGGAGAGCTCACCAAGTACAACTTTTCCCGGAGGTCCGGGAAATCTTGCACCTCACAACCTATCTCGGACCATACTGGACGTTGGATGGTATGCTGCCCTTGATCCCGTCATAGTAGCGGGCATCAAGGACCACCCTCGGCACCACCTCCTTGAAGATCCCGTCCCTCTCCAGCTCCAGGACCAGGTTGTTGAGCTCATGGATGTCGGGGCTCCACACCATGGATATTATGGTATCCGGCCGGTCGCTGAAGTTGTAGGTTATGATCTCCCGGGTCGACAGCCGCCGCACCAGCGCCACCGCCACCTTCTCCGGGTCCTGGCCTTCCTTGATGCTCAGATGGATGGCGCTGATGATGTCCCCGGACCGCTGTGGATACCACTCGTAGGCAAAGTGGACGAGCATGCCCTTCAGAAGGCGGGATATGTGCCTGTTGACCGTCCGCGGTGCCAGCCCCAGCTCCCTCGCAACCTCGGTGACCGGCCTCCGGGCATCATCCTTCAGGGCTGTCACAATCTTGACGTCCAATGGGTAAATTGTAGCATCCTCGTCGATGTCCATCAGCGATGGGTTGTAGACGACGCCTACCTCGGGGCGTACCAGTTTCGCTATCTTCGTCACCGCGGTCGCGAACCTGTTGATGCGGCCGGGGTCCAGAACAGTGCCAGAGATGTAGAGGTACTTGCCTGAGGACACCATCACCATGTCCATCTCCTTCTCGCTATTCAGCTCCTCAAGCACGCGCTCCACCGACGGTGCCTGGGATGGTCCATGGACCAAGACCCAGGTGGAACGATACGCTCTGGCCGAGAAGGAAGCGTTGAACCTGGAGATGACCCCGAGGGATACAAGGTCCTGGACGCGGCGATGGGCGGTCTGCACGCTGACCCCCGCGGCCCTGGCCAGCTCGGAGTAGGACATCCGGGAGTTATATATCAGGAGGCGGCAAAGGGTTACGTCGATCTCGTCCATGGGCACTCAGTATGGCGGATGGGTGGATTATCATTTATTATTGACCATGCCGTTTCATAATAATCAGAAAAATCAGAAAATTCATATATGTTATCGTTCTTGTTCTAGCTGTATGATCAAGGGGCGAAAGAAGGAGAAATGCTGCGAGGTTCCGATCAAGAGCGAGGTCATGGTCGCGGCCATAGTCACGATAGACGAGAGGGGGCAGATGGTGCTCCCCAAGGAGATCAGGAAGAAGGCGGGATTAGCCCCTGGCGATAAGCTCTCGGTCGTGACCAGGGAGAGGGATGGCAAGGTCTGCTGCATCTACCTCATAAGGAACGAGGAGATCTCCAGCGTGGTTAAGGACCGCTTCGGTGATCTGTTCCAGGATGCAGGCGATGAGTGAGGGGAGATTCTTGACCGAGAATATAGTGACCACCACCTCGGTCCTCACCGCCCGCGATCGTCTTGACCATCTTCAGGCCCGGCTCGGATTGAACAGGATGGGCCATAAGGTGGTACCTGGCCTTTACAGACTGGGCTCTCCCGACCAAAGGTCCCCGGTCCTGGTATCGGCCAACTACACCTTGAGCTTCGATGCCCTGCGCTCCTCGCTCGCAGGAACGGACTGCTACATCCTGGTCCTCGATACCAAGGGCGTGAACGTGTGGTGCGCGGCCGGAAAGGGCACATTCGGAACGGAGGAGCTCATCCACCGCATACAGGTGACTGGCCTGGATAAGGTGGTGGAGCATAGGCAGCTCATCCTTCCGCAGCTGGGGGCCCCGGGCGTGGCCGCCCATCAGGTGAAGAGGAGCACCGGCTTCTCGGTGTCCTACGGTCCCATCAGGGCGAGCGACCTTAAGGAATACATGAGAACGGGGAAGGCGACACCGGACATGAGAAGAGTGACGTTCCCATGGAAGGACCGCGCTGTGCTGACCCCCGTGGAGGTCATGCTGTCCCTGAAGTACCTCATACCCGTATCTATAATCCTGTTCTTCATCGCCGGGACCATGGGGGTCCTGGTCTCGGTGGTCGCGGTGTTGGGAGGGGCGGTGCTCTTCCCCCTCCTCCTTCCTTACCTTCCGACCAGGGAGTTCTCCTCCAAAGGGCTGATCCTGGGGGCGTTGCTGTCGCTCCCGTTCATCGCCAAGGTAACGCTCGATGGGAACGTGAGCGGCCTAGCCCTGGTCTTTCTGGTGCCCGCTGTTGCTCTGGTTATGTCACCTGTGGTCGGCTACATGGCCCTGAACTTCACTGGCTGCTCCACCTATACCTCAAGAACGGGTGTGAGGAAGGAGATCTTCCGTTGGATGCCGGTCATGGTGGCGTTGTTGATAATTGGTCTGTCTATGCTGGTAATATCGGGAGCGATGTATTGGAGGTGGTTCTGATGATGGAGATACCGTTGATGATGGGAACAAAGGAGGCCGAGGATAACGCCATCAATACGCTGAGGTTCTATCCCGGAAAGTGTATTAATTGTGGCCGCTGCTCAGAGGTCTGCCCGCATGGGGTGTTCGTCCCTTCCAAGGCCAGGGCACGGATGGCCGCACCCGAGAGGTGCATGGAGTGCGGGGCCTGTCAGGTGAACTGCCCCGTGGCCGCGATAACCGTCGATTCGGGGGTGGGCTGCGCCTCTGCCATGATCAAGGCAGCCCTGACCGGTAGCAAGGAGGTCACCTGCGGACCTGAGTGCTGCGGACGTTAGCCTTTTCCTCCGCACTGATCACGCAGAGGGAGCAACATCCCCTCTCCTCGACCTAAGCTCCCGGCGGACCTCCCAGTACATGATGATGTTGTACACCGTAATGATGGTGGTGATGATGATGGCCATGGTCATGAACAACCTGACCAGATCGTTGCTCATCCAAGATGTTATGGCCTCGACGGCTGTGGGAAGGTATTCCCATAGGCGGGGGAAGTCAAAGGGAAAGACCGTTAATAGATAGGACCATGCGGTAATGAAGACCACTGAGTTGATGATGTCCATGAGACGTCCGAAGTTCCTTCTACCAGCGATCGCACGGACCACGCTGGGCACTATCCCGAACAGCAGGGAGCCATAGAACGCGAGCTGCTCTGCGGTGCCGAAGCCCGACGTGAAGAAACCCTGGTCCTTGGCCTGCACGTCCATGAATATCAGGGCCACGGCCGCTATTATGATCAGCCCGACGACGTTTCCCAGCCTCTCTCCGATGCCCAGCTTCTCCCTGTCCGCTTCCTTCCTGACGTTGTTCCCCCACCCGCGCCACGGAGCGGGTGGCGATGGTTGATCTTGGACCATGAGAGCTAATAGCGACCAACGTCCGAATAAAACCTATGTGCAACAAATATCCATATCTGCTCCGCCCATCACCTATCGTGGCAGAGGGACTCAGGAGGGAAGTGGGGCTTTGGTGGGCGGTGGCCTACGGCGTCGGCACAATTCTGGGCGCGGGCATCTACGCCCTCATCGGCGTGGCCGCCGGAAAAGCTGGGAATCTGGTATGGTTGTCTTTTGCCCTGGCCGCAGGAATCGCAGCCTTCAGCGGCATCAGCTACGCCAAGCTGTCCTCGATCTACACCTCCAGCGGGGCCGAGTATGTCTATGTGGAGAACGCTTTCCGGTCCAAGTTCTGGGCCTTCGTTGTTGGCTGGCTGGTCCTGATTTCCAGCATAATATCGGCGGCAACCGTGGCCCAAGGATTCGGAGGCTATCTGTCCTCGATTTTCGACATACCTGTTGCGGCAGGGGCAAGCGCTCTGATCGTGGTCCTGGCCATCGTCAATTATGCAGGCATAAAGGAATCCCTCATCCTGAACGCCATAATGACCATCATCGAGATGATCGGCGTTCTCATAGTCATATTCCTGGGCGTCGGTTACCTGGGAACCGTGGACTACACCCAGTCCCCCTTTGGACTGGATGGGGTTGTGGGCGCCGTGGGGATAATATTCTTCGCTTTCATAGGGTTCGAGGGCCTTGTCAAGATCGGGGATGAGACCAAGGACGCCGAGAGGACCATACCCCGGGCCCTCATGCTGTCCCTGGCGATAACCGCGGTGCTGTACGTCCTGGTGGCCATTTCGGTGGTCAGCATCGTCCCATTCGACGAACTGGCAGCATCCTCCTCCCCGCTCGCTGACGTCGCCCTTCAGGCCTCGGGCCAGGAGGCCTTCGCCCTATTGACGCTGATCGCCCTGGTGGCCACTGCAAACACGGTGCTGATCATTCTGATAGCCTCCTCCCGCATCGCCTACGGGATGTCCACGCGCTCCGCCCTCCCGAAGCTGCTGTCGCGCATACAGCCAAGCACTGGCACGCCTCTCATGGCCATCGCCCTGACCACCCTGGCATCGGTGGCCTTCTGCTTCCTGGGCGGTATTGAGCTAACGGCCAACGTGTCCAATTTCACGATATTCATGGTGTTCCTGGCGGTCAACCTGTCGGTGATCCAGCTGTCCCGGGGGAGCAAGAGCATAGGTAGAGCTTATGTCCTGTCGGCGGTGGTAGGATCATTGACCTCTGTGGTAATGCTCACCCAGTTCAGCTGGGAGGTCGCCTTGCTGTCCATCCTCCTAACACTATCAGGGGCAGGACTTTACCGGATAATGGAGATGGACCTGGATTAGTCCCCAATATCATAGCCTGAGCCTCATAATGGAGTAGGGCAGTGAACCCCCGCCGCCAAGGTCCAAGGACGTCTCCTGGACGACCTCGTAGCCAAGGTGCCGGTAGAATCCCACCGCGACGACCGACGAATCGAGCGTGAGCTCCCACCAGGCCGTTATCCCTGGCCTGGTCCTGAAGCCTCGTCATGAGGCCCTGCCCTATTCCCATTCCCTGCAGGGAAGGCTCTACGAAGACCATCCTGATATTGTTCCCCAGAAGTTCACCCACGCCCGCTATGCCCCCATCGTATATCGCCAGGATGCAATGACCTTCATGCACGTTCCTGGCTATACTGCGGACATCATGATATCTTTTAAAGAAATCCAAGGCTCTGGCCGAGTATACGTCCTTGTAGCTCGTCGATATGGTCCGTTGTACCAGAGCGTGGACCGCGTCGACATCTTCCAGCACCATTCTACGATAGAGCAGCTCTTTCTTCCCAGGGCCCATTCCTAACATGCCCCAAACTCGATAGGATTATTTAATCTGGGAACTAATGAATTACGGGTGCCTTATGCAAGACTACAATGTTCTGGTGACCTTCCATCACAACGAGAGGATGAAGGCTAAGGAGGAGGTCGCGGAACGCGTGCAGCAGGCCGACCTCATCCTCGAGGACATGATGGAATCCGGCGTGGCCGGCCTGCTGCTGCTCAGGATCAAGGGTGATGGCAAGGAGGCGGTCCGTAGGCTGCGGACCTTTGCCATGAGGTTCCCCGAGGTCTTCCTCCACACCCATCGTTGGATCCCTATAGAAGAATGGGTCAGCTCCGAGCCGGAGGCCATGATAAATGCAGCGAAAACTTTCGGAGCCCGAATCGCTGATGGTGACCGGTGGAGAATCGACGTCGAGAAGAGGCACTACCGCGGAGGCTCCAGTCAGGATATCGTGAGAATGCTGGCCGAACACATACGAACTGGGATCGTGGACCTGGACGGGGCGGAGGTGGTCCTCATGGTCCAGATCATAGAGGAATACGCCGGTTTCAGCCTGGTCCACGAGGACGAGATACTTGATATAAATTTGATCAGGAAGCACATCGGCCTCGCTAAGATCGGTTGAACATGTCGGTGGAAGGCCGCGAACTCGCTCTTCGTCTCATTGCCTCCCCATGAAAGTCCCAGCCTAACCCGGTCACAACTCATTATATCCTACCCATTTTCAACGCGCATATCAGGGACCACTGGAGATTCTTGCCAAGCTTTACTTTCCTCCATTCTTAGAATGAGATCTCGAGTTCCTATGTTCCCAACGGATGCCGGGCTGGCCTACTCCCCATAAAAACGTTGATAATGATACCAGATAGTTACTTTATTTTTATCAATTTTCCATAAGCTTAGTACCGATCTTTTCGATAAAAAATAAGATGGAAATAGATATTATTAATTTTTTTAATTTATACTATATGCACTCGAAACGTATCACGCTTTTTGTTTTACAAAACTATTATTATGTTTCATATACTATTACTATTCTATCAGCAAAAAGAGGAGCTGAGAGCGTTCTGAGCGGGTCTATCCATCCAAAAAGGAAAAAGGAGTATGAAAAGGAGAACTTGCTCTCCGAGTTGGAACAAACCATCGTGAGCGGTAAGAGGGCAGATGCCGCAAGGGTATCTAAGGAACTGCTCAGACAGGGGATGGAACCATTGGACATCATTAATCTTGCCCTGGTTAAGGGCATGAACACAATTGGCGATAGATATGCCAGGAACCAAATATTCCTTCCCCAGGTCCTTCAGGCCTCTGAGGCGATGTACGAAGCGCTGGATATACTCCTGCCATTGATCCTGAAAGAGGCTGTTAGGGAGGAAGGCATAATCACGATAGGAGTGGTCGAAGGTGATGTCCATGATATTGGAAAGAACATCGTTAAAACGCTCCTGGCGGCTGCAGGTTATGAGATCATCGACCTGGGCAGGGATGTTCCAGCTGACAAGTTCATAGATGCCGTGAGCGCAAGAAAGGCTCAGGTGGTGGCGATGAGCACCCTCATGACTCCGACAATGGACTCCATGAAAAATACCGTGGATGCCTTGGAACAGGCAGGCCTCAGGTCATCGGTATTGGTGATCATAGGCGGAGCCCCCACCAGTCAAGAATTTGCGACGGAGATCGGAGCAGAGCTTCACGCAACGAATGCCCAAGAGGCAATTAAGAAGATGAAGAGAACCACTCGTTCTGGCACGCTCATTTAGGAAACATCATCAACCTCCGTAAGACAGTTCCCGGTCTCATTGGCGGCAGAGTAGGCCGTTCAAGCCCCATCCTTATGCTTCTCAGAAACATCGAACCTGTCGTTCTGAAGGTCCGAAGGATTATCTACTGGGAACATTTTTCCTGTATTGACCTTCCATCATTAAAAGGAACAGAAGGTTATGAAGGAAGGTAGAGAACCGGACCTCGAATGAAAGACCATTGTTGTAGGAGGAATAGGACGATCGATGGCTAGGGTTATTTCTTTCACATCTAAGGTTTCGTTCTCATCATTCATAAGATGCCAGAGGAACCGCGATCCTTACTTGCGGTCGATTAAGGTAGGCATATAGGTCGTTGAGGCAGGAACGTTCCATTGGCGAGCTAGGATCGTTAGGCCGCGCATAGATCACCTTTACATTAAGGATGGATCGAGTGATGTATCATCGTTTCTGCACAGCTCGAGCGCCAAATTAGATCCATCTGGGCCTCTGACAGGCCACTATCGCTCGCAGCAGGTCAGATATCGCTTAGAAGGTTACAGTGTACAGCATAATATTGGGAAGGGGTGAGGTGGGAATGGAACATAGCAGCACGAAAAACTTGGGTCTCGGCATTGATACTGGCGGTACATACACGGACGCAGTCATCGTCGATATTGGGGATGGAACTGTGATGAGCAAGGCCAAGGCCTTGACCACACGTCAAGACCTTGCTCAGGGGATCGCAAAGGCCATCGACATGCTGGACCATTCATTGTTCAAGCAGGTTAGGCTACTAGCAATATCCTCCACGCTGGCTACCAATGCGGTGGTAGAGGGTAAAGGCTGCAGGGTCGGCCTTATCGTCATCGGTCATGAGGCCGGTAGGAATATCCCTGTGGACGAGGTCGTGCAGATAGAAGGCGGCCATAATCTTCATGGACTGCGAGAGGCGGAGCTTGGTGTGGAGAGCGCCAGGGAATTCATCTTGAGGGTGAAGGACAAGGTCGACGCCTTTGCCATCTCCAGCTATCTCAGCATCAGGAATCCCGAACACGAGAACAAGATCAAGGAAATGGTACAGTCACTGACCTCTTGTCCTGTGGTGTGTGGACATGAGCTCTCCTCTGCCTTGGGATTCCACGAGAGGACCATCACCGCGGTACTCAACGCCCGCCTGATCCCCATCGTCAGGGACTTAATAATGTCTATAAAACAGGTACAAGAGCAGATGGACCTGCACGCTCCCCTCATGATCGTCAAGGGCGACGGGGCGCTTATGAGCGAGAAGGTAGCGAGAGATAGGCCGGTTGAGACCATTTTATCTGGCCCAGCCGCCTCCATAATTGGGGCCAAGGCTCTCACGAACCTGCAGGACGCGGTCATCGTCGATGTTGGGGGCACAACCACCGATATCGGGATCCTAAGGAACGGACAGCCCCATCTAGATAGGGAGGGAGCAATGTTAGGGGGGTGGAGGACACGTGTTCGCGCGGTCGATGTCTTCACGTCCGGCATCGGGGGAGATTCAAGGGTGGTGGTCGCCGGCGGTAAGGTCGTGCTAAGCACCTCCCGGGCGATACCTCTGTGCATCGCCTCCAGTTCTCATCCCATCATCCGGGAGAAGCTCGAGGCGCTGCGGCATGTTCGGATACGACCAGCGCCATTATTGTCGGAATTAGATACCGTGCCCCAGGCCATCGATTTCTTCGTCTATTCCAAGGACATCCCAGGGGTGGACATGGGGCCAGAACACCATAGTGCACTGGAGCTGATCAAGTCTGAGCCGTGTACGGTCTTAGAGCTGGCGGGCATGTTGAACGTTCACCCCCTATCCCTCAACCTTAGGAAAATGGAGGTGTTCGGCATGGTCCAGCGCACCGGTCTCACGCCAACGGACATACTGCACGCCGAAGGGTCCTACGTCGAATATGATGCCGTGGCCGCTCAGATAGCGGTGGAGCTACAGGCCCGTCAGATGGAGATGACATCGGAGGACTTCATCCGGACCGTCAAGACCGCGGTGGTGGAGAAGATAACCACAGAAGTGGTGAAGAAGCTCATATTCGAGGAGATCGGAGACGCCCCCCTCGATGAGGTCGCTAGATTCCTCATCGACAATATGGTCCAGGGTACCGGCCGTCGCGACCTGGCGTGTAAGCTGGAGCTCAACAAACCCATAATTGGCATCGGTGCCCCCGTGGGGGCATATCTTCCCGGAGTTGCGGAACGCTTCCATACGAGCCTGATCCTGCCTGAGCACTCGGAGATCGGTAACGCGGCAGGAGCGATCTCCGGTAACGTTATGGAATCAATAGAGATGCTGATTCGTCCTATCAAGGGCGCAGTGACGGTGGAGAACCCTCCCTGCACGTTGTTCTGGATGCAGGAGCGAAAGGACTTCGAGACCATGGACGCGGCCATCGAATACGCTAAAGTGGTCGGCTCGGACCTGGTGCGTCAAAGAGCGTTGGCCTCGGGGGCCGATTCCGTGGAGATCGTGATTGAGAACAGACGTGAGGAAGCGCGCCTGGACCAAGGGCGGGGAGCCACGATCCTGTTGGGCACGGACCTCGTGATCACCGCGGTGGGGAAACCTCGTCTGTTCTTCGAGGAAGGGGGCGACAACAGTTTAGGGACTTTCCGATGACCCGTCAGGACCTCGACCCTCCACTGCCTCTGCTAAGTAATTGCCAAGGGTCATCTGCAATCCAGTACAATCGATCACGGTCGTAGGGGATCATCCCAGTCCGCCTATGATCTCACCCCTCACCAGACGGCGTTCGGCGAGGCTCTGGCGGGTGAGCGCCTTGATGTTCTTAGGGGTGACCCGCGCCAGGGTGGGCAGCTGATCAGGGAACACCTTCACCAGCTCACGCAGAAGATACTCGTTGATAAGCCCTGTGGACCTGATCCCCTCGATCGTCCAGTCGTCCAACAGGGCGTTGGTGCCCTCTACGCCGGCCTTATGGAACGCCTCCGCCAAGATGGAGGTGACGATGGTGTTGTCGGCGATGACCGCTATCTCCGCCTCCCTTAGGGCGTACTCGTTCCCGTTGAAGGAGACGGACAGCCCTCCTCCCTCTCTGACCAGCTGGAAGGCCTGCACGTCCGTTATGGAGTCCCCGATGTACAAGGTATCCTCCAGACCGATGCCCGTCCTTCTCCTTATGTCCATTACCGCCGACGCCTTCTCCTCGCCGCCCACCGGATTGATGTCCATGAGCAGTTGGTTGACCGACATCTCCATAAGGTCCTCCATGAAGATCTCGTCGAGCCTCTGGATGGTCGCTCGGTCCTGGGGCCTTAGGTCCTCTATGCACCGGGCGTTCTCCGGCACCCTCATCTCATCCATCCTGGCGATCTCCTGGGCGATGGCCTTCAGCCTTTCCCCCTCCCGGAGATCGGTCTTGACGGCGTCCATGTCCAGGGCGGTGCTGTAGGTGTTCTCGAGAGGGAACCCGATGGCGTCGCACAGGGCGCTGATGAAGTGCTCGTAGGACGTGGCCACGATGAAAGGGGTCATGAACTCCTGAACGAAGCGCATGGTCTTCTTCGCGCCAGGTATGGTCACGATGTTCTTGCGGGAGTACTCCAGGATGGAGGAGTCGGTGGCCCCGTAGGCCTTAAGGAAGGGGAGGATCAGCTTGAGGGTATCGCCAGCCTTGTAGTTCGGACGCTGGATGAGGTTGGATACGATGTCGTCATACTGGCTGATGGTACGGAAGAGCTCCGAACCGTTGTCTATCATGTCCCGGCATAGTTCGAAGGCGTTGTCGTTCTTAGTGATGGGCCCCTCGCTGTCACTGATGAACTGCCTCCAACCCCCGGTCATGGTCTCCTCAAGTCCGTCAAAGTCCATGCTATTACCCCTCGGCCTCCTATCACACCGGCTATGGCCCTATGTCACCTCTGCGGCAGATCTGTTCAGGTGTTCTCTCGAGCCTGATGAGACTCCTATCTTTTATGTGTATTTTTCCATAGGCCGCACAGAGAGGCTGGGGACCGAAGGTATAGCGTCCCTCGCCACCCCCGCTCGATCCCCCTTTCAATGCAGCTTCCAGGATCCCACGGTCGGTCGTGGCAGAGCACCATGGATGGTTTACCGTCATCCTAGTCCAGCTCCTTGGCGAACTTTCTCAGGAACCTCTCATCAGGGTAGGCCTCTCGGCCGTACGAGGATACGCTTAATGCCGAGGCCGAAGCCCCGATGCGGCCACACACCTCCAAGGTCGCTCCGTCCAGGTAGCCGGCGAGGAACCCTGCGGCATACACGTCGCCCGCTCCCGTAGTGTCCACCACCACCGCCTTCCTTGCCGGTACCGTTATCGATGAGTTGTACGTGGTTATCAGGGAACCCTCGCGCCCCAAGGTGCAGACGACCAC
Organism: Methanomassiliicoccus sp.; assembly: GCA_018262895.1. Classification (GTDB taxonomy): domain Archaea; phylum Thermoplasmatota; class Thermoplasmata; order Methanomassiliicoccales; family Methanomassiliicoccaceae; genus UBA6. The sequence goes on along the minus strand of JADFDJ010000003.1, from coordinate 174,589 downwards.
CTTTGCGCCCAGGTCAAGGAGCGTCTTGCTGCCTTCTTTTGGTCCCGTGCCCGTCAGCATTGTCATCTCCCGCTCGTTCACGAACACTATGCGGCTCCTCCCTATCATGTCCTCTATCTGGTCCAACCCCCTTCGAGCGTATTTCTCCCCGGGCGCGAAGGAGATGTAGACATCCTCTTCCAGCAGCTCCAATAGCTGCTTCTGGAGAAGCAGCGCGGAATCACTGGAGAACGAGCTGAGATGCACGAACTTGGAGGAGTTGAGATAGCCGACATCCTCGGCGATGAAGGAGAAGAAATCGTTGGAGTTGGGCATGGCCAGCAGGGACCGTTCACCGTCCGCCAAAAGGGAGATGCACACCCCTGCCTTCTTGTACTTTTTCACATGGCCGACGTCGACCCCCTCCATGGAGCTCAGCAGGAATTTGGAGCCCTCGTCCTTCCCTGTGACCCCCAAGAAACCGGTGGTATATCCCATGCGGGAGAGAGCGAACACCGTGTTGGCCGCCGATCCTCCCCCGCTGCGGGCGACAGGCTCCTGCGCGGCGAGCGCCCGGGAGACGTTCGTGAAGAGCTCCTCGTCCCCCACTATCTCCTCTCCCGGCTCGAAGACATGGCCCGCCAGGGTGAGCGACGGCACCTTATAGAAGAGGTCCACGTTCAGCGCCCCGACCCCGATAACATCCATCAGAACGGCCTAGATATGTCCGTCATATAATACCTTATCACCACGGCCCGTCGTTATCATCATAATGCTTCAGAACAGGTGATCGTCCACGATCCTGGACTCCCTGCCCACGGTGCAGAGCATGGTCTGCAGGCCCAGGGCGGCGATCCGCTCCCTCACCTTGGTCGCGCTCCTGCCCACGGTGTTAACGTACACCGTGGCCCCGGTATCTATGGAGAAATAGCAGGGAATGCCCTCCCGCCTCATGGACCGCACCTCTAGGACCACCCGCAGGGTATCGGGTCTCCACATGATGAGCCCTTGAGCTCCGGTCATGGTCACGGCGTGCAGCTTCAACGTGTCCGCCTCGGCCAGTCGCCCGACATCCTCGGCATCTCCCTCTTGGACCGCTCTCTCCATGCCCGCAAGTGCCTGCGGTACATCCTCCAGCCTGGACCTGAAGAAGGGGGAGGTGGTAACATCACGGTGGGCCTCGTCAGTCAGCTTGTACGCAGGCACGACGGCCACGACCATCGCCAGGTCCATGTCCGCAGGGTAAGGAAGGGGCCGGGAAACGGAGGTGAGGTCTTCACCGGCGTACCACCGCGAGAACCCCCCGGTGACCGCTCGGGAGGCGGAGCCGGCCCCGCGGCGGGCGAAGCGTGACAGCTCCACCAGGTCCATCTCCAGTTCCAGCGAGCGGGCGGCCGCGAGGGCGAGAGCAGCGAAACCCGAGGCGGACGCGCCCAGCCCCACGTTGGAGGGAAAATCGTTCCTCGACACCATGCGGAACCCGGAGGTGACGCCCGCTTCCGCCCGCAGGAGGTCGACTACGTCGTTAACCCTCTTCATCTCCCTGCCTGACAATGCCCTGCCATCTACCACCGCTTCATCGTGGGGCATCCCGAACTGTATGGTGGTGTGAGTGCGCAGGGGGGCGGTGCACACGGAGATGGAATCATGATATGGCAGGCGGAGGACCTCATCTTTCAATCCATGGTATTTTACGAGCCCCTGGATGGGATGAGCAACGGCTGAGGCCTTGGTTGTCATACATCGAAGAGCACGGTTATGGACGGCTCCTCTGTGTTCACCTGCAGCATGTGGTAGGTAACCGCCTTGATCTCCTGCCTGGGAGAGTGCTTCATGGCATCGAACCTCTCCCCCTTTGCCCGGCACTTAAGCATACCATCGCTGATGGTCACGTCGAACTCGCTGAGGAGCAGCCCCTTGGCATCGAAGATGAACAGCACCTCGGACAGGAAGTTGTAAAGAAGGTCGTCCAGCGTCGAGCCCTCTGCCGTGATGTGCTCCTCCACCTTGGCCTCGGCGCTGCTGGCATCGACGATCTGGTCCATCATTGCGAAGGCGGCGTTCTGGAAGCATTCTTCTATGGTGATACCGTGCGCCTTGATCATCACGTCAGCAGTATGCTCGAGGACCTCATACCTCATCGCCTAGGGATGGGCCGAACGTGGATAAAAGGGTTGTTCGGCCTTGGGACAGGTTCTTATGCAGGGCCGGCAATGGACCTTTCGTGCGAATACTGATCATAGGTTGTGGTTCCATCGGCTCTGTGCTGGCCAAGGCCGTTCACGACATGCCAGAGGTCGATCGCATCTATGTAACGGACCAGAGCAAGGACTATGCCCTCCACCTCATCGAGAGCCTGGAGAAGGCCCGCTACGTCGACAACGTCAACGACAACATAGTGAAGATACTGGGAGAGGTCGATCTGGCAGTGGAGGCGGCCAGCCAGGATGCCGCCCGCAAGTTCATCCCCTTCGTGCTGGAGAACGGGGCGGACGTGATGGTTATGAGCGTTGGCGTTTTCGCCGATGATGCCTTCCGCGAGAAGTGCTTCACCCTGGCGAAGAAACACCGTTCCCGCCTGTACGTACCCTCCGGAGCCATATGCGGTACGGACGGTCTGCACTCTGCCTCCGCCGCAAAGATCCAGGAAGTTCATCTCATCACCAGGAAGGGTCCACGGGGCCTCAGAGGGGCGCCCGGGCTGAAGATGAAGGGCATAGACATCGACAGCCTCACCGAGCCCACGGTGGTCTTCGAGGGCAATGCACGGGATGCCTCCAACCAGTACCCCAAGAACCTCAACGTGGCAGCAACGATCTCGCTCCTGGGGGTGGGCTTCGACAACACGCATGTGACGATAATATGCGATCCCACGACGGAGAGGAACGCCCACACCCTGATCGTTAAGGGAGACTTCGGCGAGCTGCGGTGCGAGACACAGAACGTCCCATCCCCCATGACGCCCTCCACCAGCTATCTGGCCGCCCTGTCGGCGGTAGCAGCGATAAAAAGAATACTGGGCAATGTATGGATAGGGGTTTGAAAAAGGAAGTGCGGCCGTCAGGCCGGTGATCACTTCTTCTTGGGAGCGGACTTCTTCGGAGCCGCGGGCTTCTTGGGAGCGGACTTCTTCGGAGCCGCGGGCTTCTTGGGCGCCTTTGCCTCAGGCTCCTCCTCGACCTCCTCCACCTCATCCTCCACTTCTTCGTAGTCGAGGAAGTCGAGCATCGCATCCTCCAGGTCGGCCAGTACTTGCATGGCCTCCTCCTTCTTGTCCTTGTCCATAAGGTCGAGGGCCTCAGCGACCATATCCAGCATGCTCTCCAGCTCGTTGTCGAGATCCTCAAAAGCGGTACCAAGAGTGACCATGTGATTCACCTTGATTTCAGTTACATATTATCTACATATTTCAACCTATGGCATTTCGTCCGTGGTGCGTGGGCTGTTCGTCCCATCACCTTGATGGCCGACATAGGCCACTAACTGAGGCATTGATGCGCTACCAATCAGCAGTTTTATTGGGCAGGGCACCTTTGTTGTGCTGGTCAGTCAATGAAAGATCGAGCCCTCCGTATTTTCTCAAAGCTGCTCGAGCCCGTGGACGCGATCCTCCTGGTGAACGAGGAGGACCCCATGAGCGATGCATCGTTCTTCTATGCCACCGGGGCCGTTTCCGGCCTCTTCGAGCACTGCCCTGTCATCCTGTTCCCCGACGGCAAAGTCCGCATAATCACCTCAGCTCTTGAGGAGACATCGGCGCGCACCACGCCCGCCGAGGTCGTACCGTATGCCAATCCCCATGAGCGGAGGGAGCTGCTGCGCTCATCGCTCAAGGGAGCGAGGCGTCTGGGCATCAACGGGCCTGGTATTACCTATCACTGGTGCAAGGAGGTCCAGGCGGCCCTCCCCGGCGTGGAGCTGGTCGACGTGGCCGATGCGGTCTCCGCCGCTCGAAGGGTCAAGGACAGCAGGGAGATCGAAGCCATCCGGGATGCCTGCAGGATCGCCTCCAATGTGGCGGACGCCATACCTGATTTCGTCTCCGCAGGGATGAAGGAGAGCGAGGCAGGAGCCGAGATATCTTATCGCATGCAGAAGGCCGGGGCAAGCTCGGTATCCTTCGAGACCATCGCCGCCTTCGGTCCCGGCTCGGCCGAGCCGCACTACTCGCCCCAGGACAGGAAGCTGAGCGACGGCATGCCGGCCCTCTTCGACTTCGGATGCAAGGTCCGGCGCTACTGTTCCGATATCACGCGCACCTTCATCGCGGGCAGCGTTGACGAGCGCTTCCGCCGCATGTACGAGGTCGTGGCCGAGGCCCAGCGAAGGGCCATCGCCGTCATCCGGCCTGGCATTAAAGGTACGGTCGTTGATGCGGCGGCCCGCTCCTACATAGATTCCACCGAGTTCCAGGGAAGGTTCATTCACTCCACCGGACACGGCCTGGGGCTGAACGTCCACGACGGGGGGCGCTTCGCCCCCAACGTCGACCTGACCTTAGAGGAGAACATGGTCATGACCGTGGAGCCGGGGGTGTACCTGCCCGGCATAGGGGGTGTCAGGATCGAGGACGATGTCGTCATCACCAGGAACGGCTGCGAGGTGCTAACGACCGCGAGGAAGGACCTGAGGGTGATCTGATGGAGGACGCGCTCAACAAGGCCATCCACACTATGCAGGAGGAAGGGGCGGAGTTCTGCGATGCCCGCTATGAGGACCGATGGGGCCTGATAATCTCCGTATCCAACAGGGAGCTGAGGAACCTCTCCACCAACCGCATCGCGGGCGTGGGCCTCAGGGCACGCATCGGGGGCTCCTGGGGTTCCTGTTCAGGAGGCCGGTTCGATCCCGAGAGCCTGAGGGAGATGGCCCGGAAGGCCGTCCGGGCCGCCAGGTCCGGGGATTGCCCGGGAACGCCGATACCGGAGCAGCCCGCCCACACTGGCAAGTTCCAGATGAAGGTGAGGGTACCTCCAGCCAATGTGCCCGTGGAGGAGAAGCTGGCCATGGTAAAGGACCTGGACGAGGCTCAGCACATCTCCGACAGGATCGTGAACACCAACGCCATATATTCCGAGAGCAAGAGGACCACAGTGCTGGTGAACTCCTTCGGTTCCAGGCTTAGGTGGGAGGACGGGAGGCTGCGGTTGAACGCCATCGCCGTAGCCAGGGAGAACGGGAGAATGGAGTCGTATCGCGAGGGCCTCGCCGGCTCCAAGGGAATGGAGCTGATCCAGCAGCGCGACCTCAACGAGATGGGAGTATCCGCGGCCCGGGAGGCCATAGTCCAGCTGGGGGCCGTAAAGCCCCCCTCAGGGCGGGTAACCTGCATCACCGATCCAGAGATCAGCGGCCTGCTGGCACATGAGGTAATGGGCCATGCATCGGAGGCGGACGAGGTGGTGAAGAGACGGTCCTTCCTCACCGACAGGATAGGTCAGGTGGTAGCGGACGAGCAGATCACCATGGTGGACGACGGGACCCTGGAAGGAGGTTACGGTACCATGCTCTTCGACGACGAGGGCACGCCCGCTTCCCGGACCGTGGTGATAAAGAACGGGGTGTACAACAGCTACCTGCACGACCTGGAGACAGGAGCATCCATGGGCGTTCCGTCCACCGGCAACGGCCGTCACGAGGATTTCGGGCGCCGGGTATGGGTCCGCATGACCAACACCTTCTTCGAGGCCGGCGACTGGAAGCTGGAGGAGATGCTGGAAGATGTCAAGTTCGGCGTGCTCACCGACAAGTTCGTGAACGGAATGGAGGACCCCGTAGGGGGGAGCTTCGAGGCCAAGGCCCACCGCGGCTTCCTCATCGAGAACGGGAGGATCACCAGGCCGCTGCGCGCCATGACCCTGACCGGGAAGGCTCTGGACATACTGCATACGACCGATGCCGTGGGCGACAAGGTCTCCATGGACCCCGGTACCTGCGGAAAGGGGACGGAGGACCACGTGCCCGTCTCCTCAGGGGGGCCGTACTGCCGCTCCCAGATCATCATAGGGGGCGATTGAGTGGAAGAGGTGAAGCTGGACGCGGTGACCCTGGCCCACATGGCCCTGGACGCGGCGGGCAAGGCCGGAGCGACCCAGGCCGAGGCCTTCGCCGTGAGGTCCGTCACCAAGAGCGTGTACGTTGATGATACCCGGATCAAGATATGTGAGGAGAAGGAGGACCAGGGAATCGCCATGCGGGCGATGAAGGGCAAGCGGTTGGCGCAGGTGTCATCGACCGCGGTCTTCGAGAACGATGCTGTGGCCTGCGCCAAGGTGGCGACCCTGCTGGCAGACCGATCGCCGTCATCGAGGACCTACGATCGCTTCCCCCTGCCGTCCCAGGCCACGCTATCACCGGGTCCCTGGGATGATCGCATCGAGTCTGCTGAGGCTGCGAACCTCATAGAGCTGGTCAAGGCCACCATCGGGACCGTGGCGGAACGAGGGGTCAAGGTTCCGCGAGGCGTTCTCCGCGTTGCCACCATCGAGTCCACAATACTCAACACCAACGGTGTGGACGTTTCCCACAGGAGCACCCTCATGTATGCCAACTACGACTCCATGGCCGAGGGCACCTCTCCGGGGGAGGGCGTCGTATCCTTCAACTCCCCCTGGCTCGAGGACTACGCTCCCGAGTCCTTGGGCGAGAGGCTGGCGCAGCAAGCCCTCTCCGCAAGGGATGCCAAGGCGCTCGACGGCCCGGTGAAGGGCACGGTCATGATCGCCCCCTGGGAGCTGGGGCAGATGCTGGCAACCTCCATAATGCCTGCGGTGAGCGCGGAGAGCGTCTACAAGAAACGCAGTCCGTGGGCAGGGATGGAGGGGAAGCAGGTGGCATCCGAGAAGCTCACCATCGTGGACGATCCCTCAGACAGGCGGGGCCTCCTCTCGGCCGCCTACGATGACGAGGGCGTCCCCACGTCCGTCAAGAGGGTGGTCGAGAAAGGGGTCCTGAAAACCTACCTCTACGACAGCTACAACTCCAGCATCGACAGGAAGGTACCCTCCGGCAACGGGATGAGGCGTCGCCCACAGGACGCCCAGTATCTGTTCAGAAGCTCCTTGGCCTGCGCCCCCGTCAACATGGTGGTGAGCCCGGGGAGGCGCCCTCCGGAGGAAATAATATCCTCCATGGACGAGGGCGTGGTGGTGGATAGGTTCGCCTTCCCCACGGTCAGCCCCTACACCGGGGCCTTCTCGCTGGAGGTGCGCTCCGCTCACATCGTGAGGAACGGCTCGACCGCCGGACATATCAAGCATGCTCTGGTAACGGGCAACATGTTCGATGGGCTGAAGAACATCGTGGAGGTGGGGAACGACGCCACCATTGCCGGAGACACGATCCTTCCCAGCATCGCCTTCGATGGCTTCGAGGTGGTGGGAAGCAGGTAAAAAAAAAGAAGGTTTGACCGCGAGGGCCCAGGGACTCAGCGGTCGTTCGTAAACCTTCAGCAGCCTTCACCGGCAGAGCTTCTTCAGGAGCTGGATGGCGTCTTGGGGCACATATGCCTTTCCGGACTTCTCGGAGTAAACGACTAGGCCTGACAGCTCGCAGGTCTTTCCGCACACTTCTAAGATGTCGGTGCTTAGCGTCAGACGGGCCACCTCCTTTCCCTTGCACGTAACCACCAGTTCCAGGTTCTGTGGGTCGGCGGAATCGATCCCCGTTCCCAGACCCATGCAGGCGAAGGTCGTCTCGGCCTCCACATAGAGGGCCTTGTTGGTGAGTTCAAGGTCCACGCCCATCGCCTTGGCCGCAACGTGGGGCAGCTCGGTGTTGTCGAGCAGCCCCGAGGGGGCACCGGGACCGTATGCATATAGAGTGACATCCTCGCCCGTGTGACCGCTGGTGGTCCAACCTATGAAGGAACGCTCCGACATTATCGGCCCCAACAAATAGTCCGTGTCCACGTCCCACTCTCCTGATGTCGCGTTGTAAGCGGACATGATATTGGCAACTTCATCATCGTTGAGGTCAAGGCCGTAGTGGGCGCTGACGTTAGACCTGACGTTATCTGCCGTGACATCGTTTCTCAGTAACTCCATCAGGGCATAGCCGGTCATGGTTGCGTTCTTCAAGGGGTCGATGACCGCGGACAAAGGCATCTTCGAATAGGTGGAGTTAGAAGCCCAGTTGCCGATGGTCATCCCTCCATTGCCGTGGTCTGTGAAAGCCATGACCAACGTCTTGCCGTCAGTCTTGGCGAAGTCCAGGGATACCTGTACCGCATCATCAAAGGCCAGGGTCTCGCTGATCACACCCACGGGGTCATTGGCGTGAGAGGACCAGTCCACCTGGCTTCCCTCTACAAGGAGGAAGAAGCCCTTTGGATTCTTACTTAGTATCTCGATGGCCGCCTCGGTCATCTCGGCCAAGGACGGCTCCTCAGGATGGAGTTCCCTGTCCATGTCATGTGCCATGGCGTTGGATGCGAACAGACCCCACACCTTGCTCACGCTTGAGGTCAGGTCGAGCAGCTCGCCGCGAGTTGTGATATAAGAATAGCCCCGGGACACCAGGACCTCGGTAAGGTCTTCGCCATCTGTCCTCTTCCCCCCCTCAGACTCGGGGATGAGGTAGTCAGATCCACCGCCGAACATCACATCGATGTCCTCGTACACCTGTTGCTCGGCGATCTCATTGTAGTTGTTACGGTCCGTCCAATGGGCCGAGAACCCTGCTGGGGTAGCGTGCTGCACTGTGGAGGTACACACGATGCCCACGGACATACCCTGCAGGTTGGCCGCCTCCAGTATTGAGGCTACTGGCTTGTACTGGTCCTCGCTTGAGGGTTCGCTTACACCAGGTATGGTCACAGGTCCGGGGAGCACCCCTATGTACTTATCCGAGGTCTTGTAGCCCGTGGCAAAGGCGGTGGCCGCAGGCGCGGAGTCTGTTATTATAGATTGCCCACCATAGGTGCGCACCAGCCCCACCGGCATCTCGTCAAGGGCCAAGGGGGCGTTCTTGTACCATCTTGCCAGGGTGGTATGCGTGGAAGATGTCCCATCGGGGACCATCATGATCACGTTGTTGGCCTTGGACTGCTCGGTAGGTCCGGCCTCTCCCTCCATCATCATGGGTACAGCGATAATTGCGGTGGCGAACAGAGTGAACGTCACCAGGAAGGCCATGATCACCGTGGCCGTTCTCGTTCTCGATCCAGTGTGTCTTTCCAATATGAAACCTCCCAAAGTGGTTTGGTCGAACAAACATATGGAGGCCTTTTTTTGTATGCTAATTACAAAATATAGCTGGACGAATGCGTGGTTGTTGCCATATCAGTACTTTCAGATACTGATGCTACTTACTGTCCTTAACCCAGTCCAAGCTCGTCTCGATGATGGCGAAGACCACATCGCCGCTCCTGCCTGACATACGCGCGCCGAAAGGCAGGTGGTGAACCGGATCTACGAACTGCTCGCTCTTCAGCGTTCCATTGTCAAGCTCCTCGATGCGCATGTAGTGCTCCACCTCTCTTTCGCCGAAGGGTGTGGAGATGGTGCTCTTACCCACCCTCTCCCCGTGATGCAGGACCGACCATCCTGCCACCACCCCTCCCAGGTCGGACATCTCTTTGCCGTCCCAGGGGAACTTCAGACGGGCCCTCTTCATGAACGGGACCTTCTTGGGAAGGACGTCCACCAGGATCTCGCCCTCCTTGACGGCCACGATCTTTATGCCCAGCGCACCCTCGACCTTGTCATCTCCCACACTTCCGGTAACGGAGTAGACGATATGGTCGTTCTTGGTCAGCAATCCCTCCTTCCTTGATGGCAGCAGGGCAAGTACGCTCAAAACGTTGGAGGCGTTCATCGTATCCCTACCCTCGTCGGACCATGACCTTCATCCTGTCCCCCACCGCCTCGAACCGGCGAGGGTCCCCTACCAGTCTCCCCACGGGTGATACATCCGATATGGCCTCCGGGTCCGATCCCCTGCTCACGGGCGTGGGTCCGTAGAAAATGCACAGGGCCTTGCCGTCAGGCCAATATGCCACCTCACCTGCCTTCAGGACCTTCCGCCCGTTCTCCAGATCGCATTTCACGGGCACCTCGAAGTAGATCTCGTCCCCCCAGGCGTTGGTATATGCCTCGAAGGGGGCAGCCAGCCAGATGGCGTTTGCCGTGTCGCTGTCGTTCAGCTCGATCACGAAATCGTTGTTACCGATGAGGAGCAGCAGTTGATTTGCCATATTGACGATCCAATTAATGTCCCGCCCGTAGTTATGGTTTTCCTAGATCGATCGGAAAATGATCATATGAAGGGCGGGGAACACCGCCCAAAGGAAAAAAATAGGATGGTCAGGCGTCGATCCGCCCGGCGATCAGTTCTTGCGCTCGAACAGGCGGCGGATCTCCTTGCCCACCTGCTCGATCTCCTTCTCCGATTCCTCGGCCTCGAGCCTCTTCATGTTCTCCAGGTCGACCGTCCACTCCTTGGTCCACTCCTCTGCGAAGCGCCCGGAGTTGATGTCATCGAGGATCTTCTTCATAGCATTCTTGGATTCCTCGTTTATGACCATGTCCCTTCGGGTGAGGCCGCCGTACTCCGCGGTGTTGGAAACGGAGTCCCACATGTGCATCATTCCGCCCGCTTGGATGAGGTCAACGATGAGCTTCAACTCGTGGAGTACCTCAAAGTAGGCGATCTCCGGCTTGTAGCCTGCCTTTATCAAGGTTTCGAAGCCCGCCTCGATCAGAGCGGTCACGCCGCCGCACAGCACCGCTTGCTCGCCGAAGAGGTCGGAGGTGGCCTCCTCACGGAAGTCGGTCTCCAGTACGCCGGCCTTGGTGGACCCTAGGCACTTGGCGAGGGCCAGGGCGGTCTGTTTGGCCTTGCCCGAGGCATCCTGCTCTACTGCTATGAGCGAAGGTACACCGAACCCTTCCAGGAAGGTCTGCCTGACCATCCTTCCGGGGGACTTGGGGGCTACCATGATGACGTCGCAGCTCCTCGGCGGGGTGATAAGCTTGAAAGTGATGGCGAACCCATGGGCGAACTCCAGAGAGGCGCCGTCCTTGAGGTTGGGTGCGATCTGCTCCTTGTAAACTCGGGGCTGCACTTCGTCCGGCAACAAGATCATCACTATGTCCGCGTCCTTGACCGCCGACGGTATGTCCGCGACCTTCAGGCCATCGGCCTGGGCCAGGTCCCAGGACTCTCCATCCTTGCGAGCTCCCACGGTGACGTTCATCCCTGAATCATGGATACACAGTGCCTGAGCTCGGCCCTGGTTCCCGTAACCGATTACGGCGATCTTCTTACCGCTCAATACTTCCAGGTCAGCATCGGAATCATGATAGATCTTGGTAGCCATCTGCGCACCATATCCTTCTTATTTTTTCCCGCAGTTATCAATGCCCCTGTATAAGCAATGTTCGGCAGTCCGCCTCATCTCGCCAGCATCCTTGTCCTCGCTGCAGGCGATGATGTAATCGGAGCCCTTGCTGGGTGACGATTCCCAGAAGCAGAAGTAGTCCTCGTTGAGATACTCGGCGGAATTGACGTCATGCAGGGCCATGAGCGCATGGAGCAGCCGGCCGTTCATTCCGCCGGTCTCCGCTTCCAGGATCATGGTTATCTGTCCCTTGCTTCGGGCCATGAACGCCTTTTCCACGTTTATCTTTCTTCTACCAAGCTCCACCAGGACCCTTTGGAACAGCCCTTGGGAGTCCACGCCAACTATCTTGATCACTTCCATCTGCACCTACCTCTTATGACCGAATCTGCCTTGCCGCCCGGGGGGATCATCGGGAGGACGTCCTCCTCGGGGTCCATATGAATGTCGATAAGGTACGGGACCCCTGCCTGAAGCCCCGTCCTCAGCGCTTCCTTGAGCTCGGACGGACGCTCCACGTGGGCACCATCGGCCCCGTATGCCTGGGCCAGCTTCACGAAGTCAGGGTTGTCCTTCAGTTCCGTTCCGCTGTACCTCCTCTCCGCGAAGAGCTTCTGCCACTGCCTGACCATTCCCAGCCAGCCGTTGTTGAACACGCAGACAACCACCGGAAGGTTCTCCGACACCGCCGTGGCGAACTCATGAGAGACCATCTGGATGCTCCCATCACCCGCGATATCGATGACCGCGCGATCAGGGAAGGCGACCTTGGCCCCCAGAGAGGCGGGGAAACCGAAGCCCATGGTCCCGAAGCCCCCGGAGGTGATGAACTGCCGGGGGTAGCGGGCCTTGAAGAAATGAGCCGCCCACATCTGGTTCTGGCCCACCTCCGTGCACACGATGGCGTCATGAGGAAGGGAGCGGTTGAGCTCATGTATAGCGAACTGGGGAAGGATAGGGATCGATTCGATGTCGATGTTGCAGTTGCAGTTGTCCAGCAGCTCCTTGATGCGGAGGGTCCAAGCCGTCTCGCCCTTTGACATGTTGAGGCCGCCGATGATGAGCTGGAGCGCCTTCTTGGCGTCACCGACCATGCGGACCTGGGTCCTGGCGGACTTGCCCGCCTCGCCGGGGTCGATGTCCACGTGGATGATCTTCGTAGATATGGGCAGCTCTGACTGGGCACCGGAGCTCCGGTCCGAGAACCTGGTTCCGACAGCGAGGATGACGTCCGCTTCCAGGAACGCCTTCCTGGCCACCTCCCGGCCGTGCATGCCGATGATGCCCAGGGAGAGGGGATGGTCCTCGGGAATGACGCCTTTGGCCATTATGGTGGTGGTGACCGGCGCCATGAGCATCTCCGCCAGCCGGACGACCTCCCCGCTAGCATTGGACCATATGATGCCTCCGCCCACAAGGAGCAGGGGCCTCTCTGCGCTCTTCAGGATCTTGAGGGCCTCAGGGAGGTCGGCGAAGTCCTCCAGCGGGGGCGAGTCCGGGAACTCCCTGCTCATCTCCTGGTCGGGCACCTCCCCCTTCTGAACGTCCGAGGGCAGGTCGATGTGCACCGGCCCCTTCCGTCCCGCGTTGGCTATGGCAACGCCCCTCTTGATGGCCTCAGGTATCTCCGAGGGAGTGAGGATGCGGAAGTTATGCTTGGTTATGGGCATCATGAGGGAGAAGGAGTCCGCCTCCTGGAATGCCTGGTTCCCGATGGCGGAGGTGGTGACCTGGCCGGTGAGAACGAGCATGGGCGATGAGTCGACATAGGCGGTGGCCACCCCAGTGACAAGGTTGGTCGACCCGGGGCCGGAGGTCGAGGTGCAGACCCCGATTTTGCCGGTCGCTCGCGCGTACCCATCGGCCATATGGGCCGCGCATTGCTCATGTCGGACCAGCACGTGTCGTATGTTCGAGGTCAGGATGTCATCGTATAGGGTGAGGGTGGAACCCCCGGGGTACCCGAACATGACATCGACCCCTTCTTTTTCAAGCAGTGTGAGAACGGCCTTAGATCCTCTCAAAAGATCACCTTTTCATGAAATGCGCGAGGACACCCATCAATCTGGATGCCTCTACCTAATCAATACTACCACTACGCCCAGCAACGAAGAAACTAATGCTCGGGGTGTGGTAATGCCTTGCATTGATTCCCAAATATGAGCAATTGTATTTAACCTCTTGCCAACAGATGGCCTGAACGATCATTGATGCTGGAACGGGCCCAATGACGATCAATAAAAACATCCAGGATTGTTGCCGAGGCATCGATATGATACCAAAAATCAAATAACGACCACTGTATTTGGCTCGTCTGACGGAGACCAAATCATGAAGGTAAGGGTCGGCATCAACGGTTACGGTACCATCGGCAAGAGAGTGGCCAGCGCGGTCAAGGCCCAGGACGACATGGAGATCGTTGGGGTCACCAAGACCAGGCCGTCGTACGAGGCTAGGCTGGCAGGGATGGAAGGCTTCCCCCTTTATACCGCCACCAACGAGCAGGTGGCAGCCTTCGAGAAGGACGGGATCAAGGTCGAAGGGACCATCGACGACCTTCTGAAGAAGGTGGACATCATCGTGGATGCCACGCCTGGAGGTGTGGCTGAGGACTACAAGGCCATGTACGAGAAGGCGGGGGTCAAGGCCATCTTCCAGGGAGGGGAGGACCACGGCCTCACCGGCATATCTTTCAACGCCTTTGCGAACTACAACGAGGCCTGGGGGGCGCAGTTCGTGCGCGTGGTGTCATGCAACACCACCGGCCTGGTGCGGACCTTATATCCTCTGGACAAGGTATTCGGTATAGAGAAGATCTCGGCCACCATGGTCAGAAGGGGCGCCGACCCTGCCGATAACAAGGGCTCCGCTCTGAATTCTCTGGAGCCCAGCCTCAAGCTGCCGACCCACCACGGTCCCGACGTACAGACGATCATGCCGTGGCTGAACATCACTACCATGGTGGTGAAGGCCCCCACGACCCTGATGCACGTCCACTGCATAGTGGCCGATCTCCGAAAGAAGGCCAAGGACCAGGACGTCCTAGCGGTATGGGACAATGTGCCCCGCGTCAAGTTCGTGAGCGGGAAGGACGGGATCAAGAGCACCGCCCAGATCATGGAGTTGGGGAAGGACCTGATGCGGGAGCGCGGCGACTTCATGGAGATCGTGGTCTGGCAGGATGGTGTCAAGGTCATCGGGAACACTCTTTACTATTATCAGGCGGTCCACCAGGAGAGCGATGTGGTCCCGGAGAACATCGACTGCATACGCTCGATGATGAAGCTCGAGCCTGACGGAATGCGGTCCATAAAGAAGACCGACAAGAGCCTGGGTATCGGCAAGTAAGAACTACTCAAACTTCTTCATCCATCCTTAAAAATATTGATTGTGTGAGAGAAAAGATAACTCACACGGAGAAAAGGACCAGGGCCACGAACAGAGCGTACAGCACGCCGCCCAGGAACAGGCCGCTCTTCTTGATCTCCCTGTGGCTGGATTCCAGGTACAGGACCACGCCTGAGAACAGGGCGATCACGATGCTAACGGCCTGCAGCATCTCTGGGGTGTTGGACAGGTTCAGATGCCAGCTCGTGAATAGAATGCCGATGGTTACAGGGATGCAGGACTGGAAGACCATGGCCCCGGTGATGTTGCCTATGGCGAAAGTGTCCTTGCGGTTTCGTATCCACATGAAGGAGTTGAACTTTTCCGGCAGCTCCGTAGCGATGGGGGTTATGATCAGCGCCAGGATGACCGTGCTTATGCCCAGCTCGACCGCCGCGGCCTCGATCTGCTCAACGAACATGTTAGCGCCGATTATGATGAGACCAAGGGCGGCAGCGACCTGGAGGAAGATCAAGGGCGTGGAAGGCTCGTTCTCCCGGATGAGGTCGAACGATCCCGCTATAGGGTCCTCGAAGCCGGTTTCCGGCCGCTTCTTCACCTTATCGACCACCTTCTTGGTGTATAGCTGCTTCACATCGTCCTCGGCGCATGCTCCTATCCCGTGGGTGTACGTGTACCAGATGTACACCCCGTACAGGGGGATGAGTGCGAAGCCAAGGATCCACTTGAACCAGTCGAACTCTGGAGGGGCCAGCGCGGCTACGATGGCCAGTGTGTAAGCTATGAGGAAGAACTTGAGGTCCCTACGAATGCACTGGCCGTTTACATGGAGGGTTGTGGTCTGCCTCCTCCTGACGAAGAGGAAGACCGACACCCCGCACACGAACAGGGCCAGGGTTGCGAGCATGAAAGGAGCGCCCAAAATAGCACCGGTACCGATCTCATGGCCGGACTCCCCGCCCACGAAGAGGATGGCGATGATCGGTATGAGCGTTTCCGGCAGGGCCGTGCCCACCGCCGCCAGAAGGCTGCCTACACACCCCTCGGAGAGCTTGAACCTCTTGCCGATCCACTCCACACCGTTTGTGAAAAGCTCGCATCCAAGCAGGATGACAACGAAGCTCAAGAAGAACATCAGGATGTCCATGTCGGTCCTTTCACCTAACATGGAACCTTTAGATAATAATTATGAACAATGAGGCCACGATCAGACGGTGTCCCACGGGTCCTCCACGAAATCTTCGTCCTGATCTCGCAGCTCGTACATGAGGGCGCGCCGCTCCCTACGTTTCTCCACCAGGCCGACGGTGAGCTCATGGGTGTACACTTGATGGCAGGCGGGGCACAGCGTCTTAAGGTTGCCGGGGTGGTCCGAACCCCCGAGCGCCCGGGGCATGATGTGGTGCACCTCCAGCGATTCCCAACGGTAACCACCGCGGCCACCCCTAGCCCGCGGGTCGTACACCTTGCGGCGGCGTCCATTGAAGCTCACACCGCAGTCCTGGCATCGGTAGCGGTCCCGCCTCAGCACCGCGCTCTTGAGGCGCTGCCACACCAACCTCCTTATCAATGCGGTGGTGTGCTCATCGTACGGTGACCGGGAGGTGCCTTCCTCGTAATAGCGGTGCCCCTCAGGGGTCTCCCTGCGCATGCGCGCCAGCTCAATCTTGACCGAGCTCCACGCCTCGCAGAGCATCTGGGAGTTGGATCCCTCGCGGTGCCGGCGGTGGCAATATGGGCAGGGGACCATCCTCGCTTTCTCCAATCTCTCGCTCCACTCGCGAAAGGGGCAGGCGGCCGCGAGCGACCGGTCGCAGCGTACCGGGCCGCTGCCGTCCCTGGCCTGGAACATGAGCGCCATGCCGTCCTCGGCCGCCCTGGTCGTTTCCCGCCAGCAATAGCTCTCCCTCTCGGGAACCAGGCGGTGGCGGCATGGCAGGACTCTCATCCTCTCCTAATGCCTCCTCTGACCCATATATTTGGCGAGGCTAACAGAACTGGAGCAGAAAGGTTAATTCGGGAATGCCGCATGGAGGTAGCGTGGCCCGACCAGGAGGCCGGCGATCTTCATGAAAGAGTTCAACACCCTCGATGATTTCCAGTTCGAGAACAGGACCGTCCTGTTGCGAGTAGACATCAACTGCCCTTTGATCAAGGAGACCCTGGAGATCGAGGATGACAACCGTATCCGGCAGATCATACCCACGGTCCGCGAGCTGCTGGACAAGGGCGCCAAGGTGGTGATGATCGCCCACCAGGGTCGGCCCGGGGATTGGGACTTTGTCCGCCTTGACAGGCACGCCGTCGTACTGTCCAGATATCTAGGGAAGCAGGTGAAGTACGTGGACGATATAGTCGGTCCCACCGCCGAAGCGGAGATAAAAGGCCTCACCCCGGGGAACGCCATTCTGCTGAAGAACGTGAGGGACCTGCCGTACGAGCAGGAGAAGAAGAGCCCCGAGGACCATGCCAAGTGCGAGCTGGTGACCGCCCTCGCCCCCCTGGCGGACTACTACATCAACGATGCCTTTGCCACCGCACATCGCTCCCAGTGCTCCCTGGTGGGCTTTCCCGAGGTGCTCCCGTCAGCAGTAGGCAGGTTGATGGAGAAGGAGCTGACCGCCCTGCAGTCGGTGTTCGATGACCCTCAGCATCCCTGCGTATTCATCCTCGGAGGGGCCAAGTTCGGGGATTCGATCAAGGTCATCGATAGGGTGCTCAGCAAGGGTACGGCCGACTGGGTCATCCTCGTAGGACTGAGCGCCAACGCCTTCCTCACCGCGCGCGGTGTGGATCTGGGAGCGCCATCAACGAAGATACTGCAGAACGAGCTTAACCCCGAGACCCTGGAGGCGGCGAAGGAACTCTTCAAGGCGCACGGCCCCAGGATACTCCTCCCCTTCGATGTGGCGGTGGAGATCAGCGGTCAAAGGAGGGACATGATGGTCGGGGACCTGCCCATTGACGTCCCCATATTCGATATCGGAAGGTTCTCCACCGACAAGTTCGCCAAGGTGCTGTCCCAGGCAAAAACCATATTCATGTCCGGTCCCGCAGGGCTGATCGAGAAGGAGCAGTTCTGCCTGGGAACGAAGGAGCTGATGACCGCCATGGTGCACTCCAAGGCCTTCACCCTAATAGGAGGAGGGCACACCGTGGGGGCGGCCGAGCGCTTTGGTCTCGCCGAGAAGTTCAGCTACGTGTCCACCGCCGGTGGGGCCCTGGAGACATTCATCCTGGGCAAGCCTCTTCCTGCGGTGGAGGCGCTGAAGAAGTGCAGGTGCGCGAAGGCCTAGAGGGCCTTCCTCATCCTTTCCAGAGCTTCCTCTATCCTCTCTGCAGGCTGCGTCAGGGCCATGCGCACGAAGCCCTCTCCGTTCTGGCCGAAGCCTACTCCCGGGGTCACCACCACGCCCATGTCAAGCATGCGGCTGGCGAAGTCCATGGAGTCGCACTCCACATTGAAGAACAGGTAGAAGGTCCCCTTGGGCATCCTGACGTTGAAGCCCAGCTTCCTTAGGCCCCTGACCATGACGTCCCTTCTCTTCTGGTAAACGTCGACGTTGTCCTGAACTATCTTCGGACGGCGGCCTCCGTGGTAGTGGCGGAGCGCGGCCACAGCGGCCTTCTGTATGAACTTAGGCGCTCCTGAGTCTATCTGTGATTTCACCTTCTTCAGGCCAGCGATGAGCTTGGCATCGCCCACAGCATAGCCCAGGCGGTAGCCGGTCATGTTGAAGGTCTTGGAGAGCGAGCCGAACTCTATGGCCTGGCGCCCGTACTGGAGGATGGAGGGTGCGACGAAGTCATCGAATGTCATCTCCGAGTACGCGTTGTCATAGCAGAGGATGGTGTCGGTGTCGTTGCACCACCTCAGAGCCTTCATGAGGTATGCCCCGTCGGCCACTGCCCCTGTGGGGTTGTTGGGGTAGTTGAGAAACAGCATCCTGGTATCGCTGGGGCAATCTTCGAAGTTCAGCAGGAAGTCGTCATTGTCATAGAGGGGCGCCTTCACCGGCTGAGCATCGCAGAGGAGGGTGGCACCCTGAGAGTAGACTGGATACGCGGGATCCGGGCACAGCACCTTCTCCCCCGGGTTGACGAAAGCCCTGGCAATGTTGGCCAGTCCCTCCTTGCTTCCGAGCAGGACGGCCACCTCCCGGTCGGGATTCAGCTCCACCCCGAACCTGTTGGAGTACCACTCGGCGATGGCGATCCGGGTCTCTCTTTCGCCCGCGGAAGTGGGATAGCGGTGGTTCTCAGGATCGTCCAGCTGCCTCTTTATCTCCTCAACGATGGGCGCCGGTGTCGGTAGGTCGGGGTCGCCTATCCCGAAATCGATTATGTCCATACCCTGATCGATCTTCTTGCTGACCTTCTCCTCAATCTCCGCGAACAGATATGGAGGGATGCTCTTCAAACGCTCCGCGAACTCTATTGCCATTATATCACCAGATCATAGCTCCATTTCGCCCTGGAACACCCTGACGGCAGGGCCGGTCATCCGGACCATGGAGAGGTCCTTCTTAACGTTGATGGTAAGGTCCCCTCCTGGCAGGCGGACGGTGACGTTCCTGCCCAGGGGGACGATCCCTTGGAGGCCAGCAGCAACAGCGGTCGCGCAGGCCCCCGTCCCGCAGGCCTGCGTCCACCCTGCCCCCCGCTCGTAGACCGTAACGTCCAGCCTCTCGCCGCGAGGCCTGACGAACTCCACGTTGGTCCTCTTGGGAAAGATAGGATGGGCGTGCACCAATGGCCCGAGCTCCTGGACCTCCGCATCGGTCAGCTCCTGGAATATCACGAAGTGAGGGTTGCCCATGCTAACGGCGGTGCCCATTATCCTCATGCCGTTGACATCGATGGCCCCATCGACGAACCGGCCCTCGCAATCCATAGGCACATCCCTGCATTCCAGCCTGGGCGCCCCCATCTCCACGGATGCCTCGGCGACCTCTCCATCGGATAACGTCACGGTCACCTCCTTCATCCCTCCCAGAGTGTTGATGCGCATGCGTTCCATGGGCGCGATGGCGAAATCGTAGAGGTGCTTGGCCACGCAGCGGATCCCGTTGCCGCACATCTCCGCCTCGCTGCCGTCGGAGTTCATCACCTTCATGAAAGCATCCCCCTCCTCGTCCGGGCGGATGTACAGGATGCCGTCGCCTCCTATGCCGGTCCTGCGGTCGCAAAGCCTCCTCACGACCTCAGGGTCGGTGGGGGCCTGCATCTCCAGGTCCTCGAAGAGGATGAAGTCGTTGCCCAGCCCATGGTATTTCCAGAAGATCATAACATTAACCTCGAGGGCATCCGCTGGTGCCTCAGCAGCTCGTCGATGCTTTCCCGCTCGCGTATCAGGTTCATCTCGCCCTTGTTCACCAGGACCTCGCGCGGCAGGGGGCGCATGTTATAGTTGGATGCCATGGAGAACCCGTAGGCGCCCGTATCGTAGACGCAGATGACGTCGCCCTCCTCCACCCTGGGGAGGAGACGCTCACGGGCCAGGTGGTCACCGGTCTCGCACAGGGGCCCCACGACATCGTACGTGATCTCCCCTGGACGATCGAACTTGTTGGCCACCGCCACGTGGTGGAAGGAGCCGTAGAAGGCAGGCCTGACCAGGGTGTTGAACCCCGCGTCCACACCGGCGAACATCTTGTCCGGCGTTTCCTTCACGTCGACCACCGTGGTCAGCAGGACCGTGCTGTCAGCAACGATGAAACGACCAGGTTCCAGCACTATCTGCTGCGCTGAGGTCCCGTTCTTGATGCGGGAGGTCACCTCCTCGGCCAGATGGTCCAGGTCCATAGGTGCATCCTCGGGATGGTAAGGTATGGGGATCCCGCCCCCGATGTCGATGAACTTCATTCCCAGGCCCAGCTCGGCCTCCAGCCTCTGGGATATGGAGACAAGCACGTCGGTCCCCTTCAGGAAGGGCTCGATGTCCTGCCCTCCAGAGCCCAGATGGAAGTGTAGTCCCACAGGACGGAACCCCAGCTGCAATGCTTCTGAGTAGGCGTCCACGATCTTGTTGAGAGGTATCCCGAACTTGGTGGACCGGGAGCCGGTCACGACCTTCTCATGATGTCCCGAACCTATCTCCGGGTTCACCCTGAAGGAGATGGGGACATCTGTGGATATGGCCGCCAGGCGCCTCAGCTCCGAGAAGGAGTCCACGTTGATGGGCACCCTCCTCCCGACGACCCCCTTGAGCTCCGGCGTGGAGACGTTGACCCCAGTGTAGAGGATGCGGTCGGGAGAGTAGCCGGCCCTGAGACAGGCCTCGACCTCGCCGATGGAGACCGCGTCGATACAGCTCCCCTCCTGCTCCAGGATGCGTAATATTGCCAGGTTGCTGTTGGCCTTGCAGGCGTAGTTTATCCTGGTGGGCATGTGCTTGGCGAACGCGCTGTGGACCCTCCGATAGTTATTACGGACCGCTTCCTCATCGGTAACGTAAACCGGGGAGCCATGCTTGCTGACGATATCGGTGGCCTTAACGCCCCCGATGATCATCTGACCATCCTTGCTTTCGAATTGTCTCATCTTAACCACCGATGAACGTGTTGTGGATGGCGCGGACGACGTCCTGCGCCTTCTCGCTCGGGACCACGAAGTTCAGGGCCACATCGGAAGCGCCCTCGGAAATAAGCTCAATGTTGGCGCCTACCTCGGCCACTTTCGCGAACACCCTCGCCGAGACCCCCGGAGTGTTGAGGAGGTTGTCCCCGACGCAGCAGATCAGTGAGATCCTGCTCTTGACATTGACCTTCTCCACCTGGGGCTCCTTCAAGGCGTCGATCCTCCTTCGGACCTCCTCCGCCGCGGAGCTGGGTATGACCATTGCCAGGGTGGAGAGGGAGGTGGACACGGCATAGCTGTTCACCGCAGCATCGGAGATGACCCCCACCAATCTAGAGATGAGGCTGGGCTGATACACTATCTCGGATGAATATACCTTGACGATGGCCAGATCGGACTTCACTGCCACCGACCTTAAGGTGTCCCCACCGTTGGTCCTCTGCCCGCGGATGATGGTCCCTCTGGCATCAGGGTCGAAGCTGTTCTTGACCACCAGAGGGATCCCCTTCCGCCGAACGGGCTCTATGGTTCGGGGATGCAGTACCTTGGCTCCGAAGTAAGCCAGTTCCGCGGCCTCGTTATAGTCCATCTCCTCTATGCTCTTGGCGGATGGTACCGCCCGTGGATCGGCGGTCATGAAGCCGTTGACATCGGTCCATATCTCGCAGCAGTTCGCGTCTATTCCGTAGGCGATCACGCTGCTGGAGTAGTCAGAGCCGCCCCTTCCGAAGGTGAGAGGGCGACCCTCAACATCGCAACCGTAGTATCCCGTGATAACTGGTGTGACCCCCTTCTCAAGCAGGGGGACGACCGATTGCTGGAGATTGCGATGCGTCTCATTGAGGTTGGCCGATCCGTTCCCCGGCATTCCCTCGGCCACGATGCCTGCTCTCTCGGAGGACAGAGGAACGCTCTCCACCCCTCGTGCTCGGAGCACGTGAGCCATCGTGAGAGAGGACAATCTCTCCCCCCAAGAGGAGATGGTGTCGTCCAGAACATGGTCGACCTCGAACTCATATCTCGCCTCCATCGCCCGCCGCAGATCATCAAGGCTGAGGTCCAGCTCCCGCCCGTACTGGGCCGAATCATTCCCCAGGATGGTATTGGCGCAGGTGGCGTACCTCTCCCTAAGATCGCCTAAGAGGTCATCGATCGGCCTCCGCTCACGCAATCCGTTGATCAGGGAGTTGGTCACACCGGACATGGCCGAGACCACCACGACCTTTTTCGCGCTCTCCCTTTGTATGATGGAGGCGGTCCTCTCGATGGCCTCGACGCCACCCACGCTGGTGCCCCCGAACTTCATGACCTTGATCATAGATCCAACACCTCTTCCATCGAATGAACCATCCCATCCTTCCTTCCGGCCACCCAACGAATGGCCAATAGGCAGCCTTCGGCGAACGCCTCCCGGGAGTGGGCCCGGTGGGTCAGCTCTATCCTTTCCTTCTTACCTGCGAATATGACCGTATGCTCTCCCACGACATCCCCCGCTCTCACTGAATGGATGCCGATCTCCCTCCCTCTCGCACCGACCATACCCTCTCTTCCGTAAATGATGTGGCCTATGTCGGTGGCCGCTGAGACGATCTCCGCGGCCCGGCGCGCTGTCCCCGAAGGGGCATCCTTCTTCTGGGAGTGATGTACCTCCACGATCTCCACATCATAGTCCTTGAGGGAGCGGGCCAGCATGTCGCAGGTCTTGAAGAACACGTTCACGCCCACTGAAAAGTTGGGGGCCACCACGGCTGATGAGCCGTGCTCACGTAGATGGGAACGCAGATCGGCCACGACCTCGGCGGGAATGCCCGTCGTTCCGATCACGTAGTTCAATCCAGGGCGCATGATGGTTTTGAGGTTCTTTCCGATGGCAGTAGGGGATGTAAGGTCCACATAAACGTCAGCCTCCGGCAGCACCTCGTCCATGCGGTCCATCCCCCTGGCCTGGACGCCTACAACGATCTCCTTTCCAACGCGCTCGCTGCCTATGGATACCAGACCGCCCACCAAGCGCATGTCCTTTTGCGATGTCACGAGGGAACACACCAAGCTTCCCAGCTTGCCCGTGGCCCCGCCTACGACCACCCTGATCACTTTGGCCACCCTCAGATCAGCTTGCGTTCTGCGAGCACCGATCTCAGCGTCTGTAGGTTGTTCGGGCTCATGTCGCAGAGGGGAAGTCGGAAGGGTCCTGCGGGCCTGCCCATGAGGCGTACCGCGGTCTTTACCGGTATGGGGTTGGTCTCCAGGAACAGGGCGGTGAATATCGGAAGCAGTTCGCCGTTTATGCGCCTTGCCTCGGCCATGTTCCCGTCCAGGATCGCCCGCACCAGGGACAGCATCTCTTCAGGCAGTATGTTGGAGGTGACCGATATGACGCCCCTGGCTCCCAAGGCCATAGCGGGCAGGACCATGGCGTCATCGCCCGATAGTACGGTGAAGTCCTTGGGCGCCCCGGCCAGTATCTTCGCGATCTGATTGATATCGCCAGATGCCTCCTTTACCCCGACCATACTGGGTATCTCCGCCAGCTTCAGCATGGTGGAGGCTGTGATGTTGGAACCGGTGCGGGAAGGTATATTGTATATTATGGTTGGAATGTCCACCGCCGCGTCGATGGCCTCGAAGTGCTTGATTATCCCCGCCTGTGTGGGCTTGTTGTAATAAGGGGACACGGACAGCACACCGTCCACCCCCAGGTCCTTGGCGCCCTTGCTGAGGTGGATGGCCTCGCTGGTGGCGTTGGAGCCTGTCCCGGCAATGACCTTGGACCTCCTGGTCTCATCGCGTACGATCTTTATGACCTGCAAGTGCTCCTCGTGGCTGAGCGTTGCGGATTCACCGGTGGACCCGCAAGGCACTATGATCCGGATCCCATGTTCCTCCTGAAATCTGACCAGCTCCCTCAGCCCCTCCTCATCGACCTCCCCCTTCGTTGTCATCGGGGTTATGATGGCCGTAGCGCATCCAGAGAACATCTCATGCGCCCCCGAAATGCTCCTTGAGGATCAGCCGGGTCCGGGTGGATTGCACGTTGTCGAACCTTCTGATCCTCTCGATGATCTCGTTGAGCTGAGGTGATGAGGTGACATCGATGATGGCGACCACATCCTCCTCGCCCGTGACCTCGAAGACCTCGGAGACGCCCTCGAACTTGGAGATCTTACCGGAGACATCGGAAGTGTTCACATTGACGTTGATCTTGATCTCGATTATTGCCTTGACGTTCTTGCTGCTCGTCTTGATGGTGAAGCACTGGATGACATTGTCATCTACCAACTTGCGGACCCTGCTGCGGATGGTCCCCTCTGATACCTTCAGCTGGTTGGCGATGTCCACGAAGGGTCGTCGTGAGTCCTTCTTGAGGATCTCGATGATCTTCTCGTCTAGGTAATCAATCACGTTTTCCACCTCTTCCGAAATGAATATTACGAATTCCTCAATACTTTTTGATGATAATAGAGGTATGTTATTTAATTATTCCGAATTTAACTAGACCTGCTTCTGGAAAAATAGAATGAAAACTCCTTACCGGACCTCTTTCAGGAACTCCTGCCATCTCTTCGCATCCTCGACCTTCCCCATCAGCTCGCGGTACTTGATCTGGTCATCCTTCTCGGAGGTGCTGCGGAGCTCGTCAACCGCCCTCATCAGGGAGCGGGCCTCGTTCATGAGCCCGCAGGCCTTGGCACGGGTCACGTCCCCATGTTTGATCTCCCTCTCCAGCTCCCTTATCCTATCATCCAGCAGGCCTGCCAATGTCTCTGCCTCGCGGCGTTCCTCCTCGGTATGGCTGTCCCGAACGATGTAGTTGAACACCACGTCCCGCAGGCTGACCTTGCGGTCTCCCACGATGATCTCCTGGGGGATGATCTCGCCTACCCAGAACAGCAGTGAGTGTATCCGCGACACGATCTTGTCGCGGTCCTCCCGGGAAAGGCGGGGAGGCCCTTGGCAGACGTCCTTTATATCGGGCATCCTAGTGGTAAGGGAAGGAGTGCAGGGGACCTCCTCCCAGGATGGTCCCTCCCATCGATCTTGCCCTGATCAGGCCCCGGAGCGGTACCCCACCTATCTCGTTGAGGCTGCTCTTGTTCACGATGACCACGATCAGAACGGGCTCACCCCCCGCCTCCCGGACATCCTTGACGGCCTCTTCCGCGGTGGCGCCGGTGGTGATGACGTCGTCGATGATGACAATCCTCTTGCCCCCTATGGACGCATAGTTGGCGGAGATGGAACCTCCTGTCTCTCCCCTTTTAGCGGGTGGCTTATATACGGCAATGTCCAGGCCGAGGTTCTCCGATATATATGTCGCGAAGGGCACACCGTTGAGGGCGATACCAAGCACAGTATCCACCTCTACCTTCCGCTTGCCCAGCTCCTCCACGATGATGTCCGCGAGGATCTCGCTCATCAGCGCCATGCGGGTGCCGCTGACCCCCAGGCTCCTCCACCCGATCTTCACGTCGCTGGGCGGCAGCCCGCCATCCTCGCCCTGCTCCACCAGATAGCGGACGGTATCGACCGACAGATGGAGCTCGTCGGCCACCTCCCTGTCGGTCAGCCCCTTTTCGTTCAGCACCCGTGCCCTCTTGGTCAGCTCTTTGACGTCCACCATGCTCTCGCCTGATAATGAACTGACCAGGCTATTAATTGCTTTGGAACTATAGCGAGCGTACCAGGGACCACAGCGCACGGTTGACGGGCATGCTCAGGCCCCTGGACTCTCCCGCCTCGGCCAGGGCCCCGTTTATGGCGTCGATCTCGGTCCTCTTTCCACGCTCCACGTCCTGAAGCATGCTGGACCGGTTACGGGCGGTCATCCTCGCGACCTCCACGACCTTATCGAAAGGGTCTCCCCGTCCCAGAGCGATCCCGTTGGCCTCTGCGGCCTTGGTGCACTCCTGGCATACCGCTTTGCTAAGCTCTCGCAGCTCCCGCTGCTGGCATATGCATCCGTTCTCCCTCCTAACCAGAGCGGTTATGGGATTGATGGACGCGTTGACGATGGCCTTCATCCAGATCTCAGGGAAGATGTTCGCGGAGACCCGCGTGGACAGCCCCACGGCCGATAGCGTCTCGCTGACCCTGATAGCCAGACCGTGCTGCCCGGAAGGCGACCCCATAACGGTCTCACCCAGGCCGGCCAGGCATACATGTCCGGGACGGGAGAAGGTGACCCCCATGAACGGCACGCCCATGATGACGCGCGGACCGAACGATCTACCCAGTATTTCCGAGTTTCCGAGCCCGTTCTGCAACGAGACCACCGCCGTCCCCTCTCCCACCATCGCTTCCACCTCCCGTACTGCCGTGCGGGTATCATAGGCCTTGACCGTCACCAGCACCAGGTCCTGTATCCCCAGGCCTTCCGCGCTGGTCCTGGCCTTTGGGCGGTAGACCCCCTCCCTCAGACCGCTGATATGAAGGCCGCTCCCGTTCACGGCATCGACGTGCTCCTGGCGGCCCACCAATGTGACGTCATGGTCCTCGGACAGAAGCCCTCCGTAGAGGCTGCCCAAGGCCCCAGCCCCGAACACGACGATCCTCATCGGTGCGATCTCCTGAGCTCGTTGGCGAGGTCATGTGCTAGGCGAAGAGGAAGGGGGATGCCTTTCCTCATCAGAGGTTCACATAACGCCACTGCTGTGGCCAGGGACACGCGGTGACCTACTGACACATAGGTATACCTCCTTCCCTCGCCTAGGCGGTACCCCTTCAGCTCTCCGTTCAGGAGAACGGGGGCTTTGCCATCCTGGGCATCGCCCACATCCCCAACGAGCTGGCTCTTGGCCGCACCTATGGTGGGCACCTCCAGCATCAACCCCAGCTGCGAGGCGATCCCCGCTCCCCTCGGATGAAGTACTCCATGCCCGTCCACGAGGTACACTGCCCCCTCTGTACGATCGATCAGTGGCCGCAGGGCAGGGAGCTCTCGGTAGGCGAGATATGTGGGTATGTATGGGAACCTGACGGTGGTGCGCTCCGTCCTCTCCTCCACCACCTTCCCCGTCTTGAGATCGCAGACCACCATAGCACCGTATGCGGCAGTACCTTCGTAAGACACATCAAGGCCCGCTACCAGTTGCAGCTCCTCACCATCGTCCTCCTCTACGACCATGGCACCGAGCCGGGTCTGTTCCTCGTGCAGTTCCCTGAGGACCGGTCGTGAACGGAAACCGGTGAACCTTATTGCTTCCAGGTCCTGGACCGTGCCGTCCTCCACCCTCACCCCCTCGTCCCTCAGCAATCTTTCCTTCTTCTCCGCCCCCTTACCGAGGCCTCCATACCACCCCGCCCTTCCAGTGGAGTAGATGACCCTGTGGCAGGGCACGATGATGGGTGTGGGGTTCTTTGAAAGCACCTCTCCGACCATCCTAGCAGCCACGGGATCTCCCAGAGCAGCAGCCATATCGCCATAGGTGGACACCATCCCCTGCGGTATCTGGCTCGTCAGCTCGTAGACCAACGAGATGATGTCAAGCTCTTCATTGACAGGAGGGATCTCCTTTCCGGTCATCATTACCTCGCCCCAGCCAAGTGATCAGGTCGAGCGGGGAGGGACCTGACGGCGATCTCCCCTTTTCCTAGCGGACGCCATACCTGTTTTCGTATACCAGCTCGTCCATCGATTTCCGTGGCCGCGCCTCCGGCGACTCATCAGGATAGCCTAAGGTCAGGCACACGGTGACCATACGGTTCCCCGGAACACCAAGGGCTTCTCCCACCTTTTCCCTGTCGAACGCACCGATCCAGCATGTTCCCAGCCCCTTCTCGTGGGCGGCCAGGGTTATATGGTCCATCATGATGGTCACGTCCACCCGGCTCCACTTCTGCTGGGGGTCCTCAACGGCGACCAGGAATACCGAGCACTCCTCCACGAACTTCTGGTTCTTGCAGAGAGGGACCAGCCCTGCCTTTATCTCAGGGTCCTTGACCACAATCAGCTCCCAGGCCTGCCTATTGGCCGCCGATGGGGCCAAGCGTGCCGCCTCCAGAATCTCCTTGAGGACGTTTTCTGGGATCTCCTTCTTCTTGTACCTGCGAACGCTCCTGCGTGTACGAATGGCCGTGGTCACATCCATGATGCTCCCTCCTATTCCTCTTACATGCGAATGCACCGACACCTTAGAAATATGTTTGTCGAAAGTAGAGGTCGGTCCACCCTAAGACCGCTTTTTCTCCTCCTTCAAGGTCACCACGTTCTGAGGAAATGGGATCTCGATGCCCTCGGCCATGAACCTGTCGTATATGGCCTGGCGTACCTCGGATGCCACCCTCCACATATTCTTGACCTCAACTCTGTACCACAGCTTGAAGTCCACGGAGGAATCGCCGAACTTGGCCAAGCGGACATATGGCATCTGCCCCTCTTGTTTGATGATGTCAGGATGGTCGGAGGCGATCTTGAGAAGGACCTCCTTCACCTTGTTCAGGTCGGTCCCGTAGGCCACACCTATCTCTGCGTTCATGGAGCGGTGCATATCCGGCCGGGAGTAGTTGATCACCTTCTTGTTCACGACATCGTTGTTGGGCACCACGATTATCTCATGGTCCGCGGTGTTGTACATGGTGGTGGACCGTAGGCCGATCTTCTTCACCTCGCAGATCTCCCCGGTATCGAGCTCCACGAGGTCCCCTATCTTGAAGGGGCGGTCCAACAGTAGCTGGGTTCCCGCGAACACGTTGCTCAGGGTCTCCTGGACGGCAAAGGCGATGACTATGCCCACAACGCCGAAGCCAGCAACGAGGAGGGTGAGGTCGACCCCGAAGAGGCTCAGCACCGCCCCCAATGCGAATGTGGGTATGAGGATAAGGCCAGCCTTGTGCAGAAGGGGCACCAGCACATCGTCGATCTCTGTATCAGTGACCTTGGCCCACTTCTGGGCATAGTAGATTATGACCCTGTCGAAAATAAGGTACACCACATAGGAGATGACCAGGATGAGCAAGATCTGGTATAGCAGGATGATGGTCACATGCCACTCCTGGGGTATGTCAATGATGGAGAGCGAGTCCACCAGACCAAAGATGATGATGAGGAGGAAGATGGGGATCCTGGTGACCTCCAGTATGCGATCGTCCAGATCGGTCTTGGTCTTCCTTGTGAGCATGTGGACGATGGGGTCCACGACGAAGTAGATGACGGCGGCTATGAATATCCAAAAAATGATGGTGAATATGAAGGACCAGATCAGGGTGTTGAAGGGGGAGGGGAAGTTATTGTCCCAGATCCCGAAGATCTTGTTGCCCGTGGACTCGAAGAGCGCCTCCACGTGCACCACGGCCACCTTGGGCACCACCAGCACCTGATCGGGGTCGCTCATCTTGGTGAAGGTCATGTTTACATAGATGGGAAAGTCCATGGACTCCACCGCCTGGGTGGAAGACAGCACGACGACTATCTGCCGGCTGGTACCAGGCTCGAACGCCGAATAGTCCTGGCCTATCTTCAGGTCCACGTTGGAGGGCATCTTACCGTTGGAACTGGGGCCCAAGGTGCCCACGATCTCCAGGAGGTAGGGTTCCGTATCATTATTGTACGCTACCCAGGTGAATGTTATGGACTCTGTCGCCTCATCGATCTTCTCATAACCCTCCTGGACCTCCAGGACGTTAATTCCTTCCCCCGCGACGACCGGAACCATGACGGCCACGGTCAGGATCAGCAGGACAGATGATAACGCAAAGCTCCATCTCATCTTCCGCCAGGATAAAATACTCACTAATTAATTTTCCTCGATAGCCATGTAGAAAGTGTTTTTAGCAACCAGCGTTTGGCCAGATACATGGACTGGATTTCTGTCCTCAAGGTTGCCATTGCGTTCATCGTGCTAGCCATCGCTGCCCGGGCCGATTGGAGGACCAGAGAGGCATCGGACCTGTACTGGATGGCGATCGGAGGGGCGGGAATGGTCTTCCTGGCAGCTCAGATATTGTTAGATGGGGCCAACATCGCATATCTGGCAATACTGGCACCGATCGCATGGTTCTTCTTGGATATCTTCTGGGACCGGAAGGGGATGTTCGAGGACGGGATCAGTCCCTTGCCCTTGGGATTGTACGCCATGGCCTTCGGACTGCTTGCCGTGATGATCTATCAGTACAACGCTGACCTCTACTTCTGGAAGCTGATGATAGTACCGATGATGTTCCTGATCTTCATCCTGCTCTACCAGTTCGATATAATCAAGGGTGGGGCGGACGCGAAGGCCCTTATCGCTCTCTCCATCATGTTCCCTCTCTATCCCATCATCGAGCCTCTACCCCTTATCGACCTTCCCTATGACGCGGCCCAGTTCGTACTGCCGTTCCCGCTCCTAATCCTATTCAACGCAGCGATCATCACCGTGATCGTGCCTATCCTCCTCCTCTTCTACAATCTTTCAAAGAAGCAGGTCCGGTTCCCCGCCATGCTGCTCGGGTACAGGATGCCCATCGAGGAGGCCAGGGGCAAGTTCGTGTGGCCCATGGAACGCGTGGAGGAGGGAGCGGTGAAGTTCAGCGTCTTTCCCCCGGCCTCCGAGACCGTCAATGAGGACCTGGACAAGCTCAGCGCCGCCGGGCTCAAGGAGGTATGGGTCACGCCCAAGATACCTTTCCTAATTCCCATAGCCGCATCCCTGTTGTTCTCGGTCATCGTGGGCAACCTGCTGTTCCTGTTCATCCACTGAAGGGTCCGGATCTCGGGCTGCCGTCAAGGTTAGAGGAGCAGGGATGACGGTTCGTGAGGATGCATAGGTCCGATGATAGGTGCAGCGGATCACGGCCCAACATTAGTGATAGGTCTGTTGTACATGATCGATCGACCATCATTAAGGTCCGATGGAGAACCCGTCCGTCCTTACCTCCGTCCATCGACCATATCCGTCACCCAGGCTGCGGCGAATGTCCGAGGCCTTAGGAGGACGTCTGGATGCTCACGAACTATCGAGAGCGTCCAGTACTTGATCTTCATGCCCTCACACCACTATCTTCTATTGTATCATGTTCAGGTCCCGGCCGCACACCGTGCACCGTCCCTCGCGAACCTTCAGGGGCAGGACCCGGTAGCCATCCCTCTCCACGACCTTGGTGTGGCATTTTGGGCATATGGTGTCCCCTCCTCCAGGGATGCTGATGTTGCCGAGGTAAACGAAGTTCAAACCCTCCCTCATGCTCACCTCCTTCGCCATCTCCATCGTGGACCTGGGCGTGGGGATCCGGTCGAACATCCGGTAGTCAGGATGGAACTTCGTGAAGTGCACAGGTATGTTGGGGTCGATCTTCCCCACCCATCTTGAGAATTGGAGTATCTCCTCGCGGTCATCGTTCTCCCCGGGGATGATGAGGTAGGTGAGCTCCACATGTATGCCAAGCTCATGAGCCAGCTCAACCGCCTGCAGCACCGGCTCCAGGGTAGCTCTGCATATCTCGGAGTAGAACCTCCCAGTGAACCCCTTGACATCGATATTCATAGCATCCAAGTGGGCGGACAGCTCCCGAAGAGGGGCATCCTGGATGAAGCCGTTGGTGACGTAAACGGTGAACAACCCCCGCTCCTTAGCTATTTTCATGGCATCGTACGTGAACTCATGCCAGATGGTCGGCTCGTTGTAGGTGAAGGCCACCCCACGGCAGCCCTGCGCCACGGTGATATCGCTCACGTCGGTGGGGGTCATCTCCCTGAGCAGCAGGTCTCCCACAGTAGCCTGGGATATGAGGTAGTTTTGACAATTAAGGCACCTTAGATTGCATCCGAAGCTGCCCAGGGAGAATATGCCCTCGCCAGGATGGAAGTGGTACAAAGGTTTCTTTTCAATGGGATCGACGTTCATAGAGGACACCATCCCATAGTTCATGCTGTACAGGGTGCCCTCGCGGTTCTCCCTCACGCCGCAGATGCCCCTCTTACCGAGCCCGATGAGGCAGGAGTGCGGGCACAGATGGCAGCGCACCCTGTCCCCTTCTTCGGTCCAGAATCTCGCCTCCTTCATGGTCACCTCCTGAAGTGCTCGTAGCCCCTGGTGTCCAGAGGTACCGCCCTGCCTTCGACGATCATAAAGTTCTCGCTCCCTTTGACCTGACCGATTATGTGCATCCGTCCCTCCAACGCCTTCTGAAGCGGGATTACCGCCTGGGGCGAGAATGTGAAGAGAAGCTCATAGTCTCCGCCGAAGTGCAGTACCAGGTCCTCCAGCGGGACGCCGCTCTTCCGGGACACTTCCTCCACTCCCTCCCCCATAGGTATGTTCTCCCAGATCACCTCGAAACCCGCTCCGCTCTGCCTCGACAGCTCCCCGATGGAGTAGGCCAGCCCGTCGGTTATGTCCATACAGGAGGTCACCTGCCCTGAGGCTGCCAGCACCATACCCTCGGCCGTCCGGGGCTGAGGTTCCAGGAGGGCCCTCACGGCACGGGGGTCATCTATGCCGTTCCTGATGGCCGCATACCCCGCCGCGGACAGTCCCAGGGGGCCGGTCACGGCGACCATGTCCCCTTCCTTCGCACCCCTGCGCAGCAGGATCTTGTCCTTGTCCACCAGGCCCAATGCCGTGCCTGCCAGGACAATACCCGTGCCTTCCTTGGTATCACCGCCCAGGAGATCAGCGCCCACGGCCCGACAGCAGTCATTGACCCCCTGCGATATGCTCTCCAGCCTGTTGAACGGCATGTCCCTCGGGAGAGTGTAGGCCATCACCAGCCCTATGGGGCGTGCGCCCATGGCCGCGATGTCGCTGAAGTTAACGGCCGCGGCGAACCACCCCACCTGCCAATCGGTCATTCCGTCGGGCATGTGGGATGAGCGGGTTATGACATCGGTGGACACGACCAGGTACCGATCCCCCAGGTCGATGGCCGCGGCATCATCTCCCGGCCCCACGGCGACCGTGGTCTTGACCCCTTGGAGCAGCAAGGACACCACCTCCTTCTCCCCTAGGTCTGCGAGGGTCTTCATGATTGACTAAGGAGCATGAGGGCCTAATATCCTTTTTTCCAGCGGGACGTGTTCTTCCTCGGCGACGGTTCCAGTAGGTTCCTTCTCACATTTCGCAGTGATACGTGTTAGAAATTATCAAACGGTTAAATATCGGCTCTATTATTCCAATTTGATTGAGGTATGAGGCTTACTATCCCGTATGGAAAGGACGAGAAGCAGTTTGTTCATCTGCCAGAGGAGAACTTTGCCGGTACCATCTACCCTAAGGACGTTCATGTGGGGGACGAACGTTCAGAGGTCAGACGGGCATTGGAGGCCCCGGTCGCAGGACCTTCCCTGGAGAAGTTCCTGGAAGGGGGAAAGGACATCGTTTTCATCGTCAACGACGGTACACGTCCGACGCCGACCTGCAAGGTCCTGGACGCCTTGAGCGAAAGGATGGACCTCAGCAAGGCGAGGTACCTTATCGCCACCGGCGACCACAGGGCGCCCACCGAGGACGAGTACCGCTTCATCTTCGGAAAGCATCTTGACAGGCTCCGGTCGAACATCCATTGCCACGACTCTAAAAAGGATAACTGCGTTTTTCTGGGCACATCCAAGAACGGGACAGAGATGCTCGTCAACGAGATGGCCGTCAACGCCGACCGGCTGGTCATAATCACCTCGGTGGAGCCTCATTACTTCGCGGGCTACACCGGAGGGCGTAAGTCCTTCCTTCCGGGAGTGGCCGCTCGCAAGACCATCGAGCAGAACCACAAATTGGCCATGAAGCAGGAGGCCCAGGCGCTGGTGCTCGAGGGCAACCCCGTTCACGAGGACATGATGGATGCCCTGAAGGTCGTAAAGGACAAGCCCATTTTTGCTATCCAGATAGTCCTGGACCGGCACCAGAACATTTACAAGGTAGAGGCGGGGGACCTGCACGCCTCCTTCTCCCAGGCGGTCAAGTGGGCCAACGAGGTCTTCTCCGTGGGGATCAAGGAGAAGGCCGATGTCGTCGTGTCCATCGCCCCCTACCCCATGGACGTGGACCTGTACCAATCGCAGAAAGCTCTGGACAACGGGAAGTGGGCCCTCAAGGAGGGCGGCACCATCATCATGGTGTCGAAGTGCCGTCAAGGCATAGGCCATGACACCTTCCTGCAGCAGCTATCTCTGTCCCAGGACCCCCGCGAGGTGCTTGAGAACCTGGCGCGGGAGTACAAGCTGGGATACCACAAGGCGGCCAAGATGGCAGAGATCGCCGTTTGGGCCAACGTCTGGGCCGTGACCGGCCTGGACCCTCAACTTCTGGAGAAGGCCAACATCCGCTCGTTCCCGACCGTACAGGAGGCCGTGGATGCCGCACTGGCCAGCAATAAGGACGCCAAGGTGCTTTTCAACATGGACGGAAGCATAACCGTGCCGAGGGTGAACTGAAATGGCCGATACTATCGACGCAAAGAACCTGGAAGAGGTAAAGAAGGAGATGATGACCTGCACCATGTGCGGGTTCTGCAAGAGCGTTTGCCCCGCGTTCGAGGATATCGGCTGGGACATAGGCGTGGCCAGGGGAAGGGTGATCCTGGCATATGGGCTCATGCAGAAGGAGATACCGGCCGACCCCTCGGTGGTGGAGGCCTTGTACCAGTGCACCACATGTAAGGACTGCGAGAGGCGATGCCCTTCGAAGGTCAAGGTCGTGGAGGTGGTGGAGCGGGCCAGGAGGGACCTGGTCGATGCAGATATTGTGCTGCCTGCCCACCGTAAGGTGGTAGAGAGCATCAAGAAGTATGGAAACCCGTACGGCGACGAGCGCCCTGTGGCAGAGGTCTTCGGGGAGAAACCCCATAAGGCAAGATTGGGCTACTTTGTCGGATGCACCTCCGCTTACCGCAACCAGTCCACCGCAAAGGCCACGATTTCCATATTGAAGAAGCTGGGCGAGGACTACACCCTACTGGACGAGTCCTGCTGCGGGAGCGTAATGGGCAGGGTAGGCTGGTCCGAAGAGGATGTAGTGGCACAGATGAAGAGGAACGTCCGCTCCATAGCCGATCAGGGCGTGGAAGAGGTGATATTCTCCTGCGCGGGCTGCTACCGCATGTTCAAGGAGGAATACCCAAAGCATGTGGAAGTGCCCTTCAAGGTCAGTCATGTTTCCGAGTTCCTGGCGGACAGGGACATAAAGCTATCGACCCTGGACAAGAAGATCACATATCATGATCCCTGCCACCTGGGACGCCATTCCTTGGTCTACAAGGCCCCCCGGGACGTGCTTTCCAAGGTGCCGGGGGCTTCGTTCAAGGAGATGCCGCGCAACTCATCCGAGGCCCGGTGCTGCGGTGGCGGCGGGGGTGTCCGTTCGGCGTTCCCCGACCTGTCGGAGCAGATAGCCGCCAAGCGCGTTATGGAGGCAGATTTCGCGGACGTGCTGGTCACCACCTGCCCGTTCTGCGTCAACAACCTCAAGGTGGGGAAGGACCGCTCTCGATCCAAGGTCGAGATCAAGGACCTGGTGGAGCTCATCGATACCCTGATGTGACATGATATTCAGGGTGAGGTGCTACCCCTCGGAGACCGCCGCCTTAAATGACATCCGGAAGCTGGGCTTCGATCGACCTGAGGTCACCACGCCTGAGCAGGCGGCAGCGCTGTTCGTCGAGGGTAACGGCATCGAGGTTCGGTCATTCTGCGACCTGCTTAGTATGAAAGGCGCACGGTGCCTCTGCCGGAAAGCAGGGCCACGGTACCGTGCCTGTGTGCCGGCAGGTAACCTTCGTCTCCTGGAGAAAATGGTCTCAGGGGACGAGGATGCCCTTTCGGCACTACAGACGTACCGCTCCAACGGAGCCCCCTCCATCGCCCTCCCTCGAGGCAGCCTGGACTTCAGCCGCCCCCTGGTCATGGGGATAGTAAACGCCACACCCGATTCATTTTCCGATGGCAAGGGCGACGTGGATGCCAGTGAATTCGTCCAGCGTGCCCTGCGGATGGCGGCCGAGGGAGCGGACATCATTGACGTGGGGGGCGAGTCCACCCGTCCCGGGGCGCTTCCAGTGGATCAGTGGGAAGAGCTTAGGAGAGTGGTCCCGGTCATCAGCTCCCTGTCCGAGCGAACCAGAATACCAATATCCGTGGACACCCGCAAGCCGGAGGTGGCCGCGGCAGCCATCGAGGCCGGTGCGAGCATGATCAACGACATTTCCGGCCTCGAGGACCCGGAGATGATCGATGTCGCCTCCCAGGCAGGGGTCCCGGTAATCCTCATGCACATGCTGGGCGATCCCCTGACCATGCAGGAAAGGGTAGATGCCACCACGTACGAGGACGTGGTCGCGGACATCATGCGGTTTTGGGATGAGCGAATGGACCTCGCCGAAGATCAGGGGCTGGCCCGGGACCGGATGATCCTCGATCCAGGTATTGGCTTCGGGAAGCTCCAGGAGCACAATCTGGAGATCCTTGATCGCCTGCGGGAGATGCGCTGCGCAGGTCGCCCGCTCCTGGTGGGGGCATCCCGCAAGGGATTCATCGGCCGTATCACCGGGGAGCCCCCGGCACAGAGGCTGGGCGGGAGCCTGGCCGCTGCCGCCGTGGCCGTACTGAACGGTGCGAACATCATCCGGGTGCACGATGTAAGGGAGACCGTGGGGCTGCTCCGCACATTGAGCGCGGTCATGGAGCGGCCTAGAACTTGACGAAGGTGAGCACCCACAACAGCAGAAGGGCTATGGCCGCAGCGACGTAGAACAAGGTCATCTTGCGGCTACCCTGCTTTTTCTTCAGCCCGTGCTCCAGCATGCATTCTTCGGAGCAATAGTCCTTATCCTCCGGGATGGGGTCCTCGCAGTTCAGGCAGTGCTTGTGAGGAGGCAAGCGTACGGGCATAGCATTGCCACTATGTGTGTCAGGGGCTTAACCTTATCCGTCAAGCAGGGCAATCTTCACCTTTCCTTTCTTAGACGCCTGTCGCTCAGAACAGGGCGGTGGAGAAGTACCGGGTGCAGGAATCAGGAGCGAGAGTGACCACCTTCTTACCCGGCCCCAGCTCCTTGGCCAACCTTATGGCCGCGGCCACGTTGGCACCTGTGGAGATGCCCCCCATGATCCCCTCCTCCCTCATGAGCATCAGGGATATCTCTATGGCCTCGTCCGAGGCTATGACCTCGACCCGGTCAACGATGTCCATCTTCATCAGGGGAGGGATGAAACCGTCGCCGATACCCTCTATCTGGTGGCAACCCTTCTCACCGCCCGACATGACCGCGGACTCGGCCGGCTCCACCGCCACGATGTCGGCATCGATGTTCTCCTTCCGGAAGTACTGGGCCACCCCCATGAGGGTACCGCCCGTGCCTACCCCCGCCACGAAGGCACTGATGTCCCGGCCCACGCCTCTCACCAGCTCCGGGCCGGTGGTGGTCTCATGGGCCCGGGAGTTGTCCTCAGAGGAGAACTGGTCGGGGACCCACACCCGAGGGTCGGCTGCCTGGATCTCTTTGACCTTGGCCATTGCCAGGCCCACATCGCTGCCGCAGCCTGGGGTGCACACGATATCCGCACCCAGAGCCTCGATCAGGGCCTTCCTTTCCTTGCTCATCTGCTCCGGCATCACGATGGTCACCCTGTAGCCTTTGACGGCCCCGATCATCGCGAAGGCGATACCAGTGTTGCCGGAGGTGGCTTCTACGATGCGGTCCCCGGGGTGAAGCTCACCACGTTCCTCCGCCCTCTCCACCATGTACTTGGCGATGCGGTCCTTCACGCTTCCAGAGGGGTTGAGGTAATCCAGCAGAACATGCACCTCAGCGCAGTCCTCCGGGACGATGGCGGTGAGCTTGACGATGGGATTGTTGCCAATGGAGCTTAACAATCTTGGCGCTTGTCGCATCTTTCCCCTCATAGACGCGTTGTGATATAACGTTCCTTCGGTCACAAGCTATTAAATTGGGTGTTTTTAATATATATAATAGATAGATAAACCGATGCCTCCCTCGATCCGTGATACCCCGCTTCCACGCTTCCTAGGATTTATTTAGGGAAAGGAGCTACCGGACGAGCATGTGGAAAGTACTCGGGGTAGAGACCATATTGATCAACGCCGACGCGGTGTGGGTGGACCGCTTGATCTCGCTGTCACAGCGGAGAAAGGACGCTCCGCGCTTCCGTGACCTCCTCGGCCAGGCCGATATCCGGTATTATTTCGATACCATCCGGGAGGTCCACATGTTCCGCCTACAGCTGCCGCCCGAGGTCACCCTGGAGGAACTGGAGTTCATGAAGGAGTTCATCATGAGGCTGTATAAGGCGGCTAAGGTACCGGTCGTCGAGTTCGATGGCCAGGCACAGCTCTCCTCGGTCGTCCTGTCCTCGGACGAGGAAGAGGACGTCTACAGGATGAAGAGAGATTCTCGGTCTCGAAAGAAGGCCGAGAAAAAGTAGGCTGTCCGTCAATCAGGCCGGTATGTCCGCCCGGGCGATGAGCTCGTTGAACCTACCCTCTCCCAGAGAGGGATCGGAGTTCTGTAGCCTGGTCCAGTCCTGCAGCTTCTTGATGCCCGCGCCGCTGGCCAGTATCGACCGCGCCCTTTCCACCCCATCCTCGATGGACGACACCTTCCCCATCATGTACAGTATGGGCGCGGCGTTGAGGCACACGATGTCCTGGCGGGAACCGTTCTCCTCGCCGCTGAGCAGCCTCAGTATGTGAATGGCCTCCAGCTCCCTGTCCCCTGTTGTCAGGAGGTCCTTCTCTACCCCTGGCTTGATCCCCATGTCCTGGGCGTTGATGGTGTAGGTCAGCGTGGACCCGTCCTTGCAGAGCTCCATCACCTTGGTCGGTCCGAGCGTGGACATCTCGTCCATGCCCTTACTACCAGAGGCGTTGAGGCCGTGGAAGACCACGGCCTGATGGTACCCGATCTCCTTCATGGTGTCCAGGGTGGGCTTGATCATGCTTTCTGAGTATACCCCCCTGACGCCGTAGCGGGGAAGGGCGGGATTGGCCAGTGAGCCCGCGATGTTGAGTATGGTCCCGAAGCGTATCTGCGATAGGATCCTTCCCAGAGCAGTAGGGTGGACCTTGGGGGACATGCCGTTGAATATGCCAATTCCGGATTGCTCGATGCTCCTCTTTACAATTGACACATCGCACTCCACATCCACGCCCAGCGCCTCCACTATGTCCACCGTTCCACATCTGGAGGTTATGGCCCTGGCCCCATGCTTGGCCATGACCACGCCGTCAGCGGCGGCGATGATGGAGGCCACGGTGGAGATATTGAACGTCTTGAGGGTGTCCATGCCCGTTCCGCAGTTGTCGACCAGTGGGGCATTGACATTGGGAGTGACCTTGATGGTATCGATCTCATAGATGGCCTCCCAGCTTGCCGCGATCTCCTGAGGGGTGGCCCCCTTGGCGGTGATGGCCGCAAGGTACGCGCCCTGCTGCAGGTCGGGCTGCTCGTTCAACAGTATCTGCCGGAACATCTCCTTCGCCTGAGCACGGGTCAGGTCCCCGCCGCCGATGAGATGGTTCACGTTTCCGCCAAATGTCCTTAGCTTCTCTTCCATAAAGTCACCTTTCAAGATCGTCAATGACACACTTGAGCGCCCTGCGCTCCTCTATGGCCCTGAATGCCTCCTCGATCGAGGACAGAGGCAAACGCTGTGAGATCAGAGGACGCAGGTCCACCTCCCCGCGGGCAATGATGCCGAAGGCCTCGGAATCGCTGGCGCTGGTGCATCCGTATGCCCCCACCAGTACAAGCTCCCGGTAATGTAGCTGGTTGATATCAACATCTATTCGGGCATCGTTCTTGGGCAGCCCCGAGAAGGCACAGATCCGTCCCCGCGGTGCCATCATCCTCATCAGGGCGTCGTCAACCTTGACCTTGGGGGTTGCGAGGATAGCCACGTCAGCCCCCCGGCCTTCTGTCCACCCCATCACCGATCCAGACAGCTCTTCTGAAGCAGGATCCGATCCTGCGTCCGCGCCCATGCTCAGGGCCAGCTCCCTGCGTACCGGGTCGGGCTCCACGGCCAAGACCTGTGCCCCCTTCCTGCGTGCCAACGCCGCGTGCATCAGGCCCATGGGGCCGGCGCCGAAGATCACCACGCGGTCGCCAGAGGACACGGACGCGGCGTTCTGGCCGTGTACACAGCAGGCCAGCGGCTCGGTCAGCGTCGCGAGCACCGGGTCCACATCAGAGGACAACATATTGACACCCCCCCTGGCCACCGTTTGGGCGGGGACGGCCATGAGCTCGGCGAAGCCACCGTCATGGTTGAAGCCGATGATGCCCTGATGGGCGCACATGTTGTCCAGGCCCTTTAGGCATGAGGGGCATTGACCACAGGCCACACCCGGCCAGACCTGGACCGTGTCCCCGATCGACAGGGTCCCCGCCCCATCGACCTCTTCCACGACCCCCACCACCTCATGGCCCAGTATGCGAGGATATGACAGGTCCCTCTGACCCACACGGGCCATCTTGATGTCGGTGGGGCATACGGCGCAGGCTGTCACTCTCAGGACCGCCCCTCCAGGAGGGCATTGGGGCTCCTTCACATCACCCACCGACATGTTCCCTGGACTCCACAGCGTAGCCGCCCTCATGGACCTCAAAGCCTATTGGACTATACATCCAATTGACATCGTCGAGGCGGGTCGGCCTATATATGGTTTACTTGTTGTAAAAAGTAGTTGGATTATACATCCAACTATAGCTGGCTATTGGCTATTTTTTACCCTGATCCTTGACCAGCGCTCCTGTCCGGCCGATCGTGTAGCTGGTTATCGGCGCGCTGCTACCCGCCTTCCCCATCGCCTCTTTGACCAAGCGACGAAGCTGCCCACAACAGGGCACCTCCATGTGCAATATGGTGATGTCCTTGATGTCGTTGGCTCCGAGGATGGCACTTAACTTCTCGACGTACTCCTGGTTATCGTCGAGCTTAGGACAGCCGATGACGGTGGTACGCCCCCTGATGAAACTTGGATGCATGGAGGCGAAGGAGAAGGCCGTGCAGTCTCCAGCCAGCAGCAGGCGGGCGCCCCGAAAGTAAGGAGCGTTGGGGGATACTAAGCCCATCTGTATGGGCCAATTGACCAGCTCTGACCCGTCCTCCGTCGGCGTGGATGCAGCTTCCAGAGGACGGAGGAGCATCGGCACGGCCGAGGGGCAGCCGCAGGAGGGCGGTGCTCGGCTCTCCTCAACATGCCTCTTAGCCGCCTCTTCGTCGAAGGGGTCAGCCTCTCTCTCCTCGATCGTCAGCGCACCCTGGGGACATTCGCCCAGGCACGCCCCGAAGCCATCACAGAACATGTCCTTGACGATCTTGGCCTTTCCGTCCCTGATCTCGATCGCTCCCTCAGCGCAAGCATCCACGCACTTACCACACCCGTCGCATCTGCTCTCATCGATCTTGATGATCTTCCGGACCGCCATGGTATCGCCGTTCGAACGATGCGCTATCTGTACATTAAGGAATTCCCTCACTGTGATGCAAGACCATCTCGCACGTCACCTCATCCGGCTATGAACGGGAGGAGCATGGAAAGTAAATAGGCACGGGTCACGTTCACCTTCCTGATGGACGGTTGGCTCATGCTCGGACTGGCGGCAGGTCTGCTCACGACAGTAGGGTTTGTGCCCCAGATAGTCAAGAGCTTGCGCGAGAGAAAGATGGGCGAGGTGTCTCTGTTGATGCCCATGCTTCTCAGCGTGGGGATGTTCCTCTGGCTGATCTACGGCCTCCTGACCGATGACCTTCCGATAATCATCTGGAACGCCATCGCCCTGACCCTGAACTTGTGCCTGGTAGGCCTGAAGCTGCATTTTGGCAGAACGGAGAGGGCCCCCTGACCAGAGGAACTAGCTCTCAAGGAACCACTTGCGGAATCGTTCATGACGCATAATACCAGCTCTGAACGAATGAAATATTACTGCTCTGCTAACACATCAATGGATGTGTTCATGATGGCCGAGAGCAGGGCTATGAGAGGCAAGATCGTAGTCATCACGGGGGCCACCACAGCATTTGGCAGAGCAACAGCAGAGGGTTTGGCGAGGATGGGAGCGTCCCTTGTCCTCGTGGGCGGGGACAAGGTGCAGCTGTCATCAGTGGCAGAGAGTTTGATTAGGAACTCCCCCGACTCCATACTCAGGTCCCTGACGGCAGACCACTCCTCAATGACGGAGGTGAGGCGTTCAGCAGCAGAGATCATGGCCGAGCCAAATCGCATCGACGTTCTCATCAATAACGTGGGGACGGTGGCCC
The DNA here is from genome assembly GCA_018262895.1 of Methanomassiliicoccus sp. Lineage (GTDB taxonomy): Archaea > Thermoplasmatota > Thermoplasmata > Methanomassiliicoccales > Methanomassiliicoccaceae > UBA6. The sequence goes on along the minus strand of JADFDJ010000003.1, from coordinate 132,152 downwards.
ATGAACGGGAGGTGACCGCGGATGGGTACGAACGCACTTTTGCCGTGGACCATCTCGCCCCTTTCCTTCTGACCAACCTGCTTTTGGACGCCCTTAGGTCCTCCGCTCCATCTAGGATAATCACGGTCTCCTCGACACCTCATCCCGCGGGCTCCCTAAACCTGGACGATCTGATGCTGGATAGAGGGTACTCGCCGTCCAGAGCATGCGGGCAGGCAAAGCTCGCCAACATCCTCTTCACCTACGAGCTTGCCCAGCGTTTGCAGGGGTCGGGAGTGACCGCCAACTTCGTAGAAAACAGGGCGGGGCGGACAAGGTTCGGAATCGAGGCCGGAGGGATGGCACATCTGGACATGGTGGCCGTGCGCCCCTTCGAGCTAAGCTGGAGGTCGGGAGTTAGAACAACGATCCATCTGGCGGCCTCACCCGAGGCCGAGGGCTTGACCGGTCAGTGCTTTTCCGGAATGAGGTCGAGGAGGCCTGCCCCCGCATTATACGACATGGAGGAGGCCAGAATGCTGTGGGAGGTGAGCGAGAGGCTGACCGGTTTGAGAACGGGATAGCTCACCAGGCTCACATCCCTTTATTATCTGGATATATGATTCGCATATCCGGGAGCTTGAATGAACAAGATACTGAGCGGCGTGCTGATATTTGTGGCCATATTCCTCATTCTGTTGGGCGGCATATTCATCATCGCCTGGGGCACCATCAACCTGATCACCGGGGCCATCATGCTGGTGATGGCGGGGGCGCTCCTCTTCTTTGTGTACCGGAGCGACAAGATCGAGGCCGCCCAGCCCAAGCTCATCAACCAGACCTTCAACGTTCAGATGAGCGGTTCAGGCACACTGGAGCAGAAGCAGATGACCTGCCGCTCGTGCGGTGCCCCGCTCTCTGATAAGGACCTCAGCATCGTCAAGGGAGGCATCGTGGTGAAGTGCCCCTACTGCGGGAGCGTCTACGCCATGGAGGAGGCCCCCAAATGGTAGGTCATCGGCCGTTCCCTCTCCCACGAGCGGCCTTGGCCGTCCTCTTCACTCTCGCCCTGGTAGCATCGGTCGCCTCGTTCGCCGGCCCTGTGGGGCAGGCGGCCGCAGCGGACTACTCCTTCTCCGTGGCGGAGGAGAGAGTGAACGTCACGGTGCTGCAGGATGGGAGCGTGGACATCGATTACCTCATCCATTTCACCGATGTTGGCTATCTGGACGGTGTAGACATCGGCATGCCCAATTCCCTGTACGACCTTTCCACGGCGACCGCCAAGGTGATCGTCGATGGAGCGGAGCAGGGCACCCGCACGCCATACACCTCTCCATGGATAGATATCGGGGTGGCGGTGGACCTGTTACCGAGCACCATCAGCGCCATCCAGGGCGGAGGATCGTTCACCCTTCTTTTCCACATCAACAATCCCCATATGATCTACTCCAATCCCAATCAGGAGGGACAGGCGGGCGTCAAGTTCACACCCACATGGTTCGACCCTGAATACCAGAACGGCAACACCGGCATCCTTAATGCTTCCGTCATCCTGCCCGAGAGCCTGACCGATCCATCGGAGGTTGTATGGCTCACAAACCAGCCTTTCGACGGTCTGTACATGGACAGCGAGATAGGAAGGATGGTAGCCACCTGGGAGGCCGTTGACGTGGATCCCGCCTCCCAGTCCATCGGAGCCTACGACATTGGGGCTGGTTTCCCGGCCAGCCAAGTGGCCGTGTACTATGATCCTTCGACCAATCCAGACCTTAATACTGGCGGTGGCGACCTCTTCGAGGACCTAGGCGTGCTCTTCGTCCTTCTGTTTCCTATCATGTTTGTGGCCATGTTCATCTCCATCTTCGTCGCAGCTCTCCGGGGAGCCTCAAAGCGCAGAATGGACTACTTCGAGCCCAAGCTGAGCGTGGTGGGGGCGGGACCCCGCCGGGACCTCACCGCGGTGGAGGCCGCCGTCGTTCTCGAGAGACCGCTGGAGAACGTAGCCACCATGATCCTTTTCGGCCTGCTCAGGAAGAAGATGGTCCGGGTGGTCGATGAGAGCTACCCCATGCAGCTCCAGAAGCTCACGGAGGTGGGAGAGCATACGTACGAAACGGAATATCTGAAGGCCATCGGAAAGGATGGGAAGGTGGTTCGCAACGCCCTGCGGGACTGCCTCGTGGGCCTGATCAAGGCGACCACGAAGAAGCTGGAAGGCTTCGATGTCAACGTCACCAAGACCTACTACAGCTCCATCGTAGACCAGGCGTGGAAGCAGGTGACCGATGCCCAGACGCCGGAGGAGTTCGCTTCGGTGCTGCAGCAGAGCAACGAGTGGATGATGCTCGACAAGAACTATGAAGGGAGGATGAGGAGGACGGTGTTCCCCCTCCCCGTCAACATACCCACGACTGGCCGGACGGTCAACGGGTACCCTCTTGCAGGCACATCCTCGGGAAAGAACCTGGCCCAGGACTATGTGGACAAGGTGAGGGACGCAGGCAAGAACGTCGTCAATGACCTGCGAGGCCTTACTGGGCAGGTGGTCTCCCGCACCAACCCCATCCCCATCACCTCCGCGTCCAGCAGCGGGTACCGCGGCGGGGGCGGCGGTCACAGCTGCGCCTGCGCCTGTGCCTGTGCCTGCGCTTGTGCAGGAGGTGGACGCTGATGACCCTATCTCAGCGCTGGTCCGAGCTGGTGGGCCGGGGACTTCCCCAGGGCGTCTTCCGTTATGACGGCAAGGGATCGCTGGCCCATCACCGGTTCCACCTCAGGGTGGACTCCAAGCAGAAGGGCATACTGATAATCGACGCCTCGCAGCTGGTAGAGCTGAACGGTACGGCGCTGGACTACATGAGATGCCTCCTGGAGGGCCGCACCGAGGAGGACATGTTCCGCTACATGGGCCACCGCTACAGGGGCCTGGACCGTTCCACCGCATCGGAGCACTACTCCCGCATATCCGATCAGCTGGTGCGCTTCATGCACGGTGAGACCAGCATCATGGAGACCATCGGGACGGACCGGCCCACCATAGGCGCGGACGACTTCCCCGCCCCCTACCGCATGGACCTGGCCCTCACCTACCGCTGCCAGAACGTCTGCGCCCACTGCTACAACGAGCCTCGGGACATGAAGGAGCTGGACGAGGACAGGTGGATGAAGGTCATCGCCCGGACCTGGCAGCTCGGCATTCCCCACGTGGTGTTCACCGGGGGAGAGCCAACGCTCGTACCCTATCTGGGCAGGCTGATAGCCCGCTCCGAGAGCTACGGCCAGGTAACCGGCCTGGTCACCAACGGTCGAAACCTCAGCGCCCCGGGATACCTCAAGGACCTGGTGGAAATGGGCCTGGACCATGTTCAGATCACGGTCATATCCCACCGCGAGGATGTGCACGACCGCCTATCGGGAGCGCCGGGGGCCTGGAGGGAGACGATCGAGGGCCTGAGAGCGTCGCTGAAGGAGGACCTGTACGTCAGCACGAACACCACCATCATGGGTACCAACCAAGAGGATGTTCTGGAGACGATGAGGTTCCTCATCGGCCTGGGCGTTAAGAACATCGCCTTCAACAGCGTCATCCGCTCCGGGAAGGGGAAGGAGACCGAGGGTGTGGCCTATCCTGTCCTGCAGGAACTACTCACAAAGCTCAGCCTGCTGGCCGAGGAGGCCGGGGTGCGTATGGTCTGGTACACCCCCACACCGTACTGCGAGCTGAACCCCATCAACCTCGGCCTGGGCATCAAGCAGTGCACGGCCTGCTCCATCAACATGGCGGTGGAGCCGGACGGCACGGTCCTCCCCTGCCAGAGCTACTATTGTCCCCTGGGGAATATACTGAAGGACCCGTGGGAGTACATATGGAAACATGAACTGTGCAAGGAGATCAGGGGCAGGATGTACGTGGAGGAGAAGTGCTCGGAATGCCCCCTCCTGGACACCTGCGGCGGGGGCTGCCCCCTCTCCAGGAAGATGGGGAGCCGAGCTTGCTGGGACCGCGGGGACTCCTGAACGGTCAGCGCTCCTTCTTGGACAGGGCATAGAACACGGGGTTGTACTGAACTAGCGTTCCCTCCGCCACCGCGCGGTCCCACGCCCGCTTCAGCTCGATCCTCCTTTCACGCCCCAAGATGTCTGTCGTTAGGTGGACGATCTCCTCCCACTCGCGGTCCGCCTCCTCCCTCATCCGTCCGGCCGCCCACATGCCGGCGAAAGTGCCCGCGGTGGGCACAAGGCTGCACTGGGAGAAAATGCCAGGCAGCCTTCGCCCCATCTTCGGATCCGCACCCAGCCTTCTTAACCCCTTGACCAGGGCATCGTCGATGACCGAGACCTCCGGTGGGTAGCTTATGCGTCCGCAGTAATCTGGCTCCGCAAGGCACAGGACCCAGGTCCTCGCCACCCGGGCCATCTCCCTCACCACCGCCACCGCATCATCGACCCACAGGAGGAGGTACGAACAGTACACGATATCGAAGGAGCCGTCCTCGAACGGTAGCTCCTCGGCCCTACCCACCACGGCCTCCTGATGCCTGGCCCTGCAGGCGTTCACAGCCTCGGGATCGATGTCGACGCCCTGGACATCAAGGTAGGGGGACAGGAGCTCCATGACCAGACCAGGACCGCACCCCACATCCAACGCCGTTGGTCTCTCTGCACCCGCCGTCGTGCCCTCAAGGACCACAGTGCTCAAAAGCCATTTCCAGGAGTCCCCAAGCCACCTGCGCTGGCGAGCCAGCTGTTCCTCGACGATCCGTCCGGGAGGCATCAGGCGGTAGAGGGGGTGTGGACGAATAAGGATTTTGCAGGGATAGATAACGATGAACGTTAGCTATACTCCACCCATTGATTTCCTGGTCGCAGGATTTAAGAGGCGGAAAGGGCGGTCCATATCCAAGGAGGGCCAGACCATTACCGAGGACCATCTGCCGAGAGCTTATGTGATCAACATGGGCGCCAATGGCCTGGCCGTAGCCCGAACGTTGGGCCGCCAGGGTGTTCCGGTCGTAGGCATAGACAGCCGGCCCGAAGCTCCGGGTTTCGCCTCCAAGTTCGTCAGGAAGCTGGTGGCCAAAGACCCCAAGGAGGATCCCGAGGCGCTCCTTCAGACACTTCTTAAGGCCGGAGAGGGTCAGGACCAGATGGGGGTCATCTTCCCCGCGTCCGATGCTGCCGTCCGTTTCCTCTCTCAGAACGAGAAGGCCCTCTCTGAGCACTTCCTCTTCCTCACTCCTCCGGAGAAGGTCCGGGAAGCCATGATCAACAAGCGCCTCCAGCACGATGAGGCGGTGCGTCTGGGCATACCGGTTCCGGAAACGCACTTTCCTACCGGGCCTGGCGACGTGGAGGAGTTGGAGAAGACGATCAGCTTCCCCGCGTTCATAAAGCCATTGTACTCCCACAGATGGTGCACCACCTTTCCTAACAAGGGATTCATCGTCACCACCTCCGAGGAGCTCCGAGAGAGGATGGCCACAGTTTTCGCATCGGGGCACGAGGTGATGGTCCAGTCGATCATCTGGCCACCGGGGAGGGACCTTTACAGCGTGGGTGCGTTCTTCGACGAGCATGGCAAAGAATCACCATCGTTCTGCTGGCATAAGCTGCGGCAATATCCGCCGAGCTTTGGCGTCGGCTCATTGGTGGAGAGCGCTCATCAGCCAGAAGTGACCGAGCTCGCCATGAGGTACATGAAAGGCATAGGATACCGCGGCATAGGTTACGTGGAGTTCAAGAAGGACCAGCAGGACGGGGAGTGGAAGATGGTGGAGATGAACGCTCGCACCGGGCAGACGAACGCCCTGCAGTCCAAGGCAGGAAGGCCTCTGGTCCTCTACCAATACGACCACCTTATCGGGAGGCAATCGCCACCGTTTGTCGAGGACTACCCTGACGGTGTCCTGTGGTGGGACAGCCTCAATGACATCGACTCCTTCTGGCGCCTCCGACGCCGAGGCGAGATCACCACGTTCCAGTGGATACGGTCCTGCCTCCAGGTCGACGTCAACGCCTACTTCGATCTCAACGACCCCGCTCCCCTTTTCGTTCGCTACGGCTATGGGTCCAAGCTCGCCAGGCTGATGAACGACCTTCTGAGGATGAAGATCGACGAGGACCGGGTGCCCACGACGACCCCTTCCAATGCAGAGGTACGGGGGAGCATCACCCATCGTCCAGACTCGACAAGGACCAACCTCAGATGAGAATATATTTAACACGTCATCACTTTGAGGCCGTTCGCGACAGAGAGATGGTGATCCAACGGGCCTGGTAAGAGGTGTGGCCAAGAACTCCTTGGCCATGGCACTGGTGCAACTGATCAGCCAGGTCTCTACGCTGATCCTTTCGATAGTCCTGAACGCATCTCTGATGGAGGACTACAATACCTACACCTCTGCGTTCTCGGTCGCCAACGTCCTTTTCCTCTTGGCCGATCTGGGCCTGGGCCTCAAGCTGGTCGTCGATGTGGCCCCTAACAAGTCCATCGCCCCCCAGAAGCTCAATACCATCCTGCTCCTGCGAGGCATGATGGGCGGGCTCGCCATCCTCATGACCCTGGCCTTGGTGCTGCTGCAGCAGATGCCTTCCAAGGTGGCCTTGGCGTACATGGTCATCGCCCTGTCAACAGCCCTGAGTTGGATCGCACAGACCTTCTCGGCCATGTTCACAGCGTACGAAAGGATGTACTATGTCCTCATGACCTCTCTGGTGGAGCGGGTCTTCACCGTTACCTTGGCCATCGTGCTTGTTCTGATGGGCTTTGGGCTGGAAACGGTTGTGCTGGTCGTCCTCAGCGGCAGCATGCTCTACGTCTTCCTTTCCTACGTGGTGTGCAGCAAGTTCATAGTGAGGCCGTCTAGGGGTGTGAACCTCAAGTTGGCAAAGCAGGAACTGAAGGAGGCCGCCCCCTTCGCCATCAACGTGGGCTTGGTGAGCACGTTCTACGCGTTGAACGGTTTCCTCCTTCTATCCATAGTCTGGGGCATGAACGGTCGGGAGGCAGGGGAGCTGGCCAATACGCTGTTCTACATAGCTTTCAACCTCGTGGCGGCGCTCATCAACGTCCCCACGGTCTTCAAGCAGGCGCTCCTCCCCGTGATCGCCCGCCTCTACAGCTCCTCGCCGGAGATGACCGGGTTGGCCCAGGAGAAGCTGATGAAGTACATGTACAGCATGGGGCTGCCGCTCACTCTGGGAGGCATGATCCTGGCGGACGATATCATCGGACTTCTGTATGTGGACCGAACGGGCTCGATCATCGTTCTGCAGGTCCTGCTGCCCGTGCTCGCCATCTCCTACTTCGGCACCGGTCAGGGCAGCCTCCTGGCAGCGGCGAAGCTGATGCACCTCAGCACCATCTCCTCATCTGCAGGGGCTGCTCTGAACTTCGCGGTGTGCATAGTGACCATACCTTTCCTGGGACCGGTCGGGGCCGCCCTCGCGTTCACCCTTGCGACACTGATCACCAACGCCATCCAGTATTACTTCGTATACACGAGGGTGGTCAAGCTCAGGATCATCACCATCATCGGTCGACCGACGCTCGCAGGTATAGGGATGGCCGCCTTGCTCCTGCTCCTGCCCGATCTTAACCTGTTCCTGGCGGTGGGATTGGGCTTCGTGGTGTACGTGGCCCTGCTGTTCGTTCTCAAGGCCATCGATGATGAGGACAAGGACATCATGAAGAGAGTTTTCAAGAAGGACTAGGTCGGGTTAGGGTCACTATGCATGGCGAACGGATGTTATGCCAGAATATGATCATCATCGCATCCAGTGACCTCCTGGAGTACATGACACATCGATATCGGTCCATATCCAGCCTTGTCCTCTGAATGCTCCGGTCACCGTTCATCCCATCAGGGAAGAGATTGACCGCCGTAGGGTCCAACCGCCTCACTCGTGATATCTCAGCAGCTCTTTCCAGAAGACCGGGAGGAAGATCACCAGGACCGTGAGGAATTCCAACCTGCCGGCCCACATGGTGAATGTCAGCACTATCTTTCCCAGGTCTGGAAGGAATGCGTAGCTCTCCGTGGGGCCGAACGCCCCGATCCCCGGCCCACAGTTGGACAGGGTCGCCAGCGCCCCGCTGAACGATGTGACAGGATCGACCCCCATGATAGTGAGGGCTGCGGTCGCGAACATCGCCGTCATCCCATAGCAGATGATCACTGCCATGAGCGAAGTGAGAGCATCCTCTCCCAAAGGACGGCCGTCGAACCGGGTATGGAACAAGGCCCGGGGATGAACGGTCTTGTACAAGCTCGCGTAGACGAACTTGCGGGCCAAGATCATCCGGGCCACCTTTATGCCACCGGCACTTGAGCCAGTGCTTCCACCGATGGCCATGACGATCAACAATATCAGTATCGCGCCGCTCTCCCAGACAGCAAAGTCCGCGGTGGCAAAACCAGTGGAGGAGGAGATCGACACCACCTGGAACAGTGAGGTGCGGACCGTTCTCTCCAGGTCGTTGATGTCACCTCCCCACAACATGGCAGCTATGATGAGGGTTGCGACAGCGATGATGAAGATATAGCTCCTGAACTCTGAGCTCTCCCAATAGCTCCTCAGCCGTCGGTTGGCGAGGGCATGATAGTGCAGGTAGAAGTTGGCCGAGGTCAGGAACATGAACAGGATCACGTTCCATTCCACCAGGGGGTTGTTGTAGAAGGCGATGCTTGTGGAGTGGGGAGACATGCCTCCGCTGGACATCGTGGAGAACATGACCAGGAACGAATCGTACACATCGATGCCTGTCAGCAGCAACAGACCAAGCTGCAGCCCGGAGAAGCCGATGTAGATGTAATGGAACTTCCTGGACTCCTCCCTGATCCTCAGTGAGAAGTTCTGGACGTTCAGCCCAGGGAACTCGTTCTTGAAGAGGGAGCGGCCTCCGACCCCCAGCATGGGCAGGATGGTGACGAATATCATGATGATGCCAGCCCCACCCAACCACTGGCTGAAGCTCCTCCAGAACAGAAGGCTCCTAGACCAGGATTCGATGTCCGTCATTATGGTTGAACCTGTGGTGGTGAATCCGCTCATCATCTCGAACACCGCATCCACGGGGGACATCCCGGAGAGGATGAAGGGGATGGCCCCCAGCAGAACGATGACGAACCAGCCGGTGGATACGGCGAACAAGGCCTCCGTCGGTCTGGTCAGATCAGGGGACCGATATCGGAGGACCAGCATACCGCCGAGTATGGTGGATAGGACTATGGGATATATCCATATGCGGATATCCTCCTCATAGAAGATGGAGGTGAGGAGAGGTATCAGCATGGCGATGGCGATGTACAACATCAGAAGGCCGAAAATGTGAGGTATGGTCGCGCCCTTCCTCTTCACTCTCTGGAGCAGAGAATAGCGATTGAAGCCGATCTTCTTCGATATTGTCCTTATTCCATTCCTCCAAGCTCTGCGCCAGCGGTCCAGATTCATAGTTCTCTATCCTCAAGGGCCCAACGGAATCTTTGTGTTGAACATATGCTCCAGCTGCGGCACGTCTTGGCGCGACGCATATATCAGAAGGAGGTCTCCCCCACTAAGAATGAGATCCGAAGTGGGAGGAACAGGTCTATCGTTCCTGATCACCATCCCCAATACAGAGCGCTCAGGGAGCCGCAGCTCAGAGACCTGGCATCCCATATATATGCACTTCTCGGCGACCGGGACCCCTATGAGCGCTTCATCGAACCCCGCCATGAGCACCAGCACCTCCAGGTCGGGGACGGTCTGTCTCACCAGCTCGTTTGCCACTACATGGTATGTACCTATGGCGGCGTCAACCCCGCTCATATCGAACACCATCTCGTAGTCCCGACGGGAGAATTTTGTTATGGTCTTGGAAACGCCCAGATGCTTTCCGATGAGGCAGGAGAGGAGGTTCTCCTCCTCGTTGTCGGTGGTGCAGATCAGAGCGTCGGCCATGTTAACGTTCTCATCCCTCAGCACTGAGGGGTCGGTGCCATTATCATTGATTATGATCGCATGCCCGAACTTGCGGGACAACCACTTGCAGCGGGTCTCATCTTTCTCGATAAGCTTAATGGAGCATTTAGTGTCCTTCAGTATGTCCAGGAGCTGTTCGGCAACGATGTCTCCCCCAACCACCACGAAGTCATGGGGGTCATGCACCCTTCCCAACAAGGCGTTGAACTCCTTGATGGCCCCCGGGGGTCCCAGAATGGTTATCTCGTCCCCAACCTGAAGGTTCTCTGTCTTGCTAGGGAGGAGGAGCTCACCCCTGCGATGTATTACCAGAATGCTGCTCCCTGGAGGCATCTCCATGAACTTCAGGGGTTTGAACAGACCAGCATCGTGCCTCTCAGTGACCCTGAACACCGCAACGGCCAGACCGAAGCCGGGGACCCTCTCGTAATCGATCAGGTCCTCCACCATCGCCAATTTCTTCATCTTGCTGGCAGTGAGGCGCTCGGGAGAGAAGGTACGGTCCACTCCAAAGGATTCCCACTGTATGTCGCCGACCATGTAATCAGGATTCCGCACGCGGGCTATCGTGCTAACCTCCGGGCGGAGCTTCTTGGCGACCTGGCATGCGAATATGTTGAACTCATCCTTCTCAGTTACCGCAAGGAACAATCCTGTCTTGTCAGTCAGCAGGTCCTTAAGGACCGCCGGGCTGCCGCCGTTGGCGTTCACCGCCCCTATGTCCAGGCTATCCAGGATCCTTCTGTACCTCTTCTCGTCCTGTTCTACCATCATGACGGTGTACTTCCTTGACATCGTACGTGCTAAGGTGTAGCCGACATTTCCCGCTCCCACGATTACGACCTGCATGGAACTACCACCGATTGCCCAGCGATAAGGGTAACATCATCAAAATGATTATGGTGTCAGATGAGCACCATATAATCAACTACATGCGTAGTTGATAGCCATGATTAAGATTCTCCCTTTTAGGACAGGCGAAACATTGAGGTATAGATTGTCACAATACAATCATCATGAACAAGAACGCGAAGAAGAAAGGCTTCTGCATCGACATCGAAGATGCTACCAAGGAGAACAAGTGTTTCCGCAAGGTTCTGTATACCGGTGAATATAGCCAGCTTGTGCTCATGACCCTCAAGAAGGGTGATGAGATCGGCATGGAGGTCCATGATGACAGGGACCAGTTCTTCCGGTTCGAGGAGGGTGAGGGTGAAGTAATCATCAATGGTAATGTTTACAAGGTAAAGGATGGCTCAGCCGTGGTCGTTCCTGCTGGTTCCGAGCATAATGTGGTCAACACCGGCGATACGAAGCTGAAGCTCTACACAATCTACTCGCCCCCAGAGCACAAGGACAAGACAGTGCATGGGACCAAGGCGGATGCCGAAGCCCACGAGGAGCACTTCGACGGGGAGACCACCGAGTAATAAAACTAGGCAGCCTCTCGGCTGCTTTTTCTCTTTCTATCACAATATTTGAAAAAATACTCTGCTGGACCTGCAGATCTATATAGAACTGATCCTGTTGTTGGTACAATCCGGTCTTTTTACATTTCTTTCATCGGTCTTCCCGCACTGACCGCTGATGGCCTGAAGGCGGTGTGAGAGAATTAGTATTGGTGCATGGAGAGAACGTTGACCGTTGCAGCATTAGAAGAGTTGGATTATACATCCAATATATTCTTAAACTATGAACGCCTTTAAGGAAATAGAAACTAGCTCGTCACTCCTCAAAAACCACACATATGCTCTTTGCGTTCTGAGCATATCTTTTAGATATCAGGCCGGCCTCCATCCATATGGCATTGAAAACCCCCGCTGGGACAAGACAAGTAGGTGTAAGGTTGGACTCATGGGCAAGCTCCATGATTCCTGAGTCCCTTAGAGAGATGTATTCTTCCTTGTGCAACGGCTTCAGCATACTGCCGAACCTGCGGACCTCACGGCAGGTCGAACGGATCCTGACCTTTACTGTGCCATCATCTTGCATATCTGCATCGATCAGCGCCCTATGAGCGCAGATAGTCATGTCCACACGGATCCTGGATACCATACTTTCACATTCACTAGGTCAAGGCTTGATGAACTAACAATATTTTTGATCGTCAGGAAAAAACACCAACAAAGTTCAAAGTATGATTTCCGAATGCGTCTGGCTCTGAGAGGGGGACGACATTTGTTCGGTATAACGAACGAAAAGACGTTTATTGCACTAACTATAAGAAAAAGTGAGAGTTTCCAAAGAAAGAATGTCTATAAATATAATTTGGAACTCTTCTGTATTGAAAGATGATGTTTTATCATAATATATAAAATACTGGTCATCAATAAAATGGAGGTAAAAAGCCATTATTTTTTTATATATAATACGTTAACTATAAGTCATGTATTCTAATTTCATAGAATCAATTCTTACAACGAAGCATCACCTTTATATTGTTACGCGTTAACTAAAGTAATAGAGTGCGAGCATAGTATCCTTATAGCCCTTAGGAGACATCTTGAGCCAGATGCCTTCGGGGAAACATTGTTGCAGTTTAGCAGATGTACTACTTTTATTTTTTCATCAATATAATTTTGCTCTCTATAAAATTAAAAATCTCGACTACTGTTTATATACTCTTTTCGAATTTAGGAATTGAGCGGTTCGGAATCTGAGTTAGAGTCCGGACTGTCAGACAAGAGGAGAAAGGGAAAATGCTAGACTTCGACGCAATAAATGCAGACAAGATCTTGACTCGATATGACATCAAGATGGAGTCTTCGGAGAAGCCAGAGACCATCGCTGCAAGGATCCTCCCGAAGGACCCTGCTCTGAAGAAGGTCGCTGAGGATGTTATGAACTTGAAGGGCAAGCTCATCGAGGACGATGTAAAGGCCGCTCTCAAGTCCAATGCCCCAGAGATCGTTATTCAGGATGGCCTGCTGAAGGGAATGGATGTTGTTTCTGAGCTTTATGGCCGCGGTATCTACTACCTGCCCCATGTCATGGTCGCCGCTGACGCCTTCGACAAGGGAATGAAGCTCGCCGAGGGAGCGATGTCCACTGAGAAGAAGACCAAGGGAACCGCCGTCATGCACGCCGCTGAGGGTGACCCCCACGACATTGGCAAGAACATTGCTGCTGTCCTTCTGAAGTCCAACGGCTACAAGGTCATCGACCTTGGCAGGGATGTTCTGGTCGACACTGTTGTTGACAGCGTCCTGAAGAACAAGCCGAACTTCGTGACCGGCACTGCTCTTATGACCACCACCATGTCCGCGTTCCCGAGGATCACCGCGAAGTTGGCAGAGAATGACGTCCACCTTCCGTTCATCGGCGCCGGCGGTGCTGTGAACAGAGAGTTCGTCGAGTCCTTCGATATGGGCGTCTACGCTGTAGCTGCCAAGGATGGCCCGCACCTCGCCGCAAAGATCGTTGACGGCTGGAGCTGGCACAGGCTTAGGGAGAAGTGGGACGACATCATCGCGGGGAAGATCTAAACGAGGTGAAAAAAATGGCACTGAAGAATTTCACAAAGATGGAGTACGGCTCCGCAGATGAGATCGTGTTCGGTGACGCGAAGTACCCCTTGTCCTACGGCCTTGGCCTCAAGGTCGGCGCTGGGTTTGTCTCCCCTGAGATCAACTTCGCTCCCAGGCCCGGAACTGAGAAGACCGTTGAGAGACTGGTCAAGGAATATGTCGACTACATCACCACCGACATCATGAACCGCGCCGTGACCCTTGGTTTCCCCTCCCTCCAGCTGGAGAACGAGTGGATCCACCAGATGGGTAACGACCCCAAGAAGTACGCTGCGCCGGTAGTTGCTGGCCAGAAGGCGGTCATGAAGAAGTTCAACGAGGAGTATGGCGTCGCGTGCGCTATCCGCCACACCTGCGCTGACCCCAGGCTTGCTGAGATGGGCCTGAGGGAGGGCATGGACAAGACCCACATGTACCCCGAGAAGACCATCGAATCGTTCGAGGTCGCTGCCGAGAACGGCGCCGATGTACTGTCCGTCGAGACCATGGGTGGCAAGGAAGTCGCTGACTACGCTGTTGTCAGGCAGGATATCCGCGGATGGCTGTTCGGTATCGGCTACCTCGGCTCCATTGACATGGCGTGGATCTGGCCCCAGATCGTCGACATCGCCAAGAAGAACAAGATCGTCCCCGGCGGTGACACCAACTGCGCAGGCGCGAACACCTCCATGTTCATGGCCGGCGGTTACCTCGACAAGGATATCCCCAGGACCTTCTCTGCCGTGACCCGTATGATCGCTTCCGCCAGAACCCTGGTCGCGATCGAGGCTGGCGCTACCGGACCTGACAAGGACTGCGGCTATGAGGGCCCTGTACTCAAGGCCATATCCGGACGCCCGTCTGCCCAGGAAGGCAAGGGTGCTCAGGACGCGCACGCTGACCTGATGGGTAACCTGATGGCTCACACCTGCGACCTGTGGTCCAACGAGTCCGTCGAGTACCACTCTGAGTTCGGTGGGTCTTCCGTCCAGTGCTGGCTCGGTGTTATCGGCTACGAGGCTGCCCTGATGAACGCTGCCAAGCAGCTGAAGCAGGACAAGATCCTGAGGGACCTCTACGTCGCCTCTGACAGGTTCAGGTGCCCAGAGGGCTTCTGCATCTGCTTCGACAACGCCTACCAGATCGGCCAGGCCATCGTCGACAACGGCAAGAGCTACTACCTCAGGTCCAAGGCTGCCGGTCTGAAGGCCGCGGAGCTCGTTCAGGCGTCCAACGACAAGGGCAGGCTGAAGCTCAGCAAGCAGGAGAAGGACACCCTGAACAAGATCCTCACCGACCTGAACTCCCTGCCGGACGAGGAAGGCAAGTTCGTTGACTGGGCGCTGAAGGAGTACAAGAACGTACCTGCCTTCAACCCCAAGAACTACGAGCTCTAAGCGCACAGCTTAAGCCTAGTTCCCTCCAAACCCTTTTCTTTAAACTCTTTCCCTCACATTTTTCTGTTTTGGTACTTTTATTTTTTAATGAATATTCTCCGACGATGAAATGCAATGAGCATCTTTCGCTCACTTGTTTAATATTATCGATTTAGAAAAATTCCTTAAACCAAGATAGTTACCTTTAGGACCAGGCGAAGAACCGTTCGTTGTCCTTTCTCAGACTGACCTTTACACCGTAGAGCAATGATAGACGATCCTCATCGATCAGCTCCACCCCTCCATCTTGAAAGATACTTCCGTCCCTCATCATTATTACCCTGTCTATCTCGGGTATTATGTCGGATGGATCGTGGGTGACCAGTATTATGGTCCTGCCACTTTGCGCAAGTGTGCGCATGGAAGATCGAACGCTATGCTTGCCGGTAAGGTCTAGCGAGCTCATCGGTTCATCGAATATCAGAGCTTCAGGATCGTTCACCAAGGCCCTCGCGATGAGCACCCTGCGGGCTTCCCCCGTGGAGAGAGTGGACATCGTCCTCTTTGCCAGGTGGGAGATCCCAATGCATGACAGGGACCTCACCGCCGCATCCCTCATGCCTTCAGTTACATCCTGAGACCGGTTGGTCCCAACTGAACCGAAGAATCCAGATATTACTGCCTCTAACGAGGTGAGGTCACGGCAGAACTCGTATTGGAGGTCGCCGGACACCGTCCCAAAGGCTCGGCGGACATCGAACAAGGACCAATCCTCTTTACCTCGGATGCTCACTGAGGCACCCTTCACTGATGTGTCGAACCGGTTGTCTCCGGTCATCGTCTTGATCAATGAGGACTTCCCCGAGCCGTTCGGTCCCAATATCACCACCCTCTCACCACTGTCTATCCGGAGGTCCACATCATGGAGGATAGTCGCTCGTCCCTTGGTGATGTTGACCCGCTTCATCTCGACGACAGGATGGAGAGGCATGCCCCCTCATCGTTGACAGACTATTTATGAAAATGCGGGGTATCGGACCGCGGTCTTTAACAGCGCTTTTTTCAAAGAAAAGGGAGGGAAAGGGAGGCCGTTAGGCCTACGTTGGTACTCGGACTAGACATCATCCTAAGGTTTCTTCTTCTTCCTCAGCAGCAAGAAGCCAGCAATGCCTACCACTGCTACTGCAACAACTCCCAAGGCTATCAGGAGCATCTGGGGGATGCCGCCCTCCCCAGAAGATAGGGTCTGGGATACCTGATCATAGGTCTGCTCTTCAGAGACCTGGCCGATAATCGTATCAGCAAGTTGCTGAGCGTCTGCCACCGGTATGGACTTCAGATCGAACGTCATCGAGATATCGTACATTGTAGGTGGGGTGTGTAACTCCATACCTACGAGGTATCCCTTCTCTGGATAGTACCAAAGCTGGAGGTAGTTCTCCAGGGAGGCATTCCTGAATCCGAACTTGGTGATATCGATCGTTCCATAAACTGGATCATCGATGGTAGCAAAGCCCAGGCAGCTGAACTCGGGGTTCACCTCTATTGAATCCATCTCTAAGGTCCCGTTGTCCACGGGGATGCCTGAGCTGCTGGGATTATAGATCTTAGCCAGGTCGACAGGGAATCCGGTTATCCCCCACTTGAGCAGGTCCTCATCGAAGATCATATCGGTAATGTTAGATGGTAGACCTGCCATGTTGAAGACACCGGTCCAGCTGAAGGACCCGTTCAAGTAGCAGGTCTGCTCCCAGAAGTCCCCTTGTGCAGGGTCATCCTTGATGATCCCAAGATAGGGATCGAAGTCCATATTGCCGGACATCGAGAGGTCCATGGTAATGGGGCTGTCGAACGAGTCGTAGGAAGTGATGTTCAAGGTATCGATTTGGTTCACCCAATCATAGTCGTAGGTTGTGTTGGCATAATTGTCCACGTTCAAGTATCCCCTGGCATAGGCCGTCATCTCCATGTCTATGGACTTGATGGCCATGGTGCTCTTCTCCAGGTGGAGGACAAAGGTGCTGTTGGAGGCGGCCGCGATCTTGGTGTCGAATCCGAAAGCACCGTCAACCGTCGCTGCCTCGCTGATGTTCAGGAGGTTGTCGGGGTTATGGGAATATCCCTCATCCCAGTCGGAGATATAGAGGCCGGGCTGGACAAGCTTACCCTCTAGTGACAGCGTGGCCGCCAGAGAGATGTTGCTGGCCACCGTCATGGTGACAACGTACTCGTTTGAGGTCACATCGGTCACCTCGAAGATCGTGACCGTTCCGGTATATCCGGTCATTCTCGCATCGTTTAGGTTGGCGTTCCTTAGCCATGAGGTCTCGTCAGCAAAGACCAGCATGCCGTTGGTGGTCTCAAGGTTGAGTCCAAGGTTCCTCTCACCCTTCAAGGCGAACTTGTCGCCTTCGTTCCAGGCGGCAAAAGAGGCCTCGGAGTCAGAGGTCACAAACACGATGGTGAATGTGGCACACACTACCATGAGGGCTACGAGACCGATCACGGCAGGTCTGGCTGTCCGATTATTAATAGTCATATCAAAAAATATAATGAGTTGTATTCATAATACTAACCGTCTGAAAATCAATTAAGGTAATACCGAAAAATTGGGATCTCTGATCCGTTTCACACCTTGCTCAGTGTTGCTGGTCAACCCTTTCTCCTTCGATAGGCCAACAGGGACGGTGAACCGGAACTACGATGTTATCGCCTTCGTACCTTGATAAGTACACTTGCCCCCTATATTATCTCGTTATTATTTTTCGAACCCGTCCTTTCTGAGCATAGGATCGCATTTTTCCTTACAGAGCAACAAAGGGTTCGCTGATGAGCGTTCAGCCTCACAGCTCCAATCGCGCCGTTTCTATTGCTGAGGGTTGGGGTACCGGTGAGCATCATGGTAGTTATGGCCCTCCCGCTGCCCGCATAGATGGCGTTCTCCGCATAGAACTACCGCCTGAGAGGATATACCGAATTGTCGGCCAGCTCTCCCCAGAACAAGGGCTTCATATAGTTCCTGGCCCAAGTTTGGGAGTAGCGAAATTTTTCATGTCCTTGTTTGATGCGTGGTAGTGTCGTGATGCGATTTCGAACGGTACCTTGCCTGTGCAGACGTCAAGATCTACCTGCCCCCAGCCGAACATGTTGCCCAGGCCTGCAACGCCCATGGTACGAGGATGGCTTGACAAGCCGCTCGTGGCCTTGGTCACAGCCGTCGCCCAATTAAAGAATGCAGCCTTGCCACCATTGCAGGTCCAGTACTTTGCGTGACAATTGTTATGGTCCGGCTCATTGAACACGTCGTACCATGCCACCGCGGTCTTGCCATTGAGGGTGGACATCACTGACCTACAATAGGTCACATAGTTCGAATAGGCGGTGGAGAATGTCCTGAAGACCGTCCCCAACCCGCCATACTGGTATGTGGGGTATTCCTGCGAGCCGGCCATGGACAGCAAAATCCAGACGTTGCTCTTCGCCGCTTGGTCGCACATGCACTTCAGCAATGAAAAGTACTGATCCCGGTGGTCCTTCCACGCTTCGCATTGGATCCTGGAGCCCCATGCGTCGGCTGCCCCGATCCCCACCATGTTGCAGTTGTGCTTAACAAGCAAGGAAAAATACTTCCCGAAGAAATTGACCGTGGTATCATGGGGGCTTACCACTCCGAAGTTGCCCGTGTCCGGTCCAGGGAACACGGAGCTCTTGCCAGCATAAGATATCTGCTCTTCAATGAATGCCAGTATCGCGAACTGCAGGGCATTGGTATCCACAACCCCGAAGAACCTCTGGGATGTCGGCTTCCCATCGATCAGGAGGCTGGTGCCTGATACGCTCACACGCCCATAGGCTGAGGGGTCTCCGCAGCGGATTCATCAGAGGTCGATCTAAGCATAGATGCCGTCGGTTATATCAGCGTCATCGCCAATAACAGCACGGCCAACCGTATCATGTCTCTTCGATCTTCTATCGACCCATCTCCTGTTCACGTTACCTTACCATGGATATGATTCCGGGTAGACCGCCTGAAAAGCCAAAGTGTCGATCACAATATTGTATTCATCCAGTTGGGTAACGCAAGAGCGTGCCTGTTATGTTCATCAGTTATCTGGCTCAACGTTTTCATGTAATTTCCAGCGAGAATACAGACCAATCAGTGATGGGAGCTGAGCTTGGATCGAGGGCGAACAAAAGACCCTTGCCCGCATGAGCTATGGACAGTTACAGTAAGATCAGTCCGTACCGCTCATCCGCTCTATCACTCTTTTAGCCTCAGAGAATGCAGAGGCCCTCTCGTACTCATCGCACAGGTAGGCGATTGTCGCTAGAGCGTTGAGGTACTCTATTGCCTTGCTCCTGTCGATGAGTCTCCCTTCCTCCGATTCATCGAACTGTACGGTTGTCTCTATCTGTGGCATCCCAATACCTTATGGCTTTGCATGTATATATAATCCTATTTATTTTGGATAAGTAATTATTTACTAGGGGCCACTCATTAATAAAGGCGCTAGAACGAGGATATAATGCCCGATGATCAATAGAAATACTGCCTCGTTGAACCAGACCGTTGAAGGCCAAATATGGAAGGTGATATTGTATGGATCGGGGCAATGATATGTCTCAGGATTTATGAATGGCCGATGATGAGCAGCTCGCCGTTCTTCTGTTCCTCTCTCTTGCTTAGAACATACTTGTACTCTTTCCTGACCACCTTTACGACACCGCAGTATTGTCCCACGATCTCGCAGATAAATTCCTCTGTAGGTATGCCAGGCGATCTATAGGAGATTACTATCGTTCGATCATCGAACTTCCTTATTAGCCGATCAAAGGCTCCCACGATCTCCTTCCTATCTGTCCATGGCGATCTCTCTACAACCAGGCGACGGTGCTTGGACCCCATGTCTATCCGGGACCCCCAATTCTCATAGTCCACCATGCCCTCGAGGAAATGGTAGAACTGAGAGTAGTCAACTCCCACCCCTCCTTCGGATACGTAGGGGGTGTCGATGTAGACCAGATCCGTCGATTCGGTGAGGTCGAAGGCATCAGTGTTCAACGCCCTGTTCTCTCGGCCGTTGGCGAACACCGCACGGTTGAACTCCTCTGCGAACCTGCAAAAGTATTCTGCGAAATCTCCATCCCAGGTGGCCTTGTTCCCAAAGGACCGCTCAACCTCGGCCAACCTGACATAAAGGTTCTTCCGATGAAACAGGTTGAACGGTCTCTTCACAAGGCAGGCCTGTCCCAGAGCAGAATATGCCAAGGCCTTTTTCATATCATCGTCAAGACGGGAGATGTTCGTTATGGCCATGTCCAGGAAGGCATTCTCCTCATCGGTGTAGTAGATATCTCTGAACGTGTCCTGAACGAATGTCGGGTATTCCACCGATGGGTCTCTGGTCAGGACCTTCAGTATATCCTTATCGCTGAGCGTAACACTGTCGTTCTGGATCAAAGAGAGCGCTATCTGGTGATTGAACTTCAAAATATCATTGGACACCACGCTTTTGCCATGCTGCTTCGCGTGGTAGCTTACGGAGGCAGTTCCGCTGAAAGCATCGAGAAGGCTATCGAAGGGAAGGTCCTTTATGGAATCCCATATCCAGCCCACTAGCTTTTGTTTTGAGCCCTGATATCTTGTGGACGGAAATCGATGTCCCGTTCCAGGGAAATCCGGTATCGCAGACCGCACTGCCACCCGATGCAGTATAGCATGGCCCGATAAGAAGGTGGTGACCCCAGTTCTAGTGACGACATCTTGCATTTCATGATCTGATCATAATCATCCGTTCGGGCTGAGGAAAGGGATAATACCATCTTGCCTGGGTTTGTTGAGCCTCCACTAATGGATCCATAAGCGACAATCGGGGGCTCCTTGATATCATAATTTTTTAGTTCAGGCACATGATGGACTAGTTACATCGAAGAGCATCTCCCAGAACCATCGGCGATATTCGTGGACCGACTGAGGTTCGTCGATTTAAGAGGACAATTATCATATCGTCATGCACCACATGGACTCGGCGACTTGGCCCAGGCAAGCATTTGATATGAACCTCGATGCATGTCAGGAGTATGCCATGAATGGTGTAATGACAAGCGGACCCTATCCCGATGCACATCCTGCACATGCAGTCGGAGAAGAGCACCATTGCCGCGATGGAAGCCCCCTATCGCGTCATTACCTATCCCACGTCGCTAGGGCATCTGTTCTCATCGTCGCTGAGGAATAGCAGG
Organism: Methanomassiliicoccus sp.; assembly: GCA_018262895.1. Lineage (GTDB taxonomy): Archaea > Thermoplasmatota > Thermoplasmata > Methanomassiliicoccales > Methanomassiliicoccaceae > UBA6. The sequence goes on along the minus strand of JADFDJ010000003.1, from coordinate 111,082 downwards.
GGGAGCTTTTAGGCAAGGCGCTCGTTTGCCTCAACCAGCTTCACGAACAGCCGAGGGTCGCCGAAGAGTACAAGCGATCGATCACGCTGGCCACCGGGTTCCGCATAGTCTACGTCCAGTGGTACGAACATACCATCAGGAGCTTCAGCACTCGATGGAAGCGTACATCCCAATAGAGGCATTGGGGAAGAGGCTGATCGTAGAGTTGACGACCTACCGGAACCCCCGCGGCGGGGGATAATGCCAGAACGAGGAGCGAGAAGCGACTAAAAGGAAGGCCGGGAGGATTACACCCGGATTTCCCCGGGCGACCACACTCTGCCGATCATCCGCCAGAGCTCGAAGAAGGTCAACGGGTTTGGGGACGTCAGTAGCAAGTGAGATTGGCCGATCGACCGTGCTCGAGGTATAGTCACAAAGTCTGCCGACCACTTCTAAGTTGATAAGCTGGAGACACATGATCTCCGGCACCTCGCTTCCTGAAGGTTGAGTCGGTCCCGATTCGGGCGTGGGCTAAAAAAGCCCCCTAAATCCAACCAATATCGTTGCTATCTATATGGGCGTAGGCTTCACGCATACCCTATGCCCATCTCCCTGATGATTTCGTTGCAGGTCCCTAGACCGGCGAATGTTGTCACTTTACTCAATCGGTTGATAAGAAGAATGATTGCGAACACGCAGACGAATCCAATCTAAGATCCCCGCTATGATGCAGATATGGAACCCACACAAGATCGGACATGAGCAACTATCGCGTGTGCCGAATTGCGGATGGATATGAAACAAACGTGGCGAAAACTCATTCATCTGTAATTGCCCAATGGGGAGGGGGCCGCCTATAGATAGTTTTATATACAATAACTGTTTTTTATTATCTATACAACCTTTAGTTGTATAGTGCCCCACAGTGGATTGATGACCTTTGGAGGATGTAACAGATGAAAGCAAGCGACAAGGTTCTGCGCGTCGCGGAGGCGCGCTCGAAGGATGCGGGCAGGAGCATCGCCCGCATTGACTCCGCAGTTATGGAAGCCCTCGGCCTTACGGCCGGTGACGTGGTGGAGGTGATAGGGAAGAAGCGAACGGCGGCGATCGTGTGGCCGGGTCTGCCCGAGGACACCAATAGGGGGATCGTGCGCATTGATGGGACGGTCCGCCGTAACGCACAGGTCGGCATCGATGATCGCATAGCAGTACGGAAAGTAATAGCCAAGGACGCTGTCAAGGTGACCGTCGCCCCGACCGTTCCGTTGCGCATCGTGGGCGGCGAGGAGTACCTGAAGCATATGCTCGAGGGCCGGGTGCTGGTCAAGGGCGACATCGTGGAGGTGAACACCCTAGAGGGTCGTATCGACCTGGTGGTGACCAATGCCTCGCCGGTGGCCGATGCTCTTCTAGTCAAGAGGTCCACCGAGTTCGTGGTCAGCGAGAAACCGGCCAGCGAGACGCCGTCGGTCCCCCGGGTGTCCTACGAGGATATCGGCGGGCTCCAGGACGAGGTCAAGCGCGTTCGGGAGATGATCGAGCTGCCGCTGCGGCATCCCGAGGTCTTTGAGCGCCTCGGGGTCGAAGCGCCCAAGGGTGTGCTGCTTCACGGTCCTCCCGGGACGGGGAAGACACTTCTAGCGAGGGCAGTAGCGTCGGAAACGAACGCCAACTTCGTGACCATCGGCGGCCCTGAGATCATGAGCAAGTACCACGGTGAATCAGAGGAGCACCTCCGCGAGATCTTCAAACAGGCCCAGGAGAACGCTCCCACCATCCTGTTCATCGATGAGATCGACTCCATTGCCCCGAAGCGCGAAGAGGTGACGGGGGAGACAGAACGACGCGTGGTGGCGCAGCTCCTGTCCCTGATGGACGGTCTCAAGTCAAGAGGCAAGGTCGTGGTCATCGGTGCTACCAACAGGCCGGACGCGCTCGACCCCGCTCTTCGGAGGCCGGGGCGGTTCGACCGGGAGATTGAGATCGGTGTGCCGGACCGTGACGGGCGGCTGGAGATCCTGCAGATCCACACCCGAGGCATGCCTCTCGCGGAGGATGTAGACCTCGAGAAGTACGCGAACCTCACACACGGCTACGTCGGAGCGGACCTCTCTGCGCTTGCGAAGGAAGCGGCGATGCTGTCCCTGCGGCGTATCCTACCCGATCTGAACCTGGAGGAAGAGTCGATCCCCGCGGAGGTGCTAAACCGCATCGTGGTCACTAACGACGACTTCCGCGGCGCGCTACGGGAGATGCAACCCTCCTCTATGCGAGAGGTGATGGTGGAACGGCCCGATGTGCACTGGACGGACATCGGCGGCCTTGAAGTCGCCAAGAGGGAGCTGCGCGAGGCGGTGGAGTGGCCCCTGAAGTTCGGGAAGCTGTTCGACCGCATGGGGGCAGTGCCTCCCAAGGGCGTGCTGCTGTACGGACCGCCCGGCACTGGCAAGACGATGCTGGCTAAGGCAGTGGCCACCGAGTCCGAGGCAAACTTCATCTCGGTCAAGGGGCCGGAGTTCCTCAGCAAGTGGGTCGGAGAGTCTGAGAAGGCGGTACGGGAGACGTTCAGGAAGGCGAGACAAGCGGCGCCTTGTGTGATCTTCATGGACGAGATCGACTCCATCGCCCCATCCCGGGGCGGGGGCGAAGCGGACTCCCACGTCACCGAGCGGGTCATATCCCAGTTGCTCACCGAGATGGACGGGTTAGAAGGACTCCAAGACGTCGTGGTGGTTGCGGCGACCAACCGCATTGATATGCTCGATGAGGCGCTGCTGCGCCCAGGGCGGTTTGACCGGCTGGTCAAGGTGCCCCAGCCCGACCTCGAGGCCAGGAAGCAGATCCTGAGCATCCACACTGCCAAGAAGCCTCTGGCCGACGACGTGGACCTAGACGAACTGGCCCGTCGGACCGAAGGGTTCAACGGGGCCGATCTGGCCGCAGTTACAAACGAAGCGGTGATGTCTACCATCCGGATGATGGTGGAGACCGGCAAGGAGGTCACCGACAAGGACATCGACGAGGCCAAGGTGCCCATGAGCGCATTCCTGCAGGCGGTGGAGAAGATGAACCCCGCCTCCCGGAAGGGGTAAGGGCACCATCAATCGAGAGCTGGACCAGATCACGGTCCCACTCCCAATTTTTCGCTCCCTGGGATAGAGGGCTGTGGCCTCATGTTTACCCCCCATCCCAGAAACCTTGTGGACCGGTCAGTCTGGTACTATCAGAGCTGGCAGGATGTGGTCGGCGTTTCTAATGTCATAGACCGCCCCTTCCGAAACCTCCTTCACCGTTCACCTGGCTTGTGGTTCACCACGAACAGAGCCAGCATCCTAGCTCCCTCCTCATACCCTTGAAGATGGTGCGGGGGCGGTCGCGGAAGCTGAAATCAACCACATGAGCTTGTCCGACCTATCCAAATCAATGACCCCCTCCATGGTCCCGACCCTGATGCCGATCTTTTCACGTGCCTCGAAGGCGGGAAAAAGCAACGATACTGTGGCAAGCACTATGTGATCATGGATCTGGATGGCACTGTTAAAAGGACGATGCCTTATGGTGCGTCTTTTGGTCAAAATCCGCGGAGGTCCCCGAGGCTACGCCGGCAAGAAGCTCAAGTGCGTGTGGAAGCAACCATAGGTAATGTTTAAAAATCTCTCTATTGAAAATAAATGGGATGTATCTGGATATGAATAATGGTGGGTCTGTCCGAATTTGAATCGGAGTCACCAGCACCCCAAGCTGGAAGGATACCAAGCTACCCCACAGACCCGTGGATAAAGGGGTTATAGTGAAGGGGTTTATTAAGTTTCAGCCCAGCGGGATGACCTCGTCGACGAGGTCCGCGTGCGCTACGATCATGCGGCGGCAGCAGTATCGCTGCAGTCCGAGGTCGTCCAGGACCTGTTGGGGGTCCTCGCCCAGTTGCACCCGCTTGAGGTACGTCTGATAAACGCCCCCGATGACCTTGCCGCACGTGAAGCATCTTACTGGGATGATCATCTGTTCACCTGTAGGACTTCTGCCTCTTCTTCCTTGCGCCGCGACCCAGAGGCTTCTTGGGAAGCTTTCTGCGGGGATCGCTGATAAGCAGGGAACGGTCGTAGTCCTTGAAGAGCCTTTCTAGCTCCTCGTCCTTGAGGAAGTCCACAAGGCCCTTGGCGATCGCCGTTCGCGTTGCTTCCGCCTGGCCCATGAAGCCACCTCCCTGGACGTTCACCGAGACATCGACCTTGGATGCCTTGTCCCCGGCGAGGACCATCGGCTCCATGATCTTGAGGCGAACGATTTCCGGAGTTAAGATCTCGATCGGGACGTTGTTGATCCTGACCCTGCCGCTGCCCTCGCTGACGACGCACCGGGCCACGGCCTCCTTCCTCTTGCCGCTGGTATTTGCAACTTCTGCCATGTTGTTCACCTCAACCTCGATCCGAGGTGCTCTGCTACCTCTCCCAGGGTGACATACTTGTCCGTCCACAGGTTGGTCGCGGTCTCGATCCTCTCCATCTTCGCGGTCGCCATATCCTTGGGCACGCCCACGAACACCTTCAGGTTCCTGTACACGTCCCTGCCGCGGGAGGTCTTGTATGGGATCATTCCCCTTACTGTCCTCTTCAGGATCAGGTCGGCCCTCTTGGGGAAGAACGGACCGTTGATCTGCTTGCCTCGCTTGTACTTGGCAGTGTAGTTCTCGAACACCACAGCCCTGTTGCCGGTGATGACGGCCTTCTCGGCGTTCACCACGACGATCTCCTCGCCGTTCAGCAGGCGCTTGGCCACATTGGTGCTCAGGCGTCCCAGGATGTGCCCTTCTGCATTGATGACTGCTACCATTTGGCTCACCCCATGATCCTTACGCCGTTGCCCGTTGGGTTATCGGCGACCAGCTCGGTGATGGTCATCCTCTTCCCGCCGGCCTCATCTATGGCCTTGGCGGCCGATTCCGAGAACCGGAACGCTGCTACCGTGACCTTCTTCTTGAGGCTTCCAGCGCCGAGCACCTTGCCGGCGACGACGATGACGTCGCCCTCGTTCGCATATCTCTCCAACTTGCTCAGGTTGACCTCGGCCCAGCTTCTGCTGGGCTTCTCCAAGCGCTGAGCAATGTCTCGCCAGATGGCGGTCTCCTTCTCCCGGGACTCCCTCTTCAGGTCGTTGATGAGGGCCACCAGGTTGGGGTCCGTTTTTCTTATCTGTTTCATTCTGACTCCCTCGACATTGAGCAGAGCCTCTAATAGGCAGGGGTTTAATAAACTTTCCCAGCCTCAGGAACGCTCCCGATAAGCCCCATTAACTACAGAGGCCTTCGGAAGGAGTCGGTTCCACCGGTGGTAAGGAAACCGGCCGCCACCAAGCGTCTGAGGGCATCATCGACCCTTTTCACATCCTCTTCCGACAGCCTTTCATGGCGGTAGAAGCGGGCCAACCTGTCGAGGAGCTCCCACTTGGAGATCTGGACATCGCCACCCATCACGTACAGCGCGGCCTCTCCCAGCTCCTCCGGGGCCACCTGGCCGAGGGCCACCGCCTCCGCCCCCCGGGGTCCCCTTACAGGGGGTCGGGCCATGCCCACAGGCCAGATGAAGTCCCCCCTGGCCATGACCGACCTCTCCGCGACCATATCGTTCAGAGTGGCATCGAACATGTCCCCGGGCACCTCCCCGAGGCCGGACCTGGCGAGAGCGCTCCTCAGGCCCGGACGGTCTATCGGTCCCTCCTTCCTGACCAGGTCCGCCATTACCGTCCTCAGGAGCGACCGTCCCTCGGGTACGCTCTCCGTTCCATCCCTTGATGCCTCCACGTTCCCAGGCGCCTTCTCCCCCATGGCCGCCCGGGAGGCGCTGACCCTGGCGATCTCTGCCCTGATCCTCTCCAGCTCCCGACCTCTGTTCTCCACCCAATCGCGGGACCACAGGTGGTGGATGTTCCAGCCCAGCCCCTTCAGCACCTTGTCCCGCAGCCGGTCACGGTCCCTCGCGGTCTTGCCGGAACGGTAGGAGTCGCCGTCGCACACTATGCCTAGCAGAAAAGCTCCAGGCCTGGAGGGGTCTTCCACGGCCAGATCTATGCGGTAGCTGGAGCACCCCACGTGCCTCTGCACCCTCCATCCCTCGCGGCTCAGGGCGTCACGGACGTCGTCCTCCAGCTCCGTGCCGAACGTGAGCGCTGCCGTTCTCTCCGGGGCGACAGGGAGCGCGGCCTCTCTCCCCCCGCTGGCCGCGTAGGCTAGGTAGTCCCTCAGCATCCTCGCTCCCTGGCTCATCGAGCCGTCCACGTCCTCAGGGCCTATGGACGCCACCAGCTTGATGTGCATCCTCGCCCGGGTGATGGCGACGTTGAGGCGCCTCTCCCCACCTGCGGTGTTCAGAGGCCCGTAGTTCTGGTGCATCCTCCCCTGGGGGTCCCTGCCGTATCCGACGGAGAAGATCATCACGTCCCGCTCGTCGCCCTGCACGCTCTCCAGGTTCTTCACGAAGAACTCCTCGCCCCCGTCCTCGGCGAAGTGGCTCTCGAACTCCGGCCTCTTCCGGCGGAGGTCGTCCAAGACATCGAGTATGGCCATCTGCTGGGCCTCGCTGAAGGCTATCACTCCCAGAGACCTTTCGGGAGTGCGGGAGAAGTGATCGAACACCAGTTCGGCCACCTTTCTCGCCTCCACGGGATTGGTCCGGCTGCTGCCCCTCTCGTACACCCCGTCAGGCACACGCACGTAGCTTACGCCCCACTCCCCCGCCTGATGTCCTGCCGAGGGGAAGGTGTTCAGCAGCCCATCGTACATGCGCTGGTTGGAGAAGGCGATGAGGGATTCGTGCCGGCTGCGGTAGTGCCAAAGGAGCATGTGCTGCTTGATGCTGAGGGCGGTGCACTCGTCCAGTATGCTCTCCAGGTCCTCCAGTTCCTCGTCCTCGACCTCCCCCGCCTCGCTACGGAAGAACGAGGTGGGGGGAAGCTGCTTGCTGTCCCCGACCACTATGGTCTGGGTCCCCCTCATGATCGAGCCCACGGCATCCTCTGGCCGGACCTGTGAGGCCTCATCGAAGACCACCAGGTCGAACCTGACCGCCGCCGGCTCAAGGAACTGGCTCACGGACAACGGGCTCATCAGGAGGCAGGGCTTCAGCCTTAGGATGATGTCCGGGCACTGCTGGAAGAGCTGACGGACCTGCTTGAACCTCTTCTTCTTCGCCAGCTCCCGCTTAAGGACCGCTAGCTCGCTTCCCTTCTCCGCCTGTGCGCTCAGAGCCTTCTCGATCCCCGCGGCCAGCTTGGCCCTGAGCCTCGTCTGGGCGATCGTCATCTGCCTCTCGTCCAGCTCCCGGAAGCGGGCGATGGCTTCCTCATGGTCCTCCCCCCGGAAGTCGCGGAGGCGGGCGTCTATGGAGCAGACGTGCTCGAACCACTGCCGGTAAGAGCGCTTCTCGAACGCGGCCGCTATGTCCCCTCCCGGAAGCTCCCCTCTCCTCCCCATCCGGAACAGGTCGGCCAGGCCCTGCTCTTTGCACGCTCTCTCCAGTGCGGCCGCCTCCAGCCACTCCTTGATCGACGGCAGGTCCGCGAGATGACGCTCCGCGAACAGGGTCAGCTCCTCCAGGCCCATGTCCTGCGCTCCTGCCGTGCCCCGGAGCTCGAACGAGCGCTGTATCTGGCCCAGGGAGCGGGACAGGGCCGCCACGGCAGCGTCTCCCTCCTGGGCTGCGGTCTCCAGCGTTCTCCCCGTTCCGGAGGGATCGCACAGGGCCTGGACCAACTGTGTCGGGAGCGGAGGTTCCGTTCCCCTGATGTAATCGGCGGTCCAGTTGAGGCTGCTCCTCAGTTCGTTCCAGTCCGTGCCGGGCCCGTGGAACCGAGATCCGAAGCTGCCAGCGGCGGCGGCCTCCCGGGCCTCCAGCTCTCGGGACCGCTCCTCATTGGACAACATCCGGCGGAGGTCCGACACGATCTCTCTGTGATCGGGCCTGCGGCCGTCCCTTCGATGCTGCAGGACGAGGGCCCTATCAGATTTGTACCGCGAGCTGAGGGAGCGGAAAATGCCTCTGTGCTCTGCCTCGAACCGGTACAGGAGTCCCTTGGCATCCAAGGTCCGGACCTCCTCGTGGTAGCGCTCCCCGACCCACCGTTCATCATCGTCCTTCTGGCGGTATGCCCTCTGCAGCAGCTCACACTCCTGCAGCAAGGAACCCGGTCTTCCCGGCACCAGCCAGGACCCCTCGGGGTATGGGGTGGAGCTGGTGCGGTGGAGCAGGGACAGCAGCCCCTGGGCCTCGGCCAGGGAGCGGGGCGCCTTCATGCCCACGGCCGCGCTTGCCCTCAAGGTGATGTCCTGTACCCTCTGAGCGCTGTCCCTAAGCTCCCTCAGGGCCGACGCCATGGTTGCCTCGTCACCGGCCTTCCAGCCGTCTGTCCGCAGGTCCCTCCAGGTGTGAGCGTCCATCCTCTCGACCAGGGCACGCTGGGCCTGGACCCTCCTCACCAGGCGCAGACGTGCTTCGAGGTCCTCGGGGCGCATGGAGGCGGTGTCCGGGATGGATACAGGCAGGTCCGGCGCCTCGTGCAGAGTGGCCAGCCTAGAGAGGACCTGGAAGGCAGAACGGCCTAGCGGTTCGCGCACCAGGTGGAGCGCTTGCACATACCCGTTGATCTCGTCGCGCACCTGCTCCAGCCTCCTGAGGTCGTCCATGTTCACCGGGGGTACGGGAGCGGGCGTCATGCACCGGCGAAGCTCCTCCATCACCGCGGTCTTGCTGGCCTTCTGGCTGTGGATCTCCAGTATGTAGTCGCCCAGCCCCTTGTCCTCCAGCCGCCCCTTGACCACCTCCAGGGCGGCCATCTTCTCGGACACGAACAGCACCCTCTTGTCCTGCGCCAGGGCCTCGGCGATGATGTTGCTGATGGTCTGGCTCTTTCCGGTGCCGGGGGGGCCCTGGAGGACGAAGCTTATCCCCCGCTTGGACATCTCGATGGCCTCCTGCTGCGAGGAATCAGCGTCGAGGATCTGGAAGGAATCGGCGGGGCGGACCATGGCATCCATGCGGTCAGCCCTGGGATGGTCGGGAAGTGCCGGGAGCAGCGACGGATTACCGGCCAGCGCGTTGATGAACGGATGCTTGGCCAGCCTCTCGTGCTCCACCAGCAGCTCCTGGTACATGCTGAGCTTGGCGAAGGAGAAGAGACCGAGATATGCGCTGGCCTCTACCTTCCATCCCGGGGCGGCCGAGATGGACGCCCTGACCCTATCCAGGAAGCCGTCCAAGGAGATGAGCTCCTCCGGCCACTCTGGGAGGTTGAGCGAGAGGTCGACCTTCAACTTGTAGGCTAGGTTGGGGTTGACGACGATGTCGTCATCGATGGCGCGGACGCGGAAGGGAACCAGAGGCCCCTCCTTGATCAGTTCCACGGGTACCAGGACCAATGGTGACATCAGCTCCTGGGCCTTGTCCTTGGGATCGTACCATGTGACCATGCCCAACGCCAGGAAGAGGATGTTCACGCCCTGCTCCTGGATCGACCCGCGGGCCCGCAGCCGCATCCTTTTCAGGGTGGTGTCCGAGCCCTTTGGGTCGTGAGGCACCCACAGCCGGTCCGGGGCCGGGGATGGTTTATGCACATCGCCCGAGCACTCCTCTGCTGTCATCTCCAAAATGGGGATCGTCCGGCATTTGACCACGAGTTCCTCGAGTACCGCCGATGCCTGCGGCGCTACTATACGCACCGCTGAGCGGGGCTTGAAGTTAAGGAGCCGGTTCCTGAGGCTCATGTCCAGAAGCTCCTCCCGCCATCTCTGGATCTTCTGCTCTAGGGGTGATGACTTCCGGCCGATCATGGAGTACCCCGGGAGAAGGCGCGGTCCTCAAGAAAAAGGTATGGACCGCTTGAGGGCAGCTCAGCTCTCAGTTCCAGCTCCCCTCTTCAAAGCCATCAAGGTCGTCCATCCGGCCACCGGCGGTATCGCCCGCCACTTTCCTCGTCCTGCCCGGGGCGACGGTGGCTAGTATCCTCTCCACCCGCTTTTTGATGGCAGCGGTGGGCCGCTTGTAGCCCAGGAGGTCGGAGACATCGTTCACCACTCTCTTCACCCTTATCTTCGGGGTTCTGGCGGTGATCATCGTCACCATGGCCTCGATCTCGGCATCGCAAACGTGATCTATATCGCGCCGGGGAGAGTAGCAGCGGCGGGGGCGAACCGTTCTGAGGTCCGCAGGCCACAGGAAGTCGCCCTCGATCCTGATCTCCCCCTCATCCTCGAGGAACCCGATCGCCGGTCTGACCAGCCTGTCCACGTTGGAGGGGCGCTTGCCCGTTGAGACCGAGACCAGCTCCTTGACCCGGTCCCGGACCACGGTCAGGTGGACCGGACCCTCCTCCTCCACGACCCTGAACACCGCCTCCCGCATCGCCGCCTCGTGGTCCTGCGTGAACAGGTAGACCAGGGACGGGTCCTCATGCAGCCGGGCCCGGGTATAGATGGCGCACAGGTCCCTGAGGGGCTCCTCCGAGGCCAAGAGACCCTGGTCCGCGGCCATGGTGTCCGGCTCTGCGGCGAGGACGGCGGGCACATCATCCGTCATCAGGTCGGTCTGCTCCGATACGGTGTCGAAGGGCACGGAACCGCACTCCGCGGAAAGGTCGACCTCCTCTGCGGCCGACAAGGAGGCCATGAGGGTCCCGTCCAGTTCGGGCTCGGAGGACCCCCAGCCCTCGCCACTTGCGCCGTCATCGAGGGCCACGGCAGCAGGCGGGTCGGACGCCCCGGCCATGTCCTCCACTGCCAGGGAGGCCACCAAAACCTCCAGGGGCCTCATCTCCTCATCGGCCTCCTTCTCCGCGTACGCAGCCTTGCTCCTCTCAACCGCGGCCACGATCCTGTCCACCTCCCCCTGGGGGTCGCTGAGCCAATCCTGGGACCATACCCGGTGAAGTGTCCATCCAAGGTTGGTGAGGACCTCCTGCCGGAGCCGGTCCCGGTCCCTGGTCCCTCCCGCCCTGCGGTAGGACGGGCCATCGGTGAGGATCCCCAGGATATATCTTCCGGGATGCTCGTCATCGACCACGGCCAGATCGACCTTGCTGGAGGACATGCCCACAGATCTCTCCACCTTCAGGCCGCGCTCCTCCAGGTGCGCTCGCACATCGTCCGCGATGGGGTCCCGTGCCCGCATGCTGTTCCCTTTTTCCACATCGTGCCCCGGCCACGCGGCGTACTCAAGGTAATCCCTCAGAACGTTCTTTCCAGAGGGATCCACCTCTATCTCCTCAGGCAGCAGAGAGGAGACCAGCTTGACGTGCTTCCTCGCCCGGGTTATGGCGACGTTGAGGCGCCTCCTGCCCATCTCTCCGCTCAGCAGGCCCAGGCTCAGGAACATCCTGCCAGATCGGTCCCTGCAGTAGCCCGTGGAAAATATTATCACGTCCCTCTCGTCGCCCTGCACGTCATCCAGGGTCTTGACGAAGAAAGGCTCCTCCCTACTGTGGGAAAGAAGGGATGCCAGCGCATGATCCTGAGCGGTCCTGCGCTCCAGCTCCGCCACTATGGCGACCTGCTGGGGTTCCGTGAACGCAACTACTCCCAGGGAGTCGCGGGAGCCATGAACGATATGCTCCAGGACCAGGTCGACCACCTTCCTGGCCTCTGCCTCGCTGTGGTCGCACCGGCCCTCTTCCTCCTGCGCCCCCGGAACGTGGACGAAGGAGACGCCCAGGTCCTCCCGATCAAGCGTTGCTGAGGGGTAGGTCATCAGCCGGCCGCCGTAGAACTTTTCATTGGAGAACGCGAACAGGGATTCCTGCTGGGAACGGTAATGCCAGAGGAGAGATCGCTGGGGCAGCGCCCCCGAGCAAGCGTCCATGATGCTCTCCCGCTCCTCCGCCACTGATGCCTCGGCACCTATGGCCATATCCATTGGGGGCAGCTGCATGCTGTCCCCTACGACAACCACCTGCTTGGCGCGGAGCATGGTGACGATCCCGTCCTCCACGCGGATCTGGGAAGCCTCGTCGAGGATGAGCAGGTCGAAGAGGGCGATGGCTGGGTCCAGAAGGGCGGTGACCGCCCTGGGGCTCATCATGAAGCAGGGTTTCATCGCAAGAACACGGTCCAGGGCCGAGGTGAACAATTCCCTCAGGGGCCCTCCCTGCCCATTGGCGGGGACCGTGCCCTTGAGTATGGAGTTCTGCTCCTGGCTTTGCTCTGAGATGTTCCTGAAGGCATCGCCGCGGTGCCTTTCGAGCGCCCATCTGGCCCGCGAGGTCGCCACCTCCAGGCTCAGGCGGTCCAATTCGGCAAATCGGGCCACACTCCGCTCATGGACTTCCCGGTCGAAGAGCCGCAGCCTGTCGTCACGGGCTAGCAGAAGGTCGTGCCACAGCGTGAGGTGCCTCTTGCGGACCCCTTCCCAGGTGCCCTCGGGGGGGAGCTTCCCGGCCGAGGCTAGTATCAATAGGTCCCCCAGGCCGCTCTCCCTTGCCTCCTTCTGGACCCGCACCATCTCCGTCCACTCCTGGAAGGAGGTGCCGTGGTCGAGGTGCATCTGGGCCCAGTCGTTCAATTCCTGGAAGGGTACCTCGTTCACGCTCCTCCCGTTCAAGAGGGAGCTAAGATCGAAGCGCTCCCTTACGGCCGAAATGGCCGTGGCCAGGCGCAATGCGGCCTCGTCGAGGGCATCTATCCTGGTCTTGAGGCCCACGAGGGCCTCCGGCCCGGAGCACAGGAGGCGCGTCATGCCCGGGGTCTTCGGGACCCCGTACTTGGAGCGGTAGTCGCGCGTCCACATGATGGCCTCGACGGTCTTGGCCCAGTCCGTCCTGTCCCCCTGGAAGTGCTTTCCCAGACGCTCGGCGCACTCCTTCTCCTCCTTCTGGATCTGTGAGATCAGGTCCTTGACCTCGACCAGTTCCTTGAGCTCGAAGCATGCCTGGGCATACTTGAGCTTGCGGTTTCCCCGCTTGAGGCCCTCCAGGGCCTTCATGTCCCTGCGGTAGTCGTGGTCGAAAAGGCGGGTGGTGACCTTATTGCCTTGGAGGACCCTCTCCTGGATGCCCTTAAGATCGAGGTCCAGGACACCATCGCGGTACATCTGTTTCACCCAGGTCATCCGTTCCAGGCGCGACCTGTACGATTCCTGGATTTCCTCCACGAGCTCCAGCAAGGGCGAGGGATCGTTGGTCAGCCAGCTCTCCTCTGGGTAGTGGGTGAGGTTTATCGCACGGAGGTGCTCCGTAAGCTCGTTGGTTCCCTTGAGGTCCCTTGGGACGGGAAGGTCATAGTCCCCGCAAAGGGTACCCAGAACCTCCTCGAGCCGGGTCCGGGAGAGCTTCAGGTCCGATAGCCGGCGCATGATCTCCGACTGCGCGCTCAGCTGCCATTTCCCCACCTCGCAGTCCGCCCAGGGGTGCCTCTCGGTCGATGCCAGCAGGGAGGCGTGCTTCTCTATGTCCGTGACGAGAGGCCGCAGGGACTCAAGGTATCTGGCGCTCATCCTTTCCAGACCGGGGAAGCCCAAGGGGACCTCGGCCGCAGACCTCAGCTCGGTGAGTCCGGAGAGCACCTCGTAGAAGGACATCCCTAGGCCGTCCCGCACCTGGTGCAAAGCTTCCACATATCCATCCAGCTGTTCGCGGCATCGCTCCATCTCATCACATGGGAAGGTCGCCGCGGAGGGGGCCGGGAGGGGTGGCAGGCACCGGCTAAGCTCGTCGGCCACCTCGCGGACGTCCCTCTGGGGGTCGTACAGGTCAAGGCAGTACCGGCCCAGCCCCCTCGTCTCCAGCCGCTTTCGTACCGCATCCAGGGCAGCCCTCTTTTCTGAAACGAACAGGACCTTGCGACCCCGGGCGATCTGCTCGGCGATCATGTTCACGATGGTCTGGCTCTTTCCGGTGCCGGGCGGACCCTGCAGCACGAAGCTGGTCCCGGAGAGCATCAAGGAGACCGCCTCCTGCTGGCTGGAATCCGCGTCCAGGACACTGAATGTTTCCGCGTCGCCTGCATCCCCGGAGCCAGAGCAATCCTCCGAAGCGCCCCGGCCCTGGGCGATGGCCCTTACCACGGGATGAGCGACCATCATGTCCCGGTACTGCGCGAGCTCCTCATGGACGGCCATGTGCGGTATTTCGAACAGGCCCAGGTGTGCTGTCGCCGTCACCTCCCAGCCTTTGTCGGCAAGAAGGTCACGTAGCTCCTGGAGGTAGCCGTCCACGTCCACCATGCCCTCGGCCAGAGGGGGTAGGGCCAGCGACATCTCGGTGCGCAGCATGAAATCCAGGACGGGATTGAGGAGGGCCGCCCCGTCGGCCCACAGCTCGAAGTCCACCGAGGACGGTGGGCGCGACATGCGGACCGGCATCAGGAGAACGGGGGAGCGTGCCCTCCTGCCCTGTGTGCCGTCGCTCGACCACTCCAGGCTGCCCAGGGCCAGGAACAGGACGTTGACGCCCTTGGCGCCACGGGCCTCCTGGGCCTTCGAGAACATCAACATGAGCGAACGGGAGACCTTGCCGTGGCCGTCTGAGGGGGCGACGTGGAGGCCTTCTACCGACCGCGCGGTGCTGCCTTCCAAAGGTGCGGCGCGGACGATGAACGACCCGTTGCTGACCGCGAGCTCACGGTATATCTCCGCGGGAGAGGTCCCGAAAAGGAACATGCAGGCGGCGCACCCTTCTCCCATATTCACCAGCCTGTTCCTCAGGGTAGTGTCGATAAAATCATTCCGTAATCTGGATAAACGTTCGTCTACAACGTCCGCGCTCAGAGTGACCATCCCACCCAAGCGTCATGGGTTAATAACGGAAATATATTGCGCTGCCATTCCCACAGCCTTCCAGCGTTATAAAGGGAGATGATTCCTGGCATCGATGTAGATAAACAGCAATTAAATATGCCCTCCCGCATTGCATTGTTCGTTCGGAATAGACCGAGCGCATTGGTGCAATTATGATTCGATTTGGCCCAGCGGGCATTCCACTCTCTTGCAAGGGCAGGACCCTCCGTGACGGCATCGAGGACGTCCACGGGCTAGGCCTCAACGCCATGGAGGTCCAGATGGTGAGGGTCAACGTCATCGAACGTTTTCCCGACGAGGAAGAGGTTGGGCTCACCCCCATGGACCTGGAGAGCGACCTCATCATGGAGATCGTCCGGACCAAGAACAAGAAGGAGGTCCGGCTCACCCAGCCCAGGGAAAAGATAAAGGAGGACGATACCCTCATCACTCTGGCATCAGGCATAGCGCAGAACTTCATGGAGCTGAAGGAGCTGGGCCGCATGGGCAAGGAGATGGACGTGCAGCTGTCGATGCATACCCCCTATTATATGGACCTTGCAAGCAACACCGAGCTCACCGCCCGCTGCATGGATAACATCCGATGGGCCGGGACCATGACCGACCAGATGGACGGATGCCTGGTGGTGACGCATCTGGGGCTCGCACCGAACAAGAGCAAGAAGCAGGCCAAGAAGAACATCACCGAGAACATCTCCTCCATCATGGACTGGTGGAAGGACAACGGCCTCAAGCCCCGCCTGGGCTTCGAGACCAGCGGCAGGCAGGAGGTGTTCGGCTCGTTGGAGGAGGTGCTGGAGATGTGTGATGACATCGAGGGGACGGTACCCGTCATCAACTTCGCCCACGTGCACGCCCGGGAGGAGGGCGCGCTCCGGGAGCCACAGGACTTCGGTAAGCTCCTGGACAGGGTCCGGGACTATATCGACGGCCACTTCTACACCCACTTCTCCGGCGTCGAGCACGAGGGAGGGAACGAGAAGAGGATCACCCCCATAAAGAAGGGGGACCTGAAGTTCGAACCCTTGGCGGACTACCTGGCAGAGGAGAACCCGAACATCACAATAATCTCCTCGTCCCCCCTGCTCGAGCATGACGCCATGTACATGAAGGTCATCTACGAGCGGGTCCTGACCAAGAGGGTGGCCAAGGAGACCAAGGTCAAGAAGTCCGATAAGGGCAAGGACGAGGACCTTGAAGATGAGGTCGATGAGGACGAGGGGGTGGATTACGACGTCGAGATTGAAGAGGCGGAGGAGGACCAGGAGGTCCTTGAGACAGTCCCCCGACCTCGTGTAGAGAAGAAGGCTCCGGCAGAGAGGCAGGCGCCAAGCGCCAAGCCCAAGAGCGAGAAGGCGAAGCCGGCGGCGAAGCAGCCGGTGAAAGCGCCCGCTGCCAAGGCCCCGGCCAAGCCCGCTGCCTCCACCAAGAAGAAGCGGTGAACATGCAGGAGGCCCTGACATACATCATGAGGGAGATGACCGAAGCCCTCTCCCGCGTGAACCCCTCCGAGGTGGAGGCGGCCATCGAGGCCTTTGCCGCGGCCAAGAAGATATTCATCTATGGTGTGGGTAGGTCCGGCCTGGTTGGCCAGGCGTTCGCGGTTCGCCTGGTGCAGATGGGGTTCGATGTCCACTTCGTCGGTGACATGACCACGCCCTTCGTCAACAATACCGACATCGTCATAATCGTCTCCAACACCGGGGAGACAATGTCCGTCGTCCAGACGGCCAACATCGTACGGAGGGTGGGGGCGAAGGTCATCGGCGTGACCTCCAATCCCAACTCCAAGCTGGGGCATGCTTCTAACATCGTCCTGGAGGTGGGCCAGGTGAAGGACGAGCAGAAGAAGAGGCTGGCCCCTCTGGGGACCATATTCGAGGATGCTGCCCTGGTATTGTTCGATTCCATGGTGCCGATGATAATGGAGAGAATGGACCAGAACGAGGCCTCCCTGAGAAGGCGGCACGCCATCTGGGTATGATGCGTCAGGAGGTCCGGGAGCTGAACGCTCCGCACGCCCCTCGATCATCCTGACCATTTGTAGGGCCTGGATCTCATGAGCCCTTCTGTCAGCGCGGTCCGGTGACCGCTCCCTGGCATGGCGCCTCGGCCGTGTGACGCATGCGTACGGTGGTCCCGTAATAAGGGCTCTGGTACTCGTCCCAGTATATAGCGAAAGGCCTCGATCTCACCTTTCCTTCCTCCAGATAGAAGGCCTCGATCTCCCTGTTCACCGGGTCGATGACCACGGCCGAATGGCAGCGCATGTTGAACATCCCCCGCTGGGTCTGCACGTCCGTTGAGGACATGTAGCAATGATAGGAGGGATGGGAGTGGTACCACCCGACGATCACATACCGGAACCCGATGTCATCAAGGCAGGCGAACAGCTTCTCGAAGGCGTTGGGATCGAAGCGTACGCTCACCTCGGTTGCATCCAGATCGGTGGTGGCCACATCGCGCACAACGGTGTACTCCCTGCCTGCGTACCTGAAGATGGACCCCAGCATCAGGCCCATGACCTCCTTCCGCTCCTCCACGTGCATGAGCGCGTGGTTGCGCATCTTCTCCTCCGCCACCTTGGAGATGTACAGCTCGAACCCCGTGGCCTCCTGGGAGCGGTACTCCGACTGGCACCTGAGTGTCAGCCACTTGTGGGCCTTGATCCTGTCCTTAGAAGGGGGAGGCGCCTCGCGCACATCCGCCTGCTGTCTCCCCACGATCAGAGGATGGCTCATTCCCGGCCCACCACCCTGGGGACGGGGGCCGAAAGCATGGGCGGCAACCTCCTCTCACCGCTGTTGAAGTACTCCGCCGCCGCCGTGCAGCTGTCCGTTCCGAAGGGACTGCTGGGGTTGGGGGTGGTGACCAGGGACTCCACTCCCTTGATGAACGAGATCATGGTGGAGTTGAAGCTCCAGTCCTCCAACAGTTTGGTGCAGACGTAGCCGCCATCCTCGGGCATCATGATGTTGGGATGGAATATCGGCGTCATCCAGGTGATGTGGGGCTTAACGAAGGGATAGTCCCTGCCAATGCTGATGCGCAGACGGTGGCTGTACCTCAGCACGACCCGTTCCCCCTCGACGCAGGGCCCGGGGACCTTCAGCAGCTCCACCTCTATCTCGATGGGAAACGAGACCTCCTTGGAGTTGCGGAGGTCGGGGGAGGAGGTGATGTACCTAGCACACGCCCTGATCTCGTTCCGCAACCTCGCTAGCAGGATATCAGTAGGGAGGGCCACTGAATCCGCCCTCGGGGTCAGGGATAAGCTCCAGCTCGTCGTTGTTCTGGATGCCTGCTTCCGACACCGTCTGTTGCCCCCTGAGCAGCTTCTTACCTCTCCGGATGACATATGCGCCAGCATCCTTTTCCCAGTATCCTGCGGCACCTTCGATGATCTCCTCCACGGTATTCTCCTGCTCAAGCTCCATGTCTACCGTCGACCCGCTCTCTGCGTTCCTAACTTTCACCCTGAAGGGCATATTATACAACCAATTGTATAAAATTAATTTATACACATAATACTGACTGTTCCGTGTAGGCTTTCTGATATTACCCAAGGTCCACGCGATGGAGAGGACAGAGGGGGTCGCGGGAAAGCTCCAGCTCCTCCCACGTGTTGTGCAGGCCATTGAAATGGAGGACATTACTGATGATCGAATCGCTCCTGCCGCTCAGGACCTTGAGGGCCTCGCGGACCTGCACCGCCGCAACCATGGCTGTGGTGGTGATATCCGCCGCCATCTTTGGCTGGAAGTAGGTCATCTCCGTTCCAGTGCATGAGTTCCTTTGTTCCAGTATCCTGTAATGACTGCGGTTGAGTCCGCACTGCAGGCACGGCGTGGACGGGGGAAGGATGACCTGCACCCTCCCCGCGTGACCGCTGGTGCCACCATCGATGTACGGCACCATGTTGAAATAAGTGAATGAGTTGACATGAAGGCGGGCAGCCACATTGTCCAGGCACCCCAAGACCATGCTATGTTTACCCCACGAGCCCTCGGGAAGGTCCTCCACCCTCCCCACAACGGTACGGATGTCCACATCGGGATCGAGTTCCCGGGCCCTCTCCGCCACAACCTCGGCCTTGAGCCTCCTTGCTGCGCTGTCATCTTCCCTGAAGAAGACGCAGCGGTTAAGATTGGAGCGTACGACGCGGTCCATGTCCACCAAGGTTATATTCCGGGCGCCGGAAAGTACCAGGTCCTTGACCACCTCGTTTCCCAGAGCACCAGCGCCCACAACCAGGAAGCTCGAGGATCGTACCTTCTCCATGTCCAACCACTTGATACGACGGGAGCGCTCCCAGCGGTCCTCGTCCCCCTCACCGGCACGTATGGCCGTCATCAAGGTTCCCGAGATATAGCATAATATTTATACTTATGATTATATAGTATTTCTTATCAATAATGATTAGGGGCTAAGTAGCTATAAAGATACCTCAAGGAATACCAATGTACACAGCACAAGGGCCGATCGATGACAACACATACGTCCCCGTATCAGATGGAATAAGCTCGTGAGGACAAGGGAAGAATCAACAATGGACGATCCAGTTAGGCTAACGGCAAGGATCCTGGTCATGGACGACGAGGAGAGCATCCTAGACGTGACCAGCGAGATCCTCCGCGTTTTCGGTTATGAGGTAGGGGTAGCTACCACGGGAGAGATGGCCCTAGAGAAGTACCAGGAGGCAATAGAGGAGGGGGACCGCTACGATCTGGTCATCATGGACCTGACCGTTCCCATGGGCATGGGCGGGGGCGAGGCGATAAAGGAGCTTTTAAAGATAGACCCCCAGGCCAGAGCTATCGTTTCCACCGGCCTCGTGGACGAGCCCTTGGTGAAGAGCTACCGCTCCTACGGCTTCGTGGGCATATTGCCCAAGCCCTACCGCATGCAGGACCTGGAGAGGGTCGTCCGCACCGCTCTGAGCGAGCCAAGGGAAGGCTAGGACGATACCCGACCCCAGAACGGAATAGGTTGATATATTCCCTGACCGCTTTGCCGGACGAGCTATCAATGAACGAGGACTTCAAGGTGACACCCTGGGAGGTCAGTGGCGAGATCGACTATGACCTTTTAGTGGAGAAGTTCGGTACCAGGAAGATCGATGCGGACCTGATCGACCGCCTATCCCGATACGCCGAGCCGCATCCTCTGCTGAAGAGGGGAGTGGTGTACTCCCACCGGGACATGGACTGGATCCTGGACCGCTACGAGGCAGGAGAGCCTTTCTACCTCTACACCGGGAGGGGGCCTTCCGGCAACACACACCTTGGCCACCTCATGCCATGGATCTTCACCAAATACTTGCAGGACACCTTCAAGGTACCCCTCTACTTCCAGCTCACCGACGATGAGAAGTACCTCTTCAACGACAACCTCGAGCTCAAGGACACCCGCGACATGGCGTACCAGAACCTGCTTGACGTCATCGCCCTGGGCTTCGACCCCGAGCTCACGAAGATATTCATAGACACCGAGTACATCCACTCCCTTTACCCGCTGGCTCTGAAGGTGGCCAAGCGCATAACCTTCTCCACCGCTCGGGCGGTCTTCGGCTTCGACAACTCTAACAACATAGGGAGCATCTTCTACACCAGCATCCAGGCCGCGCCCGCGTTCCTGGGCTCCGTTCTTGCCGGCAAGAACGTTCCTTGCCTCATCCCCTGCGGGATCGATCAGGACCCCCACTTCCGGGTGGCCCGCGACATCGCGCCCACTCTGGGCTACTACAAGCCGGCGCTGCTGCACAACAAGATGTTCCCCGGCCTGCAGGGCACGGACAAGATGTCCTCCTCCCAGCCCAACAGCACCATTTACACGACCGACCCGCCCAAGCTCGTGCGCAAGAAGATCATGTCCGCGTTCACCGGGGGAGCGGTTTCGGTGGAGGAGCAGCGCAAGAGCGGCGGCAAGCCGGAGATATGCTCCGTCTTCAAGTACAAGCTGTACCTGTTCGAGAAGGACGACCAGAAGCTCGCCGAGCTATATGATAGGTGCAGGAAGGGGGAGATCCTGTGCGGTGAGTGCAAGAAGGGCCTTGCGGACGTGATCGTCCCGTTCATAGAGGAGCACCAGCGGAAGCGCGAGGAGGCCAAGGAGCGTGTCGAAGAGTTCATGCTGCGGGACTGTGGGGGAACTTAGGCCGATCGGCATCGTCCGGTCTGTAGAGGGGAACGTAAGCGAGATAGTTGTCCACCCGGACCTTGAGGAAGGCCTCTACCGCCTCGATGATAACAGGGAGATCCTGATACTCTTCTACTTTGACAGGAGCGAGGGCTTCGACCTTAAGGTACACCCTCGCGGAGACCCCTCCGAACCTTTGGTAGGTGTCTTCGCCACCCGGAGCCCCCGGCGGCCCAACCAGATAGGCGTCACATCCGTGCGTCTGCTGAGCGTCAACGGCAACGTTCTCAGGGTCGAGGGACTGGACGCCTGGGAGGGGACCCCGGTCCTGGACATCAAGCCGGTCCGACGTCGGGATGAGCTGCGCATGGACAAGGTCAGAGGAAAGACTAATTAGTCCAGAGATTTTCTCGGTCCCTTATATGAACACCTCGGAGATCCTCGAGGGGCTGTCCGCCAACGAAGCCCGCCTGATGCTGGCACTGAACCGTCTCAAAGGCCGCGCCGATCCGGAGGAGGTCTTTAGGGCCGGAGGCTTCGGTCAGCTGGTCGAGGTGATGAACGCTGCGTCCTGGCTGCAGTCCAAGGGCGCACTGCAGATCTCGGAGGTGGCCAGGAAGGTCTACTCCCTCAAATCCCGTGAGGTCATAGAGAAGGGGCTGCCGGAGCGCAGGGCGCTTCGGCTACTGGACCAGAAGGGCGGGGAGATTGAAATGAAGGACCTGTCCTCGGCTGTGGCCAAGGAGGAGGTGTCCATCGCCCTGGGATGGCTGAGGAAGAAGAACCTTGCCACCATCCGCAAGGAGGGTGGCAGCACCATCATCACCATCACCGACAATGGGCGGAACATGCTCGAGCGGGAGATGGACGACGAGCGCACCCTTGCAGCCCTGGCCGAGGGGGAGGTGCCCGAGGACAGGCTGGACAAGGCCACAATCGCCTCCCTCAAGTCCCGACAGGACCTTGTGGTCGAGCGCCTGGTCATCGACCGCACGCTGGAGATGACCGACCTGGGCAGGGAGCTGGTAGAGATGGGGCTGCAGGTCAAGGAGGAGGTCGCCCAGCTTACCCCGGAGCTCATCCAGACGGGTAAGTGGAGGGAGGTGACCATCCGCAAGTACGACGTGCGGTCCTTCGCCCCCGCGATATACCCAGGGAAAAAGCACCCCCTGACCAGGGTCGCCGATGAGATCCGCAAGATATTCGTTGACATGGGCTTCCAGGAGATCGACGAGGAGTTCGTGCAGCCAGCCTTTTGGAACATGGACGCCCTGTTCACACCTCAGGACCACCCGGCGAGGGAGCTGCAGGACACCTTCTACCTGAAGAAGCCAAACCGCTTGGAGCTGGAGGACGAGGAGATAATCGACCGCGTGTGCAATGTGCACGAGTGCGGAGGCGGTACCGGCTCCCTGGGATGGAGGTACAGGTGGTGCCGCGAGGAGTCGGAGCGCGCGTTGCTGCGTACGCACACCACGGTCAACACCATCCGCCACCTGTGGAAGCACCCCCAGCCTCCGGTCAAGGTGTTCTCCTTAAGTAAGGTGTTCAGGAACGAGTCTATCGATGCTACCCACCTGCCGGAGTTCGGGCAGATCGAGGGGATCGTCATGGAGGAGGACGCCTCCTTCGACATGCTGTGCGGCGTCATCAAGGAGTTCTATGGGCGCATGGGGTTCAAGGACATCCGCTTCCGCCCGGGATACTTCCCCTATGTCGAGCCGGGTCTAGAGGTGGAGGTGCGCTTCAAAAACAGCTGGATGGAGCTGGGCGGGGCGGGAGTCTTCCGGCCTGAGGTAACTGAACCGTTCGGCATCAAGCATCCGGTGCTGGCCTGGGGCCTGGGCTTCGAGAGGCTGGCCATGCTGCGTTGGAACCTCAAGGACCTCAGGGACCTGTACATCAGCGATGTGGACCTGCTCAGAACGTCCCCGTTAATTTGAGGTTGTTGGCCTTCAGGGCGTACTCCAGGGACTTGTCGCGGTTGCCGATGCTGTAGTACATCTCCGAGATCTTGTTGTACAGCTCGGTCTGCTTGGTGTTCATGGCGTTACGGCTGAGGGCGAACATGCGGAGGGCCTCGTCGTCCTCGCCGGTCTTCAGAGCGATGACGCCCAGCAGGTAGTAGGCCCGGGCCTCCTCCTCCGGCTCCTCGAACCTGCGGCTCAGCAGACGTTCCAGTATCTCCCGGGGCTCATGGTAGTCGCCGTTGCGGATCAGCGACTCCGCGATGTGGCACTCCAGAGCTGTGTTGATATGGTCGTCGTACACTCCACGCGCGCGGATGAAGGCGCGGTAGGCGAGGGCGTATTCCTTCTTGTCCATGTTCAGGAGGCCCTCGATCATGTACCCGTCGAACCTCTCCGAGGGGATGCTGGACGCCTCCATGCACTTGGTGACGATGAGGCAGTACTCGTGCTTCCCCACCCTGCGTGCGGTCTCCGCCTGCACATAATGGACCAGCCCGCTGTACCCCTTGGTCACGTCCCTGATGTTGGACACCGCCTCCAGCAGGTCCTCGTCCGGCGATATGAGGAGCTCCTTGGCATGATGGAAGACCAGGATCTCCGCGTCCGCGAACCGCTTCGCACACACCAGGTGATACAACACCTCCTTCAGATCATCCCAGTGGAGCCAATAGTCGACCGCGAAGCTGTGATAGTCCTTGAGCTTCTCAGGATCGGTGACGCTCACAACGTACTCCTTGAGCTCCTGGGGAAGGTCCACCATCCCCCGCTCGTCGACGGGCAGGAGGGAGGTGGCGATGTCCGGAAGGACCTCCCTCCGGAAGGGCTTGCGGAACACGCAGGACATCGCCACTACCGGCTTGAACTTGTCATCGAGGGCGTCCCACAGCTCCGGGCCCTTGCACTTGCGGATGTCCTGGAATGGGGTGAGGTCGATGGCGTTGACGTCGGCGTACTGCATTATCTCCTTGGCCTTCTTCTCCCCCTGGGGAGTGAGGAAGTAGGCCTTCCTCTTGGTCCTCCCTTTCTTGATATGGGACAGGCGCTCGGCGACATCCTTGGAGTCCTTGAGCTTCTTCAGCTCCAGAGCGGCATGGGCACGGGAGATGCGGAGGGCAGCGGCGATCCCGTCCTGGCTTATGTCTATCGGAACATCATACGAGTCATGATATTTCGTGTATTGCGACAAGTGGAAGATTATCCGTTCCCCGACCGTCAACGATGCTGCCATTCATGCTCCCCCTGTTGAATAGGGAACTTAATGACCTCGAATTATTTAGTGTTTAACACTACGTGGACCAGCCTTTTCGCTCACATGGATACATTGGGCGTGTGTACCTTTTTAGCGCGCACCGCGTATTCCTCGGCCTTCTCCGTCATCCCCATCAGCCCGTAGGCGTCGGAGAGGCGGAGGTACAGCTCGCCGTTCTCCTTGTTACGGGCCGCACCCCGGCTCTTGCTGAAGTAGCGAACCGCTCCCTCGGCATCCCCGCAGCACAGGCAGACCGAGCCCAGCTGGAAGAATATCCGCTCCAGCTGATCCCCGTCCCCCCCTCCCTGGGTCAGGAGCCTTTCCAACAGCTCTTTGGCCTCGGCATGATGTCCGGCCCGAATCAGGGTCTCGGAGAGCTCGCACTGCAGTTCGATCCCACCTCCATCCGCCATATCCGCAGCTCGCCTCAGGCGTTCCACAGAACCCTCGTTATCGCCCTTCTCCCTCAGGACCAAGGCCTCTACGATCAGGCCGTCATGGCGCTCCTTGTCGGATGCCGAGCTACAAAGCTCCTTTGCCTTCATCAGCGCCAGCTCATGGTTCCCGGTCCGACGGGCCGTCTCCGCCTGGGCGTACAGAACCCGGCCGCGGTAGCGCTCGTGCTCGGTTGACACTGCCATCACGATGTCCAGCAGCTCTCTGTCCGGCGTGCCCATGGAAGCCACGCCCTTGGAGGCCAGCAGCATCTCCGCCTCTCGTTTCCGGCCCGCCTTCATGAGGTGATACAATCTCTCTCGGTACTGGCCTAGGGGCAGCCAATAGTCGGCAGCCATGGAATGGTACTGCTTGAGCAGTACTGGGGACACCTGTGTCGGTACATAGGAACGGAGCTCCATAGGCATGTCCACCATCCCTTCAGGGCTGACGGGCAGCAGGGACACGGTGGTCTCAGGCAGAGCATCCCTACGGAACGGCCTACGGAACACGCATGCCTGGGCCAGGACCCCTTTCTGCTCATCGCTTAGGCCCTTCCACAGCTCCGGTCCCTTGCACTTCTTGATGTCGAGGAAGGGCTGGACGTCTATACCCTCGCTCTCAGCGAACTGGCGCACCTTCCGGGCCCGCTCCTCACCAGGGGATGTAAGGAAGTAAACCTTCCTCTTGGTCTTGCCCTTCTTTATATGGACCAATTTTTCCATAACCTCTCCCGATTCCTTCAGCTTCTTGAGCTCTATGGCGGCATGGGCACGGGAGATGCGGAGGGCAGCGGCGATCCCGTCCTGGCTGACATCCAGGGGGGCGTCGTAGCTGTCGATGAATTTGGTGTACTGTGCCAACTGTAGGACTATCCTTTCTCCAACGGTCAGGGAGCTGGACATGTACGGTCGATAATTATTGGTATGTAAATATTTTATTACATTATTTGTATATTACGTTAAAAATGTATATCCCCTTCATTGGTGCGGAGGCTCCAGCATCTGCACTTCTGTGACATGGATCACGATGACCGCCTGGGGAGGAGGAAGATCCATCCTGATGGCTGAGGTAACGTCACAACTCGACCCATAGGCAGCGACGTTCTCGTCGCGGTGCCCGCGGCCCTTGATCTGGAATCCATGGCCAGAGCGGTCCTGGACCACCACTGCCACCTCCGGGTGCCGGGCTATGTTATGGGATGTCCTCCCTTCGACCAGCTCCGCGTACATCAGCCGCTCCTCGTCCAGAACGGTCAGGCTGCCCTTTGGAGCGACGTTAGGGATTCCTTCCGGGGACACCGTGGCCACCAGGGCCGGCCGGTTGTTCGTGATGAAATCCATGACCTCTCTATCCATCTTCACCGGAAGATCACCAAGAGAATGAGTGCAAGGCCAGGTTAATAAAAAAGAGGGGAAGGTGTTTCCGGGCGTTCGAAGGAGTTCACCGGTTGTTCGGCTCTCCGAACTTAAGGGCGGAGCTGAGGGTGCTCTTGATCTCGCTCAGGGACCTGCCCACCTCCTCGTCGGCCTGGTCACGCTCAGATAAGCTCTGGGTAACGAGAGCGGAGGCGCAGCGGTCGGCAACCATCTCCAAGAGCTTGGGGTCGCGGTCGTTCTCGGTCCTGGGATCGTCCCAGGCCACGAAAAGGACCCCGATGATGTCCGAGCCCTGCTTGATGGGCACGCCCAGGAGGGACTTGGACCCCGAGCTCTTGAGAGCGCTGGAGACCTCGCCGTACTGGACGCTCTCCACGAACACTGCCCGGTCCTCCTTCACGATCTTGCCCGGGAACTCTTCGCCCACGCTCTCCGTGAGGTCCGCAGGGACAGCTTCCCCGAAGCCATAGCTGGCACGGCCGGTCAGGCTGTCGCCCTTTCGCCCCATCACCATGGCACCCTCGGCACGCGTGACCTGCGCCAGGTTGCGCAGGAGGGTCTCCAAGGTCTGCTGGGGGGCCGCGGCGTTCACCGGGATGGAGGACAGCTGCTTGAGCTCCGAGAGCTCCTCGCTCACCGAGGACAGCTGCTTCATGAGGCTCTCCTTGTCCTCCTGGGCCTTCCGCTTCTCAGTGATGTCGCGGACCCTGTCCATCCGCGCTTCCTTGCCCTTGTACATGATGTCCCGCGACACTATCTCCACGGTCAGGGTCTTCCCGTCCCTGCGGTTTAGCATAACCTCGAAGGTACCCTCCGCCGCTCCGGAGAGCTGGGGGGATACCATGCCGCGTAGGCCGGGTGTGACCAGGGACGACAGCGACATGCCGATGAGCTCTCCGGTGTCGTAACCGGTCATGGAGGCATAGTGCTCGTTCACTTCCACGATCTTCCCCTCCTGAACTATGGCCAACCCCTCGAAGGCGGTCCCGATCATGTACTGGTTGCGTTCCTTGATCTCCTGAAGCTCCTTCTCCAGCTTTTCGGCCTTCTTCTTCTCCGAGAGGTCCCTGATGAGGGCGTAGTAGTATTGCACCTTCCCGTCCTTATCGTTGGTCTGGCAGAGTATTACCTCCACAGGGGTCTTGGACCCGTCCTTGTTGAGATGCCACTTCTCATAGAACTGGGGCTGGCCGGTCTTCCTCAGCTCCTCCATGGCCTGTGCCTCCCTGTCCTGGCACTCTGATGGTGTCAGATAAAGGACCCATGGCATTCCACGAAGCTCGTCCTCGGAATAGCCGCTGAGCTTGGTGAACGCCTCGTTGAACGCCATGGTCTTTCCGTCAGGATAGCCGGCCACGAAAGGCATGGTCGACTTGTCCATCGCATCTGCAAGCAGGTGTACGTAATCCCGAAGGACCCTCAGCTCCCTCTGGATGTTGGTTTCATGTCTATCACTGATATCTGGCACGACAATCACACTTCTGGGCTGATCCCCGCCAACCCGTTCTCTCCGTCTCGCCGCTCTCCCAGTCCACGGACGGTGGCAGGCCCCGTCCCATTTTCCTCATCACATTAATTCTTTCCTGCCTGAAATCTTAATAATCAGAATACCCCTGTGGCCAGACCATCAAGGAGCAAGCGACATGAGATTACTGGTGTGCAGCCTGGAAGACAACGCGAGCGTGAACATCCGGGACCGGGTGCTGGCCCTCGACAACTGGACCAAGCAGGGGGAGATGGAGGGTTCGCCCGTGCACTTCCTGGGGGACATGGCCCTGGTCACCGTTCCCCGCCTACACCTGTGGAACGATGACATCGATAAGGTCGCAGCCAGCGCGCTGGGCATATCCGTCGAGGAGGTGGTCTTTCTCTCTCGCCACAAGGCCGCCTCAGGAAAACGCTCCCTAACCGTGCACCCTATAGGCAACTGGGGCCGGGCCGGTTACGGCGGCAGGGACGCCACGGTGGTCCCCTCGGCCCCCCATCTCATGTCCTCCCTGCTGAGGCAGCTGAAGAAGGAAGCAGCAGGGCTGGACTTCGACATCACCTTTGAGGTGACGCACCACGGCCCCTACCTGGAGACGCCTACCCTGTTCATAGAGATCGGGAGCAGTGAGGCCACCTGGGGGGACCTTGACGCTGCCCAGGCCATCGCCCGCTCCCTCCTGAACGTGGAGGTTTCCGCATACCCCGTGGCCATGGGGATAGGGGGCGGCCACTACGCTCCCAGGTTCACCGAGTCCAGCCTGTTCAAGAAGATCGATTTCGGCCACATGCTGCCCAACCACGCCTTCGATCTGGAGGACAAGGAGGGCCTGGCCGATATGATCAGGAGGGGCATGGAGGGCAGCGGGGCTTCCCTCGCGTACATCCACAGGAAGTCGATGAAGCGGTCCGAGGCCACCGTGCTGTCCGAGCTCGTGAGGTCCTTGGGCTACCGTACGGTGGACAGCTCGGACCTGGAGGAGATCCACCCGTCCGACCCTGATCCAAAGTAGGGCTTACTTCTTGCCTGTCTTCGACCTGGTCTTGACCGCTTTGGCGGGCTTGGCGCTGCCGGCAGCCTTCTCTTCATCCAGCTCGGCGAACAGCTCGCTCAGGCCGCTCCTGGCAACCGACCATGTGGGAACGCCGCCGCACACCACAGCCACATGCATGGCCTCTACTATCTCTTCCTTGGTGGCCCCATAGTTGACGGCCACCCGCGCCTGGGGGTAGATGCAGCCCTCGCACATCCGGGTCGCCACGCAGGCCAGGGCGATGAGCCTCTTGGTCTTTCGGTCCAAGGCACCATCTTCCACCAGCACCCTGTCCAGCTCCTTTATGACCACTGCGAGCTCGGGGTTGTGCTCCCGTATATGGTGCAGCGTGTGGGGTGCATAATTGCCCATACGGCACTTCATCTCCGCGACCGCATCCTCTGCGCTAACATCGTCCTTCAGGTTCTTGATCCGCTTGCACTGCTTTCCTTCCTCGGCCATTTCCGTTCCTCCTCTTAGCTCAAATGGCTATGTTGTGTCGACCAGTTAATGCTTCTCCCTGACATCAATCGCCGATGACCGTTCCCCTGATCCTGCCCCCCCTCATCGCGTCCTCCATGTCCCGGAGATCGCGGCCGGAGACGATGAACAGAGGTATGCGGCACCTCTTGATGATCTCCGCCCCCATGGGGTCGAACACGTGCGAGTTCCCGGCCCCGTGGCCGCCCGCCATCATCTTCCCGAGCTGATCGAAGGTCAGTTGGTCGAACTTTCTGGCGTCGGGGAACTTCCGGGGGTCGGCGGAGTACACCCCGTCAACGGAAGTGGCGTTGACGATACGTGATGCCCCCACCTTCTCGGCCAGCGCCGCGGACACCCCGTCGGTCGTATGCCCAGGGGTGGTCCCGCCCATCACCGCCACCCGGCCCGGTCGCCCCTGGGCGGCGGCCTCCTCGATGGTGACCGGCACCTCCTTGTAGGCTATGTCCTTGAGCGCGAGCTGCAGGAGGCGGGCATTTAGGCGGGTCACACCGATGCCCAGCTCGTCCAGCTCTTCCTCGGTGGCGGAGAACTCGCGAGCGGTGTTGATATAGTAGCGAGCGACCTTGCCGCCTCCGCACACGACGTAGATCTCCATGTTGTCGGTCAAGGTCCTTAGCAGCGTTGCGAGATCGTTGAGGAAGTCCCCGTCCCGGTCATCGGGGATGAGGATGGAGCCTCCCAGTGAGATGACTATCTTTTCCATGCGGATTTCCCTCCAATTCAGACATTGTCTGTTCACGAAGGTGTCGATGTAGCCGCATATCCCTAAGGCATTTAATCATATCATTCACCATTTCCCGGACCCACAAGGTCGGGTCGCTCCCTGCAGCAGAGCAGAAAGCCGAAATAGCTGTGACCACGGAGATGTCCAACGAGGCCACGTGATATCGCTGCCGTAGAATGTCTTCGAGCGAGATCGTCGAAAAGGATCGACCTTCTGGAAAAGTTCCAACGTGCGCCGCGTGGGAGCTAAGGTCTCCACGTCCAACTTGCCTTCCATGCCTCTGTCCCGGCCGTTCACAAGGCGCCATTGAGCATTCCGCCGGGCGTATATCAGAATCCCATGGCGACGGTGGCCATCCGGTCCACATCGTTCCATCCCAGCAGCAAGACTCCAGTGGGCGGAAGGCTGACCAATAGGTTTAATACGGAAATACCTTTAGCGTAAAAAACGCGCAGGTCGAAGTTAAATGGCTCCAGATGAGAGCGATAATGAGAGAATTATGGAGAAGCGCAGGTATGATTTCAAGCGCGCTCTAGAAGAGATAAGGAACATCCATGGGCGGGGTACCGAGCTGGTGTCCGTCTACGTACCCCCGGACAAGCAGATATCCGATGTGGCCAACTACCTCAGGAACGAGTACTCACAATCTCAGAACATCAAGAGCAAGAGGACCAACAAGGCCGTCACCGGCGCCATCGAATCCATACTTGCACGTCTGAAGTACTTCAAGGCCCCTCCCGAGAACGGTGTGATCTTTTTTGTGGGGGAAGCGCCGACCGCAGGCGATCAGACCCGGCAGGTGCAGTTCGTGCTGGAGCCCCCTGAGCCGATAACCTCCTTCATGTACCGCTGCGACTCCGAGTTCTACACCGAGAAGCTCTGGGACATGCTCGACGAGAAGACCACCTTCGGCCTCCTGGTCATCGACCGTTCAGAGTCCACCATCGGGCTGCTGAAGGGCAAGAGGGTCATACCGGTGAAGAACATCCAATCACTTGTGCCTTCCAAGCACGGGCGCGGCGGTCAATCGGCCCTTCGTTTCGAGCGGCTCATCGAGATCGCTGCCCACGAGTTCTACAAGAAGACCGCGGACACTGCCAACGAGGCGTTCCTGGCCCAGCCCGATCTTAAGGGGATACTCATCGGCGGTCCCGGCCCCACCAAGGAGTTCTTCGTGAAGGAGGAGTACCTCCACCATGAGCTGAGGAAGAAGATCATCGACACCTTCGATACCGGCTACACCGACGAATACGGCCTGAAGGAGCTGGTGGAGAAGGCCAAGGAATCTCTGGCGGACCTCGACCTGATGCGGGAGAAGGCGTTGATGCAGAGGCTGCTGGAGGAGATAAGGAAGTCCGATGGCGGCCTCGCTTCTTACGGCGAGGAACAGGTGCGGCACGCCCTGGCGCTGGGAGCGGTGGACACACTGCTCATCTCCGAGGGCCTGAGGAAGTTGAGGGTGACCATGAAATGCCCACAGTGCGGATGGTCCGGGACCCTCACATTGGACAGGGTGGAGGACGCCAAGTGCCCCACCTGCCCCGAGGCCACACCCGTCATAGAGAGCTCGGTGGATTTCGTGGACGCGTTCTACGAGGACGCCTCCAAGGTGGGCACAAAGGTGGAGCTGCTCTCCGTCGATTCCGAGGAGGGGGAGCTGTTGCTGAAGGCCTTTGGAGGCATTGCGGCCATCCTCAGGTACGGGATCGGTGGTATGTGATGGATCCGCTGGAGCCGTTCAGGGAAGAGGTCCGAATAGCGGCCCGGAAGGCGTTCGCCCAGATGGGTGCGGACGTGAGCTTCGAGATAGAGGTGCCGTCGACCGGGATCGCCGATTTCGCGGTGCCCTGCTTCCCTCTGGCCAAGAAGCTGCGGAAGGCGCCACCGATCTTAGCCGAGGAGGCCGCCGCGCTCATTCCCCCATTGGACCTTGTATCCAAGGTGTGGGCGGACAAGGGCTACCTCAACTTCCAGCTCAACGACAGCAAGCTGAGCGTCAGCACCCTGGAGGCCATAGAGGCGATGAAGGGCAGCTACGGCCAAGGGGACCTGGAGAGGAAGAAGGTTCTCCTGGAGCATACCTCGGTGAACCCCACCGGCCCCATACACGTGGGGAGGGCCCGCAATCCCATAATCGGGGACACGCTGGCCAGGTGCATGCGGGCCTACGGCTACGATGTCACCACCGAGTACTACGTCAACGACGTCGGAAAGCAGGTGGTCATGCTCACCTGGGGCCTGGAGAACATCCCCGCTGAGGATGTGCCGGAGGTCGCTGGCGACAAGCTCGATCACCGCCTCGTGGTCTACTACCAGAAGGCCAACAAGATGATGGAGTCGGACCCTGAGGTGGAGAAGCAGGTGGGGCAGATGCTGCGCCGCTTCGAGGACGGTGACGAGGAGGTCATGGGCAAGGTCCGCAAGACCGCCAAGCTGATGCTGGACGGAATCATCGAGAGCCTGCTCTCCATCAACGTCATCATAGATCAGTTCACCTGGGAATCACAGTTCATCAAGGACGGCTCGGCCCACCGCGTGGTCGAAGAGCTGAAGCGCTCCGAGCACTGCTCCGAGGAGAAGGGCGCCTGCTACCTGGAGCTTAAGCCCTTCGGCATCCACGGCAAGGAGACCCGGTTCTTCTTCACCAGGGCCGATGGCACCACCCTCTATACCACCCGGGACATGGCCTATCACCTTGACAAGTTCAAGCGCGCGGACCGCATGATCAACATCCTGGGGGAGGACCAGAAGCTGGGGCAGGCGCAGCTGGCCATTGCCCTGAAGCTCTTGGGCCAGGACCGCGCCCCGGAGTGCGTGTTCTACTCCTTCGTCTCCCTGCCCGAGGGGCGGATGTCCACCCGCAAGGGAACGGTGGTGTATCTCGATGATCTCATCGAGGAGGCCGAGGAGCGTGCCCTGGAGGAGGTCAGGAAGAGGCGTACGGACCTCTCGGAGGAGCGCATGCGCGAGATCGCCAAGGCCATCGGCAGGGGGGCGGTGCGCTACAACATCGTGCGGGTGCAGCCCGAGAAGCCCCTGGTCTTCAAGTGGGAGGACGCCCTCAACTTCGAGGGCAACAGCGCTCCGTTCGTGCAGTACGCCCACGCCCGCGCCTGCAGTATCCAGAGGAAGGCCGGTGCCAGCGTGGGAGCGTACGATCCGGCGTCCCTCACCAACGATTACGAGCTGAGGCTCATCAGGGTCCTCGCCCGCTACCCCTCCGTGATCAGGGAGGCGGGGGAGAAGGCGCGCATCCAGGTGCTGCCCGCCTTCGGCCACGAGCTGGCCGCTGCCTTCAACCAGTTCTACACCTATGTCCCGGTGCTGAAGGGCGAGGAGAACAGGGAGGCCCGCCTGGCCCTGGTCGATGCCACCCGCATCGTGCTGGCCAACGTCCTCAACACCCTGGGTCTGAGCGCTCCAGAGGAGATGTGAGATGAAGATAGTGCCCCTGACCGATGAGGACCGAGTGTCGGTACGCATGCTGGAGCTGGCATGCGTGCGGGAGTACATCGAGGGGCCCATGGGCATGAAGTGGGACGACTTCTCCCAGGAGGTCAGGCAGAAGCTGGGGGCATCGGCCAGCGGATCGTTCTCGTTCTACCGCGACCAGGGGCTCAGCTTCATCGCCAAGGAGGGGGACAAGGTCGTGGGGTTCGTGTTCGGCCAGATGGTCCAGTGGATAGACGGCATAGAGAAGGCGGTGTGGCTGGAGAACATCGGGGTGGACAAGGAGTTCCGCCGGATGGGCATCGGCTTCATGCTCCTGCGGCACCTGGCACTGGAGGGCAAGAAGAAGGGAGCCCAGGTCGTCCACAGCTCGGTAGCCCCGAACAACATCAGCTCGCTCCTCCTGCACAAGAAGATGGGCTTCCTGGCCGAGGACAGGAAGATAGCTTACCTGGACCTGGAGAAGTACGTCTAACGCAGATATGTATGCTCGTCCCGGCCGTACTTCGTGGCCACAAGTTCGTCCACGTCCTTGACCTCGCTCGAGGTCAGCGTCCCCCTCTCGATGGAACATCCCAGCGCTCTCGAGAACCCCCGGACCACCGCCTTTTTCACCGCATCCATGGACGGTACAGGCACTATGAGCTCTGACAATGAGACCATGGACGAACGGACGCGCTTGCTCGAGCGCAGGACGGCGAACATCCTGTCATAGTCGACGCTCACCAGCAGCGTGCCGTGCTGCAGGACCACACCGCCCCTGCGCATCTGGGCGCTCCCGGAGATCTTGCGGCCGTCAACCAGGATATCGTTCACAGGCTTGTACTCAGCTTTCACCCCCAGCTCCTCCAGGCCCATGACCAGCCCCTGGCAGAGCATGCGGAAGGTCGTTTGGGGGTCCTCGGGGACAGAGCGGCGGTCCATGATCACGGAGTAGATGAGCTGCCCCGGATCAGTATAGATGGCGCTGCCGCCGCTCGCCCGCCGCACCGCCCTCACCCCCAGCCTCTCCATGGCTCCGGTGTCCAGGCACATGATCGTCCTTTCGAAATAACCTAGGGAGACCGTCGGACGGTCCCTGCGGTACAGATGTAGGGTATCGGGGACCAACCCCTTGTCCCTCGCCAGGAGGATGGCCTCGTCGATGGCCGCTGAGCGCTCCGGGCTCACCAGGTCCGAGTCCACGAGACGAAGGTGCATGGGATCTCGTACTGCTCAGGTCACGATCTCCTTGAGGCGCCCTTCCTCCACCGCTCTCCGGACCTCCATGGCCAGCCTGCGCCCTGTGGACATGTTCTTGCGCCACAGGGAGTTGCCGTAGGCGTGCCCTACGTTCATATGGACGTTGGTCCCGCCGCCGATGCGTGGCGCCACATCGTAGATGAAGAAGTTTAGGTCCTTGTCCACGCAGGTCTGGAGGCAGAACGGTCCGATGATGCCCGGGGAGAACAGCTCCTTGGTCGCCTGGACATACTTCTCTGCAAGCTCGAAGGCCTTCTCCAGCAGGCTCTCCCTCAGGGTTGCGGAGTTATGGCCGCAGACGGTGTACTCAGGCACCCTCTGATCCTCGTTCAGGGTGATCTGCTGGGCTGCGGGTATACGCACATGGCCGTCGAGGGAGCTCTCGAACCTCCAGTCCACCCCAATGAGCTCCACCTGCTCGCCGCGTTTTTCCAGGGGCGAGTAGAAGAAGTCCAGGTTGAACACGGGGCCGATGATGTACTCCTCCATCCTCGCGCTCTCGAGGGTCTCCCGGTCGATGACCCTCTGCTTGATCAGCTGCTCCGATTTCTGAACGTACTCATCGTACGTAGCGCAGGTGAAGAAGCCCCTTTCCAGCTTCTTCTTGGCATGATGGAGCTTCACGATGCTGAGGGAGTCGATGTCCTGGGGGTCAGTGATCTTCCGGGGATAGGGCATGCCCGCCTGGTCGAGGAGCCAGTAGTAGTCTCGGGGCCCGCCCCGGTCCTCGCTGCGCAGGAGGTTTCGCGATCCCACGAGGGGTACCAGGAAATCGTTCTCCACCGAATCGATGGAGCAGTAGGAGGTGAAGGATCGGTTGGGCACGAACAGGACGCTGCGGCTCCGGAGGTCCGACATGATGTCCGGCTTCAGGATGTCCTTGAACTTCGGCAGCATCATGATCTCGTCCACCATACCCCGGGTCACGTTGTCCTTCTTGTCACGGAACGCCTTGAAGTAACGGGAATAGGGCGCATCCCTTCCCTCCTGGCATACGGCCAATGTATGGAACCCCTCCTCCACCGCACCGTCGCAGGTGTCGAGCGCGGAGTGGGAGCCGATAACACCTATCATTGCATTGCTGGGATCATAGTCCTCAAGGACCTCGTGGATAGCCTTACGGTCGATCATGGACCCTCGCCTGATAACCCGAACGTGGTGGAGAGTATAAGCCTGTCGGGAGCATCCACAGGTGCGGTTCAGATATGGCCCCGGTCAACCGACGGACAGCCCCATGATGACTATGAAGACCATGAGCGCCACCGCCCCCACGGAGTCTATGGCAGAGGAGGTCAAGGGTATGGAATGGTCGTCTGGGTCTAGGGAGAAGCGATATGTCAGCACGGCCACGTAGTAGGCGATGATGTTGAGCACCGTGACCGTGACCAGACCTGCGGTCAGCGACAGGAACACCATCTCCCACAGCGGCGGTGAGGCCAGCCCCAGAAGAAGGCCGACAGCGTAGGACGATATGCCCAGGAGGGTGAACACCCACAGGGCGAAGATGTAGATGATGGCGAAGTTCTCCATGGCCACCCTTCCCGGGGCCTTCCCCGGCTCCAGGATACCCATGTGCAGCAGGGAGGCGAAGCGGGATGTGAGGATGCCCCCCAGAGCATTGGCGTCCTCCAGGAAGGGAGGTATGAGCACCAGCAGGACCGGCAATGCCACCAGGGCCTCCAGCTGCTGGTCGATGGTCACCCCTGCGATGATGTCCAGCAGAATGCACACGGTGAGGACGGGGGCGCTCTGCACGAAGATGCGCCTCATCTCCGCCGCCCCCTTGGACACGGCCATTCCCACCAGCACGATGGTGACGAGGATGAACATAATTGAGAACAGGAGGATGGTGATGTCCGGTGAGTTGAGGACTATAATGGCTGAGAGGAACAGCATAGGCAGGGTGACTATGTCCCCGGCCGCCGTGATCAGTGGGGCGGATATGTTGTCGATGTCCCAGTTGCGCCGGAACCCGATGCCCGCCACAATGATGTTGATGAGGATGAGGACCAAGCCGGCCAGGATCCCGCCCAGGACCGAGATGAAGACCAGCTTCTCCACGGACATGGACTCAAGTCCCAGCAGGAGGCAGGTGGCGTTGGCGAGTACGCCCATGAGGACGGACATGGCGAGGGTGAGAAGCAGGGAGGACTCCATGTTCGACCGGAGTATGCTCCCCTTGCGGAAGGAGACCTCAAAGGTACCTATGTGCATCGCGGTGCCCAGACGGCTACCCAGGGCGCCGAAGATGTTCCCCCGCATGCCGATGGCCGGGGGTATGAGTATCATGAGGCCGGGAAGCAGCTCCAAGGTACCGCTCATGGTGCCCAGGGTGACACCTGCTATGAGGTCGCCCAGCGAGGAGATCATCAGAGCCACCATGCCCAGGGAGAAGACCGATCTGTTGTCCGCAAAGAAGGTCCTGGTCTCCTTGAACAAAATAGCTCACCTCGTGCAGGAAACCCCTACTTCCTATATGTATTTCTTTCACATGCCATGCGCAGCTCGGACCATGGCGAGGGCCGATAATTCATATATATGCCGTAGAGATTAGAGGAACGAGCGAGCGCGTAGAGCCTCGTGTTGGCGCGGTGCACCGAAGTGAAGAGCAGGGACGTCATCCGGAAGGAGCTTCTGGAAACGTTCCTGGATGTCGCACTGTGCCATGGGAGTGTGCGTTAACTAATGCCTTTCTTCGATTCCCCCGACGATGAGGAAGACGAGCATCTGACCGTAAGGGAGCTTCTCACCGAGATGAAGGACATCTCGGAGGTCATTGTGGACCTGGCATATGCTGCCCTGCTGTTCGACAGCCAGGAGATCGGTGCCGAGGTGCACCACCTCGGCTCGAGGATGGACACCCTAAACCATGAGATCAAGATCCGCATGATGCTGGCATCTCGCACCAAGCAGGACGCGGTGCAGCTATCCGTGCTCCTCCAGGTGGCCGAAGGTGCCGCCGCCATATCTAAAGCCGCGGGGGACATCGTGGACCTGCTGGAGCTGAACCCCAAGGGCAGCCCCATCGTTAGCCTGGTGCTCAAGGAGGCGGAGGAGAAGATCCGCCTGCAGACGCTGTCGGACCAGTCGGACATGAAGGGCAAGTCCCTGGAATCACTGAGCGTGGAGACGGAGACCGGGATGAGGATCATCGCTATTAAACGCGGGATCCGCTGGATATACGACCCGGAGAAGGAAGTGACCCTGAAGGAGGGGGACGTCCTGGTGGTCCGCGGGACCGAGGACGGCTTCGAGCGCCTGCGACGCTTCGCCACCGGCATGGAGAAGTGGCCTGTCTATCCTCAGGAGGAATCGTGATGGGACCTCTGGAGGAGATGCTGCTGGAGATCAAGGACACATCCGAGCTGATGGTGGACCTCGCCTATTCATCTCTGCTTTACAACAACCGCGACATAGCCGAGGAGGTCAACCAGCTGGACGCCCGAATGCAGGAGCTGGAGAACGACATCCAGGAGATGGCCGTGCAGAACGCCGTGGAGGACCGGGACATAAAGAAGGCGCTGCTGATCATACGCTTGGCCCAGTCCGTGGGGGAGATCTCCGGCGCGGCCATGAAGATCGCTGATGTGGTAAGGCGGGACGTCCCGCCCCACCCGGTCATCCAGCTGTCGCTGCGGGAGACCGATGTCATCATCACCGCGGTGACGGTGGGCGCCACCTCCGACCTCGCCGGAGCGACCCTGGGGAAGATCAAGCTGGCGACCAACACCGGCATGTACGCCATCGCCATCCGCCGCGGCCGACGCTACATCTATGGTCCTGACCAGTACACCATGATGATGGAAGGGGATACCCTCTACGTACGCGGCCCCGAGGACGGGGAGCAGTACCTTAGGGACCTCGCCAACGGAACGGTGCATCTCGAGCCCAAGGACCTGAAATAAGAGATGGATAGAAGGATGGTAGCCCCGGGCAGATTCGAACTGCCGTCGCAAGATCCAGAGTCTCGCATGATTGACCGCTACACTACGGGGCTATATTAGCGGGCCTGGAAAATGCTACTATATTTTAAATGTATCGCTGTGGGGACCGGGATGAGCCCGGCCCCCATCATGCTCAGTTCTTGAATTTCTTGATGGCCGCAAGGATGCGGCCGTACACGTCGTCGATCTCCCCCTGACCATCGACGTCCACCAGTATGCCTCTCTGGCAGTAGAACTCGGCCAACGGCAGGGTCCGCTCCTTGTACACCCGCAGGCGCTCCCTGACCACCGCTTCGGTATCGTCCGTCCTCTGGTACAGCTCGCCGCCGCACTTGTCGCACATGCCCTCCTCCCTTGTGGGCTTGGCGATGAGGTGGTAGACCTCGTTGCACTGCTTGCAGCTGCGACGGTTCACGATGCGGTCCACGATGATCTGCTCGTCCACGTCCAGGTTCACCGCGAGGTTTATATCGGCTATCTCATCGAGCATCCTGGCCTGCTCCAGGTTCCGCGGGAAGCCGTCAATAAGGAACCCGCCGCTCAATCCCGACACCTTCTCACGGATGAGGCCGATGACCAGCTCATCGGGGACGAGCTTTCCCGCGTCCATGAACCCCTTCGCCTTCACGCCCAGAGGGGTGTTGTTTCGGACCGCCTCTCTGAGGAGGTCGCCCGTGGAGATCAACGTCAGCCCAAGCTCCTGGCAAAGCCTCTTCGCCTGAGTACCC
The DNA here is from genome assembly GCA_018262895.1 of Methanomassiliicoccus sp. Classification (GTDB taxonomy): domain Archaea; phylum Thermoplasmatota; class Thermoplasmata; order Methanomassiliicoccales; family Methanomassiliicoccaceae; genus UBA6. The sequence goes on along the minus strand of JADFDJ010000003.1, from coordinate 72,041 downwards.
TTCCCCGAGCCGGGGGCCCCAAGCAGCACCATCTTCATGTCCATGAGGCCGTCATATATTATTCTCCCTTAAGCCACTTTTGACATCCCCCAATGATTATTATCGAATACCGCCCTCATGAGCGGGCGGAGATATTCTGTACATGATGCGTGGTGGTCAGGTGGGCCTACGGCCGATGCTGAGCGAGGATTCGTGGCTCTTTTACAAGTGGTTCAACGACCAGCGGGTCCTGGAGGACATGGGCCTGAAGCATGCCCTGTTCTGCGTGTCCGTGGAAGAGGAGCGGGCGAAGGTGAGCAAGAAGCTGTCCTCCCCCACTGACCGGGACTTCATCATCGTGGACCTGGTGTCCGAGCAATCCATCGGCTGGGCGGGGCTGTCGCACATAGACCTGCGCAACTCCTCGGCCGAGGTCAGCGTCGTCATCGGGGAGCCCCAGGAATGGGACAGCGGCAAGGGCACCGAGGCCGCGCGAATGCTTGTGGAACATGCCTTCGAGGTCATGAACATGCACCGTCTCTACCTAAGGGTGGCCGAGTACAACGCACGCGCCATCGAGTGCTTCACCGCAAGCGGCTTCACTGTCGAAGGAACTATGAGGGACGACCATTACCACCACGGCAGGTACGCTTCCTCGCACCTGATGAGCGTCCTGCGGGACGAGGGAGGGAGGCGCTGATGCTCGAAGGCAAGCTCGTCAGGCTCCGTGCCCCGGAGAGGGGCGATCTTCCCATCTTCGTTCGATGGATCAACGATCCCGAGGTTGTTGAGTTCCTACAGTTCGAACCTCCCATGTCCATCGAGGACGAGGAAATATGGTTCCAGCACATGATCCAAAGCAAGGACCGGACCTTCGTTATCGAGACCAAGGAGGGAAGACCTATCGGCAACATCGGCCTCGTGGGGATGGACCTCAGGAACCGGAAGACCGAGGTCGGGATCATGATAGGGGAGAAGGACATGTGGTCCCAAGGCTACGGCTCGGACGCCATGGTCGTCCTCCTCCGCTACCTCTTCGATGAGATGAACATCAACCGCGTGGGCCTGTACGTCGACGTGGGCAACCACCGTGCGCTGAGGTCCTACGAGAAGTGCGGCTTCTCCCGTGAGGGGGTGGTCCGGCAGTATCGCTTCAAGGATGGCCGGTACCTTGACAGCGTGCAGATGTCCATACTGCAGCAGGACTGGGCCTCCCGGAAGGAGGCGGAGAGGTCGGAGGGAGGAGGAGGCTCGTGCTGAGGGTGCTCCTTTGCCCTGACAGCTCCGGACCTCATCTGACCCTTTTGGGAAAGTATCTGACCGCCATTGATGTGAGGGTGCGGATGGTGCCGTGGTTCGGGAAGCAAACGGCCTGGAGCATGGCCAAGCTCATCGCCTACCGTCTGGGGGGGTACCGGGTAATGAACCTCAATTGGCTACCATTCAACAACCTCACCGAGATGAGGCTGGCACGGTGGACCTGCCGCATCCTCGGGATCCGAACGGTGTGGACCGTCCATAACCTCTCGCCGCACTCGGTGCAGTTCGGCAGCAGGGAGGCGGACGCTGAGGCCATGAGGTACGTGATGGATTGGTCACGGGAGCTGGTGGTACACTCCGAGAGGACAAGGTCGGAGTTCCAGGGCCTGTTCGGGAGCAGCAGGCCAGTGAACGTGGTGCCTCTCGCTAACTACCTTGACCTCATTCAGACCGCAGACCCCCAGGCCTCCCGCAAGAAGCTGCACTTCCCCGAGGACAAGGTGATGGTGCTCATGCTTGGGCCCAGCCGGTGGAACAAGGGCATACGCTCGTTCCTCAAAGTCGTCAGCACCCTCCCCGACAACTACGTTGGCGTGCTGGCGGGAGGATGCCGGAACCCCGAGATAAGGGACCTGATCACCACCTACCAGCGCTCGCAACCCCAGAAGTTCGTGGTGCGTTTGGAGCACCTATCGGAGGAGGAGGTGGCCGAGTACTACGCGGCCAGCGATATTTTCTTCATGCCCTTTGAGGACATCACCACTTCCGGGAGCATCATGGAGGCCATAAGCCAGGGGAAGGCGGTCGTATCCACCGACAAGGGGAACATGCGCATGCTGGTGGTGGACGGGGAGAACGGTTACGTGGTGAGCACAGAGGAGGAGATGGCCTCCCGTCTTCGCAGCATCGACAGGGAGATCGCCAGGCGAATGGGTGTGAGGTCCCTGGAGATCGCCCGGTCCACCGACTGGAGCGAAACGGCGAGTGAGTACAAGGAGATCTTCGAGAGGGTCCTCTCCTCATGAACGGACCGATGATCGGCAAATAGGGGCAGTACAGGACCGGTCAAGAGATGCCTTGATCTGCGGATCGGAACCTATCCAGCAACCCATTAAATCATTGAGCGCCATGCTCGTCCGATGAGCGCGGAGAGGGACCTGGTATCGCTCGTGCGTTGTGAGGACTACACCCCTGAACGGGTCATGGACGCTGTGCGGAATGCGATCGATCTGCTGGGCGGCCTGGACAGCTTCGTGTCCCCCGGGCAGAGGGTCCTGGTGAAGCCCAATCTCCTGCAGATGACCCCTCCCGAGAAGTGCGTGACCACCCACCCCGAGGTGGTCTACGCCGTAGCCAAACTGCTGAAGGACCATGGCTGCCAGGTGACAATAGCCGACAGCGCGGGAGGGGAGACCCCCTTTACCACCGCCCGGCTTCAGAAGCTGTACGAGGTAACGGGGATGGCCAAGGCCGCGGAGAGGGCGGGAGTAGTTCTGGGAACCGAGGCCAGATATGTGGAGGTACCCTCGCCCCAGGGGAAGGTGGTAAAGAGGTTCCAGGTAATCGCCCCCGCGGCCGAGGCCGATGCCATCGTTGTGGTCTCCAAGGCCAAGACCCATGTTCTCACCACCATGACGGGTGCCATCAAGTGCATCTTCGGTGTCCTTCCGGGGATGGAGAAGCCCAGCTTCCATGGGCGCATGCCGGACGTAAACAGCTTCAGCGACATGCTCCTGGACCTAAACGAGGCGGTGAAGCCCCGCCTGCAGATCATGGACGCGGTGATGGGCATGGAGGGAGAGGGACCATCTGGAGGCGACCCCCGTCATATCGGAGCGATAATAGCCAGCAGTAACTGCGTGAGCCTGGACATCGTGGCCGCCACCTTGATGTCCTTCCGCCCGGAGGATATACCGGCCATCGCCAGGGCAGCGGAAAGGGGGATGGTGGACAGCAGCCTCCAGGTGAAGGTACTGGGCGAGGACCCCGGAGGCTTGGCGGTCGCTGACTTCAAGCACCCGCCCCGGGCTAAGAGCGCCATCAGCAGCAAGCTCGCCAGGGGGAGATTGGTGACCCGCCTCCTGCGCGCGTACGCCCTCAGACCCGCGATCAACAGGGAGCGCTGCATAGGGTGCGGCATCTGCGCGCGTAGCTGCCCCCAGCAGGTCATCCGCATCTCCAGGGGGAAGGCCAGGATAAAGTACGGCAGGTGCATCCGCTGCTACTGCTGCCACGAGATGTGCCAGGAAAAGGCGATAGGTCTGGAGAGGAGCCGCAGCGGAAGGTTCATCGCCCGGCTGATGGAGGACCGAAAGGCCCGCTCCTGAGATCGCCCCGCTCCCAGGGGGAGCCTGGCACCGAGAGGCAGGAGAATTATTAGCTCGGAACGTCTTTTTGGTGGCAGGCAGGTCATAAAATGAGGTTCGAGGAGTTCAAGAAGGACACGGAGATCAAGGCCACCGTCCGCAAGAAGGAATATTCCATCGCCAAGGTGTCCGAGGTCCCGCCGCTGGGCGACAAGGTCTTCGCCGTGGTAACCGACGGCACGGAGATAACCTTGGTCGCAGAACTGGACCACGGGTTCGAGGTGCTCGAGGAGGAGAGGCCTTTCAAGATCATCTCTTTCGACACCAAGCTGCCTTTCGATCTAATCGGCTTCCTGGCCTACATCACCAAGCTGCTAGCCGACCAGAACATCAGCCTGTTCGCTATCTCATCTTTCTCAACCGACCACATCCTCATGAAGGAGGCCTACCTGGAGAGGGCGGTGGAGGTCCTCAAGGACGCCCAGGTGAAGATCGAGGTAAAATGAAAAAAGAGAAGAATGTGGGGTAGTAGCTCCCTCACACCATCCTCTGGCCGGCGTCGTAGGTGGGGCTCTCGTTCCATACCTCTTCGACCTTCAGCAGCCACAGGCCCTTGAGGTCGAACTTCATGCTCTTGAAGACCCCGGACATCTTTTCGAAGACCGGCCCCGAGGTCAGGCGGTCCATGACCGACGCCTTCACCTCGTACGACTTGAAGCCCTTGGACACCAACATCGCTACCTTGGTGTTCTGTTCCTTGGCCAGGCTGAGGTTCTCGCTGGTCTTCTTCATGAAGATCTCCCCGACGAACAAGGTCTCCTTGTCAATAGCACCGGCCCCCCCGACGTTGATGAGGTGCACGTCCCCGCTCGCCGCTCTCGTTCCCAGTACCTTCGCAGAGGTCTGATCGTTGATCAGGCCGAAAACATCCTCCGGTAATGCCACCATTCGATCACCTTTGTACAACAAGGAGCGCGTGGAAGTTAATCCTTCGTTTCTATCGTTCGGGAATACATCGTAATCTTATGGTGAGTCCTAGAACGGAGTCCATCGAGCCAATGAGGAAATTCGTAACTTGCTCTCAGATTCCCGATAGAGTTTTTATAATCCCTGCATAATCCTTTGGTGAGTGAGAAAATGGAGCAGGACGTGGTTGAGCAGATAGGGACGATCGTAGGCGAGAACAACTATTCCACCAGGATTGCTGATCTGTATACTTATGGGTTCGACGCATCCATCCATCACGTCACCCCAGAGATCGTGGTGCAGCCCCGGAGCACAGAGCAGGTGTCCAAGCTCATGAAGCTCGCCAACTCTCTGAAGATCCCCGTGGTGCCCCGTGGGGCCGGTACCGGCCTGTGCGGAGGGGCCGTTCCACTGAAGGGAGGAATGGTGATGGACCTCACCCGGATGAACAAGATCAAGGAGATCAGGGTGGAGGACCTCTACTGCGTGTGCGAGGCGGGGGTGGTGTACGACCAGCTCCAGAAGGCCCTTGGGCCGTACAAGTTCACGTTCCCACCCACCCCCGGTAGCGCCGAAGCGTGCACCATCGGCGGCATGGTGTCCACCAACGCATCGGGCATGAGGGCCATCAAGTACGGGGGGACCAGGGACTACGTCCTGGGACTGGAGGTCGTCCTGCCTTCGGGAGAAATAATGCAGCTTGGCACCAGGACGTTGAAGAACGCCTCCGGTTACCAGCTGGACCGCCTGTTCGTGGGAGCCGAGGGAACGCTGGGCGTAATCACTCAGGTGACCCTCAAGATCGTTCCCAAGCCCAAGAAGATGGCCATGATCATCGCTGGCTTCGATACCCTGGAGAAGGCCGGGAAGTGCGTCTCCGCCCTCATCGCCAAGCCCCTGCTTCCGTCTGCGGTGGAGCTCATGGACTCCACATGCATACGTGCCGTTAACAAGGCCATCAACGCCGGGCTTCCTGACGTGGCCGCGCTCTGTATGATAGAGGTCGACGGCGACCCCAAGGTGGTGGCCGAGGAGCTGGTGGAGGTCGTCAAGGTCGCCGATTCCATCGGCGCGGTGGGCCTGCAGCAGTCGGACGACCCTGCGCAGATGGCCAAGTGGACCAACTCCCGTAAGAGCGTCATGGCTGCACTGTCACGCTATGGACCGGGGCTGGTCTCTGTCTCCCTGGCGGATGATATGGGTGTGCCGATCTCAAAGATACCCGATGCGGTGGTGGAGTTCGCCAAGATCGCCGACAAGTACGGCGTCGTCATCGGCACCTACGGGCACGCAGCGGACGGCAACCTCCACACCAAGATGCTCCTCAACCCCGAGTCCCCGGAGTCATGGCGCGCGGGGGAGAAGGCGGTTCGCGACATCTTCGACACCTGCCTGCGACTGGGGGGAACGGTGACGGGGGAGCACGGCGTGGGCATCTCCAAGGCGCCCTATTTCCAGAAGGAGAGGGCCTCGGCAATAATTGCTATGAAGGCCATCAAGAACGCCCTCGATCCCAACAACATCATGAACCCAGGTAAGATGCAGGACTGGGACGGCTACATCATACAGCACCTGCGCTACCCCTGTGCCGATCAGAACCAGTGATCACACCAGGACGTTGAGGTACACCATGGCCGCGAGGGCTGCCGATGCACCGAAGGTAACGATGTAGACCGGAAGGTTCCACTTCATGACCTTGTACCCGTCCAGAGGCGGTATGGGCAGGAGGTTGAACGCCGCCAGCATCAGGTTGACCGTTCCTATCAGGTAAAGTGCCAATGCAAGAAGTCCTGAGTTCAGCAACAGCCCCAGCCCCATGAATGACAATCCCAGCGCGAGGTTGGTGAGGGGGCCGGCGATGCTGATGAGGCCGTTCTGCTTGCGGCTGATCATGCCTTGGATGTACACCGCCCCGGGAGCGGCGAACAGGAAACCCATGAACGCGAACAGGACCGCCATGAGCAGGCCCATGGGGTAGGCACGGAACTCCGCCCAGGCCCCGCTTCTCTGGGCGACGATCTTATGGGCGAGCTCGTGAAGCATGAAGCCGGTGAGAACGGCCACAAAGGATACGCCCACCGCGTACAGCAGGGACTCTACCGTTGTTAGCCCGTCGATGTTGGAGATCAACCCAGTATAGAGGACTAGGGTAAAGGCCAAAGTTAGCGCGGAAACGGCGATGAGGATGTTCTTCATCTCCACCTTCCCAAAGGCCACCTTGCCATAGCCAGCAGGTATATTGATGGTGTTCGGGCTGTACATATCTGCTCTAGCAAAAGTTGCAGCACTATAAGAGGGTTGACCCTTCAGGCCTGAGGCACGATATCCAAGCCCAAGGACCTCATGCCACCATGCCCCATGTCCCCCTCCATCTTCGGACGAGGGGATGGCCTGGATTGTGAGGTCTAACATGACCGCCGCCCTAGTGTGCCCCATCTTCCATCACCACTAGAGGTTGGACCTTGTGGGTCGAAGTACAATGTTACATGGCCTTCGGTCCGTTGAACGCTACTGGACATGGGAAAGGTAATTAGGGAAGCACCATATCCCCCGGCCTGATAACATGGACCCCCTCATGTTCTTCCTGAGCTTCATCATCATCCTGGCTTCCTGTGAGCTGTTCACGAATGGCGTGGAGTGGGTCGGCAGAAGGTTCAACCTCTCGGAAGGCTGTGTCGGCAGCGTGCTGGCCGCTATCGGGACCGCTCTCCCGGAGACCATCATTCCTCTCATAGCGATATTGTTCGTAGCTGGGGAGGCCGGGACCGAGCTGGGCACCGGCGCCATCCTGGGCGCCCCCTTCATGCTCGCCACCCTGGCCCTGTTCGTGTGCGGACTGTCGGTGCTTGCGTTCCGCAAGAGACGGGGGACGAACGCTCTTCACATCAACGGTAAACTCATCCGCCGCGACCTCAAGTTCTTTCTTCTGGCCTATGGCCTGGCAGCGCTGGCGGCGTTCCTGCCCTCGGACATGAAGCTCGTGAAGATGATACTGGGGATCTGCCTGTTCGGCCTGTACGGCGTCTACATATGGTACACCGTGCGCACAGGCTCAGTATGCGAGGAAGAGCTGAAGCCGCTTTACCTGCATAAGCTCTGGCGCCGGCTCGTCTCTGGGTCCAAGGGAGCCTCCGAGGGCAGCGAGGCGAACGGGAGCGGCGTATACCGGCCAAGCACAGCGCTCATCATCCTTCAGGTGTTCATCTCCCTTGGCGGAATAATTCTGGGCGCCAACGTCTTCGTGGAGCAGATCGAGGCCCTGTCCACCGAGATCGCGGTGCCGGTGATCATAATGGCGCTTCTGATCACCCCAATCGCCACCGAGCTGCCCGAGAAGTTCAACAGCGTTCTGTGGATCAGAGAGCGCAAGGACACATACGCTATAGGGAACATCACCGGGGCGATGGTTTTCCAGTCCTGCATCCCCGTCACCATCGGCCTGCTGCTCACCCCCTGGATAATAGACCTCAACAACCCCGTGGAGGCCCTGGAGGCTATGGCCCTGGGCATCGCCTTGCTGTCGGGGGTCATCCTCTATTGGCGCTCTTCGGAGACCGAGCTCAGCATGGCCAGCCTAATGCTGGGGGGGCTGCTGTACGTCGTCTTCTTCATCATGGTGCTGCTGAACGTATGAGCGCTCCTCAAGAGCAAATAGCTTGAAATAATAAGCGCAATTTAATCGGGTGGCCCATTTCGAGCACGGTAAGGTCGGCTTCCGCTGGTGCGACACCTGCGGCACCTTGGTTTTAGGAGCTAAATGTGATGTCTGCTCCTCACCCGGCAGACGCTTCGAGGTGTCCAAGCCGGGCGATCTTAGACCTTGCATGGGCAAGAGCCTGGACGTGCTCGTAGGCGTATTCAAGAAGCACTTCGGCTACGCGGACTTTCTCAGGAACCGTACGGTGTTCTTTAACAAGGTTGCCGGGGAGGACCGGACCGATGAGATCGTCTTTCAGGGCTTGGTCATCGGCGTGCTCCGCTACGACCTGAAGGCCTGCGATTTCCGTCTTGACCTTAGGCTGGAGGGGGCGCTCCTGCTGCGACCCCTGGCCACCAAAGGGGTGGTGACGGTGGGGCACGATACGGGGCACCTCAAAGGGAAGAGCCTTCCCGGCAAGGCCATAACCGGCGTGCAGGGGGATTTCCAGGAGGGAGACCCGCTAATCGTTGTCGCCGGGAACCTGATATGCAGCGCCGTGGCCAAGGTGCCGAGCGATCGCGTCCTCGAGGCCGAGAAGGCGGTGGGGGTACGGGACGTGGGCAAAGGCACCATCGAGGTGTCGAAGAAGCGCTCCTCCTGGACCGGCTTCGTCAACGCCAACGAGAACTACCTCCGGGCGCTGGAGGGCAAGGGGGTGTCCGACATCCGGTCGTTCATCGGCAACAACAAGCTTCCGGTCACGCTCTCCTTCAGCGGGGGGAAGGACTCACTGGCCTGCTACGGTCTGGCCATGAAGGCCGCCCCCGAGGCCGCTCTGATCTTCGTGAACACCGGCCTGGAGTTCCCGGAGACGGTGCGCTTCGTGGAGGACTTCGCCCGCAAGAACCGCAAGCGCCTGCTGGTCGCCGACGCCGGCAACGCCTTCTGGGAGCAGGTCGGCTCCTTCGGTCCGCCGGCCAAGGACTTCCGCTGGTGCTGCAAGGTGTGCAAGCTCGCTCCGCTGACCGATCTCATCGAGAAGAACTTCCCCCGGGGAACGGTGACCATCGAGGGCAACCGTGCCTTCGAGTCCTTCGCCCGCTCCACCATCTCCTTCGTGGAGAGGAACCCCTTCGTCCCCAACCAGGTTATCCTTAACCCCATCCGGGACTGGCGGGCCGTGGACGTTTGGGGGTACATCTGGTGGAGGAACCTGGACTACAACCCCTTATACGAAAAGGACTTCGAGCGCATCGGGTGCTATCTCTGCCCTTCCTGCCTGGAGAGCGAGTGGAGGAGCACCGCGGAGATCCACCCAGACCTGCATGCCCGATGGGACTCCCATCTCAAGGCGTGGTCGCGGAAGAACGGCGGTGGTGACGAGTACGTCAAGCTGGGCTTCTGGCGCTGGAAGGTGTACCCACGGAAGATGCGCCAGCTGGCCGAGGAGGTCCACCTCCGGCTCCCCGAGGTTCGCTCCGACCGCCTGGACCTGAAATGGGTCAAGGGAGTGTCTCCATGCCTCACCGGAGGGTACTCCGCGGAGGGAGTCCTCTCCGTACCCCGCAAGCGCGATTTCTCACGGGTGGTGGAGGCCCTCAAGACCGTCGGCCAGGTGAAGTACTCCAAGGAGTTCGAGATCGCCCTGGTCAAGACCAAGGACTCGACCCTGAAGGTGTTCGGTGGAGGGCAGATCGTGGCCACAGGCCCCACGCCGGAGAAGGCCCACGCCATATTCGAGGCTGGGGCCAAGGCGCTGCTGCGTGCACAGCTGTGCACCGAGTGCGGCATCTGTCTTCGTAACTGCAGGACCAGGGCTATCAGGTTGGACGACGGCATCGTCATCGACGAGGAGAGGTGCACGCGGTGCGGGAAGTGCACCGAGGCCTGCGTGGTCGCCCACTACTATGACAAGCTCGTCACCTAGACATAGGTTGAAATAGGCACACCTTCTCCACGAAGACGGATGGAGACCACCTCCCTCGTGGCGGCCGCCATAGGCTTCGCCCCCCCGATCATCCTGATGCTGTGGACCCTTCAGAAGTACACCTATCCGAAGGTGGAGCGCCCATATTTCAGCGACCCCAAGCTCTTCGGGCTGTTCGCCGTAGGCATAGTGCTGGGGGTAGCCCTCTACGTCGTATCACTGGTTCTGCCGCTAGAATACATGATAGTAGGCTTCCTTCTTGAGGAGACCGTGAAGCTCGTGATCATGAACATGCCACGGTTCCAGAGGAGGGCGGACACTCCCTTCTACGCCTTTGGCCTGAGCGCGGGGATGGCCTCGGCGCTGGCGTTCGGGATCGTTAACCGCGCCCTGGCCGGGGTAGGCCTGGACCTCCTAGCCATACTGATCACCGTCGTCTATTCATTGATGCTCGCCCTGCTGCAGATCTCCACAGGGACAACGATCGGCATGGGCGTGGCCCGTGGTACCCCTTGGCCGTTCTTCGGTCAGGCAGTGGTGGTGCACCTCGCGGTGGCCCTGATGCTCCTACCTTTGTCCGATATCACTATGTCAGAGGGGAACACGCTGGGGGTGGCCCTGTTCGTGATAGCGCTGGTTTTCACCGCGGTATACTACTACCTCGTTCACGAGAAGCTCCTCCCCCAGTATGTCAAGGAGGCTCTCGAGAGAACGGGTGAAGGGAAGTCTAAAAAGGCGAGAAAGGTAGCCAAGTAGAAAGGTTAAAATCATTTCCCCTTCCTCATTAAAATCGTGTCCCAGGGTATAAAGAGAGGCCAGGCGGCGAAGGTGGTCGCGGTGGTCGCCGTTATCATCATCGTAGCCTTGTTGTTGTTCACACCCACGGTCCAGTCGTTCCTCCGTGACCTTATCTCCTCTCCCTTCAACCCCCGGTATCCGGAGAGCTCCACCTTCACTCTACAACGCTCGCTGACCGTCGATGCCAACGGCGGGGATATCCTGGGCTACAACTTCGATATCAGCGAGCCGGAGACCATAGTCCAGAACGGGTTCACCCTGCAGAACGTCACCGACATAAGCTACATCCCTGTGGTCACCTCCAGTGAGGTACGTTACGGTCAGCGTTGGGTCGAGTGGAACGGCACGGCCTTCGGAGGGGATCAGGAGAGGACGTGCGTGGTCACCTACGAGGTGACGGTGAAGAGCAAGATTTGGGACATAGAGAAGGACGGGTCCCGGGGGATCAGCTACATCCCCTCATACCTCAAGGGTCAGTACATCCACGACCAGTGGTCCAACAGCCACGGGGAGTACAAGATCAACGTAACATCGCCCCTCATACGGTCCACGGCCGAGCAGATAGTGGGCAACGAGACCAACAGCTACCAGGTGCTCAAGAGCATATATGATTGGATGACGGTGAACATCCGCTACCCCACCGGGTCCACTGGCGGTGAGCCGCAGAGCGCCGTGCAGACCCTGCTGACCAAGGTCGGGGACTGTGACGACCAGTCGATACTCTTCTGCTCCCTCGCCCGGGCCGCCGGCGTGCCTGCCTGGCTGCAGATGGGCGCTCTGTATGTGGAGGCGGAGAGCAGCTGGGGCGGACACGGATGGGTTCAGGCCTACGTTCCCCTGGCCTCTGGGGGAGGGGAGAATGTGACCATTGACGTGGTGAACAAGGACTTCATGGTGTTCAAGTCCAACCGCTTCATCGACTTCACCGATGATGGCAACGGCACCCACCTCAGCGATTATTACTACACCTTCTCCACGACCTATGATCCCACCACCTATGATCTTGGAAAGGTGCCGATGTACTCGGACGAGTACACCAGCCTCGGTTACGAGGAGTCGACCAAGACCATCAGCCGGGGTAACACCTACTCCATGGGACCAGAGCTTATGCTGGCCTGTATCTTCCGGCGGTAGCCTCGTAGATGATGCCATCCTCCAGCAGGTTGAAGAGTATGCGGTCCAGCTGGTCCTCGTCCACACCGCCCAAGGCCGCCCTCAGCTCCTCCCGCGAGAACTCCTCGACCTCCTCGATCATCTTTTGGGCCTGTGTCCACAACGCCGTCTCCTCCCCTCGCAAAGGGGCCTTTGCCGGCAAGCGGGCAACATCAGGCGCTGCGGGGCTTTCGATGTCGTACACCAGGCGCTCCCCCACCTGCCGCACCGCCTCTGCCAGTTCCTTGCCGGAATCGGTGCGAAAGTAGACCTTGGCCTTCCTCACGTTCACCTTCCCACCACAGCGGGGGCAGGTCACGCGGGCCATTTCCAGGTCGGCCCCTAGCACCAGGGTGCAGTGGGGGCAGACGATGACACCGAACATCTAGTATTCTACGAACACCAAAGCGGCGACGCAGGCGCCGTAGTTGTCCATGGGCACAGAGAGCTCCTCGATGCGGTACTCGATGGTCTCCATCTCTATCCCCCGCAGCTTGGCCATCTCGTCCATCTTCCACTCCATGATCTCACGGAGGGCCTTCTTGGACCCATGGATGTGTCCCTCGGCAACGTAGCCGCCCTTACCGTCCTTCCTGAAGCCATAGGCGATGCCAGCGGATATCATCTCACCCTCTCCCCCCCTCATCTGGGCAAGGACGCAGTGAGTGACGGCCCCCATCGGCAGCTCCCGGATTCCAACCTGTTCAGCCCCAACGGGGAGGACCGAGGAAACGGACACTATGTTTAGCTCACCGATACCGGCCTCGAGCAGGGCCTTGTCAAAGGCGTTAAGGTCGGAGACCTTGCTGACAGCACAGCCAGAACTGATGAAGAACTTCTTCGGGACGAGATACATTACGCGAAGTAAGAAGGATTTCGAATTTAAGAGTTTCCCCGGCCATTTTTCAGCCCCCCACATGTCATGGTGGACAGCACCGGCAAGGGCACTGTTTCACCGTTCCTACTCCTCCTGCTTCGTCTCCTCTTCCTCCACTCCATAACGGCACTCGTGCCTTATGTCCTGGAACTCCCTCTCCAGAAGCTTCACCTCACGGGGTGCGAGGGCACCGGGGCTCATGGGCAGGAGGAAGATGGCGTTGTGCACCGCGGCCGCCTCGGTGAGTAGCTGCACGAACTTAAGTATCTTGACGAAGTTGGTCTGGGACACCAGATACTCCAGCCCGCTGATGAGGAAGATCGAGCCATGGTTCTCCTCCAGGAAGGCCTTGATCTCGCTGTAGATGAGAGGGATATTTGTGGGCTCCCTGGAGATGTCCAGGTCCCTCTCGTAGGAGAGCCAGATGAGCTGGCTTCCCTCAAGGTTGAAGGCCTTGCGCAGCTTGTCGGGAAATTCCCGGGTGATGCACAGCCCCGGGGTGCCATGGGCCAGGTAGTCCTCCATGATCTGGAACGATTCCCTGGAGTCGTCCGATTCTATTAGATACGAACATCCTGGCTCGAGATGATACTTCTTCTCTGAGGTAACTATCGTCGAGCGGCCAGTATGCAAGGGCACGTCCGATGGAAGCAGGCGGTGAACGCACCGTTCGGAGCCCTGGGACGCGCACATCACCTCCGTGGCCTCGTACCGTCTTCCAAGCAGCCCGGAAGCGATGCCCTCCAGGTACCCTCGGGTGAAATCGCATCTCCTCTTGGAGGTGGCCTCCACCGAACCCTTGAACGACACGACGATCTCATCCTCGGACACCTTCTCCACCTTTGTGCTGGACAGACCAGCCTCGGACCACAGCTGGGAGAACACCTCGGCGAAGTCCTCCAGCTTCGTGGTGGTGAAGTCCAGGGATGACACTAGGCTCATTCCCGCCCGGAAACCGGTGCGCTCCAGCGTCTCCCCGGCCCAGTCCCCCGCCAACAGCTCCAGCTCCTCCCGCAATGATATCAGCGCGGAGGCCGGCAGAACGAAGAAAGGGTTCATTTGGATACCTCGATGATCTCCTGACCAAGGGCCTCGAAAGCTGCCTGCACGCCCTCCCCGCTCTTGGCACTGGTGTAAAGAGGGCTCTTTCCCAGCTTGGAGCAGACCTGAGCCAGAGCATCCTTGCTGAGAGCGCTCTCCAGGTCCGCCTTGTTCACGATGGCTACCAGAGGTATGGGGCCAGTGACATCCTCCAGGTCCTTTCTCCACGATGGAAGGTGTAGCAGCGTCTCCTCCCGGGCATTGTCGCAGACCAGCAGCACGCCGTTGGCCCCTCGATAATATGCTGCATGCAGCGACTTCTGGGACTTCTGCCCGAGGACATCCCAGATCATTAGCGTGAGCTCGGTGCCCTCGTAATCCATGACCTTCTTGGAGACCCTGGTCCCGATGCTCTTGATATACTCATCGCTGTAGCTGTTGAGAACATAACGGCTGATCAAGCTGGTCTTGCCTACGCCACCATCACCCAGCAGACATATCTTGCGGATAATCTTCTTCTTCTCCATGAAAGGCTTTTTAAAATCGAGCAGTTCGATATTTATACGTTGGCGGGCAGGTATCAAAAAGGATACCTTGTTCATTCTTGTCGATGTGATATGTCCATCTCCATATTGTTATGCCATCTAGAGAGGTGCGGGCAAAGTAATATCACTCGGTAGTTCTTTGAATCGACGTGAAGAGCGAGATACTTATCGAGAGGACCCCTGGGGGCATTCCAGTGGTCATGGAGAGACTGCCCGATTCTCATAGCGCGTCGTTCTCAGTGTACTTCGGGCATGGGTCCCGGGACGAGACCAAGGAGCAGGCCGGTATCGCCCACATGCTCGAGCACATGCTGTTCAAGGGAACGGTGAACCGCACCGCTAAGCAGATGGCGGAGGAGATAGAGTCCGCTGGCGGCGAGACCAACGGCTACACCACCAAGGAGGTCACGACCTACCAGTCCTTTTCATTGGACGAGACGGTGGGCATAGCCCAGGACATCCTTGCGGACATGGTTCTGAACCCCAAGCTGGACAAGGACTGCCTGGTCACCGAGAAGAACGTGGTGACCCAGGAGATACGCATGCTGGAGAACGATCCTGAGGAGAACATCCACGTCCTGTTCCTGGAAACCCTGTGGGGGGACCATCCCATGGGCCGCTCCGAGGCAGGCTCCGCGGAGACCGTTGCGTCACTGTCAGTCAGGGATGTGCGGTCGTTCTTCGAGCAGAGGTACCGTCCGCCGCACATGGCCGTGGTGGCAACAGGCAACTTCGAGCACGCCCAGGTAGTCGACTGGGCCGGTCGCAGCTTCGACCATCTGGAGCGTTCGAACGGCTACCGCTCCCGTGATCCCCCCAAGCCCTTGGCGAGGTTCATGGTGTACCCACGGGACGATGCCCAGGCGTATGTGGGAATGGGCTTCCCGGGCCTGAGCACGGTAAGCCCCGACCGCTTCGCCCAGCGGCTCCTCACCTCTGTCCTGGGCATGGGCACTTCATCCCGCCTCTTCCAGGCGGTCCGAGAGCGCTCGGGCCTGGTCTATGAGATATTTTCCTCATCGGCCAGCTATACGGACTGTGGTGCGGTGAGCGTTTTCTACAACACCTCGGTGAAGGACCAGGAGAAGGTGGCCAGGCTGGTGGCCCAGGAGATAAGGAGGCTCAAGCGCGAGGGATTGGAGGACGGGGAGCTCATGAGGGCCAAGCGCCTGGTCAAGGGCATCTACGTCCGCCGGCTGGAGAGCACGGAGACGAGGATGGTCCGGCTGGGCGAGATGTTCATGTCCACGGGGAGCGTTCTTTCGGCGGACGAGTACCTTAGCATGATGGACCAGGTCACCGAGGAGCAGGTGATCGCCATGGCCGAGCGCCTAATGGACAGGAAGAAGCTGTCCATCGCCATGCACGCCCCCGGGGACGAGAGCGAAAGAGCGGCGAAGAACCTGGAGGACCTGGACTTCTGACCGGTCCCTCCTCAATCGTTCTTCACGAGCTCCAGGACCGTCTGCACGGTCCTGCCCAACGCTGCCTCCAGCTCGGGTGTCATGACCTCGCTCAAGGTGAACACATCGTTCGCCTCCACGGCCACGAACTTGACCTCCTTGGGGAAGCGCTCCGGCTGCAGCGTCCTGCCCAGCTCCAGAGTGGTGGCCACGTTGGCCTCGTGAGGATTGGTGCCGTGGACGGTGTCGCCGAACGCCTCCGGACCCATGACCATGACCGTGCCTGGAGGTTTGCCAGACTTAATGATGGCATCCACGATGATGACCCGGTCATAGTCCAGCATTATCTCTATGAGGTCCAGGCCGCTGGTGCAGGCCTCCTCGAGATCCACGCCAGGGACGCCCATCTTCTCCAGCTCCTGCAGTACCCTTATGCCGATGGCATCATCGCACATGATCGGGCTTCCGATCCCTAGGACAAGCGTTCGGTGGGTCATCTAAGCGCCCTATAGGCGGCACCTAAAAAGAGTTTTCGTTATCCCTCTATACTTTATGCAAGCCCATGGTCAACGAGTCCTCCAACAAGGGATTCCAGTCCGTCACTTTTTATGTGAAACCTAAAGAGACTAATTAAGGAGTCCATGGACCCTGTGCGCCATAGGTCGTGAGGCCGCTCCCAGAGAGGAACTCATGCTTGAACTGAATGAGGAATGATCCTTGCATCTCAGGAAATAAAGATGCTGTATGCAATGCTCGGCCTGTTTCATATCTCCGCACATACATCCATGAACTCATGTCGGTACGGGAGCTGAAACTGGAGCCGTCGGTCACGCTGAGGGTGGGGAACGTTGTACTGACAGAGAGGCAGCTGCAGGTCATCCAGGCGGTTCATGAGGAAGGAAGCCAGAACCGGGCAGCTAGGAAACTGGGGATGTCCACGCCGGTCCTCAACCGTTACCTTTCCCAGATAGAGGCCAAGGTGGGAGCTCGCCTGGTGCAGGCCACCCCCAGGGGCACCCGGCTCAACGAGGAGGGAGAGCGGATCGCCCTGGAATATGGTGCTCTGACCAGGCGAATGGCCCCCTCCACCAAGCTCGTGGTCGGAGGGACCCTGATCACAGAGGAGCTGCTGCTGCGAGCCCTATCTCGGGCAGACCCGCAGGGAGAATGTGGGCTCATCATATCTGACGACGGCCGAAACCTGGAGGACTTCCAGGCGGGATTGATGGACGTGATCGTCCTCGACGATCCCCTGCTCCTTTTCGATCTTGAGGGGGTGCAGTGGCAGGAGGTCGCCTCCGATCGCCTGCTGCATGTGGATAGAGGACCACGGTATGCCCGGTTCCTCTACGGTGCTCAGAGGATCGGGTTCCGCCACCTGGAGACCAGGGGCGTGGACCACCGCGTCGAGCGCACCTTCCGTTCCCCTGAGCTGATGATCAGGTCCGGCCTCAGCTTCTTCCTGAACGAGTCCCTGGTTCTTAGGAAGGGGATCAAGCTTCGGAGCGACACCGACCCCGGTATCCTCGCTCACCAGATAAATGCCGTATACAAGAAGGGAACGCCCGCGGTCCGGAAGATCGTGGCGGAGATCAGGCGCGCTGGCAGATTAGTATAACCTATTTAGGTAATAGTAGGGCGTTTTTTTGTATATGTTTAAATAACTCAGAAACATGGCCCATACAAGGTGAACCTATTGTCATCTCCAAAGCAACCAAGCATCGATTTCGCTGAGTCCGTGCAGAAGGAGCACGGCGGTGAAACCCTTATGTTGTGCTTCCAGTGCGGTACATGCAGCGGAAGCTGCCCCTCCGGCAGATTGACCTCCTACAGGACCCGAAAGCTCATCCGCAAGGCCCAGCTAGGCCTTGAGGACGAGGTCCTGCAGTCCCCCGATCTGTGGATGTGCACCACCTGCTACGCCTGCATGGAGCGCTGCCCCCGCGGTGTCGAGATCGTGGACATCATCACCATCCTGCGCAACAAGGCAGTAAGCAAGGGCATAATGTCCGATGAGCACAAGAAGGTCGGGCAGTACCTCCTGGCCAACGGAGCGACCATCCCCCTGAATCCAAAGTATGAGGAGATCAGGGAGAAGCTCGGCCTGCCCCGCCGCCCCGTGAACACCCTGGGCGACAAGAAGGCATTGGAAGACTTCCAGAAGGTCCTGAAGGCCACTGGATTCGACAAGCTCATAGGAGGCAATTAATATGGCCAAGAAGTACGCGTTTTTCCTCGGCTGCGTCGCCCCTGCCAGATACCCCGGTATTGAGTCCTCCACCCGTGAGGTTTGCAAGGAACTGGGCATCGAGCTGGTGGAGCTTGAGGGCGCTGGCTGCTGCCCCGCCCCCGGTGTGATCAAATCGTTCGAGCAGGACGCATGGCTGGCCATCGCTGCCAGGAACCTGGCCCTCGCTCAGAAGAAGGGCGTGGACATCCTCACCATCTGCAACGGCTGCTATGGCTCGCTGTTCGACGCTGCCCACGTCCTGCACAACGACCCCGAGAAGCTCCGCAACGTCAACAAGATCCTGCGCGAGGTCGGCCTGGAGTACAACGGAGAGACCAAGGTTCACCATTTTGCCGAATTGGTCTACAAGGAGATTGGCCTAGATGCCGTCAAATCTCACATCAAGACACCCCTCGAGATGAACGTCGCGGTCCACTATGGCTGCCACTTCCTGAAGCCCAGCAACATAAAGCAGCTTGACGACCCAGAACGCCCTAAGATACTCGATGAGCTGGTCGAGATCACCGGCGCCAAGAGCGTCGATTACAAGGACAAGCAGATGTGCTGCGGCGCGGGCGGCGGCGTCAGGTCCGGGAACCCTGCCCTGGCCACCAAGTTCACCGAGGAGAAGCTGAAGAACCTCAAGGCCGCGGGAGCGCAATATATCATCGATGTGTGCCCCTTCTGCCACCTCCAGTTCGACAGGACCCAGAAGGAGTTGGGAACCTACTCCTTCCCGGTGATACACCTTTCTCAGCTCTACGGTCTTGCTATGGGGCTACCCAAGAACAAGCTCGGCTTGGACGTCCAGGAGATACCCGGCAACTTCTAAGGCCAATACGAAACTGAGAAACCCTTTCCTTTTAACATTTTTTTATTGATATTAATAAGCTTAATGGCCTGTTCCTAACGGGACCACCGATCATCGTTTTCACATGAAAGGAATGGAGGCCGATGCCTTCACTTTATTTCTGCACGGTCCAAGGGGCGGTTCAGCAGAAAGAGAGCTCGATACTGCGACTATAGTTCTAGGTCGAGGGTAGAAACCCTTCGAAGCAGACCGCATGACTTGCAGTGAGGAAGTACACTCCCTCAAAGTGCTCTCAAATCGACGTTAGGACGGGCGAGGAAGGGGAGGTAGGCGTTCAATATCTCGATACCATATGCGAGAGAAAAATGCCCTTCGGCGGCCGCTCGGACGCCGTAATTCCGTTTTTTTTCTGGCGATTTTCGACTTCCGGAGCCGCGGGCCGCGGCGGACGGTGAATTTTTCGAAATAATCGAACAACGAGGTCATTTTTCAGCTATTTTTTTTATTTTATATCATTTTTTAATAATAATCTGGCTCGTAAAAAAATAGCCAGACAAAAATCTCAAAAATTAGAACGTTTTTTTTGATAATGACCAGTAAGTGTTAACGGCCTGAAATTCGATAAACATAGAAAAGAACTTTAGTAAGGACTCCAATATCCCCTCTACGATATAAATGCCAACCAAGAAAACCGAAACAAAGACTGCCAAGCCCGCAGCGAAGGGCAAGGTAAGCTCTGCTAGCGCGAAGAAGACCGTCGCCAAGTCTGCTGCAAAGAAGGCCGCGGCTCCCAAGAAGGCTCCCGCCAAGAAGGCTGCCGCACCTAAGAAGGCCGAGACCAAGACCGTAGCGAAGAAGGCCGCGGCTCCCAAGAAGGCTCCCGCCAAGAAGGCTGCCGCACCTAAGAAGGCCGAGACTGCTGCAAAGAAGCCTGCAGCGAAGGCGGCGGAGAAGAAACCGGCTGCAAAGGCAAAGAAGTAAGACCTGACCTTTGTCGGGGGCCCCGAACCAACGATCAGTTCGTCGGTCATGAAGGGTGAACTCAATTTTAGAGCGCGGTCAGATAAAACGTCCTAAGGCAAATGTTTTTATAAAAGTGGTACCTTCGACCTTTATCCCGTTCACACGAGCATGACGGTCCATGGCAATCTGTCTGGCCGCTGCGCGATTCACGGAGGTTTACTATGGCGGTCAAGAAGGCAAAGACGGCAGCTAGAAAGGTCAAGGACAAGTGGAAGGCAAAGGAGTGGTACAAGCTCTACGCTCCCCGGATGTTCAACCAGGTGGAACTTGGAGAGACCCCCAGCTCCGAGCCCTCGGCTCTAATGGGCCGTAACACCGAGGTCACCGTTCACGAGCTGACCGGGGACTTTTCCAAGATGCACATCAAGATCCGCTTCAGCGTCTCTGATATCCGCGGGCTCGAGGCCCACACCAGCTTTGTAGGCCATGATCTTACAAGCGATTATGTCCGCAGGCTCACCCGCAGGAAGCGGACCAAGACCGATCATGTCGTCGATGTTCGCACCAAAGATGGCTTCCTGCTACGGGTCAAGCCCATGAGCATCACCGAGCAGAGGATCCAGGCCGCTCAGGAAACGGCCATCAGGAACATCATGGACAAGACCCTCACCGATCTCGCAGCAAACATGACAGTGTCCGAGATGGTAAAGTCCATAATCACCGGGGACATGTCCAAGGAGCTCTCCAACGCTGCCAAGGTCATCATCCCCATCAAGAGGATAGAGGTACGTAAGAGCGAGGTCCTGGAGGTTGGTACCGCCGCCGCAGACGAACCAAGCATCCAGGAGAGGTTCGGCCAGGAGGCCGCCGCTCAGGCTGCAGCCCAGGCCGAGGTCGCCACCGCGGAGGCCCCCGTCGAGGCAGATGAGCCCTCAGAGGATGAGGAGGCCGAGGAAGAAGAGGTCTCCGAAGAGAGCGAAGAAGAGAACTGAAACTGAACAATGCCGGGGTGGCTCAGCCTGGTGGAGCGACGGACTCATAAGGTCCTGACCATAGGCCAGGGTCCGAGAGATCCGTAGGTCATGGGTTCAAAGCCCATCCCCGGCACTAACTTTCATCAGGGGGTCGAGCCCCCTTACCCCTCTTTTCCATCGACTGGCCATTGCCGTATCTTTCAAGTACATAGATGACAGTAGGCAGGTTTCGGTGAACCATTGAGACTTTTGATCTACACAGGGAAGGGCGGGGTGGGCAAGACCTCCGTGGCCGCCGCCACTGCGTTGAAGGCCGCGAGGATGGGCTACCGGACGGTCCTTATGTCGACCGATGCAGCGCACTCCGTGTCCGATTCCCTGGAACTCCCCCTCTCAGGGCAGATAACCACCGTAGAAAAGAACCTTGATGCCATCGAGATCGACATGCTGTATGAGCTGGAGACACGTTGGAAGGAGATACAGAGGTATGTCTCCAGCTTCCTCATGTCTCAGGGCATGGACGGGATTTCGTCCAAGGAGATGGCCGTCCTCCCGGGGATGGAGCTGATGTCCGCCCTGTTCTACGTCGAGGACTTCTACAAGCGCGATGCATACGATGTCGTGGTCATGGACACCGCGCCTACGGGGGAGACACTGCGTCTTCTCAGCTTCCCCGAGATATCTGAATGGTACACCGAGAGACTGTACGGCGTGTTCAGGAACATGATGAAGATCGCCCGCATGACCGTTGGCAAGGTGATGAGCACCCCCCTGCCCTCCGAGGAGCTTCTCGGGGACATCGCCGCCATGGGCGATCGGATGAGGGATGTGCAGAAGATACTTCTGGACCCGGAGGTCACCTCGATACGCCTGGTGGTAAACCCCGAGAAGATGGTCATCAACGAGACCAAACGGGCCTTCACCTACATGTGCCTCTACAATCTCACGGTGGAGGCGCTCATAGTCAACCGCGTCATCCCCCAGGACGCCGGCGATTTCTTCAAGGAGAAGCTGGAGGAGCAGGAACGCTACCTGAAGATCATCAACGAGTCCTTCGACCCTCTCACCATCCTCAAGGCCTATCAGCTCCCGTCCGAGCTTGTAGGCATCAGGTCGCTGGAGAAGCTCGGGGATATGGTCTTCGGGGACGTCGACCCCACAACTCATTTCTCGCGGGAGAAGCCTATGGAGATCTACACCAACGATGGCATGGACATTATATCCCTGAACCTGCCATTTACCATGAGGGAGAGCGTGAACCTCTACAAGGCAGGTGACAACCTCCTGGTGGAGGTGGGGCACTACCGTCGCTCCATATCGCTCCCGACCACCTTCGCCAAGCAGGAACCGAAGCGGGCGGAGTTCAAGGACGGCAGATTGCTGATCATGTTCCAAGGTGATGAGGATGGAGGAAGAGGGAAACGTTGAGGAAGGAGCGGCCGAGGAGGAGATCGGCCGCGGCCAGAGGTTGAAGGATGAGGCCGAGAGGATAACCGAGGCGATACTGCCCAAGCCTGCCAGGGAGCACCTGGTCCGCGCGGGCTCGGAGATGCTCCTGGCCTTAGACTACATGATCCCCCGCGACAAGATCCCCGATGACGTCAAGCAGCACCTCATCGCCGCCAAGCGGGAGACCCTCATGATATGGAAGTGCCTCCTGGACGCTCAGCTGAATGTGATCAAAGAGATGGAGAGGAAGCCGCAGGAAGAGGAGCCCGGCCTGAGGAAGATCGAGCTGGAGTGATCACTCCGGCCGTTCCTGGATGAGCATATCGCGGCAGTCCGGGCACAGCATGGACGATTTGCCAGACGCTCCACCCTCCCGACGCAGGTCATAGGAATAGGCCTCGCACCTCTCGCAGTAGCCGATGAAAGCTCCCAGCCCCCTCCTGTCCATCAGGGGGGCGTTGATGTTCTCCCACTCCCTTGTTATCTCTATGAGGGTGGGCGACAATCGGGTGATGTCGTTCTCCGTGATTATGCCCATCAGCTCACCGTTCTCCACCACTGGTAGGCGACGCAGATGAAGGCGGGCCATCTTCCTGCCTGCATCCGCCACGCTGTCCCGGGGACAGACCGTGACCACAGGTGAGGACATGATCTCCTGGGCCGTGACCACTCCCGGCAGCTTGTCCTCGGCCACGACCTTCTCCACCAGGTCCTTCTCGGTCACGATGCCCACTGGCCGTCCCTCCACGGTGATGATGATGGAGCCCACCTTCCACGAGCGCATGAGGGAGCCGAGCTCCTTCGTGGACAGGTCCGGGCAGCCTGTAATGGGGACCCTGGTCATGATCTCCTCCACGTAGATGTCGCGTGCCCGTTCCTCTTTCATGGATAAATATATCCATACGGCTGTAGAAATAGTTGGTCAAGGAGACCTTCGGTTTTCCTGATGCAACCTCAATTGAGCGATAAATCCTTCTATCGGTTGATGCCGTCATTGGTACGGGTGATGAGAGTGAACGATTTCGAGGGAGAGCTGGCGGTCAGGATCGCGAGGCGGGCGGTGGAGGCCGAGGTCGATGGAAAGGACGACCACCGCGTGGACGCCCCGGCTAGCTTCCGGGAGAAGCGAGGGGCTTTCGTCACCCTGAGCACATATCCCGATCTCTCCCTGAGGGGCTGCATCGGCTTCCCGGAGCCCATCTACTCATTGGCAAGCGCCATCGTGCAGGCGGCCCATCATGCCTGCCACGACCCCCGCTTCGATGACCTGAGGCCGGATGAGGTCGACGGCATCGTGGTGGAAGTATCTATCCTCACCCCACCCCAGGAGGTCCGGGTCAGGGACCGCAGGGAGCTGCCCCAGGAGGTCGTCATTGGCAGGGACGGGCTCATCGTGGAGTACGGACCGTACCGGGGTCTCCTGCTACCGCAGGTGCCCGTGGAGTGGAGCTGGACGGTGGAGGAGTTCCTGGCACACACATGCAACAAGGCGGGACTGCCGCCGGACATGTGGTTGGACGAGCGCACAAAGGTCTATAAGTTCGAGGGAGAGATATTCCACGAGCTGACCCCGCGGGGTCAGGTGCAGAGGAAGGATATAGCTCATGGATCTGGTCATTGAAGGCCGCGCCTTCGTCAAGGGCCGCCTGTCTAACTGGTGCATAGGGATAGAGGACGGCCGTATCGTGGAGGTGGCGAAGAACCTCCGGGGGGAGGAGCATGTGGACTACGGTCAGATGCTGGTACTTCCGGCAGCGATCGACCCCCACGTCCACCTGCGGGACCCCGGGCTCACCGCCAAGGAGGATTTTTCGACGGGGACGCTGGCAGCGGCCTTCGGGGGCGTCGGCTGCGTGCTGGACATGCCCAACACCATCCCGCCGGCGACCAGCCTGGCGGACCTCAGGGAGAAGAAGCGGACCATCGCCGGGAAGGCGTGGACCGATTACGGCCTGTTCGCTGGATGCATCCCCGGCGGCAAGCTGGAGGAGATGGCCCCGCATGCCGTCGGGTTCAAGATGTTCATGGGCTCGTCCACCGGCAAGCTCCTGGTCGCAGAGGAGAGGGACAGGGCGCGCATCGGTCAGGCGGTCAAGGCCACGGGCAAGGTCCTGAGCGTGCATGCCGAGGAGGAGGCGCTGATCGGGAAGGAGCGGGAGCAGGACATCCGGGACCATCTGAGGAACAGGCCCTTCCAGGCGGAGGTGGCCGCGATCGACAGGCTGTCGGCCCTGGGATGCCGCGTGAACGTCTGCCACCTGTCATCGGCCGCCGGGCTGAACGCCGCCAGCAAATACAACTTCACCAAGGAGGTCACGGCCCACCACCTGTTCCTGGACCGGGACAACGAGCGGGGGGCGTTCGCCAAGGTCAACCCGCCCCTCAGGACCAGGGACGACCGCTTCGCCCTAATGAAGGCGTTCCTCGACGGAAGGATCGACATGCTCGCCTCCGATCACGCTCCCCACACCATTGAGGACAAGTCGCAGGAGTTCGACATCGCCCCCTCGGGGATGCCGGGGGTGGAGACGCAGGTGCCCCTCATGCTCGCCCTGGTCAAGAAGGGGGCGCTCCCGTTGGACGTACTGGTGCGGGCCATGGCGGAGAGGCCCGCAGAGGTATTCTCGTTGAAGAAGGGCCGCATAGAGGAGGGACGGGACGCCGACCTCATGGTGGTGGACACCCGTGCCCTGGGAGGCATAAAGGTTAATAACCTCCACAGTAAGTGCGGCTGGACCCTCTACGAGGGATTCGACGCCATCTTCCCCTATGCCACATACGTACGCGGGCACAAGGTCGTGGAGGACGGCGCCATCGCCGGCGAGAGGGGAGGACGGGACGTGGTTGTTGGACCTTGATGTGGACATGTCGGAGCTGGAGGGCCGGGCCTTCACCTGCGATGATAAGTGCGGACTATGCTGTCTCTGCCAGGCGGAGGTTCTGCCCCATGAGCTGCCGTTCTTCAAGAAGAACCACCCGGACCGCATAGTGATTAAGAACGAGCCCCACCGCCATGTGGCCCTGGCGCTCAAGAACGGGGAGGGGCCGTGCTCATTCCTGTCCTCCGGCCGGCGCTGTCAGATCTACGCGAAGAGGCCCCACTACTGCCGCCAGTTCCCCTTCCACATGTACGTAGGCACGCGGGTGCAGGTGGAGCTGGACCTCTCCTGCCGGGGAGTATGGTACGGCGGTACGGAGGACGCCCTCGTCGTCGGAGGCCAGATGGTCTCGGAGCATGCGGAGGTGCTGAGGAGGACCCTGCAGCAGTCCCTTGCCGTGCACCGGGAGTTCGAGGACAACTGCGCCGAGGCCGGTATCGCCCGGGCACCAGAGGCGCTGCGCAGGTCATTGGACCAGCACCTTCCGGACCTCGTGGACCCGCTGTACCTGGCCCACGTCCTGGACCTCTCCGCCGAGGAGGAAGAGATGGAGGCGCTTCCCGCGACGTCCTCCCTACCGGCGTACGACCGCAGGGAGCTGGAGGCGTCCGCCAGGGAGACCGGGCTGGAGTCCCTGAGCGCCGAGGACGTGTTCTCGGCCCCGGTGTACTGCGACCCCTCAGGCACGTGGAACGTGCTCCTGGCGCGAGATGACAGGGTGGAGTGGACGGTCATGGACGATGACGGGAAAATATCTCCGGTTCGCTCCATCGACCCCCGGAAGGTGGAGCTGCTGCAGCCGGAGGGACCAGGGAGGGAGGTGTTCGTAGACTACCTCCGCACCCTGAACCGCCGCGACAGCATGCTGGGGTACGCCTACTACCTTGTTGACGACTACGGCTACGAGGACCCCGTGGCCAACACCTACTACGGGGCCATGGCCGCTGCGGCCCTGGACCTCCTGTGGCGCTCATCCCTCATCGCCCACATGCGCGGCGGGAAGCTGGACCGCGAGGGCATGATCGAGGGCATAATCGCCTACGACATGGACAGGCTGGACGCTCCCACGATAGGCGCGTTCATCTAGCCCCTGAGCTAGTAACCTTAAAATAGTCCCCGGTTTATGGGGCACTTTGGTGGCTGTAACATGCAGAAACCTCTGACCGTTCTGAACCAGGCGATCAACCGTCCCGTGATCGTCGAGCTAAAGGCTAACAGGGAATACCGGGGCATCCTCGATGGATACGACCCCCACATGAACCTGGTCCTGAAGAACGCGGAAGAGCTCATCAACAACGAAGTGGTGAGGAAGCTCGATGTTACTATCGTGCGCGGGGACAACGTCATTTACATTTCACCGTAAGGAGATGAAAACATGGGCAAGGGCACTCCGTCAATGGGTAAGAGATCAAGTGGCAAATCGCATATTCCCTGCCGCCGCTGCGGAAGGAGCGCTTACAATATGCAGAAGGGCGTGTGCGCGTCCTGTGGATATGGTAAGTCCCCGAGGTTGAGGTCCTATTCCTGGGCTAAGCAGCACTAATCCCATGAACGATGACATGGACGACAGGCCCAAGCATTACTGCGGGGTCGTCGCCATGGCCTACGACACCCCCGTAGCTCCGGACCTGAAACGTTCTTTACGCATTATCCAGCACCGCGGTCAGGAAGCAGCGGGCATAGTCGTCAATGATTCTGGGAAGACGTCCTATGTCCGAGGCGAGGGCCTCGTGCACGAGGTCCTGGCGGGCAGGGAGTTCGATTCTCTCAAAGGACACGTAGGCATCGGCCACGTCCGCTACGCCACCACCGGTTCTTCCTGCTCTCAGAACGCGCAGCCCATCGTCGTCACCTCCCAGGCCGGGGACGTGGCGCTGGGCCATAACGGCGATATAGTGAACGCGGAGAAGCTGCGCTCTAAGCTCCAGGAGACAGGGTGGGCCTTCCTTACGACCACGGACTCGGAGATCATCGTACGCCTCCTGGCCAACGAGCTGCGCCAGACATCCGACGCCATCAAGGCCATACGCGCCACGATGAAGATGCTGGAGGGCGCGTACTCCCTAGTGATCATGATCGGGAGCCGTGTCTACGGTGTGAGGGACCCACTGGGGTTCCGCCCCCTGTGCCTGGGAAAGCTTCCCCACGGCTACTGCATCGCGTCCGAGTCCGCCATCTTCAGCATCCTCCAGGGAGAGTTCATCAGGGACGTGCTCCCCGGGGAGATCATCGAACTCACCAAGGACGGGTTCACCTCCTCCAAGATGGCCACCGTGCCGCCACACAGGGCCCACTGCATGTTCGAGTGGGTATACTTCGCCCGTCCCGATTCCGTGATAGGCGGCCGCGAGGTGTACGCGGTCCGCAAGCGCATAGGCATGACCCTGGCGAAGGAGCAGCCGGCCGAAGCCGATGTGGTCATACCGGTGCCCGACTCCGGCCGCGCGCACGCCCTGGGCTACTCCCTGGCCTCCGGCATCCCCTATGACGAGGGGCTGATGAAGAACCGCTACGTCGAGAGGACGTTCATCATGCCCGAGCAGTCGCAGAGGGAGGAGGGCGTCAGCATCAAGCTCAACCCCATCACCTCGACCATCTATGGGAAGAGGGTAGTGGTGGTGGACGACTCCATCGTTCGCGGCACCACCTTGCGCAAGATCGTTCAGATACTGCGGAGGGGCGGGGCCAAGGAGGTCCATGTCCGCATCGGATGCCCTCCGGTCCGCGCACCGTGCTACTACGGCATCGACATGAAGACCCGCGTGCAGTTCATCGCCACCGGGAAGACGGTCCAGCAGATCGGTGAGTACCTCACTGCCGACAGCCTCGGTTACTTGTCTCTGGACGGCCTCGAGGAGGCCCTGGCGATACCAGAGAACGACCTCTGCCTGGCGTGCCTCAATGCGGAGTACCCCACGCAGGTACCGGGAGAGCGCATGCGCTTCCAGCAGCGCCTAGACGTGTAGGTCGCGCGACGCTTATTTGCCGAAGGGGCAGGCGTACAGGCACATCCCGCACACCGCCACCTTGCCCTGCGCCTTCATATTATTGAAATATATCTCGCAGGCTCGGGCGTCGTACCTCATCTCCCGCGGTTCTCCGGGGATGAAGTTCCGGCCGGTGAAGGCGTGTATGGGACAGGCGTCCACGCACTCGCGACAGTCCCCGCATCGCTGTTCCAGGGGCGTCCCCGTAGCCGGCAGGGGCGCGTCCGTGAGCACCGTGGTCCACCGCACCCGCGGGCCCGCCTGAGGTGTCACCAGGAGGCAGCTCTTCCCGATCCACCCGAGGCCGGCCACATGGGCCGCCAGCTTGTGGGAGAACTCCGCGCAGATGCGCTCATCCTCGATCCTCTCTGCTACCGATACGGGATAGGCTCTGAAACCAGCATCCTGTAGCGCGGAGGCAACGCGGGATGCGATGGCATCCAGCCTCAGGTTCACGACCTCGTAGGCATTGGTGTGGTATGCAATCGCCACCGCCGACCGGTCCCTTTCCGGCAGGCGGTCGACTATAGGGTGCGTGAGCTTGACGCCGATGGAGACCGCTCTGGGAAATTCGGAAAGATACTGCCCGCTCTGCCTGATGACCTCCTCCTTTACCATTGTCAGGTCCGCCACCCCGTAGATGTCGCCGCCCAGCCGGCGCACCAGCCTCGGCAGCTTCTCAGATAGCTCCATGGCCAGGGAGATTGGAGGGGGTAGCCATAAACCATTCTCCAAGCTAGGATTTGACTATGTCTGGTCCCGGACGAAAACCTTTATTTAGAGGAATCTGCTTGCCAGGATACACCGGGCAGGTAGATCAGTTGGAAGATCGCTACCTTGGCATGGTAGAGGCCGGGGGTTCAAATCCCCCCCTGTCCACTTCTAACTACATCCAGATGGTTCGTAAATGGATTCAATGACGGGTTTTTGGTTGCGATTACTCCTGGACCATTTTTCCATGTATTCTTGATCTGCTTTCCGGCCCCCTCTGCCCCATTCGACAGTAGAACTTATGGGTTTGACCTATCCTTGTGCCGCATCTGTGCATACATGTCCAGGAGGGGGTACATGTCGCTGTTCACGGATAAAGAGGTTAGCTTTCAACGGAAATCCTCTTAGAAAGTCTCTCGTACAGGTATCCAATAACTATCCCAAGGCTGAGAATCCTTAGCACGTTAAACGATGTGCCGATAAGGAAGTAACGGAAGGCATCACCAGCCGTAAGAAAACGTGCAGGACCTTCGAGCAGGATCGTAAAAATGATCAGGACAATGAAGCTGAGGATCACGGATTTAATGATTGGATTCTTTGTTGGTATCTTTTCATAAAAATGAAGCAAGAGATAGCTGACAAGGAAACCGATGATCAGGCCGCCGATCAATGATTCAATAATCATTGGAAGGTAAGAAATTGAAAGAGCAGTTCTATACTCAGCGGCGATGGAAGTCCGGGAAATTGCGAGGTTAGTCGCCCAGAATGCTGCTCCTCCCACAATAGTCATTTTGAACAGCTTCTTGCAGAACTCGTGCTGCGTCTTTTTCTTGCTTAGATCCGTAGTTTGAGTTTCCATTGTAGATCAGCCACCCTCTGTCAGTAACGGTCCGCTCTCCTTCACTCCCTTGACAAGAAGCCACAATGTTAGCGAGACCTCGGCAATGAAGCTCACTGCTAGACCCGGATAGGATATCACCTCGTACTCGGGCAGTAGGAAGTATTGGAGGAACCATATCAGGACGCCAAAAAAGTCCGCGATCAGTATAATACCAAGTGGCCGAGGAAGAAAACCCGATCGATAGACCAGATAGCCAAGAGGGAGCAACCACGCGCCGAAGAATATCTGGGCGATCATGAACCCGTTGGAATAAGTATTGATGTTCAAGAGGGCCTGGGCCTGTAGCTGGTCAGCTGGGAACACGGTCAGGTAATCAGCTCCGCTTAACAGCGACAGGGCAGTAGACAGATTGAGCACGCTTATGCACTCGATGGCCACTCCGCACAGGTTCAACAACAGGAATAATAAAGCAAGGTTCTTGTCGACCGGCTTCAATAAAACATATAGGGCCCAAGCCGCAAGAACAAAGAACAAGGCCGACGCCAGCTCGGTTATGAAACTGATGCTGAACAGAAGCTCGTTTGCCGTGATTTTCTGGGCCGTAGCGGTGGCATCCCCGAACACGACAAGTTGAGAGCGGATAGATGTGGCGAGGGGCAATAACAAGACGAAGATCAAGTAAAATAACCCCGCAATTTTTACAGCCCTATTCATCGAGCTAATTTGTCTATCTCCCTCCCCTGTAGAACGGTATTCACCTCCAAAACTGAGAAGAGCATTCATCGATTACTCCTCAGTTCGCACTTTGGGCCCACTGATTAATTTTGAGGCCTCCAGGTCTCTACTGGTCAAGTCCATTCTCAGCACACCATTGCTTCCGATAGCTTCCAGAACGAGATCTTCCAGGAAGTGAGCATGTTTCAACGAACCAATGGAGCCTTCTACGAGGACCTTCTCGTCGCCGTCCCAGGATAATCTCTTCACGTCGCCCCTCGATTTGAGTTCGATAGTGAACATCCGTTCATCTTGTCCATTCCTTATTTGAGACATTTAGCAAACCTCAAATCTGTTAAGTGAGAACTAGGGCTGATAATCATTATTTGACTCGGATGTGTTGCCGTTATCAGTAGTGTGTAGGTGTTACATTTGGTGAAAACGAACGTCGATGAGGATCATCTCTCCGACCTTCTTTTTCAGTTATCAAGCGCCGACAGGCGCAGGATAATTGAGGAGCTTCAGACGCAGACTCTCAAGCTGAACGAAGTCGCAAAGAAACTGGACATCACCGCCACCGAGGCGTTCAGGCAGGTGCAGCGGTTGACGGATGCCGGCTTCTTGGAGAAGACATCTGATGGCAAATACCGCTCCACCCCATATTCCAAGCTTATCCTCGAATCCTCCGCCGCCATGGACTTTCTTTCCAAGCACAGGGAGTATTTCTTGGGCCATGATACGTCGCTCATTCCTCCTCAGTTCCGCGCCAGGTTCGGAGAGCTCTCGAAGACCGTCCTGCTCACCGAGGCTGTCGTCAACCTAAACACCTCCACTGAGGTCTTCAAGAACGCAGAGAAGCGGATCTATGTAATGAATGAACAACATTTGAATTACAATGGCCAGATACTCAGACAGCAATCGTTGAAGGGTGTGAAGGTTAGGTCCTTGTTGCAGGAGAACAAGATTGAGACCATCAAGGAAGACCCCATCGCGGTAGAGCAAACGTGGGAGAGGAGAATTATTCCCAGAATTTGCGCTATTATCATTTTGACCGAAAAGATAGTGGGGATCGCGTTACCAAAGATGGATGGAAAGATGGATTACCAGGTCTTCGAAGGTAAAGATCCAGAGTCAATGAAATGGGCAGGCGACCTGTTCGAAGACCAATGGAGTAGGGCCAGGCCATGGCACTCTTAGGACGACTCGATGGCCGGTCCTCTGAGGAATGAGCCGAGGGCCTTGGTCACGTCGCCATTAGTGAACAGCCTTCCTTTGAACCAGGTCTTCATTCGGAACAAGGTGATCGTTGAACGGAGAGGCCTCTGTTTCAATTTCATACATGAGGCCAGATTGAAGTTGAACCTTATGAGTAGGAGACGTTCGAGAAGCAGGACCTTTTTCCCCGGTGGCCCTACCTTCAATGATCAATGAGGAGTTGTGCGACGATGAGTTACCGCCGGGTGGTTCAGGTCCATTCATAATGGGTCGGCTTTGTAGTGAGTGTCGGGAGCGAGCATGCGCTCGAAAACAACGAGACCGGTCATTCTGAATCGGTCCTCTTACAGCCCAGTAGGTGAATTACTGACCGCTTTTAGCGCACTCGCCAGCTATTTTATTGAATGCCCGTATTACCAATACATTGTCATCACCCGACCTAGCTGATTGTCGATGAGATGCCTATCCGATCAAAGCCTGAGCATCAAACAATGGGCGTTGCTAAGCAGTGATGCCCGTTCACAAGATTATGATATCGAGCCCATCTCGAAACATCATCTTGGTGTCACTATGCCTTCATTGAAAATGTAGAAATGCTGAAATTGGAATCCTGAGTCGAAGTCGTAGTTAGTGAATTGACAGGACAATTTGGTGAAATGCGTGAAGGATAATCATTCAGACGGAGAATTGGACAAAATAATCGATCGCTCACAAGCTGAAATCGAGGATGAATCCGGACGGCCAGCGATTCTGTTCGATATGGATGGCGTGCTTGTCGATGTGACATCTTCCTATCGCCGGGCCATCCAAGAGACCGTGCGTTTTTTTTCGGGGAAGGGAGTCATGCTCGAGGAGATCCAGGCCCTCAAGGAGAAAGGGGGGTACAACAACGATTGGGACCTGACCGAGGCGATCCTGGTCGTTCGGGGGATGAGCGTACCGAAGACCGAAATAGTAGAGAAGTTCCAGGAGCTGTACCGTGGTACCAAGGACAGGGGAGGTTACATAGAGAGTGAGAGATGGTTGCTATCGAGCGAACTGCTGGCGAGGCTGAAGGTAAGATATGTGCTAGGCATCGTCACGGGAAGGCCGAAAGAGGAGGCCGTGTTCGTTCTCAGAAAAAACAACCTGGAGCAAATGTTCGATGTCATTGTGGCTATGGAGGATTATCCGCCCGAGAGGTCGAAACCCGACCCCTATCCCATCAGGCTTGCATTGAGCAGGATAGGAAAAATGGATGCGATGTACATAGGCGATAGCGTTGATGACATGATAGCTGCCAAAGGAGCAGACGTGCACCCTGTAGGCTGCATCTCCCCCGGCGTGGAAGGTGCCCGAGCGAGGGACCTGTTGGTAAGGAATGGAGCAAAAGCGATCTTGGATGACATAAACGACATCGAGAAGATCCTGCCCTGATGATACTAAAAATATCACCAAAATCGACCGTTAAGCCATGTTGCACCTGCGACCAGTCAGATGGCTCCCAGCTCAAGATGGAGACCGGTCAAGCATCGCACTTGATGAAGGAGCAGGCGTCAACGAAGTATAGCTTTCAGGTCATTCCCAGTCTACCTCTATTTATTGAAAGAAAAGATGGAAGCTGGGTTTCGCCACCGGGCGATTCAGGACCACTCATCCTTTGCCGGCTTGGGACTGAAGAATATTGGCAGCAGCCATAAAGCCGAGCCTTCTATCATCATCACCAGACCCAGCGCCACGATCAGTTGCCCAGGAATGAACCACACGATGGCAACTACGAACACCAGAAAGGCTACCACGAACCACTTGAAGACCTCGGAGTTACTGACCTCTTTATCCATGCCGTCAACCTCATAGTGCCCACCCCACTCCCTGCTCGCTTCACAGGCAGGGGTAGGAAGTTTGCGAGGACCCCCAGCCTAGACGGAATTACCATTAGAAAGACTTCCTATCTATTATAATATATACGTCATATTATATAGTAATGATATTTTAAGCATACTGGCCATGATGAAACTGAGCATAATGTTCATCCTCGGCCGACGGTACCGATGATGAGATAGGATCATGATGGAGACTATTATGGGCGCCCCTATGCGACCTATTTCTCCAGCATCTTCTCCAGTTCCTTCATGTACTCAAAGGTCGAGGTGTCGACGACCTCGACCTTCAGGATGTAACCTTCCAAGCTCTTCTTCGCATCCGCGATGAAACCCATCGTAAGCCCATCGGTGCCGAACGGACAATAACCCTCAACGGTGAACCTCTCATACATCTCCTCAGCAAGCTTATCCTGGATCGGTGAGATGATGCGAATGATCACGTCCATAGGATTTTGGTAGCCCTATTTATTTTGATTTATATGAATAATTATGATAGATAATATCATCCGATCTGCCTTTTTCATGTTGCCATATCACCGTTCACATGATGCTATAGCTTGTGAAAAATGGACACTTGATATGACAGCTAGATCGGAAATGAGCGGTCGGTTCTCCGTTCTCAGAACAGATCTACCACGAATCCAGTAATCTGGTGATAGAATGCATCAGTGCCAAATAATTACATCAAATGAGATTAGGTACCACAACTGGTGGTTCGATTGGGGATAGAGCAGCTGATCTTCAAGGGGAAAGCGGTTGACCAAACATACGCTCAATGGGTGGAGGAACTGTTTGCGACCGGAGGCATCGACCGCAACATAGCTGGGAGAATGGCCCTGCTTGCAGAGCTTCAGGACGGCTTCCAGTGCGAGAGGTGCGGCAAGTGCTGCAGGGAGCAGAAGGAGATCGAGTTCAGCATGGACGATCTGAAGCTGGCGTCCAAGAAACAAGGCATGAATGTCCCCCAGTTCATACGTAAGTACGGCTTGAAGAGGATGTCCTATGCGGGCATAGGCATCTACCATGCTCTGAAGCTCGCCGATGGCGATCGATGCCCGTTCTTCGATGGCGCTGAGTGCACTATCTATGACGCGAGACCAGATGTCTGCCGCCGCTATCCGTTCCTGACGCCGGAGGGAGTGGCACGTACCCTGCAGATGGAGAGGGGCATATGGTTCTACGGGGCCCAGTGCGATGCGTCGGTGGAGTACATGCGAAGGATGTCCGCGGAGATGGGGCTGGCCGAGCCGGAGCCGGATGCGGAGACCAAGAAGAAGATGAAGGCGAAGAAGAGGTCGGCCAAGCCAAAGAAGAAGGCCGCCAAGAAGTCCACGAAGGGTAAGAAGAAAAAGACAAGCTCGAAGCCGGCCAAGACCGCCGGGGAGTGATGCTCCCAGGTCTCTGGGCGGTAAGCGGACCAGCTTTCAAAGTTTACTCGATCCGGCCCGGATCGCTTGTACAGGGACGGACTCGAGTTGAGGGCTTCAGTCGCCGTAATTGGTGGTGAGGCCAGGTCGAAGCCCCGATCGCGCATGATCACGGTCTTTTTTTACTCCTTCTAGGCCTGGAACAGGCTGGTGCTCAGGTACTTCTCGCCCCGGTCCGGCAGGATGGTCACGATGACCCCGGAATCGATCTGCTTTGCCAGCTCCACGGCGGCGTACATCGCGGCGCCGCTGCTCATGCCGACGAAGATACCCTCCTGCTTCACGATCTGGCGGGTCATCTCGTACGCCGCTTCCGTCTCCACCATTATCGTGGTGTCGATCTCGGACGGATCGTAGATCGCCGGGACGATGGCCTCCTCCATGTTCTTGAGCCCCTGGATGTAGTGTCCCTTGACGGGATGGGCGCTGACGACCTTGATGTGCGGGTCATGCTCCTTCAGCGCCTTGCCTACTCCCATTATCGTACCGGACGTGCCCAGGGCCGAGACGAAGTAATCCAATCTGCCACCTGTCTGCTTCCAGATCTCATCCCCCGTGGTCTTGTAGTGGGCCATCTTGTTGTACTGGTTCGAGAACTGGTCCGGCATGAAGTACTTCTCGGGATACTCCCTGACAAGCTCCCTCGCCTTCCTTATGGCGCCGTCAGTGCCGTACTTACCCTCGCTCAGGGTCACGGTCCCTCCGAACGCCTTGATCATCTGCCGCCTCTCCACCGAGACGGACTCGCTCATGACTATCTCCACTCCATAGCCCTTGATCGCACCTATCATGGCCAGGGCCACTCCGGTGTTGCCGGAGGTGGGCTCGATTATGGTCTTGCCCCTGGTAAGCTTGCCCTCCTCCTCCGCCTGCTGGATCATGCTCAGGGCGATCCTGTCCTTGATGCTGCCGGTGGGATTGAAGCCCTCCACCTTGGCGTAGATGGTAGTGTTCTTGTTGGGATTGAGCTTGTTGATCTTGACCAATGGTGTGTTGCCGATCGTTTGGAGGATATTGTCCTTGAAATCAGCTGCTGGCGTTTCCATTTTAGGTTCTCCGGGTGAGGAGGAAGAGCGTTTATCATAGATATAATCCAGTGAGGCAGTATCATCAAAGTAGACGGATCGTGAACGCGATCAAGGTCTAACCAGGAGGGATCTCGAGCCCTCATGGCGCTATTACCCAACGATCCCGGTGTAAAGAAAAGATCTCCATCGACGTGGTGCCCCTTTGTCCCCATCTCTCCTTCCGGAGATCACGCGGGCAGCGTGAAGTAGAACGTCGATCCCTTGCCCGGCTCGGATTCGAACCATATCTTACCGTTGTGGTGCTCGACGATCTTCTTTACGATGGCAAGGCCGATGCCGGTCCCCTCGTACTCCTCCTGCGAGTGCAGGCGCTGGAACATGAGGAAGAGACGGTCCCCGTGCTTTGGGTCAATGCCGATGCCGTTGTCCTGAACGGACAACACCCAGGCATCGTTCCCCCTGCGGGCGGACACATGTATCTGCGGCGCCTCCTCGGCGCGGAACTTGACGGCGTTGCCGATGAGGTTCTGAAACACCTGCACCATCTGAGTGCGGTCTGCGGTGACCGTGGGCAGGGGATCGAAGGTTATGGAGGCCCCGCTCTCCTCTATCGCCCTTTTCAGGTCCTTGAGGACGACGGCCAGGACTTCTTCCAGGTCCACCTTTTGCAGCGCCTTGCCCTGCGTCTCTATCCGCGAGTACAGGAGAAGGTCGTCTATCATGCGCCTCATCCGCAGCGCGCCCTCGGATGCGAAGCGCATGAACTCCTTCGCCTTGACGTCCATCTCCTTCCCGGCGTAGTGCCTTTCCAGAAGTCCCAGGTACGAGGAGACCATCCTCAGCGGCTCCCGGAGATCGTGCGATGCCACATAGGCGAACTGCTGCAGCTCGGCGTTGGACCGCCGGAGCTCCTCGGCGGACCTCTTTAGCTCCTCCTCCGCCCTCTTGCGGTGCAAGGCCTCAACGATCGCCGGAGCCAGTGCCTCCACCGCGCGGAGGTCCTCGTCGCTGAACCCCGCCTCCTTGTTCCCCAGCCCTATCATCCCGATCACCTTGCCCATGTGCATGAGGGGCACTCCCAGGAAGGAGGTCAGGTGAGGATGCCCGTCTGGCAGCTCAACGTAGTCCGGATGGGAGCTGGGATCGTTGGTGTAGAACGCCTTCCCTTCCGTCAGGACACGGCCGAAGATGCCATGGACCTTGAGGTTCGCGGGGAACCTCCCATACTGTTGAGGGGCGGTGATGCTGTAGGCCTCCCACTCCATTCCCTGGACCATCCCCTCCAGGTTGCTCTGAGGCTGTACGTACCCTATCAGTCCGAACCTGCTGTCGGTCAGCATCTCCGCCACCTTCAGGCAAGCGAGGCCCAGCTCCTCGTTGGACCCGGCGGTGATGGCCTCTCGGAAGATGCGGTTGATGCCTTCCAGGATGGCCTGCTTGCGCATGACCTCCTCCTCGGCCTTCTTGCGCTTGGTGATGTCGGTGGTGGTCACCCCGCAGGTCCTCTCGGAGCATCTCCAGACGATAACGCTGAAATGCCTGTCCAATCTCGCGCTGTAGTTCTCGATCTGGATGGGCAGGCCCGTCCTCAGGGTCCTCTCCAATGCGTCCAGCCACTGCTCGCTCGCAGATCCGAAAATGCTCCCGACCCTCTTCCCCACCACGTCCCTCTTCTTCAGGCCGGTCATCCTCTCCCATGAGGGGTTGACGTCCTGGTACTTGCCGTCCACCAGCTTGCCGTCGTTAAAGACCGGCTCCACCAGCTCGAAGGCCTCGCCCATGGAATCGAACAGGTGGCGGTACTTGCCCTCGCTCTTGCGCAGGGCCTGTTCCGTCCGCTTCCGCTCCGTGATGTCCTCGAAGACAGTGTACACCTGGTAAGGCCTCAGCTCCCCCGGCCTGAACAGAGGCACTGCGGTGATGTCGATCCAGCGGTAGTCCGCATCGCGAAGGTTCCAGACCCCCATTATGACCCCCTTGATCCTTACTCCCGTCCTGAGAGCCACCATGGCCGGGTGCTCCTCTCCCGGGAACGTGGAACCGTCCTCTCGGATGCAATAGCGCTCCTGGCCGATGGAGCTGCTGCCGATGAAATCCTCAGGGTCCTTTCCCAGTATGCGCTCGGCCACCGGGTTCATGGACAATATCTCGCCGCTGGCATCCTGGAAGACGACCCCCTGGAGCATAGTATCGTGCAGTAGCCGGTACTTCTCCTCGGACTGCCGGAGGACCTCCTCGGCCCTCCTCCTTTCCGTGGTCTCGATCAGGGACAGCACCAGGCCGATGACGTTCCCGCCCCCGTCCCTCACTGGAACGAGCGTCCAGTCCCAGTAGGTGGTGCCTCGATGGGGCTGGTCGGGGTAGGTGAAGGGCTTGTCCCGATACTTCGCCGGGACCCCGGTATCACGGACCCTCCTGAAGATGGCCTCGTTCTCCTCGCTCGGATACATAGCAAAGTGGTTCTTGCCGATCAGTTCCTCGGGGTGAAGTCCAGCATTAGTAGCGTACGCCTCGTTCACATAGATGAAGTTGAATTGCACGTCCATGTATGCGAGGCAGACGTTGATGGCGCTGTCCAAGATAGACCTCGGGAGAGCTGAACCCCTCTCGGTGCTACCATGAGCTTCAGTTGGTTCCTCTCTCAGCTCGCCGCTATTCCCTGAAGCATCGTCCTGATGATCGTCCCGATCTTTCATCTCCTTCCCGGCTATGCGTCAATTATTCCTTCAGTGTTGATGCTTGAAGGTCTTTCTAACTTATTATAAACGACCTCGCGGAGGGGTCGATGCCCACCCGTGTCCTCATCGGGCTGGAGAATCGTGTCTAACGCTGCGAAAGACGAGAAAGAGGACGCTCGAGAATCCCGTGGAGCAGGCGTAGGCCCTTCCCGGGCCGGGTAGTGAAACCTCGAGGATATGATCTCCCCACGGAAGGAGCGCCCCTGGGCCCGTGGCAGGACAGGCTCTGACGTCACAACCTGATGTTCCCTTCCGGGTCCAGCTTCCAGAAAGGGTTGTGCGCGACCTCCCAAAGGTGGCCGTCAGGATCGGAGAAGTATCCGCTGTACCCGCCCCAGAAGGTCTTCTGCGCAGGCTTGACAATATGCGCGCCAAAGCTCCCCACATATGCTAGGACATCATCGACCTCGCTCTCATCCCGGCAGTTGTATGCCAGTGTGATGCCCCTGAAGCCCTGTCCATCCAGAGGGACACCGACGTCCTTGGCCATCTCGCCTTTGGGGTAGAGAGCGAGGACCACTCCGTTCAGCTGAAAGAGCGCGATGTCCCCTTGGACCTGTGCCTTCTAGCCTAGACCCTCGCTGTAGAAAGCGAGGGACCTGTGGAGGTCCTCCACCCCCAGGGTGATGACGTTCATCCGCGGGTGCATGGTGCCCCTGCAATGGGGCCGAGGCATCAAAAAACCACCATTCATCGGGGTCGGCCGCAGGTTCACTCCCGGGATGGGGATTGACCCTTCAGCGGAACGCTCCACCCTACCGCCCTGGGACATGACGTTCGCGTCTCGGCCGAAAAGAAGGCCGTCCCACCAATGGCTGCCACAGTGAGCCTGAAGGCAGGATGGGGGCGGTGAAGCATCCCAGGGCCTCTTATCGCAGGAGCGAGAGTCCTGGTTATCATCCGCCAATTATCATTAGAATTAATTATATATTATTAATATTATAAACATCTTTAACGAAGCGTGCCCTGCCGCTTGGTGTTTGTCCATGTGCCCGTTCGGATTCGTGAGCCATAAGGGTAAGAAGATCGCTGTCGTAGACTGCTCCAACACCTCGGCCGAGGAGGCGATATCCATCATCCGGGACGCGCAGCAGAGGATCGCCCTCATGCCCAAGAACAGCCTCCTGGTGCTCACCGTGGGCGTCAATGCCCACTACAACGGGGACAGCGTGGACGTGGCCAGGGAGTTCGTGGCCTCCAACACACCGTTCGTGAGGGCGTCGGCGGTCGTCGGGCTCGACAGCATGAACGGTCTGAAGGACTCCTTGGACCTGGATGGCCACAGCAGGATAGAGCTGTTCACCACCCAGGACGAGGCCTTGGACTGACTTGTCAAGCAGTAGACCTTGATAGGACCTTGCCGGATCACGCTCTGCGGATTATCCTGAAAGTGGTCCGTACGGTGTCCACTACGAAGCAGGCGCAGCGCTCCCGGTGCTCGGGGGACGTGAAGTCGCCGAAGTTCAGCTCATGGCACAGCGAAGAGCCGAACTTGTCCCGGAACCTGTCGTGAAGGTCTCTGGCAGCGTTATAGCTCACGAAACGGTCCTCCTCGCTCTCGGTCCTGCCCAGCACGCTTCCGACGGCCAAGACCCCTCCGGACAGGGCACCGCAGTGGTCCTCGCTCCTCCCTACTCCGCCGCCGAAGGGCGTGGCCATCTTCAGGGCGACCTCCGGGAGCTCCACGCCCAGGCCGTGGCACACACCTCGCAGCACAGACTCGGTGCAGTTGAACCCCTTCTCCCAGCATTCTGACGCGTGCTTGACGGCTTCCTCTTCCGACGGCATAGATTCTCCCTACGAACGGGCATGGTTATCCCCTGGTCTAGGTTAACCTTGTTGGTCCAAATTGCGTCAGATGAACGAGACGTCGGAACGCATAAGGGGGCAGGTAACGGCCGGAACGATATTGTGTCAGAGCATTTCCCTTGATGGCGGGATGCTGCCTGTAGACGGTTCGGACGCATCGTTGTCACCATCCATCTGCTCTGCGACACAGATCCTGAACTCCCTCTCCTCATGGACCTCCTTCAACCACGGCCTCCTGTACCTGAGGCGAACCACCGTCTCTCCGCTGGTCAAGGGTACGAACGTGAACGTCTGGTGCCCCCCGGCGCCGATACGGTCCGAGGACCTCTCGTACTCCTCCCCCTGCAGCTCCAGAACCCCATCATCGTATCTTACTTCCCATCGGTAACCGGTGGTGGGGTTGGAGCTCAGGACGATGGAGAACCTCTCCCCGACCCTGGCCTCGATGCGCTGCTCGTCCAGGTCCATCTGATCATCGGTGAATGGCCGCCGTCGGAATTATTGTTTGTCCTCAGCGGCAGCACCTGAACGAAACCTCCTCTTCCTTTTCCTTTTTATGATGATTATGCACCGAAGATGGGTTTTATGCCCCTGACCGCTGATGATGGGACCATGGACGTTGGGAAAGAGATCGCGGGACGGAGATGGGAGCTGATGTCGATCCTGGTGGACGGTCGACAGTTGGAGGGGGCGGAGGAAGCTGGCGCCTACATGGTCCTGGGATCGGACATGATGGTCCAGGGCCGGGGCGGGTGCAACCGCTTCTTCGGCGCCTACTCGCTCGCGGAGGACCTCCTGAGCTTCGGGAACATTGCATCCACGAAGATGTACTGCCATGAGACCATGCACGTCGAGGACGCCTTCTTCAGGGCCCTGGGCCTGATCATGACGCTGAGCGTTCAAGAACGCACCTTGGAGATGAGATCGGACGACAGCTCGACCGTGCTGAGGTTCAAGGAGGCTTACGAGGAAGGTCAAGGTCTGTCATCATCCGCTCCTTCCGAGGATGGTGATCAAACAACTTCGAACGCTGAGGAAGACGACACTGACGATCCCTGCTCCTGCAGGTGAGCCCCGCGATCGCCGAACGGCCCGGATGGCGCTATGTGAGGCCTGATGCGAGCATGCGAGCGTTAGACCCTTGCTGAGCCTGCTTCCCCACGCCCTTCCTTGACCGCGATCACGCCCCTGGGGAATGTGATGCACTACTCCGGCTCCTTTTCCTTCTCCCTCTTCCAGATTTCCTCCCAGTCCGGAGGGCGTTCGCGGTACCCGCGGGAGCGCCAGTAGGCGATGTTGTTGGGGTTCTTCTGGTTGGAGCGGTCGTTGCGGTACTTCAGGTACTTGTGCATGCTTATCGGCTTGCCCGCCCCGTCGGTGACGCGCAGCCCCTCTGCGCCCCTCCTTTCCTTGATGTCCCTGTCCGCAAGGCCTTCCAGCACCCTGCTGCGTGGGGCCATCAGCTGCAGGACATGGCACCCGAAGCCCAGGTCCTCGCACTTGGAGATGAGGAAGCTGGAGATGGAGTTGGCCTCTCCCACCACGACCGCCTCCTTGTGATGCATGCTGATGTACTCCAGGACCACGGTGATGTCCTTGTCCCCGGTGACCAGGACAAGAATGTCGGGGCAGTCCTGGTCATGGAGCCTGTCCACGATGGCGCAGTGCATGGACGGGTCCGTCAGGCTCTTCCCGAAGGAGATGGCGCCGGTGTTGAGGTCCATGTGCTTGAACGATTTGGTCTCCCTGAAACGGAAGCCGTTCAGCTCGTAGTCCTCCCGGGTCTTCTGCGACCTCCACAGGGTCGCCTCGTCCAGGAACACGTCCGCGTCCACAACCTCACCCAAGCTCTGGGCGTGCTCCATCAGAACGCTACCCACCCTCTCCAGGATCTTCAGCTCCCCCGCCTCGAACAGGCCCCGCTCCATGTTAGGGCCGTCCACGTAGATCCCCACGGTGGTCATCCCCCATCCTCCGACCTCAAGGCTGCCCGCAGACGCTCGTCCGCTGGCTGATGCTCTAACCCCTCGTTCAGGAGGGCCAGGAGAACCCGGGGGATGGGCAGGGTGACTACGTGCTCACCCTCCAGATATGCCAGCAGCTGCTCCCCCAGGGAGAAGCTGTACCTCGTTAGCGACTCATAGTAATCGAGCACGGTGATCTTGGCCACGATCTCCCGCGCGATATCCTCAGTCAGCTCTTCCCCCTCTACCCGAGACATGAGGGCTTGAACCTCCTCCTCCAGCCTCTCTACGTCCGGTTGGGGGAAGGAAGCGGGGCGCGGGTACACCCTGCGCGACAGCGCCAGCAGCTTGCTCCCGATCACCAGCACCACGTCCTGAAGGTTGCCGGAGGACACAGCGACATCATCTAGGAGGAAGCGGTCCGCATCGGGATCGTGCTCAAGGTCGAAGCCCAGGACTGAGAAGTCCTCCTGGCCGTGGTCGGGATCGGCGAGGTTAACAGGGAACTGCACCTCCGCGCGGACCCCGGACATCTTCCGCAGCAGGGAGCGGAAGATCCCAGCGCCTTCTGGGCTCAGGGGCCGGGGCCTTCCGGCCAGGGTGCCCTCGATGACGGGCCCCTCGACCAGCACTGTCTCCACGCTGAGGGCCTCCTGGAGGTACTGCTCGTCCTCGAAGGTAGGTCCGTGCAGCTCCACTCGACAACAGTGGATGCGGGGGTCCCTGCGCTCCGAGGCCAGGAACTCCAGCAGGTTGTAGTAGTCCTCGTTCTCCGTCCGGTTCATGCCGAAGCCCCGGGATGTGCGGAACAGCCCCACAGTGAGCTCCTTCCTGGACGGCGTCATGCGAACGTCAAAGGTGCCCTGGTCCGGGGAGATCACCTCCCAGTAGTCCTCCAGCACCTCCGGAGGATGGTAGAACTCGTTGTCCCCGTGCAGGTTGTTCAGGCGGAAGAGGTTCTTCAGGAAGTACCTGGAGGTCTTGCTCAGCTCCGGAGGAAGGTCCTCGCTTCCCAAGCATCTGCGGTGGGTGATGCCCGAGACCCCTTCCCCGCAGCGCTCGTCCCCGGGCTCAACAAGGTCCCCGGTGCTCCGGCGCAGGCCCTTCCAGTTGTCCAAGGAGTACCGCAGCAGGCGGGACTTGCCCTCATCCATGCTGTCCACGGTCCGTTCCAAGGCCTCCTCCACCGCTGGGACCAGGACACGCCGCAGGACATCGTTGCGGCTCTCCCCGCTCTCGGACATGGCCCTGAGAAGCATGAAGATGGTCGAGGTCCGGAGGCTCAGCCTGCAGGACGATATCAGGGAGTAGCCCTTCTGGAAAACCGCTTCCCCGTCGAAATCCAGGGCTTTGAGGAGCACTTCCACATCTCCCTCACCGGACCTACGCCTCTTTTCAACAAGGTCCATGACCCGCCGCCGAGGCAAGAGCTCGATTATGCTCCCAGAGGGGACCGGGCAAAAGCCCTGCAGGGAGGCCAGAATCTCAGCGTCGCCCGGCCTATCAGCAGGTACTTGGCGTATGGACATGCTCGCTCCTAATGCCCTCTGTCCATATGCCCTTTTCGCGGATCAAACGTCCACGGTCAAGCATCCCTTCTCCACGACCACAGGATAGGTGCGGAGGTCCCATGCCCGGCCCTCGATGTCCACCGGCCCGGTGAGGACCTTGCCGTTCCGCACATCGAAGCGCGCCCCATGCCGGGGGCATTGGAGTATGTGGCCTTCCAGTTTCCCCCGTGCTAGGTCCGCGAGGCCGTGGGAGCATATGCCGTCCACTGCATAGAACGTCCCCTCCACGTTGACCACCAGGACGCTGCGTCCCAGGACCTCAACGCCGCGCATGCTCCCCGGAAGGAGCTCTGA
The DNA here is from genome assembly GCA_018262895.1 of Methanomassiliicoccus sp. Classification (GTDB taxonomy): domain Archaea; phylum Thermoplasmatota; class Thermoplasmata; order Methanomassiliicoccales; family Methanomassiliicoccaceae; genus UBA6. The sequence goes on along the minus strand of JADFDJ010000003.1, from coordinate 27,680 downwards.
GGTCAGGCAAACTGCCGTCTTTACCATCGGCACCACCTCTGTACATTGTCGGTCGAGGTATACAACGCTTATCGAGGACCTAGTATTGGCGATGATTTACTGATAGTGGCCGGCGGTCCCCAATTGTTGAGAGGGGACCGAAGGGCAATACCTCACAGCTTACTCGCCAGAACCTGCAGGGTAGTTTCCTCGATACGGTACACGGTCCAGTCGGACATGGGCTTGGCGCCCATGCGCCTGTAGAAAGCAATTGACGGCTCGTTCCAGTCCAGGCACCACCAGTCCAGGCGCTCGCACCCTCGCTCGAGGGCGATGGCGGCGAGACAGGCGAACATGCATTGTCCCAGACCGCGTCCTCGGTGCTCCTCCTCCACGAACAGGTCCTCCAGGTACAGGTTGGCCTTGCCCAGGAATGTGGAGAAGTTGTGGAAGAACAGCGCGAAGGCCACCGGGGCACCGTTCAGCTCTCCGATGATGACCTCGGCCTGCCTCCTCACGAACAAGGACTCGTGGAGGACGCCCTCTGTCGCCACCACCTCCGAGGACAACCGCTCGTATTCAGCCAGGTGCTGGATGAAACTGAGGACCAGAGCCTCATCGCCCTCTCGAGCGAAGCGGATGGTGAACCCGGGGACCCTCGTTCTGATGACTCCCCTCCCTCGGTTCAGCTCGTCATCTGCCGGCCCCGCTCCGCCGGCATGTCCATCCTCGTTCATGGCAGCTTATCCCTCCCTATTGGAGCGGCTCCCCCCATCGGCCGCTGTAGAACGTCTCGCCTATGGGCTTGCGTTCAGGCCTGGTCCGCTGCCTCTCCTTCTGCCAGTCCGATAGCAGGCTCTCATCGTCACTGGGATAGCCGCAGATAACGTAGGTGATCACCACGTAGTCAGCGGGTATGCCCAGGGCTGCGCGCGTCTTCACGGGGTTGAAGCCGGATATGGGGTGCGCGATGAGCCCTAGCTCCGTGGCCTGCAGGATCATCTGGGCGACGCCCAGGCCGCAGCTGAACTTGTAGTAGTCCCGGCCCTCGCCCTGGCGGCAGTCCTCGGAAGGCTTGGCAGACACAACGATGATGAGGGGCGCCCTCGTGGCCCATACGTTTCCCTTGTCCAGGCACTCCTTCACCTTATCCAATGCTTCCCCGGTGCACAGTACCACCCTCCACGGCTGATTGTTGTTGCAGCTTGGTGCAAGGCGCATGGCCTCCACCATCTTCCGGACCTTATCCTCCTCAATGGTCCGTGTTTCCAGGGCCCGCAGCGCTCTACGACTATGAACCGCTTCCGTGACGTCCATGATGTCACCATAGAATACGGGAACGTATCCATTAATCATTGCTAGGTCTTGTCAGGTTTCCAGGCTTCGGCGCCGCTCCAGCTATTTATATACTTGTCCTAGGCCAAACCTTTTATCGGAAAAGCCCTATCGAGGTCTCGCGGGCTCGTGGCTTAGCCTGGATATAGCACTGGCCTTCTACCATGAACCTCATGGAAGTAAGTCAGTGGTCTCGGGTTCGAAACCTTCTCTAGAAGGCGAAATTCCCGACGAGCCCGCCACTTTCCAATCAAAACCTTCTTAAGGGACCATAGAATCAGGGCAAGAAGATAGCACTTGAGGAATTACTGATGAAGAGAAGCTCACGCGCTTGGAAAAAGCGAGGCAAGCAGAGATGGAAGTGGCGCAAGAAGAAGATGAGGCGCCGCAAGCGGCAGCAGAAGATGCGCAAGGTATAAAGCTGAACAGTGGGGGTATGGGCTAACACGGTATACTCGCGGGCTCCAGTTATACGGGAATGAAAGGTAACGGGTTTGCTGACCAGTGATGATTGACTGGAGCGTTGACCCGTACGATTCCGACAGGGTCGCTCCCTGTCTGGTGGAAACCCGCTGATCTGGGTTCAAATCCCAGTGCCCCCACTTCCTTATCTGGCTAAGGGCGATTTTGCCCCGGCGTGTAAAACAGGTTTTCACAAATTCCAATCTTTACGGCAGAAGGACAGCTTTTACTTCCCGATCCTCTGTTCAACGACGGCTCGGCTATAAAATATTTTATTCACAGAATCATATACATAAACACCGGGATGGAGATCTTACTCTCTGTCCTATCGTGGCCTAATTCCCTTAATCTGGATTTAATAATATTCTTATGTGAATGGCCAAGTGGATAGATACGAAGATGAAATAGACCTTGTCTGTGGTCCCGGGCAACTCAGGCTTTCTACTCGAACAAAGAAGCGGGTTGGAATTCTCACCGTCAAGGTCGTCAGTACGGCCTGTGTATTACATACGGCGACGAGGGAGGTAATTGTCGGGAGCAACCTATCAAACTCGCTCCAACACCACCTCTCGATTCTCGATCTCATCCCCCCCTCAGCGTCCCAAACCATACCTGCCACGCCAGCGCACTCTTGGAGACCAGACTGAGGATGATGTACGCCCTTTCGCCATACAGGTAATCCTCCCATCTTCCTACCTTCTTGTACTGCAGTATCATGTTGATGGGGAAGCGGATCCAGAATGCTAGCATTGACAGGACGATAAGGAGCACGAACCCTGGAAGGGCGTCCGAGGACGGTATAACCGCTCCCAGAAAGTAGAGGATGATCACTATCCATGGGACCACCCCAGCGAACGTTCCGTACAGGAAAGAGGTCCAATCCGTCCGTTCCGTCGTCTGATTATGTAGTTCCATGAGATCGCCGAACAGGTTCATGGTCGCATTGATGGCCACTAGCGGTAAGAGAGCCGCTAGATCATTTATTCCGCATAATAGCGCGATGAGCATGATCATGATCGACGATGTGATGGAGTACTCGATCCACCGTGCCGGATTGCGATGCTTGATCAGGTTTTGGCGATACCAGTTGTATCCGACCGTGGACACTAGAAGGTGCGATAATGCGGTCAGGTACATCATTACGGCGATGGTCGGACCGATGGGCAGATAGAACCAGGTCTCGATGTTCGGCATCGCCGTTGAAGCCGTTGGATCATATCTTAAAAAGCTGGTTTGAATCGGCAACCCCTGATCTTCACTCAGGGCTAGCATCAGCGTAGCTTGGACCGCATGGGCCAAGCCGGTGACCAGGTTGAAGCGGCGCAGCCCTTCATACCTACAGTCCTCCCCCTCCGGCATCCTGCCCGGTATGAAAGTGCAGTTCAAAATAGGTTGGCCAAGTTCATGATAGAATCAACATGAAGGTGGTCATAAGGCAATTATGGACGAGATTTGGCTCAAATGGACATAATTGACGCCTTTCAAGGCGCCAGATGGGTAGAGAGGTATTATTGGACGTAGTAGTAGAGAAATGATGGAACCTGTTGTTGTCAACGATGATGAGTCGTAACTGGCGCCTCGGTTTCTGCGTATCTCGTCCTACAAGGCCATGATGATGTTGCGGTGCGGCCGGTACCACCAGCCGTCTCAGCAATGGTCCCCGAGGACCATATCGAATCGCAACTAATTATGTTGTTGAGTATAGCTTGCGTTAAGATGCTGAAACGCCTCTTTTAACATTATTTACATTCCATTTCCTAGAACAACAATATTATGCCGAACTGTGAGATGATGCCCCTGGTGGAGAATTGAACAGGGCGGCTCTGGAGATCCTAGTTACCGGCGTGGTGCTGCTGGTGACGATGTCATCGATGTTTGTCCTCTTTCAGAGCGATGCCAGCCTTGAAATGGAGAAGGGGATGGAGTTCACCGGATTGGACCCTTTGTGGGCGAGCATGCAGAGAGGGGCCCCCGCCAAGGTCGGCGACTCGGTCTATCTGTTACTTGACGATCGGGACATCGTCGACAACAACGTCACCCACGACTACACCGTGGGACGACTGGACCTGCGGAGCGGGGAGGTCGAGGATCGCGCGATCACCGGGATGGAGAACCTCGACGACAACACCGTGCTCTACGAGCTCCTGCAGGGGGAGGACGGGATCTATCTGATCGGGCACCAGGGAACCTCGGACGTGGACCACCTGTTCGGCCGAGCGATCATCTACGAGCTGAACCTCCAAACCATGCGGATCGGGGAAGGATGGATGGTCCCTGAACTGGAGAACGCCACCCAGTGCGACCTCCTGATAGACGATGGCTTGCTGTACAAGATGCCGGGCCATGTCGTCGTGCTCGGCGATAAAGGAACCGAGATGGTCCCCAGCTTGACCATCGTGACCTGGGACCTGGATAGCCATGACATGATCGACAGCGTGGCCGTTCCGGAACACCTCTGCGATGCTGTGCTCCTTCCTTTCGACGGCAAGTTCTTCGTTTACTGGGCGGGAGACAAGGCTCTCTCCGATTCTTTCATCTACAACGCTGAAGAGGATCATGCTGAGCCCCTGACCTCCCTTGAGGACTACGACGACCATCGAATGTACGGGAAGAGCGCGGCGGTCTGCGGGAGCGCGATGGTCATACCGTACCTGCGCGAGTACGTCGACCTCCAGTGGACCCTTTCCGACTCGGTTCTCGCCTTGGACGGTTCCTACGAGCTGATAAAAGGGGACCTGGAGATGTCTGATGTCGGGGACGACTACTGGCTCATGAGCTGCGGCGACGGTGACGAGGTGATCACCATGCAGTACTGGATATCGTCCAACGGTTCGACCGACGCGTCTCTGAACATAGCCACCTACCGTCTGACGTTCATCGAGAGATACCTGCCGTTCCCCTCGTGGCTTATAGCCGTCCCGGCGGCGGTGGTCGTCGCAGGCCTGTTGCTGTTGTTGAAAAAGAATTGAAGGAGGTTTAGGCGGCCTAGGCCACGGAATCATACCGAATCCCCAACTTTGGAGATATTCCGGCCTTTCCTTTCCCATGATCGCGGTAAAGTCCTCTTACTGATGCCCAATTTCGTGGTCCACCGTCTGAAGCCTATCTGCCTTGGGGAGACGAAGAGAATGTTCAGATACCAGTACTCACAGTCCCAATTCTGATTCTCGGTCTTTTTTCCATAGTGTAATAAAAAAATGGTGCTCTGAAAACATCAGCTCTTTATTTAGCATCTCCCACAAATTGGTTTAAGCTCTATAGCAGCTTAAGAACGCGTTACCCCAACACCGCGGAGCGGTCTCTCCAGTCCTTACTGTTCATAATACTTATTAATGGAGGAAAATACCCTCCTTCGAGAGGAGATCGCGTATTTCGTTGTAAAGACAACCCACTCCGATGAGGGCCATCGTGAGCTAGCATGCATGAGGGCGATCGACAGCCTATGGCATGGGAGTCGCCGTTCGAGTTTTTCCTAATATAGCCTTTCGGGCCTAACGCCACGTGGCACTCGCCGGTTCTTCCGCATCTCCATCTCGGAACCTATGGTGCAGTAGTAATTGTTCAGAAGCCCTCCCTCAGCGGCCACGGGACAATCAGCACAGATGCAACCGAGCTCTTCCTTCAAGGGCTGATCGCTTTTTCCAATTATGCAGTAGAGTATCTCCCCATGGTCCTCTGCATATTTGTTGAAGGTCGGGCATTGTGGACAGACACACGCCTTCTTCAAACTGGCCAATTTGCTCTCATTGACCTCCGGGTCCCCGGAATTAAGGTCATGCAGCATTTTATCGAATGGGTCCAGGCTCTCACCAAGGAAAATATTGCCAACCGGCATAGATGAATACTTCCATGATCGATCTAGAAGAGGTGCAATCTCACACCCATTTACCGCCTCTTTCGGAGACAGTAGGTGGACAACGCGAAGGTTCACTCATTTTCCAGGTCCAAGTCTTCGAATAGATGCCAACAATGGGGAAAGGCCCAATGGGCCCGCTCTATCACGATCATCCGATGAGTGGTTCGTTTGCATCGTGGGCATTACGATGTATGAATAGGGCTAGAGTGCAAACAGGCCGGTCCTCGATGCGGCAACCATCCAACATTGCAGGGAGTCAGCATATCTTACGGTGGAGGTCGGCTGCTCACACATAAATTCAACGAGAACCCAAATTAAATTGAAAAAGAAAAAGGTCGGTCCGATGAGATCACCAGATGTTTAGAGATTTCATCGGACGGATAGATCACTTCTTACCCTTTGCCCCTTTTCCGACCGGGGTTACGATAGCGGATGAGGCTTTCGAGGTCTTATGATCCGACCGGTTCATGTTAACTGGTGGATCATCTGCACCCTTCTTTTTCTTCTTCATTTGGCTCATAGTGATCTGCAAATACTTCCCGGTGAGGATTAAAAGATTGGCTCCTGAATGTTCATTTTTATAATAAACGAGTGAAAGTAAGCCAACTTATTCACATCTAGAACATGCTGCTCTCAAAATGACGGCCTAAGAGGTTATTGTTCGAAACATAGTGTAACGTTATTCTGGATGTATCGTCAATGGGTTGAAATGCCTCATAGTTCGGGGCGAAGAATGGGTTCCGCCAAATTGGTTCCCTGGTACTATCCTGAAGTTCCTGTTTGCGATAATACATGGTTTTTATTGGTCCAATCCAAATCTATAAGGTCTAGGACCCCAAAAATATGATTTGGTTATAACGGAGGCGAGTCAGTGAGATTTATCCTATTGGTAAAGTTCAGGACGGGGCCCACAGAAGAGATAATCGCCCAGAACCTCGAGATAATCGAGGAAGAGGTGAAGGAAGGCATTCAGCTGATCGACATATATTGGACGCTTGGTCGCTATGATGCGGTCGCGATCGTGGAGGCGCCTGACGTTGAAGCGGCCATGAGGATGTCGATCAGACGATGTGAGAACCACATCATCGAGACCATGGTTGCGATCCCGGCTGTGGAGGCCAGGAGGTTCGTCGAGCGGTAAAATGGATCGATGCCTTTTTTTAGCATCTTGTATAGCGGTCTTCTTGAGTTCTGGAGCAACAGTTGACAGATGCGTAGATCTACGTCATCTATGCAATCCTTTATCGCACTTGTTTTTTGTTAGCTTTACTGGGCCTCCTCATAGCGCCCTTTTGTTGACGAGGACTTTAAAACATTAAACAGGCCGTGTTCCAATATATTTGCATATACCGGGCCAATGTGGGTCTAGACAACGATTCCTGCCGTCTGATATTCATAGGGGCCCAGTAGCTGACATTGGCTTGTGTCCGTATGAGATAAGCCCATACCCGACGAACCATCCTAGGGTGGTTCCCCAGACTAGATGAGGTAGGACGGAGAAGGCGATCACCTCGAGCACCGGTTGGTTCAGCCACAGTGCGAAGGGGATGCAACCTAGGGGTATCGTCAGAGCGCCCGCGATGAACCCTAACCCTACCCCTTTGCGCCAGCTATCAATCCGAAGAGGCTTGAAGAACGACACCAGGAGGGAGAAAACCAATCCTCCGGTCAGACCGACCAGATTATGGACCGCCAGACCGGCCAAGGCTCCATCGCCCAGCCTCTCCCCGACAGTTGAGAAGAAAGCGTCTGCCGGTGCACCGACCATTATGAAAGTGAGCACCAGGACAATATCCATCAGAGCGGTGCCAACAAGGCCCCCAGCGATGCCGAAACCGACGGCCCTGCGGAGAGATGCGGGCAGGATCATCTCCTCATCGACCTTATTCGGCATTGAATATTGTTCGGGAACCTTTCATTATAATAATATTTCGATTGTAAGGTCCTCACCTTCGGTGCCACCTCCCTATAAAAACGCCAAGTAAGAGGGATCTCCCTGTATTCTGATATCCCATCAACAAGCACAGCCTGAGCATCAAAGGTTCCGAGGTGCTGGATCGAGTATTGGGAACGGATGGTAGGAGAACACTCATCGAGGGAAGGTACGGACGAAAAGTGTCATTAACATACAAGCCGATTGGATACTCGTGTACCTGACCACAGAGGAGCTGGACGACCAGCTGATGGAATTCGTTAAGAATGCAAAGAGGGAGCTTTCCAGGGCCAATGAGGCCTTGGCGAGGGTTGAGGCCGAATATCTTGAGGAGGGCGCCTGCGGACTTGCAGACCTTATGACGATCTTGGACAGCGTCAAGTTCGAAGCCACTCGCTTGTACGTAGAGACCGAGCGCCAGTTACACCTCGCACCCAAAAAGAAGAAAAGAACCTAGTGAGCAGGTGAGGAAGAGTTGTAGATCATCTAATCAGAAACAATTTTCACCTTCTACGACCATCTCGAGCCTACCGAGGAAAAGGGATTTGAACGTCGATACTTTAATCGAGTCCTTGTCGGCAGAGGATCTGAGGGCCGTACTGCGGTCGATGAGCGACGACTCCTCTGGAACGTTGGATGATCTCAGGAGCAGGGTGCGCGGAAAGTACAGTAGCCTCCCATGGAGGTCCGTGCTAACTGCCGTACCGAAGGAGAGCCTCCAAAGGATCTGCAAGGACAATGACCTGAGGAGCGACCTATCCAAGGACGAGCTGATCGATGAGATAATGAAGTCCCTCGCCAAGCCCCCTCGTAAGAAAGGCCTTTTCGGGAACTTCGGTATGCAATACGGTGGTCCCCAACTGATGAGGTGGGAGATGCCAGGGCAGAGACGCCGAAGGTAGGGTTATAATAAACAAGCTAGGTCCTAAGCGCCCCCTATCCCTACCACAAAAAGTGTTCTTATTGGATTTTAATGGTAGCTAGGTGTCGGACTCATTATCAAAAGGAACTTGTCGGAAGGTCTTATCAGCCTCTATGTAAAATAAAAATGAGTGAACCCGGCGCCTCGGGGGGCGCCGAGCGGGCGCGGCCTCAGTCGCCCCAGACCTTGCTCAGGTCCACATGCCGGCGGACCATCTCCGCCACCATGTCCACCTTGGCCGTGTCCGAGGGATCGATGCGGGCGATAAGGTTCTCGAACATGTCCGCGGCCACCTGGGTGCCGTGCCCGACCAGCAGGACCGGCACCTGAAGCTCCTCGGCCTTGGCCAGGACATGGTTGTCGGGGTACAGCCCGCCGGTGAGGATGAGACAGGAGGTGTCCGTGCTCAGGGCAGCCAACAGCATGTCCGACCTGTCGCCCCCGGTGATCATGGCCTTCCGGTTCAGGCGCCTCATCTCCTTCATGGCCGACTCCGCGGTCATGCCCCCGACCATGACCTTCTCCACGCTGCGGTTGAGGCCCTCGATGCCTGCCAGGACCTCGGCGTTCAGCCCCTCCGCGATCTCCTTGACGCGAGGATAGTTTAACTCCTCCAACGCGGGAATGGTGCCTAGGACGTCGACCCCTCCGTTCTCGACCAGCTTCTTCACTCCGGGGTTGTTGCACTTGTTGAGGATGACCCCCTTGAGATTCTGGCCGCTGGCTTCCATGAGGCGCTGGTAGATGGTGATCATGTCGATGGCCTCTGGAGTTCCGGGAGAGACAAGGATCACCTCTGCGCCCAGCTCCTTGGCGATGGTCATGCCGTCCATGTGGTGCCTGGCCCCGGTACTGAACAGCTGCGGGCCCTCGACCAGCATGAACTCGCTCTCATCCTTTACCTTATCGAAGCCCTCGATCACGCTCTGGATGCTCACGGGGTTGAAGATATCGTACTTTAGGGGGGACAACATCTCCTCGCTGGCTTCCAGGCCGAGCGCCGTCCTCATCATGTGGGCGTCCCTGTCCACCACGCGGTGGTTTATGCACAGCACTTCCTCGCGGAAGGGCTTGTAGTACCCCAGCCTGCCCGAAAAATTCTTGGCCAGGCCAAGGGCGATCGTGCTCTTTCCAGAATATTCCAGCACCGAGCTTAAGAATAGTGTCCTCATCAGTTCTCCCTCCTCAATACTACAAGGGCATCCACGGCATATGTGCCCTTTCCCTCGTCCCCTACCATGACTGGATTGACCTCCAGTTCTGATATCTCCGGGAAGTCGAGCGCGATCTGAGCTATGCGGAATATGGTATCCTTCAGCGACTCGATGTCCGCCGCCCTCCCCCCTCGGGCGCCGGTCAGTATAGCGTACGATCTTATCGAACGCACCATGGTGTCCACGTCGTGCCTGGTCAGGGGAGCGATGCGCTGGGCCACGTCCTTCATTATCTCCACGAAGACCCCGCCCAGGCCGAAGGTGATGACCGGCCCGAACTGCTCGTCGCGGGTCATGCCCATCAGGACCTCCTTGCCCTTGACCATCTGGCAAATGGTGATGCCGTTGATCGTGGCGCCGGGAACGCGGGACCGCACCTTGGACATCATCAGCTCGAAGCTCTGGCGCACAGCGCTCTCCGAGCCGATTCCGACCATGACGCCACCGACGTCGGACTTGTGGGCGATGTCGGGGGAGTCGATCTTCATGACCACCGGGAACCCTATCCTGGCAGCGGCCCGGGCAGCTTCTTCAGGGGTCGCCGCGGTGATCTCCGCGGGGATCGCCACGCCGTAGGCGCGAAGTATCTCCTTCCCCTCGCTCTCGCTCAGGGAGGTGCGGCCGGTGCGGCGCACCGACGCGATCAAGTCCTTTACTCTCTGTTTGTCGCCCTCAACCACCACGGGGGCGGTGTCGCCGGACTCCTCCCTCATCTTCTTGTAGTGGACCATCGCCCCCAGCGCGCGGATGGCCTTGTCCGGGGAGTCGTAGCAGGGCACGTTGGCCTCGTGCATGAGCTCGATTCCCACGTTGGTCTTGGTCCCTCCCACGAACGCTCCCACCACAGGCATGGATACCTTGCCGGCGAAGGATGCCACGTGCTCCGCCACCGCCTTTATGTCCACGGTGTCCAAGGGGGCCAACAGAACAGCGACGCAGGACACGTTAGGGTCCTCCATGACCGTCTTGATGGCGAACTCGTACCTGGCCGCGGTCGCGTCCCCCAGGACGTCCACGGGATTGTAGAGGTTGGCCGCTGCCGGGAGGTAACCCTTCAGCTTGTCGATGGTGCTCTTCTCGAAGGATGCCAGCCTTAGCCCGTAGTCGGAGCAGGCGTCAGCGGCCATGACACCGTGGCCGCCGGCGTTGGTGACGATGGCCAATCCATCGCCTTTGGGCATGGGCATGTTGGCGAAGACCTGCAGGAGGTCGAACAGCTCATCTATGGTGTTCACACGGATGACGTTGGCCTGGTGGAACGCCGCATCGTAGATCTTATCGCTGCCGGAGAGCGCCCCGGTGTGCGACGAGGCCGCCTTGGAGCCGGAGCTCGTCCTTCCCGACTTGAGAACGATGATGGGCTTGACCTGGCTGGTCCGGAACGCCTCGCTCATGAGCTCCTTCCCGCGGTTGGCCCCCTCGATGTACATGCCGATGACGTTGGTATCGGGGTCATCCTTGAGATAGCTCAGCAGGTCCGCCTCATCGATGTCGACCTTGTTGCCGACGCTGATGAACTTAGAGAACCCTACCTTGGACTTGGTCGACCAGTCCAGCATGGAGCTGCACACCGCTCCCGACTGGGAGGCGATGGCGATAGAGCCGGTCATGGGGTGGATGTTGGTGAAGGTGATGTTCATCCGCTGATGGGTGTTCATGATGCCCATGCAGTTCGGGCCGAGCACGCGCATGCCGTACTTCTTGGCGATGTCCCCCACCTTGCGCTCCAGCAGGGCCCCCTCCTTCCCCAGCTCCTTGAACCCAGCGGTGATGACGATGACGGCCTCGGCCCCCTTGATGCCCGATTCCTCCATGACCGAGGGTACGAGAGTGTTAGGAACGCATATCACGACCAGCTCCACCTTTCCCGGCACGGCGGTCAGGGAGGGGTAGGCCTTGCAGCCAAGGATCTCGCTGGCCTTGGGATTGATGGGGTACACCGTTCCCTTGAAGTTGGATCGGATGAGATTACTGAAGACGATATGCCCGATCTTTCTTTCATCGTTCGATGCACCGACCACCGCAATAAATTCTGGCTCGAAGAGGGCTTTCATTTAGATCGACCAAGAAACGTTGATAAATTTTTGTCCGAGACTCCCGAGGTCTGATTTATAAGTTAGCTAAGGCTCCCCTCTATCGAAACCCGTCCATCGACAATCGCTGAATTTCTACCGAACTGGCATGTGCTTGGTAACGTCAGGGGCGTTTTCGACACCCTCCCCAAGGGACTGGGCAAAAAGGGTCTGTCAGGCGTTTTTTCACGTCCAAAAGGTTTGAAGGCACGGGTAGGTGCATGGGCGACAAGCGGCCCGCACCGGATGACCATCACTCGATCTTGTTGCAGCAGAAGGCATCGAAGACGTCCTTCCAGAACAGGATGCCCAGGAGGTGATTCTTATCGTCCACCACAGGAAGGCGTGCGACATCATGGTCCCTCATCATCTTGACCGCCGTGGAAAGCCTCGTCTCCGGGGTGACCGTGTGGACCGGCTTGGTCATGACCTCCGAGATCCTCAGGTGGATGAACTTGGACCTGCTTGTCATGTAGCGGCGCAGGATATCCCGCTCAGTGAAGATCCCCACCACTGCCTCGGTCTTCTCATCTACTACTATCACGCTGCCGATGTCGTTCTCGATCATCAGCTCAACGGCGCTAATAACTGAGTCTTCAGGGGTCACTACCTCTTTCTTTTGGATCATGTAATCTTTAACGAGCTGTACCATACTATCGTGGGTGCCGAAAGTGCCGACTTTATATATAAGTTCCCAAAGCCCTCTAGCTCGTAAGATGTGGGACTGGGCCGTCACCGGTACGTCACTGCCCGACCCGTTCGGCCCTTCACACCGGCCGGCGACGGAGGACCGGCTGGCAGCCGCTCCTCCTTATTACTGACCCCGAGGAAGCTCCCCCGGATTCTGTGCCCCTCACGGGCTGCGCAGGCCGCTACAAAGGCAACATCTTATTCTTGGTGGGCGCTGATTCATTCCCATGACCATTATCGTGGTGGTGGACCAGGGGGCGTGCATACAATGCGGCCTGTGCTACCTTGACAACTGTCCGGATGTGTTCAAGGAGGGTTCTGACGGGACATCCGAGATCGCAGAGCGGTACCGAACCGACAGCGCATCTCAGGGTGAGGTGCCCAGTGACCTGACGGACTGTGCGAAGAACGCTGCGGACGCCTGCCCGGCGACTGCGATAAGCGTGTTGGACCTCTCCTGAGCACCTTGGCGGTTCGAGGGGCGTTGTAGGGCGTCAACCGGCATAATCTGTCCTCGTGTTAACTAAGGTCGGGACCTGAAGAGGCGATGACCATCCTCATGAACTCACCTTGTCCTGATGAGGCCAGAAGGACGGTCCCCTGCCCGACCGATCGACCGTTCAAGCATCCTGGTAGTGGTTTCTTCAGAGATAACGTGAGGTAAAGAATGATAACACATGGTGTGGTTCACTGGTGAGGAGAATGACATCGCCCGCTCGCATTGAACCAGTGGATATACCTCCCCCTAAGAAGGTCTCGGTAGTCATAGTGTCTCTCTTTCCCAAGGCCTCGTGGTACAATGATTACTACATGCCTGCGCTGGCATCGTACCAGCTCGGTTTCATGTATTACTCCGATTGCCGGAAGAGCCTTTTTGACAGCGGGACGCCCAAGCAGCTGAAGGATGAGGTGCAGAAGGTCATGCCATCGTTTGAGGCAGAGGGCGTCGATAACCTTTCGGAGACGTTCTATTCATGGCTACTCGAGGAAGGCCACTGGACCCATTATCATAAGCAGCCGTTGAAACGGTGGAACAAAAGGAAGAGGGCCGACCCCCATCTGCTGGAGGAGATCGAGAAGTATCTGTCGGACGACTCTACCCTGATACTGCTCGGCGCCGAGGTACAGAGGTGGGCCAAGAGGCAGGGTCTGGCCGTAAAGGTCCTCCCGGAAAACTACATCGAACTTCACCTTCCGACCCCGGACGGCAAGCACGCAAGGTACTGGAGCCCGGAGAACCCCAAGGTGAGGACAGGCATCCCCCGACTGATCGCCAAGTTGAAACCGCGCGTGAAGGAGAAGCCGAAGGAAGCCTGAAGAGCGCAATGCAAGACCAGAAAGGGGGGCGTTCTTAAAACGTCATTCACTCCCGTGTTTCCCTCCTTTTCGATCCGACAACGCCAGTATAGGCTCAAATGGACATAGGTTTGTGGGGGGGGGGCGGTTTAAAAACAAGATGCATGATGGCCTCCGAGGAGCTAGGCAAGTGTCCCGAGATGGTGCTCACCCGCACCTTCCATGCGAAAAGGGAGCGTATCTAGAAAGCATGGACCGATCCCGAAGAGCTCAAGATCTGGTGGGGTCCGAGAGGCTTCACTACCCCCGTCTACCGCATTGACCTTTGAGTTGGAGGGGGGTACTTCTCATGCATGCGGTCCCCTGATGAGATGGACTTCTGTTCCGCCGGCGTGTTCAAGGAGGTCGTTCCCATGGACCGCCTGGTCCTTATCGATTCATTTGCGGATTCGGATGGGAACGTCGTTCCCGCTTCCCACTACGGTATGCCCGGAGAGTGGCCCATGGAGACAGTGGTGACCGTGGAGTTAAAGAAGGACGGGGAGATGACCGAGTTAAGAATGGTATCGAGCGGCAGCCCTGAGGGAATGGCCAGTGAGATGGCCAGGGCCGGTTGGAAGAGTCCTTCGATAAACTGGAGGAGTACCTGGAGAAGGGCGGCGTGAACGTGCCCAGGACCACCCTCATAGCAAATCCTGGCGTGCAGGAGATCATCATAAAGCGGACGTTCGATGCGCCCAGGGAGCTGATGTTCAAAGCGTTTACCGATGACATGCTGGTACCGACGTGGTGGGGACCCGCCAAGTACCGGACGACCATCGACAAAATTGAGGTCAGAGATGGAGGGCCATGGCGCTTCGTTCAACGTGATGACGAGGGCAACGATTTCGCCTTCCGGGGGTCTTCCACGAGGTCAAGGTCCCGGAGAGGATCATCCAGACCTTCGAGTTCGAGCCCATGCACGGCCATGTCGTGCTCCAGATCGCCAGGTTCGAAGAGCGTAGGGGGAAGACATACTTCTTTGCTAAGAGCGTGTACCTGTCCGTCAAGGATCGGGACGGTGAGCTAAGCGCGGGCATGGAGGCAGGAATGAACGAGGGGTTCGAGAGACTGGACGCACTCCTGGAGAGGATGTAGACTCACGATCTTGGTTGAAGGATGTAAGCTCTTTGGCGACTAAATCATGGACGAAGCAGCGGAAGTTGTTCGGTCGCTCCTTAGTCTGCACCGGCGCTTCATGCCCGACCCCCCCCCCTCCCCATAGGTGACGGAGGCGAGAGCTACAGCATCAGCTGCATGTTCATCACATCGATCCATTTACCGAACTTGTAGCCGACCTGCCTTAGGCACCCCGCATCCCTGAAGCCATGGCGGTGATGGAGGTCGATGGAGGCTTGGTGGTCGGACACGACGACCGCGATGACGCTCCGATACCCTAGCCCCTTGGCAGCCGATATCAGTCTATCCAGAAGGCATGATCCGATGCCCTGGCCCCTGAGGTCTTGACGAACGTAGACGGCATCGTGAACGGTGTAGCGGTACGCGGTTCGTTCCGAATGAGGGGAAAGACCACCCCATCCGACGACCTCATCGCCCTTCACCGCAACAAAAAGGGGGTAACGGTCTCCATTCTCCGTCAGCCATATGCTCCTCTCCTCCATCTGCTCATCCCTCTCCTTCATGATGCAGGAGGAGTGCCGAATGTAATGGTTGGTAATCCCGATCACAGCTGGCAGATCATCCTGACCGGCCCGTCGAATCGTGTAGTCCATCATGGTCTTCCCGGATCATCTGGAATTTGGTGTTAATGTAAATAAGGGAAGGGCCTTGCAGGCACTCGAACGCGGTAGCCTTGTTATCGTGGAACCAAAAAAAAGAATAACAAACGAGCGATGGAAAAAATGGTACGATCATGCCGATCTATTGAGCAACGGGGATGCAAGCTCTACAGTGAGGATATACCCTACCGGGCCTCCCCTGGCTTCCTTTACCGATCCCATGGCTACCTTGTCATCACCAATGGGGCAGGACCCCTCTTCCATGAAGCGGTCGTACATCTCTCGGGCAGAAGAATCATCGTAGGTTGAAGCGATACGGACGATCATAATGATGAAATTTGATTTATAACTATATATTAGAAATCATTTAAATTGAAAAAGACGATAATATACAATGAATTAAAATAATAATGCTTAAACAGAGAAATATCTCCCTACAACGTCAACCTCCCTGCGAAAATCCTATGATTTCCGCTGTTCTCGCACTCTGCACTGGCGACCGGTTTCGTTCTCTCCTGTTAGAACGCTATCGATCATTATTGCCATACCCTCTCCACTGTCCAATGGAACAAGAAAAGGTAAAAAAAGCGATAACTAGCTGTAAGGTCCATGGACAAAAGGAAGATCGCCATCCTGGCGATACTGGTCGGGCTGATAGTCTTCGTGCTGAAGCTGATAGCCTACTTCCTGTCCAACTCCGTTGCGCTTCTCTCCGATGCTCTGGAGTCCACCATCAACATCGTCGCCTCCATCATGATGTTCTACGCCCTCATGCTGGCGAGCCAGCCCGAGGACAGAGGCCACAGGTATGGACACCAGAAGGCCGAGAACATATCCGCTCTGGTAGAGGGCATTCTCATAATAATCGCGGCCATCCTGATCATCGAGGCCGCCCTGGGTCGTCTGTCCGATCCTATTCCGCTCGAGAACATCGACCTTGGCCTGATAGTATCCATCAGCGCCACATCCCTTAACGGGATCCTCGCCTGGGCGATGATGAAGGAGGCGAGGAGGAGTCGATCAATGGCACTGGAGGGCGATGCCAAGCACTTGTTCTCGGACGTGGTGTCCTCGGTAGGGGTGGTCCTGGGTCTGGTCGTTGCGGTCCTGACCGGGCTATACGTCCTCGATTCGGTCATCGCACTGGTGGTCGCGGTCCTGCTCATTAGGATGGGTGTGGGCGTCCTCAGGAAGACCACCCGCGATCTCATGGACGCGAGCTGCGAGGACGAGGAGATGGTCATCGTGGGCGTCTTGGAAAAGAACCAGGACCTCCTTGAGTACCACGATCTAAGGACCCGCCGGTCCGGCACCACCGTTTTCATGGACGTCCATGTTTGCATCGATGGTAAGAGGACGATCTCCGAGGGCCAGGGGATCGTGGCCAAGGTGGAGGAGGAGCTAAGGGCGGTGGTCCCCGGCATCGTTCCTAACTTCCGCATAGAGGATGAGACGCAATGTAAACAGCATCGTACCGAAGGTAAGGGCTGATCGCTGCCCTATTGGCCGGTAAAGAAATCAGCTCTTCTTCATCCTTCTGCCCTGGAAGTAGAGCAGCCCGCTGATGGCCCCCATACCCCCGATCAGGCCCCACCCTACCATAGGATCCCTCCAGGGTGTTATTTCTTCCCCACTCTCGTAAGGGGTGCTGTTGAAACCAACGGAGAACAGTTCATCGGCGATCCGCTGGTATCCAGCAGCGCTGAGGTGGACACCGTCGCCGATCTGGTACTCCGGTGCCAGTGTATCGTTGGCATCGCTGAGGAGGAGCCAGGAGTCGATGACCTGGACGTTCCTATAGGACAGCTCCATGGCCCATCCGTTCACGGCCGAATGGAAGGAAGATGTTCTATCGTTGACAGGGACGGTCACCAGTAGGACGCGGGCTCCGTTGGCCAAGGCCAAGGAGATCATGTTCAGGTAGTTGCTCTCGCTCTCCGGGACGCTTAGCCAGGCCATGTCATCCCTTGCCATCGTCAGGATGACAACATCGGGTCGCAGCGAGATCACGTCGGCTTCGAACCTAGCAAGCATATTCCGTGATATATCTCCCTTCATGACCCTGTTGAAGATGCTTACATTGAGCATTGTACCAAGCTTAGATATAACCGAGCTCTGAGAGTTGTTGGCGTCATCCCTCACCATGGTCTCACCGACGGTGATGTGATCACCGATCACCACGACGACGGGCATACTAGCATCACGCGCTGTGGCGCTGGGTAGTAAGAAAAATAGGAAAAAGCAGGACAGGGCGATAGCTCCGAACACCTGGCTGTGCCGACCCATCAGGGTACAGAAGGCCCTGCCAGTTATTTCACCTTATTGGCCAGGTATGCATCTGGACCCGAACTGTTCTGAGAACGTGCCGTCGCTAGCGGCCGATGATCCTCTTGAGGTCTACCTCTCGGTAAACGGCCCTCGCCTCTGCCACAACCTTCTTGGTGCTGGCATCGACCAAAGCGGAGGACACCTCGATCCTGCGGCCTTCGCGCTTCTCCACCCATGCCTCACATATGAGCCTGTGGCCCTCGAAGCCAGGGCTCTTGTAGTCGACGGCCATGCTGACGGTCACAACCTCGGGGACAGTGCGGGCGATTACGTGGTACATCGCCTCGTCGAATAGCACACAGGTCACGCCCCCATGCATAAGCCCAGGGTAGCCGCAATGCTCTGGTCCGACCTCGAACTCTATGTGCGATCTCTCCCCTATGAACGAGTACTTCAGGCGAAATCCTATGGGGTTCTCCTGTCCGCAGCCATAGCAGTTGGTGAAATCAGAGCGTTGTTCATCCATGCATCTCGACAGCATATGGCGGACGATGTTTAAATCGATTCATCGGAGCGATCATAGGGGGACGGGCGGGTGGGGGCGGCCCGACATGATTGCCATCTTTGAGGGATACGCCGATAAGTAAGGAAAAAGAAAAGTGTTTCGCGCGGTGGCCTTGACCCACCGCGGTAACGGTCCAATGGTTCTTCTCCCGTATCTGGCCGCTCTCCGATCACACCATGCCTGTGACGGTGCCCGTCGACATGAGCTAGTTGGCCACCAGCCTGGTGCGGTCGCAGGTTCCATTGCACGCTCTCTCTCTGGCGCTGAGTGACCCGTTGTCACTGTTGCGGCCCCCATCCCGACCACCATCGTTTTGGCACCAGCGGTCGCCGTCCCTGAACCTCAGGCTTTGATCGCACCCATCACACCAGCCGCTTCCGTGCAGCATGATGGTGCTGAGCTGTTCCTCGCTCAGGTTGACCTCTCCGAACCCGCAGAGGCCCTGGTAGGTGGCGCACACCACATACTTACCATCCGGAAGCTCGAAGGTCACGTTGCCCTCGGCGTCCGTCAGCCCCTGGGCGACGTTCTGGACTACGATAGTGGTGGTGTCATCGTCCTCGGTGATGTTCACGGTGTACACCGTTACGTTGACCCCTTCAAGGATGATGGGGGTACCATCCACCATGCAGACCACGTTGACCGTCAGCGCATAGCTCGTCTCCGTGACCTCTTCCTCGACCGTCACGACCGGAGTATCATCATCCGCTGAGACACTGGTCGAGGACATAAGAGCGAAAGCTATCCCAGAGATCAGTAGGGCGGAGATCGCCCCGATCGACATCATTTTGGTCCTTAGTCTCAAACCATGTTCCTCCGGGAAAGAGGAGCGTCCGAACATTATATCCCAGGTCGGAAAGAATCATCTGGATGAATCGTTCACATAATGTTCTTCACTTACCCTTGGGGAGGTCATCACGACCGCCACAAGGGGGAGACGCCTAGAAATGGAAGTGGTTTTAAGGGCAGGGCGCGCGTCCTCCCTACTGCCCCGCCTTTACGCCCTCACCGCCCTGAATCGCGGTCTGGGTCCCCTCTTGGGCCTCACCGGGGCAGTTCGCGGTGAACATCTGGCCGTTCATGTGGCTCCATTCCCACTGGTGCTGGTAGCAGAGCCCCGCCTCGGTCTGGTTCATGTTCTTGTTGGCGAATCCCATCTGCTCCTGGTTCTCCGCGCAGATCATGTACTTGTATCCCTCGGAGAAGTTGTACTGGACCTTGCCGTCCTCGCCGGTCTGGAGAGCGATCATCTCCATGACCCTCATGGTGGTCTGTTCGCCGTCGCAGGTAACGTTCATCTTGCAGATCATCACCTTCGCGCCGCTGAGCGGAACGCTCTCTCCATTAGCTTCGGTAGTGACCATGACCGCCTCGCCGGCATCGGAGCCAAGGCTCACCACGGAGACCGTGGGGGCGTCCGCGCCCACGGCGGACAGGTCGTTCTCCTTCAGAGTGGTCAGGGCCACTCCCGATATGATCAGGGCAGCAACAGCGCCCAATGCTAACATCTTGATGCTTGTTCTCATTGACTGACCTCTGATAAATGAATCTACTTTAAATTATATTCAAATTAGGAAATAGTCATCTAGACGATTCATGCACTTACGGAGATAACAATAAGGTATCGAGCTAGAAGGGCATCCGTTCCCTAAGGCCTTATGGGAGGATGGCCGTTCGGCGACCGTGCAAAATATTTTCATCCCTTGTTATAAAAACTAATGAAGGAATCCTTCATATTGCCAATATACATTCCGTGCTCAGGCCTTTGTGCCGGTGCATTCATGTTCCCGCCTAGATGGTTCCTGCCGTATGATGCATTATTCCAGCTCATAACCGCCTTTGTAGCCCTGGCCGTGGCCATGTATGCCCTGAAGGGGCATCAATGGGTCAGAGAAAGAACGCTGTACGCCTTGTTCCTGGCGTTCCTGCTGCTGTCCATAGGCCTGTTCATAAACTGCATCACCCTGACCTATGCCTACCTCTTCGGCGTATCGTTCACCTCTCCCTCGGACCCCCTCTCGGTCGCCGACATGGGGTTCTGGGCCTACTATGCACTGAGCATGTTCGCCTACTCCCTGCTGGTGTTCGCGTATACCCTCCGGCTGCGGGAATCCTCCATGCCTTTGTCAATGCTGTTGTTGGTAGGGGCAGGCGGCAACGGATCAGGTGGCGGTGCAGGCGGCGGAGGTGGAGGCGGAGGTGCCGCCGGGAGCACCCTGCTGACCGCCGGGCCCGTGGCCGAGCTGATCCTGGTCATACTGCTCCTGATAATTGTCATCTCTCAGCTTGCCCACCTGATGGTGAGGAGGAGCCGCTACGCCATCATGGTCACGTTGAGCTTCCTGTTCATGCTGGTGAGCCACCTTCTGATCATGTTCAGCTCCCATGAGGACATCGTGTACGTGGTAGGCAGGGTGCTCGAGCTAACAGGCTTCCTCTCTTTGTTCGTGGTCCTGTACGGCCTCAGGAGGGGGGGATGAAGGAGCCCCAGAAATACCGCTCCAAGGGACGCATCTTCGCGGACATCCTGCGCGCGGTGCAGGCGGACGGTCCGGCCAAGGTGACGCACATACTTTACAAGGCCAACCTATCCCACGACCGCCTGACCAAGTACCTTGTCCAGCTGGAGGAGACAGGGCTGATACTGAAGGAGCAGGACGGCGACCGATCGACATACTCCATCACCGAGAAGGGGACGAAGTTCCTGATGGAGTTCCGCAAGATGGAGGAGTTCGCCGATGCCTTCGGGCTAGACATATGAGCGCAACCTCGTTCTATAGAACGGCATACGGTTTTAGTATGCAAATCAACGATACATTTTATTAACCCCTGTAATATATTGGTTATGGGGAGTCCCCGTGGACCTTCTCCAACTTCCCCACCATTTCTTTAATCTTCGGGGGCTCCTCACACAACCCTTTTTTCTGAGTATCTGGCTCCCTCAGCCAGACGCATCATCGCCCTATTGTTCGCAGCGCGACACTATCCCCCTTATGATCGCCTGGGTCTCTTCCGGGGGTCTTACGGTGTTGACCAAGTGCACCTCGCAATGCTCGAGGTAATCGCGGAAGAACCTCCGGCGCAGAGATATTTTTCTTTCATCCCTCACCAGCTGATGGGGGTTGCAGAAGTCATGGGCCTCGAGGTACTCCATCGCCTCCTCCGGCCCCATCTCCCTGCTGGTGACAGGATCATCGGTATCACGCTTCAGCAGTATCACCTTGTACATCGTGGTCAGCGGGGACACTCCGCCCTGGCCCACCGTCCACCGAACGTTCACTATGGCCCGGCCCCGGCTGTCGAAGGAGGCCTTGTCCACCAACCCCTGGTACTCCGGCCAGATGGTGGAGATGTCCCCCTCCACGTAGAAGTTCTTCTCCGATCCGTACGCCAACGGCCTCTTGCTTGACATCCTGACGAAGTACCAGTCATCGGTCACCAGGCGGGCATCCTTCATGCGGAGCAGCCCCCAGGAGTGCGTGGTCTTGCCCGACTTCGAGGGAGCGATGAGGGATACGCCCCGTCCCCCGATGTCCAGCGCAGCCCCGTGGACGGAGTGTATGTTGTGTTGGTCCTCCAGGATGTCCCCCGCCAGGGCCAGGGCTACGCTCTTAACCCAACCGTAGTAGTCGATGTTGAACATGAAGGCGGTGCGGGTCAGCGGATCGTACTTCACACCGGTCTGCTGCTGGGGATCGTTCAGGACGATGAGGCGCCCGTGGGAGCGCACGCTCTCCGCCATGCCGTAGAAGTTGTTGTCCCACGTCTGGTCGGTGCGCTCCTGGTCCGTCAACAGTCGGATGCACGTCCCGTGCAGTTCGCACTTGGATGAGTATAGGTAGCGGGCCTCATATCGTTCGAACAGCTGGTTGCGCTCGTCCGGCCCAATGAGCTCTAGGTGGTATCGCATCGCCCGATAGAGAGCTGAAGTGAAGTAAAAAGGTTGGCTCCTGGCTCCGCCGTGGAGGTCATCTGGAAGAGGGCCGGGGGCCCTTCATGAGCTTGTACTCCATGCTGTCCAGTAGCGCGATGAGCGAGGCCTCTATGACGTTGGTGGACACGCCCACGGTGGTCCACGAGGCCTCCCCGTCGGTGGAGCGGATCAGCACTCGGACCTTGGCCCCGGTGGCGTCCTTGCTGTCGATGACCCGGACCTTGTAGTCGGCCAGGCGTACCTCTCTAAGCTCCGGGTAGAACCGCTCCAGGGCCTTGCGGACGGCACGGTCCAGGGCGTTGACGGGACCGTTGCCGTTGGCTGCGGTGTGCTCCATCATCCCGGTGGAGTCGACGACCTTGATGCTCGCCTCCGAGGACACGTTATTCCCGGTCACGTCAACGAAGATACGGAAGCCCTCGAGGCGGAATGGCGGCCTGATGCCGTCGTTCAGGCGGCGTACCAGTAGCTCGAAGGATGCGTCCGCGCCCTCGAACTGGTACCCCTCCGACTCCATGTGCTTGAGGTGCTCCAGGACCCTGCGTCCGGACTCCTTCTCGGTGTCGATCCCGAACTCCCTCATCTTGGCCATTATCGACGCCGTTCCCGATAGCTCGGACATAAGCACGCGCCGCTGGTTGCCCACCAGGCGGGGGTCGATGTGCTCGTACGTCTTCTCATCCTTCATCAGCGCGTTCACGTGCACTCCCGCCTTATGGGCGAAGGCGCTCCGCCCGACATAGGGAAGCTTGGGGTCTATGACCACGTTGGCGGTCTCGCTGATGAAGTTGGAGAGCGAGGTAAGGGCTGTGAGGTCTGGAACAGATATCTCACGCCCCATCTTCAGTGCCAGCGTGGGCATTATGGAGCAGAGGTTGGCATTGCCGCACCTTTCCCCAATGCCGTTGATGGTCCCCTGCACCATGGTGGCGCCCCCCTCCACCGCCGCCAGGGAGTTGGCGACCGCGAGGTCGGCATCGTTGTGCGCGTGGATCCCCAGCGGCAGGTCGAAACGCTTGGCCACCACGTCCACTGCCGCCCTGACGTCTCCGGGCAGCGTCCCGCCGTTGGTGTCGCACAGCACCAGCCAGTCGGCACCCGCCTGGGCCGCCGCCTCCAAGGTGCTCAGCGCGTAGTCGGGTACTGCCTTATAGCCGTCAAAGAAGTGCTCGGCGTCGTACACAACCTCCACCCCGCTCCTCTTGAGGAACGATACGCTGTCCGCGATCAGCTCCAGGTTCTCCGGCAGAGGTATCTTCAGGGCGTTCCTGACATGGCGGTCCCAGCTCTTCCCGAATATTGCTACCGCGGGGGCCTTTGAGCCCACCAGCGAGCGGAGGTTGGGGTCGTCCTCGGCCGATATCCCCGCCTTGCGGGTGCTGCCGAAGGCCACAAGCTTCGCTCTCTCGAACCTCAAGCGTGAGGCGGCCTCGAAGAAGGCCACATCCTTGGGGTTGGACCCCGGCCAGCCCCCCTCGATGTAGTCCACCCCGAACTGGTCCAGCCTCTTAGCTATGTCCAGCTTGTCCTCGGTCGAAAAAGACACACCCTCGGATTGGGTCCCGTCCCTCAGCGTGGTATCGTAGAGGGCCACTTTACTGGCTAATAAATACATCCCGCGCCATGTCTCTCATAGGACATCTTCTCCAAGACATTTATCGCTATAGCGGGAGGCGTTATTAAACTCTATCCCGTAATCATCGCCGCTTGCCGCGTCCCTCGTTCATCAGCGCCAGAAGGTCGCTCAGTACTGCGCTGGCCGTTTCCTTGCGTCCTGCGCCCCGGCCGGCCACGGTGATGTCCCCTGCAAGGTCGGTGATCAGCTGCACGATGTTGAGCGTTCCCCCGATGGCCAGAGGATGCCCGACGGGCACCATGCGGGGCGATACCTCCACCCGCTTGTCATTTATCTCACCGATGAGACGTACCACCATGTGCTGCTCTGACGCCAATGAGATGGCGTCCTCGGTGATGCTCCTGATGCCTGTGCGCATGACGTCGTTGTAGGTGACGTCCCTTCCGAAGATGGCGTTGGCCAGTATGGCGAGCTTGCAAGCTGAGTCCACGCCGTCGATGTCGTAGGTGGGGTCACGCTCGGCGATGCCCATCTCCTGCGCCTCCCTAAGAGCCTGCTCGAAGGGCAGCCCCTCATCTTTCATTCGGTTGAGGATGAAGTTGCACGTCCCGTTGAGGATGCCCCGAAGCGAGTATATCTGCTCCCCCCTCAGCAGCTCCCGGGAGAGGTTGATCACGGGCATGGCCCCTCCCACGGAGGCCTCGTAACGCAGCTGGACCTTGTTCTTGGCCGCGGTGCTGGTCAGCTCCCGGAACTTGAGCGCCAGGGGCCCCTTGTTGGACGTGACCACGTTCTTACCGGCGTTGAGCGCCGTCCTGATGTAGGTGAGACCTGGCTCCGCGTCCACGATGTTGGTGGGCGTGGTTTCTATGAGAGTGTCGAAGTCGTACTCCTCGATGAACTCCTCAGCACCTCCGTCCAGGGGGCGCTTGCCGACCCTCCCCGTCCCCGCCTTGCGGGCGACCAGCACCTCCGGGTCCAGACCCCGAGGGTTCTTGACCAGGGAGGAGGAATCGAACGCCCCTACGATAGTGACCTTCTGCCGGAAGCCCTTCTGGAACAGCTCCCGGCGCATCCCGATGACCTCGGCCACTCCCTGCCCCACGGTCCCGAAGCCGGCGATGACCACCTTCATCTAGTCCAGCCCCCTGATGAGCATGTAGTTGTGCTTGTCCGCACGCTGCTTGAAGAAGGACTCCAGCGTGGTCAGGGTCTCCTTCTTGGACGCCTTCCCGGTGACCAGGGCGGCGCGGGAGGAGGAGTTCGCCGTTCCCGTATAGCGTATCTCTATGGAGGCCACGTTCTCCATCGCTTCCAGTCCCTTGGTGATGCTCTCCAGCTCCTTGGAGGTGATGCTGCCCACGAGGAGGTACTGGATGGGGTAGGTCTCGAAGAAGGCGTCGATCTTGGCGATGTCCACCTCCCCCTCCTTCCATGTGCTCAGGATCTTGTCCAAGGACTGCTCGGAGCGCACCTCGAAGATGACGTTGACGGTGATCCTACCGCCGACCCGGTCGTCATGGTGGTGCACCACACCTCTGATGTTCCCGTCATACTTGGAGATCGGCTCCAGGGCTGCCACCAGCTGCCCAGGGATATCCTTCAGTCGCAGGTCAACGTTCACCTTCACACGGTCACCTTCGTTACACCGAGCACACCGCATTCGGAATATTTGATAGTTGATGGCAAGGTGATCATACAGAAAAGTTGAGTGATGGCGCCGAGGGGGAGATTTGAACTCCCGAGTCCTTGCGGACACAAGCTTTCCAGGCTTCCAGGCCGGTCGGAGACCATTATGCTATCCCCCGTATTAAATGGTCTCCTCCCTATGCCTGGCCCTTAGCAGATGCGCCTATGGCGGGGGGATCCATTATAAAATTTCTTATTGGCGAACTTATAATGGCGGAATCACATCTTAGAGCACACCGACCATAACACGACATCGCCATACCTCCGTGCATATGGTGGCGCTATATGCAAGTATTCGAGAGGAAGGACCCCATTTACTCCCTTGTTCACAAAACACAGTCAATTAATATTCCGAACCTGTTCTGAGCGACGTGGCTAGTGAAGAGAAGAAAGACGACGAACCGATGGAAGAAGAAGAGTGGACTCCAATAGATGGGCTCGTGGAGAAATACTATGGAGAAGGCCATTTCGAAGAGGTCAAAGAATACGAACGGGGCAAGGTGGTGCCCATTCTAACGGGACGCTTCGAAGAGAGCATAAAGTTCCGAGTTGACTATCCCATTGAGAAGGTTAATGAGGTCAAGAACATAAAGACCCCAGATTTCATCTCACTTGATCGCAAGGTCATCATCGAATCAACATCCATTGTTTTCCCCACAAACCAGGGAGAGATAGTCGATGAGGAGGATAGTGAGAAATGGCACAATGGGACCAGACGAGTCACCAAAATAAATGAGGTCATCGAACACGCTACCGTGAAAAACTTTGACTATATGCACAAGAACTATGGATACGATAAGAAAAAGGGTACATCTATCCTTTTCGTAGAAGTCGATCCCAGGATTGCGAGAGTTTTTGGCTTTTATGATGAGCTTGAGGGAGCTATTAAGGCTTCGATATTTATCGAGTCGGGGTTATCAGCCGTTGTTTTCATCACTGAATCATCAGGATTATTTCAAAGGGCGGCGTTCGTTAGGAGTGGTAGCGATGTCAAGTTAAAGGGCAATATCCCAATCACCGTTATCGGGTAATCCTCTTATCCAATAGGTCGGTGATTGAAGATAATTCAATCATACGGAATGAATACTTCGCTTCATCAGAACGATCACTTGTTGATAATTGTACACTCATCAGGAAACCAAGCATCGGGCAATTTCTTCCTGATGGCTGACTTTGTTTTACTCTTCATCAATTGTTGATACTCAGCCTTACTGACCCTCATATGCTCCAGGGTTGGAGAATGGAATGGGAAACCGTGCCTGATGCATATGTTATGCTTCCGAACATTCTTTCTAAATTGTTTTACTTCTGCATCGGTCCAATTTTCCGCAATAAAGTAGTCATCAGTCGTTTGGGTAATCCGAGCATTGAATCTATCGAATAACTGAGTCAATGGACGATATCGGCAATCCGTTATTTGTACTCCCAATTCCCAGCATTTTTCCCGCTTTTTCTCCATTTGGTCGTAATCAAGCTCCCAGTTGAAAATCATGAAGACACTTATCTCTTTAGCGTGATATCCTGCATCTTGGAGAAATCCGACCTGCTTCTTTATTTTAGCAAAGTCCTCAATGGAGTGATCCCAAGCAATCCTTGGGTTAATGAATCTGGCTTTTTTTATGAGGGTCGCAAGTTCTTTATTCAGTATCCTTCCGTCGAAGCCACTTTGTGACTCAAAGGTGACTACCCTACCGTTAACTCGCAACTGTTCAAAATCCTTCAAGATCTTCGCTACATTTGGATGCTTGAGAAAGTTGTTATCATAGAACACTACGTGATTCTTATTAAATTTAAAATTGTCAAAATATTGCTCATTCGGCTCTAGCTTCCATGTACCGCAGAAGCCGCACTTCCTAAAACACCCCCTCATTCCATGAATGATCTCGAAATCCACCTCCGATGGTAGAAATGAATAATCGATCCCTTTGTTCCTGCACCACTCTTCTGCTCTTTCGCACGTTCCATGGAATACTTCAGCACCGGTCGCTTTCTCAACAACATCTGGAAGCAAAGTGGCGTAAATTCCCCCTACGATAATTTTCGCTTCGGGAAACATCTCACGATAATAGCTTACAGATTGGTGCACATAATCCGACCAGTACGTAAATAAC
>JADFDJ010000030.1 GCA_018262895.1 Methanomassiliicoccus sp. | reverse complement strand
GTGTTCAACTTGCCGACTGATCAGAGGTTTATCGTACCTAAAATGTAAGACATAAAAGAAAATATGTAGTAAAGTTATTAGCTTTACTAATTAACCTTCTCTATTTTTCCCTTCTTACCCTTGGAGATATCAAGGCCGTAATCAGATTGCTTTGCATAACAATCTGTAAGGACCAGTTGCGTTCCCACTAGGATCTCCATGTTCTCAGGAAGGTCCACATCCTCATCCCAAAGCGTCAGGCGGCAGTTGCCAGATTCATCCTGCACATCTATGTTGCGGACCCTCCCCTGCCCACCGGTCCTCTTATTGAACGTCCTCATGGGGTTTATCTTGCTGACAGTAGCGGTAACGGTGATCTCCTCACGGTCCTTGATATCTGCGATCTTCTTAGATGCCATCTTCATGCCTCCCTCGGAGAGGACCAGCTTGCGGATCGTGGCATCATCCACCAGTCCTCCGAACTCGTCTCGGAGCCTTGCCATCTTTGACTCGAGGCTGTCACTCATCCTAAGGCCCCATAGTGCATTTTGCATTAAACGATTACGAATATATCCATATTAATATGATAAATTGTAACGATACCAGCTTTAATATTCTATTGAAAGACTTTCCCGAAAGATGACCTATGGCAGGCCAACTTGAGCGACCGTATATCGCACCTCCCAAAACTACCAATGAAAAAAAATGAACGATGTTGCTGGCCGTTAAGAAGCAACGGGGTAAACCTAAATCTCATTAAGGCTATTCACGCCCGGGATGCGCTTAGGAGCCATGCTCAGGTTTAGGAGAGGTTGAGGGTGCGCGCTGCCATTTATGCAAGGGTCTCCACCGATGATCAGGCCCGCGAGGGTTACAGCATACAAGCGCAGCTTAAGAGGCTCCAGGCATACTGCAAGGCCAAGAACTGGCAGGTGGCCTCAGAGTACGTGGACGATGGTTACTCGGGAAGGGACGTCAACCGTCCCCATTACAAGAGGATGATGGCGGAGCGCGATCAGTGGGACGTGCTGCTCGTACTGAAGATGGACCGCATCCACCGTAACTCCCGCAACTTCACCCAGATGATGGACGACCTGAAGGTGTGGAAGAAGCAGTTCAGCTCCATGCAGGAGAAGTTCGATACCACCTCGGCCATGGGACGGTTCGTCATGGACATCATCCAGCGCATCGCCCAGCTGGAATCGGAGCAGATAGGCGAAAGGGTGAAGGCGGGCATGGCCCAGAAGGCCAAGGAGGGGGGAGGGCACCTAGGGTCGCCCGATCCTTATGGCTACACTATTGTCAAGGGGCAGCTGGAGGTGGTCGAGGATGAGGCCGGCGTCGTTCCTTTCATCTACAGTTCTTACATAAACGGAAGTTCGCTGGACGAGATAGCAGGGGTCCTCAACGATCGAGGGATACCATCCAAGAAGGGACTGCGGTGGAGCAAACAGGCGGTCAGCAGGATTCTGCGGAACCCCCTTTATTGCGGCTATCTCGCCTGGGACGGCAAGCTCATCCACCTTGACCACCAACCGCTGGTCTCCGAGGGGGCATATAATCTCGTGCAGGAGCTCATGGAAGAGAGGCGCAGGAACCGTTCAGGTTCCTGTCATGAGCTGGTGGAGGCGGTGGCCGGTGGTTAGAGCTGCCATCTACATCCGGGTGTCCACAGAGGAGCAGGCCGAGGAGGGTTACTCCCTGGAGGCCCAGCGAGAACGACTGGTGGCGTACTGCGAGGCCCAAGGATGGGATATCACAGACATATATGCCGACAGAGGCCACACCGGGCGTAAGATCACCACCCGTGAGGAGTACAAGAGGATGATCGCCGAGAAGGACAACTGGGACACCATCCTCGTCCTGAAGATGGACCGTATCCACCGTAACTCCAAGAACTTCATGATCATGATGGAGGACCTGGAGCGGTGGGACAAGAAGTTCACCTCCATGCAGGAGGAGCTTGACACCTCCACGTCCATCGGAAGGTTCGTTGTAGACATGATACAGCGAATAGCCCAGCTGGAATCTGAGCAGATAGGGGAGAGGACCTACATGGGCATGGCCCAGAAGGCCGAGAACGGCGGACTCCTAGGTTTCAACCCCCCGTTCGGCTATGGCATCGAGAACAACGATCTGGTTACCATCGATGACGAGGCCGAAGTAGTGCGGTACATATTCATATCATATAGTTCCGGAAGGTCTATGAACGAGATCGCCCAGGAGCTCAACGGCAAGGGGGTGCTCACAAGGAGGGGCGGCCATTGGACTCTGTACTCCATTAGGCAGATCTTGCACAACCCCGCATACGCAGGCTTCAGGAGATGGGACGGCTACCTGGTGAAGAGCGGTCATGCATCCATAATCGACCAGGAGACCTTCAATCGAGTGCAGGAGCTGGCCTCGACAAAGACCAAGGACCCGAGGAAGAGGAGAACGAAGCTCCTGGACACAAACCCGGCCTAACCTTTTTTGTCGGTCACAAGGATATGGATTAGCATGCAAACGAGATGGACCCTGCCCGATCAAGCCTCCGCTCTTCGTTGGTGCGCCCAGCGAAACGAGCAGGGGATACGCTGCATACTAGATGTCCTTGGTCGCTTCAATCGGGATGAGACCCAGGCCAGGGAATCGTTTGCTGCATACGTCAACGTGGCCGAGGAGGTTGTAAGAAGAGGTTTGAAAGCCTCCCTGGCCGTCAAGCCGTCCACGCTTGGCGGGGTTATCAGCCGTGACCTAACTGTGGAGCTGGTGCGGGGCGTGGGGGAGAAGGCCGCCGACCTGGGCATAGGTTTCGAGCTGGACATGGAGGGACAGCGCATGACCGATCTCACTCTTCTCATAGCCGAGGACTGTGCCCGCTCAGGGCTGCGGCCGACCGTGGCCGTCCAGGCATATCTTGACCGGACCCCCAAGGACATCGAGAGAATGCTGGACGCTGGGGCCAAGATACGCTTGGTGAAGGGCGCGTATACGGGCGATATTAGCGATTTCAACCTCATAGAGGAGGTGTTCAAGGACCTGGTCGAGCAGATCCTGGAGCGGGACGTCCCCTTCTGCATAGCTACCCATGACCCCGACCTGCTGGAGTGGAGCCAGGACAGGATAAGCGACCGTGACATCCTGGAGTTCAGCTTCCTAAAGGGTCTGGCCGATGAGACCAAGGAAAAGCTGGTATGGGACGGGTGGAAGGTAGCTGAGTATGTACCCTTCGGCCCCCACAAAGAGGGTTATGAGACCCGCAGAAAGACATATTTAAGACGACTGGATGAGCTCGGAAGGCTCCCTGCGCCATAATACATCCGTGGCAAAGGTTTTTCTACATGTTAGGTGCGTGAATCCCCAGCGGAATCAAAATCGATTCGGCTAAACACACGGAATCTCGCTAAAGGGGCGGGAGTATGATTCCGGACTATAAGTACACCATATATAGGTTGAACCAGATAAATTCCAAAGGGCATAAAAATGGAATTAACAGCATATATGGATAATAATAGCTTTAATACATCAAGCTCATACAGGAATCGGGTTTCCTTGATCTTCAAGGCGCCCGTGGAAAGGGAGGAGGCCCTTTAAAGAGACGATTCGGGGCGACGAATGGTCTCATTCGTTGTCCTGATCGCCCAAAAGGGTTTCCATAAAAATTAGTGGGAAAAAAGGAGGAATAGGAAAATGGCAGAAGAATCGAACGTGCACCTGAAAGTGGCAATGGCAGATGTAATGGGAATCTTGGTGATCTCGATGTTTACCTTCGCGGTCGCCTGTGCCTTAATACCAATTGGAACTGATGTTATCAATTTGGTAGTGGCAATTGGCCCAATCGTCTCGGTACTGTGCATCGTCACGGCTTTCATAATGTTTTGGAACGAGAACCTGCTGGGAACAGCTATCTTTGGCCCCCTGGCCGTGTTCTTCATGACCATCGTGGCTGTTGGCGCTGACGCTGCTGGTATGCTTTGTGTGGTCATAGGCATCATCGCTCTGATAGACACATTCCTTTCGATGTATCAGCCTGTCAAGATGCTACCCATACTGCTTGGAGTCGCTGCCATCGCGTTCTTCGTAACCGCAGCCTTCTACATGGGTAACCCTGACCTGGATGTTGTCGCAGGCGCCCTGTGGATGATCTACTCCCTGATCTCGTTCTACATGGCTGCTGCGATCGTCCTGCTGGTCATGAAGGGCAAGCAGGTGCTGCCTCTGATGATCAAGTCCTGAACGGATTGATCAGTCCCGATAGGCACAAAACCCCTTTCCTTAACTTATTTTTCTAAAATAGTGCTCACTATCAATGTTCTAGCCGAAGGCTTATGGCAAAGGGTACATAACGATTATTTTTACTCGTTGTTGGATAAATCTCGTACATCGAACGTCCACTGTTCCGAATTTATTCATGACCTCCAAAGAGAGATCAGGTTTCAATCTTGAACACTTCTACTGGTTACTTTATCATGGCCTCAGGAACACTTCATGACATATCGGATCTCGAGGAACAAATCGCGTTCGTCATTGGAGCGTGTGGAACAATTGACCTAAAAATAGGGATGCTTTCTAAAGGACAGTTCGGGGTAAAGATTGTCAAAACTAAACCGGAGATGCCGTTAGAACTTTCCCGGATCAATCTGGGGGTCATCGAGTTATTGAGAGAGGATTTACGAAAACCTGTGGACGAGCTTGTCCTGGAGCAGGGGATTTCCGTGCCAACCGCGATGGGCAT